>CAJXSZ010000045.1 GCA_913060815.1 uncultured Sulfitobacter sp. | reverse complement strand
CGCCAAACCTGAAGCAGCCATCTGCGCATCCGCAGCGAATGCACCCTTTGTCCGCGATGTGTGAGTTCAGCTAAGCTTGGAGTTCGCGCTTGCAGCGAATGACCGCAAAACGGGCTGCGGGCGCAGCATCGAGCAGCAGCGGTCAACGGCAGCAGAGGGCCGTCCTTGTTGTCGACAGTACGGGGCTACTAAGGGAATGCTGCGTTCGATCTAATGGCGGCAGAGAGCCCCAACCACCGGACTAATGCAGATCCTACGCTGCAACTGCATTCGTCCGCTCCCGGCCCTTTGTGTGGATAATCCTGTACCCGTAGTGTGTCCTCCACCAACTGATGGCAAGCCCTCAGAGGACCGCTCTTTGAGGAGCAGAGGTTCGGTGATGGTTCTCGAGTTTGGCAGGCAGCTGGCTCCATATCTCGGGCGGAAACCGTAATCTTGAGCTACGCGCGTGAGGCTTACAAATATTCGCACTTACGGGCATGCGACCCGCCATTAACGCCGAGGTGATATAAAAACGTTATAGCGCGATACACGAAATACCTAAAAAACCTATTGACGAACTCCACGCCTTGACCTACTCATCAGGTATAAACGTTACATCGTGAATATTGAAAGGTTGATGACATGCGCAGCATCAGAGAATACCGCAAACTTTGCCGTAGCGAAGGTTTTGACCTCTTGCGGGTCGAGATCGGAGGCAAGCACTGCCGCCTCGTGTTCGACGCAGGTATTGTTACTGCAGCTTGCACGCCTTCCGACTATCGCAATCTCGTCAACGTGCGCGGCGAAATCCGCCGCATCCATCGCTGAAAGGAAATCCAATGACCGACTTGATGAACGCCGCCGAACGCCGCGAGGCCTATTACGAAAATCACCATGGGTTTGGGCAGGGCGAAGACCCTCACTACTGGGACTATGCCGCGCCGATGGGGGATCTCGTGACGACAGTACTGGAACATGTCGAAGGACTGTTCGGCCTCGAGCCTACCGCTGCCCCCTTGCTGCAGTTGATGGAGCCGACGATCCAGATCGGTGGCGGTTCGGCGCGGACCTGGCGCATGGCCGTAGAGAACAACTTACTTGCCCTTGCCGACTCTTTGCCGATCGCCCGCCGACTGGATCTTGCTCTGCAGTACGGTTTGTATGGAATCGTGCCAGAGGACATTCCCCTGGGCGAACGTGCCGAATGGTTAGCAAAGTTGGTGGCGGAGCTCTTGGACTTTTCGGCAAGCGCGTCTGACATTGTCTTTATCCGTATCGCCAACCTCGCTGCATCACGTCACGCAATCGATACCGGAGCCGGCGAGATTGATGTACATTCCATGTCCGTTCTTGGAAGTATCAGCGAGGGGCGTGTGCGTAACCTGCTGTCGGGAAGTGACAATGCGCTCGAACGCGGACCGAACGGTGGTGTCGTCGCCATGAGTGCCGCGGCCTGGTTGCAGAAGAAAAAGGGGTTTCTCCCTTCTATCTGGCAGCAGAAAGAGGTGGCCAACGAGAACGACGAAGAAGGTCCAGCAATCCCGTCCGACCGCATGATCTTCGTTCCGGTAGCGCGGGACGGATCGATGTTCACACCGGATCTTCAGCGCAATGGGGCATACCGCATCGGCGCAAAGGGCAATGAGGAGGACATCTCGGATTTCGTAAGCGCCCTCGAGCGGTTGAACGCAATGTCGGTGCCCCGCTGGCGTCGGCCGAACGAAAAGGGCCTGTGGGGCATCGTCAGTGGCGTGTCTTGGCAGCGTATCGAAAAGAAGTGAGAGCAGACATGACTATTCCCACCGCCACCGAAATCCTCGACCTTCTGATGAAGGCGACGCCCCGTTCGACCTCCGATGCCCCGCGCGACGCCCGCGGCATCTACGGGTTGTTCGATCACACTGGCACCTTTCGCTACATCGGCTCGACGTCGTCTGCGGCCGAGACCTTCTACAAGCGCATCCATCAGCGCCACCGCACCGGGTCGGAAAGCACCAGCCATTACTTTTCTCGAATGTATAACACCGGGCGCATGTGGCGCCTGCCCAACGACCCAGCAACGAAGTCCGATGGCGGCATTGCAAAGGCTCTGCGCAATGCGTTTATCGCACGCCATTGCGGCTGTACCTGGGTAACGCTGCCGGACAATGCCGATATCTCCGGATTGGAAGCGCAGGTTATCGCCCTCGCGCCGTCCAAAATGGTTGCCTGGAACCGGCGGGGCATGGAGGTCTACGACGAGCCTGTGGGGTTGGTAGATGCACTGATCGAGGAGATGCGGTTACCGCCGGTTGAGCGTGCTGCGATCGGTCGCCAGCGGGACCGTCACCTCAGCGGGGCCGCCGCCATGCGGGCTACGCGCGAGACTGGGGCGGGACAGATCAGCCTTCCACCTCTACCGAAAGGTCCGTTCCGCTTCTTTGCGTTGGATGTCGAGACGGCCAACAATCACCGTGGCAGTATCTGTCAGGTGGGCGTTGCCTGCGTGCGTCCCGACGACAGCATCGAGACATGGGTGACGCTGGTCGATCCCCGGACTGAAACCTGGCAGTTCAGCTTCCTGCACGGGATCACTAATGCCATGGTGCAGGGCGCTCCGACCATCGATACAGTGATCGACGCGCTCGACGGGATGTTGCAGGGCAGCACCGTCTACCAGCATTCCGGCTTCGACCGGAGCGCCATCCGCGCAGCGTGCGACACTCTCCTCCGCGTGGAGCCGCAGTGGAACTGGCTGAATAGTGTCAGCACGGCGCGTGCGGCCTGGCCCGAACTCAAGGGCAACGGCGGACATGGCCTCGCATCGCTCAAGTCGCATCTTGGTTTTCGGTTCGAGCATCACGACGCAGGCGAAGACGCCCGCGCCGCGGCCGAGGTCGTTCTGCTGGCTGAGCGTTGTACGCCGCTCAAGCGGATGCCGCAGCCAGAAGGCGCCGAGGAAGATGTGCTCGATGATAGCGATTTCGCTATGACGAACATTCCCGGCAGCGCCACCCGTCCCGATGCGCTGACCGCAGTCGCATCGGCCTCTCGCTTCCGCGCGCCGATCTCCTCCAGGCCGCGTGCTGATAATCAGACCGAAAGGAGCGCAGTGCGGGTTCTGTCTCTTATACACATCTCCGAGCCCACGAGACAGGCAGAAATCTCGTA
>CAJXSZ010000044.1 GCA_913060815.1 uncultured Sulfitobacter sp. | reverse complement strand
TCTACACAGAGTAGATCGTCGGCAGCGTCAGATGTGTATAAGAGACAGCCATTGCCTGCGGTGCTTTTCGTTTCTGAATTCGTCCAGCTTATTGGCAAGGTAGCTATCAACTGCTCCACCAAAAGTTAACACTGCCGCGGCCTTGTGCTTGTCTGCCAAAGGATCGCCACCAAGCATCGCTTTGCCACGATGTTCTAGCGCCAGCTTACGCGCTACCGCCAGCGGGATGGCCGGTGGACTGCCTAAGCCTAGTTCGGTGCGCTTGCCACGAATAGTGATGCGCTGCACCCATTGCTTTGCACCGTTCGCACGCACGCGCAAAAATAGACCGTGCCCGTCGAAGTATTTACCGGGTGCCGCCACAGTGTCGACAAACCGTGCGGTTAGCGCCTTCGCAGGTTTCCTAATTCCAACGCCCGACATACATATCCCCCAACATATCCCCCACGTTGTAGCGGATTAAGTTGGAATATGCTGGATTGTAACGGACAATGAAAGGTTAAATATCTCATATTTTTATAATCTTATTCGGATTTATACGGACTGCACTGGAATTGGGTATGGCGGTTCTAGGGTCCGCCACAGAATCAATAAAACAGTTCTTCTCAATAATAGTGCAGGGTTATCCACTCAGCCTACTTATTCGAGATCAGCTAACGCGGGCCTTGTGGCTTAAGGTCAGCAAAAGCGATGCCGGTGGCCGCTTCGTATTCATCTGCGTCCCAGAAACCGATCAGGATGCCGTCTTTCGCCGCTGTCTTTTGCCGCGCCAGAACCGCCGGTGTCGCAGTAATCCGCGTATGATGTCGGGTCGCCCATTTGAGTAGAGCAGCCTCCATCCGCTTACGTGTTTCAACATGCTCAGGCGCCTGCGAATTTCCGAAATCAGTCAGCTCATCTGGATCGCTTTGCAGATCGAACAGGATCGGATCAAATCCTTCGCACCTGATATATTTCCAGCGACCATCAAAAATCATCGTTGTGTGGGCGTCTTCTTGGGGTACATCCAAAGAGCGGGCCATTTCCGACCAGTGATAGTCGTGTTCACTGATCACATAACCGCGCGTAAATCCGTCTTTGCCATGCAGGATTGGCGTCAGGTCACGGCCCTCGATGACGTGAGGCTTCGCTTCACAGCCCATGGCATCCATAAACGTTGGCGCAAGGTCGATCATCTCGACGAGGGCATCCGAGACGAAGCCCCGCGTGGCATCCGCGTCTTTGCGCGGATCTGCGATGATCATGGGCACTTTTACAGCCATCTCGTGATAAAAATCCTTATCGCCCATCCAGTGATCGCCCATGTAGTCACCGTGATCAGAACAGACCGCAATGATCGTGTTTTCGCTGAACCCTTTATCGTCCATCCATGCAAACAGCCTTCCAAGATTATCGTCGAGCTGTTTGATCAATCCCATGTACGCAGGGATCACATGCGTGCGTACATGGTCACGCGAGAAGCTCTTGCAGACGCGGGCATCAAGGTAGGCCGCCATGAGCGGATGCTTGGTCTGCTTTTCTGCGTCGCTGCGCACGGGATCAATGATGTGCCGCTCATCATACATGTCGTGATAGGGGGCTGGCACGATATAGGGCCAATGCGGTTTGATGTAGCTCAAGTGGCACATCCATGGCCGCCCGTCTGCCGCGGCCTCTTCCATGAAGGCCATCGCACGATCGGTCATATAGGCCGTCTCGGAGTGTTCCTCGGGAACATTCGCCGCAAGGCGCGAATTCTTCAAAAGCCAGGCCGAGAGCTGTTCGCCATCATCATCCAGTCCCGAGTTTGCAAAATCCTCCCAAGGATTGTCGCTCTGAAAGCCCTTTTCCACGAGATAGTCGTCATAGGCTGACCAATTCTGGCGCGGACTGTCTGGGTGCAATCCGTCGTCCCGCTCAAACGGCTCGAACCCGCATTCTGACCGGCGCACGCCGATTTCGCTGGCGGGATCAATGCCAAGCCACGCCATGCCTTCTTTGTCGGCAATCATGTGGGTCTTGCCGACCAGAACAGCCCGTGCGCCGGCTTCGCGCAGGTGATCGCCCAAGGTGGGCTCTCCGATACGCAGGGGCATGCCGTTCCACGTAGATCCATGGCTGCGCACATATCGTCCAGTATAGGCCGACATCCGCGATGGGCCGCAGACAGGCGATTGCACGTAGGCATTCGTGAACCGCACGCCCCGCTGCGCGAGCGCATCAATATGGGGGGTGTGTAGATGTGGGTGGCCGTAGCAGCTAAGGTAATCAAAGCGTAGTTGGTCGGCCATGATCCACAGGACATTCGGGCGGTCGCTCATTTCGGTTCCTCGCTTGGCTGGTTGAGATGGGTTTCGAAACGAGAAATCAGACTCAGGAATGTCGCAATTTCGTTCGGCTCGAAGATATCTGCGAGGCTCTCGCGGCGCTCTTTCATAGTTGGTGCGGCGTTTGCAAAGGCGTGGGCACCTGCCGCTGTCATCCTGATCAGCGATTGCCGCTTGTCTTCGGGGTTGGTGACCGTTTCGACGTAGCCCTTGTCGCGCATGACAGACAGCGCGCGGCTGACCAGAGAATGATCTGTACGCTGGATAGTGGCCATGTCTTGCACAGTTAACGGTCCAGCCTCTTCCAGATCCCAAAGGATGCGCCATTGCGTAATCGACAGACCTCCTGCGGAAGACAACAGCCGTTGGGCCTGAGACCGCGATGCGGTAGCCGCGGCTTGCAAGCGCCCGAACAGGTTTTCGTCCTGCGTGGCCTTGCGTAGCGCGAGGCGCTGTCTGCGTGATCTTGCTTCTTGGTCCATTGGTCTCTCCTCCGGCTCTATTCAACCGCATCAGATATTGCGTGACAAGTCACATAATTTCTGCAAACCTTCCCCTACGTTCGGGAGGACGAAGCGAAAGCTGCCTGACAAAAGGTAGCCCCTAGGGAGAATAAGATATGTTCAAGGCATCCATTATGGCTGCGGTTATTGCCGCGTTTCCTGCTGGAGCGTTCGCACAAGCGAATCTGACAGCAGAAACCACATCACCGGGCTCGACACCCCACTACATCGACACAACACTTGCTGGCGTTCTTGAATCTGCCGGTGTGGCCAGCTTGCAAATTACCGAAGGTGCGACACTGACCAATTCGGTGCAAGCCGTCGCAGAAGGGCAGTTGGATATGGCCCCCGCGCCGCTTATTCTGCCCTTCTTGTTATCGCGTGGCATCGGGCCATATTCGGGCGTTGGTGCGGAGAAAGGCGCTGAACTCGCCGGTAACCTGCGCGCGTTGTTCTTTACGGCCGCGTCTGCCCAGATCTTCGGCCATTACGACAGTGGTGCTATCACGGACATCCGGAAACTGGACGGTCTGCGCACTGTCTCTTATACACATCTGACGCTGCCGACGATCTACTCTGTGTAGATCT
>CAJXSZ010000043.1 GCA_913060815.1 uncultured Sulfitobacter sp. | reverse complement strand
CGAGATTTCTGCCTGTCTCGTGGGCTCGGAGATGTGTATAAGAGACAGCCTTATCGACAAAGCGGTGGAGGCAAAAGGAGCTTTCGAGTATCGAACACGCGTTCCCCATACCAGCGGCAAAGAAGTTCATATCAAGGTGAACGGAGCTGTTGAAACCGGTATCACCGGTGCACCGGTGTCATATTATGGCACCATGCAGAACATCACTGCAGAAGTCGCTCGTGATGAACAAATCAGGCACTCGCAAAAACTGGAATCAATTGGCAAACTAACAGGTGGCGTTGCACATGACTTCAACAACTTACTCGCGGTTATCCTAGGCAATCTGGAGTTACTGCAGGATGAGGTGGATGATAGCAGTGCCAACCAATTCATTGATAGCGCGCTTGAGGCAACTATGCGAGGAGCGGAGCTGACCAGAAGCATGCTGAGCTTTGCACGCCAAGCAAAATTGAACCCAAAACATCTTGATCTCAATTCCGTTGTCCTGAAGACAGAAAATTGGATTGCCCGCACATTGCCCGAAAATATCACTATTGAAACCTCGTTGGCGGCTGGGTTGTGGCTGATTGCAGCTGATCCTGGGTCAACTGAAAACGCTTTGCTGAATCTAATCCTAAATGCCCGCGACGCCATGCCCAAGGGAGGTAAGCTGACCATCAAAACCGCCAATATTATTGTCGATGATGGTTTTATTTTTCAAAGGAATGAAGTCATTTCGCCTGGTCAATATGTGGCTTTAGCCATTAGCGACACCGGTGAAGGAATTTCAGCAGATGCACTAAGCGAAATCTTTGAGCCATTCTTTACGACCAAGGCACCGGGGGCAGGATCCGGGTTAGGGTTATCAATGGTGCAAGGGTTTATGGGTCAGTCAGACGGAACTGTGCAGATACACTCAGAGCCTGGAATAGGCACGACATTAAAGCTGTATTTCAAAGCCTTGAGCGATGTTATTGAATCCCCATCTAAGGAGCCAGAAGACTCAGAAACAGTGGGGGGCAATAACTTCAAGATACTTGTCGCTGAAGATGAAGAGAAAGTCCTAGCAGTCCTGATCGAAATATTACGGAAGGCAGGATATTCAGTCACCGCTGCGCGGACAGGTGATCAGGCAAGGGAGATTTTTGAGGCGGACCCGACTTTTGATCTCTTGTTGACTGATATCGTTATGCCTGGAGTTCTACAGGGAACAACCCTGTCACGGGTGTTGCGTAACCAAGTATACGATTTACCGGTGGTGTTTTTGTCTGGCTATGCCAGAGAAGCCACCGTGCATGGTAATGGACTGCGATCAGAAGACATTCAGCTGACGAAACCTGTCGAACGAAACCATCTTCTGAAGGCCCTGAATAAAGCACTTAATTCCAGGGAAAAACGGAGACGCTGACTTTATTGTGAAAACAGCTGGATCTGACTGCGCTTCCTTTTACATCAAGGAATTCGAGGGACGGCCCAATCGTATGTGGGACATTCGAAAATGTAGTGTGTGACTGCTTCCCAGCCTTCTTGGTGCACGTCCCAAAGGCAGTATCCGTCACCAAGGGGCAGGCCCGTCTGCAACCATGATAGACTTATAAAGACGAATGTCAGTAGAATTGTGGGCCTGTAGCCACAGGATTCGGGTTGGCGAGACCTCGAGCAAAGTAATTTAGTTGTTATTTGATCGACACCGCGAGGAAATTATCTGGAAACATTCTGCCAGCACACGCCCAGAGTTCACCGCTCCACCCACTAATGCTTCGTTTTTGTTGATTTTGCTGCGTCCCCCCCTCGCATGCGGCATATAAATAAGGGGTATGCGTGAAATAGGGGCTTTCGAACCGCAAAAACACAAGCCCCATCAATGTGTTAGGGTCTTTGGTTGAGGGTGATGAAAGGAAAATGGCGGAGGAAACGCGACTGCCGTCCCCCCTGTGCCAGGGAAGTTGTCCGCTGCTCTACTTTTCTCTAATTCTCAGGTGGGCGGGATAGGACGATGACATGGGATATTCACCGGAACGCAAGGCCGCTGTGCTGAAGCGGATGCTGCCTCCTAATAACCTTGCTGTGCGGCGCTTGTCGCAGGAGGAGGGGATTTCAGAGGCGACACTGCACAAGTGGCGGGCCCAGGCGCGCAACAAGGGTCAGCTTTTGCCCAACGCCGATGCTGGGCCCGAGGGCTGGGCCTCGCGCGACAAGTTCGCGGCGGTGCTTGAGACGGCTGCGCTGAATGATGCCGATCTGGCGGAATATTGTCGCCAGCGCGGACTTTTTGCCGAACAGATCAAGACGTGGCGCGTGGCCTGCGAGCAGGCGAACGACTGGGAACGCCGCAGCACGGCCCGAATGAGCCAGGCCACAAGGGAAGAGAAGAAGCGGATCAAGGTTCTGGAACGCGAGCTTGCCCGCAAGGACCGTGCCCTGGCCGAAACCGCGGCACTTCTGGTTCTCAGAAAAAAGGCGGCAGCGATCTGGGGGGGCGACGAGGACGCATGATCAGTACCCCACATCGCCAAACCGCCATTGATCTGATCGCGCAAGCCGTCACCGCTGGCGCGCGCCGTTTCAAAGCCTGCGCTGAGGTGGAAATCAGCGCGAGGACATTGCGCCGCTGGACGCAGGGCGGTCAGGTTCAGGCTGACCAGCGCCCCTTGGTCCAACGTCCAGAGCCGCGCAACAAGCTTAGCGCAGAAGAACGCGCCGCCGTTCTGGCAGTCTGCAATAGCGAGAAATTTGCCAGCCTCCCGCCCAGCCAGATTGTTCCGAAACTGGCCGATCAGGGGCAATATCTGGCCTCGGAATCCAGCTTTTACCGCATCCTGCGCGCACACGGCCAGCAGCAGCACCGTGGCCGGGCAAGGCCAGGCACCCGACGCAAGCCGCCGACCAGTTACAGAGCTGCCGGTCCCTGCGAGGTCTGGAGCTGGGACATCACCTGGATGCCGGGGCCGGTCGCAGGCATGTTCTTCTACCTGTATCTGATCGTGGACATCTTCAGCCGCAAAATTGTGGGCTGGGAGGTCCATGAGCGTGAGACGGCGGAACTGGCGGCAACGCTGATCCGAAAGGCCGTCTGGTCCGAAGCCTGCATCTCGCGACCACTGGTCCTGCATGCTGACAACGGCAGCCCTATGAAGGGCGCGACAATGAAGGTAACGCTGGAAAAGCTGGGCATCGCGGCTTCCTACAGCCGCCCGCGAGTCAGCAATGACAATCCGTTCTCCGAGGCGCTGTTTCGCACCTGCAAGTATCGACCGGACTGGCCAGCCAAGGGCTTTGCCACGAAGGCTGATGCTCAGGCGTGGGTGAAATCTTTCGCCAATTGGTACAACGACGAACACCTCCACAGCGCGATCCGCTTCGTCACGCCAAACATGCGCCACGGCGGACAAGACCGCGATGCCCTCGCAAACCGCACCATTCTCTATGCAAATGCACGTGCGCAAAAACCAGAACGATGGTCAGGAAAGACGCGCAACTGGCAGACCGTCGGAGCCGTCTGGTTGAACCCGGAACGCGAAACTGGCGTGCCTGAAATCAGAGACGCCGCATGAAATCGGCGGACAACTTGTTTGACAAACACCGCGTCTAACCTTCTCCACATCAAGACATTGATTTTAAATTATTATTTTTCGCTCGATGTACCCCACGTGAGCTTTCAACACTGCAATCGTCTTACATGGCGATGCCGTCTGACTTGAGCGGCATCCTCCTCACCTCCAGAAAGTTGGTATCTACGGTCACCGCTAGACCGAGCAAACATCGACGATACCACCCTGCGCGAATCTGATGCGCCTTGAAAAGACATCCGATCATGCGAGCCCGAAATCTTCCCCAAACCGGTCGATCTGATGCATGCTCTCGTGCAGGACCGTCACAATCCCGATGTCGCCATTCGAGAGATGTTGCCAGTAGACGAAATGGCGCTCGTATCGAAAGAAGAACCCTTCGACGCCGAACTCGGCCGGGATGGGCTTTGATGAGACACCGTGAGTTGCGATCTTTTCGAAGGCGGCGAATCCGCCTTCACCGTCCAAAAGCATGCAGGTGAACTGATATATACGTCGAGTTCGATGCGATCCGTGAACCATTGTGAACCACTCAAAATCCAAAAAATTTCAGCTGAGTGATTTTCCGACTACCAGCACGTGGCAATTCACACACGGCCAAAAAAGGTGGTACCCTTATCTGTTAAGATAAGCTCTGCTCTCGTGAAACAATGTTGAGACTGTCTCTTATACACA
>CAJXSZ010000042.1 GCA_913060815.1 uncultured Sulfitobacter sp. | reverse complement strand
GGGGGCGATGGCCGCTGTGCTCGGCCTTGGAGCGGATGCAGCGGCACAGTTGGCCGCCGATGCAGCGCAAGGCGAAGTCTGCCAGCTTGCGAATGAGAACGATCCCACGCAAAATGTGATTTCGGGCAGCAAGGCCGCGGTAGAGCGCGCGATTGAAATGGCTAAGGGGGCAGGGGCCAAGCGCGCGTTGCCGCTGCCTGTGTCTGCACCGTTCCACTGCGCCTTGATGCAACCTGCGGCAGACGAGATGGCGCAGGCGCTTGCCGGAGTGACCTTGCAGGAGCCGCGTGTGCCGATTGTATCCAACGTCACAGCGCGCAGCGTTGATACCGCAGCACCTATCGTGGATCTGCTGGTGCAGCAGATCACGGGCCGCGTCCGCTGGATGTCGTCCGTCGAGTGGATGGTGGCGCAGGGCGTGACCGAGTTCTGGGAGATCGGCGCGGGCAAGGCGCTGTCGGGAATGATCCGGCGCATCCACAAGGATGCTGCATTGCGCAATGTGGGAGCTGCGGCAGATGTGAAGGCCGCGATTGAGGGCTGAGACGCTGCGGGCGTCTCGTGAATGAAAGGGGAGAGATATGTTTGAGCTAACGGGTAAAACGGCGCTGGTAACAGGTGCATCTGGCGGTATTGGCGCTGATATCGCACGCGCGCTGCACGCGCAAGGGGCCACCGTTGGCCTATCTGGCACGCGTGTGGAGCCACTTGAGGCGCTGGCGGCGGAGCTTGGTGAGCGGGCCCATGTGCTGCCGTGCAACCTCAGCGACATGGAGGCCGTGAAAGCGTTGCCCAAGCAGGCGGCAGAGGCAATGGGATCGGTTGATATTCTGGTCAATAACGCAGGGATCACCCGCGACAATCTGTTTATGCGCATGTCGGATGAGGAATGGCAGTCGGTTCTGGATGTGAACCTGAGTGCGACCTTCCAGCTGTGCAAAGGTGTGATGCGCGGCATGATGAAAGCCCGCTGGGGTCGTATTGTGAACATCTCGAGCATCGTGGGCGCCACGGGCAATCCGGGTCAGGCGAATTATGCCGCTTCCAAAGCGGGGATGATCGGCATGTCCAAGAGCCTCGCATACGAGGTTGCCAGCCGCGGAATCACAGTCAACGCCATCGCACCGGGCTTCATAGCTACGGCGATGACGGACAAGCTGACTGACGATCAAAAATCGGGAATCATGGGGCAAATTCCGGCAGGCCGGATGGGCACCCCTGACGAGATCGCCAGCGCTGTTGTTTATCTTGCCAGTGCGGAATCCGCCTATATTACCGGAGCGACCTTGCACGTGAATGGCGGTATGGCCATGTTGTAGAGGCGCGGTAAAAGCGTTTGCCTAACCTGTGCCTTATGCTAAAGGGGGCGCAGAATTACCCCGTCGGGCGCTTGATGTGACCGACACCTTGTGAAAGCAAGGATAACGAGCCGCCCCTGTTGGGGCACATTTCGACCCCTTCGTATGATTGAAGGGCCGGATACCCAAAAGGGGCCGCATGGCCCAATAAGTGAGGACTAAAGTATGAGCGACGTCGCAGACCGCGTTAAAAAGATCGTTGTTGAGCACCTTGGTGTTGAAGAAGACAAAGTGGTAGAGAATGCCTCTTTCATTGACGATCTGGGTGCAGACAGCCTCGACACTGTCGAGCTGGTAATGGCATTCGAAGAAGAGTTCGGCATCGAGATCCCCGATGACGCCGCCGAGAACATCCAGACCTTCGGTGACGCGGTCAAGTTCATCAAAGAAGCGTCCTAAGAACGCTTACAGCCCTGCGGCTCTTATCTGAGCCTCGGCAGCAAAATTCCTAAACGGCGCCTTCCTTTGCGGATTGGCGCCGTTTTTGATTCTGGTGTGAATTGCCTCTTGTTTGCCCCTGCGGCCTACGGCAAATCTGGGACAAATAACTGATCCACCGGAAAGTCGCGCGCCCTATGTCCAGAACCATCCCGACGATCAATACTGCGCGTCTCACGCTGCGCGGCATGCGCACCGAAGACTTTCAGCGCTTTGCCGATATTTGGGCCACGCCCGAGGTGGTGACACATATTTCAGGCAAGCCGCGCGCGCGTGCGCAAAGCTGGGATGCTTTCCTGCGCAATGCGGGGCACTGGCAGATTGCAGGTTTTGGTCAGTGGGCAGTACAGATTCACGGGCAGGCGGAAATGGCGGGCCAGACAGGGTTTTTCTTTGGCTCGCGCGGCTTGGGAGAGGACTTTGATCCGTTTCCCGAGGCGGGTTGGGTGCTTGATCCCGTGTTTCAGGGGCAGGGATACGGCCTTGATGCCGCCACTGCCGCTCATGACTGGTTTGACCGCGTCGTAGCGGGACGCACGGTTTGCATGATCACAGAAGAGAACGAAAACTCGCTGAAGATCGCGCAGGCGCTGGGCTATATCCATCTGCGCGACGCCGAATTGGAGGGCGAGGCGGTGCAATTGCTTACCCGAAAGGGGCCTCCAGCATAGCCTTAGCGGCGAAGGCCCTCCAGGATTGCCTCATCAGGTTTGGGACCATCCGCAGGCCCGTGCAGGACGCTTACGTCGCCTGTGTTTTCAACGATAACCGCATGGACGGTATCGAGGTCGAACGCATTTGCCTTGCGCAGTTTTGCGAAAAGGTCGGCTCTGGTCATGCCGGCTTTTGTCAGATTTTCCTCGAGGATTGTAGGGCCGTCCATGATCAAAAGGGGTGTGTTGTCGAGGGTGCTCTCGACTTTGCGCTCCCGCGCCCTGAATTGGGCGATGGTCCATTGTATGGCAAACAAGCTTGCGAGGGCGGCGACATAGATCTCGAGCCCAGTGTCGAGTGTTGTGACCGCACCAGCAAGCACCGATCCGATGGAAACGGTAACGGCAAAATCAAAGCCGGACATCTTGGAGAAACTGCGTAGCCCTTGGAAGCGGGTCAAAGCGATAATGGTGGCCAGTGTCAGGGCCGTGCGCAGGATGATTTCGACAAGATCTGACATTTCGTGCCTCCCTTACATGCAATCCAACATCCGCCCATGCCCAAGAGTTCCATGCACGCGCTCTTGAACAACGCCGCACCCTCGCGGTATAGCAGCCTGAACACAGCGGTATTTTACAGGGCAGGGCATATGCGCAGAGTCGTCGTTACAGGTTTGGGTTTGGTGACGCCGTTGGCAGACGGTGTCGAGAAAAGCTGGGAGCGTATTCTGGACGGTCAGTCCGGTGCAGGGCCGATTACCACGTTCGATGCCAGTCGCTGTGTGACGCAATACGCCTGTGAAGTCCCATTGGGAGACGGCACGGACGGTACGTTCAACGCCGAAAAATACCTCGCGCCAAAAGAGCAGCGCAAGGTCGACACATTCATCATGTTCGGTCTGGCGGCAGCACAACAGGCCGTGGAAGACGCAGGATGGGCGCCAGAAGACCGCGAGAGCCTTGAGCGCACGGGTGTTCTGATCGGTTCGGGTATCGGGGGTCTGAACTCGATCGCCAATACAGCCGTCATGATGAACGAGAAGGGCCCCAAGCGGGTCAGCCCTTTCTTTGTGCCAGGTGCTTTGATCAACCTGATCTCTGGTCAGGTGTCTATCAAATACGGGTTCAAAGGACCGAACCATTCGGTTGTGACTGCTTGTTCGACGGGTGCCCATGCGATTGGCGATGCGAGCCGTCTGATCATGTTCGGCGATGCTGATGTGATGGTTGCGGGCGGCGCGGAAGCCGCGATTTGCGAGATCGGTATTGCGGGTTTCAACGCGTGCAAGGCGCTGAGCACCAAGCGCGGCGACGATCCACAGAAGGCGAGCCGCCCCTATGACACCGACCGCGACGGTTTTGTCATGGGCGAGGGCGCGGGCATTGTTGTGCTGGAAGAATACGAGCACGCCAAAGCGCGCGGTGCCAAGATTTATGCCGAAGTTATCGGTTACGGTCTGTCGGGCGATGCTTACCACATCACTGCCCCATCCGAGGACGGTGAGGGGGGCGAGCGCTCCATGCGTGCAGCGCTGCGTCATGCAGGGCTCGAGCCCAAAGACATCGACTACATCAACGCACATGGCACCTCGACCATGGCCGACACGATCGAGTTGGGCGCGGTAGAGCGTATGTTGGGCGAGCATGCGGACACTGTCACCATGTCCTCGACCAAATCTGCGACAGGCCATTTGCTGGGTGCTGCTGGTGCGATTGAGGCGATCTTCTCGATCCTTGCGATCCGCGATCAGGTGGCGCCACCGACGATCAACCTCGATAATCCTGCCGTGGAGACAAAAATAGATCTGGCTCCGAATGCTGCGGTGAAGCGCGAGATTAACGTCGCATTAAGCAACTCCTTCGGATTTGGCGGCACCAACGCGAGCGTGCTGTTCGGAAAGGTCGACTAGGATGTGGCGACACGTTGCGGCGAATGCGCTCACGTTTCTGATGGTCGGACTGTTCTTGCTGGGCGGGCTGATCATGTGGGGCAAGGCGGAATATGACTCGCCTGGTCCGCTGAGCCAAGCGATCTGTGTTCAGGTCAAAAGCGGCAGCAACATGCGACGCGTGAGCAATGATCTTGCGGAGCAGGGGGCCGTGAGCTCGGCCGCCATCTTCCGCATCGGTGCGGATTATGAGGATAAGACCCAGCAACTCAAAGCTGGCAGTTTTCTTGTAGAGCCTGAAGCGTCGATGCAAGAGATCGTGGACAGGATCACACGTGGCGGTGCAAGCACATGCGGCACGGAAATTGTCTACCGCATCGGTGTGAACCGCGTAAGCGTTCAGGTCCGCGAGCTTGATCCCGCGACCAACCGTTTTGCGGAGCGTGCGACGTTCACCCAAGGGGTGGACGAGATACCGCCCGAATACATCGATACACGTGATCAGGATGATGTGCGCTTTCGCATCGCAGTGGCCGAAGGTGTGACAAGCTGGCAGGTGGTTGATGCGATTTCGGGTATCGATATTATGGAAGGCACGGTGGCTGCCACGCCGGCTGAAGGCTCGCTTGCGCCTGACAGCTACGAAGTGCGCAAGGGAGATGACCGTGCGGCGCTGATTGCGCGGATGACGGCAGCGCAAGAGACATTGCTGGCGGCTGCATGGGAAGCGCGTGCGGATGACCTGCCCATCGAGAGCCCTGAGGATCTGCTCACGCTTGCCTCGATCATCGAGAAGGAAACAGGCGTTTCCGACGAGCGGCGGCAGGTCGCGAGCGTGTTTGTGAACAGGATCAATCAGGGGATGCGTCTGCAAACCGACCCGACAGTGATCTATGGCATTACGCGGGGCGAAGGCGTTTTGGGTCGTGGCTTGCGCCGCAGCGAGCTGCGCGCCGAGACGGAGTATAACACTTACGTCATTCCCGGTTTGCCGCCGACGCCCATCGCTAATCCGGGCCGTGCGAGCCTGATGGCTGCAGCACAGCCTGACGAGACGCCTTACATCTTCTTTGTAGCGGATGGCACAGGCGGTCATGCATTTGCGGTCACTTTGGCCGAACACAATCGCAACGTCGCCGCATGGCGCCAGATCGAGGCGGAGCGCGCAGCGCAAAGTGACTGAGCTGTTGCGTGAGCAGCGTACGCAGCGCTGAGCGCCTGTTAGCGAAAAATCTGTACACCTGATCCCATGCTAGGAGATATGGGGAGCGGCCCTGACACCTTGTTGGGGCCGCTTTTTCACGTCTTTCGGTTGGAAATATCCAAGCGAAAGGACCGAAAAGATGACTATCCAACCGGTGCCGCAGCTTGACGAGCTAGCGCAGGCCGAGGCGATGTTCGCCTCCGTCCAGCGCTCGCTCGCCGAGCTAAGAGAAGCATTAGAGAGCCTGAAAGAACAGGCCATATCCGGAGGAGACATTGATGGAACTACGACGTCCAAGACCTTCATCCAACTAACGGATGCGGTGGGTCGTTGTCAGAAAGCGGGAATGATCTTGAATGACTGCCGAAACAAACAAGCCGGAATCGCACGTGGAGGGTACGCCCTCGACATGGACCAAGCGCGTTTTGACATCGGGTGCAAACTTGATCGGCTCCGCTGTGCCATCGGTTCAGGAGGGGTTCCTGAATGAGCTGGATGAGGGAGAGCTTCGTGCTCTCCCTTACCTTTTCGATTTTTGGGCCATGCCGCACCAACTGCCCCCTGAGGGCGATTGGCGGTCATGGGTTATAATGGGGGGGCGCGGTGCGGGCAAAACCCGTGCGGGCGCCGAATGGGTGCGTAGCGCTGTCGAAGGCGCGCGCCCGCTCGATAAGGGGCGCTGTAGTCGCATTGCACTTGTGGGCGAGACGATTGAGCAGGTGCGCGAAGTTATGATTTTTGGCGACAGCGGCATTCTTTCCTGTTCGCCAGCGGACCGCAGGCCTGATTGGGAGGCCACGCGCAAGCGTCTCGTCTGGCCGAACGGCGCGGTCGCTACGGTGCATACCGCCCATGATCCCGAAGGTCTGCGCGGGCCGCAGTTTGACGGCGCATGGGTGGATGAGATCGCCAAATGGAAAAAGTCTCAAGAGACGTGGGACATGTTGCAATTTGCGCTGCGGTTGGGGGAGCGCCCGCAGGTCTGTGTGACCACCACGCCGCGCAATGTGGGCGTGCTCAAAGCGCTGCTGGCGTCACCATCAACGGTTGTGACCCATGCAGCAACTGAGGCGAACCGCGCCAACTTGGCATCCTCCTTTCTGGAGGAAGTCCGGGCGCGCTATCGGGGCACGCGCTTGGGACGGCAGGAATTGGACGGAGTTCTTTTGGCGGACGCCGAAGGCGCGCTGTGGACCAGTGAGATGCTGGAGGCGTGCCGGTGTGCGCAGGTGCCTGCGCTGGACCGTATTGTAGTGGCGGTGGATCCTGCGACAACCTCGGGTTCATCATCGGATGAATGCGGGATTGTGGTGGCGGGTGTGCAGTGTAGCGGCCCGCCGCAGGACTGGTGCGCCTATGTGCTGGCCGATTGCACGGTGGCGGGCATGGGGCCGAGTGGATGGGCGCGAGCGGCTATTGCCGCGATGGAGCGGTTTGGCGCTGACCGTCTGGTGGCCGAGGTCAACCAAGGCGGACAGATGGTGCAGGAGGTTATCAGGCAGGTGGATGCACTCGTTCCGTATAAGGGTGTGCATGCCAGTCGTGGCAAGGTGGCGCGCGCTGAACCTGTCTCTTATACACATCTCCGAGCCCACGAGACAGGCAGAAATCTC
>CAJXSZ010000041.1 GCA_913060815.1 uncultured Sulfitobacter sp. | reverse complement strand
AGCACAGACGCAGCACCCGGTAGCTAAATAGAAAAGGCCGCTCCCCACAAGGAGCGGCCTTTTTGCTTTACCAGAGAGGTCACAGATTCGCGCTCGCCCCTTCTGATCCATCACGCTGCGTCAATTTGGCCAAAAAATTTGCGCTATAGTGCTGCGACGCGGCATCACGCAACATTCGTCCAAAAGGTGCAGCAAATTCAACGAAGCAGCGCGTCACTGCATTTGCAGCATTTGGCCATTGTATACGACGGTCTACTGTTAACATATTAAAAACACTTGATTTTTCTAGATAGCGCACGATCCTTAGACGTAGCTTGGAGGCGGCGATATGGATCAAATCAATCTTTCTGCTTGGATAAATCGTAGTGAGGTCAGCACTGGTTCAGTCTCACATGGAACAGCGCAAATGGCCCATACAGTTCTGGGCGCACCTCAGAGTGCGGCACCGCGCGAGGGTGATCCGCTCCCCCAACTGTGGCACTGGTTTGGCTTTCCTCCAACCGCATCGATGGATGATCTGGGGCATGACGGGCATCCGCGTCTGGGCGGGCTCATGCCGCCTGTGCGCCTCAACCGCCGCATGTGGGCAGGGGGCGCTCTGGAGTTTCTCGCGCCGCTATACGTAGGCGAGCGACTAACCCGAGAGACGCGGATCACCAATGTCGCGGAAAAGTCTGGTGCAGCGGGTGACATGGTCTTTGTGACGCTTGAGCATGACATCAGCGGTGAGAGTGGCCTTGCTGTGCGTGAGCAACAGGACATCGTCTATCTCAACATCCCTGACACGTTCCGCGCGCCAAAGGCGATCCCCGCCCCGCGCAGCGATCTGAGTGAACAGGCCGACATCACAACACCGCTGCTATTCCGCTACTCTGCGATCACATTCAACGCACACCGTATCCATTACGATCTGCCTTATACGCAAGAGGTTGAGCACTATCCCGATTTGGTCGTGCACGGCCCGCTTCAAGCGAACCTGCTGTTGGGAATGGCCACGCGGCACCGTGGCCGCGCGCCTGCTATGTTCTCGTTCTGTGGGGTGCATCCTGTGTTCGCCTCCGACGTAGTGGAGCTGGCCGCGACCAAAAGTTCGGACGCCGAATGGTCGCTCTGCACCGTGGCGGGCGGCACACATCAAGGCATGCAAGCCAGCGCGATTTGGGAGATATAAGATGAGCACCATTCTACAAGGTATGCGCGTGGTTGAGGGGTCTGCTTTTGTAGCCGTGCCGCTTGCGGGGATGACACTGGCCCAGATGGGCGCGGATGTGATCCGTTTTGACAGAGTTGAAGGGGGGCTTGATGCAGGCCGCCTGCCACTGGCGCCTTCGGGGCAAAGCCTGTTTTGGGCGGGGCTTAACAAGGGCAAGCGCTCTGTCGCCGTTGACATGAAATCTGATGAGGGGCGCGAGCTGGTGACGCGGATCGTGACTGCACCCGGTGAGGACGCGGGGCTGTTCCTGACTAATCTACGCGTACGCGGCTGGATGGATTATGACACGCTGCGCCAGTACCGCGCGGACCTGATCACAGTGACACTACTGGGGGACCGCCATGGCCGCCCGCAGGTGGACTATACTGTAAATCCAGCACTAGGTGTGCCCGACATTACGGGGCCAGAGGGGCATGACGGGCCTGTCGCCAATGCTGTCCCTGCGTGGGACCTACTGTCGGGGAACCTCTGCGTGAGTGCGCTGCTCGCAGCCGAACGTCATCGCCTACGCCGTGGCAAAGGGCAGGAGGTTGAGCTGTCTCTTAAGGATGTCGCCGCCGCCGCCATGGGGCATCTTGGTTTGATCGGCGATGCCGTCGTGAATGAGGAAGCGCGCGCTAAGTCGGGCAATGCGCTTTATGGCGCCTACGGGCAGGATTTTGTCTGTGCGGATGGCGCACGGGTGATGGTCATTGGCCTGACTGGGCGTCAATGGTCGGGCCTTGTGAAGGCAACGGGATCGGCGGATGCGCTGGCGGCACTTGAGGTGCGCACGGGGCTAAGCCTGCGCGACGAGGGCAACCGCTGGACCTTACGCCACCAGATCACAGCGATTCTCGAGCCGTGGTTTGCTGCCCGTGCCGTAAGCGAAATCGAGCCTATGTTCGATGCGATGAAACTCACGTGGTCCACCTTCCGCACCATTAAAGAGGCGGTGGCGCAAGACCCCGACCTTAGCCCCGAGAACCCGATGTTTGAAATGCTCGACCAGCCCGGTCTGGGTCGGTTTCCCGTGCCAGGATCGCCAGCGACATTCTCCAGCGGTCCGCGCAAAGCCCCACAAGCAGCACCTGTACTGGGGCAGCATACCGAAGAAGTGCTCGGCGATGTTGTTGGGATGACCGACACGGAAATTAGCAAGTTGTTTGATAAAGGCATCGTGCAAAGCCCCGAATTTGCGCGCTCGCGCACCGCGGCGTAACGCGGGTCAGGAATTTCCAGGTCTGAGGTGTGATGCCTCTTGATCCTGCGCGCAATCCAGACTACCCAACGCTCAGGCATAGGGGTTTAGCTCAGTTGGTAGAGCATCGGTCTCCAAAACCGAGGGTCGTGGGTTCGAGTCCCTCAGCCCCTGCCAAATCACCAGCATCTTAGGATTGATTGTTTCGCTTGCGCGTGCGTCTAGGCGGAATTGAACAGTTACAGTTCTTTTGTATCCATTTGCGCAACGATACCACGCTTCTGCCACAGCACCTCCATCCTCATGCCGTAAAATTATCGGATCTGATTAACCGACAATTGATCGCAATCGGTATGAGCAGATGACAGCAGCACCCAAAACGGCACAGCAGAACCCTGACGCAGACACTGGTGAACTGGACGCGCACTCCCTTAGTGCGATCCGCTCGATTCTGACTGAGGAAGAGCCTGTCGCGCCGCGTCGTGCAAGGGGCAAGCCGAAAGCGCCGCCCGAGCACGCACCGCGAGTGCGCTCGAAGGCCGATGCCTTCCCGGAAATCCAATCAGCTGAAGCCAGTGTGCCGCCTTCCTCCGCAAAAGGCGCTTCTGCCAAGTCGCGGTCATTTTTCGGACTTTCCTTTGGGCGCAAGGCGGCAACGCCTTATCAATCGCCAAAGGCTCAAGCCAATGCGACCCATACATCGCGTAGGGGTCAGCCCGCTGACGGTGCAGGGCTGCTGGAACAAATCAAGGCATATCGCCCGACCCGCGCACATCTCGCGCTGGCGGCTTTTGCGGTGCTGGTCTTGCTGCGGCCATGGCTTGTCGTTGGCATCCTGTTTTTGACCTGTTTCATCATGGTCGGGGTCTTGTTGATCACGGGCTACGATGGCTTCTGGCACGGCGTTATTCGCGTGAGCCAGTGGTACATCAAACGCAGGCCCGAGCGTGCAGGGCCCGTGTATCAAAAGTTGGACCGTTTCGCTGTGCGTTGGGATGCAATCCTTGACCGTTTTCCCGAAGGCAGCGTGGACGGCCTTTATCTTCCCGACTTTGGCGCGTTGGCAACCGCGGACCAGCGCCATGAGGAAGCGGTGGAACGCCGCATGGCAGGACTGTCGGAGAATGGCGCATAGCGCTGCCGCAATTGCAGCCTTGAAACGCGCGGGCGTAGTCGTTAGATGACGAATACGTTTTAACAGGGATGCATTCCATGGCCACCGTCAACCCGCTTCAGTTCATTCAGCAAACCCGCGCCGAAGTGGCAAAGGTCGTTTGGCCAACCCGCCGCGAAGTTATGCTGACCACCGTGATGGTTTTTATCCTTGCGGCTCTGACAGCGGTATTTTTCGCTTTGGTTGATATCATTATCCGCTCTGGTCTGCAGTACGTATTGAATGTGTTTGGCTAAGGGGACGGACCCCTACGGCTTACCTGCATTCTGGCAGTAAATTTAGCGACCAACCCTTGAATCCCCACGGCGCGTGGGCTAACCCGCACATCTGTATTGTGGCTTGCGTATCTTGATTCGAGATGCGCATACCAGTGAACAGCACAGAGCGTTGCTCTGGCATGGTTTAAGAATTCGCAAGTGATCAGCACTTAGGACAAGGACGGAAAACTCAGATGGCAAAAAGATGGTATTCGGTCAGTGTCCTGTCCAACTTCGAGAAAAAGATTGCCGAGCAGATCCGCAACACGGTTGCCGAGCAAGAGCTCGAGGATCAGATCGACGAAGTGCTGGTGCCGACCGAAGAAGTGATCGAAGTCCGTCGCGGCAAGAAGGTCACCACCGAGCGCCGCTTTATGCCTGGCTACGTGCTGGTGCATATGGAGATGTCGGATCGCGGTTATCACCTGATCAACTCTATTAACCGCGTCACAGGCTTCTTGGGACCACAGGGCCGCCCGATGCCGATGCGTGATGCCGAAGTGACCGCCATTCTTGGCCGCGTTCAGGAAGGCGAGGAAGCTCCCCGCACGCTCATTCACTTCGAGATCGGCGAGAAGGTCAAAGTGGGCGATGGCCCGTTCGAGGATTTCGACGGCATGGTCGAAGAAGTCGACGACGAGAACCAGAAGCTCAAGGTTATGGTTTCCATCTTTGGTCGCGAAACCCCTGTCGAGCTCGACTTCACTCAGGTCAACAAGCAGGTCTAAGTGGCGTCGACTGCGTTCAAGGACGCACTCGACCAGCTTGAGACGCTTCGAGCGGCCGAGCCTTTCGATGCTTGGGCGGTACGTGGCGCCGTTTATGCGTTAGCAAAATCCTATGTTCCCGGGACGCCTGCGCCGCAGGTACGGCGGATGGTGGACAATTGCCTGAGCATGTTGGGTCTTACGGGCGCTGCGCGCCCTGTTGTGGCGGATGCGGGTCACCAGCGCAGTTTGGACTATGCCCTGCACAATTGCCTCAGAACGCTTTTCGTGGACGAGCGCGCAGACAGCCGCGACTTTTTGCAACGCGGCGTTGACCGCACCCGCGCGCTGGGACCCGAGTTGTGGAGTGGCGGGCCAGAGGCGCCGATCCCTCTGCCCAACATCCCGCTTGATCCCGAAGAGGCCGCAACCCTGATCGCGGCTTATCTTGACCATCTTGAAGCACAGCTCGACCAAGATCCGCTGGCGCATATTCATCTGTGCTGGGATGTCTTAAAATGCCCCGCACCACCCTTCGACACGGTTTTTACACGTTGGCTCGAAGGTGTGGATCTGCGCCGTGGCACGGATGACCTCACTGCCATCCACCGCGCAATGGCCCTTAGCGTATTGGCGCAGCGCGGGCAGCAGCGGATGAGTTGGCAAAACGTCGAGACATATCTTCTGCCGCAGCTTCGTGATCCGCATCCCCTTGTCGCGGCGGCGGCGGCGAAGTTTCTCGGCATGCTCTATGATGACCCTGAGGAGATGATCAACTCGGGCAAGCCTCTTCCCCTGTCAGAAATGCTTGAGCAGATTGCAGCACTGCCGAAACACCGCCGGGCCGTGGCGGGGGGATTCGTCGATGGCCTCATTGAAGGATCATTGCCCGACATCGGCAAACTGGCCGCGCTTGAGGGGTTCGACCTCGATGCTTGGGTGATGGCGGTGCTGTCGGAAAAGCTGCATGAGCCCTATCTTCCCTCTGCCCAGTCGTTCTGGTTTCATGTGCATGAAGGATATTGCTTTGACCCGTCATTTGTCTCGCGCATGATTGATGCAGGCCACTTGTGGGAGGCGATGATGACCGCCACCGAGATGCACTGCCGCGTGGAGGGGATGGCGGATGTCCTTGAGCGGTTGGTCGCGATGGAGGAGGAGGGGGTCAGCGGTCCTGCGCGAAGGTGGCTGGACCTGCACTATAGCGAGGGTGCCTGAAGCTTGCTCGGCGATCTGGGGATTCCACGATGCTGGCACTATCGGTCGTGTGCGCAAATTCCTTTTGGCCAAGGAGATGGCCACCAGGTGTGCTGGTCTACTGTTAAATTGCGCATCATCAGAATCACCTGTTTTCGACAAATGCCCTTGAGGCTCGTCGCTGCTTCGATGTTCCTCAAGAGTGCCGATCACCCCTTGCCAAATTGCAGCTTTGCGTCTAAGCGGCGGTCTGTTGCACCAGCAACA
The DNA here is from genome assembly GCA_913060815.1 of uncultured Sulfitobacter sp. Lineage (GTDB taxonomy): Bacteria > Pseudomonadota > Alphaproteobacteria > Rhodobacterales > Rhodobacteraceae > Sulfitobacter. The sequence continues at coordinate 3,680 of CAJXSZ010000041.1, read as the reverse complement.
ATTCACGTGGGAGGCAGTCCGCACGCGTGCGGGCACCGAACCACGGAGCAAACCGATCTCGGGAACGCGTCCCGAGGCGCTTAAAAAGGAGATGGTCACATGGCCAAGAAACTCGTCGGTACGATGAAGTTGCAAGTTAAAGCGGGTCAAGCAAACCCGTCCCCGCCCGTAGGTCCAGCATTGGGTCAGCGCGGCATCAACATCATGGAATTCTGTAAGGCGTTCAACGCCAAGACAGCAGACATGGAGCCCGGTGCGCCGTGCCCGACCGTGATCAGCTACTATCAGGACAAGTCCTTCACGATGGACATCAAGACGCCGCCTGCGTCCTACTACCTGAAGAAAGCCGCCAAAGTGAACTCGGGTGCGAAAACACCGTCCCGTGAAACTGTTGGCACAATCTCAGCCAAGCAGCTGCGCGAAATCGCTGAAGCGAAAATGGTCGATCTGTCCGCGAACGATGTCGAACAGGCAATGAAAATCATTATGGGCTCCGCAAAGTCCATGGGCATCGAGGTTAAGTAATATGGCAAAGCTCGGAAAACGTACCGCTGCCGCACGCGAAGCATTCGCAGGCAAAGAGAACCTCACAGTTGAAGAAGCTGTGTCCCTGATCAAGTCAAACTCGAACGCCAAGTTCGACGAGACAATCGAGATCGCCATGAACCTCGGGATTGACCCGCGCCACGCCGACCAAATGGTCCGCGGTGTTGTTGGCCTGCCCAACGGTACAGGCAAAGATGTGCGCGTTGCCGTCTTCGCCCGTGGTCCAAAAGCCGAAGAAGCAACAGCCGCTGGTGCGGATGTTGTCGGTGCGGAAGACCTGATGGAAACCGTTCAAGGCGGCAAGATCGACTTTGACCGTTGCATCGCGACACCTGACATGATGCCCGTTGTGGGCCGTCTGGGTAAAGTGCTCGGCCCCCGCAACCTGATGCCGAACCCCAAGGTTGGCACCGTGACAATGGACGTTGCTGCCGCCGTGAAAGCGGCCAAAGGCGGTGAAGTCCAGTTCAAAGCGGAAAAAGGCGGCGTTGTGCACGCAGGCGTTGGCAAAGCATCCTTTGACGAGGCAAAGCTGGTCGAGAACATCCGCGCCTTTATCGGTGCTGTTGCAAAGGCCAAGCCGACAGGTGCCAAAGGTGCCTATCTGCAGAAGATCGCACTGAGCTCCACAATGGGCCCGGGCGTAACAGTTGCCGTTGACGGTGCTGTAAGCGAATAAGCGATCTGCTTAAAATTTATGGAGAGGAGCGGGCCGGTGTGCCCGCTCTTTTTTGTTTGGGAGCAGGGCCAATGCTGTGTTGCAATATAGTGGCGCTTGCTGGGATTTTGGGTGCCTGCCGCAGCCCTTCATTGCGCGACATGCGCTGCGCACGGATTGTGGCGGGAAAACAGGGCATGATGCGATGCAGGCGAGCACACTGGACAATTTGACCACCGAAATTCTGCGAGCCTTGCGCGATGCGGCCCTTGCGCAGCTGGAAGGGAGCAAAGCTCCCTACCGCGCAGATGTGGCGCTCAAGAGCTATGAAGCGCTTGATCTGTCGGATCAGCAGGAGCGCGACCCGCTTGCGCTTGAGGCTTTTGTCGCCGCAGTGATTGCCCATGGCAAGCGCCCGCGCCGCGCGCAAAAGTCGCTGTACCGTTTGACGCAGCATCGCATGGCGCAGGGTGAGCAAGACCTCTATGACGCTTTCGCCGAACGGATTGAGGGGGCCGAGCAGCACGGTTTTTCGCTGGAGGGGATTTTCTTGCAGCGCGCTTTGGCGGATGTGGATCACACCGCTCTGTGGGGCGATACTGCCGCCGCCATCAAGTCGGTCGAGGATGTCTTTGGTCCCGCTTTCCTGAACTCCGGCACGTTGTTGGGTGCTGTGCGTGAGGGCGGGTTTATCGCCCATGATGATGACGTGGACATCGCGGTCCTGATGCCGGCGAACACCCCGCAGGAGGCGGCCGCGCAATGGATCAAGGGCTACGACACCCTTGTGGCGCGCGGTCTGGTTGCTCAGAGCGGCGCACGCCGCAACCCCGCAGTGTTCAAGCTCAAATCCACCACAGGCGTGAATATTGATATCTTCCCCGCATGGCTGCAAGGCGAGAAGCTCTATGTCTACCCGCATACCAGCGGTGATTTGATCAAAGCGAACCTGTTGCCGCTGGATGCCTGCACAACCACTGGCCTGCCGATCCCGCGTGACGCAGAAGCGATGCTTGAGGTGAACTATGGCAAGGGCTGGCGCAAGCCCGATCCGGGGTTCAGCTTCCCGTGGGCAGCGGCGAACAAGAAGTTTGCCGCCTTCCGCGAGGCTCTGGACGAGATGGTAAGCGCATGACTGACAGAGTGATCCTGACCTATGGCACGTTTGATCTGTTTCACGTCGGCCATCTGCGGCTGCTCAAACGCTTGTCTGCGCTTGGCGATAAGCTGATCGTCGGCTGCTCGACCGATGAATTCAATAGCATCAAGGGCAAGAGCACGGCTATCCCCTATGCGCACCGTGTCGAAATCCTCGAGGCGTGTCGCTATGTCGATCAGGTTATCCCCGAGGAAGACTGGGCGCAAAAGCGTGATGACGTGCAGCGGTACGGCGTGGGGCTGTTTGCCATGGGCGATGATTGGGCAGGCAAGTTCGACGAGCTGCGCGATCTGTGTGACGTGCTGTATCTGCCGCGTACCGAGAACATCTCCACGACCGAGCTGAAGGCGCTTATTCAGGCCATGCGCGGCCCTGCCTCATCTTAAAGGCTGCGGCGCGCTGATTTACTGTTGGCATTTTGCCCGATTGCGACTACTCGATCCCTTGCACCCTAGCACGCGATTCGTCGTGCGCTGTTGTGCACTTCGTCCGAGAAGGTGGGTGAGGGGATCAAACCTCTCATAATTCCTGCCCGAGATGGGGAATGACTTTAGAGATTTCGCGGGCCACGCTCTCGGATGATCTTGGGAAGGACCCGTAAGGACCCGACGTTGGGCACACTGCCCAGCTAAATGAGCCTCGGGGGGTCACCCCTCCGAATATATTGGAGAGAAACTGTGGATAGAGCACAAAAAGAACAGCTCGTCGAAGAACTCGGCGAAATCTTTGAAAGCTCTGGCGTTGTAGTGGTAAGCCACTACGTCGGTCTGACAGTTGCTGAAATGCAGGACCTGCGTGCGCGTGCAAGCGCGGCGGGCGGGTCTGTGCGTGTTGCCAAAAACCGGCTCGCCAAGATCGCCCTTGAGGGCAAGCCATGCGCAAGCATTGCTGACCTTCTGACGGGTATGACCGTTCTGACCTATTCTGAGGATCCTGTGGCCGCGGCCAAGGTTGCTCAGGAGTTCTCCAAAGAGAATGACAAGCTTGTCATCCTCGGCGGTGCAATGGGTGAGAACGCGTTGGACGTCGCCGGTGTTGAAGCCGTGTCCAAAATGCCTTCGCGCGAGGAGCTTATCTCCACGATCGCAGGTATGTTGGGCGCACCAGCAAGCAATATCGCGGGGGCCATTGGCGCACCAGCAAGCAATATCGCAGGTATCTTGTCTACAATCGAAGACAAGGCTGCGTAAGCAACTACTCATATCGGCGTAGCAGTAAGTCCTGCACGCTAGAAAACACATATTGTAAACGGAAAGAGCTAAAACATGGCTGATCTGAAAAAACTGGCAGAAGACATCGTTGGTCTGACACTGCTTG
>CAJXSZ010000040.1 GCA_913060815.1 uncultured Sulfitobacter sp. | reverse complement strand
TCCCCAAGGGGGCGGTGGCAAGCCTGCTGGTGGCGGCGGCGGCGGTGGCAAACCCGGTGGCGGGCGCCGTCGTCGTAGCGGCGGTGGTGGCGGCAAGCCGAGCGGTGGTGCCGCTTAGAAAGTGCTGTGGCGCTGTGCTTGCAGATGATGCGAGCGCAGCGAACGGCTACTTCGGGTCTAATGTGAAAGATGCTTCCTGATACATGAGTGGCCGCTTTCGTTGTCGACCAATTGAAATGTTGAGGGCTGCTTGTGCTCAGAGTTTCGTGTATTCCAAATGTATTGACGGCATAAAGACCTTAAGGGATCGATAAAGATGGACTGGACAGCCCTCGTTCGAGAGTTCGTAACACTATTCGTCGTCATAGATCCCGTGGGCACGATTCCCGTCTTCCTCTTTGCGGTTCAAAGTGTCCCCGCGCGTCTGCATCGCCGTTTTGCATTACGCGCCGTGGCAATCGCGGCTTTGGTATTGCTGCTCTTCCTCGTCGGAGGGCAGTTTTTGCTGGAGACGCTTGGTCTGCGGTTGGGGTCATTCCAGATCGCAGGCGGGGTCGTGCTTTTCCTCTTTGCGATGACTATGATCTTCGGGGAGTCCAAACCTGTTCACGAGATAGAAGAGGCGGAACGCGACCATCTCGCGGGTGCCGTCTTTCCGCTTGCCATGCCGTCCATCGCTTCGCCGGGGGCGATGCTGGCCATCGTGATCCTGACGGACAACCATACAGAAACCGTCACCGAGCAGGCGATTACAGCGGGTTTGCTTCTGGTTGTGCTGCTTGTGACGCTCGCACTGCTCCTGATGGCTGGGTTCGTCCATCGCATCATCGGAAGCACAGGGGCAAGCGTCATCAGTCGGGTGATGGGTATCGTTCTGGCGACGATCGCGGTGGACTCAATTCTCGGGGGAATGGACATGCTCGGTATTCTCGATATCGCGCCGCCCGCTGTAGAGAGTCCGCTCACGAGGGGGGCAGGCGACTGAAGGCTGATGCGGAAGTTTGCATGGCCTGCACATGAACTTGTCTGGAATAAGCGAGTCTGCCTCGTGCAAATCAAAAAGCCCCCGAGCGCTCGGGGGCTTCTCCTATTTGGTAACAATACTGCCGTGCTGGCAGATATAGCGTTTAGGTATAGAGCGAGGGCACACCCAATTGCGCGTGGATATCGTTGACCTCAGCGGCCTGCATACCGTAGGCTGTCGCGAGTTTGTGCAGGTACTGCGCTTCGTCGCCAGTATCGAGATCGATGGCCATAACGCTCATCGCATAGACTTGCTGGCCCATGCCTTCGGGCGTGTTGGCCACGAGATTGTCGACGTCGACAGGCGCCTGCATTTGCGCTTGGACAAAGGCGGCTTCTTCGGCGTCGACGTCGCCCAGCTGGCCCAGCAGCTTTTCCTTTTCCGCATCATCGAATGTGCCATCGGATTTAGCAGCCTGAATCATCGCGGCGAGCATGAGGGCCGCGGCGGCTTCCTGATCTTGCGAGGGCTGGATTGCAGGCTCCGGGGTTTGGTCGAATTGTGAGTTGAGCACGGCGCCGAAGCTCTCGTTGTTTTCGGCTGGAGCGTTGCCCATCGCACTTGTCAGGCCGCCTAGAAGGCCACCAGCACCCGCTGCAGAGGCAAGACCGCCCAGCATGCCGCCCGCGCCGCCGCCGCCTGCCAGACTACCGAGCAATCCGCCAAGGCCACCCTGCGCGGAGGCACCTTGTGCACCGCCAAGATTTTCCAGCAGACCGCCAAGGCCACCTTGGCCGACGGAGCCGCCCTGTGCGCTGCCGCCGAGCATCCCGCCGAGCATGTCCTGAAGTCCGCCACCCTGCGCCGATGCACCGCCTCCTGTCAGGCCGCCCAAAAGGCCGCCCAAGCCGCCCGCCTGTGACGTGCCGCCCGCGCCGCGGTTCATTACTGCCTTTGCGCCTTTGGCTACGGCGACGCCGATGGCGACTTTTGCGAGTGTTTTCATAAGGCTCATTGGTGAGGCCCCCCATTTGTGATTCTGTACCCGTATAGGGTTGCATATTTATGCAGGCTTGACGGAGGGGAATTTTGCGCGCGGTGCGCATTGACATCGCTGCGCGCAGCGGCGTCTTGTGGCTGGATGGAACGAAAGACATACATGGACGCCTTCGGGGCGGTGGCGCTGACGGTATTTGCGCTGCATCTGGCGTTCAATCAGGTGGTGATCAAGGTGACGGGCGGCGGGTTCAGTCCTGTGTTCGCGGCGGGGCTGCGCTCTGCGGGGGCTGTGGTCGTGTTGCTGCTCTGGATGTATCTGCGGGGCATCTCATTTCGGATGCCACGCGCGGCAGTGCCTTGGGCCGTGGTGTCTGGACTGCTGTTCGCGTTCGAGTTTATATGCCTTTACAATGCGTTGGACATTGGAACGGTGAGCCGCAGTTCCGTAATCTTCTATTCGATGCCGCTCTGGCTCGCTTTGGTGAGTACCGTTTTGCTGCCAGATGAGGGGCTAACACAGCGCAAGGCGTTGGGCTTAGCGCTGGCTTTTTCTGGCGTGGTAATTGCACTGGCCGAGCGTGGCGGCGGGCAGATCAGTTGGACGGGTGATCTGCTGGCGCTGTTCTCGGCGCTGAGTTGGGCGGGCATCGTACTGCTTGTGCGGATCACACCGCTTGCGCATGTGCCGCCCGAGCAGCAGTTGATCTCTCAAGTTGCCGTTTCCGCGCCGATCCTGTTGCTGCTGGCGCCGCTGTTCGGCCCCATGCTGCGCGAGCTGGAGCCGATCCATCTGGCGGGCATGGCATTCCAGATCATCGGCGTGGCGAGTTTCGGCTTTCTCGCGTGGTTCTGGCTTATGAAGCGTTATCCCGCCAATTCCGTGGCCTCTTTCAGCTTTATCTCGCCCGTGGCCTCGGTGCTGTTGGGGTGGATATTGCTGAGCGAAGAGATTGCGCCTTCGATCTGGATCGCACTTGCGTTGGTGGCGGCGGGGATCACGTTGATCAACCGCAAGCCAAAAACTTAGGTGCCGCAGAAAGTGGCGGGGACAATTTCGTCTCGCGTGGGCGGGCGGGTGAGATCGCTGGAGGTATCGGCAAAGGGGGTCGCATAGGCCTGCATCATTTGCTCGAACGGGGCCATATCTCCCGCGGTGGCGGCTTGGATCATTTGCTCGATACGGTGGTTGCGCGGAATGAGCGCGGGGTTCGTTGCGTCCATCAGTTCGGACGCGCCTTCAAGGCCCATGATCCGCGCGCTGTGCCGCTTCTCCCACGCGTCGAATGCCTCTCGGTCGGTGAATTGATCGCGGGCTTTGCCGGTGTTTAGGGCGCGGAAGGTGTTGGTGAAATCAGCACCTTGGGTCTGCATCAGGTCAAGCAGGGACTGGATGAGGTCGGCGTCCTCGGGTGTGGGCTCCGCAATGCCGAGTTTGGCGGCAAAGCGCTTGAGCCACGCGGCCTCGATCTGGTCTGGCATGGCGTAAATAATGGCCGTGGCTTCTTCCAGTGCGGCGTCTTTGTCCTCGAAGAGGGGCAAGAGCGCGGTGGCAAGCTGGGCCATGTTGAACATCGCCATATTGGGTTGGTTGCCGTAAGCATAGCGGCCCTGCTGGTCGATGCTGCTGAAGACGCGGCCCATGTGGAAATCATCCATAAATGCGCAGGGGCCGTAATCAATCGTCTCGCCGCCGATGGCGCAATTGTCGGTGTTCATCACCCCGTGGATAAATCCTACGGACATCCAGCGCGCGATAAGATCGGCTTGGGCCGCACAAACGGCGCGGAGCAGGTCCATGGGGCCGCTCGCCTGTGGGTAGTGGCGCTTGATCGCGTAGTCTGTGAGGGTTTGCAGGTCTTCGATTTGTCCACGGTGGGCGAATACCTGAAATGTGCCTACGCGCAGGTGGCTGGAAGCAGTACGGGTCAGTACGGCACCGGGCAGCATGCCTTGCTCGCGCAGGATATCCTCGCCCGTGCTTACAGCGGCAAGGGCGCGGGTTGTCGGAATGCCGAGCGCGTGCATCGCCTCGGAGACGACATATTCGCGCAGCACAGGACCAAGCCACGCGCGCCCGTCGCCGCCGCGCGAATAGGGTGTGCGGCCGGCGCCCTTTAGTTGAATGTCGCGGCGTATCCCGTTGGTATCAATCACTTCTCCCAACAAAATTGCGCGGCCATCGCCAAGCTGCGGATTGTAATTGCCGAATTGGTGACCCGCATAGAGCTGGGCCAGCGGGTCGGCGGATTGGGGTAGGGAGTTACCGCTGAATATTTCGGTCATCGTTCCCTCATCTGTGTCCTCGATGCCAAGCGATTTTGCCAGTTCTTCGTTAAATGCCAGTAGCTTGGGGGCTTTAACGGATGTGGGTGCGAGCTTGGTATAGAAGGCATCGGGCAGAGCGGCATAGCTGTTGTCAAATGGGATGTGCATGGGCGGCTCCGTCAGAGGTGTTTGGTCATGAACAGGTAGTTCTCGTTCAGCACAAATCCTGCGCGGCGGTAAAGTTTCAGGGCTGCGGCGTTACTTTTATCGACTTCGAGGTGTATGGTGCGCAGGCCGCCTCCTGCCAGCGCACGGGGCAGTGCAACCAGCGCCTCGGACGCGATGCCGCGTCCACGCACGCCAGGGCGGATGTAGAGTTCGTCAACAGACCCATCCAGTCCGCCGAATTGCACCGACCATGTAAGGGTGATGACCATATAGCCAATGGGAGAGCGGGGCGGGCCGATCAAATAGACACATCCATAAGGGGAGCCGTCGAGCAGCGGGGCAAGGCCTGCGTGGCGTTTCTCTGGCGTGGATTGCATCCCTTCCTCGGCGTGGAATTTCTCGACCAGTGCCAGCAGGGTGTCGATATGGTCGGGACCGGCGAGGGTAAGGGCCGCGCTCATAATCGGGCCAACCGTTCCGTGAGCAGGGTAAAGAACCCGTCGGCGTCAATGTCGCCCATGAAAGTGGCGTTTGGTGCGCGGTCTGTGACGCCCCACCAGTCGGCAACGGTCATGCCCATGGTCAGCTCCGAGGTCGTCTCGATCTCGACGTTGATGTGACGGCCTTTGAAGAGATGGGGCTGGATCATATAGGCGGTCACGCAAGGATCATGCAGCGGCGCGCCAGCGGAGCCGTATTTCTCCTTATCAAAACGCTCGAAGAAGTCGGTCATTTCGGCTACGGCGACGCCAACGGGTGTATCTAGTGCGCGGAAGGCATCGTTTCGGGAACGGGTCACCAGCGCTTTGTGCGTCACGTCGAGGGGCATGACCACGATAGGTGCACCGCATTTAAACACGATATCAGCAGCTTGGGGGTCGACGTAGATGTTGAACTCAGCCGTGGGGGTGATGTTGCCCCCTTCGAAATAGCCGCCACCCATGAGCACGATCTTTGCGATCCGGTTTGCAATGGCGGGTTGTTTTTGCAGCGCCATGGCGATGTTGGTCAAAGGCCCCAACGGGCAGAGCGTGACCGTTCCTGGCGCATGTTCTGCCAATTGCTCGATAATGAAATCCACCGCGTGGCCGTCGGCCATAGGCATGGTCGGCTCTGGCAGGGTCGGTCCATCGAGGCCCGTTTTACCGTGCACATGTTCAGCTGTTACCAGATCACGACCAAGGGGGCGGTCGGCGCCTGCAAAGACGGGAACATCGGGGCGGCCTGCCAGCTCACAGACGATACGTGCGTTGCGCGTGGTCAGCGGCAGCGGAACGTTACCCGCGACGCAGGTGATGCCCAACACCTCGATATCTTCGGGGCTGGCCAGCGCCAGCAGGATCGCCACGGCATCGTCCTGACCCGGGTCTGTGTCGATGATAATCTTACGTGGGGGCATGGTATTTCCTTTGGAGGCAGTACTGTGCGCAATTTCGCAAGGGGTGCGGCAGATGTCTAGGGGCGGTGATCCTGATCAGCGCTGCGCCGCTTTCTCGTCTGCTTTGACCGCATCCCAGAGGGCATCCATTTCCGCAAGATCGCTTTGCTCAGGGGTTTTGCCGCGTGCTGCGAGCTTTGCCTCGACACCTGCAAAGCGGCGGGTGAATTTGGCGTTGGCAGCGCGCAAGGCGGCTTCGGGTTCAATCCCGAGATGGCGGCCCAGATTGGCCATAACAAACATCAGATCGCCGAATTCCTCGAATTGCTCTTCCGCGCTCAACTCGTCGCGCGCTTCGACAAGTTCGGCTGCCTCTTCGCTGATTTTGGCGATGACATCGCCTGTATCGGGCCAGTCAAAGCCCACGCGGGCGGCGCGTTTTTGCAGCTTGTAGGCGCGCAGCAGGGCGGGCAGGCCCACGGCGACCCCGTCGAGTGCGCCTTGTTGTGCTTTGCCAGCGCGTTCCTGCGCTTTGATCGCTTCCCAATCGGCGGTTTGCTGTTCGGCGGATTTATCGCGGCTCTCATCACCGAAAACATGCGGATGGCGCGCGACCATTTTGTTGGAGATGTTGCGCACCACGCTCTGAAACGTGAAATGGCCCGCTTCCTCGCCCATGGCAGTGTGATAGACCGATTGCAACAGCAGATCGCCCAGCTCTCCCTCCAGTTCAGGCCAGTCGCGGCGTTCAATCGCGTCGGCGACCTCATAGGCTTCCTCGATGGTGTAGGGGGCGATGGTGTCGAAGTTCTGCTCGATGTCCCAAGGGCAGCCTGTGTCGGGATCGCGCAGACGGCGCATGATTTCCAAAAGCCGCTCGATGCCTGCGTTTTCGTCGTGAATAATGTCGTCTGGCATTGCGGCTCTCCTGTGGGTGGTGTCAGATAAGGTCAAGCATCCAGAGGAGTCCACCCATGCCCGTGATCAACCGAATTGCTGATATGTCCAACGAAATGACCGAATGGCGTCAGCATTTGCACACCATCCCCGAGCTAAGCTTTGACTGCCCAAAGACGGCGGCCTTCATCAAGGCGCGGCTGGAGGAGTTTGGCGTGGATGAAATTCATGAGGGCATCGCGCAGACGGGCATTGTGGCGATCATCAACGGCAAGGGTGAGGGGCGCACTGTTGGTCTACGTGCGGATTTCGACGGGCTGCCGATCGAAGAGGAGACGGGCGTCGACTATGCCTCGACCCATGCGGGCAAGATGCATGCCTGCGGCCATGACGGACACACCGCGATGCTGCTGGGGGCGGCAAAGTACATGGTAGAGACGCGCAATTTCGCGGGCCGCGTGGCGCTGATCTTCCAGCCCGCCGAGGAAGACGGCGGTGGTGCGCAGGTGATGTGTCAGGAAGGCATCATGGATACCTTCGACATTTCCGAAGTTTACGGCATCCACAATTTTCCAGGTGCAAACGTGCCTGCAGGCGGATTTTTCACCACGCCCGGTCCGATCATGGCGGCCGTGGACAGCTTCACCATCACCATCAACGGGCGCGGCGGCCACGGGGCCATGCCGCATGAGACAGCTGATCCCGTTGTCGCGGCCTGTGGTATGGTGCAGGCGATCCAGACGATCATCAGCCGCAACACCAAATCGAGCGAGGAGAAGGTGATCTCGGTCACGCAAATCCACACTGGCAGCGCGAGCAATGTGATCCCCGACACTGCGATGATCAACGGGACCATCCGCACGTTTGACAAGGAGACGCAGGACCTCATTCACCGCCGCATGGGCGAGATCGTTGCAGGGCAGGCGGCGAGCTATGGTGTGGAGGCCGAGCTGGATATCGAGATTGGTTATCCCGCGACGGTCAACAGCGCAGAGCAGACAGAGTATGCCGCAAAGGTCGCGCGCAGCGTGGTGGGCGACGGATCGGTTGTGGCGGATTTCCCCAAAGTCGCAGGCTCGGAGGACTTTGCCTATATGCTCGAGGAGCGCCCCGGAGCCTATCTGTTCCTGAGTGCGGGTGAGGGCGCAGGGCTGCACCACCCCAAGTTCAACTTCAACGACGAGATTGCGCCGATTGGCGCGTCCTTCTTTGTTCAGTTGGTTGAACAAATGCAGCCTGCGGCGTCCTGATATGGGGTTGGAAGATGCATCAAGCCAAGTAGATCAGGCTTTTACACGCGACGATCTGAAGGGGCCTAGTTTCGAGAACGCTTTTGGCGGGGCCACGTCATTTTTGCGCCGCCGCTATACCAAAGATCTTACGGGCGTAGATATCGCCATCACGGGTGTGCCGTTCGACCAAGCGGTGACCAACCGCACGGGCACGCGCCTTGGACCGCGCGCGATCCGTGAGGCAAGCGCGTTGCAACCCTATGATCCGCCCTATGGTTGGGATTTCGATGTGATGGCGGAGCGTGCCATCGTGGACTACGGTGATCTGGCTTTTGATTATGCAAAGGTGTCCGAATTTCCCGCCACGCTGACCGCGCATATCAAGGGCATTCTGGATTCAGGTGCAGCAAGTGTGGCCTTGGGCGGCGATCACTACATCAGTTTTCCGATCCTGCGCGCTTATGCCGAGAAATTCGGCCCCATGAGCCTGCTGCATTTTGATGCGCATTCCGATACGTGGGTCGATGACGACATGGAGCGGATCGACCATGGCACCATGTTTTACAAGGCGATCAAGCTGGGGCTGATTGATCCTGCGACTTCTGTTCAGGTGGGCATCCGTACACACAACCCCGATACGATGGGCGTGACCACCATTGATGCACGCGAAGTGCATGAGGGGGGAACGGCTGCGGCGGTGGCAAAAATTAAGAAAATATTAGGGACGAATCCCACATACCTCACATTTGATATAGATGCGCTCGATCCTGCTTTCGCTCCCGGTACGGGCACGCCTGTCTGGGGCGGGTTGGCCAGCTGGCAGGCAGCGGCGATGCTGCGGGATCTGGCGGGGATCAACATACGCGGGGGGGACATCGTGGAGGTGTCACCGCCGTTTGACACCACGGGGGCCACAGCGATTGCGGGGGCGCATGTGGCGACAGAGATTTGCTGCCTGTTGGGCGCGAGAATGAGAGCCGAGTAGGACGTGATGAATACCAAGAATCAACCGATTGGCGGGAACGAGCTGGCGCGGTTTTCGGGGCCGAATACCTTTATGCGTTTGCCTGCGGTCAATGACCTCAAAGGCTTGGACGTGGCGCTGTTGGGCATCCCGCTCGACATTGGCACCTCTTGGCGCTCTGGCACGCGATTTGGCCCCAAACAAATTCGCGCCGAAAGCGCGATGCTGCGGCCCTATAACCTCGCTACGGGGGCAGCGCCCTTTGACAGCTTGCAGGTGGCGGACATTGGTGATCTGGCTATCAATACTTTCTCTCTGACCAAAAGTTTGCAAATCATTCAGGAGAGTTACGAGCAAATCCTCATGTCGGATGCCATGCCGCTGGCGATGGGGGGCGATCACTCGATCACCTTGCCGATCCTGCGCGCCATGGCCAAGCGGCACGGGCCTGTGGCGCTGGTGCATATCGACGCCCATGCGGATGTGAATGACGAGATGTTCGGCGAGCGCGAGGCCCATGGCACCGTATTTCGCCGCGCTTATGAAGAAGGGCTGATCCGTCCCGAGAAGACCTATCAGATTGGCATTCGCGGCACTGGCTACGCAGCCACTGATTTCAGCGAGGCCATTGGTTGGGGCTTCCAGCAATGGCCCGCTGAGGAGCTGTGGGGGCGCAGGCTGCACCAGTTGGCGGGGGAGATCCGCCGCGACATCGGCGATACGCCCACCTATGTGACCTATGATATCGACAGTCTTGATCCGGCCTATGCACCCGGTACGGGAACGCCCGAGATTGGCGGGCTGACCACGCCACAGGCGCTTGAGTTAATCCGCGGGCTCAAAGGCCTCAATATCGTAGGCGCCGATCTGGTCGAAGTCTCGCCGCCCTATGATACGTCGGGGAACACCGCGCTGACGGGGGCCAATTTGCTATATGAGCTGTTGTGTGTCCTGCCCGGAGTTGCGTACAGATAGGCCGAGAGAGCAGGGGTGCGGAAAATGATCTGGATTATTCTGATAGCGGCGATTGTGTGTGGCATGGCGTTCATCCGCCTTGCGCCTTCAGAGGTTGCGCGCTGGCACAAGCCGATCGGCAATGCGGACAGCACCGATGGTGAGGGATGGGCCGCGCGGGTAGTCCCCGCTGAGCCGGGGCTATTCTCGGACTTGCATCTGGCCATGCTCAAACTGCCGCGCACGGAACTGCTCGCCGGCAGTGTTGGCGAGGGGCGGCTGACCTATATCACCCGCTCGCGGATAATGGGATTTCCCGATTACACAACGATCGAGCAGACGGACACAAACATCCAGCTTTACGGGCGGCTGCGGTTCGGTCGCTCAGACCTCGGGGTCAATGGCAAGCGACTGGACGGGCTGATCGAGCGTGTCAGGACCAAGCGGAGTGAAGCTGCGCGACAGTGAGCCTGTCAAGCAGCCTTCCTGCGTTTCGCGCCACATCGGCACATTAAGCGACATCTGGCACTGGGCGGTAAACATGCGGCCGCCGACCTGCAAGCAGATTGATTCGCCCAACTCGATGCGCTGGCCGCCGCTGTCGGTGCAGTAGCAATCGATTGATTTTACTTTTGTCACAACGCTTTGCGCGTGGGCGCCCACGGGCAGAAGTGCAAGGGCAACGATCAGATGTTTCATTGTCTCGTCCCATTCCGGTAAAGCTGACTGATCATACCATAACCGCCCCCTTGACCAAAGCGCTCCAGTAGGCCACTTCGTCGCCTATGATACCCATGGACCGTCTTGCACAGATTACTGCCCGTTTCGAATACCTCGAGGCGGCGATGAGCACGGACGGTGGCGACATCTCCAAGCTGGCCAAGGAATATAGTGATCTGCGTCCCGTGGTGGAGGAGATTGCCGCCTACCGCAGCATGCTCGAGAACCTTGAAGGCGCGCGCGAGATGTTGGGCGATCCTGAAATGGCCGCGATGGCCAAGGACGAAATCTACGAGATCGAACAAGCGCTGCCAGAGGCCGAAGCGAGCTTGCAACTGGCGCTGTTGCCGCGTGATGCGGCAGATGCGCGGCCTGCGATGTTGGAAATCAGACCTGGCACAGGCGGTGATGAGGCGGCACTGTTCGCGGGCGATCTGCTGCGCATGTACATCCGCTATGCCGAGGCGCGGGGCTGGAAGGTGGATATCATCGAGCAGACCATGACCGAGCTCGGCGGGATCAAGGAAGTTGTAGCACACATCACGGGCGAGAATGTGTTTGCGTGTCTGAAATATGAAAGCGGCGTGCACCGTGTGCAGCGCGTGCCCAGCACAGAAAGTCAGGGGCGTGTACATACCTCTGCCGCCACCGTGGCCGTGCTGCCAGAGGCAGAGGATGTAGACATCCAGATCGCCACCAATGACATTCGGATTGATACCTATCGCTCCTCTGGTGCGGGCGGTCAGCACGTCAATACGACCGATTCTGCTGTGCGGATCACGCATTTGCCGACGGGGATCGTGGTGACCAGTTCCGAGAAATCGCAGCACCGCAACCGCGAGATTGCCATGCAGGTGCTCAAAGCGCGCCTATATGACGCCGAGCGGCAGCGCATTGATACCGAGCGTTCCGACAGCCGCGCTTCTCAGGTTGGCAGTGGTGACCGGAGCGAGCGGATCAGGACCTATAATTTCCCCCAAGGTCGCATGACAGACCACCGTATCAACCTCACGCTCTATAAGCTGGATGCTGTGATGCAGGGTGACCTCGACGAGATTGTCGATGCACTGACTGCAGATGCGCAGGCCGCAATGCTGGCGGAGATGGGCCAGTGACAACGGCTGCTGTGGCCATGGCCGCGGCTACGGCGAAATTGCGTGCGGCAGGGGTGCCTGATCCTGCGCGCGATGCGCGGATATTGCTGGCCCATGCGGCAAGTGTGGATGCGGCGCGCATTACCTTGATTGCACCAGAAGAGATCGCCCCCGAGATTTCCGAGCGGTATGAGCACCTTGTGTCTTTGCGCGCTGTACGCGTGCCTGTCAGCCATTTGGTAGGGGAGCGTGCATTCTACGGGCGCGGTTTTAAAGTGAGCCGTGAGGTGCTGGACCCGAGGCCAGAGACCGAAAGCCTGATCGAGGCCGCACTGGCCGAGCCATTCGAGCGGGTGCTTGATCTGGGGACGGGGTCAGGCTGTATTCTTGTGACGTTGTTGGCGGAGCGGGAGACTTCGACGGGCGTGGCCGTTGATTTGTCCGAGGGCGCGTGTCTGCAGGCCAGCGCCAATGCAGTGCTGCACGGTGTGGCCGAGCGCGCGCAGATTTTGCAGTCCGATTGGTTTGAAGCCGTCGAAGGACGTTATGATCTAATCGTGAGCAATCCGCCCTATCTCGCGCAGTCGGAAATGGCGGCCATCGCGCCAGAGCTTGCGCTGCATGAACCTGCGATGGCGTTGACGGACGGGGAGGACGGGCTGAGCGTCTACCGCCTGATTGCGTCGCGCGCGCAGCAGTATCTCACGGCACAGGGCCGCGTGCTGGCCGAGATGGGATGGCAGCAGGGCGCTGATGTACGAGCAATTTTCGAATCTGCAGGATGGGCAGATGTGGTAATTTTGCCTGATCTGGACGGGCGGGACCGTGTTATTTGTGCGCAAAACCCTGCTTAATGCGGGATTTGGGTGAAATTGCACCTATTGGCTCTTGCCCAGTGGGGGCAACGAAGGGTAGGTATAAGGTGTTGCAGCGGTGAAACTGGTTTCCTGCGCGGCTTATGCCCAACATCTTAGCGTGCCGACAGAATGTGCCATACGCACAGGCGGCCTGACAAAATAACAGCACCAAAGGCTGACCCCCTCTATGAAACCTCAAAGATCGCGTTCGCGTAACAATAAAAACCGCAACCGTGGCGGTGGCAATCAGGGCGGCAATGTCGTCAACCGAGTGTTCGACAGCTCTGGCCCCGAGGGCAAAGTGCGCGGCACGCCCAGTCAGGTAATCGAGAAATACAACCAGCTGGCCCGCGATGCCCAGCTGAGCAACGACCGTGTTGCGATGGAAAACTTCCAGCAACACGCCGAGCATTACTTGCGCCTTCTGGCCGTGGCCCAGAAAGAGGCGGATGCCAAGCGTGAAGAGCAAGAAGAGGCCAACCGCAAGCGTCAGGCAGAGCGCGATGAGCAAGAGCGCCTGAACCGAGAGCGCCAGGCCGAGCGCGACCGCGAACGCCACGAGCGTCAGGAGCGCGAAGCGGCAGAGCAGCCTGCGGCGGAGCCGGAGCAAAAGGCAGATGCGCCCGAGGAGGGTAGCAATTTGGTGGAGACGCCCGAGAGCAAGCCCAAGACCCGCCGCGCGCCACGCCGCAAGCCCAAACCGAAGCCCGAAGGTGACGCACCCAAGGCGGACGGGGGCGACCAGCCTGAAGCGGCAGAATAAAGATTAAAGGAGCCTCGCGGGAGCGGGGCTTTTTTAATGGGCTTTTGTTGGGGCGCTGCCCCCTCTGCGCGCGGCGCAGAGTCCCCGGGACATTTTTGACCAAAAGAAACGGGCTTAGGGTTTGGCGAGTTCTCTTGCCAGTGCGCAGAAGCCCTCGAGGGGGACTTGTTCTGCACGGTCGGTGGGTTTCAGGCCTGCGGCGATAAGGCGATCTTCGATATCGGGCGCGGTCCCTTTAAGGGCGGAGCGCAACATTTTGCGGCGTTGGTTGAAGGCGGCCGCCACAGTGCGTGACAGGATTGTTGCGTCTGCTGGAAAACGCGGCTCGGGCAGGGCGGTCAGGTGGACCACGGCGCTGGAGACTTTCGGAGGCGGCGAGAAGGCCTCGGGCGGCAGGTTGATGACTATTTTGGCGTCTGTGCGCCACTGGGCCAGCAGGGCAAGGCGGCCGTAAGCTTTGGAGCCCGGTTTGGCCACGATGCGTTCGGCCACTTCGCGTTGAAACATCAGGGTGAGGCTATCCCAGAAGGGCGGCCATGCGGCAGGGGTGAGCCAGCGGACGAGCAGTTCGGTGCCGATGTTATAGGGCAGGTTTGCGGCCACGCGGATGGGTGGGGTGAGGTGCTCGAGAGGGTTCACTTCTAATGCGTCGCCTTCGATGACTTGCAATCGGTCGGGGTAGGCAGCGGCGATCTCGTTCAAGGCAGGAATGCAGCGGCTGTCTTTCTCGATCGCCAGCACGCGGCGCGCGCCCTCAGACAAAAGGCCGCGGGTAAGGCCACCTGGACCGGGGCCGATTTCCAAAACGTCACAGCCAGAGAGGTCGCCTGCTTTGCGTGCAATTTTGGCGGTTAGGTTGAGGTCGAGCAGGAAGTTCTGGCCCAGAGACTTGCGCGCGGCAAGGCCGTGGTCCTCGATCACTTGGCGCAGGGGCGGAAGGTTGTCGATGCTCATTCGGAGGCCATGCGGTGGGCGAGGCGGATGGCTTCGATCATGCTGCTGGGGTTGGCTTCACCTGTGCCAGCGATGTCAAAGGCGGTGCCGTGATCGGGGGACGTGCGGATGAAGGGCAGGCCCAGTGTCACGTTCACGCCTTTGTCGAAGTCCAGCGTTTTGATGGGGATGAGTGCTTGGTCATGGTACATGGCCTGTCTCTTATACACATCTGACGCTGCCGA
>CAJXSZ010000039.1 GCA_913060815.1 uncultured Sulfitobacter sp. | reverse complement strand
GGCATACGAGGTTTCTGCCTGTCTCGTGGGCTCGGAGATGTGTATAAGAGACAGGGCCTTGATCATATCCAGCTGTCTTTGCAAGGCACGGATGCGGAAATGGCCGATCACATCGGCGGCTACAAGGGCGGTTTCAAACGCAAGATGCTGGCGGCGGAATGGATTGCTGAGCTGTGCATCCCGCTAACGCTGAACACCGTGCTACACCGCAAAAACCTGCACCAACTGCCGCAAGCCATCGAGATAGCGCTCAGTATGGGCGCGCGCCGGATCGAGGTTGCGATCGTGCAGTTCCACGGCTGGGCATTAAACAGTCGCGACCAATTGATGCCCACCAAAGAGCAAGCGGAGGAGGCAAGCCGGATCGTGAAAGAAGCCCGCGAGACCCACAAAGGGCGGCTGGTTCTGGACTATGTGCCTGCTGATTACCACACCGACATCCCCAAGCGCTGCATGGGCGGGTGGGGCATGGTCGGGCTGAACATCACACCGGACGGACAAGTCCTGCCCTGTCACGCAGCGCAAACCCTGTCCAATCTCACGTTCGACAATATCAAGGACCGCCCGTTGGCGGATATCTGGCACAAGGGGGAGGCGTTTAACGCCTACCGTGGTGACGACTGGATGCAGGAACCTTGCCGCTCCTGCGAATTCAAAAAACGCGACTTTGGCGGCTGCCGTTGTCAGGCGATGGTAGTTGTCGGGGATCCAGCCGCCACGGATCCCACCTGCAAAAAGTCATCGTTCAACGACCGTGTCCGCGCTCTTGCGACTGCGGATGAAGCCCAAGTGGAGGAGGCTCCCTTGGTCTATCGAACAATGCCTTCCGCGCGTTAAGCTTCCACGCTTACCAACAGCTTTAGCATCTCATCACGCATGATGAATTTTTGCGGCTTGCCCGTGACGGTCATCGGCAATTCAGGCGTCAGATGCACATAGGTAGGCACCTTGAAATGCGCAATCTTGTCTTTGCAAAAGCCGCGCACATCCTCAGAGGTGAGAGCCGTATCAGACGGCACAGCCCAAGCGCAGACGATCTCCCCGAATTTGTCATCCGGGATGCCGAACACCTGCACTTGCGAAATGCCGGGATGCGTGAACAGGAAATCTTCAACTTCGCGGGGATAGATGTTTTCGCCGCCGCGAATGATCATGTCTTTGACCCGCCCCGTGATGTCGCAATAACCCTCAGCGTCAATCACGGCGAGATCACCAGTGTGCATCCAGCCGTCTTGGATGGATGACGCCGTGCGTTCTTCGTCACCCCAATAGCCCTGCATGACCGAATAGCCGCGCGTCAAAAGCTCGCCTTGTTCGCCAGCCGGCAATGTCTGACCGTCGGCGCCGACAACCTTGCATTCTACATGCGGATGGATGCGGCCCACGGTGCTGACACGTTTTTGCAGCGGGTCATCCACATCGGACTGGAACGACACGGGCGAAGTTTCGGTCATGCCGTAGGCAATAGTGACCTCTGTCATGTTCATCTTGCCTTGCACCTGTTTCATCACCTCAACGGGGCATGAGGCCCCCGCCATGATGCCCGTGCGCAGGTGCCTGAAATCAAAGCTGTCAAAGTTGGGCAGGCCCAGTTCGGCCACGAACATGGTTGGCACACCAAAGAGCGCGGTACAGGCCTCGTCCGATACCACCTGCAAGGTCTGCTCTGGCTCGAACCCTTCGCCCGGCACAACCATACAAGCCCCTTTGGTCACACAGCCCAAGGTGCCCATGACCATGCCAAAGCAGTGGTAGAACGGGACGGGAATGCACAAACGGTCCACCTCGCTGAACCGCATTGCCGCAGTCACATTGGCCGCGTTGTTCAGAATGTTGCGGTGCGTCAGGCACGCACCCTTGGGGCTGCCGGTGGTGCCAGAGGTGAATTGGATGTTGATCGGGTCGCTGTTGAACAGCGTTACCGTGATCGCGTCCAGATCGGCCGTTGTCACCTCAGCACCTTGCGCCATCACGTTTGCAAAGGGCGTCATCGCGGCGGGCGCGCCGTCGCCAATGGCGATGATGTTCTTGAGATGCGGCAGGTCCGCCGCGCAAGATTGCAGGATCTCGATGTAGTTGGAGGATTTGAACGCCTGTGCTGTCACCAGCGTGCTGCATTCCACAAGGTTCAGCGCATAGGTCAGCTCGTGACTGCGGTAGGCGGGATTGACGCAGACCAGAATGGCACCGATGCGGGCAGTGGCAAATTGCGTCAGCAACCATTCGGACCGGTTGGGCGACCAGATGCCGACGCGGTCGCCCCTGGCCACACCCATCTGCATCAGTCCGCCAGCGAGCAGGTCAACTTGGGCGGCAAACTGCGCATAGCTCCAGCGGATGCCTTCGCTAACAAAAACCGCCGCTTCGCGGTTAGGCACGGCTGCTGCGGTCTGGGCCAGCATCTGCGGAATTGTCCCCTCCAGCAACGGAGCGCTTGTCAGGCCCACAACATGCGACAGATCATTTTGTGGCATTCTATTTTCCATGTGGCTCTCCCCCCAAATGAAATGGGCCCCGCCTGGGTTGGCGAGGCCCCTCTTCTATAGTTTAAATCAGGCTGTCTTGGCGACGTTGATGACCTGAATTTGCGTGTACTCAGCCAAACCTTCGGTTGATTGCTCAACACCCAGACCAGAGCCTTTGAAGCCTGCCATCGGGATATGCGGCCCGATGTTCAGCTGCTGGTTCACCCAGACAGACCCGGATTCGATGCGACCCGCGATATCGGTTGCACCCGCAACATCGGCCGAGTGGACAGAGCCGCCCAAACCATAGTCACTGTCGTTGGCGCGCGCGACCACATCGTCAATATCACCAAACGAGATCACCGGCAGGATGGGGCCAAACTGCTCCTCATCCACGATTTTGTCGCCGTCTTTGACGTCCCGCACAATTGTGGGCGGCACAAAATAGCCCTTACCGCCACGCGCTTCGCCACCGGCGATGATTTTGCCGTTGGCTTGTGCATCCTCAAGGAAGCCCTTGATCTTCTCGTACTGCGCCTTGTTCTGAATGGGGCCGATCGTTGTGCCCTGCTCAAGGCCGTCGCCGACGACCGCTTGATTGGCGAGACCTGCCAATGCATCGCAAAACTCGTCGTAGATGTTCTCGTGCACATAGGCGCGCTTGACCGCCAGACAGACCTGACCCGCATTGAGGAACGCACCGCCATAGACCTTTTCGGCCGCCGCCTGCACGTCCACGTCGGGCATCACAATGGTTGGGTCATTACCGCCCATTTCCAGCGTGACGCGCTTCATCGTGTTGGCTGCCGTTGCCATGATGCGCTTGCCTGTCTCGGACGAGCCGGTAAAGCCGATCTTGGAAATGCCGGGGTGTGCGGACATCTTGGGGCCAAGGTCGTTATTGTCGGTGATGATATTGACCAGACCCGCTGGGAAGATATCCGCGCAAATTTCTGCCAGACGCAGCGCCGTGACTGGTGTCGTTGGCGCAGGCTTCAGCACGATCGAATTGCCCGCCATCAGAGCGGGACCAATTTTCCAAGCACAAAGCAGCAGCGGGAAGTTCCACGCGATGATACCACCGACAACGCCCAAGGGCTTGTGCCGCGTCTCGATAAAGAAATCATCGTCGTCTTGAATGACACGGTCGGGCAACGTCAGGGTTGCTGTATGGGCCAGATATCCAACGCTCCACTGTACTTCGCCAATCGCTTCTGGCAACGGCTTGCCCTGCTCCATCGTCATCAGGCGTGCAAGCTCTGCTTCATTCTCGGCCAAAGCAGCCGACAATTCCTCAATCTTGGCGCGACGGTCAGCCATCGAGGTTTTTTCCCATTCTTTCTGGGCCGCCGCTGCAGCTGCAACCGCTTCGTCCAGTTGGGTCTCTGTTGCATGGGGAACCCGCGCAAAGACCTCTTCGGTCGCGGGGTTCGTGACATCAACCCACGCACCAGATTCGACAATCTGACCATTGATCAGCATTTTCATGTCCATTGTATCTCTCCTCATCAACCGCATGATCGTTTTCATCACCATGGGGTTCCTCCCTAAATTTCAGCAAGCATTTGCCGATGAGTAGAGATTGAACGACACCGAGAAAGAGCTGTCTTGGCGGCACGCGCCATTCGCTAGGCGTACGGTGCCAGATCCCTCAAAGCTATTGTTGCGGCTTGGCAGACCTAAGAACTTCGCTGGGCGTGGAGTTGTATTGTTCACGGAAAAGACGGTTAAAATGGGACTGGTCAGAAAACCCCGACAGCTGCGCCAGTTCGGCAATATTGATGCGCTGACCGGAGCGGCCATAGCGTTTGCCGACAGACACAAAGTGCCGCAATCTGCGGTGCTGCAAAAGTTCCGTGAAACTCGTGCCTGCCTGCGCCAGATCACGTTGCAACTGGCGCTTGGAGCGGCCCACTTTGCTCGCCAGCTGACCAACGGAAAAATCATGCTGCCGCAGGTGTTGGTCGATGATCTGCGCGACATAGCGCATTTGGCTTTCGGGCTGCCGAAATTGACCTATTGACGCGCTCTTGGGGTCGGGGCCAAAGACCATGGCAACAAAATCGAAGAAATGCTCAGACTGGAAACTGTCCAGATCCAGATCTTCGTTCGTATCGTCCAAAAGGTTCTTGAGACTGGCGTGCAGCGGATGACGTTGTGTCACCTTTTGCCCCGTCGCCGGAGGTTGGCGGCGGTCCGCCAAAAACAGGTTGCGCGGCATGTGCACAGAAAGAAACCCTGATTGTTTCCCGTCAAATATTAGGTCCGCCTTTCGCGTGGAATCCAACAACAGGAAATCGCCGGGCTGCATCAGCGTATCGTGGTCAAAATGGCTGATGCCCGTCTCACCTTCAATCTGATGCAATAAAAAGAAGTGTTCCGCATCGTCGCGCCGGATGCCTTTTGATGTCCGCGAAATCCGGTCAATTGAACACCGGATCGATGCCATATCCAACCCCTGCACCTGCCGGATGTCAAAACCGCCAACTGCCGAGTGGTCGGATGCGGGCTCACTATAATAGTGACCACAACTTTCGCGCAGCTTGGCGCGCCATTCCTCGTAACCTAGCATTTTTCCCTCCCCTGACTGGCCTCAGGTCTCCCTTAATTCTACACGCCTGATCTTGCCGGAAATCGTCTTGGGCAGTTCGGTGACGAACTCGATTTCGCGTGGATATTTGTACGGTGCAGTCAGATTCTTGCAGAATTCCTGTATATCTTTGGCCAATTCGGGCGTTCCGTCAACCCCCGTGCTCAAGATGATGTAGGCCTTGACCAACTGCCCGCGTGTCTCGTCGGGAACGCCGATCACGGCGCTTTCCATGATTTTATCGTGCTCTAACAACGCGCTTTCGACCTCAAACGGGCTGATCCGGTAGCCCGCAGACGAGATCAGATCGTCAGAACGCCCCACAAACCACAAATACCCATCCGCATCGCGTGTCGCCGTGTCGCCGGTATAATACCAGCCGTTTTTGAACGCATCAGTCACCAGCGCCCCGTTGCGCAGATAGCCGTGGAACAGTCCTGCGGGCCACGCCTCCAACGTGCGGATGGCGATGTGCCCCACTTCACCGTCAGGCAATACTGTGCCCTCATCATCGACCACGTCAATGTCATAGCCCGGCACAGGTTTACCCATAGAGCCAAAGCGCGTCTCGACGCCCGGAAAATTGCCGACAATATTGATTGTCTCGGTCTGGCCATAGCCATCCGCGATGGTGGTGCCGGTGTGCTCCTGCCAATATCGGATGACTTCAGGGTTCAGCGGCTCGCCCGCGCCAAGGCAGCGGCGCAGCGACGACAGATTGTATTTCGTCAGATCCTGCTGGGCGAACAGGCGGTAGACCGTGGGCGGCCCGCAGAACGTAGTCACACCCAGCTCGCCAATGGCGTTCAAATGCGCCTCAACGTCCATGCCCGGCGCATCGTACAGCACCGTCGTGCAGCCCATCAGCATTTGTGGGAACAGCATCCCCCAAGCGGCCTTGGCCCAGCCGGTATCGGTCAGCGTCCAGTGCATGTCAGTTTCGCGCAGGTCCATCCAGAATAGCGCCGTGGCCGCATGGGCCAGGGCATAGCCGAAGTCGCGTGGCACCATTTTGGGCAGCGCCGTTGTGCCTGAGGTGAAATAGATCATCATCGTGTCTGTCGCGGCAAAGGGCGGCAGATCGCTGGCCGTTAGTGACCCGTCTTGTGCATCGCAAAGCGCCTCGAACGACAGCCAGTCACCGGCGGCCTCACCGATGACAATAAGGTGTTCCAGCGTGGGGCATTCGGCGCGAATGCTCTCGACCTTCTCTACGTGCATGGGCGAAACGATCGCCGCCTTTGCCCCCGCCTGATTGACGCGGTAGGCGATGTCCTTAGCCGTCAGCAGGTTGGTGCCCGGCATGGAAATCACACCTGCCTTCATGCAGCCAAACAGCACCTTGTGCCATGTGGGCTCCCGCCCGATCACCACGCACGCCGCATCGCCGCGCGTCAGCCCCAAAGCCATCAGCGCCTGTGCAAACTTGGCCGAAGCCGTGCTCAGCTCGGAATAAGTCACTGCCTTCTTTGTGCCCGCAGGCACGTTAATCGCCAACAGCGCGTCCTTGTCCGCCTCACGCGCGCGCACGTCCAGCACATCAAACGCGAAATTGAACGTCTCGGGGATCTCCGGCTTGAATGTCTTGCGCGCAGTGTCGTAGTCGCGGTTCATGTGGTCGAAAGTCATCATTCTGTCGTCTCCCTTAGCCCGCGTCGCGCAAAAGATCCCGCGCGATCACCAGCCGTTGTATTTCACTTGTACCCTCATAGATCTGGCAAATCCGCACATCGCGGTAGATCCGCTCAACCGGATAGTCGCGCAGGTAGCCATAGCCGCCCATGATCTGGATCGCGGCGGAGCACACCCGCTCTGCCATCTCGGAGGCGAAGAGTTTCGCCATCGACGCCTCTTGCAGGCACGGCGTGCCCGCATCCTTTTTACCGGCAGCAAGGCGCACCAACTGGCGCGCGGCCTCGAGCTCGGTCGCCACATCGGCCAGCTTGAACGACACGCCCTGATTTGCCGCAATCGCCCCACCAAAGGCATGCCGCTCTGCCGCATAGTCCCGCGCCAGCTCAAACGCTTTGCGCGCCATGCCAACCGCCTGCGAGGCGATGCCGATGCGACCGCCCTCCAGATTGGCAAGCGCGATTTTATAGCCTTCGCCCTCTTGCCCCAGCATGTTTTCGACAGGGACCCGCATATCGCTAAAGCTCAGCTGGCAGGTGTCGGATGAATTGATGCCCAGCTTGTCCTCGACCCGTACGACCTCGTAGCCGGGTGTGTCCGTCTCGACGATAAAGGCGCTGATGCCCTTTTTGCCCGCGGATTTATCGGTGACGGCAAAGACGATGATCATATTGCCATTCTTGCCCGAGGTGATGAACTGCTTGGCCCCGTTGAGCACATAGTGGTCCCCGTCGCGCACTGCTGTGGTGCGCATGTTGGAGGCATCGGACCCTGCCTGCGGTTCGGTCAAGGCAAAGCCGCCGATCCACTCACCGCTGGCAAGACGCGGCAGGTATTTTTCCTTTTGCGCCTGCGTGCCGTATCTGACAATCGGCACACAGCCCACCGAGGAATGCACCGACATGATCGTGGAACAGGCCCCGTCACCCGCCGCGACTTCCTCGATCACATAGGCGTAGCTGACCGTGTCACTGTCCATGCCGCCGAACTCTTCGGGCACCAACATGCCTAGAAATCCAAGGGTACCCATCTCGGCCAATTCATCGCGCGGAAAGCGGCTTTCGCGGTCGCGCGCGTCGGCACCGGGCCAGAGTTGTTCCTGCGCAAATTGGCGGGCCATGTCGCGGATCGCCAGTTGAACATCATCTAAGCTCATTGTGTTTACTCCATCAATTCCATCGCAACGGCCGTGGCTTCACCGCCGCCAATACATAACGTCGCCAAACCTTTGGCGACGTTATGGCTACGCATGGCATTCAGCAGCGTCACCATGATGCGCGCGCCAGAGGCCCCGATGGGGTGCCCCAAGGCGCAAGCCCCGCCGTGCACGTTGGTTGCGTCAAGCGGCAGACCCAGCGTTTTGATCGCGGCCATGGCGACAACTGCAAAGGCCTCGTTGACCTCAAACAGGCCGTAATCCGACAGTTTCGTATCCGTTTTGGCCAACAGCTTCTCCACGGCGCCGATAGGGGCTATAGGAAACTTCTCGGGCCGCAAGCCGTTACTGGCGTGGCCAGTGATCCGCGCCAAAGGGGTCAGGCCGCGGGCTTCGGCCACACTTGCGCGCATCATCACAAGTGCCGCCGCCCCGTCCGAAATGGACGACGCATTGGCCGCCGTGATCGTGCCGTCCTTGGCAAAGGCGGGGCGCAGGTTGGGTATTTTGTCGCGCTTGGCGTTGCGCGGTTGCTCGTCACTGTCGATGCGCTGCGTGCCGCCACGGGTGGGCACATCGACAGCGACAACTTCGCCGGCAAGATGCCCGTTGACCTGTGCCGCCAATGCGCGGTCGAGCGAGGTAATCGCGTACTCATCCTGTGTTTCGCGCGTGAACTGATAATCCGTCGCACAGCGTTCCGCAAAAACACCCATCAGGGTGCCGGTTTCATAGGCGTCCTCAAGACCGTCCAGGAACATGTGATCCTGCGCTGCTGCGTGCCCCATGCGCAGGCCCTGCCGCGCGCGGGGCAACAGGTACGGCGCGTTCGACATGCTCTCGGTGCCGCCGACAAGGGCCGTGTCGATGCTGCCTGAGGCCAGCCCGTCATAGGCCAGCATCGCGGCCTTCATGCCAGAGCCGCACATCTTGTTGACCGTCGTGGCGACTGCCGTCTCGCTCATCCCCGCACCAAGTGACACCTGCCGTGCGGGGGCCTGCCCCTGTCCGGCGCTCAGCACGTTGCCAAAGATGACTTCGTCAATGTCAGACGCGTCGAGGCCTGCATCCCCGATCGCCCCTTTGGCTGCGGCAGAGCCCAGCGCGGCGGCGGTCATCGCGCTTAGCTCACCACCAAGCCCGCCCATGGGGGTGCGTTTGGCGCTGACGATAACAATTGGATCTGCGGGCATCTGTCTGTCCTTACTGTGGGGCCATACGCAGCGCGCCATCCAAGCGAATGACCTCTCCGTTCAAGGTCTTGTTCTGGAAAATATGCAGCGCCATCGCGCCGAAATCCGCGGGATCGGCCAACTTGGCAGGGAAAGGCACCGTCGCCTCAAGCGCAGACCGCACATCCTCGGGCAGACCCGCCAACATGGGCGTGTCAAAGATACCGGGCGCAATAGACACGACGCGGATGCCCAGACTGGCCATGTCCCGCGCGGCAGGCAGGGTCATGGACGCAACCGCCCCCTTTGATGCGGCATAGGCGATCTGGCCGATTTGACCGTCATAGGCGGCAATGGAGGACGTATTCACGATGACGCCGCGCGCACCATCAGTGTCTGGTTCGTTCTCTGCCATAAGAGCACCCGCCGCCCGCATCAGGTTGAAGGTGCCAAAGACATTGACCGCGATCACCTGTTTGAACGCCTCGGCGTCGTGCGGACCTTTGCGCGACACCAGCTTGCCGCCCTTGACGATGCCTGCACAGTTGACGAGGCCATGAATGCCGCCAAAGTCCTGCGCGACCTGTGCGCAGATGGCATCCACCGCCTGCGTTTCTGAGACATCGACGCTGTAGGAATTTGCATTTTCGGGAAGCGCTGCGGCATCAATGGCCGCCAGATCCAGCGCGGCAATCCGGTAGCCGTTGTCTGCAAGTGCCCGTGCCGCAGCCTGACCTAAACCTGACGCAGCGCCGGTCACGATGATTGCCTTTGATGACATGAATCCCCCCTGAAGTCGCAATAATATCCTTGTCATTGCGGCTCGCAGTGCCATTATCGTTCAATATCATGACACAAAATGCCACCCCGCTCATTTCCCCCACTTTTGTGAACGAAGTCCTTGAATGCGGGCTGCGGGCCGAGGTCGATATCCCTGAACTGCTGGCCAGTCTGGGCCTTGGCTACGGCGATCTGAACAGCCTGAGCGTTGACGATTTTGCCGCCCTCTGGCTGCAAACGTCCGCGCGTATCGGGGATGAGTTCTTTCGTTTGGGGCAGCGGCCCATGGCGCCGGACAGTTTCACCCTGATGGGCCATGCCGTACGCGATGCGGGCACGTTTGATGTGGCCCTAAGACGCGCGCTGCGTTTCCTCAAGGTGGTGGTGGGTGAGCCTTACGGCGTCATTGACCACGCGGGCGCGACCACCACGGTGCGCTTGATTGAAACCGATGGCCCCCGATCCGCCTTTGCCTACCGGACGTTCTTTTTGATCCTGCATGGGTTGAATTGCTGGCTGGTGCGCGAACGCATTCCGCTGCGCGCCATCCAGTTCCCCTGTCTGGAACCCTCGGCCAACAACGACTACGGTGACTTTTTTGGCCAACCCGTGCAGTTCGGCGCGCCCTCTGCGGCGATCTCCTTTGACGCGAAATACCTGCGCCGCACGGTCCGCCGCACAGATCAGGAGCTGAAGGTGTTTTTGCGTACCACACCTGCCTCCCTTTTGCGCGGGTACCGTCCGGTGCTCAGCCTGAAACGCCGCATCCTTGATGTTTGCCTGACCGGGGATTTCAATGAATGGCCCCCGACCGAACAGATCGCGTCGCTATTGGGCATGTCAAAATCAACGTTGCACCGCCGGTTGACGGGCGAAGGGCAATCCATCCGCGCCATCAAAGAAGAAAAACGCCGCTCGCAGGCTGCCTATCTGTTGAAATTCACCAACCGCCCCGTCAGCAATATCGCCCACGCGGTGGGCTACGCAGAGACGAGCGCGTTTCATCGGGCATTCCGGCGGTGGTATTCCCTGACCCCCAATCAGATGCGGATGGGTCAACAGCCGGAAACCCCGAAATCATCTGCGGGCAGGGTCATAGAGATGGTTGGCCAGCAGGAAAAACACGACACCTGAGCCTGCCACAATGGCCATCTGCACAGGCGCCGAGGTGGCGTAGGCCGAAAAGCGGACCAACTCGACGGCATAGGTAAACGGGTTCCACGAACACACGTAGAAGAGCAGCTCGGAACTTTCCCGCATCCGCCAAAGCGGGTAGAGCGCGCTCGACAGGAAAAACACCGGGAAGATGACAAAGTTCATCACAGTCGCAAAGTTCTCAAGCTGCCGGATGACCGAAGACAAGAGCAGCCCAAGCGCGCCCAGCATCAGCCCCACCCCGATCAGGGCAGGCAGGATTAGAACGTAGCCCGCCAAAGACAGCTTGACCCCAAAGAGCACCGCAACGGCCAGAAACGCATAGACCTGCAGGCAGCCCACAAGAACGCTGGCGGTCAGTTTGGAAAACAACAGCCACCAGCGCGGCAGGGGTGCTGTCAGCAAAAGGCGCATCGGTCCGACTTCGCGGTCATACACCAGCGACAGGGATGATTGCATCCCGTTGAACAGCAAGATCATCGCGCAAAGGCCGGGCAGGATGTATGTCTCATAGGTGATATAGGTCTGGTAGGGCGCGATGATGGAGACCCCGAGAGCAGCGCGAAACCCCGTCGCAAAGATCAGCAGCCACACCAAGGGCCGCACCAGTGCGGATAGAAACCGGCCCCTTTGGGTAAAGAACCGCCGCAACTCACGCATGCCGATGACCTGAAACGCCGTCAGATAATGGTTCATGGCATCACGTTTTCGGCGTGGGTGCGGTGAAGATACCAGTCTAGCAACCTGTCCTCACCGCGCAGCGTTTGCGCGGGACCATCTGCAATGATGCGCCCCTCGTGCAGCAGCACCACCTGATCATGGTCGCCGATTTCATCCACCAGATGCGTGGCCCAAAGGACGGCCAGCCCCTCGGCTACCAGATCATGCACATGATCCGTGATGTCCTTTCGTGATTGCGCATCCAGACCGACGGTTGGTTCATCCAACAGCAGGATGCGGGGGTTGTGCACCAACGCGCGGGCAATCTCCATCCGGCGGCGATGGCCCCCGTTAAGCAGACGCACCTTTTCGTCGGCCCGTTCTGACATGCGCATTCTGGTCAAGGCACGCGTGATGCTGTGATGTGCATCCACGCCGCGCAACCCGTGCAGCCCCGCGAAATAGATCAGGTTCTGCCGGACCGTCGTGTCCAGATCCAGCGTCGGTTGCTGGAAAACAATGCCCATTCCGGCAAGCCCGTGCATCGGGTCCTGCAACAGACTGCGCCCGCTGATGTCGATCTGGCCCTTTGCCGGAATGCGCAGTCGGCTGAGCAGGGAAAACAACGTGGATTTGCCCGCCCCATTGGGGCCCAGCAACGCGCAAAAAGTGCCATCTGCCACGCTGAACGACACGTCTTTCAGGGCGGCCTTTTGCCCATAGTCAAAACTCACATGGTCTAACTTCAGGGCCGTTTTCATTATTGAATCTGGATGCTGATCTTTTGGGATGCGCCCTTTGATCCGGGTATCTTCAGCTCATAGCGCCCCGGTTTGATCGCAACAAAGGACAGCTCAAGCGTGCCGGCATCGTCAAACTCAAAGCTGTCGACCGCCATGGGGCGCACTTCGATTTCGTTGATAACGATTTCATCCATCCAGATGGCGCGAAAGAAGTCAGGCCCGCTGAGCGCCAGTTCTGCTGTGCCATCAGACGTGATCAGCATCTCGTAATAGGCACCGGATTCCAGCACGACATCCTCGCCCAACGGCTTGCCGGAGCCAAGCGTCACGATAATGTCCGCACCGCGGTTGCAGCTTGCCAGTAGCCCGGAAAAGCCGAGGTCCTCGCACAGAGGTTCTGCATTGGCAGCGGTGGTACCAAGGGCGATTAAAGCAGCGATGGCGATCTTTTTCATTCTGTGTCCTTCAGTTTAAACCATAAGCGACCGCGACGCCCCAAGGCTGTTGTCCAACCTGAATAGAGCGCAGCGCCTCTTGCTTGTCCACGTCGATAACCGTGATGTCGTTGGTATTGCCATTCGTGGTCAGCAGATATTCCTCGTCCGAGGTAAACGCCAGCTGCCAGACACGTTCCCCGACGAGTATGTATTTCTCAACCTTGAGGGTCTGCGTATTGACGGCTGCGACGCGGTTCGATGGGCCAAGCGCCACAAACAGCCATTTGCCATCGCCCGTGACGAGACCGCCCACGGGCTGCAACCATTCCTGCTGCACGCCAGGCACGTCAAAGGTGATCTTGCCTGCAGGGGTGGGTGATCCATCCTCAGCGATGTCAAAGACGGACACGGTGCCGCCAATCTCAGCGGTCACATAAAGCCGGGTGCCGTCGGGGCTATAGTCAGCATAGCGCGGACGCTGGTCCACGAGCGCGTTGTAGCGGATCACGTTTGTTTGCGTGTCGATGAAATGCGCCATATTTGTTGTCTCGGATGTATTCACCACAAACCGCCCATCGGGGCTGACGGCCATGCCTTCGGGCTCGACCCCGACAGGCACTTCGGCCAGAACCTCGTGGGTTTGTGTGTCGACCACAGTGACCAGATTGTCGTCCTCGTTGGCCACATAAAGCCGCCGCCCGGACGGGTCGAGCACAAAGAGTTCGGGATCAGGGCCAGAGGGCAGTGTGTGCAATTCTTCTAACGTGGTGGTATCAAAGACACGAACGATATTGTCATCGGATGCACAGACATAAAGCTTAGTGCCATCAGGACTGACGATGATTCCGCGCGGGCGTTGACCTGCGTTGAACTCGGTCAGAACCTCCCATGACGTTCCGTCGATCACAGTCACGGTATTGCCGCGCTCGTTGCTGACAAAAATCCGGTCCGCATGGCCGATAGACGCAAAAGCACATAGCATCACGGTAATTAGGGCGCGCATTTATGGGTCTCCTTCAAAGGCGGTGCAGGGGCTCTCAGGGCGGTCCAGCCCCAGCGTATCAAGCGGGGAAGTCTGGTGCAGAAACCCCTCTTGCGGGGAGACCGATGCGTTGATGCGCCCGTCAAACAACAAAATCGGCTGGCGCATTTGGCCGTTCCAGTCGCGAAATGTCACCGGCTGGCCTTTGAACGCGGCCAGTTCGAATGCATCACT
Source organism: uncultured Sulfitobacter sp. (assembly GCA_913060815.1). Taxonomy (GTDB): domain Bacteria; phylum Pseudomonadota; class Alphaproteobacteria; order Rhodobacterales; family Rhodobacteraceae; genus Sulfitobacter. Next base: position 4,096 of record CAJXSZ010000039.1, on the reverse strand, counting down.
CAGCATAAAGTCACGCAACACCTGCGGATCGTTTGACCCGGTGCGCACAACCGCCTCACCCACGGCGCGCAGGCCCAGCCATGCGTCATAATCGGCCTCTGTCACATATCGGTTCGCCAGCTTTTCAAAACGGGACTGAAACTGCGTCCCACCCCAAGCCTCGGTCGCGGGGTTGAAGCTGACCGGGCGCAGGCCGGACGCCCCCATCGTTGGGCGCGGGTCCCACAAGTGAAAAGGCAGATACGGCGCAAACACATCGGATGCATCTGCGGCTATCACCACATCATGGCGGCTGGGGTTCTGGACCAGAACAGGAATTTGCCGCTGCACCGCCACATGCCCGGTGTCCGCACGGCGTGCCCCGCCAGTATCCAAAATTTCGCGCTCATCCGCGATATCCAGCCCGAATTTGATCGCCGAACGGCGATATTCATCCGCCATCACACGGTCTACATCATTTGAACCATGGACCAGAAACCACCGTTTCCAGCGTTTAACGGAAGCAAATTGCGCAACCGCATCTGCGCGCATGGCATTGCTAGGAGTAATATGCAGCACATTGCCGCGACAATCCCCTGCACGCAGATGGGTCGCAGATGCAGAGACATTCAGGAAGAGCGTGTCTGTCTGTGCATCAGCCACAGCAAGGAGATCGGCAGGGCGCGCCGACAGCGCGATGATCCGCACACCTTGCGATGTTAGCTTCCGAACCACCTCCAAAGCATTTTCCGGCATCGTATTACGCGTGTCTAGCCTATAGGTTTGGCCCAGAAATTGCCCCGTTGTTGCATTGTCCTGCACGGCCAGTTGGGCACCTGAAAAGCCACTGTCGGAAGGCGTTTCATCCAATCGCGAAATCGGGCGCAGCGTGGGGTAATCCACCCTGACCATGCCCAATTTAACCTCAACAGCTGTGGCGGCTGTCGCAGTGACAACAAGCACAGCTGCAGTCAGGATATGCACGCACCGACGCATTATGGGTCTTGCACCAACATCTGCATGGTGATGCCTTGGCTCAACCCGCCACCGCTTGGAGGGGCATAGGTCAGACCTTCCTCTACGGCGAGTTCAAGCGCGCGCCCTGAGGCTACAATGTCTTGCAACGCCGCGTTAAGGCTATTCAAAAGATCTTTGTTTCCTGCCAAGACAGCCACCCCAAGATCCATGCCCACCGGATGACGCCAATCGGCAAGTCGCAGTGTTGTGAACGGGTTGGTCTTCTTGAAAGTATCAAAGTCAATGACATCGACGATCGCCAACTCATGCCCTGCCTTTTCAACCTCCCAAAGGAAACCGGCACCGGGGTTCATTGTCACCAGATCACCGCGGTCGCCGGGGCGGTTATTTAACATTGCAATCGTGCCTGACAACGTATTTTCCTGAAGCGCCATGCGCCGCCCAGACAGATCATTTGGTCCCTGCGGCATATCCATTCCATCTTGGTAAACGATGCCGACCTGTGTGCGCATATAGCCTTCAGACACCGCGATAGGAGCCACATCGACATAGCCAACCAGACGTTCCGCCAGCATCCCAGTTTCGCGTGAAATCTCGTTCGGCATGCCCAGCCAGCGTGGCAGGGTCGCCTGCGGCTGATCGTGCGTACCTATGGCTGCGACATAACGCGGATGGCCCGGCACAATGTCACACAACCCATAGCCAAGCATGGCGTAGGTCTCGCTCAGCGGGTTGCTTTCTTCGTCCAAATCATTCTCGAACCAGACAGGCTCAAGCGTGCGGCCCATGGCCTGTGCAACCTCTTGCGCAACGCGAAAATCGAAACCGCTACCGCCCGTCAACCGCCGTCCGGCCAAAACACCAGCATTGCGCGGCAAACAGGCGCGCAATATAGTGTCTTCGGTATCAGCCGCCGTTGTTTGCGCCCAACCAGACACACCGGCACAGATCAGTGCAACACAAAGTACAGCCATCAAGCGCGCAGATACCATGAGGGCCTATTCCTCTGGCTTGACGTTGGCAGCGGCGACTTCTTCGGGAACTTCGGCCTCATCGGGGAAAGCCTGCGTTCCACCGCGTGTGGCGACATAGACCCACAGTGCGTCTACTTCCTCAGGCAGCAGGATGTCGGCCCAGGCAGGCATATCACCCTTGCCGTTGCGCACGGCACTGTAGAAATCGGCCGGATTGTCGGTTGGCCATTTCCTCAGGTCATAGGTTGTGGTCCCGGCGTTGACCATTTTCAGCCCGTGGCAATGGCCACAGAAGGATTTGTAGGCGGTGTTGCCAGCTGCGAACAGCGGATGGGGTTCCTCAGCGACAACTGGCGCTCCGAAGAGCGCCAGTGTTGCGACCATAAGCGGTCTAAGCTTTGTGGCCCTGATCATTGCGGCAACGCGAAGGTCCAGACGGCACCGCCTGCCGGTACATTGGCAAGGTTTGGATCACCCGTAAACGGGATCCACGCACCGCCACTGCCAACCGAAAGGGAGACATACTGACGTCCATCCAGCTCATATGTAACCGGTTGACCAATGATCCCGGTGCCCACGTTAAACTCATAGAGCTTCTCGCCGGTTTCTGTGGCAAAGGCCTCAAACTCACCCGTCTGCGCGCCAGTGAACAGAATGTCACCGCCGGTTGACAAGATGCCCGCCATACGGGGCGATGGGTCTTTGGTCGACCATTTCACCTCACCCGTCACCGGATCAAAGGCGCGCAGGCTGCCAGTGTATTCTTCGTTCTGGACCCAAGAGAACTCTACCCCAAAGTAGAATGTCCCGGCCCGGTAGGCAGGCTCGACGGCCTTGTAGTTCATCCCGTGGCTGATCGAATTGATGAAGGCCGTGTTGGTTTCGGGATTGAACGACATCGGCGCCCAGTTTTTGCCCCCAAACACGGATGGCCAGATTTCAACCTGTTCTCCGGCGCGCGCCTTTACGCTGGCCTTGGTCTCAATTGGACGACCTGTTTCGAGGTCAACGCCGTCGGCCCAGGTTAGCTTGTCCACAAACGGCTCTGCCGAGATGAGTTTTCCGGTTTCGCGGTTGATGACGTAGTAAAACCCGTTGCGGTTCGCCTGCATGATGACCTTCTGGCCCTCAAGCTCTGCCATCACCAGCTCATTTGTACCGTCATAGTCGAAGGGATCGTTGGGATTGAACTGGTAGTGCCACTTGATGTTGCCGGTCTTGGGGTCAAGAGCCAGCGCCGACAGGGTGTACAGGTTGTCGCCGTCGCGCACGCTTGCATTCCAAGGCCCGGCATTGCCAACGCCCCAGTAGACGGTGTTAAGGTCAGGGTCATAGGTGCCGGTCAGCCAGGCAGGGCCACTGCCGCGTTCCCATGCGTCACCCTCGGGCCATGTTTCTGAGCCAGGCTCACCCGGCGCAGGGATCGTATAGGTTCGCCACAGCCGCTCACCTGTCATGGCATCATAGCCTTCGATGTAGCCACGAATGCCGTATTCACCGCCCGAGATACCCACGATCACCACACCGTCCGCGATTAGCGGGGCGACGGTGAAGGAATAGCCGTCCTTAAAGTCGATAGAGTTTGTCTTCCAGACTTCCTCACCCGTCGCCGCATCAATCGCCATGACATTGGCGTCGAGCGTCGTGCGGTAAAGCTTGCCATCAAACATCGCGGCACCCCGGTTCACAATCCCGCAGCACACAACGCGCGGTGTCTCTGCCGGATAATCAATCGTGGATTTCCAGATCTGTTTGCCGGTCCGCGCGTCCAGCGCCATGGTCGCGGCGTGATTGGTCACATACATGACGCCGTCCTTGATCAAAGGGAAGCTCTCCTGACCGCGGCCGTCGTTCATGCTGTAGACCCACTGCGGGGTCAGGTTGCCCACGTTGTCGGCGTTAATCTGGTCCAGCGCGCTATAGCGTTGTTGGCCATATCCCATGCCGTAGGTCAGTACGTCACCGGGTGTTGCAAGATCGTTGATTAGGTCTTCGGCGGTCTGCGCTGACGCAGCACCGGCCACAGCAATCGCAAGCGCGACGCTTGAGCAAAACGTTTTCATGTACTTCCTCCCAACCAGATTTTTCTGGCGATATTTTCAGTTCAACCCTTTGCGGCTCATGCGTTTTGCGTCCGGCTCAATGGGATTTGGGGTCATCGAACC
>CAJXSZ010000038.1 GCA_913060815.1 uncultured Sulfitobacter sp. | reverse complement strand
AACATGGCTGATCTGAAAAAACTGGCAGAAGACATCGTTGGTCTGACACTGCTTGAAGCACAAGAACTGAAGACAATCCTCAAAGACGAGTACGGCATCGAGCCTGCAGCCGGTGGCGCAGTCATGATGGCGGGCCCAGCAGACGCCGGTGGCGCCGCTGAGGAGAAGTCCGAATTTGACGTCGTTCTGAAGAACGCCGGCGCATCCAAAATCAACGTGATCAAAGAAGTTCGCGGCATCACAGGTCTTGGCCTGAAAGAAGCCAAGGACATGGTCGAAGCCGGTGGCAAGATCAAAGAAGGCGTCGACAAAGCCGAAGCCGAAGAGATCAAAGCCAAGCTGGAAGCAGCTGGCGCAGAAGTCGAGCTGGCCTAAGCCGGTTTGGCGGGTTCGCTCCCGCCCTTCGAAAATTAGAAGCGGCGGTCCCGAAAGGGGCCGCCGTTTTGTTTTTGTCAGATGGCGAAGCCCGTTGTGTAGGGCTTTCCAGCCATCCGCCTTTTCAAACTAAAAATTCGCTTCACTCGAACTCTGATGCGATCCAATCAACGATCCGTTTCATGCGCGTCTGGCCCAAATGGTCCTTTGCCCATGAGGTATATAGCCCGTCGTCTGAAGCTTCGGGATCGACCCAAATCTCCACCAATCTCTTTGACCGAAGATCGTTCTCCACCATGTAGGTTGGCGCGATGGCAACGCCGTGACCACCAATAGCAGCATCAAGAGCCAAGGCAGATCGGTCGAAGTTTAGCAGTTTGTGCGTGTCCCCATGTCCTGTTTCATGGATCAGCTTCTCCCACCGCCGATGCGCGTCCTGAAGGAGCGGCATTGTAAGCAGCATCTCCAGCCCCATCGGCCAATCTGGCCGCAAGAAATCAGGACTGCATACGGCAATGAGTTGGATACCCGTCAGGCGTCGCGATCCGTGAGCTATGTTCGTGTCGGGCGCTTTGCCCGGCCAGATTGCGATCTCGTTCCTGCCAAGACTGCGTGCCAGAACCTGTTCGTGGATCTGTGTGGTGAGGGATATCTTTGGAAACTTGGCCTTGAAGGCGTCCATTCGTGGTATCAACCACTTCGTCGCGGTGGAAGACCCAATGTGTAGTGTGACACGATCACCGTCCTCGCCGATGCTTGCAAAGGCAGTGTCGAGGATGGCCAAAGCGTCTTTCACCGCCGCAAAACAGCGCTCACCCTCGGGTGTTAGCGAGACACCGCGCGCGCCACGCATAAGAAGAACCACCCCCAGCTCGATTTCGAGCTTTTTGATCCGCTGAGACACCGCGCCACGCGATAGGCTCAACTCCTCAGCCGCGCGTTGCAAGTTCCCGTGCGATGCGACGACAGAGAACACACGGAGCGCGTTCAGGTTCACGTTCTTCATTCATTTCCTTCGAAGCCGATAGATTTTCTAAACGCTGATGTAATAATCCTCCTTTGTCAATTTGATGAAAGCGGCCGATAAAAGCGGGCGTACATAACACTTCAATAGCCAAAAGAGCCCAAGCCATGGTCCAAACAATCCGACCAGCGACACCCGATGATATGCCTCGCTTGGTCGAGCTTCTCATGCTGGATGCGAAAGAGCGCGAAGCAAAGGACGCCATACTCTGGAAGATGGCAGATGATGCGCCTGCGCAAATCGAAAAGGCGCTCAAATTTGCGCTGACGGCCGAGCAGCAACCCTTTCGACAGTTTTGGCATGTCGCGGAGGATGGGGGGCAGATCACCGGTGTCATTCATTCAATGATGCTGCCAGTCCCCCCCAATCTATGCAGGCGCTTTGGGCGAGCCGGGATTGATCCTGCCCGACTCTTTTGTGGCAACCGATGCGCGGAGCGGCACTTTAGACGGCCTGCTGGCCGCGGCCGAGGACGCCCTTCACGAAGCCGGAGCGCGGATTAATCTGGCATCCTATGTGGCGGGCGAAGCTTGGCGAGCCGCGTTTGAGGCAGACGGTTATGAGCCTCTGACGCTGTATCTCGCACGCAGTGACCTTGGCGATTACGGAATGCCTGTCGGCGTTCGACAAGCGACGGAGGCAGATATTCGAGGTATCGTCGAACGCAGCGCCGAGAACCGACAGGTTTTATGCGACATCGACCCTTTCTGGAAAATTCACCCGGAAGCTGATCCACGATTTTCGGCGTGGATGACGCGCAGCCTGACGCTCCGCGATCGGGACATGATGGTTCAGGGCGCGCCTGAGAATTTGCAGGGCTACATTATCGCCCAGCCCGCCTCACGGCTGCATTTTCCGCCAGCCCATGACATCACAGGGACAGGTGTGATTGATGACTACTACCACCCCGAGCTGGCCAATCCAGCGACGCTTGATCGAGGGAGCGAGGCTTCCGAAGCTCTATTACGCGCTGCCGAAGCGTCGTTTGCCGACCGTGGTATGGGAGCCGCTCTAGTCGTCTGTCCAGCGGGTTGGACCTCGAAAGTTGAGTTGCTGAAGTCTGCCGGATACGAGATCGCGACGGTCTGGTCCGTAAAGCGGTAGCATTCCGCAAAGATAGCTCTGAACCAGCTTGCTCATGTGAAAAAAGGGAGACCTATTGCACAAAGTGTAAGGAAGCACCTTCGGAACAGATGCCGCGCCACGTGGCAGCGCTTAGTCCGCCTCTTGTTGCACTTCGGATAGCGTACTGCCCGTGACGATTGACAAGGTGCTGAATGCGGCAAGCACGGCCAGCGTCACAGGTACGCCGGCAATGTCTGCGAGCAGGCCCAATGCGCCACCAGCAAGCAATAGCATGCCGATCAAAGAGTTCGAGAGGGCCGTATACACAGCCTTGCGCCCGTGCGTGTCCATGTCCGTCAGGTGGGTTTTTCGTCCCAAGCGCGCTCCTTGGTAGGCGATCTGCGCCGTAAATACAAAAGCGGCCACCACATATGCTGACGATACATTTTCTGCCCAAAAGCCAAATCCTGCCGCGGCCCCGAGGGTGAGCGCCGAAATCGCGCCCGCCAACATCAGCACTTTGCGGCTGGAGCGGTCAGACAGAGCGCCCCACAAATAGGATGACACAATTGCGGCGATGGATGATGCCAGTATCAGCAGCCCCAGATTGCCCACGCCGATCCCGTCTGTATTCCCCAACATCACCAGAAAGGGCGGGGACAGGGCGGTAGAGATCAACAAGGCGCGTGTAGCGACATAGCTTTGAAATTCGGAATCCTGCGTCAGCGGCTCTACCAACTCCGACACGTCACCCATGTCGGAAGTATCAATCTCCGCCTCTGGCTCATCCAACGTTGAAAAAATCACTGCTGCCAGCAGCCACAGGCCACCTGCTATTGCGATGGCGCAGGCAATGTAGAATGGCTCACGCGGCAAAACACCCGTTGCGAGCAGGAGAGCAAATGCGAACACCAAAACGGCAGAAGCAGTGCCAGCCGTTCCGGATACCCGTCCGCGTGCGCCTTTTTCCACAGTGCGCGAAAGCACGTCCTTGTAACTGGCAGAACAGGCAGAGCGGGCAACAGCCAAAACAGCGAGGGAAGCCACGATTGCAAGCCCCGCAATTAGCCCTTCGAGGAACCATGCGCTCAGGGCGATGGCTGCTGCGGCCAGCCCTTGAGTGGCAGACCCGATTACCCAGAATGTTTTACGGATGCGGTTTTGCTCGATCTTGCGTGCCAGCAAGAGTTGCGGGAGCAATGCGCCAGCTTCGCGTACGGGGACCAAAAGGCCCGTCAGATATCCCGGCGCCCCCAGCGTATTTAAAAGCCATGCCAGAACCAGCTTTGGGTCAATCAATCCATCGGCAGTCTTGGTCAGACCTAGCGATATCAGGTGGATCAAATATTGTCTGTTCACGGCAGTATTCCTTGTGCTCTTGAGGGGGCCGATGCTGATAGCCCGTCCACCCCTATCTGCTGATCTCGTCCGAAACGGCGATTTGTCCAGTTAATATATGGATTGGTATCAGCGCAGGTCGCAAAACCGGTGCCTGTTAGGCTTCGGAGATAGCCTGCTGTTTATGGCACGATGACGCCTAAACGCGCGCGGGTTATAGGCACGCCCCTCTTGCCTTCCAGCCCGCGCCATCCTATGTGACACCTTCACACGGGCTTCGATGATTCGAGACCCGTTTTTTCTGTCGCACTATCAGGAGACCTGAACACCCCCTTTGACACATCTACGTCACGCGAAGGGGAGGGGCCTAATAGTGCGATAAACCTGTCTTAACAGGCGCTTTTCGATCCGAAGCGTCTTTTTGGAGAGGTCCACAGGTCGGAAGGGGTGCGGTGGGACGCGCTCCAGCATAGACCGGACTTAGCCGCTCTTATGGCTGTGCATCACGTCCCCGGTGATGGCGCAGTCGGCAAGAGACACGAAAGGTGACACGACATATGGCACAATCCTTCCTTGGCCAGAAGCGTCTACGTAAATATTATGGCAAAATCCGCGAAGTGCTGGACATGCCGAACCTCATCGAGGTTCAAAAATCCTCCTACGATCTGTTCCTGAACTCCGGCGATGCCGAGACGCCCACCGATGGTGATGGCATTCAGGGCGTTTTCCAGTCGGTTTTCCCGATCAAGGATTTCAACGAGACATCCATTCTTGAGTACGTGAAGTACGAGCTTGAGCAGCCGAAATACGACGTTGAGGAATGCCAGCAGCGCGACATGACCTATTCCGCGCCGCTTAAGGTCACGCTCCGTCTGATCGTGTTTGAAATCGACGAGGATACAGGCGCGAAATCTGTCAAGGACATCAAAGAGCAGGACGTGTTCATGGGCGACATGCCCCTGATGACGCCCAACGGGACGTTCATTGTGAACGGCACCGAGCGTGTGATCGTTTCCCAGATGCACCGCTCGCCTGGTGTTTTCTTTGACCACGACAAGGGCAAAACCCACTCTTCGGGTAAGCTTTTGTTCGCTTGCCGCATCATCCCATACCGCGGCTCATGGCTCGACTTTGAATTCGACGCCAAGGACATCGTGTTCGCGCGCATCGACCGTCGCCGTAAACTGCCTGTCACCACGCTGCTGTACTCCCTTGGTCTCGACCAAGAGGCGATCATGGATGCCTATTACAACACCGTGACGTACAAGCTCGATGAGGGCAAAGGCTGGGTCGCACCATTCTTCCCCGAGCGTGTGCGCGGCACCCGCCCGACCTATGACATCGTGAATGCAGAGAACGGCGAAGTGCTGTTTGAAGCGGGCAAAAAAGTTACGCCTCGTGCGGTCAAGCAATTGATCGACGCGGGCGACGTGACCGAATTGCTGCTGCCCTTCAACCACATCGAAGGCAAGTTCGTTTCCAAAGACATCATCAACGAAGAAACCGGCGCGATCTATGTCGAAGCTGGTGACGAGATGACGCTTGAGTACGACAAAGACGGCACGCTCATCGGCGGCACCGCGAAAGAGCTGGTCGATGCAGGTATCACCGAGATCCCACTCTTGGACATCGATAACGTCAATGTCGGCCCTTACATGCGCAATACGATGGCCGCAGACAAGAACATGAACCGCGAGACCGCGCTCATGGATATCTACCGCGTCATGCGCCCGGGTGAGCCGCCCACGGTTGAGGCTGCGTCGAACCTGTTCGACACGCTCTTCTTCGATAGCGAGCGTTATGACCTGTCCGCTGTTGGCCGTGTGAAGATGAACATGCGTCTCGCACTCGACAAAGAAGACACCCAGCGCACGCTGGACCGTGATGACATCGTTCAGTGTATCAAAGCACTGGTCGATCTGCGTGACGGCCGTGGCGACATCGACGACATTGACCACCTCGGCAACCGCCGCGTGCGTTCTGTCGGTGAATTGATGGAGAACCAGTACCGCGTTGGTCTGCTGCGCATGGAGCGTGCGATCAAAGAGCGTATGTCCTCTGTCGAGATCGACACCGTGATGCCGCAGGACCTTATCAACGCCAAGCCGGCTGCTGCTGCTGTGCGTGAATTCTTCGGCTCCTCGCAGCTGTCGCAGTTCATGGACCAAACCAACCCGCTGTCCGAGGTCACGCACAAGCGTCGCCTTTCAGCGCTTGGACCAGGTGGTCTGACACGTGAGCGTGCAGGCTTTGAGGTGCGCGACGTGCACCCGACCCACTATGGCCGCATGTGTCCGATTGAAACGCCTGAAGGTCCGAACATTGGTCTGATCAACAGCTTGGCAACATTCGCGCGCGTCAACAAATACGGTTTCATCGAGACGCCTTACCGCAAGGTAGAGAACGGCGTTGTCTCGGACGAAGTCCAGTACATGTCCGCGACCGAAGAAATGCGTCACACTGTGGCGCAGGCCAACGCGAACCTTGACGAGAACATGAAGTTCGTGAACGAGCTGGTCTCCACACGGAAGTCAGGCGACTACACGCTGTCGCCCTCCATGAACGTGGACTTGATCGACGTCTCGCCCAAGCAGTTGGTCTCCGTTGCGGCATCCCTGATCCCGTTCCTCGAAAATGACGACGCGAACCGCGCTTTGATGGGCTCGAACATGCAACGTCAGGCTGTGCCTTTGCTTCAAGCCGAAGCACCGCTTGTTGGTACAGGTATCGAAGAAGTTGTCGCTCGTGACTCTGGCGCGGCCTATATGGCCAAGCGCGCAGGTGTGATCGACCAAGTGGATGCGACACGTATCGTTATCCGCGCCACCGAGGACCTTGAGTTGGGCGATGCAGGCGTAGATATCTACCGCATGCGCAAGTTCCAGCGTTCCAACCAGAACACCTGCATCAACCAGCGTCCGCTGGTGCAGGTAGGTGAGACGGTGAAAAAAGGTCAGGTTATCGCTGATGGTCCGTCTACGGACATGGGTGAGCTTGCTCTGGGTAAAAACGTGGTCGTCGCGTTTATGCCTTGGAACGGCTACAACTATGAGGACTCCATCCTGATCTCCGAGCGCGTCAGCCGTGACGACGTCTTCACCTCGATCCACATCGAGGAATTTGAAGTCGCCGCCCGTGACACCAAGCTTGGGCCAGAGGAAATCACACGCGACATTCCAAACGTCGGTGAAGAAGCGCTGCGTAACCTCGATGAGGCTGGCATCGTCTACATCGGTGCAGACGTTGAGCCTGGTGACATTCTGGTCGGTAAGATCACACCAAAAGGCGAAAGCCCGATGACGCCGGAGGAGAAACTTCTGCGCGCCATCTTTGGTGAGAAAGCCTCCGACGTGCGCGATACATCGCTGCGCGTAAAGCCAGGTGATTTCGGTACAGTTGTCGAAGTACGCGTCTTCAACCGCCACGGCGTTGAGAAAGACGAGCGTGCCTTGCAGATCGAGCGTGAAGAGGTCGAGCGCCTCGCGCGTGACCGTGACGACGAGATGGCGATCCTTGATCGCAACATCTTTGCCCGTCTGCGGAGCATGATCCTTGGCAAAACAGCCGTCAAAGGTCCTAAAGGCGTCAAGCCCAACAGCCAGATCACTGAAGAGGTGCTGGATGATGTGCTGACACGTGGCCAGTGGTGGCAGCTTGCCCTCGAGGACGAAGACGACGCAAAAATCGTCGAAGCCCTCAACGAGCAGTACGAGATCCAGAAGCGCGCGCTTGATGCACGTTTCGAGGATAAGGTCGAGAAAGTACGTCGTGGCGACGATCTGCCCCCCGGCGTGATGAAGATGGTCAAAGTCTTTGTTGCCGTGAAGCGCAAGCTTCAGCCCGGTGATAAAATGGCGGGCCGTCACGGCAACAAAGGTGTTATTTCCAAGGTTGTACCTATGGAAGACATGCCATTCCTCGAAGATGGTACACCTGTCGACTTCTGTCTCAACCCGCTCGGCGTGCCATCACGTATGAACGTAGGTCAGATCCTCGAGACACACATGGGCTGGGCCGCGCGCGGTCTGGGCATCAATGTCGACGAGGCGCTGCAAGAGTATAAGCGCTCTGGCGACATGACTCCTGTGCGTGAAGCGATGAAGCTGGCCTATGGCGACGATGTCTATGCCGAAGGGCTTGCCGATCTGGACGAAGACGGTCTGTTGGATGCAGCGGGTAATGTTACACGCGGTGTGCCGATTGCGACGCCTGTCTTTGACGGTGCGAAGGAAGCGGACGTGAACAACAGCCTTGCACGTGCAGGCTTTGACACATCAGGCCAGTCGGTCCTGTTTGATGGTCGCACAGGCGAACAGTTCAGCCGCAAGGTCACTGTTGGCGTGAAATACCTGCTCAAACTGCACCACCTTGTGGATGACAAAATCCACGCGCGCTCTACCGGTCCATACTCGCTGGTCACCCAGCAGCCATTGGGCGGTAAAGCACAGTTCGGTGGTCAGCGCTTTGGTGAGATGGAGGTCTGGGCGCTTGAAGCCTACGGCGCTGCATACACCCTGCAGGAAATGCTGACCGTGAAGTCCGATGACGTTGCTGGCCGTACGAAGGTCTATGAAAGCATCGTCAAAGGCGAGGACAACTTCGAGGCAGGCATCCCTGAATCGTTCAACGTTCTGGTTAAAGAGGTCCGCGGTCTGGGTCTCAACATGGAACTCCTGGATGCGGAGGATGAAGAGTAACGGAAAAAGTCTCCCAGAGACTTTGAGCCCAAACTTTCAAAGGAGAGTTTGGGCGCCGCACTCTCCCCCGCTTTCAAAGACAAAAATCTAAGGATTGAAAATGAACCAGGAACTGACAAACAACCCGTTCAACCCCGTCGCTCCGATGAAGACATTTGACGAGATCAAGGTCTCTCTGGCTTCGCCAGAGCGCATCCTCTCGTGGTCTTTCGGTGAGATCAAGAAGCCCGAAACCATCAACTACCGTACGTTCAAACCGGAGCGTGACGGCCTGTTCTGTGCGCGTATCTTTGGCCCGATCAAAGACTATGAATGCCTGTGCGGCAAATACAAGCGCATGAAATATCGCGGCGTTGTCTGCGAAAAGTGCGGCGTCGAAGTTACGCTGCAAAAAGTGCGCCGTGAGCGTATGGGCCACATCGAGCTGGCCTCTCCCGTGGCACACATCTGGTTCCTGAAATCCCTGCCAAGCCGTATCGGCCTCATGCTCGACATGACGCTGCGCGATCTTGAGCGGGTTCTCTACTTCGAGAACTACGTTGTGATCGAGCCAGGTCTGACGGACCTCACTTACGGTCAGATGATGACTGAAGAAGAGTATATGGACGCGCAAGATGCCTACGGCATGGACGCGTTCACCGCCAACATCGGTGCCGAAGCGATCCGCGAAATGCTTGCTGCGATTGATCTGGAGGCCGAGGCCGACCAGCTACGCGAAGAGCTGAAAGAAGCCACAGGTGAGCTGAAGCCCAAGAAGATCATCAAGCGCCTTAAGGTTGTTGAATCCTTCCTCGAAAGCGGCAACCGCCCCGAGTGGATGGTTCTGACCGTGATCCCAGTGATCCCGCCAGAACTGCGCCCGCTGGTGCCGCTGGATGGTGGTCGTTTCGCGACGTCCGACCTTAACGATCTGTACCGCCGCGTGATCAACCGTAACAACCGCCTCAAGCGTCTGATCGAGCTGCGTGCGCCCGACATCATCGTGCGTAACGAAAAGCGGATGTTGCAGGAATCTGTCGACGCTCTGTTTGACAACGGCCGCCGTGGCCGCGTCATCACAGGCGCCAACAAGCGTCCGCTGAAATCACTCTCCGACATGCTCAAGGGCAAGCAGGGTCGTTTCCGCCAGAACCTTTTGGGTAAGCGCGTCGACTTCTCCGGTCGTTCCGTGATTGTGACGGGTCCAGAACTGAAGCTGCACCAGTGCGGTCTACCGAAGAAGATGGCGCTCGAACTGTTCAAGCCGTTCATCTACTCGCGCCTTGAGGCCAAAGGGCTGTCTTCCACAGTCAAGCAAGCCAAGAAGCTGGTCGAGAAAGAGCGTCCCGAAGTCTGGGATATCCTCGACGAGGTTATCCGCGAGCACCCTGTCATGCTGAACCGTGCGCCTACGCTGCACCGTCTTGGCATTCAGGCGTTCGAGCCCGTTCTGATCGAAGGTAAAGCGATCCAGCTTCACCCGCTGGTCTGCTCGGCGTTTAACGCTGACTTTGACGGTGACCAGATGGCTGTTCACGTGCCTCTCTCGCTGGAAGCCCAGCTGGAAGCGCGCGTTCTGATGATGTCCACGAACAACGTTCTGTCACCTGCAAACGGTGCACCGATTATTGTTCCGTCACAGGATATGATCCTCGGCCTCTACTATGTCACGCTCGAGCGTGAAGGCATGGTCGGTCAGGGCAAAGTCTTTGGCAACGTCAATGAGGTCCAGCACGCGCTGGACTCAGGTGAGGTGCACCTGCACGCCAAGATTAAGGCGCGGATCAAGCAGATCGACAATGAGGGCAACGAAGTGGATGTCCGTTTTGACACCACACCGGGCCGCGTTCTGCTCGGCGCGCTTCTGCCGCTCAATGCCAAGGCACCGTTTGATCTGGTGAACCGTTTGCTGCGCAAGAAAGAAGTGCAGCAGGTCATCGACACGGTTTACCGCTACTGTGGTCAGAAAGAATCTGTCATCTTCTGTGACCAGATTATGACCATGGGCTTCCGTCAGGCGTTCAAGGCAGGCATCTCGTTCGGTAAGGACGACATGCTGATCCCCGACAGCAAATGGCCGCTGGTTGAAGAAACCCGCGAGCAGGTGAAGGACTTTGAACAGCAGTACATGGACGGCCTGATCACACAGGGCGAAAAGTACAACAAAGTCGTCGATGCATGGTCAAAGTGTAACGACAAAGTCACCGATGCAATGATGGGCTCCATCTCCGACACGACCTACGCCGAGAACGGTTCCGAGAACGAGCCGAACTCCGTCTACATGATGGCGCACTCCGGTGCGCGTGGTTCTGTCACGCAGATGAAGCAGTTGGGCGGCATGCGCGGCCTGATGGCCAAGCCGAACGGCGACATCATCGAGACACCGATCATCTCGAACTTTAAGGAAGGTCTGACCGTTCTTGAGTACTTCAACTCCACCCACGGTGCCCGTAAGGGTCTGTCGGATACGGCTTTGAAGACGGCCAACTCAGGCTACCTTACACGCCGTCTGGTGGACGTGGCACAGGACTGCATCGTGCGCATGCATGATTGTGGTACGGATGTTTCGATCACCGCGACAGCGGCTGTGAACGATGGTGAAGTCGTATCTTCACTGGCCGAGCGTTTGCTGGGTCGTGTGGTCGCAGAAGACCTGATGCGCCCTGGCACAGACGAAGTGCTGGTCGCACATGGCTCTCTCATCGACGAACGTATGGCTGATCTGATCGACGAGGCCGGTGTTGCCTCTGCACGCATCCGCTCACCGCTGACCTGCGAAGCGGAAGAGGGCGTTTGCGCCCAGTGCTACGGTCGTGACCTTGCCCGCGGTACGCTGGTGAACCAAGGTGAGGCCGTCGGCATCATCGCGGCACAATCCATCGGTGAGCCGGGCACACAGTTGACGATGCGGACCTTCCACATCGGCGGCGTTGCCCAAGGTGGTCAGCAGTCCTTCCAAGAAGCGGGTCAGGCTGGTAAAATCCAGTTCGAGAACGAGATGACCCTGCAGAACTCCTCCGACGAGACGATGGTCATGGGCCGCAACATGAAGCTGCTTATCATCGACGAGAACGGTGACGAGCGTGCAAGCCACAAAGTGGGCTACGGCACCAAGCTGTTTGTCAAAGAGGGTCAGGAAGTTGCCCGCGGCGACAAACTGTATGAGTGGGACCCCTACACGCTGCCAATGATTGCGGAAGCGGCGGGTACGGCCAAGACTGTTGATCTCATCTCGGGTATCTCCGTCAAGGACGAGACTGACGATGCGACAGGCATGACCCAGAAGATCGTCATCGACTGGCGTTCAGCTGCCAAAGGTAACGAGCTCAAGCCAGAGATCATCCTGCAGGATAAAGACGGTGAGCCACTGCGTAACGCGGCTGGCAACCCGATCACCTATCCAATGTCTGTTGATGCGATCCTCTCGATTGAGGATGGTGCCGAAATTCAGGCAGGCGACGTTCTGGCCCGTATCCCGCGCGAAGGTGCCAAGACCAAGGACATTACCGGTGGTCTGCCACGGGTTGCGGAATTGTTCGAAGCACGTCGTCCCAAGGATCACGCAATCATTGCCGAAATCGACGGTTATGTGCGCTACGGCAAAGACTACAAGAACAAGCGCCGCATCGCGATCGAGAGCTCCGAAGATCCGGATCACAAGGTCGAGTACATGGTGCCCAAGGGCAAGCACATCCCTGTGGCCGAAGGCGACTTCGTCCAGAAGGGTGACTACATCATGGACGGCAACCCCGCGCCGCATGACATCCTCGCGATTATGGGTGTCGAAGCGCTGGCAGATTACATGATCGACGAAGTGCAGGACGTCTACCGCCTGCAAGGTGTGAAAATTAACGACAAACACATCGAAGTCATCGTGCGCCAGATGCTGCAGAAGTGGGAAATTCAGGAGAGCGGTGACACCACGCTTCTGAAAGGCGAACATGTGGACAAGCAGGAGTTCGACGCGGCCAACGAAAAGGCCCTGTCGAAGAAAGGTCGCCCCGCCAAGGGCGAGCCGATCCTGCTCGGCATCACCAAGGCGTCGCTGCAAACCCGCAGCTTCATCTCTGCCGCATCCTTCCAGGAAACCACGCGGGTTCTGACCGAAGCTTCGGTTCAGGGCAAGCGCGACAAACTGGTCGGTCTGAAAGAGAACGTCATTGTGGGCCGCTTGATCCCAGCGGGTACAGGCGGAGCAACGCAGCAAATGCGCCGTGTGGCTTCCGACCGCGACAATGTCGTGATCGAAGCACGTCGCATCGAGGCGGAGAAGGCAGCAGCCCTCGCCGCACCCGAAGCGCCAGCCGATGATATCGTTGGCGGTGATGTGTTCAGCGCGATGCCAAACACTGATGAGGAAAGCCGCGATTAAAGCAGCTACCCTTATGTGAAAATTCAAACTCCCGCAGTCACCAGATTGCGGGAGTTTTTTTATGGGCGCGCGCTAGAATTCCCACGAAAGTCTGAACCAAGAGATTTTTGAAATTCTTGACGTGCTGCTTTGCACCTGTGTCCTGTCTCGTGGTAGCTGATGAAGACACTTTCAGGATTGCGCTAATGTCTCCCAACACAATCGGTGCGTTTATGATGATGGCCTCTATGCTCGCCTTCGTAATGAACGACACATTTCTAAAGATGACAGGCGGCGCGGTTCCGCTCTTTCAGCTCATCTTTGCGCGCGGCATACTTGCGACGATCCTGATCTATGTCCTCGCCCGTAGCCTTGGTGCATTGACCCATCAACTCACCGCGCATGACAGGGGCTTGATCGCCTTGCGCGGTTTGACCGAGGTGGTCATTTCCTACTTTTTTCTGAATGCGCTTTTCAACATGCCGCTGGGCAATCTGAACGCGATCATGCAGGTGGTCCCGCTTACCGTGACACTTGGCTCGGCGCTCGTTTATCGCGAAGCCGTAGGCTGGCGGCGGATGCTGGCGATCGTCATCGGGTTTTGCGGAGTTCTGCTGATCATCCGCCCCGGCGCCGAAGGGTTCAACGTCTGGTCTCTTTACGCAGTTGCCGCTGTGCTCGGCGTAACGGTGCGCGACCTGATAACCCGCCGCCTGAGCGCAGGTGTGCCAGGTTTGGCCGTTACGCTCTACACCACTATCGCAGTGATGATTGCCGCAGGTCTGGCATCGCTCACCCAGCCGTGGGAGGCGATCAGCGCGCAGAACGGCGTTTTTATCACAGGCTCGGCCGTCTTCATTCTTGTGGGTTATTTCTTCAGCATACAGGTGATGCGCACGGGCGATGTCTCGTTCATCGCGCCTTTCCGATATACGGGCCTGATCGGCGCGATGTTTGTCGGGCTCGTCGTTTTTGGCGAAGTGCCGACATTGCTGACCCTTCTCGGCGCAGGGATCGTAATCGCAACAGGGATCTTTACCTTCTACCGTGAGCGCAAGCTCGCAGGCGCCTAGCCGCCGCTGAACACCTGCTGCACCGTATCTACGTCAATCGCAAACCGCGTGCGGAACATCTCGGCCTGTTTGGGGTCAATCGGTTGGACTGGCACTTTTTTAACAGGCTTCTGCCGACTGTCGTTTGAGCCGTTGTGGCTGCGCACAAACATGGGCGGGTCGTTATAGCTCACTACAGGCATGAACCGCCCGATTTTCTCATGGGCGAAATTCATGATCGTCAGGGGGGAGTTGCCGCGGATCTGCATCCCCATCGCCGCAGGATAGAGCGCGCGGTAAATATCCGTCGAGGCTATGCCATCCGGACCAAATTCGGCTACATGCCCGTTGTTCCAGTCAAAGTTCACGGCCTTATGCTGGGCCGTCAGCTTTTCCGCATCGCGAGAGGCGGCGCGCAGGCGTTCAATAAAGTCTACGGCAAAGGCGTCATCGTCATCATGGCGAAACTGCAAACACGGCGCTGAGGGGTCTTTGCGCGCTTTGTTGAAAAGCTCTTTCATCACCTCGCGCTGGGGGCGGGGAGGTTCTGCGACAATCCGCACCTGTGGGATGTCTGTCGTAATATCATTCAGCCGATCACGGTGTTCCTTGGGCAGTTGATCCCCGATCACGATAATCAACTCGAAATCCGGATCGGTCTGCGCCTTGATGCAGGGCAGGGCGACTGTCTCCATCAGGCGAAACCGCTCTTCAAGACGCGCTGAGCCATAGAGGTAGGCGATGCGGTCCTCAATCGTCTCATGCTCGACCTGAAAGCCGCCGATGGCGGGGTATGAAAACCGGCACAGTCCGATAACCTGCATGCTCGTACTCCGTGAATGGTTGTCGTAACTATGCGTGTGTGCCTCTGATCTTGGCAAGAGCCGAGCCTCCAAAGCGCGCTCCTGTTGACACCATAAACGACTCCCCGTATAGGCACCCTATCTCGCTTCGGGGCGTAATCCCTTTAGCACTTATCATACCGCATGTGGTCACGATCCAGGCCGCCTTAATTGGCCCGATCCTCTGTAGCATAGCCGCCTCGCTTACCTCGGTACGGAAGCGTTGCGGCCATATTGCTTTGGACCATTTGCCCGCACTACGCGGCCCCGCAACGGGTCGCATACGACTTCACCGCAGGGGCCTGAGGCTTTTGCAAACAAGACAGCAACACGGGGATAAAACCGGAATGCCAACGATTCAGCAGCTGATCCGCAAACCGCGCCAGCCAAAACGCAAGTACTCGAAATCCATGCACCTGCAGGAATGCCCGCAAAAGCGTGGCGTTTGTACGCGTGTTTATACAACAACACCCAAAAAACCGAACTCCGCTATGCGGAAAGTTGCGAAGGTTCGCCTGACCAACGGTTTCGAGGTTATCTCCTACATTCCAGGTGAGAGCCACAACCTTCAGGAGCACTCCGTGGTTCTGATCCGCGGCGGTCGTGTAAAAGACCTTCCAGGTGTGCGTTACCACATCCTGCGCGGTGTTCTCGATACGCAAGGCGTTAAAGACCGCAAGCAGCGCCGCTCCAAGTACGGTGCCAAGCGTCCGAAGTAAGTCCGCCTTTGGCCCTGTGCACGTCACAGGGTCGTTACAAACTGACACTATGCCCTGCCAAACAGGGCACCCCGCCAAGAGGAAGACACATCCATGTCACGCCGCCACGCCGCTGAAAAACGCGAAGTACTCCCAGACGCCAAATACGGCGATCTGATCCTGACGAAATTCATGAACAACCTGATGATCGATGGCAAAAAAGCCGTTGCAGAGCGGATTGTTTACAATGCCTTCGACCGCGTCGAGAGCAAAATCAAGCGCGCCCCAGTGGAAGTGTTCCACGAAGCGCTCGAGAACATCCAGCCCTCCGTCGAGGTGCGTTCGCGCCGCGTTGGTGGTGCCACATATCAGGTACCTGTTGAGGTCCGCCCCGAGCGTCGTCAGGCGCTGGCGATCCGCTGGTTGATCAAAGCGGCCCGTTCACGCAATGAGAACACCATGGAAGAGCGCCTTGCAGGCGAACTGCTGGACGCTGTCCAGTCCCGTGGTACAGCCGTGAAAAAGCGTGAAGACACGCACAAAATGGCCGACGCGAACAAAGCGTTCAGCCACTACCGCTGGTAATAATTCCAAGATCAGGGCCACGATCCGCGTGGCCCTTGACTACTTTTCAAAGCATATTCCTGAGGAAGCTTTAAAATGGCACGCGACTATCCCCTCGAACTGTACCGCAACTTCGGTATCATCGCGCACATCGACGCGGGTAAAACAACCTGCTCCGAGCGTATTCTGTATTACACGGGCAAATCCCACAACATCGGTGAGGTGCACGACGGTGCGGCCACGATGGACTGGATGGAGCAGGAGCAGGAGCGCGGCATTACGATCACCTCCGCTGCGACAACCACGTTCTGGGAGCGCACAGAAAACGGCGTAGAGCCTGACAGCCCCAAGCACCGCATGAACATCATCGACACTCCCGGCCACGTTGACTTCACAATCGAAGTTGAGCGTTCCTTGGCTGTTCTCGATGGCGCGGTTACCGTTCTGGATGGTAATGCCGGTGTTGAGCCACAGACCGAGACGGTATGGCGTCAGGCCGACCGCTATAAGGTTCCGCGTATCGTGTTCGTGAACAAGATGGACAAGACGGGCGCCGACTTTTTCAACTGTGTTGCACAGATTGAAGAGCGTACAGGTGCCACAGCGATCCCGATCGGCGTGCCAATCGGTGCCGAGACAGAGCTAGAGGGTATTGTTGACCTCGTCACAATGGAAGAGTGGGTCTACCTTGGTGAAGACCTCGGTGCGACATGGGAAAAGCGTCCTATCCGTGCCGATCTTCAGGACATGGCCACCGAATGGCGCGGCAAGCTCATCGAGGCTGCGGTCGAGATGGACGACGACGCCATGGAAAACTATCTGATGGACGGCGCCGAGCCTGATGTCGATACTCTGCGCAAGCTGATCCGCAAGGGCTGCTTGTCCTTGTCCTTCGTGCCTGTTCTGGGCGGCTCCGCGTTCAAGAACAAAGGCGTTCAGCCTCTGTTGAACGCTGTTGTTGACTACCTGCCGAGCCCGCTCGACGTTGTTGACTACATGGGCTTCAAGCCAGGCGACGAGACAGAAACACGTAACATCCCGCGCCGTGCGGATGATGACATGGCCTTCTCCGGCCTCGCGTTCAAAATCATGAACGATCCCTTCGTTGGCTCGCTGACGTTCACACGCATCTACTCTGGCGTACTGAACAAGGGCGACACACTGCTGAACTCTACCAAGCAGCGTAAAGAGCGTGTTGGCCGTATGATGATGATGCACTCCAACGACCGTGAGGAAATCACGGAAGCGTTCGCGGGTGACATTATTGCGCTGGCGGGTCTGAAAGACACTACAACAGGGGACACGCTTTGTGCCGTAAACGATCCTGTGGTTCTGGAAACGATGACCTTCCCCGATCCCGTGATCGAGATCGCGGTTGAGCCTAAGACGAAGGCCGACCAAGAGAAAATGGGCATCGGCCTCCAGCGTCTGGCTGCCGAGGATCCATCCTTCCGCGTGGAAACCGATCTGGAATCAGGTCAGACCATCATGAAGGGCATGGGCGAACTTCACCTCGACATCCTCGTGGACCGTCTCAAGCGTGAATTCAAAGTTGAAGCCAACATCGGCGCGCCTCAGGTTGCCTACCGCGAGACGATCTCGCGCGAAGCTGAAATCACCTACACCCACAAGAAACAGTCTGGCGGTTCCGGTCAGTTTGCCGAGGTGAAGATGATCCTGATGCCAACAGAGCCAGGCGAAGGTTACTCCTTCGAGAGCCGCATCGTCGGTGGTGCTGTTCCCAAGGAATACATCCCTGGTGTTGAAAAAGGCATCAACTCCGTTATGGACAGTGGTCCACTCGCGGGCTTCCCCGTCATCGACTTCAAGGTTGCCTTGATCGACGGTAAGTTCCACGACGTTGACTCCTCCGTTCTCGCGTTCGAAATCGCCGCCCGTATGGGTATGCGTGAAGGTATGCGTAAAGCGGGCGCCAAAATGCTCGAGCCGATCATGAAAGTCGAAGTGATCACACCAGAAGAATACACTGGTGGCATCATCGGCGATCTGACGTCCCGTCGCGGTCAGGTACAAGGTCAGGACACACGCGGTAACGCGATTGCCATCGACGCATTCGTGCCACTCGCCAACATGTTCGGCTACATCAACACGCTGCGTTCCATGTCTTCGGGCCGCGCAAACTTCACGATGCAGTTTGATCACTACGAAGGTGTTCCACAGAACATCTCCGACGAGATCCAAGCCAAATTCGCATAAGCACAATGGCCCGCAGCGATGCGGGTCATCCCTCCACAGTATTGAACATTAAGGAGCCAACACCATGGCAAAGGAAAAGTTTGAACGTAACAAGCCGCACGTCAACATCGGCACG
>CAJXSZ010000037.1 GCA_913060815.1 uncultured Sulfitobacter sp. | reverse complement strand
AGTGGTGGGCGACCCTGGAATCGAACCAGGCGTGCGTCTCCGCGAGGGAGTTACAGTCCCCTGCCACACCTTGCGGCCTGTCGCCCACTGGCGCTGTGAGTATCTGTGGCTCTGGGGTGCGTCAACCATTAAATGGGTGGTTTTCGCGTGATCTTGAGCAGGTTTTTTGCGGTTGTTTAATCGGGGCGGTGTTGCGAGGCTTGGCGTGCCTTAGTCAAACGGATAGGGAATGGATCAAGCGCTGGATTTGCGGCGCAATTCAGAGGTGTCGTGATGAAAAAGCCGAAGTGGGTTGTCGAAAAAGAGCAGGGCAAGAAGGCGGAGGCGCGTGAAACGCTTTGGCTGTTTGGTTTGCATGCGGTGCGTGATGCGCTGATGAACCCCAGACGCGTTAAAATCACCATGATGGTCACGCCTAATGCACTGGCCAAACTCGAAGAGGCGGTCGCTTTCAGCGGGATTGAGCCGCAGGTGGTTGATCCGCGCAAGTTTCGCCCTCCTATTGACGCCAATTCTGTGCACCAAGGCGTTGTGCTGGAGGTAAAGCCGCTTGATTGGGGGCGTATGGCTGATGTGTGCATTGGCGCCGAGGCGCCGCGTGTGATCATGCTGGACCGCGTGACAGACCCCCATAATGTGGGCGCGATTCTGCGCTCGGCAGAGGTTTTGAGCGCATCCGCCGTCATTGGGACAAAGCATCATTCAGCGCCCGAGACAGGTGCGCTGGCCAAGACGGCCTCTGGCGCGCTGGAGCGGCAGCCGTATTTGCGCATTCGCAACTTGGCCGATGGCATTCGCGAGTTGCAGGATATGGGGTATCTCGTGCTGGGGCTTGATGGCGATGCAGAGATGACCATCGAAGCGGCAGTCGAGGGCAAGCGTGATCGTGCTGTCGCACTGGTGCTGGGCGCCGAAGGGCCGGGTCTGCGCGAAAAGACGCGTGAAACCGTTGATGCGTTGGTACGGATTGACGCGGGCGGTGGATTTGGCTCGCTCAACGTCTCAAATGCTGCTGCAATCGGCTTATATGCGACAAGAGAGCATTCATAAGGAGAGGGGCCATCGCCCATCCAGCAAAAATTGCGACCTGTTGTCATTGCGGCACCCGCGCGATGCTGCGCGTAGAGGCGGGGCAACATACGCTGACCTGTAGTGCCTGTGGCGCGCCCTTGGCGCAGCTCAAGATGCTGCCGACTGCGCCGGCTGAGGCCCAGCCTGCGATCACGCATCAGCCTGCGGTGGCCAGCTTCAAGGCCAAACCAAAGCCATCTTATTCAAAGCGCCCTAAGGCGTCCAAGAAACGCAAAAAGCGTAAAAGCCTGTTTCGCAAGTTTGCCGAAGAGGCGTTCGATTTTGTAGAAGATATTCTGGATTAGGAGGCTTTGCCCGTGGCCTATACCGATGCTTTTCTGAAGAACATACTCACCCGCACCAAGCGGGTGGCAATCGTCGGAGTGTCGAGCAACCCCGTGCGCGCGAGCTATTTCGTGGCGAGGTACCTGAGCTTGCGCAACTTTGATATTGTGCCAGTCAATCCCGGCCTTGCCGGGCAAGAGCTGTTCGGTGTGCCAGTCGTTGGCTCGCTGACCGAGATTGAGGGCCCCGTAGATATGGTCGATATTTTTCGCCGCTCCGAGGCTGTGCCCGAGATTGTTGACGAGGCGCTGGCGCAATTTCCAGATCTGGGTACCATCTGGATGCAAATCGGGGTGGAGCATGCGCAGGCTGCGGCCAAGGCGGAGGCACGCGGCGTGGATGTGGTGCAGAACCGCTGTCCCAAGATCGAGTACCAGCGCCTCTTTGGCGAGTTGCGCATGGGCGGCTTTGCAACGGGCGTGATTTCGAGCAAGCTCTAGCGCCCGTGGTCGGCGCGGATTCAGTTTATTGGCAAAATGAAGATGTTAGCGGGACGCTTTTTCAGCAATGCCCGAGCTTGATTGGCGCTCAGCCAGTGTTTGCATCACGTCTTTGAGTGCCACGTCGCGGGACGCCAGCATGACCAGCAGATGATAGAGGACATCAGCGGCCTCGGATGTAAGGGCTGCTTTGTCGTCTTTGACCGCTTCGATGATTGCCTCGACGGCTTCCTCGCCGAATTTTTCGGCGCATTTTTCGGGGCCCTTGGCGAGCAATTGTGCGGTCCAGCTGCTGGCGGGGTCAGCTGATTTGCGGGCGAGGATGGTTGTGTAGAGATCGTCTAGTGTCATGTCAGCCTCATCGGGATGCCTGCGGCGGCCATGTATTGTTTGGCCTCATGAACAGTGTATTCGCCGAAGTGAAAGATCGAAGCGGCGAGCACGGCGGATGCGCCGCCTTTTGTGACGCCGTCGACGAGGTGATCGAGGGTGCCTACGCCTCCGCTCGCAATAACAGGGATGCTTACTGCGTCGCTGATGGCGCGGGTAAGGGGCAGGTTGAACCCTTGTTTGGTGCCATCACGGTCCATGGAGGTGAGCAGGATTTCACCAGCGCCTTTCTTCATCATCAGCACAGCAAATTCCACAGCGTCGATGCCTGTGGGCTTGCGGCCCCCATGGGTAAAGATTTCCCACTTTCCTGGAGATACTGTTTTGGCGTCGATTGCGGCTACGATGCATTGGCTGCCGAATTGATCTGCGGCCTGTGCAACTACATCGGGGTTTGCGACAGCTGCGGAGTTAAAGCTGACTTTATCTGCGCCAGCGAGCAACAAGGCGCGTACATCGGCGACTTCGCGCACGCCGCCGCCCACGGTCAGCGGGATATAGCAATGCTCGGCCGTGCGGCGGACCATATCGAACATCGTGCCACGATTTTCGTGGGTGGCGTGGATATCGAGAAAGCACAGCTCGTCCGCACCGGCAGCATCATAGGCGATGGCCGCATCCACGGGATCGCCCGCATCGCGCAGGCCCACGAAGTTCACGCCTTTGACCACACGGCCATCGGCGACATCGAGACAGGGAATGATGCGGGTTTTGAGCATGGGAACTGTCTACTTTGGTGTGGGGTAGGGGGCAAGCGGCGGGATTTTGAGTTTAGTTCGAAAAATGACGGTTTAGTCGTGCAGTGTTTTGAGGGCCTGTTCGAGATTGATTGCGCCGTCATATAGCGCGCGACCTGAGATCGCGCCCTCTATGACGCCTGTGTCTTTGAGCGCTTGTAGATCTGCGAGCGAGGACACACCGCCGGAGGCGATAACAGGGATGTTCACAGCGCGGGCCAAATCGGCGGTGGCGTCGATGTTGGGGCCGCCCATGGCGCCATCGCGCATGATGTCGGTATAGATAATGGCTGCCACGCCTGCGTCCTCAAAGGATTTGGCGAGGTCAGTGACCATCACATCTGTCTCTTCGGCCCAGCCTTTGGTGGCAACGCGGCCATTTCGGGCGTCGATGCCAACGGCGACCTGACCGGGGAAGGCGCGGGCGGCTTCGCGGACCAGATCGGGATTCTCGACCGCCACTGTACCGAGGATCACGCGAGCGAGGCCCTTATCCAGCCAAGCCTCGATCGTGGCCATGTCGCGGATGCCGCCGCCAAGCTGGGCAGGGACTTTGCATTGCTTGAGGATCGCCTCGACGGGCGCTGCGTTGACGGGGGCGCCTGCGAATGCGCCGTTGAGATCGACGAGGTGCAACCATGTGCATCCTGCGTCGACAAATTCCTGCGCTTGGGCTGCGGGGTTGTCGTTGAACACGGTGGAGCGGTCCATGTCGCCGTGCACAAGCCGCACGGCTTGGCCGTCTTTGAGATCGATTGCAGGGTAGAGGATCATGGCACGGGTCCTTTGCGCAGCTATGCGAGGCGTTTTACATGGAATAATTCTGGGTGCAACGCGACCTGACGTTAAGCTTGCCGCATTGCGGGGCTCTGGGGCAGAGTTGAGGCCAGTTTCAGGGAGGAACGAGTATGAAAGCGATATTGATGGCAGCCGTTGCGGCAGTAGGATTTGCGGGAGCGGCAGCAGCTGATCCGGCGATGGGGACATGGAAGACCCAAGTGGATGACGGGGCCTATGCCCATGTAAAAATGTCCAAATGCGGGGCCAATCTGTGCGGCACGATTGCACGCACGTTCAATGACACAGGCGAATACAAATCAGAGAACCTCGGCAAGCGTCTGGTCTGGGACATGACACCTGCAGGAGGTGGCGCGTACAAGAGCGGCAAGATCTGGCAGCCTTCAACAGGCAAGACGTTCAAATCCAAGATGGCGCTTTCGGGAAACACGCTCAAAGTGTCGGGCTGTGTCGGGCCGATCTGCCGCAAGCAGACGTGGAGCCGCGTAAACTAGGGTTGCCACGTCAGGAAGTTGGAGATCATGCGCAGGCCTGTGGTCTGGCTCTTCTCGGGGTGGAACTGCATGCCCACCATATTGTCGCGGCCGATTACGGCCGTGACATCGCTTGCATACTCCACATGCGCTAGGCGCTGGGCTGGGTCGGTGACGGCCATGTGATAGCTGTGCACGAAATAGGTATGGTCGCCTGTTGCGATGCCGTCGAACACCGCATGGTGCGCGTCAATCACCAGATCGTTCCATCCCATGTGTGGAACCTTGAGCTTGGGGTCAGCAGGGGTGATGCGCGTGACTTCACCGCCAACCCAATCCAGCCCGCGTGTGTCTTCATACTCGCGGCCCCAAGTGGCCATCAGCTGCATGCCGACACAGATGCCGAGGAAGGGCCGCGCTTTTACTTCTACCGCCTCGATCATGGCGTCATAGATGCCACTTTTGCCCTTGAGCGCTGCCATGCAGGCGGGGAACGCCCCATCACCCGGCAAAACGATGCGATCTGCGCGTGCGATTGTGTCAGGGTCTGTCGTTACGATGACTTCACCCGCGTTCGCCTCCCGCGCCATGCGTTGAAACGCTTTGTGGGCGGAGTGCAGATTGCCGCTTTCGTAGTCGATGATCGCGGTCAGCATTCAGAGCATGCCTTTGGTCGAGGGGATGGCGTCCGCCTTGCGCGGGTCCGCCTCGAGCGCGTCCCGCAGCGCGCGGGCCACAGCTTTGAACGCGGCCTCGGCGATGTGGTGGGAGTTCAGGCCGTGGAGCTGGTCCACGTGCAAGGTGATGCCGCCGTGGGTGGCAAAGGCTTGGAAGAACTCGCGTACCAGCTCGGTATCAAAAGCGCCGATTTTGGCGGTGGGCAGCTCGACATTCCAGACCAGAAACGGGCGACCCGACAGATCGAGTGCTGCGCGCACCAGCGCGTCATCCATCGGCAGCAGGCACGCGCCATAGCGGGTGATGCCGCGTTTGTCGCCCATGGCCTGCGTTAGGGCCTGACCCAATGCGATGCCCACATCCTCCACCGTGTGGTGATCGTCGATGTGCAAATCACCCTCACAGCGCACGGTCATGTCGATCAATGCATGGCGCGACAGCTGGTCGAGCATGTGGTCGAAAAAGCCCACGCCCGTCTGGTTGTCATAGGTGCCTGTGCCGTCGAGGTTGATCTCGACAGAGATATTTGTCTCGGCCGTGGTGCGGGTGATCGATGCGCTGCGCATGAGGGGACCTTCCGTTAACGCGTTCGGTGTTCTTATAGCAGCGAAGTGGCGCAGGCCAAGGGGCGATGGGGGATTGCGGCGGCTCGGGCTTCATGCCAGCTTGAGACAACAAAAACAGGAGCGCGCCCGTGAGTACATGTGTCTATATCCAGATCAGATGCCGCCCCGGCTCGACCTACCGCGTGGCCGAAGCGATCACCCTGCGCGAAATACACTCCGAGCTCTACTCCACCTCTGGCGACTTTGACCTGTTGATGAAGGTCTATATTCCCGAAGGCAACGATGTGGGCGTCTATATCAATGACAACCTGCTTGATATCGACGGGATCGAACGCTCTCTCACGACGATGACCTTCAAAGCATTTTGATGCGCGCATTTGCTTTTGTTGTACTGTTCGCCGCGACACAGTCCGCTGCTGCCCAGCGTGTGTATGAAGGGGAAGAAGCCTCTGCCATCCGGTGTGCCAACATGCTGGCCATGACGGGGGTGGCTTTGAACGGCGCGGGGCTTATGGATGATTCCGAGAAGGACGTCCTCATCGGGATATCTATATTGATCCTTGAGCGGCATGTGAGCGGGAACTGGACCGAGAAAAAGCGCGCCATGGAGGCGATGCGCGACCGCCGCGATGTGGATGAGACGCTGCAAGACTACCAGCATCATGCGCCTCTTTGTCTTGCTCGGTTTCCGATCAACTAGACGGCGATACGTCGAAACAGTGGGGGCGCGCGTTGGTGCGGCTCTCGCGGCCTTTTACCTATGCTCGCTAATCGCAGTATTTTGCGGGATCAAAGGGGCGCATGTCAGTATTGGGTGTGGCGCCGCTGATTAACTCCGCAATGATCCGTCCTGTCTTTGGGCCCCCTGTCAATCCGACATGTTGATGGCCGAAAGCGCTAAAGCTGCGACCAGCCGCATCGTTTGCGCCAATCAGCGGAAGGCTGTCGGCAGGGGCAGGGCGGTGGCCCATCCATTCTATTACTTCGTCGTAAGTTACATCGGGCAAAATCTTTGCGACCTGACGGCGCAGCATATCCAAAGGCGCACGGGAGGCTGGCGCATCGAGCCCGCCAAACTCGATCACGCCTGCCGCACGGATACGGCTCCGCATGGGCGTCAGCACAAACTTACCGCTGGCCACCATCATTGGCGCGCGGGGCATCGCGGACGGGTTGACTAGTTCGATATGATAGCCGCGCTCGCTCTCGAAGGGGACTTTCACGCCCATTTTATGCGCAATCTCGCGCGACCATGGCCCCATAGCAAAGACGATTCGGTCTGCGCGCAGGGTGCCATCTTCGGTGAGGAGCGCGGTAACCGCGCCGGCCGTCATCTCGATGTCGGTTATCTGTGTAATCTGGAGGGTGCCGCCCTCTGAGATGAAGTGATTTGCCAGCGCTTTTACGTATGCACCCGGGTCGCTGATGCGACCATGGTTCTTGCAGCGCACAACCGTCTGAAACGTATCGTCAAAGATCGGATCATAGGCGGCATAGTCCGCCCCACTGACCACCTCGTATTTGACGCCGTGCGCGTCCCGCTTGCCCCAGCCGTAGGCGTCGGCCTCAAACGCGCTCCGCGTGGCATAGCCAAAGCAGTAGTCTTCGGTGGTGATGAACGCGGCCGCAGGCGTATCTGCGGCCAGCGCCTGATGCTGCTCAACGCTGTCGTGCAACAGAGCCGACATCGCCGCGCCGTAGCGGTCTACATGCGCGTTATTGGCATAAGAGAGATACTTCGTCAAAAACGGAGCCAGTCGGGGCAGATAGGACCAGCGCAGATAGAGAGGCGCATCACGGTTCATCAGCATTGCAGGTGCTTTCCCCAGCAAACCGGGGGTGGTCACGGGCACAACGGCGCCCGCTGCCAGTACGCCGGCATTCCCATGACTGGTGCCCGAGGCAGGGCCCGCGCGATCCACCACGGTGACGTCATGGCCTGCGCGCTGCAGCCAGATCGCCGTCGAGATCCCCACAATCCCTGCGCCTGCTACTAAAATTTGCATATGAGTGATCCTGTCAGCGTTTGTCGTGTGTAAGCCTGCATAAGCAGGTAAAATTTGTCACGCGCTCAAATCGGTCCTGGGTGCATTGCATCCTTGGGGTCAACGGGAGGCCCCAGAACGACGAAAGGCCGCCCGAAGGCGACCTTATCGTGTCCGACTGGGTAGGTCGGTCTAACTGGAGCGGGCGAGGCGATTCGAACGCCCGACCCTAACCTTGGCAAGGTTATGCTCTACCCCTGAGCTACGCCCGCATCCGTTAGTGGGGCTGATTTAGCTCTCTGCGGAGTCGGCTGCAAGAGGTAAATTGGCCAGTTTCAGAAAAACTTTGGATTAAAAGAGCGCATGCCCAATTACGGCCAAGGCCGACAGTACCAATGTGAGGACGGTGAGCAAGAAACCACCCGCGCGCAAGGCGATGACTTGAGGTGTGCGCGACATGCCAATGGCGTGGGCCAGCCTTGCCGCCAGAAGGGCAATGCCCATGGCATGCACGGCCACAGCGGGTGCGCCCTGCAATTCGGCGCATAGCATCAAAAAGAGGGTGATCGGCACGTATTCCACAAAATTGGCCTGCACGCGCATGGATTTGTTCAGGTCCGTCTCGTCTGCGCCATCAGGAGCTTTGTCCAAGGCCACCCGCTGTATCACGACCAGCGCGCTTAGCACGGCAAACACAAGTGCCAGAAGCCCGGCGTAAAGGGGGGTGATGCTCAACATCATTTCGCTCATTCCAATTCTACCAAAAGGTCTTTTGCATCAATCTGGCCGCCTGCCTGCACATGAACGGCTTTTACAACAGCGTCACGCTCGGCGTGCAGGCCTGTTTCCATCTTCATCGCCTCGATGGTGAGCAGCAGATCACCTTGTTTGACACTTTGGCCGACAACGGCTCCCACGCTGGCGACAACACCGGGCATAGGTGCGCCAATGTGGTTGGCATTGCCTGTTTCCGCTTTCGGGCGCTGATGCGTGGTTGCTTTTACCAGACGGTTGGGCACACGGATCACCCGCGGTTGGCCGTTCAGCTCGAAGAAAACTTTGACCTCGCCGTCCTCATTGGTCTCGCCAACCGCTTGCAGGCGAATCTCCAGCGTCTTGCCCGGATCAATCTCGGCGGTGATCTCGTCGCTCGGCTCCATCCCGTAGAAGAATGTAGGCGTTGGCAGGGTGCGCACAGGGCCATAGATCGCGTGGCGCGCCATGTAATCAGTATAGACCTTCGGGTACATCAAGTAGCCAGCCAGATCCTCCTCGTCGATCTCGACCCCGCCCAATTCTTCGGAAAGCGCTGCGCGTACAGCTTCCAGATCAACAGGCTCAAGACGTGCGCCCGGACGCTCGGTCAAAGGTTTCTCGCCCTTGAGCACTTTGTCCACGATCCCTGTGGGAAAGCCACCAGGGGGTTGGCCCAGATTGCCGCGCATCATGTCGATGACAGAATCGGGGAAGGAGACATCTGTTTCGGGGTCTTCCACTTGTGCGCGGGTCAGCCCTTGGGACACCATCATCAAGGCCATGTCGCCGACGACCTTGGAGCTGGGCGTGACCTTTACAATATCGCCGAACATCTTGTTCACATCCGAATAGGTGCGGGCCACCTCGGGCCAGCGGTCATCAAGGCCAAGGCTAGCCGCTTGGGATTTGAGGTTGGTGAATTGGCCGCCAGGCATTTCGTGCAGATAGACCTCGGAGGATGGGGCCTGCATGCCCGTCTCGAAGGCGCGGTATTGGTGGCGCACGTCCTCCCAATAATCCGAGATTTCGCGAACGGCAGTCATATCGAGCCCAGTGTCGCGGTCGGTATGGCGCAGCGCTTCGACGACCGAGCCGAGGGTGGCTTGGGATGTGTTGCCCGAAAACGCGTCCATCGCGCAGTCAACCGCATCCACACCCGCCTCGGAGGCGGCAAGGATAGTGGCAGTGGCAATACCTGCAGTGTCGTGGGTGTGGAAGTGGATTGGCAGGCCGACTTCGGACTTGAGGGCACGCACCAGCTGGCGCGCCTGCGCAGGCTTCAGAAGGCCCGCCATATCCTTAAGACCCAGCACATGCGCGCCCGCGGCTTTGAGTTCCTGGCCCATGGCGACATAGTATTTCAGATCGTATTTGGCGCGGTCGGGGTCAAAGATATCGCCTGTATAGCAGATCGTGCCCTCACAGACCTTGCCCGCCTCTTGCACCGCATCCATCGCCACGCGCATGTTTTCAACCCAGTTGAGGCTGTCGAACACGCGGAAGACATCAACGCCACTGTTGGCGGCGGTTTTCACAAAATGCTGGACCACATTGTCAGGGTAATTGGTGTAGCCCACACCGTTGGAGGCGCGCAGCAGCATCTGGGTCATGATGTTGGGCATGCGTTCGCGAATGTCGCGCAGGCGCTGCCACGGGCATTCCTGCAAGAAGCGATACGCCACATCAAATGTCGCCCCACCCCAACACTCGACCGAGAAGAGCGTAGGCAGGTTGGCGGCATATGCAGGGGCCACTTTGATCATGTCGTGGCTGCGCATGCGGGTGGCGAGAAGGCTTTGGTGTCCGTCGCGCATCGTGGTGTCAGTGATCAACAATTGTCTTTGTTGCCCCATCCAGTCAGCCACGGCCTGCGGGCCTTTTTGCTCCAAAAGGTTGCGCGTGCCCATCATTGGCTCTGCGCGGTTGGCTGGCGGCTGGGGCGCGCGGGTGGTGGCGGGCGGCAGGGGCTTGTCCTTGGTCTCTGGGTGCCCGTTTACAGAGATATCGGCGATATAGGTCAGCACTTTTGTGCCGCGGTCCTGACGCTTCTCAAAGATGAATAGATCGGGATTTTCGTCAATAAATTTCGTGTGATAGGTGTTGTCGAGGAACATGGGGTGCTTAAGCAGGTTCTCAACGAATGCGATGTTGGTGCTTACGCCACGAATGCGGAATTCGCGCAGGGCGCGGTCCATCCGCGCAATCGCCTGATCGGGCGTCTGGGCCTTGGCGGTGACCTTGACCAGCAGGCTATCGTAATAGCGCGTGATCACGCCGCCACTGTAGGCCGTGCCCCCATCAAGGCGGATGCCCATGCCTGTGGCTTCGCGGAAGGCAGTGATGCGGCCATAGTCGGGGATGAAGTTGTTAAGCGGATCTTCGGTGGTGATACGCGTTTGCAGCGCGTGGCCTTGCAGCTTGATCTCGTCCTGTGAGGCTTTGCCCGTGGCTTCGGCAATTGTTTTGCCCTCGGCGATGAGGATTTGCGCCTGAACGATGTCGATGCCAGTGACCTCTTCGGTCACCGTATGCTCGACCTGCACGCGGGGGTTTACTTCGATGAAGTAGAACTCCTCGGTTTCCATATCCATCAGGAATTCGACGGTGCCTGCGCATTCATAGTTCACGTGCTGGCAGATTTTGCGCCCAAGCTCGCAGACGTGGGCGCGTTGCTCTTCGGTGAGGTAGGGGGCGGGTGCGCGCTCGACCACCTTCTGGTTGCGGCGCTGGACGGAGCAGTCGCGCTCATAGAGGTGGTAAATCTCGCCGTGGGTGTCGCCAAGGATTTGCACCTCGACGTGACGCGCCTTGAGGATCATCTTCTCCAGATAGCCCTCACCATTGCCAAATGCGGCCTCGGCTTCGCGGCGGCCTTCGCGGATCTTCTCCTCCAGCTCGTCCTCGGAATAGATCGGGCGCATGCCGCGCCCGCCGCCGCCCCAAGAGGCCTTGAGCATGAAGGGATAACCGACCTCCTTGGCTTCTTTCTTGATCGCGTCCATGTCGTCACCCAGCACTTCGGTTGCGGGGATCACGGGCACGCCCGCCTCAACGGCGACACGGCGCGCGGAAGCTTTGTCCCCGAGGGCGCGCATCGTCTCGGCCTTGGGTCCGATGAAGGTGATACCGTTCTGCGCACATGCATCCACGAAATCGGGGTTCTCCGACAGCAGGCCATAGCCGGGATGGATCGCATCTGCGCCACAGGCCTTGGCCACGCGGATCATCTCGTCAATGCTCAGGTAAGCGGCGACAGGGCCGAGGTCCTTGCCAATGCGGTAGGCTTCATCGGCTTTGAAGCGGTGCAGGCCGAGCTTGTCCTCTTCGGCGAAAACGGCAACGGTGGTTTTACCCATCTCGTTGGCGGCCCGCATGATGCGAATGGCAATTTCGCCGCGGTTGGCGATAAGGATTTTCGAAAATTCGGTCATGTAAGCAGGCCTTGTTTGTAACGCGGATGCTATTTTGTAGGCGCAAGCGGTGTGCTGCCGCAATGCGTGAGAGTGGGTAGACACTCATTTCTCGCGTTTAGGGCCCGTGTTTGATGCGGCGCGCTGGGCTAGCCGAGCGGTATGGGCGCTGGTAAATCAGCCAGCGTGCGCGCGCCGATCTGACCCATATTGGCGGCCATATCCTTGGCCAGTATGTCGATCAAATGATCAACGCCCTGCGGTCCGAGCGCCCCAAGGGCAAAGTGGAACGCACGGCCCAGCATCACAAAATCCGCGCCCAGTGCCAAAGCGCGCAGAATGTCCAATCCGCCTTCAATGCCGCTGTCGAACAGAATGGGCAGTTTGGTCGCGGCGCGCACCTCAGGCAGTGCCTCGATCGCGGCAGGCGCACCGTCAAACTGGCGGCCAGCGTGGTTGGAGACCCAGATGCCGTCCACGCCAAGCCCTTCAAGGCGGGTGGCATCGGCGGCGCGCAGCACGCCTTTGACCAGAAAATCGCCGTCCCATTCCTCGCGCAGCCACCCGACGTAGTCCCAATCAGGTGCGGTGCGGAGAAGATATCCCACATGTGCTGTGGGAGAGAGGCCTTCGCTTGCAGCATTGGCGTATTTGTCCAAGCCGCGCATGTGCGGCATCCCGCGTTTTGCCATGCCCGCCGCCCATGCAGGGCGCATCGCTACCTGCGCCAGAAGGCGCGGGGTCAGACGGGGCGGGTTGGTCAGGCCAGAGCGGACCTGCCGCTCGCGGCGGCTCGCGACGGGGACGTCCACGGTGAGAATAAGTGTAGAAAAACCCGCAGCTTTTGCGCGGGCCAGCATGTCGCGGCGGATGTCCGCATCGCGCGGGGGATACATCTGGAACCACGCGTGCTCCCCCAAATGGGTGGCGATGTCTTCGGGGCTTTGGGTGGCAACGGTCGAGATACTGTAGGGAATGCCTGCACGCGCTGCAGCACGCGCCAGATGCCCCTCCGCGTCAGGCCACATCAGCCCCGACATCCCGATTGGCGCGATGCCAAAGGGCAGGGGCAGGGATTTACCCATGAACGTTGTGCTCAGGTCAGGCTCGAATTCACCGTGCAGGATGGACGGCATCATCCCGATTGCATCAAGCCCCTGTCGGTTGCGGGCCTTCGTCGCCTCATCGCCCGTACCGCTGTCGAGGTATTCCCAGACGAATTTCGGAATGCGTTTTTCTGCGCGGCTTCGCAGGTCAGACAGGGCGGGGTATTTTGCGTGCAAGTCCATCGCGCTATATGGTCAGGGCGGGAGAATGTTGTCTAGGGTTTGTGTTTGGGGCAACGGTAAAAGCGAGGGCCAGCCCTCGCGCTCCCGGGATATTTGACGCCAAAAGAAATGGGGAACAACATGAGAACATGGTTTTCCTTTTTCCGGGAGTTGGGTAGGGTGCGGATATGAGTGAATTTGATGAACATTCCGCCTTTGAGGGGGCGTCCTTGTCTGCCCGTGCCATGGCTGCGCGGCCGCAGCCCTATCTGGACGGATTGAACCCCGCGCAACGCGAAGCTGTTGAGAAGATGGACGGCCCCGTGCTGATGCTCGCGGGGGCGGGCACGGGTAAGACACGTGCGCTGACCGCGCGGATTGTGCATTTGATGAACACGGGGCGTGCGCGTCCCAATGAGATCCTCGCCGTGACCTTCACCAATAAGGCCGCGCGGGAGATGAAGAATCGCGTCGGCTCCATGCTGGGTCAGCCGATTGAAGGGATGCCATGGCTGGGCACGTTTCATGCGATCTGTGTCAAACTGCTGCGCCGTCATGCGGAACTGGTGGGGCTCAAGTCCAACTTCACTATTCTGGATACCGACGATCAGCTGCGCCTGCTCAAGCAATTGGTTGCGGCAGAAAGCATCGATGACAAACGCTGGCCTGCGCGGATGCTGGCAGGGATTATTGATGACTGGAAGAATCGCGCGCTGACGCCCGACAAGGTGCCTGCTGCAGATGCTGGGGCCTATAACCATATGGGGCCGCAGATTTACGCCGCCTATCAGACGCGGCTCAAAGAGCTCAACTGCTGTGATTTCGGCGACCTGCTTTTGCATATGGTCACGATCTTCCAGAACCATGAGGACCTGCTCCAGCAATACCAGCGTTGGTTCAAGTATATCCTTGTGGACGAATATCAGGATACCAACGTGGCCCAGTATTTGTGGCTGCGCCTGTTGGCGAGCGGGCACAAGAACATCTGCTGCGTGGGCGATGACGATCAGTCGATCTATGGCTGGCGTGGCGCGGAAGTCGGCAACATCTTGCGGTTCGAGAAGGACTTTCCCGGCTCCCACGTGGTCCGGCTGGAGCAGAACTACCGCTCGACCCCGCATATCCTTGCTGCCGCCTCTGGCGTGATTGCGGGAAATGAGGGGCGGCTGGGTAAGACCCTTTGGACCGATGCTCAGGAGGGTGAGAAGTTGCGCCTGATTGGTCATTGGGACGGGGAAGAAGAGGCCCGCTGGATCGGAGACGAGATCGAATCGCTGCAGCGTGGCACGCGGGGGTTGCGCAAATTTTCCCTTGATCACATGGCGATTCTCGTGCGCGCCTCGCATCAGATGCGCGCCTTCGAGGACCGTTTTCTAACCATCGGTCTGCCTTATCGCGTGATCGGCGGGCCGCGCTTTTATGAGCGGCTCGAGATTCGCGATGCTATGGCCTATTTCCGTGTTGTAACATCGCCCGATGATGATCTGGCGTTCGAGCGGATTGTGAACACGCCCAAGCGCGGGCTTGGCAAGGTGGCGATCCAGAAAATCCAGACAGCGGCGCGGAGCAATGGCACCAATCTGGTAGAGGGTGCGCGGATTTTGCTGGCCGAGAAGGGAATCGGCGGCAAGGGTGCCAATGAGTTGCGCATCCTGATTGAGGGAATCGACCGCTGGGCCTCGAAACTGCACGGGGACCGAATCGAGGTGAACGACAATAGTGTTCTCGATGATGGTGGCCCTGTGCGTATGGAATACGGCCCGCCCGAGATCAGCCATGTGGAGCTGGCCGAGATCATCCTCGACGAGAGCGGCTACACCACCATGTGGCAAAATGACAAAACCCCAGAAGCACCCGGGCGGTTGGAAAACGTCAAAGAGTTGGTGAAGGCGCTGGATCAGTTCGAGAATCTGCAAGGCTTCCTGGAGCACGTCAGCCTGATCATGGACAACGAATCCGAGCAGGAGGGCGAGAAGGTCAGCATAATGACGTTGCACGCGGCGAAGGGCTTGGAATTTCCTGCCGTGTTTCTGCCGGGATGGGAGGACGGATTGTTCCCCTCGCAACGCTCTATGGATGAGAGCGGGCAGAAGGGGCTCGAGGAAGAGCGGCGGCTGGCCTATGTGGGCATCACGCGGGCTGAAGAGATCTGTACGATCTCATTTGCCGCAAACCGCTTTGTCTTTGGTCAGTGGCAAAATGCTATGCCGTCGCGATTCATTGATGAATTGCCCGAGGCGCATGTCGAGGTTCTCACGCCACCAGGGCTTTATGGTGGCAGCTTTGGCGCGGCTATGCCCAAAAGCACGCTACACGAGGCGGCGGCAGAGGCGAATGTTTATAACTCACCCGGCTGGCGGCGTTTGCAATCGCGTAGCGGTACGCGCGGAATGAGCCAGCCTGCCGAGGCCAAGAATATGACCATAGACATGACGGCAGTGAGCAGCTTCACCATGGGTCAACGGGTGTTTCACCAGAAATTCGGCTATGGGGCGATTGTCGGTATCGAAGGTGACAAGCTGGAAGTCGAGTTCGAGAAAGCGGATACCAAGAAGGTTGTGGCCCGATTTTTGACCGCAGAAGATGACGTGCCGTTCTAGAAAGCAGCGCGCATCAAATCTTTATTTCTATGTGGATCAGTAAAAATTAAACGGCGCCCCCCGGGAGGTGGGGGACGCCGTTAATCAGGTGCGCCTCTCAATCGGGAGGAACGAGCGACGCAGCTTTTGCAGGACAGGGTCATCTGGGAGGAGAGACACATCCGTTCTGCATATATCCCCGACAATCAGTGGGAGGACTGATCAGCGAGGAATTCGAATTACTTAACCTGCTCAGCAGCTTCGCGTGAGAGGCGGCGGAAATCAGCACGGCTCATGCCCAAGTCTGACAGGTCACGCGCTGTCATCGTGCACAGCTCGTTGTATGTCTGACGGTAGGCTTTGCGCTGGCGGAGCTTGAGCGCGACTGCGTCAAAGAATGCTGCAACGCGGCTAGACTGTGTTGATACGCTTGTGTTGGTGTCTGTGAAGTATGTCATGTTCTTCTCTTTCAACTCATGTACGTCTTGTTGTGGAGTACATTTAGGCTTTTGCTGCACTTGCACAAGGCATCAATGCTGCAATGCGGCTATGCGGTTCATGCATAGGCGACCTATGGTCAACCTGCTGTTTCTAAGCATGAAAATTTCAAGCCTCTTCACGAAACCGTGAAAGGGTGGACCATCGGCGTTTGGTAAAAAAAAGGCGGCGACATCAGGGAGGATGATGTCACCGCCGAAAAATAAAAGCGCGTCCGGGAGGAGGATGGAAACGCTTTAGGTATTCATGAAAACCATCGGGAGGATCGTTCTCTGTAATTAGAAATACAGATAATTGCTGCGGCTGCAAAGGGATTTCTTTGCAATTCTGCTATGCAGCATTTTCATGGCTTGGATATGCACAATTTTTGGGCAAATGCCGTTGTTGCGGGTGTTGTCGTGCCGCAGCGGTCCGGCCTTGCGGTTTCGGCATAATCTGCGATGCATTCGGACCAAACGAGGAGTGACTTCATGGCAGTAACATCAGAAGACGTCAAAGCAGAGCTTGCGCGGATCAATTTACCCGATGGCAAAAGCCTGATCGACCATGATCTTGTGCGCGCGCTCAGCGTTGAGGGCGGGGTGGTGCGGTTTGTGATCGAGGCGCCTAATGCGGAAGTTGCACGTGCCATGGGTCCTTTGCGCGATGCGGCCGAAAAGCTCGTGTCTGAATTACCTGGTGTGACACAGGCGACTGTCGCACTTACTGCACATGGTCCCGCGGCAAAGCCGGCAGCGCCCCCCAGCCTCAAGATCGGTGGACACCCGAAGCCGCAGGACGGCCCTACCAAGCCAAGCGGCGTGCAGCGCATCCTTGCCATCGGTTCGGGTAAGGGCGGTGTGGGCAAATCCACCGTGAGCACGAACCTTGCGGTCGCGCTGGCCAAGCAGGGGCGCAAGGTCGGCTTGCTCGATGCCGATATCTACGGCCCCAGCATTCCGCGCATGATGGGGGTAAGCAAGCGCCCCGCCAGCCCTGATGGCAAGACGATCATTCCGCTGCACGCTCACGGCGTCACGCTCATGTCCATCGGGTTCATGATGGAAGAGGGGAAGGCGACTATCTGGCGGGGTCCTATGCTGATGGGTGCGCTGCAACAGATGTTGGGGCAGGTGGAGTGGGGCGAGCTTGATGTGCTGATAGTTGACCTGCCGCCCGGTACGGGCGATGTGCAGCTCACCCTGTGCACCAAATCCGAACTATCTGGCGCGATCGTCGTGAGCACCCCGCAGGATGTCGCGTTGATTGATGCGCGCAAAGCGCTGGATATGTTTGCGACGCTCAAGACACCTGTTTTGGGCCTGATCGAGAATATGTCGATGTTTGTCTGTCCCGACTGCGGGTCCGAGCATCAGATATTCGGGCAGGGCGGTGTCGCAGCTGAGGCGCAGAAGCTTGATGTGCCGTTGTTGGGAACGTTGCCGATTGATTTGGAAACGCGAATTGCAGGGGACGGCGGTGCGCCGATCGCAGTAGGGGACAGCCCCATGGCACAGGCCTATGCGCGTCTCGCGGAAGGGCTGGTCAAGGGCGGCATGGCATAACGCGCAACTTGCCCTCGGCCTCTAAATAGGGCTGGGCGGGTTATGTTTGATCTGGCGCGCATAGATCGTCGTCAGGATGCTAAAGATCAGCAGCCCTTCGAGGATGTAGACAGGCAATTCAAACATCAGCAGGAATATAGGGGTCTTAAGCCCCAGATGCGTGATGGCCGCAGTCAGTGCTGTATTGAACAGCGCAAGGACGGCGGCAACGCCCCACAATGGTCCCGCCAACGGGCGGGTATAGTTCCAGCTGTGTGTCATGCGCATAGGACGTCCGATCGCGGCGGCTGGTAGGATCAGGCTAAGCCGAAGGGAGAGCCACACCAGAAACAACTGGCTCAAGAATGTGGTGATGAGGATCGAGATCAGCGAAGGCGCATCTGCTGTACTACCGCCGTTCTGGTTGGATAGGATCAGCGGCACGACAAACACGAGGCTTATGAAAAGCTGGATCAGCGCAAGAATTAACACGCGCCACAGATATCCCAGCACCAAAGGCACGCTCATCGGCTGGGACGTGTGTGTATCGCCAAGCGTGTGGCGGTGCCACAGGATCGCCATCAGCGCATAGCTGAAGATAAACGTCATTACCAATAGGGCTGTGATCCCATTCAGGGGAAGATCAGCAGGCGCCACCACATTGGCCCCGACCGAAAGCAGTTCCGGTGCCAGCATCATGGTCATTGCACAGACCGCAACCATAACGAGCGCGGCCGGCCCGACCACGACCAGCGTTTTGACCGGATCCTGTGTCAGCAGGCGGGTCGCCTGCATCAAGAGCTTGCTCGAAGTCATTACCGTGCGCCTTTTCGATAGACTAGATCATTGCTTTTGGACTTTCGGGCGCTGTTTCACAAGGTGCGGCTTTTGAACTGCTGGTTAATGCTTCGTTTTGGTCGTTCTGGCATGGCTCATGGGAATTCATGGGCCAGATGGGGGAGGTGCATGGTCTGTCATGGGGCGGGGGTAGCACCCGCCCCTGCGATTCACTGGGAACTTCTTTGATTCGTGATTGTGTTGTGGTCTCGAAGTGAGAACAAAAGAAAAACATGTTTCGGCTGAAGGTTTCCCTAGGGACAAATCTGGGATTTTATGGGAAAAAACTTTCGTCACGCCCGCCGTCTATATCTAGTGCTCCACTTCTGTTGCGGCACAAATTATTCTAAAAATGTGGACAATTTTGTACTATATCTTGTTTTGAGGGGCCCTTAGAAACAATATCCTGTGCCAGAATTTGAAATTAATTGTAGACGCCCATGATTTCCCATGGCATCCCTATTGCATCGGATGAGAGCGAGACACGGGGCACCAAACGACCCCACTAAACAAAAAACTCTAGCAGGTTTCATACAGGCCTCGACTTCATCAGACCAAGAGATCCGGCGCGCGAGCGAGCAGACATCCCCCCAGGTGGCGCGCGCAGTCGGACA
>CAJXSZ010000036.1 GCA_913060815.1 uncultured Sulfitobacter sp. | reverse complement strand
CGAGATTTCTGCCTGTCTCGTGGGCTCGGAGATGTGTATAAGAGACAGCCCCAACCGCTGCCAGCTCTTCGGGCCAGGCTCCAACACCAAACTCTTCGCCAAAATGGCCGCCTCCGCCGCCGATGTGATCAATCTCGACCTCGAAGACAGTGTCGCCCCTAATGATAAAGACATGGCCCGCGCCAATGTTATCGAGGCAATCAATACCGTCGATTGGGGCAACAAAACCCTGTCCGTGCGCATTAACAGCCTCGATACCCCCTACTGGTACCGCGACGTGGTTGATTTGCTCGAACAGGCCTCCGAGCGTCTCGACCAGATTATGATCCCGAAAGTCGGCTGCGCTGCCGATATCTACGCTGTCGATGCGCTGGTCACTGCCATTGAGGCCGCCAAGGGCCGCACCAAGCGTATCGCTCTCGAGGTTATCATCGAGAGCGCCGCAGGCATCGCACACGTCGAAGAAATCGCCGCCGCCTCGCCTCGCCTTGAAGCGATGAGCCTTGGTGCAGCCGATTTCGCCGCCTCAATGGGCATGCAGACCACGGGCATCGGCGGCACACAGGAAAACTATTACATGTTGCATGAGGGCCAGAAGCACTGGTCCGACCCGTGGCACTGGGCCCAAACCGCGATCGTTGCGGCCTGTCGCACCCACGGCATTCTGCCTGTCGATGGCCCCTTTGGCGATTTCTCTGATGACGAAGGCTGCCGCGCACAAGCACGTCGCTCCGCGACGCTGGGTATGGTCGGCAAATGGGCGATTCACCCCAAGCAGATCGCCATCAGCAATGAGGTCTTCACCCCCTCCGATGAAGCCGTAGCCGAGGCCCGCGAGATCCTTGCCGCAATGGAGCAGGCAAAGGCAAACGGCGAAGGGGCAACAGTCTACAAAGGCCGCCTTGTCGACATCGCCTCCATTAAGCAGGCCGAGGTTATCGTTCGCCAGTCCGAGATGATCAACGGATAAGGCTCAAAACGCCAACGGCCCGCCACAGGGCGGGCCGTTGAGCAAATTTGACGTGGCAGGCTCAGCCCACCGTAAAAACATGCCGCGGTGGCTCTACCGCGCTGCTTTGGGACATGTCCCACCGTGCCGCATAAAGCGCGACAGCGACAATAGCGCCCAACAATCCGACCAGCACGTAATTAACCAAAGACATATTTAGCCACCTTTCAGACACATTCCTGCCATGAACTGTCGACCTCTCGGAGCGAGATGCAAGAAAGCCGCTGGAAACAGTCTGTTTCGCCCTCCGTCAGCCACGCAATGTTTACGATCCGCACGCGATTGTTTCCATTTCTACGACGATCCGCACAGTACTTTCCAATTTCAATGGCCTGCGTTTTAGCGCACACACAGCCCATGACAGTCCAAGCCCTCTATACTCTCGCAATATTCGCCTTTGTCAGCTCCTCGACACCGGGGCCAAACAACTTGATGCTCATGGCATCGGGCGCGAATTTCGGGTTCTTGCGCAGCATCCCTCACATGGCTGGCATTTCGATCGGCTTCATGGTGATGCTCTTCGCAGTCGGCGCGGGCCTGATCCAGATTTTTGACCGCATTCCCGTGATCTACACAGTGCTTAAGGTCATCAGCGTTCTCTACATGCTCTGGCTGGCATGGAAAATCGCCAATGCCGCCCCCGTGGGCAAAAGCGAAAACGCAGGTGCACCCATGACCTTCTTCCAAGCCGCCGCCTTCCAGTGGGTCAACCCAAAAGCATGGGCAATGGCGCTCACAGCGATCACCGTCTACATGTCCGACGCCACCTTGCCATGGCTGGCCACAGGCGCCCTGCTATTTGCACTGGTCAACCTGCCGTCGGTCTCTCTCTGGACCCTTGCTGGACAACAGCTACAGCGCTTCCTTACAAACCCGCGCCGCCTGCGCGCCTACAACTGGACCATGGCCGCCCTGCTCATCGCATCGCTCTATCCTATGCTCCAAATCTGAGCGCCGTTGCATCGCGCCCCAATCAGGCTCATATAAGGATCAACACAGTGCGGAGCGATCAATGACCCAATACATGGATTTCGAAAAACCCCTCGCCGAGATTGAGGGAAAAGCCGAAGAATTACGCGCCATGGCGCGCCGCGACCCCGATACGGATGTCACGGCCGAGGCCGCCGCACTTGATGCAAAAGCCGCCAAAATGCTCAATGACCTCTACGAGAGCCTGACCCCGTGGCGTAAGTGTCAGGTAGCCCGTCACCCCGACCGCCCCCATTGCAAAGACTATATCGAGGCGCTGTTCACCGAATACACTCCGCTCGCAGGGGACCGCAATTTCGCAGACGACCATGCAGTGATGGGCGGGCTCGCCCGCTTCAACGACCAACCTGTGATCGTCATCGGCCACGAGAAGGGCAATGACACAAAATCGCGGAT
Organism: uncultured Sulfitobacter sp.; assembly: GCA_913060815.1. Classification (GTDB taxonomy): domain Bacteria; phylum Pseudomonadota; class Alphaproteobacteria; order Rhodobacterales; family Rhodobacteraceae; genus Sulfitobacter. Next base: position 18,046 of record CAJXSZ010000036.1, on the reverse strand, counting down.
CGAACGGAACTTCGGCATGGCCCGTCCCGAGGGCTACCGCAAGGCCGTGCGCTTGATGGAAATGGCCCACCGCTTTGGCCTGCCCGTGATTACGCTGGTGGACACACCGGGCGCCTACCCCGGCAAGGGCGCGGAAGAGCGTGGCCAGTCCGAAGCCATCGCCCGCGCCACCCAGAAATGCCTCGAGATCGGCGTACCCCTTGTCAGCGTCATCATCGGCGAGGGCGGCTCTGGCGGAGCCGTAGCCTTCGCAACCGCCAACCGCGTGGCGATGTTGGAACACTCCGTCTACTCCGTGATCTCGCCCGAAGGTTGCGCCTCAATTCTATGGAAAGACGCCGAGAAAATGCGCGAGGCCGCGGAAGCGCTGCGCCTCACGGCTCAAGACCTCACACGACTGGGCGTCAACGATCGCATTATACCCGAGCCAAAGGGCGGCGCGCACCGCGATCCACAAACCGCCATCGCAGCCGTCTCGGATGCCATCACTGGAATGCTCAAATCCCTCGAAGGCAAAGATGCAAAAGCCCTCATCAAAGACCGCCGCGAGAAATACCTCGACATGGGCGATCGCGGGCTGGCAGCCTGATCAAACTCTACCCCATTGTTAATAACTTGCGGGGCGCGCTTACCATTGTGTCGCGCCCCACAACCCTACCCAAGGACATCCAGACCGCTCAAGCGGCTGGCATCACCACACTCATCTCCCTTTTAGAGCCCACCGAGGCCGCAACGCTCGGCCTTGCAACAGAGGCTGATGCCTGCGCGGCGCAAGGCATCACCTTTCTGAACCACCCCATCCGCGATATGGCGCTGCCAGAATTTGCCGCCTTCCGCCTGTTCGCCGAACATATCGCAGCACGCATCCGCCGAGGCGACCACATCGCCCTGCACTGTCGCGCCAGCATCGGCCGCTCGGGCATGCTCACTTGCGCCATCCTTGCGCACTTCGGCTATGACGCGCAAACTGCCATCGCCCATGTCAGCAAAATGCGCGGCACGCCGGTTCCCGACACAGCAGAGCAAGCCGCCTTCATTCGGAAAATCATGGCCACCTCCCTGCTCTAGAGGGCGCGACGTTCCTCTTCATTTTGCCAAGTGAACTGAAATCCCGCAGTGGACACGCGCGGTGTGTTAACGATCAACTCGCCAACATCCGCAAACCCTGCGTCACATCAGAGCGTACCGCCAACCGCAATCCAGGCTCATCCCCCGCCCGCAATGCGGCGATGATCAAGCGGTGAAACTGTGGCGGCTCGGTGCGGCGCAAACGCCCGTAAAGCGCATTCATCGTAGGCCCCATCTGAAGCCAAACCGTCTCCGCCATGGCCAGCATCGCAGGCGCCTGTGCGCGTAAATAGAGTGTGCGGTGAAATTCCAGATTGGTGCGGATGTAGCTGACTGCGTCCCGCTGCGCGACAGCCTCGCCAACACGCGCATTGATATTTTGCAACCGCTCGATCAGCGCCAGATGCGCTCGGGGTAACGCACGACTCGCAAGCTCCACCTCGATCAACGCCCGCAACGCCGCCAATTCCTCGATCCTCTCGTTACTAAGCAGCGGCGTCGATATCCGCCCTGAGGCTGACATGCTCAGCGCGCCTTCGGCGACCAACCTGCGTACAGATTCGCGCGCGGGCGTCATCGAGACGTCGTATTCTTTGCCCAATCCACGCAAGGTGAGCGCCTGACCAGGCGCGATATCCCCATGCATAATGCGCGAGCGCAAATGCCGGTACACGCGGTCATGGGCCAACGGGGCAGGATCAACAGGGCGTGCGGTTAAACTCATTCCTTTTTGTGATCACACCTTGGCGAGGCGTCAAGCAACAAACGCTTTTGACAGATTTTAAGAGTCTTTGATTGGATCGTGGCCCCAGTTCATCAATGAATAGCGCCATGCCGACGTCTCCACATCATCCTGCGGCCCACCTTGGGACAAGTGACGATTGATATAGCCCACAACGGTTGCCATATGATCCCACTGGTCGTCGCTGATGTCGTCCTTGTTAGTCCGCTTGATGGTAACGATGCGCCGGCCTGACTTGTGGCCAGTCGATTCGCCGTCTTCTGTATCGCCCACGGACTTGGATTCGTCGGTTTCTAACCAATCTTCCAGTTCTTGCGGCGCCATGTTCAAAAGATCGCGCCATTCGTCCCAGATTTCTTCGTGCGTTTTGCTAGAAGCCATTGATCTCTCCTTCGGCTTTCAAAACACCCGTGCCACCCGATTGGTTCAATGAAATTTGTAACGGTGCAATGTGCTGCCATGGCTGCGCAACCAGCCGCGCGGTGCTGCGTAATCGCCATATATGCGCGTGACTTCTTCCCAGAAAGCGGGGGAATGGTTCATCTGCGCCAGATGCGCCACTTCATGGGCGGCGACATAATCCAGCACCTCGGGCGGCGCCATAATCAAGCGCCATGAATACATGAGCCCCCCGTCAGAGGTGCACGACCCCCAACGCGAGCGCGTGTCGCGCAGACTGATCCGCGCATAAGACCGCCCCAGCCGTGCCGCATAATCATCGCTCGCTCCTGCCAGACGGTCCCGCGCAATTTCGCGCAGATGCGCCCCCAGCCGCCGTCCTACGCGCGCCTCGGGACCAGGCACAAAAATTCCCTCGGGCGTGATCTCGACCCGCCGACCCGTGCCTGCCATCACCGGATACATCTTCCCGCCAAGCGGAACCTCCGCCCCGATGCCAACGGTAACGTCCTCACCGCGTGCATCCAGATGCTTGCGAATCCATGCCTCTTTGCTGCGTGCAAAATCCATCGCTTCGCGCTCGGCCAGCCGCTTTGGCATGGTCAGGGTGACGCGCCCGTCCAGTTGGCTGATCCGCAAGGAAATGCGCTTTGCCTGCGCCGAGCGCCGCAGGATCAGCGGAATAGGCGGATCACCAAGCAGCTGCGGTTCAGACATGGGCGGCACTCACGATAGGGATAAACGGCTTTGGGCTGGACAGCATGCCGATCATATGGCACTTGCCCCTGAAACGAAATACACATCACACAGCATCAAAGGGGAAATCCATGCCCAACGAAGAATGGGGAACCAAGCGCCTGTGCCCCACCACGGGCAAGCGTTTCTACGACCTGAACAAAGACCCGATCATCAGCCCCTACACGGGTGAGGTGGTTGAAGTTGACCAGTCCAAGTCACGCATGATCGCCGCCGACGCCGAAGACGCCGCCACAGCCAAAGCAAAAGCAGCCGAGGTCAAGGACGAGGACGATCTGGTAGATGACGATGACGTAGATGTAGATGTAGATCTGGACGATGATCTGCTGGACGACGACGAAGACGATGATGATACAGTTCCGCTCGAAGAAATCGCGGACGTGGCCTCCCCCGAGGACGATTCGTAAATCGTCACGAAAACTACCGTGGCAGGGCATGCTTTTTTCGCTTGATCCTGCCACAGCTTGCGCCTAGACCACGGCGCATACCAGACACCCTAAGACGGGTGGACCAACCACGCTTGCGTGATTTGGGGCATTAGCTCAGCTGGGAGAGCGCCTGCATGGCATGCAGGAGGTCAGCGGTTCGATCCCGCTATGCTCCACCAAGCGCTTTTTACAAAGTAGAAAGCGCGAGTTTCGGCAGGGTATTCGCAAAGCGAATGTCCCGAGAGAATCAAGCATACCACCTACAATGCAGCAGCTTTTGAGCCCTACCCGACCCTTTGCGAAGTAAAGGTCACGAGACGGGCAAGTTCTAAGCATTCTCCGAACCATAGATTCGATCCAAGCGCCAAACAGCAGCGATAGCGTATCTGTGTACCTAAGCCAAAGCTGCCCTATGCGCCCGCCTTCCACTCAACAGGTGTCACATAGACCAAACCGTCCTCTGCGCTCACCATCACTTCGCCGTCTTGAATATTCACCTGCACCCGCATGCTCCGCCCCGCAAGCTTGGCGAGCTCCGCAGTCTCGGGCTCAGGCAACATCACGACCGTCAAATTGTCAAAACGCCCTGTGGTCCCTTTGATCTTCTCCCACCACACATCCGCTGGCCGTCCGCCATAGGCATAAACAATCACCCGCCCCGCCTTGGCGCAGGACTGCCGCACGACCTTCTCGCTCGGCAGGCCCAGCGCCACCCAAAGCTCCAATTCGTCGCTCAGCGATTTCTGCCAGATGTCAGGCTCGTCATCCGTCGACAGCCCCTTGGTCATCTCCAGCTGCGCGTCGGCATTGAGCGCAAACGCCAACAGCCGCACCATCAGCCTCTCGTCCGTCTCGGACGGATGTTTGGCCACGGTCAGCTTGTGAGTCTCATAATAATGGCGATCCATGTCCGACACGGACAGCTCCACTTTGTAGATGGTAGATTTGAGCGCCATTGAATGTCCTGCCTTTGCGGTGATGGGCCTGCGTACTTGCTCCTGCTCTTGTGCGAAAGCAAATAGGCCCTTTGTGCCGTGATAAATGCTGACAGTCGGTCAACCCTGACTATGCGTCACACACCCCTTCAGATACTTTTCGAACGAAAAAACGCCCAAATTTCCCTAAATGCGCAGATTTAGTACCATCTGTTGTCAATTTTGTATAAGCTTACCATGCGAAAGTTGCGCAAGCTAATCGCAGGAGTCGCACTCAAAAGCGTGCGAACACTTGGGAGGACAATATGAACTTTATCAAAAACACAGCCCTCGGGCTGGCCCTGAGCGTTGCGGGTGCGACAGTTGTCGCCGCTGACGGTCACGCAAAAGAACTGACGATCGCGATCGTCAACAACGGCCACATGATCAACATGCAGAAGGTCGCCGAAGCTTACACCGAGGAAACAGGCGTTGCCCTGAACTGGGTATCTCTGGAAGAAGGTGTTCTGCGCGAGCAGGTCACATCCGATACCGCCACAGGTGGCGGCCAGTATGACATCATCAACATCGGCATGCAGGAAGCACCCATCTGGGGCGCGGCAGGCTGGATCGAGCCGCTGGAATTCGGCGCCGAGTATGACGTCGACGACATGCTGCCTGCGATGCGCAACGGCCTGTCCCACGAAGGCACGCTCTACGCTGCGCCCTTCTACGGTGAGTCCTCAATGGTCATGTACCGCAAGGACCTGACAGACGCTGCTGGCGTGACAATCGCCGACAACGACAGCTGGGACAACATCAAGGCAGCAGCCGCTGCGATGCACAACCCTGACGCCGGCGTTTACGGCGCGTGCCTGCGCGGCAAGCCCGGTTGGGGCGACAACATGGCGTTTGTGACAACTGTCGTAAACTCCTTCGGTGGTGCATGGTTCGACAAAGACATGCGTCCAACGCTTCAGTCCGACGAGTGGAAAGCGGCGATCAACTTCTACGTAGACCTGCTGGGCACCTACGGCCCTCCCGGTTCCGAAGGTAACTCCTTCAACGAGATCCTCGCGCTCTATAACGAAGGCAAATGCGGCATGTGGATCGACGCCACAATCGCGGCATCCTTCCTCGAAGTAGACGGCGTAGCCTACGCACAGTCGCCCAACGCAGGTAACCCTGTCGGCGCGAACTGGCTCTGGGCTTGGGCCATGGCCGTACCAACAGGCACCGAGAACACCGAAGAAGCAAAAGCCTTCATCGAGTGGGCAACGTCCAAAGAGTATATTCAGGCCGTAGGCAACCACCCCGACTTTGGCTGGGGCTCCGTGCCAACAGGTACACGCGCCTCCACCTACGAGATCGCTGAATTCCAAGCCGTTGCAGATTTTGCAGCAGCCGAGAAAGCAGCCATCGATTCTGCGGCACCAGAAGCCACAGACATCAAACCATACGTAGGCGTACAGTTCGCAGCGATCCCTGAATTCCCCGAAGTCGGCTCCGCCGTCGCTCAGGAAATCGCAGCAGCGCTGTCCGGTGCCAAATCAGTTGACGAAGCGCTTGAAGCCGCACAAGGCGCAGCAGACGCCATCATGTCCGAAGCGGGCTACTACTAACCGCTGATACGATCTTGCTGGCCCGCCTTTGATGCGCGGGCCAGCACCTCCAAATCCCCCGAAATTTGAAACCCCAGCATTGGATGTCGTCTCATGGCAAACCGTTCCCTTCCCCGCCTGCTCCAGACACCTGCTGTAATCCTGCTGCTGCTGTGGATGCTCGTCCCGCTCAGCATGACGCTTTATTTCTCTTTCATCCGCTACGTGCTCAACAGCACGCGCCGTCCTGAATGGACATCCCCGAGCCTGAGCAACTGGCGCGGCTTCGGCAACTACGAATACGTCCTTTTCAATGCCAAAGACTTCTGGTTCGCGATTCAGAACAGCGTGTTCATCGTAAGTTCGATCCTTGTGGGCACGGTGGTGCTGGGCCTGATCCTCGCCATGCTGGTTAACCGCACATTTCCCGGACGCGGCATTGTGCGCGTACTCCTGATCTCGCCCTTCTTCGTGATGCCTGCGGTCAACGCCGTACTCTGGATCAACATGATCCTCGACCCCGTCCTTGGCCTTAACGGCATCGCGGTCGCGGGGCTTAACAACATAGTCGACGGGCTGCGCGACTTCCCCGTACTAGGGCAGTTCTTCTCGATGTGGCCCAAGTTCGAGCCGATCTCCTTCCGCGCCACCCAGACCTCTGCCTACGCCGTCATCATGATGGTCACATGGCAGTGGACGCCCTTCGCGATCCTGATCTTCATGACCTCCCTGCAGTCCGAGGACGAATCGCAGAAAGAAGCGGCGATCCTTGATGGCGCCAACGCATGGTCACGCTTTCGCAACCTCACACTGCCGCATCTGGCCCGCCCTATCGCGATCGTGGTGATGATCCAGTCGATCTTCCACCTTTCGCTTTATGCAGAGATCGAGATTGTCAGCCGCGGCAACGGTAACAAGAACCTGCCCTATCTCATCGGGGAGTTCAGCTCCAACAACATCGGTGCCGCAAGCGCCACAGGCATCTTCGCCGTCATCCTCGCCAACATCATCGCAATCTTCCTGCTGCGCATGGTTGGCAAGACATTGATGGATTAAGGAAAAGCACCATGGCAATCGTCGCACAACAATCCAAATTCAGCAAAATCTTCTGGCCCCTGCTCGCGTGGGCCGTAGCGATCGTGTTCTTCTTTCCGATCTTCTGGATGGTATTCACCAGCTTCAAAACCGACGCAGATGCGGTCAAGCCGGAGTTCCTGTTCCGCTTCACGCCGACGCTGGAAAACTACACCAACATGACCCAGAACTATGACTATTGGCGCTTTGCGATCAACTCGGTCATTACCTCTGTCTTCGCCACGCTCTTCGCGCTAGCCGTAGGTGTGCCTGCTGCTTATGCGATGGCGTTCAACCCCAGCCGCCACACCAAAGATATCCTGATGTGGATGCTGTCGACCAAGATGCTGCCCGCCGCGGCCGTCCTCTATCCTATGACATTTCTGACAAAGAACTTCCTCGATATCTACGATACGCATTTCCTGCTGATCGTAGTCCTGTGCCTCATCAACCTGCCTATCGTGGTCTGGATGCTGTTCACGTACTTCAAGGAAATTCCCAAAGAGATCATCGAGGCGGGCAAGATGGACGGTGTCTCGACCTGGGGCGAGATCAAGGACATCCTGATCCCGTTGGCATGGGGCGGCGTGGCCTCCACCGCACTGCTAACCTTTATCTTCTGCTGGAACGAAGCTTATTGGACCGTCCGCTTGACTACGACCGAAGCCGCGACCCTGTCAAAACTAATTGAGGGCAACCGCGCGCCCGAGGGTCTTTTCTTTGGCCGCCTGTCTGCTGTGTCCACAGCCGCTGTTGGCCCGATCATCGTGCTAGGCTGGTTCTGCCAGAAACAGCTGGTCCAGGGTCTCACCTTTGGTGCGGTCAAATGATCCACACACACGCGCAGGTCTGAGCCATGTCCCTTATCCAACCAGAAATCGAGATCGTGGACCGGCACCGCCATTCCATCCGATACCTCGAACACGGCTGGCCCACCGATCTGTGCCGTTGGCACAGCCACGCGGAGTATGAGCTGCACCTGATCACCGCCACCCGTGGCAAAGCGTTCATCGGCGACTACATCGGCGATTTCGAGGCAGGGTCACTTTACCTCACAGGTCCCGATCTGCCGCACAACTGGATCACCGATGACGTCTGGAAAGAGGCCGTGGATACGCGCGACATGCTGGTGCAATTCTCGCAAGCCAGCGTTGATCACCTCGCCTCCGCCTTTCCCGAATTTACGGAAGTACGCCAGATGCTGATGACGGCGCAGTCGGGTATCTTCTTTGACGGGTTCAACGCGACCTTCGCACGGGGCCATATGGAGGCAATCCGCGACAGCAAAGGCCCCGAGCGGATCCTTGCTTTCATCCGCTTTCTGGTGCGCCTGAACGAGCACCCAGAGCGTAAGCTGCTATCCGTCGTGAAACTCACCCAGCCTCAAAGCGGGGGCAAGCAGGCACGTGTTGGTCACGTTATCGACCACATCGTCGAGCATTTCGCCGAAGAGATTTCCGTTGATCAAGCCGCCGAAATGGCAGGCATGACCCAAGCCACGTTCCGGCGCAATTTTCAGGCCACCACAGGCCACCGCTTTGTCGAATTTGTGAACCGCGTGCGCATCGGTCAGGCCTGTGGCATGCTCTATGCCACGGATGAGCCGATCACGACGATCTGTTATCAGGTGGGTTTCCAGAATCTTGCCAACTTCAACCGCCATTTCCTCAAGATGAAGGGCATGACGCCGTCCGCCTACCGCGACGCGGCCAAGCGTGACCTCTCCCCAACCCTCGGAGCTGCGGAATGAACAAAGCCGCCACACACCACCTCGCCGCATCTGTCTATGACCGCGCGGCCTGCGACATCGGCATCGTGCACCTTGGCTATGGCGCCTTTCACCGCGCCCATCAGGCCGTCTATATTGACCGCTATATGGAGCAATCAGGCGATCTGCGCTGGGGCATTGCCGCCGTCAACTTGCGTGGCGCAGAGAGCGCTTCCTTTGCGGAGTTCAGTGCGGATCAGGACGGATACATCCTCAAATCCGTCGCCCCCGAAGGCGATGTGAGCCTGTCCCGCATCCGCAGCCACACAGCCTTTCGCGACTGGGCGCAAGACGCCGCGACCGCCGAGGATCTGCTCACGCTTGCCTCCGTCCACATGGTCACTATCACAGTCACGGAAAGCGGCTATTACACCGCGCCTGACGGCACGCTAAACCTTGATGATCCCACCATCGCGGCAGAGGTAGGCGGCGAACAAACGACCAGCGTCTACGCCTACCTCGCCGGGGCCCTACAGCGCCGCCGCGAGACCACCGGCGCGCCAATCACCATCGCGTGCTGCGACAACATCCGCAGCAACGGTAAAATGCTCAAGCGCAACTTCGCGGCCTACCTTGCCGCGCGAGGCATGGACGACCTCGCAGATTGGGTCGCCGCAAACGCGAGCTTCCCCTGCTCTATGGTTGACCGCATCACACCGCGCCCTGCCGAGGCTCTGGCTGCTGAGTTGTCGGCCACTCTCGGCGAACCCGTGCAGAACCCCGTCATGGCCGAGGCATTTCTTCAATGGGTGCTCGAGGATAACTTCGCCGCACCCATGCCCGATCTCGCCAGTGCGGGCGTCACCGTCACCAAGCACGTCGATCCGTTCGAGGAGACGAAAATCCGCGTCCTGAACGGTGGCCACACCTGCCTCGCCTATCTCGCAGCCCTCCACGGGATCGAGACATTCGATCAGGCCATGCAGGTCCCTGCACTGCTCTATCACTTCCAAGCCTATGAAACTGCGGAAGTTCTGCCCGCACTCACCCTTGATCTGCCGTTCTCCAAAAGCGCATATCTCGACGACATCGCAGCCCGCTTTAAAAATCCCGCCATCGCGGACACGGTTGCACGCATCTGCGCCGATGGCTTTGCGAAGTTCCCGATTTTCATCCGCCCCACGCTTGAGGGCGCCCTTGCGCAGGGCATCCTGCCCCGCAACGGGATCACCAGCATTGCAAGCTGGCACACATTTGCCCGCCACGTCGCCGCAGGCAAAATTCCGTTCGAGTATATCGAGCCAAGCTGGCCACAGCTGAAGGCGATGCTCGGCACCGACGATTTCGTTACCTCAAAACAGCTCTGGGGCGATCTGCCTTCCGAGTACCCCGATTTTGCAGACGCCCTGCGCGGCGCGATTAAAGAAATGGAAGAAACATGGCCAATCTAACCGTCCGCAACCTGCGCAAATCCTATGGCGATGTCGATGTCATGCACGGCGTCGACCTCGATATTGAAGACGGCGAATTCGCCGTGTTCGTCGGCCCCTCGGGCTGTGGTAAATCCACGCTCCTGCGCATGATCGCGGGGCTTGAAGAGATTACCTCGGGTACAATCGCCATCGACGGCGAGGTCGTGAACGAAGTGGCCCCCGCCAAACGCGGCGTGGCGATGGTGTTCCAGACCTACGCGCTTTATCCGCACATGACAGTCTACAACAACATGGCCTTTGGTCTCAAACAGATCAAAACCCCAAAAGACGAGATTGACCGCCGCGTGCAGGCCGCTGCCGAAGTGCTCCAGATCAAGGACTACCTCGACCGCAGCCCCCGCAACCTCTCGGGCGGTCAGCGCCAGCGCGTGGCCATCGGCCGTGCCATCGTACGCGACCCCAAAATCTTCTTGTTCGACGAGCCGCTCTCGAACCTCGATGCCGCCCTGCGCGTGCAAACCCGGATCGAGATTTCGAAACTGCACGAGCGTTTGGGCTCCACCATGATCTACGTCACCCACGATCAGGTCGAGGCGATGACGCTGGCCGACAAAATCGTCGTGCTGCGCGACGGGCGGATCGAGCAGGTCGGATCGCCCACCACGCTCTATGACTCCCCCGACAACAAATTCGTCGCAGGCTTCATCGGCAGCCCCAAAATGAACTTCTTCGGTGTGGCCGATCTGAACAAAGGCGCTGCGCTGGCCGAGGGGCAGGAGATGGGCATGCGCCCCGAGCACATGATTCCCTGCGATGCGGCACAAGGCACCGTGACAGGCACTGTCGAGCTGCTCGAGAACCTTGGCGAATACATCCTTGCCCACCTCGTCACTGCGACAGGCACCTCTTTTGTCGCCAAGATCGAGCGGGTGGACGGCCTCAAGAACGGTCAGCAGATGTCCTTCAACACGCTGGACAAAAACACCCACCGTTTCGACATCAAGACGCAGCAACGGCTATGATCCTGTGCTGCGGCGAAGCGCTGATCGACATGGTCCCCGCCACATCGGCGGAGGGCGAAGCCTGTTTCCTTCCCAAAGCAGGCGGTGCAGTCTTCAACACCGCCATTGCGTTGGGGCGTTTAGGCTCTGATACCAGTCTCTATACAGGGGTTTCCGACGATCTTTTCGGGACCCTCCTGAAGGACACGCTGACCGCGAGCAATGTCGGCACTGCGCATCTGCGCACGATGGACGCGGACAGCACATTGGCCTTCGTCGAGCTGACAAACGGCAACGCCAGCTACACATTCTACGCCAGAAACACCGCCGACACGATGCTGACCCCCGCTGATCTGCCCAGCGCGCCAGATGCAAAGGCGCTGTTCTTTGGCGGCATCAGCCTTTGCACCGATCCCACGGCAAGCACACTGCAGGATTTCATGCGTGCGCATGGCGACACCCGCCTCACCATGATCGACCCCAACATCCGCGCAGCCTTTATCAAGGACGAGGCCAGCTACCGCGCCCGCCTGCACGATATGATCGGCCTCGCCGATATCCTCAAAATCTCCGACGAAGATCTTAACTGGCTTGTCCCCGACAGCACAGATATCGCGGCCCAACTTGCCAAGCTGACAGGCAATGCGCCGAAGCTGGCTTTTGTCACCAAAGGCGCTGAGGGTGCGGTGGCTTTCCACGGCAATACCCAAATCGGACAGATCGCTGCGACTCCCGTCACCGTGGCCGACACGATCGGCGCTGGCGACACCTTCAACGCAGGCGTGCTGCACGTCCTCGACACAAAGGGCGCGCTGAGCAAATCCTTCGCCAGCGCACCTGATACAGATATCGTGCAGGCCGCCCTCGCGCTGGCCGTCCGCGCCGCAGGGATCACCGTCTCGCGCACAGGCGCCAACCCGCCGTGGGCGCGCGAGCTCTAGCCTTCGATCAGGATCGCGCGAAAATCGTTTACGTTGGTTCCCGTCGGCCCCGTGACAAACAGGCTGTCCACCGCATCAAAGGCGCCCCAAGCGTCATTGCGCCGTCCCGCGTCCGCAGGGTCCACACCTGCGCTGCGCATCGCAGCCGCTGTGCCGCCATCCGCAAACGCGCCCGCATTATCTTCTGATCCGTCAATTCCATCCGTATCCGCTGCCAGTGCGGTCACACCTGCGATCCCGTCAATCGCCTGCGCAAAGCCCAGCAGAAACGCCGTATTCCGCCCCCCGCGTCCATCCTGATGGCGCAGGGTTACGGTCGTCTCACCGCCCGACAAGATCACGACAGGCACTTTGAACGGCCGCTTTTGGGCTACCACCTCGCGCGCAATCGCGGCGTGCATCTGGCCGATCACTTCCGCCTCCCCCTCAATCGCATCCGACAGGATTACGGCAGGGATGCCAGCTGCCTCGGCCTTCTCCGCCGCCGCCTCCAACGACAGGCGGGCCGAGGCAACCACATGCACCTCGTTACGCGCAAATACAGGGTCATTCGGATCAGGCGCCGCGCCCAGCGCCGCCTCAACCGCATCGGGCAGCACAATCCCCCGCGCCGCGATCATTGCGCGCGCATCGGCCAGCGTCACCGCATCAGGCACCGTTGGTCCCGAAGCCACCTGCGCGGGATCATCCCCCGGCACATCTGAGACGACTAGGCTCAGCACACGCGCGGGGCGCGCCGCCGCGGCCAGTCGCCCGCCCTTGATCCCGCTGGCATGTTTGCGGATCGCGTTCATCACGCCAATCGGCGCACCACTGGCCAGCAACGCCTCGTTCAGCGCCTGTTCATCCGCCAAGGACAGCCCCCCAATCGGAGAGGGCAGTAATGCGGACCCGCCCCCACAGACCAACGCCACCACCAGATCATCAGGCCCCAGACCGGCCACCGCCTCAAACAGCGCAGCACTCGCCTCCATCCCCGCAGCATCCGGCACAGGATGCGCCGCCTCCATCACGCGGATCGCCTGTGTCGCACAGCCATAGCCATAGCGCGTCACGACTACGCCCTCGACAGGCCCATCCCACAATTCCTCGAACGCAGCCGCCAATTGCGCGGCACCCTTGCCCGCGCCGACAACCACTAACCGCCCTTTTGGTTGCGCGGGTATATGAGGTCGCAGCGCCGCCTTGGCATCCGCTGCTTCAACCGCCGCGTCGAAAAGCCCGCCCAGGAAGGCGCGTTTGGTAGGGTCAATCATGCCCCGAACTCCGCGCGCAGAGCGACCTTCTGAACCTTGCCCATCGTGTTACGCGGCAGCGCTTCAACGATGCGATATTCACGGGGCTGCTTGAACCGCGCCAGCGCCTCACCCACCGTTTCCCGCACCGCCTCGAGATCAATCCTGCCGCCCTCCTGCGGGACCAGCACGGCCAAGGGCACCTCCCCCAGATCACCATGCGGCACGCCAATCACAGCAGACTCAAGCACACCATCAGCCGCATCCAGCACCAGCTCCAGCTCCTTGGGGTAGATGTTGTACCCGCCTGAAATGATCAGATCCTTGCCACGCCCCACAATGGTGACATAGCCATCCGCATCCTGCACCCCCAGATCGCCCGTGATGAACCAACCATCAGGGCGCATCTCGGCCTCGGTCTTTTCTGGCATGTTCCAATAGCCAAGAAACACATTCGGCCCGCGCACCTCGACCACACCCGTCTCTCCACGCGGCAGCTCCACGCCATCCGCATCCGCAATCCGCAAGTCTACATCGGGCAGGGGCAGGCCCACGGTCCCCGCTCGCCGCTCGCCCGCGTAAGGATTGGACGTGTTCATATTCGTCTCCGTCATGCCGTAACGCTCCAGAATACGGTGGCCCGTGCGCGCTTCAAACGCCACATGGGTATCGGCCAACAGCGGTGCAGAGCCCGAGATAAACAGCCGCATATTCGCCGCCACATCACGGCTGAAGCGCGCATCCTCCAGCAGACGGGTGTAGAACGTTGGCACCCCCATCATCGTGGTGGCACGCGGCATCCAGTCAATGAGCGCGTCCACATCCAGCCGCGGCATGAACACCATCGACCCGCCCGCAATCAGCATCACATTGGTCGCCACAAAAAGCCCGTGCGTGTGGAAAATCGGCAAACCATGCAGCAACACATCGGCGTCCGTGAACTGCCACAGATCCGTCAGCGTCGCCGCATTGGAAATCAGGTTCTTCTGGCTCAGCATCGCCCCTTTCGAGCGGCCCGTGGTGCCGGACGTGTATAGGAAAGCGGCCAGATCATCCTCATGCCGCGCCACCGTTTCAAATTCTTCCGCCTGCGTATCGGCAAGATCACTTAGGCTGCCGCCCTGCGCGCTCAGCGATGCAAACGCCTCTGACAAGCCCTCGAGCTCGGCCTGTCGTGCAGGGTCCCCGACAAGCAAGACTGCGCCACTGTCGCTCACGAAATACGCCAGCTCCGCAGCGGTATAGGCCGTGTTGAGCGGCAGAAAGATCGTCCCCATCTGCGCACAGGCCGCATAGAGCGCCAGCATATCGGGGCATTTTTCAACCTGCACCGCCACGCGGTCGCCTGCATGCACACCCAAAGCCACCATCGCATGGGCCAGCTGCGCGGCACGCCGCACAAAGGCACCGTGGGTGATCACATCACCGTCGGGCAGATGCAAAAAGGGTGTGTTCTTGCCCGCATGTGGTGCGAACATCGTGTCGTAAAGCGGGTTATTCATGGAAGTGCCTTCATTCAATTTGCAACACCCTAGCCGAAGAATTTCTCAGTGAAAATCACGAGATTTCGGAATAACGCGCACATCGCGCGGATGTTTTCGCCCACCCCCTACATGTGACGGCAGGGGATGGTTGATGTGATCTCCGCGCACATTTGTCGATGGCACCTGCTCATCGCTGAGCGTATCAAGCCGCATAGTGCGGTCCTCCAAGCGGTCGGCCACCACATGGATCACCCGCCCGTCCGTCTGCACACGGCCATGCACCACCAACAGCCGCGATGTCATAATGAGCGCGCGGTAGTGTTCAAACATCTTGGGCCAGATCACGAGGTTCGCCACCCCGTCCTCATCCTCCAGCGTAATGAAACACACGCCCTTCGCACTGCCGGGTTTTTGCCGCACCAGCACCAGCCCCGCAAGGCTCACCCGTTGCCCGTGGGCCATGTGGATGAGGTTGTGGGTACTGGCAAACCCCTGTTGCTTGAGACTGCTGCGAAAGAATGCCATCGGATGCGCCTTGAGCGACAACCGCAGCGTCTGGTAATCGGCCACCACATGCTCGGCCTGCGCCATCGCGGGCAGCGCCACCTCGGGCTCCGCCCCTTCTCCCGCCGCTTCGGCGTGCTCAAACAAGGCCAGACTAGGCGCATCGCGCAACCCCTGCGCCTGCCAAAGTGCGCCCCGTCGATCAATCCCGCAGGAGCGAAACGCATCCGCCGCCGCCAGCTTGCCCGTGATTCCTCGGTCCAGCTTCGCCCGCGTCTTCAGATCGCCCACATCCGCAAATGGTTCACTCCGCGCAGCCATGATCCGCAACACAGCGTCCTGCCGCATCCCGTCCACCTGCCGCAGGCCCAACCTTAGCGCAAACCCCCTATTATCAGGCTCTAACGTGCAATCCCAATCAGAGTAATTCACATCCACCGCCCGCACCTCGACCCCATGCTCCCGCGCATCGCGCACAATCTGAGCAGGGGCATAAAACCCCATCGGCTGGGAGTTCAGCAGCGCGCAGGCGAACGCGGCGGGATAATGACACTTCATCCACGACGACACATAGACCAGCTTGGCAAAACTTGCGGCATGGCTCTCGGGAAAGCCGTATTCGCCAAAGCCCTTGATCTGGTTGAAACACCGCTGCGCGAATTCGGGGTCATATCCCCGCTCGGTCATCCGCCCGACCATCTTTTGCTGCAACAGCTCAATGGTGCCACGCGAGCGAAACGTAGCCATCGCCTTGCGCAGCTCATTGGCCTCTTTGGGGCTGAACCGCGCCGCATCAATCGCGATCTTCATCGCCTGCTCCTGAAAGATCGGCACGCCCAAGGTACGCCCCAAAATCCTGAGCAACTCATCCTGCGGATACTCTGGCCCAGGTGCGGGGTATTGCACGCCTTCCAAGCCCTGACGGCGGCGCAGATAAGGATGGACCATGTCGCCCTGAATGGGACCGGGCCGCACAATCGCTACTTCGATCACCAGATCATAAAAGCGCCGCGGCCGCAGCTTGGGCAGCATGGCCATTTGCGCACGGCTCTCCACCTGAAACACACCAAGGCTGTCGCCCGCACAGAGCATGTCATAGGTGTCAGGGTCATCGCTGGGGATCGAGGCCAGATCGTGATCGATCCCGTAATGCGCGCCCAACAGATCGAACACCTTGGCGATGCAGGTCAGCATCCCCAGCGCCAGAATATCAACCTTGAAGATGCCCAGCGCGTCGATGTCATCCTTGTCCCACTCGATGAAACTGCGATCTGCCATGGCGCCGTTGCCGATGGGCACCATCTCCGTCAGGGGCCGCTCCGTCAGGATGAACCCGCCCACGTGCTGGGACAAATGCCGCGGCATCCCCGTCATCTGCCGCGCAATCGCAATGACGCGTCGCAGGTAGGGATCACTGAGATCCATGCCTGCGTCCTGCACACGCTCGTCCCCCATCTGCCCCTCGAAACTGCCCCAAACCGTGCTGGCGAGCTTGCTGGTCACATCCTCGGACAATCCCATCGCCTTACCCACTTCGCGAATGGCGGATCGAGGCCGATAATGGATCACTGTCGCACAGAGCCCTGCACGCGCACGGCCGTATTTGGCGTACATATACTGGATCACCTCCTCGCGCCGCTCATGCTCGAAGTCCACATCAATGTCGGGCGGCTCGTCCCGCTCCTCGCTCAAAAAGCGCTCGAACAGAACATCATGCTCCTCAGGGTCCACCGCCGTGATGCCCAGACAAAAACATACCACCGAATTCGCCGCTGATCCGCGCCCCTGACACAGAATGGGCGGGCTGGCCTCCTCACGGGCAAAGCGCACGATGTCGTTGATGGTCAGGAAATACCGCGCGATCTTTTTGCGGCGAATAAGGTCAAACTCCTTCTCGATGATCGCCCGCACATTGTCGCTCACCCCTTGCGGGTAGCGCCACGCCGCACCCGCCCACGTGAGCCGCTCCAACTCCTCCATCGGCGTGCGGCCCTGCGGCACAATTTCGTGCGGATACTCATACTTCAAATCATCCAAGCTGAACGCACAGGCATCCGCCACTTCCCGCGTCGCTGCAATCGCATGGGGCCACGGCGCGAACAGACGGCACATTTCCTCGGGCGGCTTGAGATACCGCTCCGCATTCGCCTCCAGCAGGAACCCCGCCGTCTCGATGGTCTTGCCGTGGCGGATACAGGTCATCACATCCTGCAACGGCCTGCGCGATGGATGATGATAGAGCACATCATTCGTCGCCAAGATACCCAACCCATGGCGCTTCGCGATCCTGTCCAGCCGCGCAATCCGCGCCACATCATCCCCGCGATAAAGATACGCCGCCCCCACATGCCGCAACGTGGGCAGGGCATTGCACAGTCGCCCCAACCCCGCCTCGAACACATCCAGATTTTCGGGCGGCATCACGATCAACTGCACGCCCTCGCAATACGCCGCCACCATCTCCAGCGTCAGATGCGTCTCGCCCTTCGCTTGCCATCCCCCATCCACATCCGCCATCTTGCCGCGCGACAAGAGCGTCGAAAGCCGCGCATAGGCATCACGGTCCGTTGGATAGGCCAGCAACTGCGTTCCGCACAAAAGCTCCAGCCGCGCCCCGATCAAGGGCCGCACCTTCGCCGTGCGCGCCTCGACATGCAGCCGGACCACCCCCGCCAGCGTGTTGTGATCCGCCACCCCAATACTGTGGTAGCCCTGTCTCTTATACACATCTCCGAGCCCACGAGACAGGCAGAAATCT
>CAJXSZ010000035.1 GCA_913060815.1 uncultured Sulfitobacter sp. | reverse complement strand
AGATTTCTGCCTGTCTCGTGGGCTCGGAGATGTGTATAAGAGACAGCCCATGCAAACGCCCTCCCACCCCAGCTATGATGTCGTAATTGTCGGCGGCGCGATCTACGGCTCTGCCGTTGCGTGGTGGCTGACACAGATGCCGGGGTTTGAGGGTCGGGTTTTGGTGATTGAGCGGGACCCGACCTATGAGTTCGCCTCGACCTCGCACACCAACAGCTGCATCCGCCAGCAATTCAGCAATGCCACCAACATCGCCGTGAGCCAGTTCGGCGCGCAATTCATCCGCAGTTTCCGCGACTTTATGGGTGGTGCTGAAGACGTGCCGCATCTGACGTTGCAAAGCTATGGCTATATGTATCTGGCCGATACGCCCGAGTTTGCTGACACATTGCAGCAATCCCAGCAAGTGCAGCACGCATTGGGCGCGGCCACACGGCACATGAGCCGTGACGAGATCGCCGCAGCCTACCCGTTCTACCAACTCGACGACATTATCGCCGCCAATCACAACCTTGTGGATGAAGGCTATTTCGACGGCGGTACGATGTTTGACTGGTTCAAACGCAGCGCCCGCCGTAACGGAGTGGAGTATATCCACAACACCGTCACTGCTATGACCCGTGTGGGCAACGCGGTGCAAAGCGTTACACTTGCGGACGGCACTGTTGTAGCCTGTGGCACGGTGGTTAACGCCTCGGGGCCGCGTGCAGCTGCCACAGCACAGATGGCGGGCCTCGACATTCCCGTGGTTCCGCGCAAACGCTACACTTTTGTTTTTGACGCCGCTCAGCCGCTTGACCGTGATCTGCCGCTGACCATTGATCCCAGCGGCGTTCACTTCCGCTCCGAGGGTAAATATTACCTTGCAGGCTGCCCCCCTGACGAAGACGCGGATGTGGCCTATGACGATTTCGCCTTTGACTATTCCCTGTGGCAGAGCAAAGTCTGGCCCACCATTGCAACCCGCATCCCGCAGTTCGAGGCCATCAAGGTGATCAACGAATGGGTGGGGCACTATGCCTATAATACGCTGGATCAGAACGCTCTGCTGGGACGTGCGCAGGATTGTCCGAATTTCATCTTCGTGAACGGCTTTTCTGGACATGGCCTGCAACAATCGCCTGCCTTGGGGCGCGGCATTGCAGAGTTGATTGCCTACGGCGAATACCGCAGCCTTGATCTGGGCGCGTTTGATGTGAACCGTGTTGCACGCGGCGACAGCTTCGTTGAAAAAGCTGTCATCTAACCTGACTGGAGCCACCATGACCCTGACCATCCGCCCGCCCGAAGCCGCCGACAAACCCGACTGGGACGCCCTGTACAGTGGCTATGCCGAATTCTACGGCGTCGAGCAAACCCAAGAGATGCGCGACCGCGTCTGGGGTTGGATCATAGACCCTGCCCACGACGTGAACTGTTTCGTTGCAGAGCAGAATGGCGCGCTCATAGGCCTCACACATTTCCGCCCGTTCTCTTCCCCGCTCAGTGCGAATGTGAAGGGGTTTCTGGACGATCTGTTTGTTGATCCTCAAACACGGGGCACGGGTGCGGCCGATGCCTTGATCAATGCCGTCTCCGCGCATGGCCGCAAGAACGGCTGGGCCGTAATCCGCTGGATCACCGCCGACAATAATTACCGCGCGCGCGGCGTTTATGACAAGCTGGCCCAGCGTACCGGTTGGATCACCTACGACATCCCTCTCTAACCCTTGAAAGGCCTTCCATGTCCAAGAAACTAAGCAAAATCCTCCTAACAGGTGCCGCAGGGCGCCTTGGCTCCTATCTGCGTGAGCCGCTGGCGGCTCTGTGCGATACATTGGTGAGCACCGACATCAAGGACGCACCTGCCAAGCTTTATGCGGGCGAGACCTATATGCAGGCCGATCTGGCTGATTTCGACGCGATGAACACTGTGATCGAGGGCGCGGAGATGGTCGTGCATATGGGCGCTTTCGTGGATGAAGGTCCGTTCGAGCAATTGCTTGGTCCCAATTTCGTCGGCTCCTACAACGTCTGGGAAGCCGCCTCGCGCCACGGTGTACGCCGCGTCGTCTATGGCTCGTCGATCCACGCAGTCGGCATGCACCCCAAGAACGAGTTCATCGACACCGAAGTGGCCCACCGCCCCGACACGTTCTACGGCCTTGCCAAATGCTTCACCGAAGACCTTGGCCGCATGTATTGGGAAAAGCGCGGGCTGGAGAGCGTGCATATGCGTATCCTGTCGTGTGCGCAGGTCAACAATGCGCGCGCACTCGGATCATGGCTCAGCTATGATGACCTGATCCAGCTTGTCACCCGTTGTATTGAGACACCTGTAACTGGCTTTGCCGTGATCTACGGCGTGAGCAACAATGACCGTGCACCCGTGGATAATTCCAAGGCCAGCTTCCTTGGCTATCGCCCCAAGGACAACGCAGAACAATTTGCCGAAGAGGTCCTCGCCAACGAGCCACCGATGGACCCCCATGACCCCAATCACATGTGCCATGGCGGCCCCTTTGCGGGTGTCGAGCTAGGCAATTCAGGCCTCGCAGGGATGAACGTGATCGACGACACCAAGAAGGATTAGTCCTCCAGATAGGGAGCCATGATTTTGGCTACCGGCAGTTTGGCGCGCAGGCGTGCGCCAAGCAGGAACATGCCCCCGAACTTGCGCTGAAGATACAGCACATCCATCGGCACCACGGGCGGAATAAATCCATCCCTTGCAAGGGCTTCGCCGCCGCGCTGCATCTTCTGGGTGAGCTCTGTATCCGTGAAATCAAAGTTATCTACACTCAGTGCTTCGAACGCGATGCGCATCAGATCGAGACACTGGCGGCGGTGACCCTCCGAGATCGTATCATCAAGAAATCCAATAGCTTCAGCAGCGTCTTCAAGCTTTCCAAACTCACCCGTCATGCCGTATTTCAGGAATGCTTTGTAATTAGCTGAAAGCGCTGGACTTAATTCCCGTGTCGCTCCGAAGTCGAGCAGGATAATCTCACCCGTCGCAGGGTCATATTGGTAATTGGCAAAGTTAGGGTCGCTTTGCATCAATCTGAAATCAAACATTTCTTTAAGCGTCAGATCAATGAGCCGTCGCATGATCCCTTCACGCTGTGCTTGATCTGCGTCCGCGGCATCCTCGATCGGCTTCCCGCCTACGAAGCTCATCGACAGGATGCTGTCCGTGCTCCAATCTTCATATACCTCGGGCATCTTGATGCCCTCTACACCCGACAGCAGGTCGCGAAAGCGGTTGAGGCATGCGGCCTCGCGCAGGTAGTCCGTCTCCTCGTGCAATTGCGCTGCGGCCTCTGCCAGATAGGGATCCATCGCAAAGCCTTTCGGCAGCATCCCCGACATGCGGATCAGCGCGCCGACGTTCGAAACATCACTGTCGATACTGCGCGCGACGCCGGGGTATTGCACCTTGATCGCCAGATCACGCCCGTCACGCAGCTGTGCGCGGTGGACCTGCCCGATGGAGGCCGCTGCGATGGGGCGCACGTCGAACCGCGCAAAATCACGCAGCCAGCCCTCATGCCACTGTGCCGCCAACACTTTCTTCAATTGTGCAGGCGGCATGAAATGCGCGTCATCCCGAAGCCGTGCCATAATCTGCGACAGCTCGGGCGGCAACACATCGCCTGTATCCATAGAAACAAGCTGCCCGATTTTCATCGCAGCGCCACGCATCTGGGCAAGCTGATCGGCGATGCGCGTCACATTCGCAGGTGTGAGAAGCAGGTCGCGCCACGCGGGCCGCTGACCACGCCCCAACTGCGCCATACCGCCCAAGGCCATGTTTCCTGCGACACCCGCAGTCATTGACCCAAGGCGCGACAAGCGGCCCAAGCGACTGGCAGGCACCGCCAGCCCTTTGTCACGCGCACCGCTCATTTATAAATTTCGCGCCGCGTGCCAAAGGCATGCACCCTCTTGCGCCATGTGCGGTAGCTTGAAGGTTTAAGCTCGCGGCGCATCAGCGCCTGCACCTCTTTCTCGGCCAGACCGTATTCCATCTCGATCGTGGAAAACGGCATGTGATCGCTCAACGCCATCTCGATCACGGCGCTAATGTCTGCGGGGCTAAGGTCACGCGCTTTACTCATGAAATTCAACGATAGAACCCGATGGAGGACACGGCGATATCCGCCTTCATTTCCGACCCGGTGGCGAGCACACCGATCCGCCGCAGTCTGGCCGCATCAAACACAGCTTCGGTGCGGTGCGCCTCGAACGCAGACCATGGCAACCGCAGTGTTTGCCATTCCGCCTGAGGGGTGATCTCTGTCCTGAAAGACTGCCAAGGCCGTGTAAGATCTTCGGTGCGTAAACGCAGTTCATAGCCTGTGCCATGGCCCTGCACCTCCAAAGTAATCCCAGACCACGAGGACGCATCAAACGCCGCCCCCTCATTGAGATCGAAGGCCATCTGGATAAACCCGCCATTATTCTCGAGCGAAACCTCACCAACGAGCTGCACAGCGTCGCGTCCTTCCACAGATATCTCGCGCAGCGTACCGGTCGAGGCGCCACCCATTACAGTGTCAGCGACATATTCCCACTGGGGCTTCAACTCCATCAGACTCTCTCCTGCTCTCGCAACACCGGCAGTCAAAAGCACGAGGCCTAAGAGGATCATGCGCATGCTGCGGCTCCTAAATTGTTCTGTGTTAACCTAGCCGTGCAATCGCCGCTGACCAGCAAACCGCGACATATAGACTGCAAAATTGCAAATTCTGGTGGCGGTCATTGGCTTCTGCGATATCTCTGGATCAAGCAAGGAGATCGCAATGCTGCTTCAGGTCAAAGCGCTGAAAAAATCATACGATGGCGCGGAAGGCCCAGTGCCGGTTCTGCGAGGCATTGATATGTCCGTGGCCGCTGGCGATACGCTGGCTCTTACGGGGGAGAGCGGATCGGGCAAGAGCACGCTGTTGCATCTGATCGGCGGGCTCGACAGCGCCAGTAGCGGTGAGGTACTCCTTAACGGGCAGGACATATGCCAGATGAATGATGCAGGCCGCGCCGAGGTGCGCCGCAAAAATGTTGGCATTGTTTTTCAACAGTTCAATCTGATCCCCTCGCTCGATGTGACTGCGAACATTGCGTTTCAGGCGCGGCTTGCAGGGCAATATGATGCAAAGGCGGCAGGTGATCTGGCGGATGCTTTGGGGCTTGGCGATCATCTGGCCAAATATCCTGAACAGCTTTCTGGCGGCCAACAACAACGCGTGGCAATCGCCCGCGCCCTTGCTGCAAAACCGCAACTGATCCTCGCGGATGAGCCGACAGGCAACCTTGATGAAGCAACCGCATCGGAAGTCATGGCTCAGATGTTGCAGCTTGTCTCGGCCACGGGTGCCGCGCTGATCATGGTCACACACTCACCGCGTCTGGCGGATCGGATGGGACGACAATTGCACCTGCGCCAAGGGGTTCTCGTGTGATCGCGACAGGTCTTTCAGCTCTTTGGTCCTACTGGCGGCGTAATCCTTTGCAGCTTTTCACGCTCATTGCGGGATTGGCATTGGCAATTGCCTTGTGGTCGGGCGTGCAGGCTGTGAATGCAGAAGCGCGTGCCAGCTATGATGCCGCTGCAGCCACATTGGGCGAAGGGCAATATGATCAGCTTTTGCCAGCCGCAGGGGAGGATATCCCGCAAGAGACTTTTATCAAGCTGCGTCGTGCAGGCTGGCTTGTCGGGCCTGTAGTCGAGGGGCAAGTCGGCCCGAATGGTGCGCAGATACGATTGGTCGGAATTGACCCGCTCACGGCGCCTGGTGGCATGGGGCCACTCGGCGGTAGCGGCATTCAATTACCCGACTTCCTAAGCAGCCCGCCTGTGTTTGCGAATGCACAGACGGCAGATACGCTGGACGGCATTATTGACGCCGAGATCATCATTGAGCCAACGGTTGCCCCTGATACTGCCATCACAGATGTGTTCACCGCTCAGCGCCTGTTGGACGCGCAAGGCCGCTTTCACCGCCTGATCATGGCCCCCGAACAGCCAGTGGGCCGCCCGCCGCTTGCCCGCATCGCGCCAGAGCTTACGCGCCGCGCGGCACAAGGCGGTGCGGATGTCGGGCGGCTCACAGATAGCTTCCACCTCAATCTTACCGCCTTTGGACTCCTCAGCTTTGCCGTGGGTATTTTCATTGTGCATGGCGCGATCGGTCTGGCCTTCGAACAGCGGCGCGCAATGGTGCGCACCATGCGGGCTTTGGGCATGCCGCTGCGCAGCTTGATTATCCTGATGGCCTCGGAGCTGCTTGTTTTAGCGCTGATTGGCGGCGTGATTGGTGTCTGCTTGGGCTATCTGGTGGCCGCTGCCTTGCTGCCCGATGTGGCCGCCACGCTCAAAGGGCTATACGGCGCGCAGGTCTCTGGCACGCTGCAACTACGCCCGTCGTGGTGGATTTCAGGCCTCGCCATCTCGGTTCTGGGTACGGCTGTTGCGGCAATCGGCGCCCTGCTGGCAGTTGCAAGGATGCCGCTGTTGGCAAGCGCGCGTCCCCGTGCTTGGGCCATTGCGCGAGGCAGTATGCGGCGCATCCAGATGGGAGTGAGCCTAGGCTTGCTCGTCACCGCGGGCGTGCTTGCGTATCTTGGGGAGGGGTTGATCATGGGCTTTGGCCTGCTGGCCTGTTTGCTAATCGGTGCGGCACTGGCCCTGCCCCTGCTTCTGAACGGAGCGCTTGGACTTGCCTCACATCTTGCGCGCGGTGTGACCGCGCAATGGTTCTGGGCCGATACCCGCCAACAGCTTTCTGGCCTGAGCCTCGCGCTTATGGCGCTGTTGCTGGCGATGGCGGCCAACATCGGCGTATCGACCATGGTGTCGAGCTTTCGCCTCACCTTCACGGGGTTTCTGGACCAGCGCCTCGCCTCCGAGCTTTATGTGAGTACAGAAAGCGAAGCACAGGCGCGTGCATTCGAGGAGTTCGTCGCGCCGCGCACGAGCGAAGTGCTGCCTCTGCTGTCGGTTGATACGGAACTTGCGGGATTGCCCGCCGCAGTCTACGGCGCACGGATAGGAGCGACCTACCGCGAGAATTGGGGGCTGTTGGCGCAGGCAACTGAGGTTTGGGACAAGGTCGGCGCAGGCGAGGCTTTGTTGGTCAACGAACAGCTTGCGCGCCGCGCGGACCTGTGGGTTGGCGATATGCTCAGCATCAGCACCGACACAGCGCTGCCGATTGCAGGGGTGTTCGGGGACTACGGCAACCCAATCGGCCAAGCGATCATATCCCAGACCTTATTCGCCACGCTGCATCCCGACATACGCGCCACGCGGTTTGGCCTGCGCACGGACGATGCTTTCGCTTTGCGCAAGACGTTGACGCAGGAGTTCGGCCTGCCCTCCAGCGCGATCACCGATCAGGCCCAGATAAAAGCCTTCTCCCTCGATGTGTTCGAGCGAACCTTCACGGTAACCGCGGCCCTGAATGTCCTTACGCTTAGTGTGGCGGGGTTTGCGATTTTCATGAGCCTGCTTACGCTGGCGGGCATGCGTGTGCCGCAACTGGCGCCTGCTTGGGCGCTTGGATTAACGCGACGCCAACTGGGGCGGCTGGAGCTGGTCCGTGCAGTCGTCCTTGCAGTGCTCACAGCTTTTTGCGCACTGCCGTTGGGGCTGGCGCTGGCGTGGGTTTTGCTGGCGGTGGTCAACGTCGAGGCCTTTGGCTGGCGTTTGCCTATGTATATTTTCCCCCGCGATTATCTGATGCTGGGGATGTTTGCGCTGGGAGCAGCGGTACTGGCGGCGGCGTGGCCTGCCCGAAAGTTGGCGCGTACGCCGCCTGCGGATTTACTGAAGGTATTTGCCAATGAACGCTAGGGTCGCACTCTTCGTTTCGCTTCTCGCTCTTGTGACCGCCCCGTGGGCTGCCGCTCAGGGCTTTGGCGGTCTCGGAACGCAAGCCGAAGGCTTTGCAGCGCCCGAGCGTGGAGCGCGGTTAGACTTCCCCAAAGATCACGGGGCGCACCCGGATTACCGTATCGAATGGTGGTATCTGACCGCTAATATGACCGGACCGGACGGGACACCCTACGGTCTGCAATGGACGCTCTTCCGCTCAGCGCTGGCCCCGTTCGAGACCCAAGGCTGGGACAGCCCGCAAGTCTGGCTCGGCCATGCAGCGGTAACTACAGAGCAGGCGCACTACACCTCCGAACGCTTTGCCCGCGGGGGTACAGGTCAGGCGGGGGTGACAGCTGCCCCCTTCGAGGCGTGGATTGACGACTGGCACATGCGCGGGCCCGATTTTGACAAGATGCAGCTGCGCGCGAGCGGATCGCAGTTTTCCTATGATGTAGCGCTCACCGCGCAAGGGCCGCTCGTCTTTCACGGCGATGAAGGATATTCGGTCAAATCCGAGCAGGGACAGGCAAGTTATTATTATTCCCAACCCTTCTTTGATCTGGAAGGCACGCTGACCCTGCCCGAGGGCGAAGTGACCGTGACGGGGACAGCGTGGCTCGACCGTGAATGGTCGTCGCAACCGCTGGCCTCCGACCAGACCGGATGGGACTGGTTCTCGCTGTCATTCGACAGTGGCGACAAGCTTATGGGGTTTCGTCTGCGGCAGGCGGACGGGACGTATTTCACCTCCGGCACGTGGATCACAGCGCAGGGTGGCACGGCAGCCCTACCCAACGGCAGCTTTGAGGCCGAGCCATTGGCTGTGACCGATGTGGGGGGGCGTGAGGTGCCGACAGGCTGGCAGGTACAGGTGCCTGACTACGGCTTGGACGTCACTGTGGACGCGCTTAACCCGCGTGCATGGATGGACCTGTCGGTGCCCTACTGGGAAGGGCCAGTGACGGTGCAGGGGAGCCATGCGGGGGTCGGCTATCTCGAGATGACGGGCTACGACTGAGAGGCTATGCGCCTAATCAAGTTCGAGCACGCGACGGGCTACACGGAAACATTCCAGTGCTTGAGGGACACCGCAATAGATGCCGATGACATGGATTATCGCGCGGATTTCCTCAGGCGTGACGCCGTTATTAATGGCTCCGCGGCAGTGAATTTCCCACTCGTTCATTTTGCCTAATGCGCCGATCATCGACAGATTCATCATGCTACGGGTCTTGGCATCAATGACATCATCTCCCCAGCCGAAGCCCCAGCACCATGCGGTCATCGCCTCCTGAAAAGGGCGTGTGAAGTCATCCGCAGCCGCGAGGTTTTTCTCTACATATTCCGCGCCCAAGGTGGACTTGCGCTGTTGCAGGCCTTTGAGGAACAGGTCTTCGTCAAAAATGCTCATTTTGTGGCTCTCATTGAGTTTAAAGGGAAAAATGACGAGGTCTTAGAGGTCGACCTCGATAACGCCGCCCGCATTTGCGGCACGTGACTGGCACAGGATGACGGATGTCTCGCGCTGGTTTTTGGATAGGACAAAATCGCGGTGTTCGACCTCACCTGCAATCAGGCCGCACTTGCACACGCCGCACAGACCATCGCCGCATTTCACATCCACATGCACGCCGTTCTCGGTCAATACGTCCGTTGGGACGCGGTCAGCTGGCACTTCAATGTCGCGGCCTGATTTGGCAAGACGCAATGTGAAGGCGTGGTTCACGTAGTCGGGCACTTCGGGAACCGAGAAATATTCAAGGTGCAGATTATCCTCGGGCAGACCTGCCTGCGCGGCCGCTTCCATCACCGCTTTCATGTATGGCTCTGCCCCGCATGTATAGACATGGGTGCCCTCGGGGTGTGCCTGCATGATCGCCGCAAAATCCGCACGGCTGCCTTCCTCGGAGATATTTACCTGCGCACGGTCGGCCCAGGTAAATCCTGCGATCTCTTCGATAAAGCCCATCACGGCGCGGCTTCGGCCCGAGTAATGCAACGAGAATTGGCGATCTTGAGCATGCAGCGCATGCGCCATGGCGATCATTGGCGTGATCCCGATGCCGCCGCCCATCAGAAGGGAGTGCTTTGCCTCAGCCACCAGCGGGAAGTGATTGATCGGGCGCGAGATGAAAACCCGCCGGCCTTGCGTGAAGATTCGCTGCATCAGCTTTGATCCACCGCGTCCGCTTTCCTCATGCAGCACCGCAATCTGATAGCAAGACTTGTCAGCGGGATCACCACACATGGAGTATTGGCGCAGGTACTCGGGGGTCACCACGATATCGAGATGGGCGCCTGCTTGCCACGCGGGCAGATCACTACCGTCCAGCGCGCGGAACGTGTATTTCGTAATGCCTTCAGCGATGCGCTCGGCCGCGCTCACCTCAACTTGAATGACGGGACTTGTCCCATCGGCGGTGTAGATATGGGCGACGCGGTCAATTGTGCCCTCTGCCAGATGTGCTTTGTATTGCTCGGCGGTGACCATGGCCTGATAGGCCTCGATCCCTGCTTCGCGGTCCATGGGAAACGGATACGGATGCGGCGGCGGCGCAAGAGGCGCGGGATAGACAGCTAGCGTCTGGTCCTCGTATTTAAGGTCCAGATCCTTTTGCAATTTGCGCGCGTTCACTGGTGATTTGGCAGCCAGATATGCGCCGCTCTCGTCCAGCTCCAGATCCCACCACCATTTCTTGACGGGGTTCAGTGAACCCTTGCCCAGCGCATCGTCAAGCTTGGCCAGAACAGGGGCCGCCGCTGGCACGTTCATCGCGGCCCAGCGGAACGGTTTCTCGGCGAAAAGCCCTTCGAGGTTCCACGGGCAGGTCTTCATACAGCGCCCACACATGGCACCGCCTTCGGTGGTAATGCGGTAGGTGGCGCATTTCTGGCTGTCGGATTTCCATATCTCGTAGCCGTTGAACATCAACTTAGGCCCTGCTGTAATCGCGCCGGAGGGACACTCACGCGCACATTTATTGCAGCTTTCGCAAAATTTCTGGAGGCCAAAGTCGATGGGCCTGTCATGAGCCATCGGCAGATCGGTGGTTACCACACCCGATTTCAGACGCGGGCCAAGAAACGGGTTGAGGATCACTTCACCAATCCGGCTCACCTCTCCCAAACCTGCCAACAGCAAGAGCGGGGGTTGAAGCACTTCACCGTCCATCACTGTATGGGCCTTGGCGCTGTACCCTAGGCAGCGGATTTGCTGTGCCAGAACACCGCCTAATAGCGAGAAGCGCAGATAGGCGCGCATGGATTGGGCCACGCTGATCCAGTCATCGCCCGAGGCCCCCTCCATCGTCTCGAACCCTTGATCGATGATCATGCTAATGGCTTGGTCGTGCGGCGGGTCGATCACATCGCCCCGTGCATCGTGGCTGTACCACGTCCAGTCAGGGCACGCGGAGATGCCAACCGCATCGCAGCCAAGCCAATAGGCCGTGGCCTTGACCAGATCGGCAGCCTCTTGTGGGTCAATTTGCGCCTTCTGTGCGGCCATTGGGCCATCTTGCAGCAACACGAATGCTCCGAGTGCGCGGCGCTGCGCCATTGAGGGCGCAGCCTTGCGGGCATAATATCCGCCGCCTGCCCCTTTTTGCAAAGCTTTACCCATGTCGCCGAATTGCGCGCGCGCAAACATATCCGTGCGCTTTGGCACCCGCGCCACGCGCGGCGCGTCGATGTAGGTCGTGGGGCTGTCCACACGCTTGAGTGTCTCGAAGGGATGTGCGCCATCAACAAAACGGCGCTTGGCAAAGGGCACCGCATTGGCTGCGTTGCGCTGATAGGCGCCGCCCAATTTCCACTTGAGGCCAAAAGCCTTGGCAGGTTGTTGGTTGCGCGGGGCCAGCGGCAGGTCTGGCGCAATCTCGAAGGTCGTTGTTATCGCGGCCAAGCCAAAGCGGGTGCCGAGATACGGATGGGTCAGCACCCCCTCCTCAACAGTCGCGAGGCCTGCAGCCACGGCAAGCTGGTTGAGGTCAACATCGCCGCTGCTCACCGTATGGGCCCGCGTATCATAACCGAGCAGACGGATATACTCGGCCAGCACAACCGCAGTCTCCGAGGCGAGCAGGCCCGCGCGGTGTGCCTGTGCGTCCGCGATCCAAGCCACGCCGTCTTCTCCCTCATCAGGGTCGCGGGGGTTCTCGTAGAGAAGGACGAGGGCATGCGTGTGAGGTGCGATCGACTGCGCGGGCGCGCGCACAGAATCCCGCAGATCAGCCATAATCACATCAATCCCCGCAGCCAGCGTCTTGGTCTGGCGCGTTTGCAGGGTGTCCATCAGACGATCCAACGAGGGATTGCGGTAAGAGGCTGGCAAAACGGCGCTTTTAGGCAGCAGACAAGCGCCGACTATGGCTGCATCACAGAAATACCCGAAGGATTTAAGATGCTCGGCGCGTGCAACAGGATCATCCGGACAAGCCGCAAGCTCTGGATTGGTTTTTCCGCTGCGGATTGCATCCAGCATCGCCTGATATTCGGCCATTGCATTAATGATGCTACGCGGATCATTGGCACGTTCGAAGGATAGAGGCACGTGTTCGGGCACATGATCCAGATCGGGCACCGCAGCCTGTCGTGTCAAAAGCTCACACGGAAACGGGCCTTTGTTAACCGGCCTGCCCTTACTCGAAAACATCTTCATACGCGCAACAGCCTGCTTTTTGTCCCTAAGGCGCTTAGCTTAACTGTGATGGCCCGATAGGTCACTGCCATCTGGTGTGGATATGAGTGTGATCCGCGCATTTATTTACGCATGACTTTGCGCATACGGGCTTGCGCAGTTTGTCGCATGATCCTGTATGGGGACGGATAGAACACTATATCTGACTTACGAAATATAATCGTACTCACGGAGCCTGTTGTGGACACTCTTTTACTCTCGCGCATCCAGTTTGGTGCAAACATCTCGTTTCACATCCTTTTCCCGACGATAACCATCGCGCTGGGCTGGATGTTGCTGTTCTTCAAACTCCGTTTTGCGCGGACAGGAGAGCGCAAGTGGATGGATGCCTATATGTTCTGGGTAAAGGTCTTTGCCCTTTCATTTGCGATGGGCGTTGTGTCAGGCATCACCATGTCCTTCCAGTTCGGCACCAACTGGCCCGGCTTTATGGAAAAGGTCGGTAATGTGGCAGGCCCCCTGCTGGCCTACGAGATTATGACGGCCTTCTTCCTTGAGGCGGTGTTCCTCGGAATCATGCTGTTCGGTGCAAGCCGCGTGAAATCATGGGTCCACACGCTGGCTACGTTTTTGGTGGCCTTCGGGACGACGATGTCGACGTTCTGGATTATCGTGTTGAACTCTTGGATGCACACGCCACAAGGCTATGAAATGATTGATGGCGTGGTACATGCGTCCAACTGGTTCGAGATCATTTTCAACCCCTCCATGCCCTACCGCTTTGTGCATATGATGCTGGCCTCTGGGCTTACCGTGGCCTTCCTGATCGCAGGCATCTCTGCACTGCGCATGCTGTGGGGAGACCGTGGCGAGGACGTGAAAGCAGTGCTGCGCGTGGGCATTATCACGGGCGCTGCGTTGATCCCTCTGCAAATTCTTGCAGGTGATTTGCACGGCCTGAACACGCTGGAAAACCAGCCCGCGAAAGTCGCGGCGATGGAAGGGAACTGGGAGACCCAAGGCAATGTGCCACTGGTCCTGTTCGCCCTGCCCGACGAAGACGCACGGGAGAACCGGTTCGAAGTGGCAATTCCAAACGTGGCCTCGCTCATTCTGACGCACTCGCTCGATGGTGAGGTTCCGGGTCTCAACGACTTTGTCGGGCCGGACGGCGAGATCATGCACCCGCCTGTTGCACCTGTTTTCTGGGGGTTCCGCATTATGGTGGGCACCGGCATGGCGATGCTGGCGCTATCATGGGGTGGTCTGCTGCTCTTGCGTAAATACGGTGCGAGCGACATGCCGCGGCTGCCCCTCTATGTCTTCAGCGCCATGAGCTTCAGCGGCTGGATCGCCACACTTGCTGGTTGGTACACAACCGAAATTGGCCGCCAACCATGGCTCGTCCAAGGGGTCCTCTCGACCAAAGAAGCCGTGAGCGATGTCCCTGTGGGCATGGTACTGAGCACGCTTATCGGTTACCTGATCGTCTACGGATTACTGATTCTGGCTTACATCGGCGTCATCACATATCTGGCGCGCAGGGCCACGCGGGGAGAAGTTTATTCCAACCGTACTTACCCACGCCGCGGTGAGGCGCCCGTCGCATCGCTCCAGCCAGGAGAATAATCATGGAAACGTTTGGTGATCCCGCCATCTGGCTGCCATGGGCGTTTGCTGCACTGATGGGTCTGTCGATCCTGATCTATGTGGTCCTCGACGGCTTTGATTTGGGTGTCGGCCTTCTGGTGCCGCTTGCGGACGACACCCAGAAGGATCGGCTCGTCGCCTCGATCGGGCCGTTCTGGGACGCGAACGAGACGTGGCTCGTGCTGGCCGTGGGTCTCCTGCTTGTGGCTTTTCCTACCGCGCACGGCGAAATTCTGACGTCGCTGTACCTGCCCGTCTTTGTAATGTTGATCGGTCTCATCCTGCGCGGGGTCTCGTTCGAGATGCGCGCCAAGGCTCCTCTCACGCAAAAGAAACTCTGGAACGGCGCATTCTTTGCCGGTTCACTTATGGCGTCGCTGAGCCAAGGGTTCATGCTGGGCATGTATGTGATGGGGCTGACGTGGACTCTCCCACATGTGGCCTTTGCCCTACTGACGGCAGTTTTCCTCACCGTTGGCTACAGCTTCATCGGAGCTGCGTGGCTGATCTGGAAAACAGAGGGTGCGCTACAGACCCGTGCCATTAGCTGGGCCAAGGGCGGCATCTGGGGGCTGGTGATGGGGATCGCGGCGATTTCGCTGGCGACGCCATTTGTGAGCACGCGGATTTTTGACAAATGGTTCAGCTGGCCCGAGGCGCTTTATCTATCGCCTTTGCCAATCATCTCGGGGGCGCTGGTGGTGTTCCTGTGGTGGCAGCTTTCACGTATGCCGCTCAAGAACGACGGCTGGTCATGGACGCCTTTTGCCGCCGCGACGGGTCTGTTCACGCTTGCATATGGCGGGATGGCCTATTCATTTTACCCTTACGTGGTGCCTGAGAAAATCACGATTTACGAGGCCGCCTCTGCGCCTGAGTCGCTGTTCATCATCTTGCTGGGTACGCTCTTCGTACTGCCCGCAATCCTGAGCTACACGGTGCTGTCATACTACATCTTCCGTGGCAAAGCGGCGGAGCTTAAATACGACTAAGCCCCCTGCATTAGGCGCGCTTGGAGCCAGAGGATCGACGGATATGACGCAATCCAGAACCATAGAAAGCGGTTGAGCCCGAAGAGGCACGCATTGGCCAGATGGAACGCCGCGGCGACTCCAAGCGCGCCGATCAGGATGGCTTGGTTCAGCAAGGCAAGGGGGAAGAGCACCTCAAAGAGCATCACGCTCCATGAGGCGGCAAGAACCGTCTGTTTGCGCGCAGCTAAACCGCGCAGACTCTCGGAAACGGGATAAGCCGAGAAGGCAAAGACATCGGCCAACGCCTGCCCGCTGCGCCAGTCGGCGTTCACGATCTTGACCTGACCCGACATGAAATAAGACAGCACCACCTGCACCGCGAGATACCCGAATGCTACCTCGGAGAGCAGCCCCGCAGGCAGCCAATGGGTCAAACAGATGCAGTACAGGATCAGTAGGCCCATACGGTCACTGCCACCATTATACGGGCCCTGAAAACGGTGCAGCACTGCAAGGCTGTGAAGCGAGAGCAGCGCGAGACTCCATGCGCTGTACACCCCGCTTAACAGTGCCAAAGCCAGCAACAGGCGGACGGCAAAGAGCCGCCGCGCAGGGCCACCGCCAAAGACATGCTCGACGCTTTGCTGGATAAGCGCCAGCGCCAGCAGGATTTCGGTCGCGCGCAGGGCGAGCTCAAACGTCATGGGCGAAGGGCGAATTCTTCGGAAATGTACACCACCTCGCGCGAAAACTCATCCCCTTCACGCGACACAAAAGTCAGGCGAAATCGCCCCTTCTCCGCCCCCTGTATCTGCGGTAGTTGCCTGATGCGTTGCGTAATCTCATTTATGCTATGCTGCGTCGGTTGCTCGGCAATCCGTTCCGCGCAGCTGACCACAAACAGGGCATCATTCCATGCAGGGTTCCAGAACAATCGCCCGATGATCTGGCGCGCGGACACCGCGGCGGGGCGCGGAAACGCCTGACGCCAATCCTCCGTAACGCCGTCCGCGCCAATGATCACGTACTCTACCCTCGGAGAGGGCTCTATCGTTCTGAAGAACCGCCATGACGGCATCAAGACGGGCAGCACAGAGGAGAGGGTTTTCAACATGAAGCGACGCTAACCTTGGCTGCATTAAAGCCGCGTAAACCACGCCAACAAATGCAAAGGGCCGCACAGTCTCCTGACTGCGCGGCCCTCGCTCTCGTAAATCAACGCTTAGCCAATAATGGCGTTCAGTGTTTTGGACGGGCGCATCACGGCTGCGGTTTTCGCAGCGTCTGTGCGGAAGTAGCCACCCAGATCGGCGGGCGGGCCTTGCACGGCGGCCAACTCGGACAGGATCGCCTCTTCGCCCTCGGCCAATGCGGTGGCGATGGGTGCAAAATGCGCGGCCAGCTCGGCGTCGCTGTTCTGTGCGGCCAAGGCTTCGGCCCAGTAGCGGGCGAACCAGTAGTGGCTGGCGCGGTTGTCAGGCTCGCCGACTTTCCGAGAGGGGGAGCGGTTGTGATCAAGGATACCTTGGGTCGCCGCATCCACTGCTTGACCCAGCACGCGGGCTTTGTCGTTGCCTTTGGCATCAGCCAGAAACTGCAGGCTCTCGCCCAGCGCACAGAATTCGCCAAGGCTGTCCCAGCGCAGGTGGTTTTGCTCATTGAGCTGCTGGACGTGCTTGGGTGCGGAGCCGCCCGCGCCCGTCTCGAACAAGCCGCCGCCCTGCATCAGCTTCACGATTGAGAGCATCTTGGCAGAGGTCGCCAGCTCAAGGATCGGGAAGAGATCGGTGAGGTAGTCGCGCAGAACGTTGCCTGTGATCGCGATGGAGTTTTCGCCGCGTGTGATGATCTCGAGCGAGGCGCGTGTCGCCTCCCGCGGCGCCATGATCTCGAACTTGTCCGCAACGCCCTTTGCCTCAAGAATAGGGGTCACGTATTTGATGAGCTCGGCATCATGGGCGCGGTCGGCATCGAGCCAGAAAATTGCGCTACAGCCTTCGGCTTTCTGACGGTCGATGGCGAGGTTCACCCAATCCTCGATCGGTGCCTTACGCGCAGAGGCAGAGCGCCAGATATCGCCTACTTCAACGTCATGGGAATGGATCACAGTGCCATCCTCGAGGATCATCTTGACGGTGCCTGCTTCGGCAATCTCGAAGGTCGTAGGGTGGGAGCCGTACTCTTCCGCCTTTTGGGCCATGAGGCCAACATTCTGGACCGTACCCGCGGTGGCCGGGTTCAGCTTGCCGTTTTCTTTGAAGAACTTGATGCTCTCCTCATAAACGGGCGCATAGGAGTTGTCGGGGATCACGCAATTGGTGTCATGCTCTTTCCCGTCAGGGCCCCAGCCTTTGCCGCCAGCACGGATCAGCGCGGGCATGGAAGCGTCGATGATCACATCGGAAGAGACGTGCAGGTTGGTGATGCCTTTGTCGCTGTCGACCATATACATCGGCGGGCGCGCGGCCATGCAGGCGTCGATATCGGCCATGATCGCCGCATCGTCCTTAACGCGGTCCAGCAGATCGCCAAGCCCCGAGTTCGGGTTCACGCCCAGCGCCGCCATCGCTTCACCGTGCTTTTCGAACACAGGCGCGAGGAACGCTTTGACCGCGTGGCCGAAGATGATCGGGTCGGACACCTTCATCATCGTCGCTTTCATATGCAGCGAGAAGAGCGTGCCGTCGGCCTTGGTCTTCTCAATCTCGTCTGCAAGGAAGCTCTTGAGCGCGGCGGCACTCATGAATGTCGCATCAACCACGGTGCCTGCGGGATAGGTGATGCCGTCCTTGAGGACTGTATCACCCTGAGATGTGGTCAGCACGATGGAGGCGGTCGCCTCTTTCTCGAGTGTCACGGAAGTCTCGTTGGAGAAGAAATCACCCCCCGACATCGAGGAGACTTCGGTTTTGCTGTCGGCAGACCAGTCACCCATGCGGTGCGGGTTGTTTTGGGCGAAGTTCTTGACCGCTTTGGCCGCGCGGCGGTCGGAGTTGCCTTCGCGCAGCACGGGGTTCACAGCGGAGCCTTTGATCCCGTCATACTTGGCACGCACCGCTTTTTCCGCATCCGTCTGGGGATCCTGAGGATAGTCGGGGATCGCAAAACCCTGCGCCTGAAGCTCTGTGATCGCGGCGACAAGCTGCGGTACAGAGGCAGAGATGTTGGGCAGCTTGATCACATTCGCCTCAGCCGTTTTCACGAGGCGGCCCAATTCTGCCAGATCGTCGCTTTGCTGCTGGTCCGCGCTTAGATTCTCGGGAAAGGTGGCAAGGATACGGCCCGCAAGGCTGATGTCTTTGGTCGTGACCGACACACCTGCAGCAGCGGCGAATTTCTGGATGATGGGCAGGAAGGACGCTGACGCAAGCTCGGGCGCTTCGTCGACTTTGGTGTAGATGATGTCGGACATGGGACACTCCTCAATGTTGGCTTTGTCGCTACATAGCCGACCTTTTCAGGAATATCTACAGTATACATTGGTATACCGTGGAAGATTTTCCAGATTTATTTGTGCTGCTTCAGAGAGCTGTCCTGCGCCTCGCCCAGCATGCGCACTTCGCGCTGCGGGAAGGGAATAGAAATATCGTGCTCTTTGAACGCATCCCACAGCGCGAGGTACACTTTGCCGCGGATATTCGTCAGACCACCGGTCGGGTCCTCGATCCAGAACCGCAGAATATAATCGACCGAGCTGTCGCCAAAGCCTACGATGTGGCAAACGGGCGGCTTGTGATCCAATACACGCTCGACGTCCGATGCCGCATCAATTGCCAACTGCCGCACCACATGCGGGTCGTCCTGATAGGCGGTCCCGAAATAGATATCGAGGCGCACAAATTCATTCGAGTGGGACCAGTTGACCACCTGCCCCGTGATCAAATCCTCATTCGGGATCAGGTATTCCTTGCCGTCCCGTGTCACCACGGACGCATAGCGCGCGCCCAGCGTCTGGATCCAGCCGAACGTCTCCCCAAGCGAGATCACATCCCCCGGTTTGATGGATTTATCGAGCAGGATGATCACACCTGACACAAGGTTCGAGACAACTTTTTGAAGACCAAAGCCCAAGCCCACGCCAATGGCACCCGACAGCACCGCAAGCCCCGTCAGATCAATACCGATGGCACGCACACCCATAAAGAACGCCAGCGCGTAAAAGACGACCTGAACAACTTTGATAATCAGCACCCGCATCGAAGGGCTGATGTCCTCATTGGACTGAATTCGGGACGAGGTAGACTGCGTCACAAACCGCGCGGCGGCAAACAGCACGCCGATGATCACGGCACCCTGTACCAGCATCAATAGCGAGATACGGAAGGCTCCAAATTCGAGCGCAGCCGCATCAAGGATCGACACAGCCTCATCCAGCACGCCAAGAATATAAAGCGTCACATAGATCCACGCGCCATAGCGAACCATTTTGCGCAAGAATTGCGAACGGATGAGGCGCGTCACGAACACCACGGACAGCCACGCCGCAGCGAGCGTACCTGCAATGCTCAAAAAGTAGGAGCGCGATGGCCAAGTGACCTCTCGCATCACCAGCACCACACACCAAACCAGCGCCACAAAGAAAATGGCACGCAGACGTTGGTGGACAACGACGAGGATGCGCATACGCCACGTAGGCCACCCTTCACGCGTAGCCATCCATTGCCGAATGCGCGGCCCCAGAACAGCGCGCAACAGATGCGCGCCGACGAAAAGCCCAATCAGAATTAGGATCTGATACCCTGTCCAAGGGCGCAAAATACTCGTCCAAAGCACCTCCGCTTGGGAGAAAAGTGACTGCCCCACATCGAGTATTTCGGTTGTTGCGCGGTCAAGGTCGCTTTGGGACGCAAAAGAATCCGTATCCAGAGATTGCGCCGCGCCGCGCCCTTCGCCTGCATCCTGAATTTGATCTGCTTGATCTTCTGCCATGTGGCCCCGTTGTTCTTTTTATTATGTCCAGTCTGGCACGAACCGTCCCCTCTCATCAAGGCGCATGCACCTTGAACGACGATGCAAAAGCATCTATTGTCCGCCCATGGAAAAGATCTTCAATCTCAAAGACCGCACCCGTTTGGCCGAGCGCTTTTTCGGAGCGGCGCGGGCTGTTCTGGCACGGGGCTAGACCTGCTGCGCGGATCTGCGCGCCGACCATACTCATTAAAAACCTTATATACGGGAGAGGACCTATGTCCCCCAAAACGCTCTATGATAAAATCTGGGACGCACATGTCGCCCATGAAGCCGAAGATGGCACCTGTTTGCTCTATATCGACCGCCATCTGGTGCACGAAGTAACGTCACCGCAGGCGTTTGAAGGTCTGCGCATGACAAACCGCACCGTGCGTGCGCCTGACAAGACGATTGCCGTGCCTGATCACAACGTGCCAACCACGCTGGACCGCGCCAATGCGGCAACCATGACCGAGGACAGCCGTATTCAGGTCGACGCGCTCGACAAGAACGCCAAAGACTTCGGCATCCATTATTACCCCGTTTCGGATGTGCGCCAAGGCATCGTGCACATTGTCGGCCCCGAGCAGGGCTGGACCTTGCCCGGCATGACCGTCGTTTGTGGCGACAGCCATACGGCCACCCACGGCGCATTCGGCGCGCTGGCCCACGGCATTGGTACGTCCGAGGTTGAGCACGTGCTCGCGACCCAGACGCTGATCCAGCGCAAGGGCAAGAACATGAAAGTCGAGATCACCGGCAAGCTGCGCCCCGGTGTGACGGCAAAGGACATTACGCTGTCCGTCATCGGCGAGACAGGCACCGCAGGCGGCACAGGATATGTGATCGAGTATTGCGGCGAAGCGATCCGCGATCTGTCGATGGAAGGTCGCATGACTGTCTGCAACATGGCCATTGAGGGCGGCGCACGCGCGGGCCTGATTGCCCCTGACGAGAAGACATTCGAATACTGCATGGGCCGCCCCCACGCGCCAAAGGGCGCACAGTGGGAAGCCGCTCTTGCATGGTGGAAGACACTCTACTCTGACGATGATGCCCATTGGGACAAGGTCGTGACCCTTAAGGGCGAAGACATCGCCCCCGTAGTCACATGGGGCACCTCACCCGAGGATGTGCTACCGATCACAGCCACCGTTCCTGCTGCCTCGGATTTCGAAGGCGGTAAGGTCGATGCGGCCCAGCGTTCGCTCGACTACATGGGCCTGACCTCTGGTACGCCTTTGTCCGACGTTTCCATCGACACTGTCTTCATCGGGTCCTGCACCAATGGCCGGATCGAAGATTTGCGCGCTGCGGCTGCGATCTTGAAAGGTAAAAAGATCAAGGACGGCATGCGCGCTATGGTCGTCCCCGGCTCTGGCCTTGTGCGTGCGCAGGCTGAAGAGGAAGGCCTCGCCGATATCTTCAAGGAAGCGGGCTTTGAGTGGCGCCTTGCGGGCTGTTCGATGTGTCTCGCGATGAACCCCGACCAGCTCAAACCTGGTGAGCGTTGTGCGGCAACGTCCAACCGCAACTTCGAGGGCCGTCAGGGTCGTGGCGGGCGTACGCATCTGATGTCGCCAGCGATGGCCGCGGCTGCAGCGGTAACAGGCAAGCTCACAGATGTGCGCGAGATGATGTAAAGGAACCTCATCGCGCCCCATCTGGACCTCCCCGTGTGTGAGGAAACCCTGATGGGGCAGAGGAGCCGCCGTTGGAGGCAAAATGCAAAGACGCCATTTCCTGACCATGATGGGGGCCGCTACGGTTGCCCCCGCCCCTGTCTCTTATACACAT
>CAJXSZ010000034.1 GCA_913060815.1 uncultured Sulfitobacter sp. | reverse complement strand
TCTGCCTGTCTCGTGG
This sequence comes from uncultured Sulfitobacter sp., assembly GCA_913060815.1. Lineage (GTDB taxonomy): Bacteria > Pseudomonadota > Alphaproteobacteria > Rhodobacterales > Rhodobacteraceae > Sulfitobacter. The sequence continues at coordinate 22,209 of CAJXSZ010000034.1, read as the reverse complement.
GCTCGGAGATGTGTATAAGAGACAGTATCGGACCGTTCCTTTTGGGACATAAAATGTCGTAAATTTGCCTGTTCGGGTTATAAAATTGCGCAACTGACTGCAAGGCTCTTTTTGCACGTGCAGCATTGCGAATTGTGCATGATTTGTGCGCAGTTGAGAAAAACAGCGCTCATATTTTGCAGAAATTTGGTGGATAAGGATAGAAATGCGACCCAATTGCACCGTCTCTGACGCAAGCTGCGCAAAATCATTGTCGCACGGAGAATCAAGTCATGATCAAGACACCTTATTTGCTGTTTTTGGGCGACGCGCCTGACCAACTGGCCGCCAAGGTCGCGCAGGGGATCAAGGACTGGCGTCCGGACAATGCGGTAGGGCAGTTTCGTTTGCCGACCTGCGGAACCACGCTTGGTCTGACAGACATGACGCTGGCCGAGGGGCTTGATGCGGGGGCGAAGACGCTGGTGATTGGTGTTGCCAACCGTGGCGGTGTGATTTCCAAGGCGTGGAAAGAGGTGCTGCTGGAGGCGCTGGCGATGGGCTATGATCTGGCCTCTGGCTTGCACAACCTGCTGGGTGAGGAAGAAGATCTTGTGGCGGCGGCGGCTAAGCACGGGCGCGCGTTGCATGATGTGCGCATTCCGTCGGTGGATTATCCGATTGCCAATGGTGTCAAGCGCACTGGCAAACGTGTGCTGGCCGTGGGCACGGATTGTTCAGTGGGCAAGATGTATACGGCGCTGGCGCTGGACAACGCCATGCGCGCGCGCGGGATGAAGAGCACATTCCGCGCCACCGGGCAGACGGGTATCCTGATCACAGGCCACGGTGTGCCGCTGGACGCAGTGGTGGCCGATTTCATGGCGGGCGCTGTGGAGTGGCTGACGCCTGACAATGAGCCCGACCACTGGGATGTGATCGAGGGACAGGGCAGCCTGATGCATGTCAGCTATTCCGGTGTCACGATGGCATTGGTGCATGGAGGCCAGCCTGACGCGCTGATTATCTGCCATGAGCCTACGCGGGAACATATGCGGGGCTTGCCTGAATATAAGGTGCCCAGCATGGAGGCGATCCGTGATGTGGCGCTCACCTTGGCAAAAGTGGCGAACCCTGATTGTGTTGTAGTCGGTGCAGCCGTTAACACGCAGCATATGGGCGAAGAGGATGCGAAGGCTTATCTTGCAAATGTCGAGGCGGCGATGGGTATCCCTGCGGTTGATCCGTTCCGCTTTGGTGCGGAGCGCTTGGCGGAGGCTTTGGAGGCAGTTTGAAGCCTCAAGCAGGTTGAGGCGTCGGGATCCAGTTTAAAGGCAAAATGAAGAATCGGCGCGGGCGGTTATGTTCGTGCCTGATGTGTGAGGATGGTATGCGGATTGAAGTGACAGCGGATGTGTTTCGACTGGCGCAGGTGTTTACGATTTCGCGGGGGTCGCGGACCGAGGCGAAGGTGTTGACTGTGCGGGTGTCGGATGGCGAGGCCGTTGGCATGGGCGAATGTGTGCCCTATGCGCGGTATGATGAGACACTCGAGTCGGTCACGGCGCAGATTGGAGGCTTGCCTGCCGATGTGACGCGTGCGGGCCTGTATGATTTGTTGCCTGCGGGTGCGGCGCGCAATGCGGTTGATTGTGCCCTCTGGGATCTGGAAGCCAAGCAGGCGGGAACGTCCGTGCGGGAGTTGGCTGGGCTTGCACCGCTTGGTCCGGAAATCACGGCATATACGTTGTCGTTGGACACGCCCGAGAAGATGCGCGCGCAAGCTGCGGAGAACGCGTTTCGTCCTTTGCTAAAGATTAAACTCGGCACGCCTGATGACATGCCGCGTTTGGAGGCTGTGCGGGCGGGTGCGCCTGACAGCACGATCATAGTGGATGCCAATGAGGGGTGGTCGGCGCAGGTCTATGCTGATCTTGCGCCGCATCTGGTTCGGCTGGGGGTCGCCTTGGTCGAGCAGCCGTTGCCAGCAGGCGACGATGATGCGCTGATCGGGATGGCGCGGCCTGTGCCTGTGTGTGCGGACGAAAGCTGTCATGATCGTGCGAGTCTGCCTGCGCTCAAGGGCAAATATGATGTGGTGAACATCAAACTTGATAAGACCGGCGGCTTGACCGAGGCTTTGGCGCTGCGAGAGGCGGCATTGGCCGAGGGGTATGATGTAATGGTAGGCTGTATGGTCGGCTCGTCGCTTGCGATGGCACCTGCGACACTTGTGGCGCAAGGGATGCCCTATGTGGACCTTGACGGGCCGCTTTTGTTGGCCGAAGACAGGGAAACGCCTTTGAAATTTGATGCGGCGGGGGTTCATCCACCGTTGCCTGCCTTGTGGGGATAACGACATGCGGACGGTTTATGTAAACGGGCAGTATTTGCCGGAGAATGAAGCAACTGTGTCGATCTTCGATCGCGGATTTCTGATGGCAGACGGCGTTTATGAAGTGACTTCTGTTCTGGGCGGCAAGCTGATTGATTTCGAGGGGCATTCGGTGCGTCTTGAACGTTCGCTCCGTGAGTTGGACATGCGCAATCCGATCAGCAAGGAAGACCTGCTGGAGGTGCACCGCGAGTTGGTGCGCGTCAACGAGATTGACGAGGGGCTAATCTATTTGCAGGTTACGCGCGGCAGCGATGGTGACCGCGATTTTGCCTTTCCCGATCCCGAGACAACTGAACCTACGATTGTGCTCTTCACACAAAACAAGCCTGGTCTGGCGGACAGCCCTGCGGCCAAAAAGGGCGCGAAGATTATCTCGATCGAAGACATTCGTTGGGGTCGGCGTGACATCAAAACGGTGCAGCTGCTCTACCCTTCGATGGGCAAGATGATGGCCAAGAAGGCCGGATGCGATGATGCGTGGATGGTGCAGGACGGGATGGTGACCGAGGGCACCTCCAACAATGCCTATATCGTGAAGGGCAACAAGATCATCACGCGTCATCTGGGCACCGAGATTTTGCACGGGATTACGCGCGCGGCTGTGCTGCGGTTCGCCGCCGAGGCGCAGATGGAGATCGAGGAGCGGTCGTTTAGCATCGAAGAAGCGCAAGAAGCCGATGAGGCGTTTACCACCAGTGCCAGTGCGTTTGTGATGCCTGTGGTCGAGATTGACGGTGTGGCGTTGGGCGATGGTGTGCCGGGTAAGGTGGCGCTGCGGTTGCGCGAGATTTATCTCGATGAGATGCGCAAGGTTGCGGTCTGAGAACTGGGGTGACGCTTTCCAACAGTGATTTGGCGGAGTTGATCGCATTCCGCCGCGCGCTGCACCAGCGGCCTGAAGTGTCGGGCGAGGAAATTGAGACTGCGCGCAGCATTGCGGCGGAGTTGCTTGCGCTAAAGCCATCGCAGATTCTGACAAGCCTCGGCGGTCATGGGGTTGCGGCTGTTTTTGACAGCGGTGTCGCAGGGCCCACGGTGCTGTTTCGCGCTGAACTGGACGCTTTGCCAATTCAAGAGCAGAACGACATTGCATGGAAATCGCAAGTTGCGGGAAAAAGCCATGTGTGCGGGCATGACGGGCATATGACTATGCTGCTTGCCTTGGGCCGTATGATTGCAAGGAAGCGCGTGGCGCATGGGCGCGTGGTGCTGATGTTCCAGCCTGCTGAAGAGGATGGCAGCGGGGCAAAGGCGGTTGTGGCCGACCCTGCCTATGACGAGATTGCAGCAGATTGGGCATTTGCCATTCATATCGAACCAGGGAGACCATTTGGATATGTGTCGACCTGTGCTGGCCTCATCAATTGTGCATCAAAAGGGCTGCGGATCAGATTGTCAGGAAAGACAGCTCATGCCGCCGATCCAGAGGATGGTGTTTCGCCAATGCAGGCTGTTGCTGCGCTGATATCCGAGTTGGAGGCATTGGGACGAGGTGGTGCGCTGGGTGATGCGTTCAGGTTGGTCACGCTAACCCATGTCTGCATCGGCGAGCCATCATTTGGTATCTCTCCGGGTGAGGCGGAGATATGTGCGACCCTTCGAACGACGCTGGACGAAAATATGCATAGTCTAGAGGCGCAGGCGCGAACGCTAGCCCAGCATGCCGCACGGGCGCATGGTTTAAGCGTGGCGTTCGAGGTCTGTGATGATTTTGCTGCCTCGATAAATCATCCCGAAGCTTTCGCCGCGGCGGTGTCGGCGATGGACGCAATCGGTGTGCCCTATGGCGATGCGGGCGTGCCTATGCGTGCATCAGAAGACTTCGGTGTTTTCGGGTGGAATGCCAAGGCAGCGATGCTGTGCCTTGGCCCAGGTGAGGATTATGCAGCGCTGCATAACCCCGATTATGACTTTCCAGATGATCTGATCCCGATTGGCAGCAAGATTTTCGAGCGGATCGCGCGGGACCTGCTGGGAACTGCTTAGTCCTTGCCCACATTCTCGTCGAATGCCACCTTGAACGCCTCTTGTTGCGCGTTATTGGCGTCGGTCTGGTAGTTGGCTTTCCACTCGTCCATGCTCATCCCGTAGAAAAGCTCACGCGCTTCCATTTTGCCGATTTCGATGCCGCGCTCTGCGGCGGCTTCCTGATACCAGCGGCTCAGGCAGTTGCGGCAAAACCCTGTTAGGTTCATCATGTCGATGTTTTGCACATCGGTGCGGTCTTCCATCAGGTGCTTTTGCAGCCGGCGGAAGGCGGCGGCCTGAAGTTCGATTTCGGTTTGTGTGGGGTCGGACATGGGGCGCTCCTGAATTGCAGTACTGCGTCTAACTATAGCTTTGCTTTGGCATTGTCACAGAGCTGAAACGATTTTGCGGTTCAATTGAGCCACGGCAAGGTCTATGCCTGTGTTAATCATGAAATATCCCCGCTCCGCCCCACTCAGGAGCGATGCAAAAGGAACAACCCCGATGAGACGCGAGCGTAATGTAAAGATCGTGGCAACCCTTGGCCCTGCGTCAGATACGCCCGAAATGATCAGGAAGCTGCACGAGACGGGGGCGGATGTGTTTCGCCTCAACATGAGCCACGGCAGCCATGAGGAGATTCGCGCCAAACATGCGATGATCCGCGCCGTCGAGGAAGAAACAGGCTCCACAATTTGCATTTTGGCCGATTTGCAGGGCCCCAAACTGCGCGTTGGTGTGTTTGCTGGTGACAGTGAGGAATTGGTCGTTGGTGCGCCTTTCCGCCTCGATCTTGATCCCGCAGAGGGAGATGCAAGCCGTGTGTGCCTGCCGCATCCTGAGATTTTTGAAGCGCTTGAAGAGGGTGCCACATTGCTCGTCAATGACGGCAAGATCAGGCTCAAAGTTGTGCGCTGTGGTGCGGACTTTGCGGACTGTGAGGTGATTGCGGGCGGGATCATCTCCAATCGCAAGGGGGTGAATGTGCCTGACGTGATCTTGCCACTGGCCGCGCTGAGCGAAAAAGACCGCGCTGATCTGGAATTCGTTTGTGCGCTGGGTGTCGACTGGCTCGCGCTGAGTTTTGTGCAGCGGCCCGAGGATGTGGCGGAGGCGCGGGAGCTGGCCAAGGGACGGGCTGCGATTCTTTCAAAGATTGAAAAGCCCACAGCAGTAGATTGCTTTGACGAGATTTTGGCGGTGAGTGACGGGATCATGGTCGCGCGTGGCGATCTGGGGGTAGAGCTTCCTGTCTCCGCTGTGCCGCCCATCCAGAAGCGTTTGGTGCGGCGCTGTCGTGCGGTGGGCAAACCCGTGATCGTCGCCACCCAGATGCTGGAGAGCATGATCGATAGCCCGATGCCCACCCGCGCCGAAGTCTCGGATGTGGCCACGGCGATCTATGAGGGCGCGGATGCGGTGATGTTGTCCGCCGAATCGGCGGCGGGGAGCTTTCCGCTGGAGGCCGTGACCACGATGAACAACGTCGCCATCGAGGTGGAGGCCGATCCGACCTACACCCAGATCATCGAGAGCAGCCGCACGGCGTCACGTTCGGGCATTGCCGATGCGATTGTGGCTGCCGCGCGCGAGATTGCCGAGACAACGGATGTCAAAGCGATCTGTTGTTTCACACAATCGGGCACCACCGCGCTCCTCACCGCGCGGGAGCGGCCACGGGTGCCGATCATCGCTCTCACGCCACTGCACAAAACGGCGCGGCGTCTGGCGCTCAGCTGGGGCGTGAATTGTGTGATGACGGGTGAGTTGGACCGCTTCAAAAAGGCAGTGATAAGCGCGGCGAAGGCCGCGCGCAGTGAGGGGTTCGCGCAGGAGAGTGATTTTGTCGTTGTGACCGCCGGGGTGCCCTTCAACGTGCCTGGCAGCACGAATATCCTCCGTGTAGCACCTTGTGATGAGCGTTTGATTTCCGCGTCTGATCCAGAGTAGCCTCGCCTCACCGATAGGTAATGTAATCACGGGGGACCTACGATGGATTCTGATCTGGCGCTTGTAATCGGCATAGTGATTGCCTGCCTTGCGATTCCATCGGTTCTATCAGCGCTGTCGGACCGTCGTGCGCCGCGTGCTTCGGCAGTCACCATTCTGATTGCAGGCGGTTTGATTGTCTTTGCGATCACGAGCAAACCCGGTGGCTATCAATTGGGCCAATTGCCGGATGTGATTATGAACGTAGTTGCCCGTTTCCTGCCCTGAAACAGGACGGGGTCACCCAAGCTCCACACTCGCCTATTGCGTTAACATGCGTCCCGTTCTATAGCGCAGCTTCAATCCCTGTGTTGCCGGCTCAAGTGGCATGCCGAGCAGCACTTTCACTGTAGACGATTAGGAGACAGAAATGCCCAAGATGAAGACGAAGTCGAGCGCCAAAAAGCGCTTTAAGGTTTCGGCGACCGGTAAGGTCATCGGCTCACAAGCTGGCAAACAGCACGGCATGATCAAGCGGAGCAACAAATTTATCCGTAACGCACGCGGCACGCAGACACTCTCTGCGCCAGACGCCAAGATCATCAAGGGCTTCATGCCCTACGACCGCTAAGGAGAGCCGATATGTCCCGTACAAAAGGTGGTACAGTTACCCACGCCCGTCACAAGAAGGTTATCAAGGCAGCCAAAGGTTACTATGGCCGCCGCAAGAATACCTTTAAGGTCGCCCGTCAGGCGGTCGACAAAGCCAACCAATACGCGACCCGTGACCGCAAGGTGCGCAAGCGGAACTTCCGCGCACTGTGGATTCAGCGGATCAACGCGGCTGTTCGTGCGCATGACGCCGAGCTGACGTATTCCCGCTTTATCAACGGTCTGAACCTTGCAGGCATCGAAGTGGACCGCAAAGTCCTCGCCGATCTGGCCGTGAACGAGCCCGAAAGCTTTGCTGCGATTGTAAAGCAGGCGCAGGCGTCACTCGCCGCGTAAATCGTATCGGTTCTTGAGATTTGAAAGGCCCTGCCAGAGATGGCGGGGCCTTTTGCCGTTTCAGGGGCGTTTATCGAAAACGGGCACGCCCTCGGCGATCTCGTGAAACGGCTGTTTGTCACAGGTGAAGATCGCCATCTTTGCGGTGCCGAAGGCTGTTGGGTCATCAAGCGTGCCGACTTTGACCACCACTGCGCCACGCGCGGGCAGGTGCGTGATCAGATGGGTGCCGCAATTGCCGCAAAAATCGCGGGTGCGCGGATCGGGGATATCGTTGCGGGTGAATTGCTTTGGCGCGCCCTTGGTATAGTGAAAGTCGTCTGCGCCAAAGCTCATGATGTAATTCGGCCCACCGCCCGAGATATACTGGCATTCGCGGCAATGGCACTGCGCGCTCCACTGCGCATCGCCTGCGGCACTATATTCGATCTCGCCGCAATAGCAGCGCCCTGTTAGTGACATCTCTCTCTCCCTTTTGATCCCGACAGGCTAGGTGCGCGACCCCCGCCGTGTCCAGCCTCATGTCCCCCATGGGTTGCGTTTGGCCGCTGTTCGGGTATCAGGATCGCAAAGTTTCAAGGACGCGTGTGACATGGATGATCTAAAGCAGAAATACCTTGGCCAGATTGCAAATGCAGCCGATGAAGCCGCGTTGGAAGACATTCGTCTGGCCGCCGTGGGCAAGAAGGGTGAGGTCGCACTCAAGATGCGCGAGCTGGGCAAGATGACCCCAGAGGAGCGGCAGGTGGCTGGTCCTGCGCTTAATGCATTAAAGGATGAGATTAACAGCGCGTTGGCTGCGAAGAAGGCTGCGCTGGGCGATGCGGCTTTGGATGAGCGGCTGCGCTCGGAGTGGCTTGACGTGACACTGCCCTCACGCGGTCGTCCCATGGGCACGCTGCACCCTGTGTCTCAGGTCACTGAGGAGCTGACCGCGATTTTTGCCGAGATGGGGTTCAGCGTTGCCGAAGGTCCGCGCATTGATACCGACTGGTACAACTTCGACGCGCTCAATATTCCGGGTCACCACCCTGCACGCGCGGAGATGGACACATTCTATATGTCCCGCGCCGAGGGGGACAATCGCGCGCCGCATGTTTTGCGCACGCATACATCCCCCGTGCAAATCCGCACGATGGAGGCCGAAGGCGCGCCGCTGCGCATCATCTGCCCCGGTGGTGTGTACCGCGCCGATTATGACCAGACGCACACGCCGATGTTCCATCAGGTCGAGGGTTTGGCCATCGACAAGGACATCTCCATGGCGAACCTGAAATGGACGCTGGAGGAGTTCTTCTCGGCGTTCTTCGAGATCGACGGCATCAAAACCCGCTTCCGCGCCTCGCATTTCCCGTTCACGGAGCCGTCTGCCGAGGTGGATATCCAATGCTCGTGGGTCGATGGGCAGCTGCGCATTGGTGAGGGTGATGGCTGGATGGAAGTCCTCGGATCCGGCATGGTCCATCCCAAAGTGCTGGCCGCTGGCGGGATCGATCCCGACATCTGGCAAGGCTTTGCCTTTGGCATGGGGATCGACCGGATTGCGATGCTGAAATACGGGATACCTGATTTGCGGGCGTTTTTTGATTCAGACCTGCGCTGGCTGCGGCACTACGGGTTCGCGAGCCTTGATCAGCCGAATTTGCATGGTGGGTTGAGTAGGTAAATGTGGCTACAGCCTGAGTTCACGCTCTTCGGGTTTGCTGAGTATTTGTGGTTTGCCTTCGTTGGTGGCGGTTCATACTGGATTTTGACGTACTGCATGTTTGCATCAAAGGATTGGCGCAAGCGTGCTTTTTACTCCGAGAAAACGGCGCATCTGGATGAGGCGGAAATATTGGTTGCCCAGCACCGAAACCTGATCGTGATAGAGGCCTATTGGCGGCCTTCAGGGGGCGTGAAGCCCGCGTTCTGGATGGCTGAAAACTCTCTCGTTATGGCGACAGTGCTGGAAGAGCATCTGTTGCGCGCACGCGGCATGACATCGCCGCACAGTTATAGCAAGGCGCGGCGCAAAATGATGAGGCAGTCGTTCGCTCTGCCTGATCGGGCCGAGCGCCGTTGAAAATAGAACCATAAGGCGTTACCGATTAGGTCAATCGTCGCGTAAGGAAGTCTACGATGAAATTCACACTCTCTTGGCTCAAAGAGCACCTCGACACCACGGCTTCGGTCGATGAGATCACCTATGCCCTGACCGATCTGGGTCTTGAGGTAGAGGGGGTCGAGGATCGGGGCGCTAAGCTGCGCGACTTCACGCTGGGCTTCGTGAAATCCGCCGAGAAGCATCCCGATGCGGACCGTTTGCGCGTGTGTCAGGTCGAGACGGACGAGGGGCTGCAACAGATCATCTGTGGGGCGCCCAATGCGCGGGAAGGGATCACGGTCGTAATCGCCAAGCCCGGCGTTTATGTGCCCGGCATCGACACCACCATCGGGGTGGGCAAAATTCGCGGGATCGAGAGTTTTGGCATGATGGCCTCCGAGCGGGAGCTGGAGCTGTCCGAGGAGCATGACGGGATTATCGAGCTGCCATCTGGCAATGTAGGCGACAGTTTCACCGATTGGCTTGCCGAGAATGACCCCAGTAAGGTGGACCCTGTGATCGAGATCGCGATTACGCCGAACCGCCCCGATGCGCTGGGCGTGCGAGGCATTGCGCGTGATCTGGCCGCACGCGGTCTGGGCAAGCTCAAAAAGCGTGATGTGGATGTGGTGGAGGGGCAGTTCCCGTGCCCTGTCAGCGTCACGATTGACGAAGACACGCTTGATCAGTGTCCCGTGTTCTTTGGTCGCGTTATTCGCGGCGTCAAGAACGGCCCAAGCCCTGCATGGTTGCAGGATAAGCTGCGCGCGATCGGCTTGCGGCCGATTAGTTTCCTTGTGGATGTGACGAACTTCTACACCTACGATCGCAACCGGCCGCTGCACGTTTTTGACGCGGACAAGATCGCGGGCGATGCGCTGCGTGTGCACCGCGCCAAAGGCGGTGAGACGATGATGGCGCTGGATGAGAAGGAATACACGTTCCAAGAGGGAATGACGCTGATTTCTGACGACAAGGGCGTTGAGAGCATTGGCGGCGTGATGGGCGGCATGGCCTCTGGTGTAACCGAAGAGACGGTGAACGTTTTCCTTGAGGCAGCGTATTTTGACACGGTGCGCACGGCCTATACGGGCCGCGCGCTCAAGGTCAATTCGGACGCGCGCTACCGCTTCGAGCGGGGGATCGACCCCGAGTGGACGCCCTACGGGATCGAGCATGCCACGCAGATGATCTTGGACCACGCAGGAGGTGAAGCCTCCACAGTCGTGATGGCAGGCAAGGTGCCGGACACCAGCCGCGCCTATAAGCTTAATGCCAAGCGGGTGATATCTTTGGTGGGGATGGATATCCCCGAGGCCACGCAGCGCCAGACGCTGACGGCGCTGGGCTTCATTCTCGAGGGCGATATGGCCCATGTCCCCAGCTGGCGCCCCGATGTGCAAGGCGAGGCCGATCTGGTGGAGGAAGTGGCGCGGATCGCATCACTGACGAAGCTGGAAGGCCGCCCCTTGCCGCGTCTCACCACTGGCGTGCCGCGGCCTGTGATGTCACCCGTGCAGCGCCGCGAGGTAGCCGCACGGCGCACGGCGGCCGCACTGGGATATCATGAATGTGTGACCTACAGCTTTATCGACCAGCCGTCGGCAGCGCTCTTTGGCGGGGGCACGGATGCGACGCGTCTGGAGAACCCGATCAGCAACGATATGAGCCACATGCGACCCTCACTGCTGCCCGCGCTGTTGCAAGCTGCGGCACGCAATCAGGCGCGCGGCTTTGCGGACATGGCGTTGTTCGAGGTGGGGCCATCGTTCAGCGGGGGCGAACCTGGTGAGCAGCACATGGAAGTGAGTGGCCTGCTGGTCGGGCGCACGGGTCCGAAGGACGTTCTGGCCTCCGCGCGTGATGTCGATGTTTTCGACGTCAAAGCGGATGCGGAAGCGATACTGTCCGCGATTGGCGCGCCTGCGAAAGTGCAGATCTTGCGCGGGGCGGACGCTTGGTGGCATCCGGGGCGGCACGGCAAGATCTGTCTTGGTCCCAAGAAGGTGCTGGGCGTCTTTGGTGAAGTTCATCCGAAGGTACTGGCCGAGATGGGCGTCAAAGGCCCTGCGATGGCGTTTACAATCTGGCCTGCCGAAGTTCCGATGAAGCGCAAGGCGGGGGCCACGCGGGCCGCGCTCAAGATCAGCGATCTGCAAGCGGTCGAGCGTGATTTCGCCTTTGTTGTGGACGCCGATGTGGCGGCGCTGACGCTGGTTAATGCGGCGATGGGTGCGGATAAGGTGCTGATTGACGATGTGCGCGTATTTGACGAGTTCATTGGCGGCAGTTTGGGGGAGGGAAAGAAATCCCTCGCGCTGACGGTGCGGTTGCAGCCGCGTGAAGCCACGTTGAAGGATGCGGATATTGAAGCGGTGAGTGCCAAGGTGGTTGCGAGCGTAAGCAAGGCCACGGGTGGTGTGTTGCGCGGGTAAGCTGGGACCCTGTGCCTGTGGGGGGGGCGGGATTTGAGTTTATTGGAAAAATGATGAAGGCAGAGAGGATTGAGCGATGTTGAAGGTGTATTTGTCGGGTGAAATCCACACGGATTGGCGTGAGCAGATTGTTGAGGGCGCAGCGGGGCTTGATGTTGAATTTTCCAGCCCTGTGACAGACCATGCGGCGAGCGACGATTGCGGTGTCGCCATCCTTGGAGCGGAAGCGGACAAGTTCTGGCATGACCGCAAGGGTGCGCAGGTGAATGCGATACGCACGCGCAAGGGCATTGCGGACGCGGATGTTGTCGTGGTGCGGTTCGGCGACCAGTACAAGCAGTGGAATGCAGCCTTCGACGCGGGCTATGCTGCGGCGCTCGGCAAATCGTTGATCATTTTGCACGGGGCCGATCATGCGCACGCACTCAAGGAAGTGGATGCGGCTGCATTAGCAGTAGCATCCGAGCCTGCTCAGGTTGTTGAAATTCTGCGCTATGTCCTGACAGGTCAACTGGCGTAGTCAACTCTTCTGTATTGACTTCAGCCGTTGTGGCGACGGTTTATTGCTGCAGCTACGTGCGGTTGTGGGGGCGAAGTACGGGTTTTTCCCCTTAGAAATAAGCTGATTCGCGGGAATCGCTGTGGTATGTCCGTTGCATTGGCATAAAGGGTGGGAAAACCTTCGGCCGCAAATACAGTAAGGGACGAAAAATGATTAACGAATTTAAGGACTTCATCGCCAAGGGCAATGTCATGGACATGGCTGTTGGTATCATCATCGGTGCGGCGTTTACCGCCATCGTTGGCTCGTTGGTGGCAGATTTGATCAATCCGCTCATCAGCTTGTTCATGGGCGGCGTCGATTTTAGCGGCTTGTTCGTATTGCTGGGTGATGGCGAATATGCGTCCATTGATGCGGCGGATGAAGCGGGTGCTGCTGTATTTGCGTATGGTCGGTTCATCATGGCGATCATCAACTTCCTGATCATCGCGTTTGTTGTGTTCATGCTCGTTAAGGCCGTGAACAAAGCCAAAGGTCCAGAGCCTGAAGCCGCGCCTGAAGCGCCAGCGGGCCCGACACAGGAAGAGCTGTTGGCCGAGATTTTGGTCGAGCTGAAGAAGTAAGGGGCACAAGCCTTTTGATGAGAGGGGGTCGCAGCGATGCGGCCCCCTTTTTTGTTCAGGCGATGGCCTGTTCGGGGGTGATGTACGCCATGTCTAATGCTTCGCCCACCGCGGCATAGGTGATCTGGCCTGCGTGCACATTCAGGCCGGCCAGCAAGTGAGCATCATCTGCGCAGGCTTGCTTCCAGCCTTTGTTGGCCAGTGCCATCATAAACGGCATCGTGGCATTCCCCAGCGCGATGGTAGAGGTACGCGCAACCGCACCGGGCATGTTGGCCACACAATAGTGCATGATGCCGTCCACCTCATAAATCGGGTCTTCGTGCGTGGTGGCGCGGGATGTCTCAAAGCAGCCGCCCTGATCGATGGCGACGTCCACGAGGGCAGCGCCTGTTTTCAGTTCGGAGAGTTGCGCGCGTGTTATGAGTTGGGGGGCGGCAGCACCGGGGATCAGCACGGCACCGATGATCAGATCGGCCTCGCGGGCCAAATCAATCGTGTTTCCTGCCGAGGCAAAGCTTGTTTTGAACACGCCCGAGAAGGCATCGTCGAGGTAGCGCATGCGCGGGAGGGAGCGGTCGAGGACCGTCACATCGGCGCCCATCCCCGCCGCGACGCGTGCTGCATGTGTGCCCACAACGCCGCCACCGATGACAACAACCTTTGCGGGGCCAACACCCGGGACACCCCCCATCAAGACGCCCCGCCCGCCATTGGCTTTCTGCAAGGTCCAGCTGCCCACTTGGGGGGCGAGTTTGCCGGCGACTTCGGACATGGGGGCAAGCAGAGGCAGGCCGCCGTTGCGGTCTGTCACGGTTTCATAGGCGATGCAGGTAGCACCCGACGCGAGAAGATCCTTGGTTTGTTCAGGATCAGGGGCAAGGTGCAGATAGGTAAAGAGCACCTGACCCTCGCGCAGCAATTTGCGCTCGACTGCCTGCGGCTCTTTGACCTTAACGATCATATCGGCAGCTTCGAAAACCTCGGCTGCCGTGCCAAGGATCTCGGCACCTACGGCTGTGTAGTCGGCATCTTCAAAACCTGCACCTGCGCCTGCGTTTGTCTCGATGACAACGCTGTGGCCTGCCTTGACGGCTTCAAGGGCGGCATTCGGCGTTATGCCGACACGAAACTCTTGGGGTTTGATCTCTTTCGGGCAACCGATTTTCATGGAATGTTTCCTCCTCCGATGATTGGGACAAGGATGACGCACATCGGGCGCAAATTGGTGGCGATTATGGGTCGCTAAATGTGCATATTTTAGAATACCCTGCGAATAGATCGCACTCTGACGCAAAGGTATTGCGCATATGCTGGATAGTATTGATCGGAAGCTCCTTGGCGCTTTGCAAAAACGCGGACGGATGTCTAATGCTGAGTTGTCCGAGCAGGTGAACCTGTCGCCTTCGGCCTGTCATCGGCGCGTGCAGCGGTTGGAGGCGGAGGGGTATATCCGTGATTATGTCGCCCTGCTCGATCCGCGCAAGCTGGGGGTGCCGACCACGGTGTTTGTCGAGATCACCCTGTCGGGGCAGGCCGACGAAGTGCTTGATGCCTTTGAGAAAGGGGTGCGGCGGATCCCTGACGTCTTGGAATGCCATCTGATGGCGGGCACGGCGGATTACCTGCTCAAAGTCGTGGCAGAGGATACGGAAGATTTCGCGCGCATCCATCGCCAGTATCTGGCGCGGTTGCCCGGCGTGCAGGGGATGCAATCGAGTTTTGCGCTACGCACGGTGAGTAAGACAACCGCGTTGCCTGTCTGACGGGCTAAGGTTTGGCGATTTCCGGCCCTTTCGGGATCGAGAGGATAGATGTGCTGGATACGCGTGAAAAAGCCTGTAGGATTTGCGCAGGGCGCAAGCTGCGTTTGCTTTTTGGAGGATGGATGATGACGAAATTTGTTTCTGCGGCAGTAATTTGCTTGGGTGCCAGTGTCGTTCACGCCGAGGAAGCGCGGCAGTTGGATGCCCATGAACATGGCGTCGGGCAGTTGAACATTGCCATAGACGCCCAACAAATCGCGATTGAGCTTCATGCGCCAGGGGCCGATATCGTAGGATTTGAGTATGCCGCACAAAGCAGCGAAGACCGTGGCGCGGTGGATGAGGCTGTAGCACGTCTGGCGCGGCCACTTGACCTGTTCGGCTTCCCAGAGGCTGCTGCATGCGGTGTTGTGGAAGCGCGTGCTTCCCTAGAGATCGAAGGTGAGCACGCTGAGCACGAGGAAGAAGCGCATGATCACGCAGAGCACAAGCACGACGACCATGACCATGATCACGCGGATCACGCTGAGGAGGCGGGCCATAGCGAATTCCATGCGGAGTATTTGCTGACCTGTGCCGATCCTGCGCAGGCTACCCTCATCACCTTTGCGTATTTCGATGCTTTCCCGAATGCGCGAGAGCTGGAGGTACAGTTGATCACGGATCGCGGCGCCACAGCCGCTGAGGTGACCAAGGCTGCCCCCGTGCTTGATCTGCGCGAATTGTTCTAAGCGCGTATAGGCACCATGGGGACAGACACCTCGATCGTATCGCTTGAAAACGTCAGCTACCGATGGCGTGGCAGGGCGTCATTCGGATTGGACATCGCCGATTTTCGTCTGGCCCCTGCCGAAACTGTGCTTTTGCTCGGCGAAAGCGGGTCGGGAAAATCGACGCTTTTGTCATTGATTTGCGGCACGATTACCGCCGATCAGGGGGCCGTGAGGGTCGCGGGAACAGACATCGCCTCTCTGTCGGCGGGCGCGCGTGACAGGTTTCGGGCAGAGCATATCGGGCTGATCTTTCAACAGTTCAATCTGCTCCCCTATGCCAGTGTGCTGGATAATATCCTGCTGCCTCTGCGGTTTGCGCCGCAGCGCCGTGCGCGTGTGGATGATCCATCCGAGGCGGCGGGTGCGCTTTGCGCCGCTCTGGGTCTGCCTGTGGATGTGGTCACGGCGCAGGCGGGCACGCTCAGCGTGGGCCAGCAACAGCGCGTGGCTGCTGCGCGTGCGCTGATCGGTGCGCCGCCCTTGATCGTCGCGGATGAGCCGACATCCGCACTGGACGCTGCCACGCAGGCGACATTCTTGGACCTACTTTTTGCACAAGTGCGCGCATCGGACAGCACTCTATTGATGGTGAGCCATGACGCCCGTCTCGCTCCGCATTTCGACCGGACCGTCGAGATATCGGAAATCACGAAGGTGCCCGCGTGATCCTGCGCCTCGCCCTCGGATCGCTCATGGCGCGTGCGCTGACGGTGGCGATGACCGTGCTTGCGATCGCCCTGTCTGTTGCGCTGTTTCTTGGGGTCGAGAAGGTGCGCACGGGGGCCAAGGCCAGCTTTGCCGATACGATTTCTGGCACGGATTTAATTGTGGGTGCGCGCTCTGGCTCGGTGCAGTTGCTGCTCTATTCCGTGTTCCGCATCGGCAATGCGACAAACAACCTGACGTGGGAGAGTTACACCGACATCGCCGCGCGCCCCGAGATCGACTGGATCGTGCCGATATCTCTGGGTGACAGTCATCGCCAGTTTCGCGTGATGGGCACCACGGTTGAATTTTTCGAGCGCTACAAATACCGCTCAGGCCGCGCGCTGGAGATGGCGGATGTTGTGGTGATGGATGATCTTTTCGATGCGGTCATCGGGGCGGATGTGGCTGCTACACTGGGGTATACGGTCGACGATCCGATTGTCGTGTCGCATGGCATCGCTTCTTTTGTAGAGCATGAGAACCAGCCGTTTCGCGTAGCGGGTATCCTCGCGAAAACAGGCACGCCTGTGGACCGTACCGTTATCGTCAGTCTTGAGGCGATTGAGGCAATCCATGTCGATTGGCAGGGGGGCGGCGCGATCCCCGGTCAGGTAACACCTGCGGATACCCTGCGGCAGATGACGCTTGAGCCGCAGGCGATTACAGCCGCGCTCATCGGGACGCAAAGCCGCTTGCAGGTATTTGCCCTGCAACGTGCCATCAACAACTACGCAAGCGAGCCTTTGCTGGCGATCCTGCCCGGTGTGGCGCTGCAAGAGTTGTGGCAGATCGTAGGCGTGGCCGAAACTGCACTGGTGGCCGTCTCGGGCATGGTAGTGATTACGGCGCTGATCGGAATGATGGCCACGATATTCTCAAGCCTGAACGAGCGGCGGCGCGAGATGGCGATTTTTCGGGCAATGGGCGCGCGGCCTCGCGTGATCCTCAGCTTTCTGGTGATCGAGGCGGCGGTGATGGCCGCTGTGGGCGCGGTAATTGGTCTGGGGCTTTTGTATCTTGGGCTGCTGGTTGCACAGCCCGTTGTTGATGCCCGCTTTGGCCTGTGGCTGCCTATTGAAGCGCCGTCGTTGCGTGAATTCTGGGTCCTGGTGGGAGTTGTGGCCGCTGGCGCGATTGTGAGCATGGTGCCCGCGCTCAGGGCCTACCGCATGTCGCTGGCCGATGGTATGATGGTGAAAATCTAGCAAAGGGATGGATATGATGGCCCTGTCACGCCGTACTCTGCTGATCGGTGCTGCCTCTTTCGCAGCTCTGCCTCAAGTCGCACGCGCGAATGCCCCCCGCGTGCTCGAATGGAAAGACCTCATTCCCGCTGGCGTGCCCTATAGCCAGATCATTGGCGAGGGGAAGATGGACGCGATTAACGACACTTGGCTGCCCGTCTTTGACAAGAACGCGACCAAGCTGAACAAGGACCTCAATGGCGCCTACATCAAAATGCCGGGCTACATGCTGCCCTTTGATGTGACGTCCAAGGGCGTGACCAGCTTTATTCTCGTGCCGTTTGCGGGGGCCTGCTTGCACACGCCGCCGCCGCCCGCCAACCAACTTGTCTTTGTGGATGCAGCAGAGCCGTGGGAGACGGAAAGCATGTGGGATCCTGTCTGGGTGACGGGACAAATGCGCCATGAGGTGCAATCAACCACACTTGCCGAGGTTGGTTATGCGATGCAGGCCGACGAGATCGAGCTTTACGAATGGTGAAGCGTGGCATGGATCGGCGTACCTTGCTTGCGGGGCTCGCGGCGATGGCGGTGCCGCATAGGGCGTGGGCCAGCGACTTTATTGATCTCAACTGGACGGACCTTATTCCCGAAGGCGAACCGAAGATGCCGCCGTTTGTGCAGGGTCTTATTGATCACGATGCGCCTGCGATGTCCGCGATGCAGCCTCCCTCATCAGGGGTGCGCACCGATTGGAACGGGCAGACCGTCCGCTTGCCCGGTTATGTCGTGCCGATCGAATATTCGGGTTCGGGCGTAACGGCGTTCATTCTGGTGCCGTTTGTGGGTGCTTGCGTACATGTCCCGCCGCCGCCTGCGCATCAGCTTGTCTTTGTCACAACCGAGGAGCCGTACGAGGGCACGGGTTTGTATGAAGCAGTAAATGTGACTGGAATGTTCGGCACGGCGTCCACATCAACGCAATTGGCGGATATCTCCTATGCGCTGTCCGCCGATCACATCGAGCCCTTCTAACGTCAATAGGCCATGAAAAAACCCCGCAGCCCAAAAGGCTGCGGGGTCATTTATTCTTAAGCTCGCTCGTAGGGATGACTTACATCATACCTTCGCGCTGTGCTTTCTTCCGTGCCAGTTTTCTGGAACGGCGGATCGCTTCGGCTTTCTCGCGTGCTTTCTTCTCGGAAGGCTTCTCGAAATGTTGCTTGAGCTTCATTTCACGAAACACACCCTCGCGCTGAAGTTTCTTCTTCAGGGCGCGCAGCGCTTGATCGACGTTATTATCGCGAACACTAACCTGCATGTGGTTTTCACCACCTTTCTAGTTTGAAGTTGCAAGGATTTGCAGGAAGTGGCTCTTTAGCAAAGCCATGCTATATTGTCCAGTGACTTGAGTTGAACGGAGCATTGCCATGACGACCGAACCAACATCCCCCAAAGAAAAGCTTTTGCAGGCCGCATTGATGCATGTGCCTTTCGATGGCTGGTCACCTGCGGCGTTCGACGCAGCGGTTGATGATTCGGGGGTGGAGCGTGCGGTCGCTGACAGCGTATGCCCCCGCGGGGCCGTTGATCTGGCGATTGCTTATCATAATCAAGGCGACGCGGTGATGGTGCAACGAATGAAGGAGACCGATCTGGAAGCGATGCGCTATAGCGAGCGTGTGGCCGCTGCCGTGCGATACCGCCTTGAGGCTGTTGAGGATAAGGAACTTGTGCGCCGTGGCACCACGCTTTTTGCGTTGCCGATGTATGCGCCCGACGGGGCAAAGCTCATCTGGGGCACGGCGGATGCGATTTGGACGGCGCTTGGCGATACATCCGATGATGTGAACTGGTACACAAAACGTGCCACGCTGAGCGGGGTGTATTCGGCGACTGTATTGTACTGGCTGGGCGACAGCAGCGAGGATCACGCTGATACATGGGCCTTCCTTGACCGCCGAATCGAAAATGTTATGCAGATTGAGAAACTCAAGGCGCAGGTGAATAAGAACCCTGTACTGAGTAAGCTAATGACGGGACCAAACTGGCTCTTGAGCCGTGTCAAAGCGCCGAATCCCGTGCCACAGTCGGACTTGCCCGGACGGTGGACGCGGCCCTAGGCGCTGCGGATCAAGACGACCATCGTCACGCAGTGTAGCGCCACAACCGCGAGGTTGGCCTGCACCACAACGTTCTCCAGACCCGCGGCAAAGGCAGTCGCGACTTTGTAGACGATCTGGAGCGGAAAGAGCACCAATGCGATCTGCACCGCGACTTGCTGCGCGCCGAACCCTGCGCGCAGCAGCGCATAAAGGCTTGCCAGCAGGATCGC
Organism: uncultured Sulfitobacter sp.; assembly: GCA_913060815.1. GTDB lineage: Bacteria > Pseudomonadota > Alphaproteobacteria > Rhodobacterales > Rhodobacteraceae > Sulfitobacter. The sequence continues at coordinate 2,515 of CAJXSZ010000034.1, read as the reverse complement.
GAGATACACACATGCCAGAATGCGCCGCGCGGGCGTGTCAGGGCCAAGACTTGCGTCCAACCCTGCGTCGCCCCGCCAAAGGGCGCTGCATACGGCGATCAGGATCAGGACATTTGCGGCATGTGAAACGTAAACCATGCCCTATCAAGTGACCCTCACCGCGCGTGGGTCAAGTTTCGATCTTTTCGCGCTGCAGTCAGGCTGGTAGGTCAGCCTTAGTTTATTGCGGACAGGGGCATCGCTATTACTTCATCATCCGTACCTTTGCTGGACCTTGAGGCTGTTGATCTGCGGATTGACGGGCGAGATATTCTGCGCGACATCACCGTGCGTAGCGATGCGCGCCGTCTCGCCGTATTGGGGCGCAACGGGTCGGGCAAGACCACCTTGGCGCGGGTGATGGCGGGGCTGACACCACCGAGCGGCGGGTCAATACAGATCGCCGGTGTTGACGTAACACGTGACAGGCGCGGTGCATTGGCCGCCGTTGGCATCCTGTTTCAAAACCCCGACCACCAGATTATCTTTCCCACCGTGGAGGAGGAGCTGGCCTTTGGTCTCACGCAGATGGGGATGCCGGAAACAGAGGTGCGCGCGCGGGTACAGGACACGCTGGCGCAGTTTGGCAAACAGGCGTGGTCGGGTGCAGCGATCCACCAACTCTCTCAAGGACAGCGGCAATTGGTGTGCTTGATGGCGATCCTTGCGATGGCGCCAAAAGTCATCATTCTGGATGAGCCTTTCGCAGGGCTGGATATTCCTACATCGCTGCATTTGCACCGCGTTCTTGATCAGGCCGAGGCCGCATTGGTGCACATCACCCACGATCCCCGAATCATAGCAGACTACGATCACGCGCTTTGGATAGAGGGGGGCATGGTCAAGATGCAAGGCCCCGCCGCGCAGGTTGGAAGCGCGTTCGAAGCCGCGATGATTGAGTTGGGAGGGCGCGATGATCTCACTGACCTCTCCCGTTGATACGCGTGCACATAGTTTGCCTGCGGGTGGAAAACTCTTGGCGCTGTGCCTTGCGTCTGTGGCCCTTTTTGCGGTGCGTGATGTCTGGGTGCACCTCATGGCAGCGCTGAGCGTGCTTGCGCTTTATGCACTGCCTGGACGGATATTCTTCGTTCATGGAGTGCGGCGGCTGTGGCCGTTGTGGCCTTTTGTGGCGGTTATACTGGCTTGGCATGTTGCAACGGGTGCGACGCAGGATGGTCTGCTTATCTGCTTGCGGATGCTGAGTGCTGTTGGCCTCGCCAATCTTGTGACGATGACCACGTCCCTGTCCGAGATGATGGCCGTCCTGCGCCGCTTGTTGCGCCCTTTCGGCTGGCTTGGCGTCAACCTGCGCGCGATAGAGCTTGCAGCGGCTATGGTGATCCGCTTTACGCCTGTTCTGGCGCTCAAGGGGAGTGCCCTCACTATGGCTTGGCGGGCGCGGTCGCGCAGGCGGGCAGGGTGGCGGGTGATCGTGCCGTTTATGGTGTTGGCGCTGGATGATGCGGACCACGTGGCCGAAGCGCTGCGGGCACGCGGTGGATTTGATATGGATAGAACGACATGACAACTGAACGAAGCGTAGCCCAGATTGCCCTCTTTACCGCATTGATTGCGGCACTGGGCCTGATTCCACAACTTACGCTGGCCTTTGGTGTGCCGATCACAGCGCAGAGCCTTGGGATCATGCTGTGTGGCACCGTGCTGGGCGCGTGGCGCGGGTTCTTGGCGGCGACGCTTTTTGTGGGGCTGGTAGCCCTTGGTCTGCCGCTGTTGGCGGGAGGGCGCGGGGGCTTGGGCGTGTTTGCCTCTCCCACGGCAGGTTTCGCGCTTGGCTTTCCCTTCGCCGCGTTTGTGACGGGTGCTGTGGCAGAGCGGCTGCGCGGGTTCGCCATCGGTTGGTCAGCGGGTATTGCGGCGCTTATTGGCGGTGTTGTGGTGCTGTATATCTTCGGCATCACGGGCCTGGCGATTGTGCTTGACCGCTCGATCAGCGAGGCGGCCTTGTTGGTAACAGCCTTCTTGCCAGGGGATGCGATCAAGGCAGTTCTTGCGGGTCTGATCACTGCCGCGCTTTATCGCGCTCGGCCCGATGCAGTGGCGTCACGCAGCTAGGATCAGCGCTGTTGCAATGCCGCCAGCGGCGGCGATTGTGGCAAGGCCAGTGCCGCCCGTTTTGCGTAACTCGTGATAGAGGCGCACGGCGTTGATTGTCCCTGACGCGCCGATCGGGTGACCGCGCGCCAAGGCACCACCGCCGATATTAACGATCTCGGGATCAAGGCCCGCCCCCTGCACGCAGGCAATAGCCTGAACGGCAAAAGCCTCCATAACTTCGGCGCAGGTGATGTCCGTGATGCGCGTGCCTGTATAGGCTAGCGCGGATGTGACAGCGGTGAGCGGGGCGATGCCCGGGTTCTCAGGTGCTGCTCCTTTCGTGGCCCCCCCCAGCAAGGTAATGCCGTTGCAGCCCAGTTGCTGGCGCTGTCTCTTATACACATCTGACGCTGCCGAC
>CAJXSZ010000033.1 GCA_913060815.1 uncultured Sulfitobacter sp. | reverse complement strand
GAAGAAAAAGACGCTGTTCGAGATGGATTTGGACGACGATATCGCCGCCGTGCAAAAGGAATACATCCGCCTCGCCGAGACACTTTGGAACGGGACAGAGCCGCTGGCGCCTGCCTCCCTGCCCGACCGCGAAATCTTTGATCTGTTGGGCTTCGACTAATGGCAACCATAGTACCCATTCTGGACCGAGTGTCGCACGCGTTTGCAATGCAAACGCTTCCGCGCACCCGTCGCCTCCTGCGGAGACGCCGTTGATGAGCTATGAAGCCACCAGAAACCGTGTCGAGACATACTTCGACCGGACCGCGACCAAGACTTGGGAGCGTCTGACCTCGGACGCACCCGTGTCTGGCATTCGGGCCACGGTGCGCAAGGGGCGTGACGAGATGCGCGCCAACATCATTGCGGCCCTGCCCGATGACCTGCGTGGCGCGCGCATCCTTGATGCGGGCTGTGGCACAGGTGCGCTGGCGTTTGAGCTGGCCGAGCGTGGTGCCGATGTTGTGGGCGTTGATATATCGCCACAACTCATTGATATCGCGACCAAGCGCACGCCGCGCAAGCTCGATCGCAAGATACAGTTCTCCTCGGGTGACATGCTCAACCCCGCGCTGGGGGCGTTCGACCATGTAGTGGCGATGGACAGCATGATTTACTATTCCGCCGCTGACATCGCCAATATTTTGGAGGGCATCGCGCCGCGCCTGGGCGGTCGGATGGTCTTTACCGTGGCCCCGCGCACGCCGTTGCTGATGCTGATGTGGCGCGCTGGCAAGCTCTTCCCGCGCAGCGATCGCTCGCCTACGATGGTGCCGCATACGCCTGCATCCATCGCAGGCAAACTCGAGCGCGGCAAATTGCGTGATCTGGGGCGCGTCACTTCGGGCTTCTACATCTCGAATGCGTTGGAGTTCACATCGTGATGATCCCGACCAAAAATGGCCTCAAGGCGCTGACACTCCGCTCGCTTCCCTTCTCGGATGCGGTGAGTGAGAAGCTGCCCTTGGGCCAGCTTTTGCGCATGTCGCTGTTTCAGGTCTCGGTGGGTATGGCCGCGGTGATGCTTCTCGGCACGCTGAACCGCGTGATGATCGTCGAGCTGGGCGTGATGGCGTGGGTCGTGGCAATCATGATCGCCATTCCCGTTCTGGTCGCTCCCTTCCGCGCACTGCTCGGGTTCCGCTCCGACACCTATCGCTCCGCCATCGGGTGGAAACGTATCCCCTATCTGTGGTTCGGCTCGCTGTGGCAGTTCGGTGGTTTTGCCATCATGCCGTTCGGCCTGCTACTTTTGAATGGTGAGCAAGCCGCTGGCCCCGCTTGGGCCGGTGAGGTCGGCGCCGCGTTGGCCTTCCTGCTCACAGGGCTTGGCATGCATATGACCCAAACCGCAGGTCTTGCGCTGGCCGCTGACCGCGCCACGGATGAGACACGGCCCCAAGTGGTCGCACTTCTCTATGTAATGCTGCTGGTCGGCATGGCCGTAGCTGCCGTAATCATCGGTACGCTGCTGCGTGATTTCAGCCAGATCCGACTTATCCAAGTTGTGCAAGGCACGGCTGTTGTCACCCTCGTGCTCAACGTGATCGCGCTCTGGAAGCAAGAGCGCATGAACCCCATGACCAAGGCAGAGCGTGAGGCCAAGAAGCCCACGTTCAATGAAGCTTGGCGCGATCTGACCACGAATAATTCGGCCAAGCGGCTGCTGGTCGCCGTCTTCCTCGGTACGCTGGCGTTCAACATGCAGGACGTCCTGCTGGAGCCTTATGGCGGTGAAGTGCTGGGCCTCTCGGTCTCTGCCACCACACTACTCACGGCGATGTGGGCCTTTGGCGCGCTTATCGGTTTTGCCTTTGCCGCGCGTTGGCTCAAGCTGGGCGTTGATACCTACATGATGTCCGCGCGCGGGCTGCTGGTTGGCATCCTCGCATTTTGCGCCGTGATCTTCGCCGCCCCGCTCGACAGTGGTGCGCTCTTTTTCGTGGGGGCCTTCGGCATCGGTCTCGGCTCTGGCCTGTTTGCGATCTCGACGCTGACGGCGGCCATGACGCTGGAGACAGGCTCCCTCGCCGGTAAGGGGCTCGCCCTTGGCGCGTGGGGTGCGGCCCAAGCCACAGCGGCGGGCCTCTCAATCTTCATCGGCGGCGCGCTGCGCGATGTGGTCAATTCAGGTGCCATGGCAGGCAGCTTTGGCCCCGGAATGCAGAACTCCACGACCGGCTATTCGGTGGTTTACCACATCGAGATCGGCCTTCTTTTTGCGACACTCATTGCGGTGGGTCCCTTGGTACGGACGCGGCGCGATACGACACGGCAGGCAGGGCGCGTAGGCCTTGCCGATTTCCCTACGTAACGACAACCCCAACACGGAGGACCCCCTAATGGTTGGCACTGAATTTTTTGGAAACTTCGATCTGGCGAGCGCCGCGATATGGCTCTTTTGGATCTTTTTCGCTGGTCTGGTCTACTACCTCCAGACCGAGAACATGCGCGAAGGCTATCCTTTGCAAACCGACGATGGACAGACCGCGCCGAACCAAGGGCCGTTTCCTGTTCCAAAGGACAAGACGTTCCATCTGCCCCACGGCCGTGGTGATCTGGTTGTGCCCTCGGGCCAGCGCGGTGACCGCGACACCCTCGCGATGGAGCAGGTCACAACTGCCGCAGGCTCTCCTTTTGTGCCAACGGGCAATCCGATGATCGACGGTGTCGGCCCTGCCGCTTGGGCCCCCCGCGAGGATCACCCAGAGTTGGACGCCCATGGCCACAATAAGATCCAACCCATGAGCAAGCTGGACGATTTTGCTGTCTCCGCTGGCACCGACCCGCGCGGCAAACCCGTTGTTGCTGGTGACGGCGAAGTTGTGGGCCGCGTCGTGGACATGTGGGTCGATATCCCCGAGCAGTACGTGCGCTATCTCACGGTTGATCTGAACCCTGAAGGCACAGGCAAGACCTGCCTGATCCCGTTCAACTTTGCGCGTGTGAAGTCCGACCGTGTCGTTGTGCGCTCCATCTATGCAGAGCATTTCGCGGACGTACCCAGCATCAAATCGGACAGCGCGATCACGCTGCTCGAGGAAGAAAAGATCATGGCCTACTACGGTGGCGGCACGCTTTATGCCGATGCCAAACGCCTTGAGCCTCAAATCTAGATAACAACGTTCGGGCTGGATCAGCCACTGGCCCGACACGACCATTAGGGGACTACGATTATGCATCACGATGACTTCAAATTCGAACCCGTCCGCGGCCTTCCCGAAGCATTGCCAGAGGGAGAACACATCCTCTGGCAGGGAGCGCCAACACCCATGCGACTAGCCAAGGAAGCGTGGAAAATGAACTGGGTTATGTGGTATTTCGTGGTGCTTGCGATCTGGCGCGCGGGGGTGTCTTCCACCTCCGTGCCGCTGGCCACTGCGATGGGACATGGCATCCCGCTTTTGATTGCGGGCGCTGTTGCCTGTCTGGTGATCTATTGCCTCGCCCGTGTGCAGGCAAAATCAACGGTCTATACACTCACGAACAAACGTGTCGGCATGCGCATTGGTGCCGCCCTCACGATGACGCTGAACCTGCCGTATGTCTGCATCGGAAACGCGGCACTCAAGACATCCAAGAACGGCCACGGCACCATCAGTTTCGAACTGATTGGCGACACGCGCTTTAGCTATCTGATGACATGGCCGCATGTCCGTCCGTGGCGCATCAGCAAGTCACAGCCATCGTTCCGCGCCATTCCCGATGCCGCCCGCGTCGCCGCGATATTCGCCGACGCCGCCGAGACACGCGTACACGCCCCCAAGATCGAACGTGTGACCCCACAACAAGGTGCCGCTGGCGCCGTAGCCGCGGAGTGATCGAGATGAACCTTACTCAGACAGCATCGCTTGCCAACCAGATGAAAGCCCGCGACCGCGATATGATCCCGCGGTTTCTGATCATCGCCATGTTCGGCATGATGGCCGCTTCCCTCGCACTTGTTGCATTCGCCAAGGTCACAGGGATGGAGCCTACGGCCCAAGCCGCCCTGCCCGAAATCGTGGCAGAGCGCACAGTTAGCTTTGCCGGTGACCGTAGTAGTGGTATCATTCTATTAGATGAGAACGGCACCGAAATCGCCTCCTCGTCTGCCAACAAAGCGGGCTTTATCGACGTGGTCTGGGTTGCTGTCATGCGCGAGCGCAAAGTGCAGCAAACAGATCCAACCGCTCCGATCCGGATCGTGCGCCGCGAAGGGGGCCGCGTGGATGTTATCGACGATACTACAGGCTGGAACCTCGAGCTTATCGGGTTCGGCCAAGACAATGTCGCAGCCTTCGCCACGCTGATCGACGCAAGCTAAGCTACACTAGCCAAAAGGGACAAATACAATGGGTTTTATTACCAGAACACGCGAACAAGCGCCCTGCGAGGTCACGATCTCGCACCGCTTTGAAGAGCTTTCCGCACATGTCAAATTCCTTAACGGGGCCGTCGTAAACCCCGGTGATTCGGTGCTGGTGCACGGCGCCGAGATCATGGCCGCCTACGGTGAGGTCGTTCAGGAAGAGCGTATCGCCACCATCACCCGCGCCTCCAAGCTGGAGCAATTGTGGACCCGCGCGACGGGTGATTTCGAGTTTATGGAACTATGTGAGTTCTCATTCTCTGAAGAGGTGCTGTCATGAACGTTCAAAATACCCCAAGCCACTCCGCCTATGCCGATACCGCTGAAGAGGCGATTGCCGCGCAAGACGCGCTCGATACTGGCATGATCACATCCGAGCAGGCGACCGAAGTGGCGATGCAGAACACACTGCTCACGCCGCGTTTCTATACCACGGATTTTGCCGAGATGGACGCGATTGATGTCAGCCCCGTGCGCGAAGACTGGGACAAGATGATCGCAGGCATGGCCGCTGACCCCAACAAAGGCCATTTCAAAAAGACCGAAGCATGGGGCACGGTCGATTGGGAAGGCATGGACCCCGCCCTGCGCGCCGAATTCATCGACTTTCTGATCTCGAGCTGCACCGCCGAATTCTCTGGCTGCGTGCTTTATAAAGAGATGAAGCGCCGCGGCTCCAACACCGACATCACGCAGCTATTCCAGCTGATGGCACGGGACGAGGCGCGCCATGCAGGCTTTATCAACGATGCACTGCGCGAGGCGGGCATTCGCGTGAACCTCGGGTTCCTGACCCAGCAGAAGAAATACACCTACTTCCGCCCCAAGTTCATCTATTACGCGACATACCTCTCCGAGAAGATCGGCTATGCCCGCTATATCACCATCTATCGCCACCTCGAGCAGAACCCTGACAAACAGTTCCACCCGATCTTTGGCTGGTTCCGCGAGTGGTGCAACGATGAGTTTTCCCACGGCGAAGCGTTTGCCCTGCTGCTGAAAACAGACCCTAAATTGACGGAATCCTTTGTTAACAAGCTTTGGATCAAGTTCTTTCTCACGGCTGTCTTTTCTACGATGTGGGTGCGCGACCATCAGCGGCCATTGTTCCATGAAGCCCTCGATGTGGACGTGACGTGGTACGGTCAGGAAGTTTTCCGCAAGACCTCCGACATCTCTAAACAGGTGTTCCCGATGACACTCGACATCGACCACCCGCGCTGGCGTCCGAACCTCGACCGCATGGAAGCGGCCAGCCGTCAGGTTGCCGAGGGCAAGGCCCGTGGTGGGATCGGCGGAACATTGACCCGCATCGCTGGCATGGCAAAAGCGACCTACGCATTTGTCGCGCTCTACACGATCCCCGCGATCAAGAACGAGGTGCCTGACAGCCCCGTGATGAAGCCTGCCTACTGATGACATCTGTCTGGTCCGCCTCCCTTATTGCAGTCTTCGCCTGGTGGTTTTTCACAGGTGCGATCCTGCTTGTGGTGCGGCGGGCCGATGCGACAGATCAGGTGGCGCACGGGCGCAATGTGTTTTTCTCAGTGCCGCTGTTTGCGCTCGGGTTTGCGGGTCTGTGGATCAGCTCGCTCGAGATGACCGTGGGCAATGCCTATCTCGCGTTCATCTCAACCCTGCTTATCTGGGGCTGGATCGAGCTTGCGTTTCTGTCGGGCATCATCACAGGACCAGAGCGGCGCGCCTGCCCGCAGACGCTGACAGGCTATCCCCGTTTCGCCCGCGCATGGGATACGATTTCACATCATGAAATGCTGCTGGTTGGTGCCCTCCTCGCTGTGGCGCTGATTACCGCGCATGCGGAGAATACCGTGGGCTTCTGGACCTACATCATCCTTTTTGTGGCGCGGATTTCTGCCAAGCTGAACCTGTTTTTCGGCGTGCCGCGGATCAACACCGAATTCGTGCCGACCCCGCTCGATCACATCAAATCCTACTTTCGCCAGGGGCCGATCACGATGGCTTTTCCTATTGGCGTCACTTTCCTGAGCGTCACAGCAGTTTGTTTTGCTGAGCGTCTCATCACCGCCGAGACCCAAGCCACCATGGTCGGGTTTTCACTTCTCACAGCGCTCGCGGTTCTGGCCGCAATCGAGCATTGGTTGATGGTAGTTCCCCTGCCCGATGCCAAACTCTGGCGCTGGATGCTGCCCGACACTGCTACTTCAAGACAGGACCACAAACATGAACTTTGACGCGCTTTTCAACGAACAGATCAACCAGCTGAAATCCGATGGCAACTACCGCTATTTTGCCGAGCTCGAGCGCAAGGCTGGCAAGTTTCCACATGCCTCCAACCATGTTGAGGGCGAAAAGCGCGATGTGACGGTGTGGTGCTCCAATGATTATCTGGGCATGGGTCAGAACCCCCTGACCATCGCCGCCATGTGCGAGGCCGTGCAGCGCACCGGTACAGGTGCAGGTGGGACGCGCAACATTTCCGGCACAAACCACGACCATCTGCTGCTTGAGGCCGAACTCGCCGATTTGCACCGAAAAGAGGCGGCGCTACTGTTCACCTCGGGTTATGTCTCCAACTGGGCGGCGCTTTCGTGCCTTGGCTCGCGCCTTGAGAATTGCGTGATCCTGTCTGACAGCGGCAACCACGCGAGCATGATCGAAGGTATCCGCCATTCCAAAGCCAAGAAAGTCCTGTGGAAGCACAACGACGTTGCAGACCTTGAGGCCAAGCTGGCCGCCCTGCCCGCAAATGTCCCGAAGATTGTCGCCTTCGAGAGCGTCTATTCCATGGACGGCGACATCTGCCCAATGCGCGAGATTGTCGAGGTTTGCGAGAAATATGGTGCCATGAGCTATCTCGACGAGGTGCACGCCGTTGGCCTTTATGGCCCCCGCGGTGGCGGTATCTCCGAGCGTGAAGGACTGGCCGATCGCATCACGCTGATCGAGGGCACATTGGGCAAAGCTTATGGTGTCGTCGGCGGCTACATCACTGGCTCCGCCGCGCTTTGTGATTTCATTCGCAGCTTTGCTTCGGGCTTTATCTTCACCACCGCCCTGCCCCCTGCGGTCGCAGCGGCGGCGCGGGCCTCGGTCATGCATCTCAAAACATCGCAGGACGAGCGGACGCGCCATCAGGTACAAGTTGCCAAGTTGCGCGCATGTCTGGACCAAGCAGGCATTCCGCATCTGTTGAACGACAGCCACATCATCCCGGTGATGATCAAGGATCCCGTCAAAACACGCATGCTGGCCGACTACCTGATGGATGAATGGGATATCTATGTTCAGCCGATCAACTATCCGACCGTCCCGAAAGGCACCGAGCGTCTGCGCTTTACGCCATCGCCCCTACATTCTGACACAGATATTGAGCATCTTGTTAATGCTCTCAGCCATCTTTGGAAGCAGTGCGCGATTAGTCACGCGGTTGCGTAAACCGCAAACGGCCTGCGTGATGCGGGCCGTGTTATTTGGATATATATAACCAAAAGAAATTGAGGCCGGTCCGCAAATTGCGGGCCGGTTCTGATTTAGCGCCAGTCGAAGAAATCAGGCCCCGCTTGAGAGAGCAGCTTTTGCGCCATTTCCTTGCCCGCGGCTGCGCCATCCTCGATCGGGCAGCTCAGCGCGTCATCAAGCGCTTCGGAGCCGTCGGGGCGCAGGACTTCACCACGCAGATGCAATGTTCCTCCGTCAAGCTCGGCCAAGCCAGCGATCGGCGTCTCACATGAGCCGTCAAGTTCCAGCAGGAAAGAGCGTTCAGCCGCGAGGCGTTGCCCCGTGGGTATGTCGTGGATGGCTTCCAGCATTTCGGCGACATTCGTGTCTTCGATCCGACGCTCGATACCGATAGCACCTTGGGCCACGGCCGGCAGCATGACGTCTGTCTCGATCGGGTTATGCGGAACCTCATCCATCTTGAGCCGCCGCAGGCCCGCCATCGCAAGGAAAGTCGCGGCGGCCACACCTTGGTCGAGTTTCATCAGACGCGTTTGCAGGTTGCCGCGAAATTCCACGACCTCCAGATCGCCACGTTTCAGCATCAACTGAGCACGGCGACGCAGGCTTGAGGTGCCCACCACGGTTCCAGCCGACAAGTCCGCCAATGATGATGCCGTTGGAGAAATAAACGCATCACGCACGTCTTCTCGTGGCAGATACGTATCAAGCATCAAGCCCTCGGGCTGAAGGGTTGGCATGTCCTTCATGGAGTGCACAGCAATATCGATCTTATGCGCGATCATGTCGGCCTCGATCTCGCGGGTAAAGAGGCCCTTGCCGCCGATCTCCTTGAGCGGGCGGTCAATGATCTTGTCACCCGTGGTTTTGATGACAACAATTGTAAACGCCTCGAACGGCAGATCAAAGGCATGCGCCAAGCGTTCACGTGTCTCATGCGCTTGCGCAAGGGCAAGAGGCGATCCTCGGGTGCCGATCATCAGCGGTTTGGCGGGCGTGGGTAATTTCAATGTCATAAGTCATCTCTAACGGTGTAAACTAAACCTGACAACTCTTGTATCTTGCACGGGTTTTGACGCAAGGTGTGGCGAGCCGAATTCACAGATAGAGACAGCATATGACCGCCCAGAAAACAATCCTTCGCGCCCTCGCCGGTGAAACCCTCCCTACCCCACCGATCTGGATGATGCGTCAGGCGGGACGCTACTTGCCCGAGTATCGCGCCACTCGTGCCGAAGCGGGCGATTTCCTCAAACTGTGCTATAACCCTGAACTCGCCGCTGAAGTCACCTTGCAGCCTATCAGACGCTACGGGTTCGACGCCGCTATCCTGTTTGCGGACATTTTACTGGTGCCGCAGGCCTTGGGCGCGGATCTGTGGTTTGTCACAGGCGAGGGACCGCGCCTCTCCACGATCACAACTCAAGCAGAGCTGGACAAACTGGTGCCAGCCGACGCGATCCATGACCACCTTTCCCCTATCTATGAGACGGTCAAAATCCTGTCAAAAGAACTTCCCGCAGAGACAACTCTTATCGGATTCGCTGGCGCGCCATGGACGGTCGCCACCTACATGATCGCTGGTCAGGGCACACCCGATCAGGCCCCGGCGCACAATTTGAAGGCCGAGAACCGTGCCGTGTTCGATAGCCTGATGGACCGCATCACGGATGCCACAGTCCACTATATGTCCAAGCAAATCGAAGCAGGTGCCGAAGTCGTCAAGATCTTTGATAGCTGGGCGGGATCACTGCAAGGCGATGATTTCATGGATTACTCAATCAAGCCAATGGCAAAGATCACCGCCGCACTTAAGGAAAAGCATCCGGGCGTGCCGGTCATTGCTTTCCCCCGCGGCGCTGGTGAGAAATATGTGGGCGCGCATGCAGCAACGGGCGCCGATTGTATCGCCGTTGATGATGGTGTCACCGCTGAATGGGCCGCCGCCAACCTGCAAACAGGCGGCTGCGTACAAGGCAATCTGAAATCCTCGCATATGGTCACGGGCGGCGACGCACTCGTGTCCGAGACCCGCCGCACGGTTCAGGCTTTCTCGAAAGGGCCGCATATCTTCAACCTGGGCCATGGCATCACGCCCGATGCTGACCCCGAAAATGTGCAACTGATGATCGATACCGTCCGCAACGGCTAACCGTACTTTCTTTTGGTTGAAAATATCCCGGTGGAATCGCCTCTCGGGCGATGGGGGCTGGCCCCCTATCCCGTCAAATCGGGTTGGCTTCGGCGAATGTTTTGAAGAATGCAAGAAAGGCGCGGTCGGGATCGCGCGGCGCCTCCTTACCTTTGGCCCAATCGCGCCACTCTCCCTCTACGTGATAGATATCGAAACCCGGATAGCGCAGGCGCGCTGTCTCGTAGGTATCGGGGCGCAGGGCCTCGCCCCGTGTCTCAAGCCATACGGGGCGCGGTCGGGCCGCAAAGGCACGCTCTGTACGCTCTTGGGTCCGCTCCTTGCGGCCGACCTTCGAAAAACTCAACTCCCGTTCGGCTTCGGCCTCGGAAGTCGCATCCTTGCGCCACCACTTAAGCTCCACATGTGTAACCCGCCTGCCCGTTTTGATCGGGGCAACTTCAACGACGTAGTCGCTGAGTGCACAAACCTCGAGAACGGCGGGATCAATCGCGCGCAATTTCAGATTGGACCATGAGGTGAGTTTGCCTTTCGGCACGCCAAGTATCCCGCGCAGATCTTCGACGCTGAACTTCTCGTTGGATTTCCAGCGCAGATTGCCGCGCTTCTGTATCATCTCATAAAGTGTCAGCGCGTATTTTGAACTCAACGCAAACATCACCTCGCGCTGGAGCCGTGCAAAGACGGTGCTGTCTTTGATAATCCGCCGCAATCGCGTGGGAATTTCATACTCGAACAAACCGTCGCGGCGCGTTGTCTCGATGTTGCCACCCAGCAATTGCACGCGCTCTATCGCATCCTCGCCGTCGCGCTTTACCTTCACCTTCACAATGGAGCCCATGAGCCGCTCAATCGATTCTCCGACGCGGTCATTGGAATTATGCGTACCGCGCAGGTCTGACTTCGCGATGACGTGCGTCACAGGTTTATCGATGGCATCCCATGCGTTTTCCAATAGCTGGTTATAGATGCGACGATCCGCCAGCGTGAGCGGCGTGACCTCGACAAGATCTACCAACTCACCGGGTTTGACCAAACTCTCGGCGTTTGGCCGTGCGGTAATGGTTCGATACGGTTTTGTGCCCATCTGCTCGCTTACACGTTTATTCTTACTTTTGTAGCTGCTTGCGCGTAAGGTATCAAACAAATTGCCCATGGGCAATTCTAAAGGTGCCACCCCAAAAGTAAGGCTAAATCAATGGTATCAGACGCCACCGATTCGCAAACCCCTGTATTCTTGGGTGTTTTCATTCCCTATATACACCTGCGGAAGTACCACCCAAAAAGTAAGCGTTGGAGAGCACCCACAACGTAAGACAAGGCACCCCGAGATGTAGTTTTTACCGCCCCTGTCTGTAAGCAAACTTGTCCCCATAGGTAAGGTTAGAGACGCATACGTCCTTATTTTTAAGGCCAAGACATGGTGGAACAGAGAAGATTCCGAAGGAAGAACCAGTAGAGGTTTTTTATAATTTGTTTTTTTGTATTTCTTGGAGACTGCCGACGCTCGACACTCAAATATTACTTTTCGGGTGTTTCATCCGAAACCTACTAGAATGCGCATCAAGATACGCGTGTCTGTGATGAGTTTCCGATGATTTTGCATCACTGCCCTGATTTCCCGTTATTCAGCCACATTCCTGAAATATTCACACTTGAGCATTGCTGCCAAGGGGTCCATGATTCGCATATAATCATAACATGAGGATCTCATGGAGCAGCCTGTTCTTCCCCCCGTCTCATTGGCCGAGCTTGACCAGCTCTCGACCCGCGCTTCAACGGTCATCAATCGCCTACGTGACCGCCTGTTTGCGCCGGGCACCAGCAAATCGCTCGATCTCCGCTTTACCGTGCGCAAAGCGGCCGAAATGGTAGGGCGCAGTGACAAGCTCATCCGCGATGCGGAAGCAGACGGGCGGTTGCCGATGCCTGAGAAAGATCCCGATACAGGCCGGCGCACAGGCTACAGCCTTGCGCAGGTCAACGAGATGCGCAGCGTATTCGGCACCCTGCCCCATCGTGATCCGTCTGATCCGGCGATGGTGCTTGCCGTGCAAAATTTCAAAGGCGGTGTCGGAAAATCGACAATGGTGTGCCACCTCGCACAGTTCCTCGCGCTCAAGGGCTACCGCGTTTGCGTGATTGATTGCGACAGTCAGGCAAGCACCACCAGCGTTTTTGGCCTTAATCCAGATATCGACGTGGATGAGGAGGAGGAGACGCTCTATCCCTTCTTCCGCCATGGTGGCCCCAAGACCCTGCACTACGCGTTGCGCGGCACTTATTGGCCTGGCGTGGCGCTTATCCCCGCCAATCTCGGACTTTACGATGCAGAATATGAATTCGCCGCGCGTATGGCTCGCGACTCCTCCTTTGTGCTGGATAAGTTGCGGGAGGGGATCGACAGCATCAAGGATGAGTTCGACGTGATCCTGCTTGATCCGCCCCCTGCCCTCGGGATGCTCTCACTCTCGGTGCTGCGTGCGGCCAATGCGATCGTGATCCCTGCCCCGCCTAATAATATCGATTTCGGCTCGACAGCGCACTTTCTCAAGATGATGGGCGCAACGCTAAACGAGCTGGCGCGCGCAGGCGGTACGCGCGATTATGCTTTTATTAAAATTCTCGCGACAAAGATGAACGACAGCAAGTCAGCCCATCAGGCAATCAAGCGGATGATGGACGCGGTGTTCCCGCATGACATGCTGAATGCGGTGCTCAAGGACAGCGCCGAGATTGACAATGCTGCCGCCAATCTGGCGACGGTCTACGAGTTAACGGGGGCCGCCACGCGGACGGAGACGCACAAACGCTGTCGCGCGTATCTTGATGCGGTGAATGGCGAGATTGAGCTGCTGATCCGCAAGACATGGCCGAGCCATCACAAAAGCCTGCGCAAGGAGGGGCTGTTATGAGCAAGAAACATGACGCTATTTTCGACGACGTCTTAAGCGATCTAGACGCGCCGAGCCAGCCTCAAGCACGGGAGCAGGCGCGCTTTCTCAAGCGCTCCACCACCATCAGTGACCGCTTGTCAGGCGAGCTGGAAGAGAAAACCCTGCGCTGGATCGACCCGTCCGAGTGCCGGATGTGGGAGCGACACAACCGCGATTATGCGCTGCTTAACGAAGAGAACTGCCGTGACCTGATCGACGGGATCAAGGCGCAGGGGCGACAGGAATTTGCTGCCGTGGTGCGCCCGATTGATGACCCCGATTATAAATTCGAAGTCATCTGCGGCGCGCGCAGGCACTTCGCCGTCAGCTGGCTGCGCGCCAACAACTACACCCAGTTCAAATACCTGATCGAGCCGCGCGAGATGTCGGATGAGGAGGCCTTCCGCCTTGCTGACATCGAGAACCGCGAGCGCGAGGATATCAGCGATTACGAGCGTGCCATTGACTACGCCGACGCCATTGCGCGCTACTATGGTGGCAAGCAAAAGGCGATGGCAGAGCGGTTGGAGGTGAGCCAGCCGTGGCTGTCGCGCTACCTCGCACTGGCCGCTTTGCCAGCCGAGATCGTTGGCGCATTCCCCTCGATCCGTGATCTGAAAGAGCGTCATGCGCGCGATCTCAAGCCGCTGTTGGGGCGTCCTGCAACGGCTGATCTTGTGCTGGCGCAAGCCGTTCGCATCGAGGCGCAGCAGCAATCGGCGCGCAACGGGCGCGGTCCGTTTGTGGATCCTGGTGATGTGGTCAAACAGCTGCGCCAAGCCGCTGAGCCGCCCAAGGTAAAACCTGTACGCAAGCTGGACGAGGCTACCTATCGCCGTTCGTCAGGGGAAAAGGGGATCGTCGCGCGCAAAAAGGGGCGCAAGTTCCAGATCGAATTCGAGGATACGCTATCCGAGGCCAGCTTGCGCGGTGCCTTGGACGCGTTTTTGAAGGAAAAGTTTGGAAAATAGAGATTGCCCATGGGCAACATTCAGCTAAGCATATGAAAAGCAAAGATTATGCGCCTATGTCGGGCGCATTTTTCTTGAGATAGCCAAGGATAAGCTCTGCAACAGCCTTTGCATCCTCTTCATGGGCAAGGTGGCCCAGATTAGGCAGCTCTGCATAGTCGATATTGCGCATCCGCGCGGCCACATCCCGCGAGACGGTGTAGGGCACCGCACGGTCCTTGGTCGCCGCAATGAGAAGGCCGCGCTGATCGTTGCGGGGTAGGCGGGACAGCAGCGGATCAAGCTCCCACTGCGCCATCATTTGCAGCGTTGCGTTCACGTGGCCCTTGTCGCTGATCATTGCGCCGTAATGGCGCAGCTCGTCCGAGGGCAGCTTGGACCCCGTCCCATCGATGAGCCGCTGCACGGAGCGGGGATTTCCGTTCGACGCGGTGAACAGACCCGCCACCCCCGGCATCATCGCGAGCGCTTTTGCCATCAACGGGAAGAGCACGCCAGCAACACCCTTGAAATGTGAGAGCGCCGCGTTGATGCCAATCACAAGAGGCGCCGAACGCAGTTGCGGCGCAAGTTCAAACGCGATGGCGGCCCCCGCGGAATGGCCAATGATCGCTGTGGGGTTCCAGTCTTCCTGCGCACAAAGCGCAGCAATATCATGCGCTACCTCTTCCAGTCCGCAACGCGCTTGTGCGCCCAGACGTGTGAACCCTTGACCGGGCAGGTCAATGGCCACAACACGGTGCGACGGAGTGAGGAGGGGGATCAGATTGCGAAAGCTTTGCGTGCCGCCACCCGCACCGTGCAGGAGCAAAATCAGTGGCCCGTCCCCTGCCTCCTGCACATGCCACTTGTGTGGTTTGCACAGGACAAAGCGGGAGGTCTCGGCGTGCGGCCAGTCAGCTTGGTGACGTGCCCAATCCACGGCTAAATCTCGAGCGTCGAAGCAACAACGCCGGCGACACTGCGTGCGTCTGCGCGGGGCAGGGCGATATAGCTGCCACCCAGAAGATCTGCGACCTTTGAAAGGCTCGGTTCAGGGCGTTTGCCTGTATCAATGACAATGCTGTCGACGCGCGCAGCGCGGAGCGCACGGGCGACAGTCTGGGCATCTATAGTCGCTTGGCCGCGATCCGCTGTGCCATCCAGCGCCATATTCGCGCGCCCGTCTGTGAGCGTGATCACGGTGGGCGTCAGCCCCTTGCGCCGCGCCTGCGCGGCCATATTTTGCGCCGCCATCAATCCAGCAGCGAGCGGGGTAGCTCCGCCACCGGGAAGGTCTGCCAGCTTTCGTTTGGTCTGCACCAGCGAACGGGTCGGTTCCAACAGAACCTCCGCGTCCTGACCGCGAAACGAGATCAACGCCACGTGGTCGCGGCGTGCATAGGCTTCGGCGAGCAGCAGCTCGATCGCACCTTTCGCCTCACCCATCCGTGCGAGTGCGGCAGAACCCGAAGCATCCACAGCAAATATCAGCAGGCGGTCGGAATGATCGACGTATCGCTTGTACCGCAGATCGCTGTGGCGGATGATTGGTCCCGCGTGGTGCGGCGCATCACGGCGGCGCAATGTTTGCCACGGAATAGCCGCGCGCAGCGTTGCGATCAGATCGACGCGGCCCTGTCGGTTGCCACCGTCACGGGCGGGCAGGGGGCGGCCACGCCTATTGCCTATCTTCTTTTGGCCTGAACCGCTGCCCGTTGCACTGCGGTCCGCACCCGTTCCATGTAGTTTCGCCAGCAAATCGGGGGGCAGGTTGGCCAGCACAGCCTCCAGCAACAAGTCCTGAGGGAGGCTCTCCTGCGGCGCAGGGGGGCCTTCTGGGGTTTCGGGTGGCGGTGTGCTGTCAGGGGCTTCCTGCGCCTCCTCCTGATCTGCGGGGAGTTGTGTCGCACGATGAGCGAAAACAAGTGCTACCGCGGTCGCTATATCGTCAGAAACAGACTCTAATCGACCATTTAGTGCGGCATGTGCTTTAGTCGCTCTTAGCGCGAAGCCAACGGCGCGCAGGCTCGTGATGCCCAGCCGCACGGCCAAGAGCGCAAGCTCATCCACAACGTCATCTGGAACGCTTACACGCGCCAGCGGGGCAGGAGTTGGCCAGTTTGGCCTATCTGCGATATCAGCCAAAGCGCAGTCGTTCAGGTCCGCGCGGAATGCTAGTCTGTCGGAGAGGGCAGGGGGCAGTCCTTCGTCCTCAATGCCTTCATCCAGCGCGATCACGGTTTGACCCTGCTGCAAGTCGAGTGTCGCGGCAAGCCGCGCGGCGAGATAGGGTTCCGACCGTTCGGCCATAGCAAGGACAAACACACCGTCCCGCGCCAGCAGGCCCCGCGTTTGTGTCAGCATGCCCGCGTTCAGAGTGGCGGCGACATCAATGCCACCGTCGAGCGCCTCATGGCTCATCGCGGGGTGCAGGCGTGTATGCTCGGGCACCGCAGCCATCACTGCGTCACGCACCGCACCTGCCCGCGCACGCACCACCAACCCGCCAAGCAGCGGGTCAATCGCCAGCAAGGCCAGCGCGGTATGTGCGCGGATGAGCGGCGTCATCAGGCGCCCAATGTTTCTTCAACGATACGGGCTACGCGGGTGCCTGATCCTGCATCATCCAGCGGATCACGCCGCATGCGGTGGCGCAAGGCGAGGGGGGCGACATCACGAATATGCCCACGCGTGAGCGCAGTATCATCGCGGAATGCCGCATAGGCGCGTGCGGCCTTGAGCAGCGTCAGTTCTCCGCGCAGCCCGTCTGACCCCAAAGCAATACACAGCTCGGCAACATCGCGCAGGCTTTGCTCGGGCGTCTTAAGTTCCTTGAGCGCCACCCGCGCCGCCGTGATCTGGTCACGCAGCATTCCGTCCTCGGCTTGCCAGCGCACCATAAAGGCCGTGTGGTCATTCTCATAGGCATCGCGGCGTTTGATCACTTCGATCCGCTGGTCAATGTCGGTAGGGGAGGCGACATCGACCGACAGGCCGAAACGGTCCAGCAATTGCGGTCGCAATTCGCCCTCCTCGGGGTTGCCAGAGCCGACAAGCACAAAGCGTGCAGGATGGCGGATCGACAGACCCTCCCGCTCCACCACGTTCTGGCCCGATTGGGCTACATCCAGCAGCAGATCAACGATATGATCTTCCAGCAGGTTTACCTCGTCGATATAAAGATACCCGCGGTTGGCTTTCGCCAACAATCCCGGCTGAAATGCCTTTTCTCCGTTTGTTAGAGCCTTCTCAATGTCGAGTGCACCTGTAACCCGATCCTCGGATGCTCCGAGCGGAAGATCCACGACGGGTGTCGGGATCTCCTGCGTTTTGTCCGAGGTGATGCCCGCCCAATCGGGGCAATCGGCCAAGCGCTCCGCATTTACGGGACAGCCCTCAACCGCATGGATCGGCGGCAGCAACGCGGCGAGCGCACGCACTGCGGTAGATTTTCCTGTGCCCCGATCGCCAAACACAAGTACGCCACCGATGGTGGGGTCAATTGCGGTCAGGATCATCGCACGTTTCATATCATCCTGACCCACGATGGCGGAGAAGGGGAAGGGCTGTTTCATATGGATTCTTTCGGAGCGAGGGGCGAGGTGCCGCCCCATGTGCCGCGGTCGGACACAAGGGAGAAACGGGCGTAAAGTTCTTCGGAGAACCAACCGTCGCTGCGGACGGACTTGATGGCTTCGGCGTGGGGCCCTGTTCGGGCGAAATTATTCATCGCCGCCGCATCGGGCCAGATTGAAAAAGTGACCTGCTGCACCAGCGGTTTTTCCCCGATGCCAAGCTTGAACAAGACGGAGGGGTCTTTGCCGATCACCGCCGAGATGTTGGGCACGCGGCCCCAGAAATTGCGCGCCATGCCGGGCTTCACGCTGGCGCGCGTCAGGGCGGCGATGGGGCCTGTCAGCGGCGTATCATCGGCAACAAACGGATGCTCTCCCGACCAATCTCCGCGCACCGATTTTGTGGAGAGAAACACGGTCCAGTCCTCAACAGACTTCGAAATGTAGCGGGCGAAAACGCCCCGCGCTGTCTCACGCTTGGCGGTGGCCTCATCAGGCCATGTGGCGAGAATCGCATAAACGCCCCAGTTGGGTTTAAGGTTGAAACCTTCGCCCGTGCCAGAACCGCAAAGCTTCCAGAAGCCGATGCCTGCCGTGCGCGCCAAAGGTCCACGCGCCATGCCCATCATTGAAAACGCCCAGAGGCGCGTGAGCGTGCTGTCAAAGCGGTAAAAGCTGAGGCTGACGACCTGTGACATGACGTAAATTCCCTAATGTGTCTATTTTAGTTTACACATTCAGCCGAAGTATGGAAGAGTGTACCTTGAAAACGTAAATCTAATTAGACAGTGTAAAAAGCTCCCCATGACAGATCCGACCGCCAATCCCGACAACCGCGCCATCGTTATTGGCGCAGGCCTTGGCGGGCTTGCCGCAGCGATGCGCCTTGGGGCCAAGGGGTATGTTGTTACAGTGCTGGACCGTCTGGACCGCACGGGCGGACGTGGTTCGTCGATTTCCCAAGACGGTCACCGATTTGATTTGGGGCCGACGATTGTGACTGTGCCGCAGGTCTTCGAATCGCTCTGGCGCGATTGTGGTCGCGATTTCCGCGCCGACATTGATCTGCGCCCGCTTGATCCTTTCTATGAGGTGCGCTGGCCCGATGGCACGAAGTTTGCGGCTTGCAGCGATGATGAACGCATGTTTGCCGAAGTGGCCAAGATCAATCCAGCGGACGTGAAGGGCTATAAGAAGTTTCTCAAGGACAGCCATGCGCGCTATGTCGTTGGTTTTGAGGGGATGGTTGCCAAGCCGATGCACCGCATCTGGGAAACGATCAAGGTGCTGCCCAAATTTGCGATGCTGCGCGCTGATCGGTCGATCTATGCCCATGCGGCTGCCCGCGTGAAAGATCCCAAACTGCGCATGGCGCTGTCGTTTCATCCGCTCTTTATCGGCGGTGATCCTGCGCATGTGACGTCAATGTATGCGCTGGTGGCGCACCTCGAGAAAGAATACGGCGTCCACTACGCCATGGGCGGCGTGCAGGCGATCGCCGATGCAATGGCAAATGTCATTCGCGCCCAAGGCGGCGTGATCCGACATGGCGTTGAAGCCGACGAGATCATCATCGAGAATAGCAAAGCGCGTGCGGTAAATCTTACAAATGGGGATCGGCTTGAAGCGCCGCTCATCGTGAGCAACGCTGATGCGGGCCACACCTACTCCCACCTCATGCGAAACCATAAAAAGCGCCGCTGGACCGCGCCGAAGCTGCGGCGTAAGCGGTGGTCGATGGGCCTTTATGTCTGGTACTTCGGGACCAAAGGCACCGCGTATCAATGGCCCGATCTGGGCCACCATACCATCGTCAACGGCCCGCGCTTCAAGGGGCTGCTCAAAGATATCTTTATGAAGGGCAAACTGTCTGACGACATGAGCCTGTACATCCACCGTCCCTCTGTCACGGACCCGAGTGCTGCGCCAAAAGGAGATGATACTTTCTATGTTCTCTCTCCCGTGCCGCACCTTGGCTGGGACGACGCCGTGGATTGGAAGACGGAAGAACCAATCTATCGCGAGAAAGTTGCCGCCGAGCTGGAAAAACAGATGCCCGGTTTTCGCGACAAGATCAGCACCGAGCTGGTCTTTACCCCCGAGGAATTCCGCGACCGCTACCTCTCGCCCCATGGTGCGGGTTTCTCGCTTGAACCGCGCATTCTGCAATCCGCTTGGTTCCGCCCCCATAACGTCAGCGAAGAGGCTGATGGCCTGTTTCTCGTTGGCGCAGGTACGCACCCTGGGGCAGGTCTGCCCGGTGTGGTGAGCAGCGCCGAGGTGTTGGCCAAGCTGGTGCCGGATATGGAGGTGATTGAAGACTCTCCCCGATTGGCCGCCGAATGATCGCCCCCGCTGACCTTGACCATTGTCGCAATGTGATCAGGACAGGCTCGCTGTCGTTTCACGCGGCCTCCAAGCTCCTGCCCGCCTCGGTGAGGGACCCCGCACTGGCGCTTTATGCCTTCTGCCGCCTCGCCGATGATGAGGTGGATGAGGGCACCGAGAAGGGCCGCGCCGTGATCGAGCTGCAAGAGCGCCTCGATCTGGCCTATGCTGGCACCCCGAAAGATGCGCCCGAAGACCGCGCTTTTGCTGCGATCATCGAGGAATTTGATATGCCCCGCGCGCTTCCCGAAGCGCTCCTTGAGGGTCTCGCATGGGACGCTGTCGAGCGGCGCTATGACAGTCTGTCTGATGTAAGGGTTTATTCCAGCCGTGTTGCCTCTGCTGTGGGGGCGATGATGTGCGTGCTGATGCGCGTGCGTGACGCCGATGCCCTCGCGCGGGCTTGTGATCTGGGGGTGGCCATGCAGCTCACCAACATCGCCCGCGACGTGGGCGAGGACGCGCGTGCAGGCCGTATCTATCTGCCGCTCGACTGGCTCGCGGATGAGGGCGTGAAGGTTGATGATTTCTTCGCCGCACCCGAGGCCACACCCGAAGTGCGCCGCATGGTCAAACGCTTGCTTGCCGAAGCGCGGCGTCTCTACATTCGCTCCGAGGCGGGGATCGGCGCATTGCCGATGAATGCGCGCACAGGCATCTATGCTGCGCGGTACATCTATGACGGCATTGGTGGCGCGCTTAAGCGGAACAATCATGATTCGATCAACTTCCGCGCACGAACGACCAAGGCGCAGAAGCTGGGTCTGATCGGCATTGCAGGTCTGCGCGCTGCGGGCTCGGTCGTCTTGCCCCGCTCTCCGGTGATATATGCCAAACCCCTGCCAGAAGTCGCGTTTCTGGTGGATGCCGCAGCGCATAAATCCGTCACCGCGCCGACGCGCATGTCAGGCCTCATCGAGGTGATGTCCGAATTGCGGGCGCGCGAGATGGCAAAACAGCGCGCGCAAGGGGTGGCGGCGGAGTAATCCACTGCTATGTAAGCAACATGGACATATATCTTTTCGCGATCTTCATGTTGGCTTGCTGCGCGGCAGGTGCCACGGGGGCAGTCTTCTCCCCGGGTGAATGGTACAAAACACTGGACAAGCCGTGGTTCACGCCGCCCGATTGGGTATTTCCTGTGGCCTGGACCAGCATCTATTTGCTGATTTCTTTCGCCGGCGCACGCTTGGCCGTTTTGGAAGACAACGCCTATGCGATGGCTTTTTGGGCAGCACAGGCAGCACTTTCCACTCTCTGGACACCGCTCTTTTTCGGTCTGCGGCGCATCAAAGGCGCCCTCTTGGCAATGGCTCCTTTGTGGTTCAGCGTCGCTGGCTGCACAGTCACGGCATTTTCACTGGATTTCTGGTCAGGGCTGGCGTTCGTGCCCTATCTTGTTTGGGTCACCGTGGCAGCTGCACTCAACCTCGGGATATGGCGCTTGAACCCAGGTGTAAAACCGCTTGTGTCCTCTGAGCTATAGGTACGTCCGCGCTTCAGTTTACCACTAAACTGAAATTCCGAAGATACTTCACAGGCTGTCGGTCGCGTTAGAATGCCCAGCTTTTGCGCCGTGGCACCCGCACGGCCAGCATCGGCTTGAGCAACGGTTGCTTATAGCGATCGAGATCGAGTGCTTCATGCACTCCCTGCACGGTTTCGCCATTCACGACCGTCTCCACCACCGAGCGGGAGTAGAAAGGCGCGTCGAGCATCGGCTTGATCTGGCGCGGCACAGTCCCCGCGTCAGCCCGCGTCTCGCGGCGCAGTGCCCAAAGCGTGCGTTTGAACGGCGTACGGGCAGGGGCATCCGTCAGCTTGGCGTGACCGTTGCGATCAAAAGCTATGGCCGCATCAAGCGATGTGCCGTCGCGGCGGTCCGCATCATAAAAACACGTTGCTCCGTCGCGGGTGGGATAGCGGCCCCACGTCCAATAGCTAAAGTCTTTTTCCAAAGGCCGCGTGCCGAAATTTGCATCGAAATAGCCATGCCCGCTCCATTGCCAATCTTTGGCCTCCAGATCGACCTTGATCCGCGAGGAGGGTGCAAAGGGCCGCCAGACATGCGCGCCGTCATGCGTCAGCGGCAGTTCGACTTCTGTCACAGCCTCGGGTGTAATGGTGATCTGGCCCCGCACGCGGGAAATGAGGGGCGGTGACGAAATCTCGTTGATATCGATGACCAGTTCGTTGCCGTTCCAGTACATCGAGGAAGGCCCGACTTTGAGCATGTCAGGCGTGGCATTGAGCGCCGCCTCGCCACGGTCTGTCATTGTGAATCGCCCGCCCGCGCCATAGGTCGCCACGTTGATACAGCAATTGTCGGCAGGATTTCCCCTCCCCGACCAGTGGTACCAAGGTGAGAAGACCGAGCCGATGAACCCGATCACAGAGACGGCTTTGGTGCCGCAATCGCTTACGCCGTCGACATACCACCAAGCGTAACCGCCTGCGGGGACGTCGAGGTTAAACATCTGTCTCTTATACACATCTCCGAGCCCACGAGACAGGCAGAAATATCGTATGC
>CAJXSZ010000032.1 GCA_913060815.1 uncultured Sulfitobacter sp. | reverse complement strand
TACACAGAGTAGATCGTCGGCAGCGTCAGATGTGTATAAGAGACAGGTATAAGGGTGTGCATGCCAGTCGTGGCAAGGTGGCGCGCGCTGAACCTGTGGCAGCCCTCTATGAGCAGGGGCGGGTGCGCCATGTGGCCGATCTGGATGGTTTGGAAGATCAAATGTGCCGCATGACGCGGCGCGGCTATGAGGGGGGCGGTTCGCCCGACCGTGTGGATGCCCTTGTCTGGGCGCTCCATGAGCTGATGATCGAGCCCGCGGCCAAGTGGCGACAGCCCGGCGTGCGGAGCCTGTGAGGAAGGGGAGGCTGCGGCCTCCCCTTTTTTGTTGCGGTGCAGGTGTTGCGCGAGGCGCGCACGCTCTGGTCCGCCAAGATTAGTATTTAAATGCGATGTTGTTTTCAGAAGCGACACGGCAGCGGGCCTGCCACAGGACATGAGATGAGGAGAGCGGAAGTGTTTGATTTTCTAAAGCGCGGCACGGTGGACATTGCCGAGACCAAAGCATCAGCTACGGGGCGCGTTGTTGGCGTGCAGACCTCTGGCCGTGTGGCATGGAGCCCGCGTGACACGGTTTCCCTCACACGGACGGGATTTGCGGGAAATCCTGTGGGGTTTCGTTCTGTCAAGCTGATTGCTGAAGCCGCAGCGGCGCTGCCGCTGGTGTTGCAGGACGCAGAGCAGCGGTATGACACGCATCCTGTGCTGGGCCTGATTGCGCGGCCCAATGGTGCGCAGGGCCGTGCCGAGCTGCTGGAGGCGCTCTACGCGCAGTTGATGCTGTCCGGCGATGCCTACGTGGAGGCCGTGGGTACTGATGCAGGCGTGCCGCTGGAACTGCATGTGCTACGCTCGGATCGGATGTCTGTGGTGCCGGGCAGTGACGGTTGGCCCGTAGCATATGAATATGCTGTAGGTGGGCGCAAACACCGCTTTGACGCCACCCAGGGTTCGCCCGTGTGCCATATCCGCAATTTCCACCCACAAGACGATCACTATGGTTTTAGCCCGATGCAGGCGGCGGCCACGGCGGTGGATGTGCATAATTCGGCATCACGCTGGACCAAGGCGCTGCTTGATAATGCGGCGCGTCCTTCGGGAGCGATCATTTACAAAAGTGCGGACGGTCAGGGGGCCATGAGCACCGATCAATACGAGCGTTTGGTCAGCGAGATGGAGACCCACCATCAGGGTGCGCGCAATGCGGGCCGTCCGATGCTGCTGGAAGGTGGTCTGGATTGGAAGCCGATGGGTTTCTCGCCCTCTGATATGGAGTTCCAGAAGACCAAAGAAGCCGCTGCACGCGAGATTGCGCTGGCCTTCGGCGTGCCGCCGATGCTGATCGGGATTCAGGGCGATGCGACCTATGCAAACTATCAGGAGGCGCACCGTGCGTTCTATCGCCTTACGGTGCTGCCGCTGGCTAGCCGTGTCACTGCGGTACTGTCGCACTGGCTGTCCGGGTTCACGGGGGAGGCTGTCGAGCTGAAGCCTGATCTGGATCAGGTAACGGCGCTGAGTGCGGAGCGCGATGCGCAGTGGGCGCGGGTTGCGGGAGCGGATTTCCTGACGGAAGCGGAAAAACGCAGCCTGCTAGGTCTGCCAGCGGTGGCGGCAGATGAATGAGCATCCCGTCGAGCGGTTCCAATGCGCGCCAGGTATGCGGCTTCAGGCCCACGAGCGGGTGAGCGACATCCACTTTGACAACCTCGCCAAACGCCTCGACCGGATCGAGGAGATGATGGAGCGATTGGAGCGGCGGCTGTGGCTCACTGTCTATGGGGTGGCAGCAGTGATCATCGCGCAAGCGGTGCAGGGGTTTCTGGTGGTGGCACCTTAAACCGAACAGGAGAAAGACATGGATATGAGTGGAAATGACTTCGCACCTTGTGCGGAGAACGGGAGCGGCATGCCTGCGCTAGAGCGCAAGTTCATGCAATTCGACGAGGTGGCAAAGGTCGAAGGCGGTGTCGAGATCAAAGGTTATGCCAGCTTTTTCGACGCAGTCGATCAGGGCAATGACGTGGTCCAACGCGGGGCGTATGGCGCGAGCCTGATGGCGCTCAAAGCGGCGCGGCGCGGGGTCAAGATGCTGTGGCAGCATGATCCGGCACAGCCCATCGGCGTGTGGGACGAGGTGCGTGAGGATGCGAAGGGCCTCTTTGTAAAAGGCCGCATTCTGCAGTCAGTCGAGAAGGGCCGAGAGGCGATCGCCTTGATTGAGGCGGGCGCGATTGACGGCCTCAGCATCGGCTACCGGACGGTGAAAGCCACAAAGAATACCAAGGGCCAGCGGCTCTTGCAGGAACTGGAGCTTTGGGAGGTGTCGCTGGTGACCTTCCCGATGCTTCCCAGTGCGCGGGTGGGGGCGAAGGCGGACAGTTTTGTGCGCGTCGGAGACGTCCTGCGTGAGATGGCGGGAGTATTTGATGCGGCAATCGCCGACATCAAGACCTGCCCAAACAACCAAAAGGGGACCGCAAGATGAGCGATACCGAAAACGATGCCGCGGGTCTGTCCCCGGCCGAAGATGTGCGGCGGGCTGTTACAGGCTTTGTTTCACAATTCAAAGGCTTCCAAGCCGAAATCGAGACCAAACTTCAACAAACAGAAGAGCGAATGACCATGCTGGACCGTAAGACAATGACTGCTGCCCGACCACCTTTGGCGGGTGCCGTGGACGCAGGCGCGCCCCATCAGAAAGCCTTTAACGCCTATGTGCGCTCAGGCGATGACGACGGGCTGCGCGGCCTTGAGCTGGAGGGCAAGGCGCTGTCCACCGCGGTGAATTCGGATGGCGGTTATCTTGTTGATCCGCAGACCTCCGACATTGTGAAATCCGTGCTCAACACCACAGCGTCCATCCGTGCAATTGCATCCGTGGTCAATGTGGAAGCCACATCATACGACGTGCTGGTGGACCACACGGATGTGGGTGCTGGCTGGGCGACCGAGGCTGCGACCATCGGCGAAAGCGACACGCCACAGATCGACCGCATCACCGTTCAATTGCACGAGTTGAGCGCGCTGCCCAAAGCGTCCCAGCGTCTGCTGGATGATAGCGCATTCGACATCGAGGGCTGGCTTGCTGGTCGCATCGCGGATAAATTTGCGCGTGCCGAAGCGGGTGCTTTCATCAACGGTGATGGCATCGATAAGCCCAAGGGCTTCCTGGACCACGCGTCTGTAGATAACGATGTCTGGACTTGGGGCAATCTTGGCTATGTTCCAACAGGGGTTGCGGGTGAGGTCACAGCGGATGCGATTGTGGACGCTGTCTATGCGCTGGGGGCGCAGTACCGTGCCAACGCGTCTTTCGTGATGAACTCGAAGACGGCGGGCCTTGTGCGCAAGCTCAAGGATATGGATGGTCGCTTCTTGTGGTCTGATGGTCTGGCGGCGGGTGAACCTGCGCGTCTGATGGGCTACCCGGTGCTCATTGCCGAAGACATGCCCGACGCCGCCGTCGATGAGATGGCAATGGCGTTCGGCGACTTTGCCGCGGGATATACCATTGCCGAACGTCCTGATCTGCGCATCCTTCGTGACCCCTTCAGCGCCAAGCCGCATGTCCTGTTCTACGCGACTAAACGTGTGGGCGGTGATGTGAGCGATTTTGCTGCGATCAAGCTTGTGAAATTCGGCACAGCCTAAGTCAGGCAGTGGCGAAGCCGGAGCGGGAATTGTCCGCTCCGGTCCGGGTGTACGCCCTGACTATTCCTCCGCGTTGTCTAGCTGCTCCCCTCCAACCGAGCAATGCGGAGGCGGGGCGTGCACCCGGGAGGGGGGTGCGTGCTGGGCTTTAGAATGAAATTTGAGAGAGGCATTGGGATGTTGATCGAAGAGACAAATGTGCCGGATACGGCCCTGCCTTTGGCAGCGTTCAAGGCGCATATGCGCATGGGGACGGGATTTGGCGAGGACACATTGCAAGATGCTGTTCTGACGAGCTTTTTACGCGCAGCGATGGCGGCAATCGAGGCGCGCACAGGCAAAGCATTGATTGAGCGTGAATTTACATTGGCGTTGTCTGGCCTGCCTGCTTCGGATGCAGTCGCCCTGACGGTGGCCCCGGTCACGGTCATAGTCGAGGTGCAGCTGGTGTCGCGCAGTGGCGTGCAAACTGCCATTGATGCAGGGCAATACTGGCTTGAGCGCGACGGGCATACGCCGCGCCTGCGGGCTGTTGGTGCAGCTTTGCCTCGTCCTGAAGCGGGCGGCGAGGTGCGCGTGCGTTTTCTGGCAGGATATGGCCCTGAATGGGACGACGTGCCTGTGGATTTGCAGCAAGCCGTCTTGATGCTGGCCACGCATTACTACGAATACCGCCATGACACAGCGCTCACGGACGGCTGTATGCCATTCGGGGTGACCTCCCTGATCGAGCGGTTTCGTACTTTGCGGTTGGGCCGCAGCGGGGCGCAGGCATGAACGCGCCTCGCCTGAACCGACAGCTGGTTCTGGAAGCGCCCGATGTGCTGTCGGACGGGGCAGGTGGGTACGTCAAAGGCTGGGCCCCATTGGGTGTACTTTGGGCCGATGTGCGCGCTGGCAGTGGTCGTGAGACGGCGCAAAGCGGCGCACCCGTGAGCCGTGTTGCTTACCGCGTTGTCGTGCGTGCCGCTCCCGTCGGCCACGCGCAACGTCCCGCAGCACAACAGAGATTTCGCGAAGGGGCGCGTATTTTCACCATTGAGGCCGTTGCAGAGCACGACCCTGAGGGTCGCTATCTGACGTGCTTTGTTCAAGAGGAGCAAGTGGTATGAGCTATGCAATTTCTGGTCCGCTCCAAACGGCCGTATTTGACGCTCTGAACGCGGATGCGGCGCTGGCAACCTTTGTGGGCAGCGACATTTATGATGCGGTCCCTGCAGGAGCTGTGCCTGACCTTTATGTGCGCCTTGGCTCGGAAACTGTGCGTGACGCCAGCGATGGAAGCGGCTCGGGTGCTGTGCATTTCTTTACCGTTTCAGTCATTACCACCACCCCTGGCTTTGCGTCGGCAAAGATCGCGGCGTCTGCGGTCAGCGATGCGCTGCATGATGCCGATCTGACGCTCACGCGGGGCAGGCTTGTCTCACTTAGGTTCGAAAGCGGTGCGGCGCGGCGAATTGATGATGCGAGTGCGCGCCAGATCGATCTGCGGTTTCGCGCGCGGGTGCAGGACGACTAGGGCCGCGTAGACCGCGCTGCCCCGATTTCTCAACGCCAAATGGCACACGATAGGAGTACACAGAATGGCTGTTCAAGCAGGTAAGGACCTTTTGGTCAAAGTCGATATGAGCACGGATGGAAATTTCGAGACGATTGCGGGCCTGCGCGCCACGCGGATCAGTTTCAACGCTGAGAGTGTCGATGTCACCGCGCTTGATAGCGAAGGTGGCTGGCGCGAATTGCTGGCAGGGGCTGGGGTGCGCTCTGCTGCGATCAGCGGATCGGGCGTGTTTCGTGATGAGAGCACTGATGAGCGCACGCGTCAGCTCCTCTTTGATGGTCTGACGCCTGATTTTCAGGTGGTGATCCCCGAATTTGGCATCGTGGAAGGGCCATTTCAGGTCACATCACTGGAATATGCGGGCCAGCTCAACGGCGAGGCGACATACGAGCTGTCGCTGGCCTCTGCGGGCGAGTTGCAATTCGTACCTTACGTCGATCCGGTTCAGCCGTAATGGCAAACCGGTGGAGGGGAGAGGTGGTGCTGGTTGTGGACGGCCAGCACCACTCGATGCGCCTCACGCTGGGGGCGCTGGCCGAGCTGGAAGAAGATCTGGCGGAGCCGTCATTGATGGCGCTTGTGCAGCGGTTTGAGACTGGGGGCTTTAGCACCCGCGATGTGTTGGCGCTGCTCTGTGCCGGTCTGCGGGGCGGGGGTACGGTGATGGACCCTGACGCTCTGGCCACCGCCGAGATTGAGGGCGGACCTATGCGCGCGGCCCAAGCGGCAGCAGAGTTATTGGCGCGGGCGTTTGTGGTCGAGCCGTGAGTGCGGGCTTTGATTGGCCCGCGTTGATGCGGGCAGGGCTGCACGGGCTTAAGCTGGCGCCTGATGTGTTTTGGTCGCTGACCCCTGCGGAGTTGCAGCTGATGTTGGGCAGTAGCGCGGGGACTGCGCCGATGCTGAGCGATGGATTAGCGGCCCTGATGGCGGCCTATCCCGACAAACAAAAGGATCAACACGATGAGAGATGATGACGGGTTTGACGATCTGGAGAGCGATGCAAATACGCTTAACCAGACCTTGGGGCAGACAAGTGTTCTGGTGTCGGGATTTGACAGCGAGTTGCGCCGTATGAGCACCTCGCTTGCTGCGACGGGCAAAGATGTAGCCACCCTCGAAAAGGGCCTGAGCCGCGGGCTGCGTAAAGCCTTCGACGGTGTGGTTTTTGACGGGATGAAGCTGTCGGACGCGCTGAGCACTGTGGCGACGTCGTTGTCCAACAGTGCCTATAACGCCGCGATCAAGCCTGTCGCCGACCATTTCGGCGGTTTGCTTTCGCAGGGAGTGGGCAGTCTGATGGGGGGGGTGCTGCCCTTTGCCAACGGCGCGCCGTTTAGCTCGGGCCGTGTAATGCCTTTTGCGAATGGTGGTGTCGTGAGTCAGGCAACGCATTTCGGCATGCGCGGCGGTATGGGCGTGATGGGGGAAGCGGGGCCAGAGGCGATTATGCCGCTCGCCCGTGGCCCCGATGGCAAATTGGGCGTGCGGGCAGGTGGTGGCAGTAGCGCTGGCTCACCCACAGTTGTGATGAACATCACAACACCTGACGTCGCAGGATTTCAGCGCTCACGTGGGCAAATCGCGGCACAGATGGGCCGCGCACTGAGCGCTGCCCAGAAAAACCGATAAGCGAGGGGACACGCTATGAATTTCCATGAAGTGCAATTTCCGACGCATCTAAGCTTTGGCGCGCTTGGCGGCCCGCAGCGGCGCGTTGATGTAGTCACACTTGCCAATGGCTATGAGGAACGCAACACGCCATGGGCGCATTCAAGGCGTATCTATGATGCCGGCCTTGGCATGAGGTCTCTGGATGACGTCGAAGAGGTGATCGCCTTCTACGAGGCGCGCTTTGGTCAGATGTTTGCGTTCCGCTGGAAGGATTGGTCCGACTATAAGTCTTGCAAGCCGTCCGTTGATATTGCGCATGGGGATCAGCAAATCGCGGTTGGCGACGGCGTCACAACCGCCTTCCAGATCATCAAGACGTACCGATCAGGCAGCCATATCTATGAGCGCCCCATTGCCAAGCCTGTGTTGGGCTCTGTTATGATTGCGGTCGAACAGGACAACAAGTTCGAGACGATCGACTACAGCGTTGATTACACCACTGGCATTGTCACATTCAATCATCCGCCCGACCCCGATACACGAGTGTTTGCGGGATATGAATTCGATGTGCCCGTGCGCTTTGACAGCGACAGCCTGCTTACAAACATGGCGAGCTTTAATGCGGGTCAGGTGCCCGACATTCCGGTCCGCGAGGTGCGGGTATGAACGCGGATTTCAATCAGGCGCTCGAGGCGCATCTGAGCGGTGGCCTGACGACCCTGTGCCACGCGTGGGCGATTACGCGTCGTGACGGCGAGGTCTTTGGCTTTACCGATCATGATCTTCCGCTGAGCTTTGCTGGCGTTGAGTTTCGTGCCGATACGGGGCTGAGCGCGCTGGCGCTTTCGCAGTCTACGGGGCTTTCTGTGGACAATACCGAAGCGCTCGGCGCGCTATCATCGGCCAGCCTGCGCGAGGATGAGATCGAGCAGGGGCGCTTTGACGGCGCGCAGGTACAGGCTTGGGTTGTCAATTGGGCCGACACCGCCCAGCACTGGCTAAATTTTCGCGGTACATTGGGCGAGATAACCCGTGCGGATGGTGGATTTCGCGCAGAGCTGCGCGGCCTGACTGAGGGGCTGAATCGCCCTTTGGGCCGTGTGTATCAAAAGCCCTGTTCGGCGGTTTTGGGCGATAGCAAATGCCGCTTTAACCTTGAGCAGGAAGGCTTTGATCTGGCGCTGCCTGTGCAAGCGGTGGAGGGTGCGCGGCGCTTTGTCTGGGACGGGTTGCTGTTTTATGGAGCGGATTGGTTCACACGGGGGCGGCTTGAAGTGCTCAGTGGCCCTGCGCAGGGGCTATGGGGGACGATCAAAGCCGACCGCATCGACAACGGCACACGGGTGATCGAGCTGTGGGAGCCCATTCGCGGGTTGGTCGAGGCCACGACGCAGGTGCGGTTGGTAGCGGGATGTGACAAGCGGGCACAAACCTGCCAGTCCAAATTCGATAACTTTGCCAATTTTCAGGGCTTTCCCGATTTGCCAGGTGAGGATTGGATACTGTCCGTGCCCAGCAGTACGAATGTCAACACGGGCGGCTCACTGCGATGACCGGGGCCGCCATTGTAGCTGCCGCGCGCGGCTGGATCGGGACACCTTATGTGCATCAATACGCGGTGCGCGGCGCGGGCAGTGATTGTCTCGGGCTGGTTCGAGGTGTCTGGCGCGAAATCTACGGTCAAGAGCCTGAGGCCATCCCTGCCTATTCGATGGATTGGTCGGAGCCTCAGGGCGAAGAGCAGTTGTGGCAGGCGGCCTTGCGCCACTTGTCCCAAAAACCTGCGGCGCAGGCCACTGCAGGAGATGTGCTCTTGTTTCGGATGCGTCAGGGGGCGGTCGCAAAGCATCTGGGCATTTTGTCAGCCGCCGACCCGCAAGCGCGCTTTATTCATGCCTATTCGCGCCACGGCGTTGTTGAAAGCGCGCTGAGCGCACCGTGGCGCCGTCGCGTTGTCGCATGTTTTGAATTTCCAAAGGAGGTCACCTGATGGCAACGATGATATTTTCTGCAGCGGGTGCTGCGGTCGGCGGATCGATTGGTGGCACCTTGGCTGGGCTGTCCTCTGTGGCTGTTGGCCGTGTTGTGGGGGCAACGCTGGGCCGCGTGGTGGATCAGAAGATCCTTGGTGGCGGTGGCGAAGCTGTCGAGACGGGAAAGGTTGACCGCTTTCGTCTGACCAATGCGGGTGAAGGCGATCCGATCACACAGCTCTATGGGCGTTTCCGTCTTGGTGGGCAGGTCATCTGGGCGTCGGATTTTGAGGAGGTCAGCACCACAACAGGTGGCGGCAAAAGCGGGACTCCGCAGCCAAAGACAACTGAATACAGCTATACCGTCAATGTGGCGATTGCCTTGTGTGAGGGAGAGATCGCGGGCGTCGGACGCATATGGGCGGATGGCGAGGAGATATCGCCTGTAGACCTGAACATGACGGTTTATATGGGCACTGAGGATCAGCAGCCCGATCCGCTTATGGAGGCGGTTGAAGGGGCGGGGCAGGTTCCCGCATATCGTGGCACGGCCTATGTCGTGATGGAAGCGCTGGCGCTGCAGCAGTTTGGCAACCGCGTGCCGCAATTCAGTTTTGAAGTCATCCGTCCCGAGCAACGCGGCGCGCCGAATGCCTCGCATGCGATGACCTACGGCGTTGAGGGTGTCGCCCTCATTCCTGGCACAGGGGAGTATTCGCTGGCCACCACCGCGGTGAGCTATGCGGGCGAGAACCAAGCGCTTTGGAGCGCCAATATCAACTCGCCTTCGGGTAAAACGGATTTTCTGACCTCACTCGACGCGCTCGAGACTGAGCTGCCCGAGTTGCAGGCAGCGTCCCTTGTGGTATCGTGGTTCGGGTCTGACTTGCGGATGGCGGAATGCATCGTTCGCCCCAAGATTGAGGATCCCGCGATTGACGGGCAGGAAATGCCTTGGACTGTGACCGGTGTGACCCGCGCAGATGCCGAAGTTATCACGCGCGGTCAAGACAATCGTCCCATCTATGGCGGTACGCCTGCGGATGCCTCCGTTATTGAGGCGATCCAAGCGATGAACGCTGCTGGTAAGGCGGTGATGTTCTATCCGTTTATTTTGATGGATCAGCTGGAAGACAACACGCTGCCTGATCCTTACACAGGCGAGGCAGGGCAGCCAGCGCTTCCTTGGCGGGGGCGCATCACGCTTGATGCAGCACCACAGCAGCCAGGATCAACAGATCAAACGCCTGCTGCAGCCAACGAGGTTGCCGCCTTCTTTGGCACTGTGCAGGCATCTGATTTTGCAGTTGTCGACGGGGAAGTCTCCTACAGCGGTCCCGAGGAATGGTCTCTGTCGCGATTCATCCTCCACTATGCAGCGCTGTGCAGTGCTGCTGGCGGGGTGGACTCATTCTGTATCGGCTCGGAGATGCGGGGGCTGACCCAGATAAGGTCGGGGCGCAATACTTTCCCCGCTGTGCAAGCCTTCATCGCATTGGCAGCACAGGTGCGCACGCTGGTCGGTCCAGATACCAAGATCAGCTATGCGGCGGATTGGAGCGAGTATTTCGGATATCAGCCGCAAGATGGTACTGGAGATCGCTTGTTCCACCTTGATCCGCTCTGGGCGGACCCCGAGATCGATTTCATCGGGATAGACAATTATATGCCCTTGTCCGACTGGCGGGATGGCTTGGACCACTTGGATGCACAGGAATGGGACGCGATCTATAACCTCGACTACCTGCAATCCAACATTGAAGGGGGCGAGGGGTTTGATTGGTATTACGCCTCCGATGAGGACCGTGCAGACCAAGTCAGAACCCCGATTACCGATGGTGCGCATGACGAGCCCTGGATTTATCGGTACAAGGATATTCGCAGTTGGTGGGGCAATCTTCACTATGACCGCATTGATGGCTTGCGCGCCAATGAGCCCACCGGGTGGGAGCGAGGATCTAAGCCAATCTGGTTTACCGAATATGGCTGCGCCGCGATCGAGAAGGGCACCAACCAGCCCAATAAGTTTCTGGATTTGAAATCATCCGAGAGCCGTTTGCCATACCATTCGGATGGCAGGCGCGATGATCTGATCCAAATGCAATACACCCGTGCGATGGTCGATTATTGGGCTCAACCGCAGAATAACCCTCAGGGTATTGAATATGACGGCCCCATGATCGACATGAGCCGCGCCTTCGTCTGGGCGTGGGACGTTCGTCCGTATCCTTTCTTTCCCAACAACCGTGATTTGTGGAGCGATGGCACAAGCTACGCCCGTGGTCACTGGATCAATGGGCGCACATCTGCGCGCAGCCTGGCGTCTGTCGTCGATGAGATTTGCAGCAGATCGGGCATTTCGGCCTATAATACCGACGCGCTCTACGGCGTCGTGCGGGGCTATGCGGTCACCGATGTGGGTGATGCGCGGGCAAGTTTGCAACCGCTGATGCTGCGGCACGGTTTTGACGCGATTGAGCGTGACGGTGTTCTGACATTTCGAATGCGCGACGGTTTGCGCGAGACTGAATTGGATAAGGACTGCTTTGCTATCAGTTCTGATTTGGACGGCACACTGGTTCAGGTCCGTGAACCTGATGCTGCCTTGTCGGGTAGAGTGCGACTGCGTTTTGTGCAGGCTGACGGCAGCTTTGATGTCATTTCCGAAGAGGCGGTTCTGCCTGACGAAGAAACCCATGCGATTGCCGCAAGCGAGTTTAATATGCTTCTGACGCGTTCGGAGGGACGTCAAGTCGCCGAGCGGTGGTTGAACGAAGCGCGCATTGGCCGCGAAACGGTGCAGTTTGCCCTGCCGCCCTCCAAGATGGCGCTGCGCGCGGGTGATATCGTATCGCTTCCTGCAGATCAGGAAGAAGGATCATCGCTCTATCGCATTGACCGCGTGGATCAGGCCGAATTCCAGCAGATTGAGGCTGTGCGGATCGATCCAGAGGTATATGAGCCATCGCCGCTAATTGATGACCTCGCTGGGTTTCGTCGATTTGTGGCGTCGGTTCCTGTGCTTCCGTTTTTCCTCGACCTTCCGCTGCTGACGGGTGATGAAATTCCGCAAGCGCCCTATATCGCCGCAAGTGCAGATCCTTGGCCTGGAAGTGTGGCAGTTTACTCGAGCCTCACTGATCAGAATTATCGGCTGAATAGCGTCTTGCCCATCCGTGCTACGATCGGGCGCTCTCTCAACGAGATGGGGCGTGCCTGCGCGGGGCTCTTTGATCGGGGTGCTGGGCTGGAGGTCAAACTGATCAGCGGGCAGCTTGAGAGCGTCAATGAAGATGCGCTCCTGAGCGGCGCGAACCTTGCAGCCATCGGTGACGGGAGCAATGGAAACTGGGAGATATTCCAATTCCAGACCGCCGAATTGATTGGGCCAAAAACCTACCGTTTGAGTGGTCGCTTGCGCGGACAGGCGGGGTCGGACGGTTTGATGCCAGATGTCTGGCCTGCAGGCTCTGAGTTTGTGCTTCTCAACTCGGTTCCGTTGCAGATCGATCTGGCGCGCAACATGCGCGGGGTCGAGCAAAACTACCGGATCGGACCGGCTGCAAAATCCGTAGATGATCCCACGTACCGTCAATTGGAGCGTGCGTTTGAAGGCAACGGGTTGCGGCCCTACGCTCCGGCGCATCTGCGGGCCAAGCAAACCAATGAGGGTGATTTGGAGATCACGTGGATCAGACGTACGCGGATTGACGGCGATGGCTGGGAAGCCATTGATGTCCCTCTGGGTGAAGAGAGTGAAGCATATGTGTTACGCCTTAGAAGCGACGGTGTTGTCATGCGCGAGGAAGTACTGTCATCACCGAGCTATTCATACACCTTTGAAGACCGTGTAAGTGACGGAGCCTTTGGCGCGCTTGTGGTGGAGGTTGCTCAGGTCTCAGCATCCTATGGTACAGGTTTGTTCCAGCAAATTGATGTTGCCGCGCTGTAAGGCAGATTGGTCTGAGTGACTTACAACATGCGGCACGCGCGATTGAGCATGTAGCACCACGTCACCGTGCAGGTGCATGTGCCCGCCTCATTTGGCAGGCACATGTAGCAGACAAATATGCGAAACGTTTGAAAAAGCACCATCCCCTTTGGGGCGATGGCAGTCTGCGTGCGGCAGCGTTGGCAGATGTTGCACGGCGTGCGTCGCCGCAAATGAGCGCCAATTTGCTACAGTGCCTGTCCGTTGTTCTAGAGGCGATCCAGCAGCGAAATCACCTAAACGAGATGTGTCGCAGTTTTGAACGGGTTTGCACTTGCTGTAATTGTGCTAAGTGTAGGGAGTAATCAGAAAAGAGGCTCCACCATTATGGCCACTCCGCAAAGCAACGTTACATCCGTTGATCCTGTTTGGGACCAAATCAAATCAGACGCGCAGAAGGCCGTGGTGCAGGAGCCTCTTATCGGAGGGTTCGTGCATGCAACGATTCTGCACCATGCCTCGATTGAGAAGGCTCTATCCTACAGAATTGCGGCGAAGCTTTCGTCCAATGAGATGTCGATGATGGTCGTGCGCGAGATCGTCGAGCAGGCCTATGCTGCTGATCCCGCATTGGTAGATGCTGCACGTGCTGATCTCGTGGCGATTTACGAGCGTGACCCCGCCTGCCACAGGCTGCTGCAGCCGATCCTCTATTTCAAAGGCTATCAAGCGGTTCAGGCTTACCGTGTCGGTCACCACCTCTGGACTTCAGGTCAGCGTGATCTCGCCTACTTTTTTCAGATGCGTGTGTCCGAGATTTTTGGCGTCGATATTCACCCCGGAGCAAAAATAGGCAAAGGAATCATGATCGATCATGCCCATTCCATTGTAATCGGCGAGACCGCAGTCGTCGGCGACAATGTCTCTATGCTGCATTCGGTGACGCTGGGCGGGACTGGCAAGGAAGAAGAAGATCGGCACCCCAAGATCGCAGACGGTGTTTTGATCGGCGCAGGAGCCAAGGTTCTGGGCAATATCAAAGTTGGGCATTGCAGCCGCATCGCTGCGGGTTCCGTGGTCCTTGAAGAAGTGCCGCCGTGCAAAACAGTCGCTGGCATCCCCGCGCGGATTGTAGGGGAGGCGGGATGTGATCAACCTGCGATATCGATGAACCATATGCTGGGGTCGTGGGAAAAGTAGCCTCTTACCTTTAACGCAAAAGGCCGGAGCAATGCTCCGGCCTTTTTGATTTCTTACACTCTTTTGTTTATGCAAGCATCGTCATTGGCGCTTCTAGGTTTGCCTTGATCGCGTTGAGCAATTCGGCCCCTAATGCACCGTCAATTACGCGGTGATCGACAGACAGTGTTACGGACATCACTGTCGCGACCTCTATCTGGCCATCCGCATTGACCACAGGCTTTTTCGCACCTGCGCCAACAGCAAGGATCGCACCGTGCGGCGGGTTAATCACCGCATCGAAATTGTCGATCCCGAACATGCCGAGATTTGAGATAGCAAAGCTGC
The DNA here is from genome assembly GCA_913060815.1 of uncultured Sulfitobacter sp. GTDB lineage: Bacteria > Pseudomonadota > Alphaproteobacteria > Rhodobacterales > Rhodobacteraceae > Sulfitobacter. The sequence continues at coordinate 8,571 of CAJXSZ010000032.1, read as the reverse complement.
CGCCCTGATATTCGTGCGGTGCCAGCTTGCGATCACGGGCACGGCCTGCGAGGTCTTTCATTTCTGCGCTCAGAGCAGAAAGCGATTTCATCTCGGCGTCTTTAAGCACAGGCGTGAACAACCCGCCTTCAATGGCAACGGCTACGGCCACGTCAGATGGCTTGAGCTTGAACACCTTATCCCCCGCCCAAACTGCGTTGGCATCGGGCACTTCTTGCAGAGCCAAAGCGCAGGCTTTGATGATGAAGTCATTGACCGACAGCTTTACACCACGAGGCTCAAGCTGCTTATTGAGCTGGGCGCGGAAGGCCATCAGCGCATCAAGCTGGATATCGCGGCGCAGATAGAAGTGCGGCACGGTCTGCTTGGCCTCGGTGAGACGCGCAGCGATTGTTTTGCGCATGCCATCGAGGCTGATCTCTTCATATTCGCGGTCAGCATACATTTTGCTTATGGCGTCGCCTGATGGGCCAGACGGGGTCGGCGCAGCAGCAGCAGTAGCCGCGGCAGGCGCTGCGGTGTCGGCAGGTGCTGTGGTCTGCGTCGCCCCTTCAACATCTGCTTTGACGATACGACCACGCGGGCCCGATCCCTTGATTTGAGCAAGGTCGAGCCCTTTCTGGGCAGCGATGCGCCGTGCCAACGGCGAAGCAAAGATGCGAGAGCCATCCGCCGCATTTCCTGCCGCAGGGGCAGGGGTCGCATCCGTATCGCCGCGACCATGCCCTTTTGCAGGTGCAGTGGCATCCGATGCCTCGGCAGGCGCTACATTGCTAGACGCCTCGGCTTTAGGCGCGGGCGTGTCACCAATATCATCAGCACTCTCGCCGTCTTCCAAAAGTACGGCGATAACGTCGTTCACTTTGACGCCTTCCGTGCCCTCGGGGATCAGGATTTTCCCGATGACACCTTCGTCCACAGCCTCGAACTCCATCGTGGCCTTATCGGTTTCAATCTCGCACATCACATCACCAGAGGAGACTGTATCCCCCTCCTTCACCAGCCATTTGGCCAATGTGCCTTCTTCCATGGTGGGCGAGAGGGCGGGCATCAAGATTTCTGTAGGCATAACGTCCGCTCCTTATTTATACGTAACTTTTTTCACGGCTTCGATGACCTCGGCCGTGGTTACCAGTGCATGTTTTTCGAGATTTGCGGCATAGGGCATCGGCACATCCTTGCCTGTGCAACAGATCACGGGCGCGTCGAGGTAATCGAACGCCTCCTGCATGACCACGCTTGAGATGTAGCTGCCGACCGACCCTTGAGGCCAGCCTTCCTCGACTGTCACAAGGCGGTTTGTCTTCATCACCGATTTGATGATCGCAGGCGTGTCCATCGGGCGCAGGGTGCGCAGGTCGATGACCTCGGCGTTGATGCCTTCTTCCGCCAGCTTCTCTGCCGCTTCAAGCGCATAGGTCATCCCGATGCCAAAGCTCACGATTGTCACATCGTCGCCCTCGCGCCAGATGCGCGCTTTTCCGAACGGTACCGTATAGTCATCCATATCAGGCACATCGAATGTGCGCCCATAAAGAATCTCATTCTCGAGGAAGATTACAGGATTAGGATCGCGGATCGCGGTTTTCATGAGACCTTTGTAATCGGAGGCGGAGTAGGGCATCGCGACCTTGAGGCCCGGTATCTGCATGTACCAAGCCGCGTAGTCCTGAGAGTGCTGTGCACCCACACGCGCAGCAGCACCATTGGGGCCACGGAAGACCATTGGCGCGCCCATCTGACCGCCTGACATATACAGCGTCTTGGCCGCAGAGTTGATGATGTGGTCGATCGCCTGCATGGCGAAGTTGAACGTCATGAACTCAACGATCGGGCGCAGCCCGCCGAACGACGCCCCCGTAGCGATACCGGCAAAACCATGCTCGGTGATCGGCGTGTCGATTACCCGCTTGGCGCCGAATTCGTCCAGCATCCCTTGGGAAATCTTATAGGCCCCCTGATACTCGGCGACTTCCTCGCCCATGAGGAATACCGTGTCATCGCGGCGCATCTCTTCGGACATGCCATCACGCAAGGCTTCGCGCACTGTCTGCTGTTTAAGTGCGGTGCCTTCGGGCCAATCAGGTGTAGTGTCTGTTTCAGGGGCAGGGTGGGCCATGCCAGCGGCGGGCGCATCCTCGGAGGATTGCGCCTTGTCTGCAGGAACTGGTGCGCTCGCAGGCTGCTGTGAGGCAGTCTCCATCGCGGACGCATCCTCACCCTCCTCAAGAAGGATCGCGATGGCTGTGTTTACTTTCACGCCCTCTGTGCCTCCCTCTATGAGGATTTTACCAACGATACCTTCATCGACGGCCTCGAATTCCATTGTTGCCTTATCGGTCTCGATCTCGGCCATGATGTCGCCAGACGAGACTGTATCGCCTTCCTTCACGAGCCATTTGGCCAGCGTGCCTTCTTCCATCGTGGGGCTCAGGGCGGGCATAAGAATTTCGGTTGCCATGGTTTAAGCCTCCAGCTCTGCGTAAATATCTGTCCAAAGCTCGTCGAGATGTGGCTCGGGGCTTTCCTTGGCGAACTCGGCACTCTCGTTCACGGTGGCTTTGATCTCTTTGTCGATGGCTTTGAGGTCATCCTCGGTGGCGTGCTTGCCTGTCAGCAGCATCGTGCGGATCGCCTCGATGGGGTCCCGCTCGTCGCGCATCTTTTGCACCTCCTCGCGGGTGCGGTATTTGGCGGGGTCAGACATGGAGTGGCCACGGTAGCGGTACGTCTTGATCTCGAGGATGTAAGGGCCTTTGCCCGCACGGCAGTGGGCCACGGCCTTCTCGCCAGCGGCTTTCACGGCCAGCACGTCCATCCCGTCGACTTCCTCGCCCTCGATGCCGTAGGCGGCACCGCGCTCCCAATAGCTGGGCGAGTGGGTCGAGCGCTGGGTCGAGGTGCCCATAGCATATTGGTTGTTTTCAATGACAAAAATACACGGCAGGTCCCAGATTTCGGCCATGTTGTAGGCTTCATAGACCTGGCCTTGGTTGGCTGCGCCATCCCCGAAGTAGGTGAAAGTGACGTTGTCATTGCCTTTGTATTTGTCAGAGAACGCCAGTCCCGCACCCAGTGGCACCTGAGCCGCAACAATACCGTGGCCCCCGTAGAAATGCTTCTCCTTGGAGAACATGTGCATGGAGCCGCCCTTACCCTTGGAATAGCCACCCTCGCGGCCTGTCAGCTCGGCCATGACGCCTTTAGGGTCCATCCCGCAGGCCAGCATGTGACCGTGATCGCGGTAGGAGGTGATACGCTTGTCACCTTCCTTGGCGGCTGCTTCAAGCCCGACAACGACCGCTTCTTGTCCGATGTAGAGATGGCAGAACCCGCCAATCAGGCCCATGCCGTAAAGCTGGCCCGCTTTTTCTTCAAACCGGCGAATGAGCAGCATGTCGCGGTAATACGCAAGCAGCTCTTCGGGCGATACATTGGATTGGTTCTTCTTCGCACTTGGCTTTTTGGCGGCCATAAAGGCAGTCCTCCCCTTAGGCGCAGTGGCTGCCGCGCCAATATAGTTTAGTGTTAAACTATCTAATAGAGCAAAACAGCGGCGCGGGCTAGGGGGCTTGGTGCAGGGCTGGCATGTTGCAAACGCGCAGCTTGCTTAACGGATGACGATCTCGTCGGCGCGCACCATCCCGAGGACCGATCGGGCCTGCTCATCCAGCAGATCCAGATCGAGGTAATCGTCTGACAAGCGGTGGGTGAGGTTTTCCATTTGGGCAACTTCGGCACGCACATCAGCCAGATGCGACCGCATCTCATCTGCCTCGGCAAGGATTTCAGCACGACGGAACAGGCCGAAATCGCCCTGCACGGCCGCAAAGGTGAAGTAAAGGCTCAGCGCAAAAGCAATCGCAAAAAAGAGAAGGGGTCCAACTGCGGGTTTGCTCATGCGCTGATGCCTATGGGTACCTGTAGAAACTGCCGTAAAAGCCACCTCTTATCGGGTGGTGAGACCGTTATGGCATAAGTGATTCGCTATGGGAATCCCTAATGATTCGCATTGGTGTTTTTTTAGTTAATTGGTTCAATGAGGCGACTAGCCACCCAATGCCGCAACACCAGGCAAGGTTTTACCTTCCATCCACTCCAGAAACGCGCCGCCTGCGGTGGAGATATAGGTGAAGTCATCAGCAACGCCTGCCTGATTGAGAGCCGCGACCGTGTCGCCACCGCCTGCAACCGAGATCAGCACGCTATCACGGGTTTGCTGTGCTGCGATACGCGCAGCAGCGACAGTAGCTGTGTCAAAGGGCGCGATCTCGAAAGCGCCCATTGGGCCGTTCCAGATCAGGGTTTTGAGCCCTTCGATGGCAATGCGGATTTGCTCAATGGTTGTGGGCCCTGCGTCCAGCACCATTTCGTCTTCGCCAAGAACTGTATCTGGCCCCAGCAATGCCACGTTGTGCGCAGCACCGGCCTTGAATTCCGTCGCGACCAACCCGTCCTCGGGCAGCAGAACGCGGCAGCCAGCGCGGGAAGCTTGTGCAAGAATATCGCGCGCCGTTTCAAGGTGGTCGGGCTCGACCAATGAGCCGCCAAGGCGCGCACCCTGTGCCGCCAAAAATGTATTCGCCATGCCGCCGCCAATGATCAACAGATCAAGGCGGTTCACGAGGTTCTCCAGCAGTGCAATCTTGGTCGACACCTTAGCACCGCCCACCGCGGCTCCCACAGGGCGCTCTGGCTTGGCGAGCGCCGTTTCAAGCGCTGACAACTCGGCCTGCATCAGGCGGCCTGCGCAAGAGGGCAGGTGGTGTGCAATGCCCTCGGTCGAGGCATGCGCACGGTGCGCGGCAGAGAAGGCATCATTGCAATAAACATCGCCCAACTTGGCCAGACGTTTCGCGAATTCGGGATCGTTGGCTTCTTCTCCCGCGTGGAAGCGGATGTTCTCAATCAGCACGACCTCAGCGGCGGCCACCTCGGCGGTCATCGCCTCCGCCGCCTCCAGCGTCTCGACCAAAGCGACGGAGCGCATCAGGGCGTGCCTGAGCGCTGGCACCACCTGCCGCAGGCTCATGTCGAGATTGACCTTGCCTTTGGGCCGCCCGAAATGCGCGAGTAGGATTGGTGTACCGCCTTTTGACAGGATGTCATGCACAGTGGGAACGATCCGCTCGATCCGCGTTGCATCCGTAACTTGGGAATTCTCGACAGGCACATTGATGTCTACACGCACCAGAACGCGCTTCCCGTGCAGGTCCATATCATCCAGTGATTTCCAGCCCATTTCATCCGTCCCTTGTGTCTGCGATCAAACTTACGTGCTGTTTTGCCGTAATCTCGCCTGTGGTCAATGCACCTCCTTGGCAATTGTGGTGCAGCGCCTTAGGTACGGGTAAAGAATTTATGAAGGAGAGCCGCATGGCCGAGATCAAAGACCCCGAAAACACAATCCTGATGGAACTCAAAGATGGCACAGTCACCATCGAGCTGTTGCCCGACGTTGCCCCTCAGCATGTAGAGCGTATGAAGACGCTGGCGCGCGCAGGTGCCTATGACAACGTAGCCTTCCACCGCGTCATCGACGGCTTCATGGCCCAGACGGGCGATGTACAGCACGCCAACATGGAGAAAGACTATAACCCCCGCGCCGCTGGCACAGGCGGATCCGAGCATCCCGACGTTCCTGCCGAATTCTCCAAGATCCCGCACGCACGCGGCAGCCTTGGTGCGGCGCGCTCTGCCAACCCCAACTCGGCCAACAGCCAGTTCTTCATCAACTTCAAAGACAATGATTTCCTCAACGGTCAGTATACCGTCTATGGCAACGTCATCGAGGGTATGGAGCATGTGGACAACATCGCCAAAGGCGAGCCACCCGCCAACCCCGACCGTATGATCAGCGTGAAAGTCGCAGCAGATGCGTAGCCTTATCGCAGGCGGGCTCTTCGCGACGCTCATTGCGGGTTCTGTGGCAGCCTCTGGCATCCAGATTGAGGTCGAGGGTCAAGCCAATGGCACCGTGACGATTGATCTGCTTGAGGATATCGCTCCGCAGCATGCGGCGCGCATCACCGCTTTGGCGGCGGACGGCAAGTACAACGGCGTCGTCTTTCACCGTGTCATTGACGGATTTATGGCACAGACTGGCGATGTAGAGCACGGCAAAATGGGCGGCGACATGCGCCGCGCAGGCACGGGCGGCTCGGACATGCCCAACCTTGCGGCCGAGTTCTCTGACGTGAACTACGAAAAGGGCGTCGTGGGCATGGCCCGTGCGCAAAGCCCTGATTCAGCGAACAGTCAGTTCTTCATTATGTTCGACGAGGCACCCTTCCTGAATGGTCAATACACGGTCGTTGGCCGTGTGACGGACGGGCAGGACGTGGTCGACGCGATCAAGCGTGGCACAGGCGGCAATGGCGCGGTCATTGGCCAGCCCGATATGATGAAGACCGTCACGGTAATCGACTAAGAAATCTGGCTAACAGCTGGAGCAAAGGCGCCCTCAATAGGGCGCCTTTTTTAGTTTTTCAGGTTTGTATCGCATTACCGCAAGGGGAAGTGAGAGAAAGCGGATCATCGCTGCGCGGGTAGAGGTCCCGCTCCGGAAACCCTTTCGAGTAACCGTAGTTCCGAACGGCCGTGAAAAGGCCGTTTTCCAAACGTATTGAAGACACTCAGAGCTGATCGAAATGACCCTGCAATTAAGCAAATTTCGGAGTTTCCTATGAAAACTATCTTTGTAACCTTTATTTTTAGCTTCTGTGTGGCGGGTGGAGCAATGGCAGGCTCGGTTACGACTAAGGTTGGTTCTGGCACATATATCACCACAACAACTGACGGAAATGGTGGCGGCACCACTACGTCTTGCACGACCGTTGGAAGCTCAATCATCTGCAACTGAGCCTTTGGAAGAGCATACCGTCACGCCGCACAATCGATTTGCTGCGGTGTGATGGGGCCAAAATTTTTAACGAGAAAGCGTTGGACGATAAATTATAATCGGCCAACAATTCCACCTTTCGAGGTGTTCCCGCGTTGCTTGAATTATAGCTGCCATCAACTTGGTTCAGAACTTAGTTGGTTCCCGAAGAGCTATTCGCACCCGGAAGCAAATCAACGCTCAACCACCATGCAGCATTGACGCAAATGAGCGTAAAGAAACAGTCCTGTCAGGGCGAGAAAACGAGAGCGCTTTTCAAGGTCGTGACAGCCTCTTTGAACCGAAATGCACATCGCCAAGAACGACAGGGCCAAACCCGTTGATCTAACGAAAAACGCCGCGAGCAGGGCTCACGGCGTCATGTTCTGAAACTGGTCCAGCGCTTAGGAGGCAGGGTTCGCCTTGGGTGCTGCCGCTGGCTTGGCACCCGGGTTGAGCGGATCGTCCTGACGCTGCACGGAACCTTCGAAATGCGCACCGCTCTCGATTGCGATCGTCTTGTGGATGATATCACCCTCCACACGCGCTGTAGACGTGAGGCGCACCTTGAGGCCGCGGACACGGCCAACGATGCGGCCATTGATCACAACATCATCAGCAATCACTTCGCCTTTGATCGTGGCCGTCTCACCGATGGTGAGCAGGTGGGCGCGGATATCGCCTTCAACAGTGCCTTCAACCTGAATGTCACCCGTTGTCTTCATGTTGCCTGTCACGTGCAGGTCAGCGGACAGGACGGAGGCAGGTGGCTTTGCCTTGGGCGCGCTTGCTTTGAACTCGTTCGTCTTCTGGGAAGACGCAGGCGCGGAAGGCGCGGCAGTGGGTGTAGCCGAAGGCTTGGCCGTGTCTGTACCACTTGGGGCGGGATCGTTGATTTTGCTCTTAGAAAACATCGTTTGCTGCCTTAATATAGATCATAGGATTGACGGCTTTTCCGCCGACGCGAACTTCATAATGAAGGTGCACGCCAGTCACCCGTCCTGACGCACCCATATCACCAATTCTATCGCCACGCGATACTCTTTGACCAACCTTTACGCGCATTCTCGACATATGCGCATAGCGTGTTTCGATCCCGAATTCGTGCTGGATTTTGACCAACCTACCATATCCTGAGCCCCAACCCGCGTGGGTCACAACACCGTCCGCTGTTGCATAGAGAGGTGTGCCGTTGGGTGCGGCAAAGTCGACACCGTTGTGCATGCGACGACCACCTGTCTTCGGGTCACGGCGGAAGCCGAATTTGGAGGTGAATCGGAAAGAGTTTTTCACAGGATTCGCAAACGGCGCTTTTTGCGCGGCCAAACGGTACAGGTTCAAACGGTCCATCTGGTTCAACAGGCGATTGGCGCGCAGCGTGTCTGCGGTGGGCTGCTCGCCGCGTGTGGTGAACGACAGCGGCGTCAACGGGCCGCCTTGACCGGAATAGCCGCGGCGCACAGTGTCCAGCATACGGTCGGTTGGCATGCCCGCGGCGCGGAACATACGGTCCAGCGGTGCAACGGAAACGGTCATCGCTTCTTCAAGCTGGCGGAAGATGGCATCGTTCTGCTCTTGCATCACGGCAATCTTCCGGCTCATCTCATCGGCCTGCAGCAGGGCGTCTTGCGCATCCAGTACGACCTCTGTCTCTTATACACATCTCCGAGCCCACGAGACAGGCAGAAATC
>CAJXSZ010000031.1 GCA_913060815.1 uncultured Sulfitobacter sp. | reverse complement strand
GAGATGTGTATAAGAGACAGTCCCTCCCGTCATGTGAGTTTAATTGGAAAAGTGAAGCAGGGGGGCATCGCGTGAAAGATACCGTCGAGAGCTATGTGACCGAGGACGGGCGCACGATTGGCCCTGTGGTCATGGAGATGAAGAATATCACGCTGCGCTTTGGTGGCGTTGAGGCGATCAAGGATATCTCGTTCGATATTCGCGAGGGCGAGATCCGCGCCATTATCGGGCCCAACGGGGCGGGCAAGTCATCCATGCTCAACGTGATTTCCGGCTTCTACGTGCCGCAGGAAGGGGAGGTCTGGTATAAGGGATCTCGCCGTCCGCCTGTGAAGCCGTTTGAAGTTGCGCAGCAAGGGATTGCGCGGACCTTCCAGAACATCGCTCTGTTTGAAGGGATGAGCGTTCTGGACAACGTCATGACGGGCCGTTTGACGCATATGAAGACGGGGATGCTGTCCCAGATGCTGTGGCGCGGGGCGGCGGAGGCCGAAGAGGTCAAAAACCGTGAAGTGGCCGAGCGGATTATTGATTTTCTCGAGATTCAGGCCATTCGCAAGACCCCTGTTGCGCGTCTGCCCTACGGTTTGAAAAAGCGGGTTGAACTGGCGCGGGCGCTGGCCGCCGAGCCGTCGATCCTGCTGCTCGATGAGCCAATGGCTGGGATGAACGTCGAGGAGAAAGAGGACATGAGCCGCTTTATTCTTGATGTGAATGATGAATTCGGCACGACCATCGCGCTCATTGAGCACGACATGGGCGTTGTGATGGACCTCAGCGACCGGGTGGTCGTGATGGATTACGGCAAGAAGATTGGCGACGGCACGCCGCATGAAGTGCGCAACAATCAGGCCGTGATTGATGCTTATCTGGGCGTGGCCCATGACGACGAGGGGGACGCGGCATGAACGAGCAACTGGTCTACACCTTTGAGGTGATCGTGAATGGTTTGATGGCGGGTGTTCTCTACGCGCTGGTGGCCCTTGGATTTGTCCTGATTTACAAGGCGTCAGGGATTTTCAACTACGCCCAAGGGGTTATGGCGCTGTTTGCCGCCATGACGCTGGTGGGTATTCAGAACGGGCAGGTGCCGTTTGCGCATTTGATCAATGCGATTTTTGGCACCGATGTGCATAAATTCGGCTGGTCGGTGCATTCGTTTTTGGCGATCCTCTTCACGGTCGCTGTAATGGTTTTGCTTGCTTGGATGGTGCAACGGTTTGTTTTCCGACATTTGGTCGGACAAGAGCCGATTATCCTGTTCATGGCGACCATCGGCTTGGCCTATTTTCTTGAGGGCGTTGCCGACTTGATGTGGGGCTCCGAGCTCAAGCCGCTCGATGTGTGCATGGCGCAGGGGAACTGCCTGCCGCAGGGGATGAACGGTTGGCTGGACAACACAACCTATGATGCGTGGGGCACAGGTGTGTTCATCGACAACCTTGATATCGTCGCGACGATTGTGGCCGCCATTCTGGTAATTGGTCTGATTGTGTTTGCACAGTACACCAAGCAGGGTCGTGCGATGCGCGCGGTTGCGGATGACCATCAGGCCGCATTGAGCGTCGGCGTATCCTTGAACTTTATCTGGGTTTTGGTCTGGTCGCTGGCGGGGTTTGTGGCCCTTGTTGCAGGCATCATGTGGGGGGCGAAGTCTGGCGTTCAGTTCTCGCTCTCGCTGATCGCGCTGAAAGCGTTGCCGGTGCTGATGTTGGGCGGGTTCACCTCCATTCCGGGCGCCATTGTTGGTGGTCTGATTATCGGTGTGGGCGAGAAGCTGTTTGAATTCTTGATCGGTGCGCCTTTCCTTGGCGGGGCGACGGAGAACTGGTTTGCCTACATGCTGGCGCTTCTGTTTCTGGTGTTTCGTCCGCAGGGACTGTTCGGGGAGAAAATCATTGAGCGTGTTTAGTGTGGCGGTGTTGACGCGGGGCCAGCCCCGCACCCCGGGATATTTAGGACCAAAAGAAATAGGGAGCGGTTTGCATGTTTTATCGTGAGGCGGGCGATTACAGTACGACATATGCGGAAGACCAGCAGACGTTTCCGATCAGGTTTGATCGCTACCGCTATTACATCGTGTTGTTCATCGCGATTGTTGTCGTGCCGTTTGTGGTCAATGACTATTGGGTCAACTCGTTGCTGTTGCCGTTCCTGATCTATGCGATCGCGGCATTGGGGTTGAACATTCTTGTCGGCTATTGTGGTCAGGTGAGCCTTGGGACCGGCGGTTTCATGGCCGTGGGGGCCTATGCCTGTTACAAGTTCATGACAGGAGTGGACATCTGGTGGGGCGGTGAATTGCTGTTCCGGCTGCCGGAGTTCAACATCTTTTTCAGCGTCATTATGGGCGGCGTGATGACAGCCATTGTGGGTGTATTGTTTGGCCTGCCCAGTTTGCGGATCAAGGGGTTTTACCTCGCTGTTGCAACGCTCGCGGCTCAATTCTTCCTTGTGTGGCTGTTTAACCGCGTGGCGTGGTTCTATAACTATTCGGCTTCGGGTCAGATCAGTGCGCCGGAGCGCGATTTGTTCGGGATATTGATCACGGGGCCTTCGGTCGCGCCTTGGGCTGCGTATCTGTTCTGTCTGATATTCACGATTGCCAGTGCGGTGATCGCACGCAACCTCACGCGTGGCGCATCGGGGCGCAAGTGGATGGCGATCCGTGATATGGACATTGCAGCCGAAATCATCGGGGTGAACCCGCTGCGCGCCAAGTTGACGGCGTTTATGGTGTCCTCGTTCTTCATCGGCATCTCGGGAGCGTTGTTCTTTGCGGTCTATCTCGGCGCTGTGGAAGTGGGCGAAGCCTTCGGTATTCAGAAGTCGTTCCTCGTTCTGTTCATGATCATCATCGGCGGGTTGGGGAGCATCTTTGGCTCCTTTGCGGGGGCAGCGTTTCTGGTTCTTCTGCCTGTAGCGCTTAAGGTTGTCGGCGTGGACTGGTTCGGCTGGCCCACGGATATCGTGGCGCATTTGCAGCTGGTCATCGTGGGCCTGTTGATTATCGTATTCCTGATCGCGGAGCCGCACGGCATCAACCAACTGTGGCGCGTGGCCAAGGAGAAACTGAGATTGTGGCCCTTCCCGCACTGACGCGGGGCTGGCCATGAATAACGAAGGCGGGACAACCTGCTCACAAAAGACCAATCGGATAAAATCCAAGGGAGGAAACTACCGATGAAATATAAACTAGGTACATATGCCGTAGCAGCCGTGATGGCTGCGAGCCCTGTCATGGCGGACCTTGTGTTCCCGTCACTGAGCTATCGCACTGGCCCCTATGCGGCGGGTGGTATTCCGTTTGCGGATGGATACGCCGACTATTTCACCATGCTTAATGAGCGCGATGGTGGCATCGGCGGCGTGATGACGCGCGTGCTGGAGTGCGAGACGGGCTATAACACCGAAAAAGGTGTGGAATGTTACGAGTCCACCAAGGGCGAAGGCTCTCTGGTGTATCAGCCGCTTTCCACAGGTATCACATACCAGCTGATCCCGAAAACGACTGCCGATGGCATCCCGATGCACACGATGGGCTATGGTCGTACGTCTGCGGCGAATGGTGAAGTGTTCAGCCACACGTTCAACTACCCTGCCAACTACTGGAATGGTGCGTCCGGTGCGATCAACTATCTGCTGGAGCAGAACGATGGCGATCTGAATGGTAAGAGGGTCGCGCTCGTTTATCACAACTCTGCCTACGGCAAAGAGCCTATCCGCACGCTGCAGGAGCTGTCCGCCAAGCACGGTTTCGAGTTCAAGGAAGTACCTGTTGACCACCCCGGTCAGGAGCAAAAGTCTCAGTGGCTGCAAATCCGCCGTGACAAGCCTGACTATGTGATCATGTACGGCTGGGGCGTGATGAACCAGGTTGCGGTTCAGGAAGCGGCAAACATCCGTTTCCCGATGGAGAACTTCATCGGCATCTGGTGGTCTGGCTCGGAGAATGACGTTCTCGCAGCGGGCGATGCGGCCAATGGCTATAAGGCGCTGACGTTCCACGGTGTGGGCAGAGATTTCCCTGTGTTTGACGACATCCAGACGCATGTTGTCGACAAGGGCAACGCGGCAGGTGCGGGCGACCAGATCGGAACCGTACTCTATAACCGTGGTCTCTATGCGGCGATGCTCGCAGCGGAAGCTGTCAAGACAGCACAGGAAATCCATGGTGAAATGGACATCACCCCTGCGATGATGCGTGACGGTATGGAAGCCTTGGAGATGACCGAAGCGAAGATGGCGGCACTTGGCCTTCCCAACTTTGGTCCCGAGTTCAATGTATCGTGCCAAAACCACGGCGGCACGGGCCTCGTGGGAATGACGCAGTGGGATGCATCGTCCAAGACATGGAGCCTCGTCTCTGACTTTGCTCCCTCTGATATGGACGTGATCGGGCCGCTGATTGCCGAAGATTCCGAAGCCTATGCGGCGGAAAACAACATCACGCCTGCTTGTAACTAAGGCGAACCTCTGGCCGCTACCCATGCGTGGCGGCCAGAGATTTTTTACAGATTTAGAGAGGGCCAAGGGATATGTTGGACGCAAAACCCGCCGAAGTTCAGGTCGAGAACCTGCTTGAGGTGAACAACATCGAAGTGATCTATAATCACGTGATCCTTGTCCTTAAGGGCGTGAGCCTGAATGTGCCCAAGGGCGGTATCACAGCCCTGTTGGGCGGCAATGGCGCAGGCAAGACCACAACGCTCAAGGCGATCAGCGGCCTGCTGGCGAGTGAGCGCGGCGAGGTGACCAAAGGGTCGATCAAGTACCGTGGCACCTCGATTGCGGAGCAGGATCCTGCGGAGACCGTGAAAAAGGGTGTCGTGCAGGTGATGGAAGGCCGTCACTGTTTCGAGCACCTCACGATCGAGGAAAACCTGCTGACGGGAGCGTATACGCGCACGGACGGCAGCGGCGCCATCGCGGCGGACCTCGAGATGGTCTATAACTATTTCCCGCGTCTGCGCGAGCGCCGCAAATCACAGGCGGGCTATACCTCTGGCGGGGAGCAGCAGATGTGTGCCGTGGGCCGTGCGCTGATGTCCAAGCCCGAGACTATTTTGCTGGACGAGCCGAGCATGGGCCTTGCGCCGCAGCTGGTGGAGCAGATTTTCAACATCGTCAAAGAGATCAACGAGAAGGAAGGCGTGACTTTCCTGCTGGCCGAGCAGAACACCAATGTGGCGCTGCGGTTTGCGCATTACGGCTACATCCTCGAGAGCGGGCGTGTCGTGATGGACGGTCCTGCCAAGGACCTGCGCGAGAATCAGGACGTCAAAGAATTCTATCTGGGCATGTCGGACGAGGGGCGCAAATCCTTCCGCGACGTGCGCAGCTATCGTCGCCGCAAACGCTGGCTTTCGTGACAATGTCGGCATCTGCGCATAGCGACGATCCCCATTTGGTGGACCGTGTGGGATGGCTGCGTGCAGCGGTAATGGGGGCGAACGACGGGATTGTATCAGTTGCCTCTGTGATCGTGGGGGTAGCTGCGGCGGACCCTGACCCGCGTACGATTTTGATCGCAGGCACTGCTGCATTGGCGGCTGGTGCTATGTCGATGGCCGCAGGCGAATATGTCAGCGTATCTTCGCAGGCGGACCTTGAAGCGGCGGACATCGCACGCGAGCGGCAAGCGCTGATTGATGATCCCGAAGGCGAAGAAGCCGAGCTGGCCGAGATTTTTCAAGAGCGTGGGCTATCACCGCAAACGGCTGCGCTGGTGGCGCGGGAATTGACAGAGAAAGACGCGTTGGGTGCCCATGTGCGCGAGGAACTAGGACTGGGTGAGGCGCAGGCGGCGCAACCGTTGCTGGCTGCGGGAACGTCGGCACTCACGTTTAGCGTTTTTGCGGCTATTCCGCTCATTGCAGCGGTCTTGGCTCCCGCAGGGGATGTCATTGCATCTGTCGTCGCGGTGACTCTGCTCGCGCTGACATTGTTGGGCGCGCTGGGTGCGCTTGCGGGTGGTGCGCCCGTGTGGCCCGCCGCTTTGCGTGTAGTTGTTTGGGGCGGTTTGGCCATGGCGGTTACAGCCGCAGTGGGCAGTTTGTTCGGCGTCGCGGTCTGAGGACGGCACATTGGAAAAGATGAGAAAGTAATATGAGCAATTTCGACGAACTGGAAACGCGCAGCGCACAGGCGCGGGCGGCTGACTTGGCCAAGGCGCTGCCTGCGCAGATTGCACGGGCTAAGGAGTTGAGCGGCTATGGTGGCGCGCTCGATGGCGTCGATCCAAGCACGATCACCAGCGCCGAGGCGTTGGCCACACTTCCTGTTTTGCGCAAGTCGGAACTGGGTAAGGCGCAATCGGCGCATGCGCCCTTTGGCGGCTTTACGACCAAACCTGCGCATGAATTTTCCCACGTGTTCCAGTCTCCTGGACCGATTTATGAGCCGTCCTCCACCGATCCCGACTGGTGGCGGATGGGGCGGTTCCTGCATGCCTGCGGCATTGGCGCGGGTGACATTGTGCACAATTGCTTTGGCTACCATCTCACCCCTGCGGGGATGATCTTCGAGAGTGGCGCCCGCGCTGTTGGCGCGTCTGTTCTGCCCGCAGGCACGGGTCAGACGGAGCTTCAGGTGACCGCGGCGCGCGACATTGGCACCACGGCCTATGCAGGCACGCCAGACTACCTCAAGGTGATACTGGAGAAGGCCGACGAGATGGGCGTGACCCTCGGGATTACCCGCGCGGCAGTAGGTGGTGGGGCGTTATTCCCGAGCCTGCGCCAGTGGTACGCGGATCGCGGTATCGCCTGTTTGCAGAGCTATGCCACTGCTGATCTGGGCAATATTGCGTATGAATCTGACGCCATGGAAGGGCTGGTCGTCGAGGAAGGTGTGATCGTCGAGATCGTTACCCCCGGCACCGGAGATCCTGTTCCAGAGGGTGAAGTAGGGGAAGTTGTGGTGACCACGCTCAACCCCGATTACCCGCTGATTCGTTTTGCGACGGGCGACTTGAGTGCAGTGATGGCGGGCACCTCGCCGTGTGGGCGGACCAACATGCGCATCAAGGGCTGGATGGGCCGTGCCGATCAGACGACCAAGATCAAGGGCATGTTCGTGCGCCCCGAGCAGGTCGCTCAATTGGCTGCAGCGCACGATGAGATTACCCGTGTGCGGGTTGTGGCGTCACGCGCGGGTGAGCAGGATGTGATGACTGTGCGGATCGAGAGCTCTGCGCCTGACGCGGAGGCTTATGCGGCTTCTGTTGCTGCGCTCTTGAAGCTCAAGGGTCAGATCGAGGTGGTGGCACCCGACAGCCTGCCCAAAGACGGATTGGTGATCGAGGACCAGCGTACCTACGATTAAGACTGCGGCGTCGCGGACCTTTTCATTCCGACAAAAATAGTCGACATAAAGGCATGAGCGATCAGGCCTTTCATGTAAGACAAAAGACCCGCGATGGTGCGCGTGCGCTGTCGGGGCTTGCGTTGTTTGTGGCGGGGTTGTGTGCGCTGCCCATGCTGGCGGTTCTGATTGCCGCCCTGTCGGGCGGAACGGAGACGGTGCAGCACCTCATGGAGACCGTGCTGGGCGGATACACCCGCACGACGCTTGCGTTGGTGGTGCTGGTCGCACTGGGCACGTTTATGATCGGTGTGGGGGCCGCGTGGCTGGTCACGATGACGCGATTCCCGGGTGCGCGGTTTTTCGAGATTGCACTGGTGCTGCCGCTGGCCTTTCCTGCCTATGTACTGGCCTATGCCTATACCCATGTGCTGGACCATCCCGGAATTGTGCAGACGGTGCTGCGCGATGTGACGGGGTGGGGGCCGCGGGACTATTGGTTCCCTGACATACGCTCGCTTGGCGGGGCGGCGGCGATGTTGGTGCTGGTGCTTTATCCTTACGTCTATCTGCTGGCCCGCGCCGCGTTTATCCAGCAAAGCGGAACCACATTTCTGGCTGCACGCGCGCTCGGATCCAACCCGTGGGCGGCTTTCTTTAAGGTGAGCCTGCCGCTCGCGCGTCCTGCGATTGCGGGAGGTGTGTTGCTCGCCGTGATGGAGACTATCGCGGATTTTGGCACGGTCGCCTATTTTGGCGTGCAGACCTTTGCCACGGGCATCTACACCAGCTGGTTCTCGATGTTTGACCGCGTGGCGGCGGCGCAATTGGCGCTGTGTTTGCTGAGTTTTGCGCTGCTGCTGGCGATGTTGGAACGCTTGCAGCGTGGCGATGCGAAGTATCATGATCCCGCACGGCAGGCCCAAACCGTCCCTGCGATTGTACTAAGCGGGTGGCGCGGGATGGCAGCGGCCCTGCTTTGTGCAGTGCCTGTCCTGTTCGGAGCAATCCTGCCGATTATCGTGCTCTTCTCGATGGGGATCGGATCGGAGCAGAACCTGTTAAGCGCACGTTATCTTGGTTTCATCCAGAACTCGGCCACCCTTGCCTCGGTGGCGGCGGTGGTCACTGTGCTGGCCGCGATCAGCGTGGGGTTTTTCCAGCGGATGCGTGCAGGGCGCACGGCCCAAGGAGCGGCCTATGTAGCGCGGTTGGGATACGCCGTGCCCGGCGGTGTGATTGCTGTGGGGCTCATGGTGCCGTTTGCGGCGTTCGATAATGCGCTGGATGCGTGGATGCGCGCTACTTTTGATGTCTCGACAGGGTTGCTGATCACTGGCTCGATCTGGTTGCTGGTGATTGCATATATGGTGCGGTTTCTTGCGGCGGCGCTGGGGGCTTATGAAGGCGGGCAGGCCATGGTGCACGTGAACATGGATTCGGCCTCTCGGTCGCTCGGGCAGGGGCCAGTGGGCACATTGCGCCGCGTGCACCTCCCGATACTGGCGCCAAGCTTGCTGACCGCGCTTCTGATCGTCTTTGTGGATGTGATGAAGGAGCTGCCAGCCACGCTTATTATGCGCCCGTTCAACTTTGATACTCTGGCGGTACAGGCCTACCGTCTGGCCAGTGACGAGCGGTTGGAAGGCGCGGCAGTGCCGAGCCTTGTGATCGTGGCGATGGGGCTGCTGCCAGTGATCCTGATTTGTCGTCAGGTGGGGCGGAACAGGTAGGATCGTGCCTGTTTGGACCTGCGGCTTTTCAGTTTTTTTGGCAAAATGAAGAGGGGCGCGCAGCGGTAGACTGCGCGCCCTGATTGCTTATGATTTTGCAATTTTGTCTTGGGTTTTGGTGTCGAAATCGCTGGCGTCGTGACGCTCGTGCAGCTGCATTTCTGGCTCACCAAAGGGGCGGTTTACCATACGGCCACGCGTGACCGCGGGGCGGGCGTCGATGGCTTCGGCCCAGCGCATAACGTTTTTGTAAGAGGCCACGTCGAGGAACTCTGCTGCGTCATAGAGACGGCCCAGCACCAGCTGGCCGTACCATGACCAGATCGCCATATCGGCGATGGAGTAGTCACCTGCGAACCATTCATTCTCGGCCAGATGACGGTCGAGCACGTCAAGTTGGCGCTTTGCCTCCATCGAGAAGCGGTCGATCGGGTACTGGAATTTTTCGGGTGCATAGGCATAGAAGTGGCCGAAACCGCCGCCCAGATAGGGCGCGCTGCCCATTTGCCAGAAAAGCCAGCTCATCATCTCGGTCTTTTGCGCGGGATCTGTGGGGATGAAGGCACCGAATTTCTCTGCGAGGTAGAGCAGGATCGCGCCGCTTTCGAACACACGCTGGGGGGTGTCGCCCGAGTGGTCCATCAGCGCTGGGATTTTGGAATTGGGGTTCACGTCGACAAAGCCTGAGCCGAATTGCATGCCTTCGCCAATATTCACGAGCCAAGCGTCATATTCCGCGCCTGTGTGGCCTGCGGCCAGCAGTTCTTCGAGCAGGATTGTGACTTTGACACCGTTGGGGGTGGCAAGGGAATAAAGCTGGATCGGGTGCTTGCCGACTTCAAGCTCTTTATCGTGGGTTGGCCCTGCGATGGGGCGGTTGATCGAGGCAAATTTGCCGCCGCTTTCTGCGTCCCATGCCCAGACTTTCGGGGGTGTGTATGTGTCACTCATATCGCTTATTCCTTTGATCGGGTCCTGCTAAGATATGCGCCTGTCGCGGGGGCTGCACAAGGGGGTGCAATTCTGCGTGATGGGCGTCACATTCGGGCAAAGTGTGAGGAGAGGCCTATGTGGATACCATTGCTCATCTTCGTCGGGGTGATCGGCATTCTGATGCTTCGGGGCTGGAAGCAGCGGCGCGATAGAGCGCGGCTGTTGGAGAGTGCGCTTACGCAAAGCGAGCGGGAGATTATTGCGCGACAGGTCCCACTGGTGGCACAGATGCCGCAGAGCTTGCGCGATCAGCTGGAGGGTAAAGTCTGTCTGTTTCTCGATCAGGTGACGTTTCAAGGGTATAACGGCCTTGAGGTCACCGAGGAGATGCAGCTGTCGATCGCCGCGCAGGCCTGCTTGCTGGTGGTGAATACAGACGCTTGGTACGACAATCTGACGACGGTGATGATCTATCCGTCGGCGTTCAAATCCAAGGGCCAGCGCAGCGACGGCTTTGTTGTGACGCAGACAGAGACGGTGCGCACGGGGGAGAGCTGGGCGCGTGGGCCCGTGATTCTGTCATGGGAGCATAGTGCGCAGGGCGCGTTGAACATCGAAGACGGGCACAACGTAGTCATCCATGAGTTTGCGCATCAGTTCGACGAACGCTCTGGCCAAACGGACGGTGTGCCACTGCTGGCCCGAAGCCAGAGCCATGCGACATGGGTAAAGGTGTTTCGCGAAGCATTCGAGCGCCATGTCCACCTGACAGAGCAAGGCAAGCCCACAGTGATTGACCCTTACGGCGCCACTGGGCACGAGGAGTTCTTTGCCACGGCAGTGGAGGTGTTTTTCGAGAGGGCCAACGCCCTTCAAGAGGCCGAGCCTGACGTCTATGACCAGCTTCTACAGGTGTTCCAGATCGATCCCGCGGCGTGGGGCGCACGATGAAACAAGAAAAAGGCCGCACCCGAAGGGAGCAGCCTGTTTCAAATAAGCCTCAAAAGCGGGCTTAACCCTGACGGGCTTTGAAGCGCTTTTGTGTTTTGTTGATCACGTAAACGCGGCCTTTGCGACGCACAACACGGCAGTCGCGGTGCCGGTTCTTGAGCGAGCGGAGTGAATTGCGAACTTTCATCGGTCCAATCCTTCCAAATTACGGCGCGGGCCAGCGCCTGGGTTACGGGCAGTGCACCATATGGCGCACCAGAGAATAGATGGTGGACGATACTGGGATCGAACCAGTGACCCCTTCGATGTCAACGAAGTGCTCTACCGCTGAGCTAATCATCCACTATATACGCGCGCAGCCCTTGCCCCAAATAAAAATGGGGCGCGAAAAGCAACGCGCCGTTCGGGTGCTATAAAAGGAGTCGCCAAGGGGATCAAGGGCTTTTGGCTTTCATTAATTCTGCGCTATGTGTTTTATTACCAAGGAGACGTTTATGCCCGCTGCTGCTTTTGACGCGATACTGCCTGCACGCCAGAATTCCTGCGTTGTTTTTGCGTCTCCGCATTCGGGGCGTGACTATACATGGAGCTTCCTGCGCAGATCGGTTCTGAACGAACACGCCATCCGCTCATCCGAGGATGCCTTTGTGGATCAGTTGTTCGACTGCGCGCCACAGTTCGGCGCGACCTTCCTCAAAGCAGGCGCACCGCGTGCCTTTGTCGATCTCAACCGCGCCCGAGACGAGCTGGACCCGGCCCTGATCGAAGGCGTGCGGCGCATCGGACATAACCCCCGCATTGCGTCGGGTCTGGGCGTGATCCCCCGCGTTGTGGCCAACGGGCGTGCAATCTACCGTGGTAAGATGAGCTTGCATGAAGCCGAGGAGCGCATCCGCGACTATTGGGAGCCGTATCACGCCAAGCTGCAAGCGCTGTTAGACACAGCCCATGCCCGCCACGGTCAAACCGTTTTGATTGATTGCCACTCCATGCCGCATGAGGCGATGGATGGAGTGGCCCGCGCAGGCATGAAGCGCCCCGATGTCGTGCTTGGTGACCGCTTCGGCGCCGCTGCCAGCGGTGATGTTGTGGACCGTATCGAGGCGGCATTCGCCAGCGCAGGTTTTATCGTGACACGTAATGCACCCTTCGCAGGCGCCTACATTACCCAAGCCTACGGAAAACCCGCAAAAGGCCAGCATGCAGTGCAGGTCGAGATCGACCGCTCACTCTACATGAATGAAAAACTGATCCGCCCTAACGGCGATTTTGAGGCGGTCCGAACTGCCCTGCAAAGCGTGATCGAGGAAGTCGCCCAGATCGGGCAAGGCCGCATTCCCCTCGCCGCCGAATAGCCCTTTTCTTTTGGTCTAAAATATCCCGGGGGAGCAGCCTTAGGCTGCGGGGGCTGGCCCCACGACCCCGTTCACCGCAAACCGCGCCCTTTAACAATCGCCGCAGCGCCGAAACGGTCACGGATCAAGTCCGTAGCCCGTTCTGCATCAGAGCGCCGCGTCGCATCGGGATCAAGCAGATCACCGAGCTTGTCAGCGTCTGCTGCGTCACTCAGGTCGGAGATGCCGCACCCCAACAGACGATAGGGGCCTTTTTCATTCACTTGATCAAAGAGCCCCCGCGCAGTGCGGTAAATGCGATCGGCAAGCTGTGTGGGATCAGACAGCGCGACGCGCCGCGACAGCAGGCTGTGATCGGCGCGTTTGAGTTTGAGTGTCACCACACGCCCCGCCAGATTCTTCGCCTTGGCACGATCCGCCACCTTCTCCGCCATGCGCCAGATGTAGCCGTCGAGTAGCTCGGGATCGGAGATATCATCATGAAACGTCGTTTCGTTCGAGATCGATTTCATCGGTGCGTGGGCGGAAACACGGCGGTGGTCACGCCCGCGCGCCAGATGATAGAGCCGCTCGCCCATACCGCCAAAACGCGCCACAAGATCGGCTTGCTCCCAACGCAGCAGGTCCGAGAAGGTGCGAATGCCTGCCTTATCCAATGAGGCCTGACCTGCAGCACCCACTCCCCAGATCATCCGCACAGGTTTGTCGCGCAGAAAATCCATCGTCTCGGCCTCACCAATCACGGAAAACCCGTGTGGCTTGTCCAGATCGGAGGCGACTTTGGCTAGAAATTTGTTGTGACTCAGGCCGATGGAGCCCGTCAGCCCCAATTCATCTTTCATCCTCCTGACCAAGCGCGCCAACATCACCGCAGGCGGCGCGCCGTGAAGGCGGGCGGTGCCTGTCATGTCGAGGAAGGCCTCATCCAGCGACAAAGGCTCGATTGCGGGGGTCAGTTCTTCCATCATCCCGCGGATGGCGCGGGAGGCTTTGACGTATTCCTCCATCCTTGGACGGATCACGACCGCCTCGGGGCACAGCTTGAGCGCTTGGAACATTGGCATGGCAGACCGCACACCACGGATGCGGGCCACATAACAAGCTGTAGACACCACTCCGCGCCGCCCGCCGCCAATGATTACAGGTTTTCCCTCAAGCGAGGGATCGTCGCGCTTCTCGACGGAGGCATAGAAGGCGTCACAATCCATATGTGCGATGCTAAGATCCCACAGCTCCGGGTGCCGCGTCACACGCGGGCTGGCGCAGGCGGGGCAACGTCGTGCACCCTCGAATTGGGTCAGGCAATCGCGGCAAAGGGCGGGCATGGCGGGCATTGTGATCTGTTTCGGGATGCCCGATCATAGCGGCCACAGCGGGGGAGAGCCATGCAATTCGACATAAGGGGACAGATCGAACCTTGGGAAGGTGCGCCCTTTGGCGGAGCAAAGCTGGCTCTCTATCTGGGAGACTGCCTTGCTGTGATCTTGCGCGATGCCAAACCCGGGCTGATCTTTGCGGATCATTGGGACCTGCCAGATGGCGGGCGCGAGGGC
Source organism: uncultured Sulfitobacter sp. (assembly GCA_913060815.1). GTDB lineage: Bacteria > Pseudomonadota > Alphaproteobacteria > Rhodobacterales > Rhodobacteraceae > Sulfitobacter. Next base: position 9,905 of record CAJXSZ010000031.1, on the reverse strand, counting down.
AATGAGAGCCCACAGGATTGCGCACTGCGCGAATGCCGCGAAGAACTGGGGCTAATGGTGCCGCCTCAGGCCGTTCTATGGGGGCAGTCATTTGAGGAAGGTCATCAAATCAAATGGTTTTTCGTGGCCCGGATGCCACAAGACACGGCAAGCGATGTGGTGTTCGGCGATGAGGGTCAGAGGTGGCGTCTGATGTCAGAAGAGGAATTCATCCAGCATCCCCGCGCCGTGCCAGCGTTTCAGAACCGCTTAAAAGTCTGGCTGGATCGGCGAGGGGAAGAGCATCAAAGCATTTGATTCAAATATAAAAACCCCCCCGCTTGTGCCAGCGGGGGGAAGGTGACGAACGATAGGAAGAACCAGTTCGTCGGGGAGTATCACCATATATACGGTAGCACGTTTTACCGATTTCACATAGCGGCTGAAAAGTGACGCTAGGTCACAGATGCACGCTGTATCCCAAATAGCACACGGTTAGGTTGTCGGTGCAACGCTTGCCATCTCGCTCAGAACGTCCCGCGCGGCCCGTGCTGGATCATCGGTGCGCCAAATCGGGCGGCCTACGACAACATGATCTGCACCGTCTTTCAGTGCTTGTGCGGGTGTCGCCACGCGCTTTTGATCGCCCAAGGCTGCGCCTGCGGGGCGCACACCGGGGGTCACGATGAGCTTTCCCGCCGCCTCGGGCTGGGCACGGATCAGCGCGGCCTCTTGCGGGGAGGCGATGATGCCGTCGGCCCCCGCCTCAAACGCGTTGAGTGCGCGGGTCACGACCAGATCGGGGATATCGCCGTCGCGGATCAGGCTTGCGTCCAGATCGGCGCGGTCCAGCGAGGTCAGGATTGTCACGCCAAGAATTTTCATGTCAGAGCCTGCGGCCCCTTCCATGGCCGCGCGCACAACATGGGGGTCGCCGTGCACCGTCAGGAAATCCAGATCGAATTGCGACAGACCACGCACAGCCGCCTCGACGGTGGCGCCAATGTCAAAAAGCTTCATGTCCAGAAAGATGCGCTTGCCGTGCTCCTGCTTGAGCTCGTTGGCAAGTGCCAGACCTCCGCCCGTCAGCATCCCCAATCCGATCTTGTAGAAATTCACTGCATCGCCCAATTGCTCGGCCAGCGAGAGGCCCGCGACTGCGTTGGGAACATCGAGGGCGACGATCAGGCGGTCATCGGAGGGTGTATCGGGCATGAGGGCAGGCTCCATCATAGTTAGGGGGCAAACGGGTGTCGGCTTAGGCGATGGGGCGGCAGTTGTATACAAAAAAAGCCCGACCGCTCAAGAGCAGGTCGGGCAGGAATCACAGACAGTGCAGGCAGGCAAACGTCTGTGGTCTGCTAAGGGGTCAGCTCTGCGGGGACTGGTGCAGAACGACACGGCCTTAGCAAATGGGAATAAAATCAGGCAGCGTTCTTGGAGGCGCCAAAGCCGAGTTGGGCCAGCCACTTGCGCGGGTCAAACACTGCGCGGCCGGCGCGGGGACGCATAGGGGCGTGGCGCATTTGTGAGTACATACCAATCGATTCGCGACTGCGGCGCAACGCTTGGACTTTCAGACCTTTCGCAGCCTGCTCAAAGCTGAGAGTTATCGGGGCTTCAATGGCGCAGGCGTAGGCTTTGCGTGTTCCGTCCTTGGTTACGGTCACCAGTGCCTCGAAGCACTGGTTGGCTGCGTTATAGGACACTTGGTTCAATTCTGTGCTCGTATGTGTCATTCTGTTATCCTCAATTGCACCCATCATTTGTCGGGGCCCTTTGTTACCGCTGGCTCTAATATGTGGAGCCTTTTCATTTATTTAACTGTTAGCTTTGCAAATAAGTTCCCCGTTGCGATGGCTGGCAAATGAACAGGTTCGGGAAATGCATAAATATCAATAGTTTAATTATTTCTGAATCTGTGCTGCCCACGGCCTTGTGACCTGTGGTGAGCGACAAATTGCTGAAGATCACCGGCATTTTGATGCATCACCGGACTTGATCCGCGTGCGACTGCCTCCCAAATACAGATCACAAGGTCCTCAACAGCCTGTATGCCGCCAAGCGGGTACAGCGAGAGTGGGACGCTTTTAGAAAAGGAGAACACCATGGACTTGAGCAAGTTCACGGAGCGGTCGCGCGGTTTTGTGCAAGCGGCCCAGACGATTGCCACACGCGACAGCCACCAGCGTTTGGCGCCAGAGCATTTACTCAAAGCATTGATGGACGACGAAGAGGGGCTGGCAAGCAACCTTATCACGGCTTCGGGCGCGGATGCGCGTGCGGTCAGCCAAGCGGCGGACATTGCCCTTGGCAAGATGCCGAAGGTGACGGGCGACGCAGCACAGACCTATCTGGACGGGGCTACCACCCGCGTGCTGGCCGAAGCGGAGTCGTTGGCCAAGAAGGCGGGCGACAGCTTTGTTCCTGTAGAGCGCATTCTGATGGCGCTTTGCATGGTGAAATCCGGTGCCAAAACGGCGCTGGAGGCAGGTAAAGTCACGGCGCAAGGTCTGAATTCTGCCATCAACGATCTGCGCAAAGGGCGCACGGCGGACAGTGCCAGTGCCGAGGACGGGTATGACGCGCTCAAAAAGTACGCCCAGGACCTGACGGCGCGGGCAAGCGAGGGCAAGATTGACCCCATCATCGGCCGCGACGAGGAAATTCGCCGTGCCATGCAGGTGCTGAGCCGTCGTACCAAGAATAACCCTGTGCTGATAGGGGAACCCGGTGTGGGTAAGACCGCGATCGCCGAAGGATTGGCCCTGCGCATCATCAACGGTGACGTGCCCGAAAGCCTGCGTAACAAGCGTCTCATGGCGCTTGATATGGGTGCGCTGATTGCGGGTGCGAAATATCGCGGTGAGTTCGAGGAGCGGCTCAAGGCCGTTCTGACCGAAGTGACAGAAGCGGCGGGCGAAGTCGTGCTGTTCATCGACGAGATGCACACACTGGTCGGTGCAGGTAAGGCGGATGGCGCGATGGACGCGGCCAACCTCATCAAACCTGCGCTTGCGCGCGGTGAGTTGCATTGTATCGGGGCGACCACGCTGGATGAGTACCGCAAATACGTTGAAAAAGACGCAGCCCTTGCGCGGCGGTTCCAGCCTGTGATGGTGTTGGAGCCTACGGTGGAGGATACTGTGAGCATCCTGCGCGGGATCAAGGAGAAATACGAGCTGCACCACGGTGTGCGTATCTCGGACAGCGCCTTGGTTGCGGCCGCCACGCTGAGCCACCGTTATATTACGGATCGGTTCTTGCCAGACAAAGCGATTGATCTTGTCGACGAAGCGGCGAGCCGTTTGCGTATGGAAGTAGACAGTAAGCCCGAAGAGCTGGACGCGCTGGACCGCTCGATCTTGCAGCTGCAAATCGAAGAAGAGGCGCTCAAGCTAGAGGACGATCAGGCCAGCAAGGACCGTCTGGAGGCGCTGCAGAAAGATCTGGCCAGCCTCAAAGAGCGCAGTGATGCGATGACGGCGAGCTGGCAGGCAGAGCGGGACAAGCTGGCAGGTGCGCGCGACATCAAGGAAAAACTGGACCGCGCGCGGGCTGACTTGGACATCGCAAAGCGGGACGGCAATCTGGCGAAGGCTGGTGAACTGTCTTACGGCGTCATTCCGCAACTCGAGAAAGAGCTTGAGGCCGCGGAGAGCCGTGAGGACGGGATGATGGTCGAAGAGGCCGTGCGCCCTGACCAGATCGCATCCGTGGTCGAACGGTGGACAGGTATCCCTGCGGGCAAGATGCTCGAAGGGGAGCGCGACAAGCTGTTGAAGATGGAAGAGCAGTTGCATTCCCGTGTGATCGGTCAGGATGCTGCCGTGAAGGCGGTGGCCAATGCGGTGCGCCGCTCCCGCGCTGGGCTGAACGACGAGGATCGTCCACTTGGATCGTTTCTCTTCCTCGGACCAACAGGTGTGGGCAAGACGGAGCTGACCAAGGCTGTGGCTGAATTCATGTTCGACGATGACAGCGCCATGGTGCGCATTGATATGTCGGAGTTCATGGAGAAACACGCCGTGGCCCGTCTGATCGGTGCCCCTCCAGGCTATGTTGGCTATGACGAGGGTGGTGTGCTGACCGAGGCCGTGCGCCGACGTCCTTACCAAGTCGTTCTGTTCGACGAGGTCGAAAAGGCGCATCCAGATGTGTTCAACGTGTTGTTGCAAGTGCTGGACGATGGTGTGCTGACCGATGGTCAGGGCCGCACCGTGGATTTCAAGCAGACGCTGATTATCCTGACCAGCAACCTTGGCGCGCAGGCGCTGAGCAATGCGCCAGAGGGCAGCGACATGGCGGATGCCAAGCGCGATGTGATGGACGCGGTGCGGGCGCACTTCCGCCCCGAGTTCCTGAACCGTCTGGATGAAACGATCATCTTTGACCGTCTGAACCGTGAGAACATGGACGGCATCGTCACGATCCAGATGGCGCGCCTGCTTAAACGTCTTGCCGCGCGCAAGATCGAGCTGGACCTCGACGATGGTGCGCGCAAATGGCTGGCCGATGAGGGCTATGACCCTGTGTTCGGGGCGCGTCCTTTGAAGCGGGTGATCCAGTCGGCGCTGCAAAACCCGCTGGCCGAGATGCTGTTGGCGGGCGATGTGAACGATGGCGACACTATCCCCGTGAGTGCGGGAGCTGACGGGTTGATCATCGGTGACCGCATCGCAGCGAGTAACAAGCCGAAACCGGATGATGCCACGGTGCACTAAAACAAGCAAAAGGCCGCGAGGATGCTCGCGGCCTTTTGTTATTACTGGTTTGCGGTTCTAGACGAAGTCGAAGTTTGCGTCTGTCAGATCAGTGATTAGCATATCCTCGATCGTGATGCTGTCGCGTGTGCTCAGCGTGATCACCGCGTCGTCACCATTCTGGCTGAGGGATAGATCACCCACGTCCGTAAAGCCGTAGAAACCGATCTGGATGATATCGATGCCATCTTCGAAATCAGTGATCCGGTCGGCGCGTGTCCGGTCATCGGCGAAGACAAACACATCCGCATCAGCGCCGCCTGTCAGAACATCATCGCCCTGTCCGCCGACCAGTGTGTCCGCGCCGCTGTCGCCATAGATGAGGTCTTTGCCCGCGCCGCCGTTGACCACATCGTTGCCGTCGCCGCCCCAGATGCGATCGTTGCCGTGATCACCATCCATTGTGTCGTTACCGCCGTCGCCATAGAGACGGTCATTCGCGTTTTCGCCGCGCATCACATCATTGCCTGCGCCGCCCATCAGTTTGTCATTGTCCGAGCCACCGGTAAGCAGATCGTTGCCTGCGCCGCCGCTGATCTGGTCCTTGCCCGATCCGCCGTTTATGAGGTCATTGCCGTCGCCGCCGTAGAGCTTGTCCTGTCCCATACCGCCGTCGATGGTATCGTCACCGCCTTTGCCATCAACGACATCCGTGCCGCCGAGCGTTGAGTAGAAATCAGCGCCTTCGGTCCCTGTGATTGCGTCGCCGCCCTCGGTAGTGGTTACAACGGGCGCGTCGGCGAGGATAAAGTCCGAATTCGTGAGTGTGCCCGCCGCGATGCCCTCCAGTTCGATCGAGGTGCCATCGCCGGTATTGAGGCGCAGGCCGCTGTCGGTTGTCTGAGCGGTGAGTTGGGAGATATCCCAGATATTGAGCGCGCTAACGTCGATCAGATCGCTGCCTTGGGTGAAGTCGGTGATAACGTCCTGTCCCGCGTCGCTGGAAAAACGAAAGATGTCGGCCCCTGCGCCGCCTGTCAGCAGGTCATTGTCTTTACCGCCAGTGATGTCGTCATCATCCGCGCCGCCGTCGATGGTATCGGCCCCCTTGTCGCCAATCAGGATATCGGCGCCTTCACCGCCCCAAAGCATGTCCTCCTGATTTCCGCCATTGAGGTAATCAGCACCGATCCCACCCCACATCAGGTCACTGCCATTGGCGCCCATGAGGGTGTCATTTCCTTGATCGCCGCGCAGCGTGTCGTTGCCGCAGCCGCCGTCTATAAGGTCATTGCCGTCCCCGCCGTGCACAATGTCAGAGCCACCAAGAGCCAGAAAGACATCATCGCCTGCTTGGAGGTTGATCCTGCCAGCATTCATGTTGCCGGTGAGCGTGTCATTCTCGATGGTGCTTACGCCAGTCGGCAGGGGTGTTGTGGCGGTCATTGGTTCGGTTGGCATGGAAATCTCCCAGGTAAATTTCAGTCGCTAAAATGGTGGTAGGCATGGCAGTGCCGACTGGGGATAGAGATACCACGCGATATGCGCCGAGGCGAAAGAATGTCATGAATTTGGCAGAATTAAGGCTTAACGCTCTCATGGTGTGCGAACCCGTGCACGGCCGCGCGACAATGGCGTAAATGGCGCGGCATTGTTGCGCCAGCGGTGAGTCGCGGCGCGAATCAAACTTAGGGCATGGATAGAAAAAGCCCGCCAGCGGGGGAGTGCTAACGGGCTTAAACTGTCTAAGTCTCTAGGAGCGACTTAGGAGTTTGGCATGATCACCGCGTCGATGACGTGGATCACACCGTTGGTGGCTTCAATGTCTGCCGCAGTGACGTTAGCGCCATCGACCATGACGCCGTTATCCAGATCAATCATGACGGTGTCGCCGTTGACTGTGGCGGCTTCCATATCGTCGCTGAGGTCCGTGGACATGACTTTGCCCGGGACGACGTGATATGTAAGGATGCCAGCCAGCGTTTCCTTGTTTTCTGGCTTGAGCAGATCCTCGACCGTGCCTTCGGGCAGCGCAGCGAATGCGGCGTCTGTCGGGGCGAAGACTGTGAACGGGCCTTCACCTTTCAGTGTATCGACCAGACCTGCGGCCTCGGCTGCGGCCAGAAGTGTGCCGAAGTCACCCGCAGCGGCGGCTGTGTCTACGATGTCTTTGGAGTGGCCAGCGGCGAATGCGGATGTGGCCAGAGCGGCGGAAGCGGTAAGGGACAGAAGTGTTTTACGGAACATAGTGTTCTCCTTGCTAAAGTTGGTAATGCGGTATGCTGCATCGGAGGGATTACGCCCGTGCGGCTGTTTGGTTCACGCAAAATGCGAAGTATATTTTCTTGACTGGATCGCGCGGAGCACTACCGCCGATTGATTGGCGGAAAACCGTGCAAGTTGCTGGTCACAGGGCAAAAAATCGCCTATCTGCTTTTTGAGAATGCGACAAATTACCCTTTTCCCTTGCCGTGCAGGAGGTCAGCATGAACCGACCCGAGATGGTGCTTTTTGATTGCGACGGTGTGCTGGTCGATAGTGAGCCAATCACCTGCGGCATGATCCGTGATGATCTCGCGCGGTATGGTCTGGACCTTACACTTGGGGAGATCGACACGTTCTTTGTGGGGGGCACAATGCAAGGGGTGTTCGAGACATCGCGCAAGATGGGTGCCACGGTTCCAGACGATTGGGTGGACAGTATCCATGCCTTGATCTTTGCTGCGCTGGAGCGGGACTGTAAGGCCGTGATCGGGATTAAGGGTGTTCTGGATGCGCTGGACGCCGCAGGGATCGGCTATGCCGTCTGCTCGAACGGGCCGATGGAGAAGATGGATGTGACCCTGCGCACAACAGGTCTGTGGGATCGCTTTTCGGGGCGGTTATATAGTGGGCATGATTGCGCGGCGGCCAAACCTGCGCCGGATGTCTACCTAAAGGCGGCGGCAGAGGCGGGTGTGGCGCCTGCGCGTTGTGCAGTGATTGAGGACAGCAGTACGGGCGCACGGGCGGGGCGCGCGGCAGGTATGACCGTTTATGGCTATGCCGAAGACGGCGCACAGAGTGCCGCAGCGCAAAAGCTGGCTCCGCACTGTGATGTAGTGTTCCACGACATGAAGGACCTGAAGAAGCTCTTGAGCCTCTAGGCCGGTATTTCACGTCCTGACATTCGGGTGTGTTCACTGAAATGTAATGCGAAAAGGTTTTGTCCTTTGGCGCTCTGCCCCTACCTAGGATGTAGTAGATAAGGAGAGACCCATGGCGCAGCGCTGGAAAAATACCCTGAAAGATCACCATGTGACCGATGAGGCGGTATTTATGAACCGTCGCCAATTGATGGGTGGCACGGCGGCGGGCCTTGGATTGGCGGCTGTTGGTGCCACAGCCAGTTTTGCGCAAAGCGAAGAGCTGGTCGCTAGCAGTTATGAGGACATTACAGAGTACAACAACTACTACGAGTTCGGCACGGGCAAGGATGATCCAGCAAAATACGCGGATGCGCTCATAACCGAACCGTGGAGCGTGACCATCGACGGTATGGTCGACAAGCCAGGTGCCTACGCTTTCGAAGATATCATGGCCGCCATGACCATCGAAGAGCGCATCTACCGCTTCCGCTGTGTCGAGGCGTGGTCCATGGTGATCCCTTGGAACGGGTTCGAGCTTGCCGATCTGCTGGACATGGCAGGGGTGCAGTCGGGCGCCAAGTATGTGGCCTTCGAGACAGCGCTGCGACCTGACGAGATGCCGGGTGTCAAATTTCCCGTGCTGGATTGGCCCTATGTCGAGGGCTTGCGTCTGGATGAGGCGGTGCATCCGCTGACGATGATGGCGACGGGCATTTACGGCAAAGACATCCCCAACCAGAACGGCGCGCCGCTGCGTTTGGTGGTGCCGTGGAAATACGGATTCAAATCCATCAAGTCGGTCGTGCGGATCACGTTGACCGATAAGCAGCCTCCCACCAGCTGGAACAAAGCCAACGCGCGCGAATACGGGTTCTATAGTAATGTGAACCCCGAGGTGGATCACCCCCGCTGGTCGCAGGCGAGCGAGCGTGTCGTGGGGGGCGGCTTGTTCTCCAAGCGGACCCCCACATTGATGATGAACGGTTATGCCGACGAGGTGATGGAGATGTACGCAGGTATGGATCTGAGCAAGGACATCTAGCGTATAGTATAGAGTGAACAGAATTGGGCCGGAGCGCAGAGGCTTCGGCCCTTTCCATTTTCTGGAGGCGAGTATGGGCCACATCATGGATAAGACGAACAGTACTTTGCGCCGTGTGCCGACATGGCCCTTCTATATACTTCTATGTTTGCCTGTTCCGTGGCTGCTGTACCTCGCACAAACGGGCGGCTTGGGCCGAGAGCCGATTAACGCGCTGGAGCGGGAGCTGGGCGAGATCGCCTTGCAGCTGTTGATTGCAGGTCTCTGCGTCACACCGCTGCGCGAGTATCTGGGCCTGAACCTGCTTAAGTTCCGCCGGATGCTGGGCGTTATGGCATTTACCTATGTGGCGCTGCATCTGACGGTCTGGGTCGTTTTGGACATGAGCCTTCTGTGGGGCCAGATGTGGGCGGATATTTGGAAGCGCCCCTACATCACTATCGGCATGGCAGGCTTTCTGGTGCTGCTTCCGCTTGCGCTGACGTCTAACAATCTGTCGGTGCGCAAAATGGGGGCAGCGGCATGGCGTAAGCTTCACAAGCTGACCTATGTGGCGGTTCTGCTGGGCGGCGTTCATTATCTGTGGCTGGTAAAAGGCATCCAGATCGAGCCGATCATCTACATGGCGGCGATTCTGGGTTTGCTGTCACTGCGAGTCGTCAGATTCGCGCGTAAACGGGCAAAACGAGTCGCCTAGACAGGCCTATTCAGCGCTCAGTTGTGGGTAAGTCTGTGGGTAACACCAGATGTGGATTTACGGGCAGATAGGGTGACCTTAGGTTCGCGCAAGATTGCTTCGGGAAAACACTTGTTGGCGCAATCATTATTCTCCAAGCCTTTGAAATCCTGTAAAAAATGCAAAATCTGGAAAAAAGTGGATTTAGGTGAAAAAAGGGGTTGCGGGTCACCGCTACTCTATCTAGAACGCCCCTTACCGAAGCGCAGCAATGAGCGACGGGGCAGCGGACAGGACGCGGCGGAGACGCTGAGGACTTGAAGCGAAGTAAGGAATTCAGAGAGATTGACGGCGGGGCGCGCTAGAGTTATACAGCG
>CAJXSZ010000030.1 GCA_913060815.1 uncultured Sulfitobacter sp. | reverse complement strand
CTACACAGAGTAGATCGTCGGCAGCGTCAGATGTGTATAAGAGACAGCTCCAAGGCCGAGCACAGCGGCCATCGCCCCCTCGCCCACGGGTACCGCCGACTGCATCGCAAGGCCGCGCGCCCGCAACAAGCGTGCCGTATCGGCCAGCGAGAACACACCCGCCGCACAAAGCGCGGAGTACTCGCCCAGACTGTGACCTGCCACAAAAGACGCGCGCGTCACGTCAACGCCCTCGGCCTCAAGCGCCGCCATCGCCGCCATGGACGTGGCCATCAGCGCAGGCTGCGCATTCTGTGTCAGCGTGAGTTCCGCAATGTCGCCGTCCCAAATCATCGCACTCAGCTTCTCGCCCAGGGCCTCGTCCACCTCGTCGAAGACGGCTTTCGCCTGCGGATAGGCCTCCGCCAAATCGCGGCCCATGCCAATTGTCTGCGCGCCTTGCCCTGGAAATACGAATGCTGTGCTCATGTATGGCGTCCTCTGTTATCTTGTCGCATTTGGTGTAGCGAAGCAGCCCCCTGCTCACAAGAGCGCACAGACACTGCGCGCAAACACCCATTGCCCTGACTGCTGCTTAGAATAGGTATGAAGTATTCTGCTTGATACGGAGACACCATGCCCCTCTCTAATACAAACACCCGCTATGGCAGCGTAACCCGCGCCTTTCACTGGCTGACTGCCCTGCTGGTGATGACCCTCATCCCCGTGGCGATTGTCGCCTCCAACCTGCCCTACGAAACGTCGGAGCAGCTGGCACTCAAGGCATGGCTCTTCTCCTTACACAAAACCTTGGGGATTACGGTTTTTTTCGTGGCATTGCTGCGCATTGTCTGGGCCCTCACCCAACCCAAACCCGCAGCACTACACCCCGAGCGAAAGGCAGAGACATTTGTGGCCGAAACCGCGCACTGGCTGCTCTACGGTTCGCTTGTGCTCTCGCCACTGACAGGCTGGATACATCATGCGGCAACCACAGGCTTTGCACCGATCTGGTGGCCGCTGGGCCAAGACCTGCCCATGGTGCCAAAATCCGATAGTGTTGCGGCGCTTTTTGGTGGCTTTCACTGGTTGTTCGGGGTCGTGATGACCATAACCATCGCGCTGCATGTTGCTGGCGCACTCAAGCACCACTTTGTCGACAAGGATGCCACCCTGCGGCGGATGATCGGCACCAAAGCGGAGCTTCCTCCGGTCACAGCCACACACAACAGCCGCGCACCATTGGGGGCTGCGATCGCTCTTTGGGCCGCAGTCCTTCTGGGCGGCACAGCCATTGGCGCATATGATGGTCATTCCGTCACCACGCAAGCCGCCGCACTGGACGAAGTCTCATCCGACTGGATCGTAGAAGATGGCAGCATCCAGATCGCGGTGACTCAGTTCGGCTCGAAGGTGGAGGGCAGCTTTGCAGATTGGACCGCCGAAATCAGCTTTGATCCCACAATCAGCGGAACAACTTCGGGCAATGTCGAAGTTGTCATCGCAATCGGCTCGCTCACCCTCGGCTCTGTCACTGGACAGGCCATGGGGCCCGACTTCTTTGATGCGAGCCAGTTCGAGACGGCTGTGTTTACCGCAGACATCATCACGGAAGTGGACGGATTTACCGCCGATGGCACGCTCCGCCTTAAGGGGACGGAAGTGCCGATTAGCATGCCGTTCCGCCTGTCGCTTGAGGATGAGACAGCGACAGTGTCGGCGAACCTCACGCTTGACCGCCTCGACTTTGGCATTGGCGCAAACATGCCCGACGAATCCTCGCTTGCCTTCGCGGTGGATGTATCGATCGCACTGACAGCGACCCGCAGCGCAGAATAGAAAAAGGCCGCGGCGCATATTTCCGCCGCGGCCCTCGTTCTGACGACTATAGCGCCAGCTTTTAGCTTGGTGCTTACTCGGCCTTCATGGCCTCAAGTGAGATACGCACTTCGACTTCGTCGCTGATGAAAGGCGCAAAGTTACCGACGTTGAAGTCAGACCGCAGCAACGTCGTGGTGGCGTCAAAGCCTGCCCATGGCTTGTTCTGCATCGGGTGGTTGTCGACCTTGTTGAGGTTTGCGTCGAGTACAACAGATTTCGTTACTTCGTTCATAGTCAGATCGCCGGTGATCTTGGCAGTGCCCTCACCCGTGACTTCGATACCTGTCGACGTGAAAGTGATCATATCCTCGTCCGTTGCACCAAAGAAGTCGTCAGACATGAAATGCGCTTCACGCGCTTCCCAGCCGGTGAACATTGATTTTGTCGGCATCGAAACGCTCACGGTCGAGTTGGCTGGGTTTTCCTGATCAAACATGATCTCGCCCTCAAAGCCCGAGAACATGCCGTAGGTCGTAGAGAAACCGAGGTGGTTATAGGAAAAGAGGACCTGTGAGTGGCTGGAATCCAGCATATATTTGTCAGCGGCCATCGCCATTGAGGCGGAAGCGGACATAAGGGCGGCGAGAACGAGGGATTTCATTTTGATTACTCCATGATTGAACATGAACAATACATGGGGCAGTTGCGACAAATCGCAATCCTGCACAGACAAACATGTTCTGCGCGCTCACGAACATCGCGGCATTTGCAGCGCTTCGGCGCCTTCAGGCGAGCTTACCCAATCCGCGCAAACAGGCCAGCAGCGTGGCATGCGCATTTGCATTGCTCAGAGAAATCTCGGCCAGCAAACGGCCTCCGTTGGCCCAAAAGGTAATGTGACGGCCATGCAGATCCACCGCGTGCAAATCCTCGAACGCGCAGCGCTCGATGAGCAACGGACCAGAGGCGACATCCTCACGGATCAGGCGAAGCTCCTTTTGCGCCATATCGACTTCGACACTCGGAGTCTCGAGGGGTTTGCTATGCTGGAACAGCGCAAAGGCGCCATAGGCCGCGAGAATGGACAGGACCAGCTTGAAGAGCATCACATCGCTTTCCCATGTAGCACCGGGCGCGATCCACAAGATGACGCCAGCAAGTCCCAATGAGACAGCGCCAAGCTTGCACGCCAAACGCGCTACAAAGCGGCTTCCGCCCAATGCATAGGTGATCCCCTTAACGGCAGGCATCTCATAGCTTTGATCGGCGGCAACTGTCATGGCGGGCTCCCTATCTCTGTGCCCGTTAATCATGCCGCCAGAATAAGACGAAAAGCCGACAGGCCATGGGCGCTTGCAGGGCAATCGGGTACTGACGATAAGACCGCCAAAAGGCGCGCCGCTTGTGCCGCGCGCATGACCGCTTGTGCTGCGCGCCAAACGGTGTATATGCGGGGCTCCTTTGCAAACACGTTTAACCGCGCAGACTCTCGTGACGGGGCAGCAAAGGATGAACGCCCTGTCTATGAAATGCGCCTTGATAATAAGTGGAGCACACATGCCGCTATATGAGCATGTCATGATCGCACGCCAGGACTTGTCCAATACACAAGCCGAAGGCCTAATCGAACATTTCGGTACCGTCCTGTCCGACAACGGCGGGAAACTCGTGGACAGCGAGTATTGGGGCGTCAAAACGATGGCCTATAAAATCAACAAGAACCGCAAGGGCCACTATGCCTTCCTGCGCTCCGATGCACCGGCAACTGCTGTGCAGGAGATGGAACGCCTGATGCGCCTGCATGACGATGTCATGCGCGTTCTGACCATCAAAATGGACGAGCACAAAGAGCTGCCTTCCGTTCAGATGCAAAAACGTGACGAGCGCCCAGAGCGCCGTGAACGTCGCTGATTTTAGCCTAGAAAGGACCTAACCCATGGCCGCTAAACCATTTTTCCGCCGCCGCAAAGTCTGCCCCTTCTCGGGCGACAACGCACCGGCGATCGACTATAAAGACACACGTCTGCTTCAGCGCTACATCTCTGAGCGTGGCAAGATCGTGCCTTCCCGTATCACCGCAGTCTCCGCGAAAAAGCAGCGTGAATTGGCCCGTGCCATCAAACGCGCCCGCTTCCTCGCCCTGCTGCCCTACGCTGTCAAATAAGGAGTAGATCATGCAAGTTATCCTTCTTGAGCGCGTTGCAAAGCTTGGCCAGATGGGCGACGTCGTCGACGTCAAACCAGGCTACGCGCGCAACTTCCTGCTCCCACAGCAAAAGGCGCTCTCCGCGTCCAAAGCCAACATCGAAGCGTTCGAGGGCCGCAAAGCCCAGCTTGAGGCCGATAACCTCGAGACCAAGAAAGAAGCCGAAGCGATGGCTGAAAAGCTGAACGGTCAGCAGTTCATCGTGATTCGTTCTGCTTCCGACGCAGGCGCGCTTTACGGCTCTGTCACCACACGTGACGCGGCCGAAGCGGCTACTGCCGAAGGCTTTACCGTGGACCGCAAGCAGGTCGTTCTGACCGCGCCCATCAAATACCTGGGCATCCACGAGGTACAGGTTGTCCTGCACCCCGAGGTTGAGGCCACAATCGAGCTGAACGTCGCACGTTCCGCTGAGGAAGCCGAGCTGCAAGCTGCTGGTAAATCCATTCAAGAGCTGGCTGCGGAAGAAGAAGCCGCAGCAGAGTTCGAGATTTCCGAACTCTTCGACGATCTCGGCTCTGCCGCGTCAGACGACGACGATCTGGCGGAATCTGCGGGTGTTGCGCCCACAGACACACCCGACAACGCCGAGGAAGGCGCACGCGACTAAGCGTCGCCCTGCCTGACACCAATAGAAACGCCGCGCAGTGATCTGCGCGGCGTTTTTCGTTTCCGAACCGGGATGCCAAGTCCTTAAGCAGAGCACCCAATTTCAAGCGAACCAGCGCAGCACCTTCTCCTCCTTCTGACTGCCATCGGCTGGACTTCTAACTTCCGGGAAGATTCACTCATTCGTCTGACCAAAATTCAGACCTGTCCTGTAAGTCGCGCTATCTTCAATGCACTTCCCTGTTTTCTTCATTCAGAACGCCTGCAGTAGGCGCATGGTCGACGTTGCGCTGCAGATGAGCGGAAGCATGCCGCAGGATCCCGCTCCGCTTGCCGCGTCCCCCACCACAGCTTACGCAACGGAGCGACTACATTGACGGAATTTCAAATGCAAATAATCAACCGCCGCTTCCTTTTGCTCGGAGGGCTTGCCACAGTTGCAGCGTGCTCTTCGCGAAACAGCACCAGCCCCGCGCCTGTCGCGCAACTCGATGTGCCGCTGTATCCCAATGAGACGCCCGCACTGCGTGCCTCGATTAACAGGTGGGCGGATCATTATGAGGTGCCACGCAGTCTTGTGCACCGCCTCGCCATTCGCGAAAGCACCCATAATCCTGCGGCGCGCAATGGCCCCTACTACGGCCTTTTGCAGATCCTGCCGCAGACGGCACGCACAATGGGCTTCCGCGGTAAGCCAACGGACCTGCTTGATGCTGATACAAACCTACAATTTGCGGTGAAATACCTGCGCGGCGCGTGGCTGCTGTCGGATGGAGATCAGGCAACGGCCATCAAATGGTACGCCCGCGGCTACTACTATGAGGCCAAGCGGCGCGGAATGCTGGTCGAGACAGGCCTGCGCGCAGGTTAGGGCCACGCTTCAGAATGCAAAAGGGCCGCTCGTTTGAGCGGCCCTTTCTCATTTCAATGTAGTAAAGCTTACTCGTCTTCGAGCGCTTCAACAGCCTTTTGCAGCTCGTCCTTGGAGACTTCTTTCTCCGCAACAGTCGCCTGCTCGAACACATGGTCAACGACCTTGTCTTCAAAGATCGGCGCGCGCATCTGCTGCTGCATCTGCTGGTTTTGCTGAACGAATTCAAAGAACTGACGTTCCTGACCAGGGTACTGGCGGGCTTGGTTCATGATCGCTTGCGTCATCTCGGCGTCGGTCACTTCGACCTCGGCCTTCTGGCCAAGCTCGGCCAGCAAAAGGCCCAAACGCACGCGGCGTGTCGCCAATGTGCGGTGCTCGTCCGTTGTCTCGATCTCGGGGTGATCATGGCCCTCAACCTCGGGGTTATCTTCATGCCACAGCTGGTGAGCAATCTGGCCCGCTTCCGCATCCAGAAGGCTTGGCGGCAGATCAAAATCAACCATGCCATCGAGCTGGTCCAGCAGACCACGCTTCATGATTGCACGGGACGCACCTGAATACTCGGCCTCCAGACGCTCACCAATCTGTACTTTCAGCGCGGCAAGATCTTCGGCGCCAAACTTCGTCGCCATCTCGTCGTTGATCTCGGCGGCGACAGGCTCTTTCACTTCCTTGATGGTGCAAGAGAAAACAGCCTCTTTGCCCTTCAGGTGTTCGGCCTGATAATCGTCGGGGAAGTTGACGGTGACGTCTTTTTCTTCCTCGGCTTTCACGCCAACCAGCTGCTCTTCAAAACCCGGGATGAATGAGTTGGAACCCAGCACCAGCGGATAGTCCTCGGCGGAGCCGCCTTCGAACGCTTCGCCGTCAACTTTGCCTACGAAATCCATGACAACCTGATCGCCGTCTTTGGCTTTGGAGCCTTTCTTGCGCGCTTTGAAGTCCTGTGCTGTTTCGGCCAGTGATGCGAGCGCTTCGTCGATGGAAGCGTCATCCGCTTTCACAACCATTTTTTCCAGCGAGATTTTGGTCAGATCAACTTCAGGGATCTCTGGGAGCTTCTCGTAGGACATGGAGACTTCGACATCGTCGCCTTCTTTCCAATCCTCATTGGTCATCTTCACGTCTGGCTGCATCGCAGGGCGGTCACCTGACGACTCGAAATGCTCGTTCATAGCGCCGTCGATGGCTTCCTGCATCGCTTCGCCCAGAACCTTGGGGCCAAACTGCTTTTTCAAAAGCGGCATCGGCACTTTGCCTTTGCGGAAACCCTTCATCTCGACGTCGGGCTGTGCTTCTTTCAGCTTTTCCGTGACTTTATCGTCCAGCTCGGCTGCTGTCAGCGTGATGGCGTAGCTGCGTTTCAGACCTTCGTTCAGCGTCTCTTTGACCTGCATGTGTGCTCCATAGCGTTTGGCCGCACAAACGCGTGCGGGTGAAAAATTTGTGCCCTTCTAGGGCTGGGGGCGGACGGGTGCAAGCACCGTTTGAACTGCGCGAACGCAGCTACATGCCGAGCGCTTCCTTATACATGTCCAGAACCGCCTCTTCCTCGGCGATGTCATTGGGCTCACGCTTGCGCAGCGCGATGACTTTGCGCAGCACTTTGGTGTCATAGCCACGGCCCTTGGCCTCTGCCATGACTTCTTTCTGCTGCTCGGCGAGGTCTTTCTTCTCGGCGTCCAGACGCTCGATCCGCTCAACGAACTGGCGCAGCTCGTTTGCCGTAACCTTATAGGTGGCGTCGCCCACGGCGTCCTCAACGGGGCTAGGGTTGGTGCTAAAATCACTCATGGAATGGCTCCTTACGCTGCGCGGTAATGGGGGTGTATCGGCGGCCTTGCTACCCTGCGTCTCGCGCGGCGGCAAGGCACACTTGCCGAGTGGCGCAGATTATCCTATCTCCGCCGAATGGAACAAACATCACTGAGCATTTTCGAGATTATTATATGGGCGGGCACCGCGGTGTCTCTGCTCGGCCTACTGGGTCTTGTCTATTGTATCGTCCGCGTCAGTCGCGCCAAGCGCGCAGGAATGAGTGATGAAGAAATGCGTGCCGAGCTGAAGAAAGTCGTGCCGCTCAATCTGGGTGCTCTGTTTCTGTCGGTCATCGGATTGATGATGGTCATCATCGGTATTTTTCTGGCCTGAACCCGCTATTTTCCCGGACAAGGTCACCGCTGTTTTAGCAGGTACCAGCATCAGAATGGTCTGTTTGGGAACGGATGCACCTCAGGTCACTTCGTGCGCAACATTCTGCAGGGCACCAAGGACATATTCCTTTCGCCCTTTGCGGCATCTGCTGGACAGTTGGCGCGCGGCGGCGTAAATCCGAACCATGGATATTCGACAGATCACCCCCCGCTACTACGTCGCGCCGCAAATCATGCCTGACCAGATGTCTGCGCTGAAAGAGGCAGGGATCACACGCATCCTTTGCAACCGCCCCGATGCGGAAGTCCCCGCCCATTGTGCTGCGGATGCCATGCAAGCCGCAGCCGAGGCCGCAGGTCTGGAGTTTCAATTACAGCCGCTGACGCATCAGACCATGACCGAAGAGATCATCGAGAGAAACCGCGAGATCGGGGCAGACCTTGAGGGTGTGACCTTGGCCTATTGCGCTTCTGGCACGCGGTCTTGCGTCGCTTGGGCACTGGGGCAAGCGGGCAGGCAATCCGCAGATGACATCCTGACAGCCGCGCGTAGCGGCGGCTATGATCTGGACAATTTGCGGCCCTATCTGGAGCAGCACGCGCCCTAGGTCGACCATTCGAGGGAAAGCGCATGACCGATTAAGCACCGTCGACACGTCTTTCCGTGTCTTCCTGCAGCGCATCATATTCGGCCATTCTCGCATCTGCCGCTTGTTCCGCATCATCGAGGTCAGGCAGATCATTTACATCGCTGATATCGCCGAACACATTTATGTCTGACAGGGTCGGCAAGCCCGCGGCACCGTTGTCATCCACAAAGTCAGTTTCCTCTTGGAAATCAGCAGCCGACACGCTCCCGACAGGCAGTGTTACATCAGGCAAATCAAGCTCTTCGCGATCAGAGGCACGGCGGCGCGGTTGCGTATGCTCTTTGGCGCGCCCCTGCTCTACCTGAACTGCGCGCATGCCATCAATCTGGCCCAATGTACCACGGCTGACAACCGAGCCGTTGGCATCAATAACCAGTGCCTGCGCCATGCTATTGACGTTTATGTCCAACAGGTCGCCCACCTTGAAGTCACTCACTGCGCTTAGCGGCATGCTCACACGGGTCAATGCAATCATCATCTCCGCCTGTAAGCCAAAGACCGTATCTGACAGCGTAGCAGTAGGTTGCGAAACCGCACCCGCGTTCTCGTCCACGGTTTCCTCAACGGGCGCTTCTCGTCGCTGGGGAAGGATCAAATGGAGTTTCCCGGCACTGGCCCCTCCTGCAAGATCGAGCGTCACCTCGATCAATTCATAATCGGACTGGTCCAAAGCCATCTGCGCTTGGCGCGCTTCCTTGGCCCAGACGCCAAAGCGGTATCCCTCCAGCAAAGACTTGTCCGCCGCCTCTTCGGCAAGATGTGCCGCGTTCTTCATCAGCTCTACAACGAAGGGCGCGCAGAGCGTCGCATCAGTTGCAGTGCAGCTGCGATGTGTCGCGTCCTTGGCCTGTGATGCAACCTTTCCAGTTGTCTGCTGCTGGATCAACCCCGCCATCAAGGCGGGGTCAAGCATCGCTACTGCCACCTGATTATCCGGCCCGTCCATCAGCAGCAACAGCGCGGATGCATCCAACACATCCTTGATCTCACTGCCCCCGATGCCTCTGCGCGTCACCCCGAGTGCGTTCATCGCCATGCCCATCAAACGCTCGGCTTGCTTTGCCGCAGTGAGCCGCAAGGCACGGCCCAACGTCATAGCCCGCTCCGCATAGGCCTCACGACCTGTACGCGCTTTGCGTTGCATGAGTGATGTCATTTGCTCCGCGCTCATCTTTGCTGCAATCCCCTCGCCCGCCTAAAACGCCGCACAGCGCTGCCAAACCATTGCAGGTAAAGGGCGCATGCCGCGGAAACACATCTCGGAATTGGTCCTAACGCAGAATGGTTACCAGCGTCTTTATGCGGAGTGGGCTTGGCGGGGCTTCGCAAAAGTGGCGGTGCGTGGCAAACGCACATCAAACCTGCCGCCATGGGTCTGTTCCACATAGGAAATATCTCCGCCCAAACGCGCAATGATTTCACGACAGATTGCGAGGCCAAGTCCGGCACCACTGGCCTCGGATTTGTTGAGGCGCGCAAATTTTTCGAAGATCAGGTTTTGTGCATCGGGCGGGATGCCACTGCCATTATCGCTAAAGCCGATGATAACCTCATCCTCCTGCTGGCGCACGGCAATCGTCAAAACGGCAGCCTCCGCATCGCAGTACTTCATCGCATTGGTAACGATGTTGATGAAGACCTGCGCCAGTCGGTCACCGTCAGTCAGCAACGCAATATCCTCTCCCTGAGGGCTACGCTCTACTTTCAGGCTACCCCCGCCGCTGGCCTGCGCTGTGATGACCGCCCGCTCGATGACATCGTGCAGGTTAACGCGCTGCGCGTTAAGCGACACGCGGCCATTCTCCAACACTGACAGATCCAACAGATCATCGAGCAACCGCGTCAGGCGGATCGTCTCGGAATGGATGATAGAGGCATAGCGCTTCTGCTCTGCCTCGCTTAACCCCTCAATATCACGCAAGATTTCCGAGAACGCACGGATCGAGGTCATCGGTGTGCGCAATTCGTGGCTGATCTGGCTGAGGAAATCATCCTTTTGATGCGACAGCTGCGTCAGCTTCTTATTGGCATGGCCTAATTCCTGAGCGGTTTCTGTTAACTCGCGGGATTTCACCTCGAGCTGGCTGGAGTATTCCAGAATCTGGGCCGACTCATCGGCCACCGCCATAAGGTCTTGCACCGAAATGGCCTGACCACCAATAATCTGCCCGATCATGGCACTGGCTGTTGCAGCACCAACTGACGCGGCCAACTCCCGCTCAAGCGCTTGCACAAACTCCGACGTGGGCAGTGGCGTGCTGCTGGAACGTCCCTGCCGCTCTGCGTGCTGGGCAAAAAACGATTGCGCCTCGGTCGCCCCCAGAATGCGCTGCGACATGACCATTAAATCTTCTGCACCGCCCTCCGAAGCGACCCAGCCCCCCGCTGGACCGCGCGAGGTATTAAAGACATTCACAAATTGCGCGCCCTGCAAACGCTCCAGCGGCGTTGGAAAGCTGAAGATCGAGACCACAAAGAACACCAGCGCATTGAGCGACAAGCTCCACCAGACGGCGTGAACCGTCGGATCGATGCCTGCAATCCCGAAGAGCGCCTCGGGGCGCAGGGCAGACCAGCCGAACAAACCATCGGTAAAGATAACCGCGGGCAATGCTCCGTCCGGCCCAAAGCTCGGCAGCAACATGGTGAACATCCAGATCACAAACCCGATGCTCAGCCCCGCAATAGCGCCAGTGCGTGTAGACCCGCGCCAGAAAATACCGCCCAACAACGCAGGCAAAAACTGTGCCACGCCGCCGAAAGAAATCAACCCGATTGCCGCCAATGCGCCAGAGCCGCCAGACGCGCGGTAATAGAGATATCCAAGCGTAATAATCATCAGGATCGACAGGCGCCGCGCACGGATCACAACGCCGCGCACATCACCCGACTGCTGTGCGCCTGTATTGCTCAGCTGGAGCCACAAAGGCATCACGATATGGTTCGACATCATTGTGCTCAGTGCAAGCGTCGCCACAATCACCATCGAGGTCGCCGAGGAAAACCCACCCAGAAAAGCGAGCATCGCCAGCCCATTTTGTCCCTGGCTCAGCGGGACGGTCAGCACGTAGAGGTCGGGGTTGGAACCTGCTGGCATCAACTCAAGCCCGATGACGGCAATTGGCACTACAAAAAGACTGATCGCCATTAGATACAGCGGGAACGCCCAGCTGGCGATTTGCAAATGCCGCTCGTCATCGTTTTCGACCACCATCACCTGAAACATACGCGGCAGGCAGACAAACGCCGCCGCCGAGACGACAATCAACGCGGTCCAGCGGCTGCCGCTGGTCTGCCATGTGCCGATGGGCGAGGCATCAATCCGCGCCACCGTCTCGGCCACGCCACCTGCAATGCCCCATACCACGAATGCTCCCACTGCCAAAAGTGCGATGAGTTTTACAACCGCCTCCACCGCGACGGCGATAACAACACCGTGGTGGCGTTCGTTTACATTGAGATTTCGTGTGCCGAACAGAACCGTAAAGACAGCCAATCCGGCCGCCACCCAAAAGGCGGCAGTGTCGTTGGTCTGCGCCACCTCCCCCAGCCCTGTTTCAGCGGACGCAAAGATGGAGACCGACAGGGTAACCGATTGTAATTGAAGTGCGATGTAAGGCGTTACGCCGACAACGGCCATGATCGTAATCATAACGGCCAGAAGGTTCGACTTCCCGAACCGCGCCGAGACGAGATCGGCCAAGGACGTCACCCGTTGGGTGCGTCCGATCCGCACCAAACGGCGCAAGACCCACCACCAACCGATCATTACCAGCGAGGGACCGAGATAGATCGTTATGTATTCAAGGCCCGACCGCGCGGCGTATCCAACAGCGCCATAAAACGTCCAGGCCGTACAATAGATCGACAGCGACAGCGTATAGACCAGCGGGGAGCGCAACAGCCAACTGCCCTTGCCGCGCAAAGCGGCACGCTCGGCGAGAAAGGCCACAACGAAGAGGCCAGCGACATAGACAAGGCACACGGCAATGAGCTGGTTCAGCGTGACCATCAGCCGTCTGTCGCCTCTTCCAAGGGCCCATCGGCTTCATCATGATGCCTCACCCTTCGCCACAAAGCGAATGAGGCCGTAATCGCAAGGATCCAGACCACGAAAAGATACCAGATCGCGACTGAAAGTGCTGTCTGTGCGCCCTCTTCGGCGGTATTGGGCCACATGGTCGGCAACACCAGCCACAAGAGCGTACACAACAGCGGCAACATACGCACAGCGTCCATAATCCTGCGGCGTCGATAACTGTGGCGCTCCAGAAAGAGGCGCGTGTCAGGCATCCGACTGCGCCTTGTCCAAACGCCCGTCCGTCAATTCGCGCACAGCCGTCAGGATTTCATCGTTGGAAAACGGTTTGGTCATGAACCGGCTCACGCCCGCCTGCTCTGCCATCTCGCGGTCGCGGTTTTGCCCGCGCGCGGTAAGCATCAGGATCGGAAGATCAGACAGAGCCGCATCACTGCGCAGCTCGGCCAATATCTCAAAACCTGTTTTGCCCGGAAGCATGACATCAAGCATAACCAGATCAGGCATTGCGGCGCGGATCACTTCGGCCGCATTCCCGCCGTTTGCCAACGTTTCGACCCGCCATCCTTCGCGCCCCAGCAAAAAGCGGATCGCCTCGGCAATGTTCGTCTCGTCCTCGACCAAGACCACATGTTTGCTCATGTCAGCACCCTCCCCAGCGATGCACATTCCAAACAGCCACGATCCTCCCGATCACGCGTGTTTGGTAGCGTCGCCAAGATGCACCCAATCCGCAAAAGTGTCAAAAGCTAGTAGCTTTGCATAATCGACAGCTCGCGCCGCTCGGAGCAGTTATCAATCGCGCAGACGCGACAGGTCACCCCCACGGCGCGCGCGGGCATAGCGGCTTGCGGCACTCCGACGGGTACCAGCAGCATAACGAAATGTGCAGAAGGTACTGCGTTATACTGTGAAGCATCCCCGACATCTGCTGCAGCATAGGCGTCGAACTGGGTGTCCCCGCGGCCCAATTGCGCCAGTCGTTCGTACATCAACGCGCCCCCACCGCCCGACGATACAGCAGCAAACAAAGGCCAAAGCGGGCAACAACTGTCAAAACGCGGTATGGTAAAGCCGCTGACTGCCTTCCCGAAAACGATGGCACCCGCACGGTCACACACCACCAGCCCCGCCTTGAGCGTCGGCACGGCCGCAAGACGGCGGAGAATGACCGCAGGCGGAACCGAAAATACTCGCGTCAGGGCCAAAGGATCGACACCCTCTCGCGCAATCGCCGCTTCCAGCTTTGCGAGCGGCAACAGTTTCGCATCGGCATGCATCTGCGCCAAGATGCCGCGCAGGATGAAATGCGCACCCGCGGACAGATCCTGTGCTGCCTGTCCAAGCAGGATCTCCACCGCTGTTTGTGCAGGCTCCCCTTCCAACGCGGCAAAGTAATATCCATGCTCCACCAAGAATGCGTCCACCTCTTCTTGCGCCGATTGCCTGCCATTTGTTTCGCCCTGCGCTTTCTCGAGGTGCATAACAAGAGACTGCGCACTCTGGGCAAGCCTGAGGCTGTCATCGTCGAGATTGGCGTAGAAGCGATCCTGCCATTCGCGCTCCAACACCTCATCGCCTGTGAGGATTTCCGCTGTGGAGCGGACCGCCGCCGCAGTGGTCAGCAATTCGTGCATCTTATCGGCAAGCATGGGATCATGGGCCATGCGGTCGCTTAATGTCTCGACAGTGCGCTCAAGGGCTGCGATGCGGCGCTGACTGGCCGCAAGCGCCTCGGCCCAAGCGGGAAAGCGGCCCGCAAAGGCTTCCGCACCCTCCGCATCTTGCGCGCTCAGTTTGGCAGCCGCTGCGGCCTCCCCCAGAACGCCCAGCAAGGCGACCTCGGCCCCTTCCGTGAGGGCCTGCGGCTCCACCTCAAGGGCCGCCGCAAGAGCGAGCAGCAACTTTCCCCCGATTCTGCGGCGGTTGTGCTCAATCAGATTGAGATAGCTGGCGGAGATACCGATCTGTTTGGCCAGATCGCCCTGCTTGACGCCCTGCATGATGCGGCGCTCACGAATGCGGCTGCCTGTCAGATCATCACGACCCATGAGATAAAATCATCGAATTAACATTCATTATCAATTGCTTTCTGCGCTGCAACATCACAAATTTTACAGACCTGAAGAATATATGTCTATTTATTTACAAGAGTATCCATTCATTCAAGGGGCTTGTTGCGACAACGACTTCCCGCCCCGATACTGCGTTTACACTTTATGGTGTCAGCACCACCGCCCGGGAGAAGGCGCAGGTGCATGTTTCAACACTTTCGGGAGGACTTCATGTCTACTTTCAATCCAACACGCCGCGGCCTGATCCAGACTGGCGTTGTTGCCGGTGCGGGTCTTGCACTGCCAACATATCTGCGCGCCGACGGCCACTCCGGCTTTACCAATGCCCCCACAGGCGACACTGTTACGCTGGGTTTCAACGTACCACAGTCAGGCCCATACGCGGATGAGGGCGCAGACGAGCTGCGCGCATTCGAGCTGGCGGTCGAGCACCTTAACGGCGAAGGCGACGGCGGCATGCTGCAGACCTTCAGCTCGAAGGCGCTGGACGGCACAGGCATCATGGGCAAGAAAGTCCAGTTCGTCACAGGTGACACACAGACAAAATCAGACGCCGCACGTGCATCTGCCAAGTCCATGATCGAAAAAGACGGCGCCGTTATGATTTCCGGTGGTTCCTCCTCAGGTGTGGCCGTTGCCGTACAGGCGCTGTGCCAAGAGGCGGGCGTTATCTTCATGGCGGGCCTCACGCACTCCAACGACACAACGGGTAAAGACCGCAAAGCCAACGGCTTCCGCCACTTCTTTAACTCCTACATGTCCGGTGCGGCACTCGCGCCGATCCTTGCCGCCGAATACGGCGCAGATCGCAAAGCATACCACCTGACAGCGGACTACAACTGGGGTTACACCACAGAAGAAGCCGTACGCTCCTCCACAGAGGCGCTCGGTTGGGAAACTGTTGCAGCTGTGAAAACACCGCTGACATCAACAGACTTCTCTTCCTACATCGCTCCCGTGATCCAGTCCGGCGCAGACGTGCTGGTGCTGAACCACTACGGCGGCAACATGATCAACTCTCTGACAAACGCGGTCCAGTTCGGCCTGCGCGACCAGACAGTAAACGGCAAGAATTTCGAGATCATCGTGCCGCTCTACTCCGAGCTGATGGCCCGTGGTGCGGGTGCCAACATCAAAGGCATCATCGGCTCCCAGAACTGGGACTGGTCGCTTGAGGACAAACTGGGCAGCCGCTATGCGGGTACGAACGCCTTTGTTAAATCCTTCGGTACAAAGTACGGCTTCCCACCCTCACAGGCGGCGCACACGTGCTATGTCCAGACACTGCTCTATGCAGATGCTGTGACGCGTGGCGGCTCGTTCAACCCATGCTCCGTAGACGAAGCCCTGACGGACTTCGAATTCGACGGCTTGGGCAACGGTCCAACACTCTACCGTGGCGACGATCACCAGTGCTTCAAAGACGTTCTGGTTGTGCGCGGGAAAGAGAACCCAGAAAACGAATTCGATCTCGTTGAGATCGTTGAAGTTACCGCAGCTGACAAGGTCACTTACGCAGCTGACCACCCGCAGTTTGCGGGCGGCTCACTGGGTACATGTAACCCGGGCGCATAAGCGCATTTCGCAGGGCGGGTCATGTGCCCGCCCTGCACTCCTTTTGCCAACACCAACAGCACGAAAACCGACCAAACGCCCCAGTCCGCTGGCAAGGCGCGCGGCGCTTGTGACAGATGGGACAGACCATGGACGCAATTTTTCTTCAAATTCTCAACGGCCTTGATAAGGGATCGGCATATGCGCTGATCGCTCTGGGTCTCACCCTTATTTTTGGCACTTTGGGCGTTGTAAACTTCGCCCATGGCGCATTGTTCATGATCGGCGCCTTCTGTGCTGTGACCTTTTCCCAAATCCTGACGCTCAGCCACAAGGCAACAGAACCTACGGGCACCGACTTTCTTGGCAACCCGAAGTTCGATGACATCATGTATGTGCACGAATGGTTCGGCCAATCGACGGGCGACTGGATGATCGACTGGGCGGTACCTCTCTCGATCCTGTTCACCGTCCCTGTAATGATCGCCATCGGCTTCATCATGGAGCGCGGCCTGATCAAACACTTCTACAACCGCCCCCACGCCGACCAGATCCTTGTGACTTTCGGTCTGGCGATCCTGCTGGGCGAGTTGATCAAATATTTCTACGGGGCCAACCCCTACCCCACGCCGGCACCTGCAGCCTTTGCAGGTTCGTTCGACTTCGGGGCGATGCTGGGCTTTGATCCCAACACGATCATCTACCCCTACTGGCGCCTGATCTACTTCTGCTTTGCTGCCGTGGTGATTGGTGCGGTCTTTGCCTTCTTGCAGTTCACCACCTTCGGGATGGTTGTGCGCGCTGGCATGGCCGACCGCGAGACTGTGGGCCTGTTGGGCATCAACATCGACAAACGCTTTACCATCATGTTCGGGATTGCTGCTGCGGTGACGGGTATGGCAGGGGCAATGTACGCGCCCATCAACTCGCCCAACTACAACATGGGCATGGACTTTCTCGTGCTGAGCTTTGTTGTGGTGGTTGTCGGCGGCATGGGCTCACTGCCCGGTGCGGTGCTGGCGGGCTTCTTGCTGGGCATTGTGGAGAGCTTTGCCTCCATGGGTGCCGTGCTCGAAGTGATCCCGGGTATTAACCAGATCATCATTTACCTTGTTGCGATCATCATTTTGCTGACACGTCCCCGTGGCCTTCTTGGCCGTGCCGGCGTGATGGAGGATTAAACCCATGCTTGGACTTACAAAACGCGACGCAGGTCTGCTGGCGATTGTGGCCGCCCTGTGTATCTTTGCCCCCTTCATCCTCAACCCCTTCCCCGAAGGGTCAGGCATGGCGCAATTCAACGCGGGCTATCCCGATTTGATGCAACGTCTGGTAATCTTTGGCATCTTTGCCATCGGCTTTAACATCCTCTTCGGCCTCACAGGCTATCTCAGCTTCGGCCACGCTGCCTTCTTGGGTGTGGGTTCTTACGCTGCGATCTGGATGATGAAGCTGCTGACGATGAATGTTATCCCCGCGATCATCATCTCGGTTCTGGTGGCGGGCCTGTTCTCGCTGCTGGTGGGCTATATCTCGCTGCGCCGCTCGGGCATCTACTTCTCGATCCTGACACTGGCCTTCGCGCAGATGTCCTATGCTCTTGCCTACTCGGTTCTGACGCCGATCACGGGCGGTGAGACGGGTCTTCAGCCCAAGTACACTGATCCGCGCATCCTCGATGGCGCGCTTGAAGGTGGTGCCACGCCGCAGGCCAACCTGTTTGGTCTTAGCATGAAGTCCAGCACCGAGCTGAACATCGGCGACTGGGTCTTCACCTTTAACGCGGGCTACTACATCGCAGCCTTCGTCATGCTGATCGCCTTCTACCTGTCGATCCGCATCTTCCGCTCACCCTTTGGCATGATGCTGCGCGCTGTGAAATCCAACCAGCAGCGGATGAACTACACGGGCCTCAACTCCAAGCCCTACACGCTGGCGGCCTTTGTCATCTCAGGCATGTATGCAGGTCTTGCGGGCGGTCTTTTGGTGGCGATGGATACCCAAGTGGGCGCCGAGCGTATGTTCTGGACCGCATCGGGCGAGGTTGTGATCATGACCATCCTTGGCGGTGCGGGCACGCTGATTGGCCCTGTCCTTGGTGCGGGTCTGATCAAATACATGGAAAACATCGTCTCCAAGATCAACAAGACGGTTCTGGAGCAGTGGTTCGCCTTCATGCCCGACGGCATCGAGGACCTGCTGGTCACTCTGGTCTATCCCTTCGTGGGCAAAGGCTGGCACCTGACGCTGGGTCTTGTGTTTATGCTGGTCGTGATCTTCCTCCCCGGTGGTCTGGTTGAAGGTGGCAGCCGCGTAGGCAATATGTTCCGCCGCAAAAAGACTGACACCGACACGCCTGCGGGCAAAACAACACCTGCTGAATAAGGAGCGCTGACGATGGGTATTCTCGAAGTCAAAAACGTAAACAAGCGCTTCGGCGGTCTGCAAGCCTTGGGTAACGTAAACCTGAGCGTTGCAGAAAACACAGTGCACGCGATTATCGGCCCGAACGGGGCCGGTAAATCCACCCTGCTGAACTGTCTGGTGGGCAAGCTCATCCCTGATACGGGCTCTGTCATGTTTGACGGCAAATCCGTGCTGGGGCGCAAGCCCTTCGAGATCAACCAGATGGGCATTTCCCGCGTGTTCCAGACGCCCGAAATTTTCGGAGATCTGAGCGTGATGGAAAATATGTTGATCCCGTGTTTTGCCAAACGCGATGGCGGGTTCTCCATGCACGCCATCGGCAGTGTCGACACGGAAAAAGACGTTGTCGAGAAGGCCAAGAAGATGCTGGAAGACATGAAGCTCTATGACAAGCGCGACATGCACGCCTCGTCGATGTCACGGGGCGACAAACGCCGCCTCGAGATCGCCATGTGCCTAAGCCAGGAGCCACGCTTGCTGCTGCTGGACGAACCGACGGCGGGTATGGCACGGGCCGATACGAACAACACCATCGACCTGTTGAAGCAAATCAAGGAAGAGCGCGACATCACGATCTGCATCATCGAGCATGACATGCATGTGGTCTTTTCACTGGCAGAACGGATCACCGTGCTGGCCCAAGGCACACCACTGGTCGAGGACACACCCGACAAGATCAAGGGCCACCCGAAGGTCAAGGAAGCCTACCTCGGAGAGACGCAGGAGGTTTAATCCCCTGCCCTTAACCTGCGTCTGAAGGATAATTGATATGACGACTGATACACTGAGCAAAAACCAAGCCAACCTAGCCAAGAACGCTCCCGCGTTCCTCTCGGTCTGGGACATCCATGCCTACTATGGCGAAAGCTATATCGTCCAAGGCGTGAGCTTTAATGTGCATGAGGGTGAGATTTTGGCCCTGCTGGGCCGCAACGGGGCGGGTAAAACCTCCACCCTGCGCACCATTGCACAAATCGGTGACCCACAGCTTACACATGGTGAGGTCTGGCTTGACCACCAACCGCTGCACAAGATGAAAAGCTATGAAGCCTCTGCCGCTGGTCTGGCACTGGTGCCCGAGGACCGCCGCATCATTTCGGGTCTGACGGTTGAGGAGAATCTCAAGCTCGCACAAATCGCCCCGCCCATCGGCTGGTCGCTGGAGCGGGTGTACGAGCTGTTCCCCCGACTGGGCGAGCGCAAAAAGCAGGAAGGCACGACACTGTCGGGCGGCGAGCAGCAAATGCTGGCGATCGCTCGCGCATTGTGTCGCGACATCAAGGTGCTGCTGCTCGACGAGCCGTATGAGGGTCTGGCCCCCGTGATCGTGGACGAGATCGAAAAGACGCTCGCCATTATTAAATCACAGGGCATCACCACAATTCTGGTGGAGCAGAACGCCGTGCGCGCCCTGCAACTGGCGGACCGTGCTGTGATCCTTGATACGGGCGGCGTGGTTTTTGACGGCTCGGCCGAAGAGGTACTCAATAATGCCGAACTGCGCGCCGAATACCTCGCAATCTGAGGTACTACGCAGCAAAGCTCTGAATTGACCCGCTTCGGCGGGTTTTTTCATGTCTGACGCAGGGGAACATTGGGGGAAGTCGCACCTTCCAATGGGGTAACGCTTGGCCTATAAGCGGGTAAACGTGCGCACGCAAAGCGCCCCCTTCGCAACGGTCGAGGACCCATATGACAAAAAATACTCATGACTCCGATGTCGCATTTATCCGCGCATTGGCTGAACTGCTGAACGAAAACGACCTGACAGAGCTTCAGGTCAAACGCGACTACGCCGAGGACGACAGTCTTAATGTCCGCGTCTCTCGCAAGCCGCCCCAGCAGGTCATGGCAGCCCCTCGGTCCGTGCAAGCCGCAGCACCCGTTGCTTTGGCCGCACCTGCTGCCGCAGCCACCGCTGAGGCCGCTGGCGGCGCAGATCCCTCCTCCGATCCGGGTGCGGTAACATCCCCCATGGTCGGCACCGTCTATACCGCACCGGAACCGGGTGCTCCTGCGTTCATCGCAGTGGGCGCACAAGTCTCCGAGGGTGATACACTGCTGATCGTGGAAGCCATGAAGACCATGAACCACATCCCTGCCCCCCGTTCGGGCACCGTCAAACGCATTCTGGTCGAAGACGGGGCAGCTGTTGAATTCGGCGCGCCGCTTGTGATCCTCGGATAAGGGGCACAGGCCATGTTCAACAAAATTCTTGTCGCCAATCGCGGTGAAATCGCGCTGCGTGTGATCCGTGCAGCACGCGAAATGGGCATCGCCAGCGTCGCCGTGCATTCCACCGCGGACAGTGACGCGATGCATGTTCGCATGGCGGATGAAAGCGTCTGCATCGGCCCACCCTCCTCGCAGGACTCCTATCTGTCGGTGCCCGCGATCATCGCTGCGTGTGAAATCACGGGCGCAGAAGCGATCCACCCCGGCTATGGCTTTCTCAGCGAGAACGCGGGTTTCGTGCAGATCATCGAAGATCACGGCCTGACTTTCATCGGCCCCACAGCCGAACATATCCGCATGATGGGCGACAAGATTACGGCCAAGGACACGATGAAGGCGCTTGGCGTGCCATGCGTGCCTGGCTCTGACGGTGGTGTGGCCACACTGGAAGAGGCACAGCGCCTTGGTGCCGAAATGGGCTATCCCGTTATCATCAAGGCGACCGCTGGCGGTGGCGGAAAAGGCATGAAAGTGGCTGAAAGCGCTGCGGACATGGAGCGCGCCTATCGGACTGCGCGCGCTGAAGGGAAATCCAACTTCGGCAATGACGAAGTCTATATCGAGAAGTATCTCACCACACCGCGCCACATCGAGATTCAGGTTTTTGGCGATGGCAAAGGCCGCGCCGTGCATCTGGGCGAGCGGGATTGCTCGCTCCAGCGCCGCCACCAGAAGGTGTTCGAGGAAGCCCCCGGCCCGTCGATTACGCCTGAGGAGCGCGCGCGCATTGGTAAAATCTGTGCCGATGCCTGTGCGAACATCAATTACATTGGCGCGGGTACAATCGAATTTCTCTACGAGAACGGCGAGTTCTATTTTATCGAGATGAACACACGTTTGCAGGTGGAACATCCTGTGACCGAAGCCATCTTTGGCGTCGATCTGGTGCGCGAACAAATCCGTGTTGCCGCTGGCCTGCCGATGACGTTCGAGCAGGATGACCTGACGATCAACGGCCACTCTATCGAGGTTCGCATCAACGCTGAAAAGCTGCCCAACTTCTCGCCCTGCCCCGGTAAGATTACGCAATACCACGCGCCCGGTGGGCTTGGTGTACGGATGGACAGCGCGCTCTATGACGGCTATTCGATCCCGCCCTATTACGACAGCCTGATCGGCAAGCTCATCGTGCATGGGCGCGACCGTCCCGAAGCGCTGGCGCGGCTCAACCGCGCGCTGGGTGAATTGATTGTAGATGGCGTGGACACCACCGTGCCGCTGTTTCATGCGCTTTTGCAGGAAAAAGACATCCACACAGGCGGCTATAACATCCACTGGCTTGAACATTGGCTGGAAACAAACCTCGGGGATGCCTGAGGGGTATGACCACGCTAACACCGGAGCTTTTGCTGCACGGCTATAGCGTGGGTATCTTCCCGATGAGCGAGGCCCGTGACGATCCGGAAATCTTCTGGGTCGATCCGCGCAAACGCGGTGTGATCCCTCTGGATGGCTTCCACATCTCCCGCTCCTTGCGCCGCGCCATGCGTCTGTCCGAGTGGCAGATTACAACAGATCGTGATTTCGAAGGCGTTGTGGACGGCTGTGCCGACCGCGAGGATACGTGGATCAACGCCGAGATCCGAAGTCTTTACAGCGCCCTGCATGGTCGTGGTCAGGCCCATTCGCTCGAGGTCTGGGAGGGGCGAGAGCTTGTTGGTGGTGTCTACGGCGTCGTACTCGGTGCCGCCTTTTTCGGAGAGTCGATGTTCTCTCGGCGCACCAATGCGTCCAAGATCGCGCTTGCCTGTCTGGTGGATCGTTTGCGGCAGGGCGGTTTCACCCTATTTGACACGCAATTCATCACTGATCATCTGAAATCACTGGGCGGGGTGGAGATCAGCCGCGCACAATATCACGCAGCCCTCGCCCATGCGAAAGAACAGTCTGCGTCATTTACCAAAGCTAAAGATGCCAGTCCTCAGGACGTGATACAGCGCATGACCCAGATGTCATAACGCGGATGCTCCATCGGGTTGAGCGCAGGCGCCGATGCGATCATCCAGCCTGAAAATACTGTCCCACTGCGTCCCGTCTCTGAAATTTCCATCGCGGCATAGGCATCGCCTGACGGGTTACCTTCGGGATAGCGGCATTCATTCAACACCACCTTGAGCCGCCCGAGCGTGGCAACCTGCCCGTTGCGTATTGAAATATCGACTGTTGTGCCTGACGTCTTGTCGAGGGCGCGCAGGATGGCACCATCGGCATTGCTTGTAGCCTCAGCGGTGGCGGCTGAGCCCCAAAGCGCGGCAATCAGGCAAAGCGCGTATTTCACTCGGGGCTCCACGCCTCGTAATCACCACGGTCTGCGGGCTTCTCGCGGCGGATCGATCCGCTGGGCGCATAGGCCAGCATGGTTCCTGTCAGGTTTTCCTGATGCGGTTTCTCCCACTCTTTATGGACGAGCGGTCTATCGGTGGGCGGCGCGTCATAGGTGCGGTGAATCCAGCCGTGCCAATCGGGATTGATGCGGCTTGCCTCGACTTCGCCGTTAAAAATCACCCAGCGTTTGCTGTCATCGGCATTGCGGTAATAGATATTGCCCTGCGCATCCTCGCCGACTTTCTCACCCTTGCGCCATGTGAAAAACCGCGTGTTAAGCGTCTGGCCGTTCCACCATGTAAAAGCGCTCAGAATTTTGCTGACAATGCCCATCGTTGCGTCCCTTTTAAAGCTGTCCCTGATATGGCCTAAACCGCGCCGCACGTCCAGTGATGTGAGCTGCAAATTGACGTAATCGCGCCTAATCCCCAAAGCGCAGCACCACAGCCAACCTTGCTTCAGGCGCGTAAACGAACAGCTTTCGGCCCTCTACGCCGCCAAAGCTCGTAAACCATGCAGCCGGTTGCTGTAAAATTGCCGATATCTGCGCCGCGTATCCGGCCACTCCCGCACCGTCAAATTTCTGTGGATCGCCAACAAGGCATTGATAGTGCGCACTTGAATTGAGGCTATGAGGTTCGGGAGTGCTGTGCCAAAATCCTTTCTGCATAAGATCATGGTTCTTAGACGTGTCGGGCAAATAGACCTGTGGCGGCTCTGATCTCGCAGTTTTCGGCAGGCGCAAGACGAGATAGGTACAGCCGTAGGACGGCTTGATCCGGCTTTTGTAGGCAAGCACTTTTTCGAACTCGAGATGCGGGAAGACCACAGCGGCATAGTCTTCGGCAGTTTGGGTCAAACACCCTGCTAAGGGCATACAGAACGCACAGAACGTGAGAAAACGGAGGCGCACTTCATTCAGATCCGTCGATCATCCACGATATCGCTGCGGGGTACGGCGGTGACTTCAATCTCGATGCGGTATTTCGGGTCGATAAGGCCGCATTCAATCATGGTCGCCGCAGGTGGATTGTCGCCAAAGGCCTCAGAAAGAATGGGCCAGCAGGCTTCGAACTCGGTACGGTCGGGCAGCATATAGGTGACGCGTACCACGTGAGCCATGTCGCTGCGCGCTTCGTTCAGCGCCGCCTCGATGATGCGCAATGCATCGCGGCACTGGGCGACAACATCATCGCCCTGCCCCACGGTGCCTGCCACATGCACAAAGCCACCTGCCACCACAGCACGGCAATAACCGACTTTGGCCTCAAACTCTCCACCAGAAGAAATGCGTTTCATATTAATCCCCTTTCAAACGCAAAAGGGCAGACCCATGGCCTGCCCCTTGCTCAATCTACTTGTCAAAATCACCCTGCGTTCGCAGGCTCTTTTTCAGCGTCTGCGTGGATCATCAATGGCTTGGCGTCTGATGTGACGGCCTCTTCATTAACGACAACCTCGGTCACGCTCTCCATACCTGGCAGGTCGAACATCGTATCGAGAAGAATATCTTCAAGGATCGAGCGCAGGCCGCGTGCACCTGTTTTACGGTCAATCGCGCGCTTGGCGATCGCTTGCAGAGCATCATCCGTGAATGACAGTTCAGTGTCTTCCAGCTCGAACAGGCGCTGGTACTGTTTTACCAATGCGTTCTTTGGCTTGGTCAGGATGGTGACAAGCGCATCTTCATCCAAGTCCTCAAGCGTTGCCAGAACAGGCAAACGACCAACAAATTCAGGGATCAGACCAAATTTAAGCAGGTCTTCAGGCTCCAGATCGGTGAAAATCTCACCAATGCCGCGCGCATCCTGATCGCGCACATCCGCGCCAAAGCCCATAGCAGACCCCTTGCCGCGTGCCGCAATGATCTTGTCCAGACCCGCAAAGGCACCGCCACAGATGAACAGGATGTTCGTCGTGTCCACTTGCAGGAATTCCTGCTGCGGATGCTTGCGCCCACCTTGGGGGGGCACAGAAGCAACCGTACCTTCCATCAGCTTGAGCAACGCCTGCTGCACGCCCTCGCCCGATACGTCACGGGTGATTGAGGGGTTCTCGGATTTACGCGTAATTTTATCAACTTCGTCGATGTAGACGATGCCGCGCTGTGCACGCTCTACGTTGTATTCGGACGCCTGCAGCAGTTTCAGAATGATATTCTCTACATCTTCACCGACATACCCCGCCTCTGTCAGCGTGGTCGCATCGGCCATCGTGAACGGCACATCCAGAATCCGCGCCAATGTCTGCGCCAGCAGTGTCTTACCACAGCCCGTCGGACCCATCAGCAGAATGTTGGATTTCGCCAGCTCGATATCGCCGCCCTTCTGGGCGTGATTTAGACGTTTGTAGTGGTTGTGCACCGCGACTGACAGCACCCGTTTCGCCATCGCCTGCCCGATGACATAGTCATCAAGGACTTCGCAAATGTCTTTGGGCGTCGGTACGCCATCCGTGGCCTTAAGGCCGGATGCCTTGGTTTCCTCACGGATAATATCCATGCAAAGCTCAACACATTCGTCACAAATGAAAACGGTCGGTCCCGCGATCAGCTTGCGCACCTCATGCTGACTTTTGCCGCAAAAGCTGCAGTACAAGGTGTTTTTGCTATCGCCGGTGGTTGAATTGGCCATCTGAGCCCTTTCAGGTCTGATACTTTGGTCTGTCTCCTGAAAATCAGGCGACACGAATAATTGGTCGTAAGCCTAGGTCACGCTCTGCGGCCGTGCAATCGCAAAAACCGCAGAGTGCGCCGTTGTGGCTTACTTGCCCTTCTTGGGCTTGGGTGCGTCTTTGTCATCTTCCTTGCCGCGGTTGGCTACGATCTCGTCGATGTGGCCCCAGTCTTTTGCCTCTTCCGGCGTCATCCACAGATCACGGTCCAGCGCTTTTTGCACTGTTTCATAGTCCTGTCCGGAATGGTCCATATAAAGCTTGTACATCCGCTCGCGCGTCTGCTCGATGTGGCGTGCAGAGATCAGCATGTCGGATGCCTTACCCTGACTACCGCCCGAGGGCTGGTGCACCATCACTTCGGAGTTGGGCAGCGCAAACCGCATACCCTTCTCTCCGCCAATCGCAATCACCGACCCCATGGAAGCGGCCATGCCGCAGATCAGTGTGGACACTTTGGGACGGATATACTGCATCGTGTCATAGATCGACAGACCAGCAGACACCTCACCACCAGGTGAATTGATGTACATGCTGATTTCCTTGGAGGGGTTCTCGGATTCGAGGTGCAGCAACTGTGCGACGACCAAATGGCTCATCCCGCTGTGGATGGGGCCGTTGATGAACACGATCCGCTCTTTGAGCAGCCGCGAGAAGATGTCATAGGCGCGTTCGCCGCGTGCTGTCTGCTCCACAACCATGGGAACGAGGTTCATGTATGTCTCGACGGGATCTTGCATATTTTGTGCCTTTAGTGGGGTTGCGCGGGACCATACCCGAACAAGCGTTACCACAAGATTAGTCCTCTGGTCGGGGACCTTCAAGGGGGGCTAGGCCCGTTTGCGCAGCACCTGTCTCTTATACACATCTCCGAGCCCACGAGACAGGCAGAAATCTCG
>CAJXSZ010000029.1 GCA_913060815.1 uncultured Sulfitobacter sp. | reverse complement strand
TCGTGGGCTCGGAGATGTGTATAAGAGACAGGGCTGCGGAGAGCGTGGCCATCGGCACCCCCGCGCCCGGATGCGCCCCGCCCCCCGCCAGATACAAGCCCGACATCCTTGTCCGCGCCGTCGGGCGTGCAAATGCCGCCATCATCCCCGCTGGGGAACGCCCGTAAAGAGACCCGTTCGACGCCGGAAACAGAGCGCCGAAGCTGTGCGGCCCCGTCAGGGTGTTTGCCTGCGGTGGCGGGGTAAAGTGTAGACCGAACGCGGCCAGCCTTTTGAAAATCAAAGTCTGACATTGGTCGCTCTCCTCTGGGTGGATCGGTGCATGGTCGGCGGCGGGGGGCGCGTTGAGAATGATCTCGAAACGCTCTGGACCCGCAGGTGTTGCCCCGCCAAAACGGTCTTGGGCGCAGATATAAAGTGTGGGATCGGACTGCAGCTGTCCCTTGGCCAAAGCCGCATATTCGCGTCTGGGCTCGTCTGCGAAAAAGACGTTATGCGCAGCGAGAGGGAAATCACCTTCAACAGTTGCGGCAAAGGCTTGAACCTGTGCAGACAGGCTGCGTGGTGCGACCGCTTTTGGCGCGATGACTTTGCTGACAGCCTCCCCCAGCATACCTGTGGCCAGCGCACGCGGATCACCGTTGAACAGGACTGCATCCACCTCGGTGCGTCCGCTTTCCGTTTGCACAGCGCAGGGTGTGCCATCCCGCGTCTCGATCCGCGAAACATGTGCGTTGTAGTGGAAAGTAGCCCCTTTTTGTCGGGCGAGGTCTTCAATCGCTTGGGCCAGTTTGTGCATCCCGCCTTGCACATGCCACACGCCGCGCCGCTCGGCCTCCCAGATCAGCAAGAGGAGAGCTGGGCATTGTTCGGGAATGCCGCCGACATAGGTGGCATATCGTGCAAAAAGCTGCGCAAGCCGAGGTTCGGCAAAGCTGCTCCGAAGCGTTTGGGCGAGTGTCTGATGCGGCGCCATGGCGGGGATAATCGCAGGGTTGCGCAAAACGGTGCGCGTCAGGGAAGCGAGGCTGGGCGCTTCATCCTGCATCATGGGCGCATCGAATGTGTCGAACAGGGCGCTGGCCCGTTCGCAAAACTGGTCGAATTGCTGCGCTGCCGCCGCGCCAAAGGTTGCGCCAACGTTGGCGATACTGTGATCATGGTCGGCCATCAGATCCAGCGTGGTGCCATCCCGCCAGAAATGGCGCGCCAGCAGCGGTTCGCGCAGTAGGGTAACGTGATTTTCCAGCCGCGCGCCGACATCCGCAAACAGCGCATCAAAGACAGGTTTCATCGTCAGCACTGTCGGGCCTGCATCTACCGGTCCCGCGATCGACGGCAGGGTGCGCATCTTGCCACCGGGCGTGTTGTGGCGTTCCAATACGGTCACACGCGCGCCCGCATGAGAAAGGCGCAAGGCAGCCGCCAAGCCGCCGATTCCCGCGCCGATCACTGCGATATGTGGTGTATTGCTGGGGATTGAACGCTCCAAGGCAAAGATTGACAACTGTTCCGAATGTGTCCAGTTTAGTTTACAGTTGCTATGTCAGCAACACTTTACATTTGCTGCACGCACGGCCGGAGAAAATCACCATGTCATTTGCCCAAAGAATAGACAGCGCGATCATGCAGGCCATTGCGGAGGGGCAAACAGCACCCAGCCCTGCCAAGCTTGCCGAGGCGCTGCATTATGCTGTGACGCCTGGTGGAGCGCGCATTCGCCCGACCATTCTGTTGAGTGTTGCGGCGGCCTGTGGCGACGTGCACCCCAAACTGGCGGATGCGGCGGCCACGGCGCTCGAGCTTATGCACTGCGCCTCGCTTGTGCATGATGACCTGCCTTGTTTTGACGATGCCGACATGCGGCGTGGCAAGCCCTCGGTGCATAAGGTCTATGGCGAAGCACTGGCCGTTCTGGTCGGTGACAGCCTCATCATTATGGCGTTCGAAGTGCTGGCCAAAGCAGCCGCCGACAATCCTGCCCGCGCTGTTGCGATGATGCGGGTGCTGGCTACACGCTCAGGCATGCCGAATGGTATTTGCGCGGGCCAAGGCTGGGAGAGCGAAAGCGAGATTGATCTGAGCGCCTATCACGCAGCCAAGACAGGCGCGCTGTTTATGGCAGCCACGCAGATGGGCGCGATTGCGGGCGGTCAGGACGGAGAGCCGTGGGAAGAGCTGGGCGCGCGAATCGGTGAGGCCTTTCAGGTTGCCGATGACCTGCGCGACGCGCTTTACGACGAAGAGACATTGGGCAAGCCTGTGGGTCAGGATGATTTGCACGGACGCCCCAACGCAGTAACAGAGCTTGGCGTCGATGGTGCGATCCAGCGGATGCGCGATATTCTGGGCGGTGCCATAGCGTCGATCCCCAAATGCCCCGGTGAGGCAAAGCTTGCCGCGATGGTCACGGCGCAGGCAGAGGTGCTGACCCCGATCAAATGGCGCGCTGCACAAGCCTCAAAGATCGCGGGCGAGTGACCTTTTCCACCGACACGTCGATGGCCGTTTCCAAACCCGCGCGCGGATCATGGTTCAACAGCCTCATGGCTGCACGGGGCTTCCAGAAATGGGCCGCGAAATTCCCGCTTACCCGCCGCATCGTGCGCCTTGAGGGTGAGGCGATGTTCGATCTGCTGGCGGGGTTTTGCCATTCACAAGTGTTGTGTGCGTTGGTGCAGCTGGAGATTCCACAAAAGCTGATGCGAGGGCCAATGGCTGCGGAAACGCTGGCCGTCGATGCACAGATGCCGCTGGAGCGAATGCTGATTTTGCTGCGCGCGGGCGTGGCGCTTGGGGTTTTGAAATCCAAGCGGGGAGGGCGCTTTGGCCTCAGCCGCACAGGCGCTGCCCTTGTCGGTGTGCCGGGTCTGAGCCAGATGATTGCACATCACGATGTTCTCTACCGTGACCTCTCTGACCCTGTCGCTTTCTTTCGCGGGGAGGTCCAGACCGAGCTGGCGGGCTTTTGGCCCTATGTCTTTGGCGGCAACATGGACGCGGATGTTGCTGCGACCTACTCTGACCTGATGGCGCAAAGCCAGCTTTTGGTCGCCGACGATACTTTGGCAGCGATTGATTTCTCAGGCATCAACACTTTGATGGACATCGGCGGCGGCTCTGGCGCGTTTCTTACTGCGGTCGGCGGTGCCTATTCCGATCTCGGGCTCATGCTGTTCGATCTGCCCGAAGTTGCTCCGTCGGCGGCGCAGCGATTCGATGCGGCGGGGATGACAGGGCGCGCCAGTATTACAGGCGGCTCATTTCGCGACAATTCCCTGCCCGAGGGCGCGGACGCTATAAGTCTTATTCGGGTTCTCTATGACCACAGTGATGAGACGGTCGCGGCCCTGCTCGCCAAGATCTACGCAGCCCTCCCCAGCGGCGGGCGGCTCATTGTGTCCGAGCCTATGACAGGCGGTGCGCGCCCGACCCGCGCAGGGGACGCTTACTTTGCGCTTTATACACTTGCGATGCGTACAGGGCGCACACGTTCAGCGGATGAGATTGCAGCGCTTTGTCGTGCTGCGGGGTTCGAGAATATTAAGACGCCCGCACCGCGCCGTGCGTTTGTGACCTCCTGCCTTGAGGCACGCAAACCCTAGGATCCTTCAGGCTAGAAAGTGTCTAATCTAGTTGACACATTGATATGTCTAGTTAGTATTACAGTAAGTTGTACTGCCCGAAGCGAGTCTGCGTTTGCAGGCATCAGGGCCGAACCGATCGGGAGAACACATTGCAAACCACTGCCGTTATCCTCAAAGAGCCCAAGACCATCGGGCTTGATGTGTTGGACGTACATGCGCCAACGCAGGATGATATCGTGGTCGAGGTAAGCCATTCGGGAATTTCCACGGGTACGGAAAAGCTGTTCTGGACGGGCGAAATGCCACCCTTTCCCGGTATGGGGTATCCGCTTGTTCCTGGGTATGAGGCCGCTGGCGAAGTGGTCGAGGCGGGCAGCAATGCAAACTTCAACGTAGGCGACCGCGTCTTCGTGCCCGGTGCCAATTGTTTCGACGGCGCGTTTGGATTGTTCGGTGGGGCGTCGAGCCTGCTAGTCAGCAACGCAGACCGCGCTACCAAGATTGACCCGATGCTGGGAGCCGAAGGCGCATTGCTTGCCCTTGCTGCCACGGCACGTCACGCCATGGCGGGGCCGCTAAAAGCTGTGCCTGATCTTATCGTTGGTCACGGCGTTTTGGGCCGCTTGCTTGCGCGTCTAACTGTTGCAGCAGGTGCGCCTGCACCGACCGTATGGGAGACAAATCCCGCACGGCGCACAGGTGCCGAAGGGTATGAGGTTGTCCATCCCGATGATGATCCGCGTCACGATTACACGTCCATTTACGACGCCTCTGGCAGTGACGGCATTCTGGGCCAGCTGTTTGGCCGCATCGCGCGCGGTGGCGAGATTGTTCTGGCGGGCTTCTATCCTGCGCCAATCTCCTTTGCCTTCCCGCCCGCATTTATGAAGGAAGCACGTTTCCGGATAGCTGCTGAATGGACGCGCGACGATCTGACCGCCACGCGGGCCTTGGTCGAATCGGGTGCGCTGAGCCTTGGCGGCCTGATCACACACACATCACCGGCAGGTGCCGCGGCTGACGCGTACGAGACAGCGTTTAGCGATGCGGATTGCCTGAAAATGATCCTCGACTGGAAAGGTCACGCATGACACTTGATATCCCGAATCTCAAAGACGGCGGCACCATTTCAGATTTCGACCAGCGTTTGCGCGACGAAGCAGGCGAAGATCTGGCCGACATCATCCATGACGAGCCGACCTCCAAAACCCAGATCATCGCAATCTACGGCAAGGGCGGCATCGGCAAATCATTCACTTTAGCGAATCTCAGCCACATGATGGCTGAGCAGGGCAAACGCGTCTTGCTGATCGGGTGTGACCCGAAATCGGACACCACCTCACTGTTGTTCGGCGGCAAGGCGTGCCCTACCATTATCGAAACCTCTACCCGCAAAAAGCTGGCGGGGGAGGAAGTCAAAATCGGCGACGTTTGTTTCAAACGCGGCGGTGTTTTCGCGATGGAGCTTGGCGGACCCGAAGTGGGTCGCGGCTGCGGTGGTCGCGGGATCATCCACGGGTTCGAGCTTTTGGAAAAGCTGGGCTTTCACGATTGGGACTTTGACTACGTCCTTCTCGACTTCCTCGGCGATGTGGTTTGCGGCGGCTTTGGCCTGCCCATCGCGCGGGACATGGCGCAGAAGGTGATCCTTGTCGCGTCCAACGATTTGCAATCGCTCTATGTGGCCAATAACGTCTGCTCGGCGGTCGAGTATTTCCGCAAGCTGGGTGGCAACGTCGGTGTCGCGGGGCTTGTGATCAACAAGGATGACGGTTCGGGCGAGGCGGCGGCATTTGCCGAAGCGGTGGATATCCCTGTATTGGCCGCGATCCCGCAAGATGACGACCTGCGCAAGAAATCAGCCAACTACCAGATTGTCGGCACGATGGAGAGCCAGTGGGGTAGCCTGTTTGCTGCTCTTGGTGATGAAGTTGCCGTGGCGCCGCCAGTGCGGCCCACACCGCTGGATCAGGACGGGTTGCTCAACCTCTTTGACGCTTCCGAGACAGGCGGCGATGTGGTGCTGGAGCCTGCCACCGACATGGACATGCGGGGCAAGAACGCCGCGCCGCAAGAGAGCCTCGAGGTGATTTATGACACCGTATAAAGAGGATATCTTTCGCGAGCTGGAGCAGATTATCGCAAAGGCTGCACCAGAGCAGATCGAGCGGTTGCTGGGTGATATTGCGGCTGGCAGGTTTGACCAGACGGCGCAGACGCGCGCGGGCAACAATGACGACCAGACGAATGTGACTGACATCAACCATCGCGCTCATCAGCGCCATGATGAAGTAGCTGTAGAATGCGATGAGCTTTCGGCCACCCCTCGTAAATTGCGCCGTGCTGGATACTCCACATGAGCGACGAGATGAAATATGACGCCGTCGACATGGTCGAGGTCGATACCGGCACCGAGCTTGAGGGCCGCGATGTGCCGCTGAGTCCCGACGGGCTTGGCTGTCATTCCGGCAACGAGATGGAGAAGGCCGCACGATTGGCGGGCAACTCCGAGATGCTCGACAAGTTTGCCGAGGACTATCCCAAAGGTCCGCACGACCAGCCGCAAAGCATGTGCCCTGCCTTCGGCTCGCTCCGTGTAGGGTTGAGGATGAAGCGTGTGTCGACAATTCTGTCGGGCTCTGCCTGCTGTGTTTATGGTCTGACCTTTGTGAGCCACTTCTATGGTGCGCGCCGCTCGGTCGGTTATGTGCCGTTCAATTCAGAATCGCTGGTGACAGGAAAGCTGTTCGAGGACATCCGCGAGGCGGTCCACGAGCAGGCTGACCCCGAGAAGAATGACGCGATTATTGTAACGAACCTCTGTGTGCCGACCGCCTCAGGTGTGCCGCTGCGCCTATTGCCAAAAGAGATCAATGGCGTGCGGATTATCGGCATCGATGTGCCAGGTTTTGGAATCCCGACCCACGCCGAGGCGAAAGATGTGCTGGCCGGTGCGATGCTGAAATATGCGCGCGAAGAGATCAAGGCCGGCCCTGTGCCGATGCCTGCGGCGGGTAAATCCGACCGTCCCACCGTGACCCTTCTGGGGGAGATGTTTCCCGCTGATCCGATGATGATCGGGCAGATGCTGGCCCCGCTTGGCCTTGCTGCTGGTCCTGTCGTCCCGTGCCGTGAGTGGCGCGAGCTTTATGGCGCGCTTGATTGCGGTGCTGTCGCTGCGATCCACCCGTTCTACACCTCTGCTGTGCGCGAGTTTCAGGCTGCGGGCCGTCCGGTTCTCGGATCAGCTCCTGTAGGGCTTGATGGGACGGCTGACTGGCTCAAAGGCATCGGTGATATCTTTGGTCTGAGTGCGGAGAAGGTCTCGGAGGCGCAGAACATGTTCTTGCCTGCGATCAAAGCCGCCTTGGCTTCGACACCGATCAACGGGACAATCACGCTCTCGGGCTATGAAGGCTCCGAGCTGCTGGTCGCGCGTCTGCTGATCGAGAGTGGGGCCAATGTGCCTTATGTCGGGACGGCTTGTGCGAAATCCGAATGGTCGGCCGCAGACGCCGCATGGCTGGAGGCACGCGGTGTCAAAGTGAAATTCCGCGCATCCCTCGAGGATGATTGCGGTGCGTTGGAAGCGATCCAGCCTGATCTGGCCATCGGCACAACGCCTGTTGTGCAAAAAGGCAAAGAGCTGGGGATACCGTCCCTCTACTTCACTAACCTGATTTCTGCGCGCCCTCTGATGGGCGTGGCTGGTGCCGGATCGTTGCAGGAGGTCGTCAACGCGGCCATGGGCAACAAGGCGCGCATGGGCAAGATGAAAGAGTTCTTCGAGGGCGTGGGCGAGGGTGATACCGCTGGCGTTTGGGAAGGCTCCCCGAATGTGAAGCCTGAGTTCCGTGCGCTTAATGCGAAAAAACTGGAACGTGCTGCGAAAGCTGCCAAAGCGGCGGAGATGATCTGATGCTTGTGCAAGATCACGACAGAGCGGGCGGATATTGGGGCGCAGTCTATGCATTTTGCGCCGTCAAAGGTCTGCAATGTGTGATTGACGGGCCTGTGGGTTGTGAGAACCTGCCCGTGACTTCCGTGCTGCATTATACCGACGCGCTGCCGCCCCATGAACTACCTATTGTGGTGACGGGCTTGGGCGAAGGCGAGATGGGTGCGGGAACCGAGGACGCGATGAAGCGGGCTTGGGGGACGCTTGATCCTGCGCTGCCTGCGGTTGTTGTGACGGGTTCGATTGCCGAGATGATCGGGGGCGGTGTGACCCCTGCGGGCACGAATATCCAGCGCTTCCTTCCGCGCACCATTGATGAGGATCAGTGGGAAGCGGCTGACCGCGCGATGACGTGGATTTTCACCGAATTTGGCATGACCAAGGGCCGCATGCCCAAAGAGGTCAAGCGCGAGGAGGGGGCTGCCCCCCGCGTCAATATCCTCGGGCCGATGTATGGCACGTTCAACATGCCTTCCGATCTGGCAGAGATACGTCGCTTGGTCGAGGGGATCGGTGCCGAGATCAATATGGTGATGCCGCTCGGCTCTCATGTTGGCGAGATGCGGAACCTTGTGAATTCGGATGTGAACATCACCATGTACCGCGAGTGTGGCCGCGGTCTTTGTGAAGTTCTAGGCAAGCCCTATTTGCAGGC
The DNA here is from genome assembly GCA_913060815.1 of uncultured Sulfitobacter sp. Lineage (GTDB taxonomy): Bacteria > Pseudomonadota > Alphaproteobacteria > Rhodobacterales > Rhodobacteraceae > Sulfitobacter. The sequence goes on along the minus strand of CAJXSZ010000029.1, from coordinate 24,620 downwards.
GCCTGTTGGTATCGACTCCACAACGAAGTTCCTGCGCAAGCTCGGTGAGCTGACGGGTCTCGACCCCGAGCCGTTCATTGAACGGGAGAAGCATTCGACGATCAAACCTGTTTGGGATTTGTGGCGCTCTGTCACGCAGGATTTCTTTGCCACGGCCTCTTTCGGGATTGTAGCAAACGAGACCTACGCGCGCGGTATTCGCGGATTTCTCGAGGATGATCTTGGGCTGCCTTGTGCCTTTGCGGTTGCCCGCACGCGGGGCAAGAAAACCAACAACGACGAAGTGCGCCATCTGGTGCACACCAAGCGGCCACTCATCGTGCTGGGGAGCATCAACGAGAAGATGTATCTCGCCGAGATGAAAAGCGGCTTTGGCCCTGCGCCGACGTTCATTCCCGCCAGCTTTCCGGGCGCTGCGATCCGCCGTGCCACGGGGACGCCCTTCATGGGCTATGCTGGTGCTACCTATTTGTTGCAAGAGGTCTGTAATGGCCTGTTTGACGCGCTGTTTCATATCCTGCCTTTGGGCAGTGAGATGGACCAAGCCGATGCAACGCCCACGCCTTTGCGCCGTGACTTCCCTTGGGATGCCGACGCACAGACCCGCCTCGATGAAATCGTGGCACAACATCCGATCCTGACCCGCATTTCGGCGGCCAAAACCCTGCGCGACGAAGCTGAAAAGCGCGCGCTGGATGAGGGCGCAGAACGGGTGGTTCTGGAAACGGTGAACGGTCTTCAACCCAATAAGGGAGAACCAAAATGACTGATTTTACCAATGACACAAGCATGCCGCGCAAGCGCAGTACGACCGCCAGCCAGCGGGAATACTATGCCTATTTCGCGATCATTTTTGTGGCCACGCTGCCTTTGGCGATCCTGACATGGACCCTGTCGGCAGCACGGCAAATGGCAATGCCCGCACACGGGCCTGTGAAAGCGGCATGGAGCCAAGCACAGATTATTACGCCACGGATCTTCTCGGCTTAAGCCACCGAAGAGATCCAACGACCAGAGTTTTTGCTTCTGAGGGACCAGGGCATCGAGATATTCGCTATTCCGCTGGAATGGTGGATTAGAGCAGGGGACGACCCCCTGTTGTGACCCGGCCGCGGGGGATGCGCGGCGCCCGACCTATTTTTTCTAGGAGAAAAAACATGGCTGACAGAAACGACCTGTCCTTCACAGGTTTGACGGATGAGCAAGCTCAAGAGCTGCATTCCGTTTACATGAGCGGCTTCATGATCTTCACGATCGTGGCATGCGTTGCTCACTTGCTGACTTACTTCAAACTACCTTGGTTCGCCTGGTAATCGAGAGGAATAAATAACATGGCACAGTTTTACAAAATCTGGCTCATCTTCGACCCGCGTCGCGTTTTCGTGGCACAGGGTGTGTTCCTCTTTTTGCTCGCAGCGATGATTCACCTCGTCCTGCTCAGCAATCCGGAGACCAACTGGTTCAACCGCGCCTTCGGTGGCGCTGAAGCCGGCGAATAAGCCCAATTGCACGAAATCGCTGTGGGCGGCGCGGTATATGCTCCGCCGCCCACGGCAAACCCGTACAAATTTTCAATGCGCACGACTGCCCCACTCGACGGGGTTGGGGCGCTAAAGGAGACAGAAGATGGCAATGCTCAGCTTCGAAAGAAAATACCGCGTCCGAGGTGGGACGCTGGTGGGCGGAGATCTGTTCGACTTCTGGGTAGGCCCATTTTATGTCGGCTTTTTTGGCGTCACGACATTTTTCTTCGCCGCACTCGGAACAATACTGATTTTCTACGGGGCGTCCCTCGGGGATACCTGGAACCCTTGGCTCATCTCGATCGAGCCACCTGAACTCGAGATTGGCCTTGGTGTTGCACCGCTGGCCGAAGGCGGGCTTTGGCAGGTTATTACGATCTGTGCGACCTTCGCCTTTATCTCATGGGCGCTGCGCGAGGTAGAGATCTGCCGCAAGCTCGGCATGGGGTATCACGTACCTGTAGCGTTCGGTGTCGCGATCTTTGCCTACGTTACGTTGGTGATCATTCGTCCGCTGCTGATGGGCGCATGGGGTCATGGCTTTCCCTACGGGATTTTCAGCCACCTCGATTGGGTCAACAACGTCGGCTACGCTTACGGCAACTTCCACTACAACCCTGCGCATATGGTGGCGATCACGTTCTTCTTCACCACGACACTCGCGCTCGCGCTGCACGGCTCGCTGGTGCTGTCCGCGGTCAACCCCGGCAAGGGCAAGACCATCGGTACGCCAGACCATGAAGACACTTATTTCCGTGATCTGATCGGCTATTCGATCGGACCTTTGGGGATTCACCGTCTCGGCCTGTTGTTGGCACTGAACGCCGGTTTCTGGAGCGCCATCTGTATCGTCATCTCCGGCACCATCTGGTTCGACCAGTGGAGCGCATGGTGGGACTGGTATGCATTATTGCCCTGGTGGGCGGATCTGTAAGGAGGACATGAAAAATGGCTGAATATCAAAATATCTTCACCCAGGTTCAGGTCCAGGGACCGCCTGAAATGGGAGTGGACCCTTCGGGAGCACTCTCGGCCGAACGCACCAACGGGACATCCTTTAGCAAGCTTGCAGGTCTTTTCGGGAACGCACAGTTGGGGCCAATCTATCTGGGCACCTTCGGTCTGATCTCGCTCGTGACCGGCTTTGCATGGTTCTTCATGGTGGGTTTGTCGTTCTGGGATCAGGTCGACTACTCCCCTGCGTTGTTCCTGCGCGAGCTGTTCTGGCTGTCGCTCGAGCCACCCTCGGCTGAATACGGTCTCAGTATCCCGCCAATGGCAGAGGGGGGATACTTCCTGCTTGCCTCATTCTTCCTGCTGATCAGCGTGCTGACATGGTGGGTTCGCACCTACCTGCGCGCCGAAGAGTTGGGCATGGGCAAACATGTTGCATGGGCTTTCGCCTCTGCCATCTGGTTGTTCCTCGTGTTGGGTCTGTTCCGTCCGATCCTGATGGGATCATGGTCCGAGGCTGTGCCATACGGCATCTTCTCACACCTTGACTGGACCAACCTCTTCTCGCTGACCTACGGCAACCTCTTCTACAACCCGTTCCATGCGCTCAGCATTGTGTTCCTTTATGGATCAGCCCTGCTCTTCGCGATGCACGGTGCCACGATCCTCGCAGTGAGCCGTTTCGGCGGCGAGCGTGAGATCGAACAGATCGTGGACCGCGGGACAGCCTCGGAACGTGCCGCTCTCTTCTGGCGCTGGACCATGGGTTTTAACGCGACGATGGAAGGTATTCACCGCTGGGCTTGGTGGTTTGCAGTTCTCACGACCCTCACGGGTGGTATCGGAATTCTGCTGACCGGCACGGTTGTCGACAACTGGTTCGTCTGGGCCCAAGAGCACGGCTATGCGCCGCTTGATTAAGGAGACATGAAAATGAGTGATAATCACGACTATCTGAAAACCTCCGACACCACCTTCCGCCTGCGCGCCGACGTTCTTGCGCTGATGCTGAAGGGGGCAGGCTATGCCGCAGTCTTTTGTATCGTCATCGGGGTTTTTCTGGCCGCAACCATCTGGATCGGTACGCTTCTGCCACCTGAATCCAAGGAAGCGCCAGATCCATCTCTGGGTGCGATCGAGATAACCCAGACCACCGCACAGGTCTGAAGAAACGGGTGCAGGGCGTATTGATTTGGCGCCCCGCACCACACAAGATCGGATAACTCTGTCCCTAGGGTTGTCTGGTACTGTCAGGGGCCTCGACCCCCTGACGCCTCCTGTTGGCTACGGGAGACAGAGGGTGAACCGCCTCGGCGCATGTCACCCTCTGTTCCCCGGCCAACAGGTAACCAAGCCGAAAAGCTCGAGAGATACTTTAGTCGAGAAAAGGAGACCGCCATGCGCAGTCCCACCGAAGCTTGCCAGACACCGCACCTTGACCGTGTGAATGCCCCCTCCGATATCAAATCGCTCACCGATGCCGAGCTTTCATTGCTGGCAGATGAAGTGCGCGAAGAAGTCATCGCGAGCGTTGCCACCACGGGCGGGCATCTGGGGTCGTCGCTGGGTGTGGTCGAGCTGACCGTGGCACTGCATGCCGTGTTCGACACACCAAGGGACAAGTTGATCTGGGACGTGGGGCACCAATGCTATCCGCATAAGATCCTCACAGGCCGCCGTGACAAGATGCACACGCTGCGGCAGGAGGGCGGTCTGTCCGGCTTTACCAAACGCTCCGAAAGCGAGTTCGATCCCTTCGGTGCGGCGCATTCGTCAACCTCCATCTCGGCCGCGCTCGGGTTTACTATCGCGCGCGACATGGGTGAGGCTGTGGGCGATGCGATTGCGGTGATCGGCGATGGCTCGATCAGCGCTGGCATGGCCTATGAGGCGATGAACAACGCGGGCGCCATGGGCCGCCGCATGTTTGTGATCCTGAATGATAACGAGATGAGCATTGCGCCACCTGTGGGGGCCATGTCGAATTACATGTCTGGTCTCTCGGGTCTCAAAGACATCGCAAGCGGGATCGAGGCCGCGTTACCTGGCCCGATCCGTGATCATGCGCGGCGTGCGCGGCAACTGGTCACTGGCGCGCATGAAGAGCAAAGCACTCTGTTCGAGAACCTTGGCTTCCAGTACATCGGGCCGATTGATGGCCATGACATGGGCCAATTGCTCAGCGTTCTACGCGCCGCCCGTACCCGCGCGACGGGTCCTGTGCTGATCCATTGCTGCACCACAAAAGGTAAAGGCTACGCTCCCGCCGAAGCGTCACACGACAGCTATCACGGGGTGAGCAAGTTTGATCCTGCCACGGGCATTCAGGCCAAATCCAAACCTAACGCACCTTCCTACACCCAGATATTCGGCGAGGCCTTGGCAGATGAGGCGCGGCGGGACCCCAAAATTGTTGGCATTACTGCGGCCATGCCCGGCGGTACGGGCCTTGATATTTTTGCCAAAGCGCATCCCAATCGCATGTTTGACGTGGGCATCGCGGAGCAACATGGTGTTACCTTTGCGGCAGGCGTTGCGGCGGGTGGGCTGAAGCCCTTTGTCGCGATCTATTCCAGCTTCCTGCAACGCGGATACGATCAGATTGTGCATGACGTTGCGTTGCAAAATCTGCCTGTGCGTTTCGCGATTGACCGTGCGGGGCTGGTGGGGGCCGATGGTGCCACTCACGCCGGCGCATTTGACATCGGATACCTCGCGGCGCTTCCGAACATGGTTGTGATGGCAGCCTCGGACGAGGCGGAGCTGGTCCATATGGTCGCCACGGCCGCAGCCTATGACAAAGGGCCAATTGCCTTTCGCTATCCACGGGGCGAGGGGGAAGGCGTGATGCTGCCCGAGAAGGGTATCCCGCTCGAGATTGGTAAAGGCATCGTCGTGCGCCAAGGCTTTGATGTGGCAATCCTGTCCTTTGGCGCCCATCTGGGCGAGAGCCAACGCGCCGCCGATCTGATCGAGGCGCAGGGGTTGACCGTCACCGTCGCCGATGCGCGCTTTGCCAAGCCTCTGGACAAGCACCTGATCGACGGTCTGGCGCGCAAGCACAGCGTTCTGATTACGGTAGAGCAGGGGGCCGAGGGTGGATTCGGTGCGATGGTCCTGCACCATCTGGCGAATGCGGGCTGGCTGGAGAAATCACTGGCCGTGCGCACGATCACCTTGCCGGATCGCTTCATAGATCAAGCCTCACCCGATGCGATGTATGCGGATGCGGGTATGACGGCGGGTGATATTGCTGCAACTGCCTTGCAGGCTGCACAGGTGCAGCGGGTCAAGGTTACGGATATTAGATGATCAAATACATCTACCCTGACGGCACACACTGCTACCGCCCGCTTCATACGGTGGAGGCGGTCTATACTGATGAGGAAGGAAAGCTGGTGTCGCGCGCGCAAGCTGCGGATAAATCCGGCCCATACACGTTCGAGATCAAGGGTTTCGAGATTTTAGAGGCCGGCGTCTTCTACGACTGATCACCAAAGATCAGCGCGCTATGCTCGGCCATGTAGATGCGCAACCACGGTGTGAAGACCTCGGGCGTTGCCGCCAGCTCTTCGCGCAAGGAAGATGTATGGACCCAGCGTGTATCCATCACCTCGTCGGAATTGAGCGCGAGAGGTAGATCTTGCGTAGCCTCGACAACAAACACCTCGACCAGCTCATGTTCAGTCAGACCGCCGCCCACATCTGCGCGGTATTCGACCTGGCCGCGATACTGTGCCTGAACATCGGTAATCCCTAGCTCTTCTTCCAAACGGCGGGAAACACAAACCGCGTCGGGCTCGTCCCACTCGGGATGGGTGCAACAGGTGTTCGCCCACAGACCAGGCGTGTGATATTTCCCAAGCGCGCGGCGCTGGATCAGCATCATGTCCCCTGCCATCACAAAGACCGACACGGCCTTGTGCCGCAGCCCCCGCAGATGTGCATCGAGCTTTTCAACAGGCTGTAGCATGCCGTCGACCCAAGCAGGGATCATGATATCGGTCATCGTCTCTCCGTCGCGCATGGGCCTACACCTTTGTCTCTGACACAAGCCCTGTCAGATGCGCGATGTTCTTAATCCCGATTTTAAGATGTGCCAAGGGCCGTGCGGCGACGAGTTTCTTGTTCATGTACGCCTCGAACGTCAGCTTTTGTACGTCAACATCATGGCAGAGCGAGACAAAGCGCTCGCGACGCATGTCGGATTGGTAATAGGCGTTTTGCATGGCACCCAGAACTTTGAACACCTGTCCATGCTCGCCCATGAACATCTTGCGGCTCAGTTTCAGATCAGACGCCATCCCTGTGCGCAAACGGCGCGCGGTAGCAAGGGCGGCAGAGGTGCCGCAGGCCATCGCGTAATATATGCCTTCGCCAGAGGAGGGAGCCACAACGCCCGCAGCGTCGCCCGCAAGCAGCACGTCATTGCCGTTGTCCCAACGGTCCAGCGGTTTGAGCGGGATCGGCGCACCCTCGCGGCGAATGGTTTTGCAACCCGTCAGGCCAGCCGTCTCTCGCAGATCGGCAGTGGCTTTCTTAAGGTCCACGCCGTCGATGCAGGTGCCCATACCAACGCTGGCAGATTTGCCATGCGGGAAAATCCAACCGTAGAAATCGGGGCTGATCTTGCCGTCATAGATCACGTCACAGCGTTTGGGATCGTAGGCATCGGTGCCCCCTTCGGGCGCCTCGATAATCTCGTGATAGGCGATCACGTAGGGGATTTTATCGCCGCCTTTTACCTCGGCTTTGGCCACGTTCGAGCGTGCACCATCAGCCCCGATCACCATGCGACAGGTCATGGCACGGGTCTCACCGCTTTCCTTATGGCGATAGTGGACGTGCGTGCCTTCATCGTCGCGGGTGATTTTGGTGTAGGTGCCTGTGACACGCAGCGCGCCCGCATCAACGGCCCGCACGCGCAGGAATTCGTCGAAATGTTCACGGTCGACCATGCCCACATATCCGTTCTCGATCGGGATATCGACGTGACGCTGGGTGGGGGAGATCATGCGCGCGGTCTTAATCTTGGCGACGATCTGGCTTTCAGGAATTTCGTAATCCTCGATCATGCGTGGCGGGACAGCACCGCCGCAGGGTTTGATGCGGCCATCACGGTCGAGCAGCGCCACGCTATATCCGCGCTTGGCCAGATCGGCGGCAGCAGTCGCCCCGCAAGGGCCGCCGCCGACGACAACAACGTCAAATTTCTGGGCTGATGTAGTCATATCAAGCATTGGTTATTCTCCGGGTACAAGCGCGGGGGAGCCTCGCGCGGTGGTGCGGTCAAGGATGCGCAGGGCCATCACGGCCGCTGCGACGAACAGGGCCGCCTCGAATGTGAAAACTGCGCCAAAGGCGGCGCCATCGGGAAGGGTAATGCGCAAGAGATCAACGGCGGCGGCACCCGTGAGGCCGCCAAAGCCAGCGGCAATCGCTTGGGCCGCACCCCAAAGCCCCATACGCGTGCCTTCGCGGCGCGTCCGACCGTCAGAGGCCAGCGCCATCATGGAGCCGATGGCCGCCACCGCGAACATACCGTTGAAAAAACCGAGCAGAGTGACGAGCGGCATGAGTGATGCAAAGGCGACGCCCGTGCCGTTGAGCGCGATCAGGCCGAGGACCGCCGCAGAGCCGAGACATCCTGCTGTAACCCACAGGCGTAGGCTGCCCTTCTTGAGGCCCGTTGCCATGATGCCGACAGTCAGCATGCCGATAAAGACACCGCCATTTTGCGCCCCGCTGAGCTGCGTTGACTGGCCGGGGGTGAAGTTGAACACAAGCCCTGCATAGGGCTCGAGGATGAGTTCCTGCATGAAGTAGGCGTTCATCGACAGAAACACGAAGAGGGTGAAATTGCGCGCACGCGGCTCGCCCCAGATTTCGCGCAGACCTTCCATGAAGGGGGTAGGCGGCTCTTGTGCGGTGACGATCAGGCCCTGCTCGATCCGCCCTGTGGCGAGGAGGGTCAGCAGCATGGCGGCGGTTATGACCACGGCAACGACGCTCATCAAGCGCGCGGGGGAGTAGGGGTCAAGGAAGCTGCCTGCAAGGCCAGCAGTCAGGGCGATGCCAAAGATCATCATTAGCCACGTGATTGTTGCGGCAGCCGCGCGGCGGTGCGGGGCTGTTGTCGTTGCGAGCAGGGCCAGCAATGAGGTGCCCGAGGCACCAACCCCAAGACCGATCGCAGCATATGCGACGAGAGACAGAGTAAGCGCGAGCGCATAAGACGCGGCAAAGAGCGTCACAGCATAGGCCGCCAGCAACCCACCAAGTGCTAGCACAGCCATCCCGCCAATGATCCATTGTGTGCGGTTGCCGCCCTTGTCCGAGATAAAACCCCACTTGGGCCGTGTCATCTGGATACCGTAGTGCAAGCCAACCAGCGCACCGGGCAGGACGGCTGGTAGGGCAAACTCCACCACCATCAGACGGTTAAGCGTTGACGTCGTCAGCACAACAATCGCGCCCAGTGCCATCTGCACCAGCCCGAGGCGGACGATCTGGAACCATGTCAAATGCATCTTACAGACCCCGCAGCGCAAAGGCGGCGATCATCATGCCGCTGATATAGAAGAGGATGCCCATGCCTTGATACCACGGGGTCTTGCCCTCTGGATCGCGCAGCAGGACGCGCATCGCAGCCAGTTGCACGGCCAACATCGCGGCCACGCCAAGAGCGTGCAGCGGCTTGTCCCACCAGACAAGTAGGCCGACAACAGCCGCTTGCGGCACAGCCATGATGATGCAGGCCATTCGGGCCGCACGGTCAGGGCCAAGGGTAACGGGGAGCGAGCGCAGACCCATCTGGCGGTCGCCCTCGATGGCTTTGAAATCATTCAGGGTCATAATGCCGTGCGCGCCGAGGCCATACAAAACGGCGATGACCAAAATCTGTATCGAAGGTGCCCCGGCCGAGAGCACTGCGGCACCTGTCACCCACGGCAAGGTTTCATAGGCCAGACCACACAGCCCCGGACCCCACCATCCCGAGCGTTTCGCGCGGATCGGCTCGGCGGAATAAGCCCACGCTGCTGCCACGCCAAGGATCGTCGCACCAAAGCCGAACGGTCCAAGCTGGTAGCCGACAAAGAGAGAAAGCACAGTCATCGCCAGCGCGATCCACAGCCCCCAGCGGCCTGGAATGCGGCCCGACGGGATCGGGCGGTCAGGCTCATTGATCGCGTCAACGTGGCGGTCACACCAGTCATTGGCGGCTTGGGACATACCGCAGACAATCGGTCCTGCCAAAATCACGCCAAGCAGCACCAGCACCCATTGCCCTGCAGGAGAGGCGCCCGAAGACACGGCGCCGCACAGATAAGCCCACATGGGGGGGAACCAAGTAATCGGCTTGATCAGCTGCAACGCGGCAGCAGGCTCCGGCAAGCGGCGCAAGGTAGGGGAGGTGGCTAGACTCATGGTGTCAGAATAGTCTGACAGATTGATATCAGGCAAGTGTAAACTTGGATTGACACATATGGTATTGGTGGGCGCAAATTGACGCGGTCTTGCTCATGCCGCGCCTGTGTCTTGGACTCGGCTAATTTCTATGCATAGATTTGCTTTCAGACCTTTACCTAAGCTTGAACAGTCCTAGGTCATATGTCGAAGTATAGGAGAATAAGAATGAAACTACTCTCAGTAACAGCACTTGGCATGGCACTCATGTCCGCACCCGCATTCGCAGACGGCCACGCCACCGGCGACGCTGGCGCGGGTGAAACAGTTTTCAACAAGTGCAAAGCTTGTCACATGATCCAGGATGCAGATGGCAATGACATCGTAAAAGGCGGCCGCACAGGTCCTAACCTTTACGGTCTGCTGGGTCGCACTCTAGGCACCGCTGATTTCAAATATGGCAAATCCATCGTTGAAGCAGGCGAAAGCGGCATTGAGTGGAACGAAGAAGAGTTCGTAAAATACGTGGCAGACCCGAAGAAGTATCTGGCCGAAGTCAACGATGACAAGCGTGCGCGCTCTAAAATGGCGTTCAAGCTGAAAGACGCGGAAGATGCGGCGAACGTTTGGGCCTACATCGTATCCGTAGGGCCAGCCCCTGAAGCGGAAGCAGCCACCGACAGCTGATCCCGACGCGAACGACGATCAATAATGGCGGTCCCCAAAGGGCCGCCATTTCTTTTTAAAGACTAGCTCGAAGGGTTAGCTGACATTTGCGCGTGCGACGGTCTGATCCCAAGTGCTACGCGCTTGCGCCAGCGCGTCGTCCATGCTGGACGGTAGAATATCAATGCCCATAGCCTCGACCTCTTTGCGTGAAGTCTCGAGAATCGCACCGCCAACCATCAAGGAAGCCTCTGGAACGCTGATGCGCAGTGCGACAATCAGGCGCGCCAATCTGGGCAATGAATACTCACCACCCGCCGACAGGCCGATGAGCGCCACTCCGGATAGTGCAGAATATTGCACCAATTCGTCATGCTCGAGACCGCGTTTGAGCACGATATCCCAGCCTGCCTTGCGAAAAACATCTGTGGCCATGCTCACACCGAGCTGGTGATTCTCGCCTGGAACGGCTGTGAAGAATGCGGTTGGCTGGTCAGGCGAAAGCACCGTCGGGCGGAACAAGGGTTTCAGCCCCCGCATAACCGCATAGATGTGACCCGTTGCAATGGTAACATCGGTAAAGCCGATCCTGTCCTCTTCCCACCACACACCAAGAGTGCGCGCTGCCGCGGCGAGATAGGCGAGGTACACCGTTTCAACAGAGGCCCCCTGAGCACGAACACGTGCGATAAACGCTATGCCTGCTTCGGCCCCGGGCTCCAAAAGCGCTTCGGTGAGCGCATCGATCTTGGCATCGGACGGAAAACTGACCGAGGATATCTGCGCGGCAGGATGGTCAGACAAACGTCTGATGACCTCACGGGCAAGTCCTGCAAACGCTTCATCAGGCAGCTTTTCTTTTAGTGTCCCTATTTCTGCAATTGCACGCTTGTACAAATCATCATGAAATAAGGACGGATCGAGTCCCCGATCAGTCATGTCTGTCTCCCTAGTGTGGTATGGCGAATACCAGCCCTAAAAGGATATCTTGCATACCAATGCATGCAAGCTTTTCTGACTTCATTGCATTAAACTGCGCATTCAATATCTGGGTGAAATCTCGGATAATCCTGATTATGTTAAATTATACCATTGCCGGATAGCGTAGATACAGAGAAACAAATTACTGGAAATTTCTGAAACAAGGCTTTAGAAAAAGAAGTGAATGTTAGCGCTAACTTTTAGCCTCTCAGCATCGTGGAGTTCCTGAATGACACTTAATCCAATTGTAGACCGCGTGACGCAGCGCATCGTTGAACGCAGCAAGCCGACACGTACAGCGTATCTGGAACGTATGGCAGCGGCGAAATCCAGCGGTCCTGCGCGTGCGCATTTGTCATGTAGCGGACAGGCCCACGCCTACGCCGCGTCCGGTGTGGATAAGGACGGGCTGGCCACAAGCAGTGCTGGAAACCTCGGGATCATCACCGCCTACAATGACATGCTGTCGGCCCACCAACCCTTTGACCGCTACCCCGATGTCATCCGCGAGGCCGTGCGCGCGATTGGCGGCACCGCTCAGGTCGCGGGCGGTGTTCCTGCAATGTGTGACGGCGTGACACAAGGCGAGGCTGGCATGGAGCTGAGCCTGTTCTCGCGCGATGTGATTGCATTGTCCGCCTCTGTAGCGCTCAGCCACAATACATTCGATGCGGCGGTCTTTCTGGGGGTCTGCGATAAAATCGTACCGGGACTGATCATTGCCGCGCAAACATTCGGGCACCTGCCCGCTGTTTTCTTGCCTGCCGGCCCCATGGTCAGCGGTCTGTCCAACGATGAAAAAGCCAAAGTGCGCCAGCAGTTTGCGGCGGGCGAAGTGGACCGTGCAGCGCTCATGGCGGCAGAGATGGCAGCCTATCATGGCCCGGGCACCTGTACCTTCTACGGAACGGCCAACACCAACCAGATGCTGATGGAGTTTATGGGTCTGCACCTGCCCGCCGCCAGCTTTGTCACACCGAACACGCCTTTGCGCGATGCCCTCACGATCAAAGGCGCACAACAGGCGCTGACGCTGAGTGCGCTTGGCGATGACTATACCCCCGTCTGCGATATTCTGGACGAGGCCGCGTTTGTGAACGGGATTGTCGGGCTGAATGCGACGGGCGGCTCTACCAACCTGCTGATCCATCTCATCGCCATGGCGCGCGCGGGCGGGATCATTCTGGACTGGCAGGATTTCTCGGAACTCTCCGAGGTCACTCCTCTGCTGGCGCGGGTCTATCCAAACGGGCTGGCTGATGTGAACCATTTCCATGCCGCTGGCGGCCTTGGCTATATGATCGGTGAATTGCTGGAGAATGGCCTACTGCACCCGGATACCAAGACGGTCGCGGGCGTGGGCTTGGACCGTTATACTCAGGAGCCACAGCTGATCGACGAGACGCTCGAATGGCGCGAGGGTGCAGGCAAAAGCCTGAACGACAAGATCCTGCGCCCTGTCGCAGATCCTTTCCAGCCGACCGGTGGTCTGTCACGCCTTACAGGTTCACTTGGCACAGGAGTGATGAAAATCTCTGCCGTGGCACCAGAGCACCGCATCGTTGAGGCGCCCGTTCGGGTCTTCAGCACCCAAGAGGACGTGAAAGCCGCGTTCAAAGCGGGTGAGTTGACGGGCGATCTGATCATCGTGGTGCGGTTCCAAGGACCAAAGGCCAATGGAATGCCAGAACTGCACAGCCTCACGCCGCTGCTGTCGATCATGCAAGGGCGTGGGCAAAAGGTAGCGCTGGTCACCGATGGCCGCATGTCGGGCGCCTCTGGTAAAGTGCCTGCTGCGATCCATGTCTGCCCAGAAGCGGTCGACGGTGGCGCGATTGCTTATCTGCAAGATGGGGATATCCTGCGCGTGGATGCCGTCGAAGGTGTCTTGGACATCCTCACTGAGGGTGTGCTCGACCGTACAGCAGCCACTGCCGACCTGAGCGCCAACAATTTCGGCACCGGCCGCGAGCTGTTTGCGAACTTCCGCCAAAATGTCGGTGCAGCCGACACGGGCGCCAGCATCTTTGGAGTATAACGCATGACCCTGACAGCAAAAGAGGCCAGCAAGCACACCCGCGAGATTTGCAGCCTTGCGCCCATCGTGCCGGTTCTCGTGGTTCACAATCCCGCCGATGCAACAGGGCTTGCCGAAGCACTGGTCGCAGGCGGCCTGCCTGCGTTGGAAATAACCCTGCGCACCCCTGCATCACTGGAGGCAATTCGCCTCATGTCCCAAGTAAGCGGCGGGCATGTAGGCGCTGGCACGCTGATCACCCCCGAGGACGTTCGCGCCGCCAAGGCAGCGGGCGCCAGCTTCGGCGTCTCCCCCGGAGCGACAGATGAATTGATCGCCGCCTGTGAGGAAGAAGACCTGCCCCTCCTGCCAGGTGCGGCTACTGCAACGGAGGCTATGCGCCTGCTCGCGCGCGGCTATGACATGCTCAAATTCTTTCCTGCCGAAGCCTCTGGCGGTGCGCCCGCGCTTAAATCGATTGGTGGGCCTTTGCCCCAGATCACATTCTGTCCGACAGGCGGGGTCAGCCCGACCAATGCCGCGAGCTATCTTGCCCTCGACAATGTGCTATGTGCAGGCGGTAGCTGGGTTGCGCCAGACAATCTGGTCCAAGAACAGAAATGGGATGAAATCGAAGCACTGGCAAAAGCGGCGTCACAAATCGGATAGGCCTGCGAAGGTCAGTCGCCGCTGCCCGATTTCAAAAGCCCGTATTTGCGCAGCTTCACATATAGAGACTGACGCGACAGACCGAGCATCTCGGCTGCTGCTACACGGTTGTTCGAGGTAAGCTCGACCGCCGTTTCGATACACATTTTCTCGACCACATCGGTGGTCTTGGCCACAATCTCGCGCAGGGACTGGCTGCCGATCAGCTCGATCACCGATTGCATGTCCACTTCGCCCAATTGTTGCGTTTCGCTGCGCGCCGTATCCGCACGGCTGATGTCACGCAGGATCAGCGCGAACACAGGCTCCGCGCCCGTCTGCACATGCGTTGTCGACACCTCGACCGCACGCTCTGCACCAAACTCACCTGTGACACGGGTGGTATAGGCACGCATGATGCCACTGCGCGCGGCGTTTTCCAGCATCACGTTCAGGTCAACATTGCCACGGCCGAGGAAATCCACAATCGAGCGTCCTTTGAGCGCCTGGCCGTGAGTAACGTCCGCCAGATTCATAAACGCTTCATTCGCGCTGAGGATAACACCGTTTGAATCCGCAAACACAATCGCATCCGCGCCACGCTCGTAGAGACCTGTCAGATTGGTTTGCAAGCTATCGGATTTGAGCGTCTCGGAAACCATTGGCGTGATGCGGCACAACATCGCCTGATTGCTACCCGTTCGAAACAGCACAGGCTTCAGCGTTACAATTCGCGCTGGCGACTGGGCCTTCAAGGTCACTTGGGTACTGGCGTTCTCGTTGGCCAATCCAACAAGCCGCTCCATCAAACTGTCTTTACCGCCAAGCCCCAGCACCTGATGAAGCGATGCACCCGCCAGATCACCGCCTTGTTTGCCAAGCAGGACGCGGGCGGCAGGGTTGCAGTCTTTCACAATGCCCTTGGGCAGCGAGACAAACACCATTGCATCATCAATAGACGCCATCAACACGCGGAACTGCATGTCGTGCTCGCGCCGTGCTTCATAATCCTTCTCGAGCGTGAGCTGCGCTGCGACCAGCTGTTGCTGCATCTCGGCAATGGCGCGCAGATCGCGCCCCATCAGCAGGATCTTTCCACTCTCCGCAAGTGCATGAAAACTATAACGCACAGGGAAGGCTGGCATCCCGTTGTCGTCTTTGTGGTTAAGCTCGATCAAACGGGTGTGCAGCGGTTCGACCAAAAATTCCGCCATCCGTGCGTCAAATTTGGATTTGCTTTCGGTGGTGAGCGTGTCGCGAAAGGACTGCCCCTCAAATCGCGCAACAGCATCTTTCGGTCGGAACGCGGGATTTGCAAATACACCCTGCACAACACCTTTAGGAGACAGAACCACACCAAGATCTGCCACACGCGAGATAATATCGGTGAATATCTCCGGCGCTATGAGTGGCACAAGCCCGCTCGTCCAGGTATCAACTGCGGTGGTCATTACGTCTCAACTCTTTGTGCACAATAACTCAGTGCGGTTTGCCAGTCATTTGTGGCGTAGTCAGCCCCGATAACGGTGCAAAGGTCACAGCCCCGCTCAAGCACGTTTCCGCCAACAAGTACAGGCGCCCAAGGATTTCCCTCGCGGACCTTCTTTACGACCAAGCTCAGGAAATCAAGCCGCTCCCAAAGTGACGCAGACAACATAACACCCATTGTTGCAGGTGAGCTTACAAATTGGGCTATCTCATCCAGCTTCAGATCGCTGCCCAGATGCACGTCGTATCCTGCACGGCGCATCTGCCCCGCCAGAATGCTCGCCCCGAGCGAGTGCTGCACGCCACTTGGCACAATAATGCATATCTCGCCCATCGTGCCGAAAGGTGCCCGTTCAGGCGTACACCAACTGGAATCAAGCGTGCGCAGCATTGCGTGCAAATTGGACATGCCCACAATGACTTGGGTAAACTGCATCTCATCCGTCACCCACGCTTCGCCCAGACGGCGTGCAACTACGGGAATATAAAAGTCGGCAATATCGGCGTCTCTGATCCCTGCGCGACGCATAGCCCCCAATAATACCGTAATGTTATTCGGGTTCGGCTGAGTGAGAGCCGCCTGCATCTCATCAAGATAGCGCACCAGCGCGCGCGCGGGCATGTCGGGATAGATCAGCCGCAATTCACTCGACAAGACTGACAACACCTGACGCGCAACACCGCCCACCACTTGGTGGGATACTGCCGGACAGGGTGGCAAGTCTTGAGTCATTAGGCCTCCAGAGGGGCGCCTTACGCAGAAAAAACAGGGTTTCTAGTTAGATCGCGATCTATCGTCTACCCCACCTATATCATTGTCAATTATTATTGACATGCAATTTAGTGCATTGCTTTTTTTCGTTATTTTACAGGAGGTAACGCCTTGAGCAAAAATAGTGGCATCCTTCCCAATGTGTAAATCAAAGTTGACAGTTACCAAATTCAATGTCAGCTTTCTTATACAAATCTAGCCAAAGGACCGATCTATGGGACGCCCCCCACAGTCACGCGCAGGAGCGAAGCCGCTCTATACTGCTGCCCAACGGGCTCGCCGTGACGGCTCCGTCTGGACGCTTGTGCAGGGGATTTTGGCGCCCGTTCAATTCGTGATCTTTCTGGTCTCTCTGGTACTCGTTTTACGCTTCCTTACGACAGGTGAAGGCTACTTTGCCGCTACAATCTCAGTGCTGGCCAAAACCGCCGCACTTTACCTCATCATGATCACGGGTGCGATCTGGGAGAAGGTCGTCTTCGGCCAGTATCTTTTCGCGCCTGGATTCTTCTGGGAGGACGTATTCAGCTTTGTCGTGCTCGCCCTCCATACACTTTATTTGTATGGGCTGATCACCGGATCAATCGCACCACAAACGCTGATGCTGATCACGCTTGCCGCCTACATCACATACGTCGTCAACGCAGGTCAGTTCCTGTGGAAATTGCGCATTGCGCGCCTGCAATCCGAGGTTCCCGCATGACCGATCTGACACCCCCTCCCCCTGCTCTGGGATGCCGCACCTCACCGATTTTGAAACAGCGCGGACAGCGTGAAGTCTTCTGCGGCCTGACGGGCATAATCTGGCTACACCGCAAGATACAGGACGCTTTCTTTCTGGTCGTAGGCTCCCGCACGTGTGCGCACCTTCTGCAATCAGCCGCGGGCGTAATGATTTTTGCCGAGCCGCGATTTGGAACAGCGATTCTCGAAGAATCAGACCTTGCTGGTCTCAACGACGCGCATAAGGAACTCGACCGCGAAGTGGCCCGCCTTCTGTCGCGCCGTCCTGATATCCGCCAGCTCTTCCTCGTGGGCTCCTGCCCCTCCGAAGTGATCAAGCTCGACCTCAGCCGCGCCGCAGAGCGGCTCACCAAAGAATTCGCCCCTAAAGTCCGCGTTCTTGAATACTCCGGCTCGGGCATCGAAACGACTTTCACCCAAGGCGAAGATGCCTGCCTGGCCTCCATGGTGCCCGTGCTGCCCGAGACGGACAAACGCGAGCTACTCGTCGTCGGCGCGCTCCCCGATGTGGTTGAGGACCAGATGATCGGTCTGCTTGCCGCGATGGGGATCGGCCCTGTCCGCGTTCTGCCTGCGCGCAACATCGACGATGAAGTCGGCATCGGCGAGAATACAGTCTACGCCCTGACCCAACCTTTCCTCAGTGACACGCATGCAGCCCTCGAGCGTCGCGGCGCCAAACATATCCAAGCACCTTTCCCCCTTGGCGAAGAAGGCACAACCGCATGGCTTGCTGCCGTGGCCGAGGAATTCGGTGTAGACCGCGCCCTGTTCGACGAAGTGACCGCAGCCCCTCGCCGCCGCGCACGGCAAGCCGTCGCCGCCGCCGCGGAAACCCTCAAGAACAAATCAGTCTTCTTCTTCCCCGACAGCCAGCTCGAAATCCCGCTGGCCCGCTTTCTCGCACGTGAATGCGGCATGACCCCGCTTGAGGTAGGCTCCCCCTACATCCACGACGCGCTCCACGGTCCCGATCTGGATCTGCTGCCCGAAGGCCCGCAGATCTCTGAAGGGCAAGACGTCGATCTACAACTCGACCGTTGCCGCGAAGCCCGCCCCGATCTCACCGTCTGCGGCCTCGGCCTCGCCAACCCGCTGGAAGCCGAAGGCCTCTCTACAAAATGGGCGATCGAGCTGGTCTTCACTCCAGTCCATTTTTACGAGCAAGCAGGCGACCTCGCTGCCCTCTTCGCCCGCCCGCTGCGTCGCAAGGACATTTTGGAGGCCGCCGAATGATCTCCAGCCGCATTCTTTTGGTCATAAATATCCCGGGAGCGCGAGGGCTGGCCCTCGCTCCAACGGCAACAAAAGGTGCAGACATATGAAACTCACTGTCTGGACCTACGAAGGCCCGCCCCATGTGGGCGCCATGCGCGTCGCCACAGGTATGAAAGGCCTGCACTACGTGCTGCACGCCCCCCAAGGCGACACCTACGCCGATCTGTTGTTCACCATGATCGAGCGGCGCGACCACCGCCCGCCTGTCACCTACACCACGTTCCAAGCACGCGATCTGAGCCGCGACACAGGCAGCCTGTTCAAGCAAGCGTGCCAAGAGGCCTATGACCGTTTCAAACCCGAAGCGATCATCGTCGGTGCATCCTGCACCGCCGAGCTTATTCAGGATGACCCCGCAGGTCTGGCCGAGACAATGGGCCTCCCCGTCCCCGTCATCCCGCTCGAGCTGCCAAGCTACCAGCGCAAGGAAAACTTCGGTGCGGATGAAACTTTCCTGCAAATTGTGCGCCATCTGGCGAAGCCGATGGAGAAGACCGCGCGCATCTCCTGCAACATCCTAGGGCCAACAGCGCTGGGATTCCGCCACCGCGATGACGTGCAGGAAATCACAAACCTGCTTTATGAAATGGGGATCGAGGTCAATGTGACGGGTCCGATGGGGTCCACTCCTGCGGATATCGCAAAGATGGGTCAGGCCCAATTCAACGTGCTGCTCTACCCCGAAACAGGCGAGAGTGCGGCGCGGTACTGCGAAAAGACGTTTGGCCAGCCCTATACCAAAGTCGTGCCCATCGGCGTCGGTGCCACCAATGATTTCATCGCTGAAATCCGCGCTCTAACAGGCAGCACTGCCGCTATCGACATGCAAAACTCCCGCCAGACATGGTGGAGCCGTTCGGTCGACAGCACCTATCTTACAGGCAAGCGTGTGTTCATCTTTGGCGACGGCACACATGTCGCCGCAGCCGCACGGTTTGCCCGTGACGAGATGGGGTTCGAAGTGGCTGGTATGGGCTGTTACAACCGTGAATTCGCCCGTCCCATCCGGACATTGGCAAAAGAATACGGCCTCGAGGCACTGATCACCGACGACTACCTCGAAGTCGAAGCCGCCATTGAAGCGCTGCAACCCGAAATGATCCTTGGCACACAGATGGAGCGGCACATCGGTAAGCGCCTGGGCATCCCTTGCGCGGTGATCTCTGCCCCTGTCCACGTGCAGGACTTCCCCGCACGCTACTCGCCCCAAATGGGTTTCGAAGGCGCCAATGTGCTGTTTGACACTTGGGTGCACCCGCTGGTCATGGGGCTGGAAGAGCACCTACTGCACATGTTCCGCGAGGATTTCGAATTCAACGATGCGGCGGGGCCATCGCATCACGGTGGCCATGCACCCGTAGCTACAGGTGCCGAGGCGCAAGCGCCTCGCAGTTTAGAAAGCAAAATGAAGCCCGAGGTCCAGCCCTCTGGTGAGGTAGTCTGGCTGCCACTGGCGGAGAAAGAGCTGAAGAAAATTCCGTTCTTTGTGCGCGGTAAGGCGCGGCGCAACACCGAGGCTTTTGCGGTGGAAAAGGGTCTGGCCGAAATTTCGGTTGATACCCTCTATGATGCAAAGGCACATTATGCGCGATGAGCTAGCCGTTCCGACCTATAACTTTGTGATCATCACACTGGACCGGCACGCCGCCGGACCTGCCGCGCGTGTAGCACCTGCACTGGCGATGGATTTTCCGGGTCTGAACGTCAAAATCCACGCGGCTGCTGAATGGGAGAAGAACCCCGCAGCGCTTCAAGACGCGCTGGATGACATCGCCACAGCCAACATCGTCGTGAACTGTGTTCTGTTCCTTGAAGACCACGTGCGGGCCATTTTGCCTGCACTTAAAGAACGGCGCAATGAATTGGACGCGCTTGTGGGTTTGGTCTCTGATCAGGAGATTACGCAGCTGACGCGGATGGGTGATCTGGACATGTCGCGCCCTGCCTCTGGTGCGATGGGTCTGTTGAAAAAGCTCAAGCCGTCCAAGTCTTCGGGCAAATCAGGCGCAGGCCAGATGAAGATGCTGCGCCGCATTCCCAAAATCCTGAAGCTCATTCCTGGCAAGAGCCAGGACCTGCGTGCCTGGTTTCTGTCCATGCAATACTGGCTGGGCGGCTCTGATACCAACATCGAAAACATGATCCGATTCCTGATCGGGCGATATACTTCCGTGCCTGCGTGGCGTGGCAACCGCGCCGCAGAACCCGTCGATTACCCCGATTGCGGTCTCTATCATCCTGATCTGCCAGATATGCACATCACCACCGATCTGGCCAAGCTACCCATCAAGGGAGACGGCCCCACCATCGGCATCCTGATGCTGCGCAGCTATATCCTGTCCTCGGATACGGCGCACTATGATCACGTCATTCGCACGTTCGAGGCGCGCGGATGCCGCGTGATTGCGGGTTTCGCGGGCGGGCTTGATGGCCGCCCAGCGATGGAAGCCTATCACATGGGCCGCGTTGACGCGCTTGTCTCGCTCACTGGATTCAGCCTCGTGGGCGGGCCTGCTTACAATGATAGCGACGCAGCAGTTGAAGCGCTCAAGGCGATGGATGTGCCCTATCTCAACGCACAGCCGCTTGAGTTTCAGACACTGGCCGAATGGGGAGCTGGCGGTCAGGGGCTGAGCCCGATCGAGACGACGATGCTGATCGCGCTGCCCGAGCTTGATGGTGCCACTAACCCGACTGTATTTGCAGGCCGTCACGCGGCGGATGGATGTGATCATTGCCCCGTGGCATGTAAGGCCACCAGTGCAGTCAAAGCCATGGCCCCCTGCCCCGAGCGTATTGACGCGTTGGTGGACAAAGCCCTGCGGCTCGCCAGCCTGCGCCGCCAGCGCAACGCCGACAAGACCGCCGCGATTGTGCTCTTCGGCTTCCCGCCCAACGCGGGTGCTGCGGGCACGGCGGCCTATCTTTCCGTCTTTGAAAGCCTCCACAACACACTGCACGAGATGCAGCGCTGCGGTTATGATGTGATGCCCCCTGCCACAGTAGAAGAGCTGCGCGAGGCCGTTCTCAACGGCAACCGTGAAACTTACGGCCAAGAGGCCAATGTCGCCACGACCGTGACGGCAGACCAGTTGGTCCAGCGCACCCCATGGCTATCCGAGATCGAGGATGTCTGGGGCCCTGCCCCAGGCAAGGTTCAGGCCAACGGGCGCGAGGTGTTCATCCTTGGCGCGCAATTTGGCAAGGTCTTTGTCGGCGTCCAACCTACCTTCGGCTATGAAGGCGACCCGATGCGCCTGCTGTTCGAGCGTGGGTTTGCGCCGACACACGCGTTCAACGCGTTCTACCAATACATAAAGCATGATCTGGCCGCTGATGTCGTCCTGCACTTTGGCATGCACGGCGCGCTCGAATTCATGCCCGGCAAGCAAAACGGCGTGGGTGCCAGATGCTGGCCCGATCGCTTGATGGGCAACCTGCCCAACGTCTATCTTTATGCCGCCAACAACCCGTCCGAGGCGACGCTCGCCAAGCGGCGCATCGGGGCCACCACGGTGACCTACCTCACGCCGCCTTTGCAAAATGCAGGTTTATACAAAGGGCTGACGTCACTCAAAGAATCGCTGAACCAGTGGCGCAGTACAGCACCCGATACAGACCGCAGCGATCTGGAAGAGTTGATCGCCGCGCAGGCTGAGGCCGTCGACATGGACGCATCCAACATCGACACGCTCTGGCTCACCTTGCTGGAGACTGAGGCCAGCTTGATCCCCGAAGGCCTGCACATCGTGGGCGAAACAGGGACCGCAGAGAATATCGAGACCACGCTCAACCAGATGACCTTCGCCACAGCGGAGGAGCGCAGAGCGGCGCAGCACCATCTGAGCGAGGACGCCGAGTTGCCCGCCCTGATGCGTGCGCTGAACGGGCAGTACATTGCGCCTGTGCATGGCGGCGACGTCATTCGCGCCCCCGATATTCTGCCCACAGGCCGCAACATCCATGCGTTTGACCCCTTCCGCATGCCCACCGCCGAAGCGATGATGAGCGGGGCAAAGCAAGCCGATGAGCTGCTGCGCACCCATGATTGCATGCCGCGCACCGTGGCGCTGGTGCTTTGGGGCAGCGACAACATCAAATCCAACGGCGGCCCGATTGCCCAAGCACTCAGCCTGATGGGCTGCACAGCGCGGTTTGATGCACATGGCCGTTTGTGCGGGGCCGATCTGGTGCCGCTGGCGAAGCTGGGCCGTGCCCGCGTCGATGTGATCATGACCCTCTCGGGCATCTTCCGCGATTTGCTGCCGTTGCAGACCAAACTACTGGCAGATGCCGCGTATCAATGCGCGATGGCGGATGAGCCAGACGAGTATAACCCGATCCGCGCACATGCGCTGGCATTCATGGCCACCAACGGCTGCGACATGAAAACTGCCGCACTGCGCGTGTTCTCAAATGCAGAGGGCGCTTACGGCTCAAACGTCAACCAGATGGTCGACAGTTCCGCTTACGGCGACGAGAGCGAGCTCGCCGATGCATACCAAGCGCGCAAGAGCTTTGCCTACGGCACTGATGGTGAAGCGAGCCAGCAGACTGCGCTGCTTGAGGATACGCTCAAGCAGGTCGATCTCGCCTATCAGAATCTGGAATCAGTCGAGCTGGGCATCACCTCCGTCGATCACTATTTCGACACGCTGGGTGGCATTGCCACAGCGGTGAAACGCGCTCAGGGCGGCAAAGAGCTGCCCGTCTACATCGGTGACCAGACCACAGGCGGCACAAAGGTGCGCACCCTGCGCGATCAGGTCGCGCTCGAGACGCGTGCCCGCAATCTCAACCCAGCCTTCTATGAGCCATTGCTCAAACACGGCCATGAAGGCGTTCGCATTCTCGAGGCCAATATCACCAATACCGTCGGTTGGTCCGCCACCACGGGCAAGGTTGATCCGTGGGTCTACCAGCGCTTGTCAGAGACATTCGTGCTGGACGAGGAGATGCGCAAGCGGCTCGCCAATCTCAACCCCCAAGCCTCCATGCGCATGGCCAACCGCCTGCTGGAAGCCTCGGACCGCCAATACTGGACACCGGACGACGAGACACTCGCCGCCCTGCAAAACGCCGCAGACGCGATTGAAGACCAACTAGAGGGCATTGCAGCCGAATGACCTCACCGAAATTACATAAAGGGAAGACACCATGAGCCCACTTGATAAAGGTATACCGAACCTGCGCGGCCAAGACGGAGAAGGCTCTGTCCAGGTCCAGATGGACGCCGCGGACAAGATCGAAGGCGCTAAGGTTTTTGCCGTTTATGGTAAGGGCGGGATCGGGAAGTCGACCACGTCGAGCAACCTGTCGGCAGCGTTTTCCAAGATGGGCAAGCGCGTGCTGCAAATCGGCTGCGACCCCAAGCATGACAGCACGTTTACCCTGACGGGGAAGCTCATCCCTACGGTGATCGACATTCTCAAAGAGGTGGATTTCCACCCCGAAGAACTGCGCGCCGAAGATTTCGTGTTCGAAGGCTACGGCGGCGTGAAATGCGTCGAAGCAGGCGGCCCCCCGGCGGGCACGGGCTGTGGCGGGTATGTGGTTGGCCAGACCGTGAAACTGCTCAAGCAGCATCACCTGCTGGAAGACACCGATGTGGTGATCTTTGACGTACTGGGCGACGTGGTTTGCGGTGGCTTTGCCGCCCCCCTTCAGCATGCTGACCGCGCCCTGATCGTGACCGCCAACGACTTTGACAGCATCTATGCGATGAACCGCATTATTGCGGCGGTCGAGGCCAAATCCTCCAACTACAAAGTGCGTCTTGCCGGCTGCGTCGCCAACCGCTCGCGCGAGACGAACGAGGTAGACCGCTATTGCGACGCGGTGGGTTTCAACCGTTTGGCGCATCTGCCCGATCTCGATGCCATCCGCCGTTCGCGCCTGAAGAAAAAGACGCTGTTCGAGATGGACCCGGAAGAGGATATCGTGGCGGTGCAGAAGGAATACATGCGCCTTGCAGAGACCCTCTGGAATGGAACAGAACCTTTGGCGCCGGACCCACTGCCCGACCGCGAAATCTTTGAATTGCTGGGATTTGACTGATGTCTACCTACGCTGAAACCCGCGAGCGGTTGGAGACCTACTTTGACCGCACAGCCTCCAAGACTTGGGAGGCGCTGACGTCAGA
>CAJXSZ010000028.1 GCA_913060815.1 uncultured Sulfitobacter sp. | reverse complement strand
TCGTCGGCAGCGTCAGATGTGTAT
The DNA here is from genome assembly GCA_913060815.1 of uncultured Sulfitobacter sp. Taxonomy (GTDB): domain Bacteria; phylum Pseudomonadota; class Alphaproteobacteria; order Rhodobacterales; family Rhodobacteraceae; genus Sulfitobacter. The sequence continues at coordinate 33,125 of CAJXSZ010000028.1, read as the reverse complement.
AAGAGACAGATACAGTGGTGGATGATTTGGACGGGCTGGAAAGCCGGTTGAAGCAAGGGGAGGGGGTGTCTGGCTGAGATGGGTAAGGCGTAGCGCAACCATTGAATGCACGTAGATCACTGAACCAGTCGTTCGCCGCACCAGATTTGAAGGACAACAAAGCGGATAAGGACGAAACCGCTCTGGCGGTATTGGCGCTTGTGGCAGGCGTAGCGCGTTGATTTGTGCGTTGTGATTTTGTGAACTGACGAACCTGTTGGACGATTGGGAGCTTTTTAATCTGACGACAGGAAGTTTCAATGTCAGACCAATATGTACCGGCTCTGCGCCAGCGATTTCTCGAAGACATGCAGATCAAGGGTCTGCAACCAAAGACGCAGACGATGTATTTGCGAGGGATGCGCGACTTCTTGTTATTCAAATTGAATGCACCGGTATTGAGGGAGCCTAAGAATTACCGGACGCCAGCTAATGGACAATACCAAGCGCCTGTTTTTGCTGTTAGCAGTGATTGCCTGGCTCGTTAGAACAAGAACTGGCATCCCAACGTCTCGCGCAATGCAGCGATCAGCTGGTCCAAAGTTTCGGCACTGGTATAAGTCCCGCCCGTCCGGTCGGCGAGGCACCGGGATGTACTTTCCGACGTATTGTAGTCGTTGTCGGTCTGCCGGTCCCATGAAAAGAACGTACCGCGCACTTTGAAACCGATCACATGGACGGTGGTGTTAAACCCGTCTGTTGCCAATTCGGCGGCCAGCATACAGGGCATGCCGCCACAGGTCTCCTTGCCGTCTGTGACCAACACTACGGTCGCGGGTTGCGTTTTGTAATCCAGCGTTTGCGCCGCCAATTTGACGGCCTGCGTCAACGCGGTGCTGCCACCGGGTTCAAGTGCGTTGATGGCTGAAATGATCAGCGAGGCGGCATTGGCTTCGGGCGCGAACCGCATGTCGACGCCCGAACACTCATCCGCGCCGTTGGGACCGTAGACGACAAGGCCAAGGCGACGGTTCTGCGCAATTTGCGGCAGTGCATCGGCCATCGCCCGGCGCGCCTCAAAAATGCGCGGCTCGTCAATGTCGTTGAAGCCCATCTCGGCCATGGAACCCGAACCGTCAACGACGATCATCGCGTCGGCGGCGCAATCGTCTGTCGCCATGGCATTTGTGGCGCCGAGAAGTGTGAAGATGAAAGTGAGGCATAATCGCATAACGCAAGCGTGTCACGGCACCTTCAAGCTGTCCAGAAATTTGCCGCTCTCAGGCATGAGACGATGGTCGGAGGTATCTTCCAAAAGCATCGCGGGCGGGAATGCGCCGACAATGGGAGGCTCTGGTGGGTAAGATCCGCCGTCATTTGAAAATCTGGTTCATCTCCGAGGTTTGATACCTTAGTCTCATAGACAATCGCGAGGTCGCGACGAATACTTGAAGCTGAGAAAACGTAACCTGTGGAGGAAACACAATGGCATGGTCAAAACCGATTATCCGCGAAATTGAATGCGGGATGGAGATCAACATGTACGGCCCGGACGGTGATCGCGAGCAAGACGACGGCGATCTGTTCTGATATTTCTGCGCGCGGAGAGTTGCATTGACGTTTCGCGCGCATGTTCTTGGGTCGGCTGCCGGTGGTGGTTTGCCACAGTGGAACTGCGGGTGCGAGAACTGCAATCTGGCGCGTGCCGGAGCGATACCCGCGCAAACCCAGTCTTCGTTCGCCCTCAGCGCCAATGGCACCGAGTGGGCGGTTTTGAATGCGTCGCCCGATATTCGGGACCAGATGCTCAAAGCCCCGCCTCTGCATCCGAGTGACCTGCGCAGATCCCCCTTGCGGTCTGTCCTGCTCACCAATGGCGATATCGACCACATTGCAGGGTTGTTGACCCTGCGCGAGCAACAGGCTTTTACGCTTTTCGCCACACCTGAAATTCATCGCGTGCTCGCCGAAAATCCGATTTTTAATGCCCTCCATCCGGACTTCGTCAAACGCGTTTCGATTGAGCTGGGCTGCGAGGTCGAAATTGCACCGGGTCTGACGGCGCAGCTGTTTCCGGTGCCGGGCAAGGTGCCGCTCTATCTGGAAGGTGCGGAAGTCCAAACCGACCTGGAAGGTGAGCAGACGGTCGGGGTACATTTGCGGGCAGGGGGCAAAAACGCATTCTACATCCCCGGCTGTGCGGCGATGCGCGATACGCTTGCGGCGCGGCTGGACGGGGCGGATGCGGTTTTCTTTGACGGGACACTTTGGCAGGACGACGAGATGGTGCGCGCAGGACTGAGCCAGAAAACCGGGCGGCGGATGGGGCATATGTCCATGTCCGGCCCCGACGGTTCCATCGCTGCCTTCGAAGATATCAAGATTGCGAAGAAAGTTTTTGTCCATATGAACAATACCAATCCAGTGTTCCGGCCAATGTCGGAAGAGCGCAAAGCGGTGGAAGCCGCAGGATGGATCATTGCGCAAGACGGGATGGAGCTGGAGATATGACGGCCACGCCCGCCGAATTCGAAGCCCGCCTGCGCCAGATCGGGGCCGAGCGGTATCACGACAAGCATCCGTTTCACGACTTGCTGCATGGCGGCGGTTGCACGCCCGATCAGGTCCGCGCATGGGTGATCAACAGGTTTTATTATCAGGCCAGTATCCCGATGAAAGATGCCGCTTTCATGAGCCGTGTCGATGATCCCGCGCTGCGCCGCGCGTGGCGGTCACGCATTGAGGACCACGACGGCACCGACGAGGTCGAGGGCGGCATTGCCCGCTGGTTGCATCTTGCGGACGCTGTCGGGTTGGACCGTGACTATGTCGCCAGTGCGCGCGGTGTCTTGCCGGCCACGCGCTTCGCGGTAGATGCCTACGTGCGCTTTGTGCGGGACAAGACATTGCTGGAAGCGGTCGCCGCGTCGCTGACCGAGCTGTTTGCCCCAAAAATTCACGCCGCGCGGATCGAAGGCTTGATGGCGAATTACGCCTTTGCGGATGACACCAGCCTGTCCTATTTTCGCAACCGGCTGACACAGGCACCCAAGGATGTGGCATTTGGGTTGGGATGGGTTCTGGAGCACGCCGATACCACTGAAAAGCAGGATGCGGCAGCGGCTGCGCTCGAATTCAAGACCGATGTGCTTTGGGCGCAGCTCGATGCGTTACATGCGGCCTATGTCACGCCTGCGCGTATTCCGCCGGGGGCCTGGGTGCCCGGTTCATACGTTTTGGCCCCCGCATCATGACGGCGCTCGACGGTCAGGCCGTACCACGGATACCGCGCGGCGTGCGGATGCACGACGATACGGTACGCGGCAAAACCGTCTTGCTGGCGCCCGAGCGGGTCATCGACCTTGATGCCATCGGACTTGCCATTTTGCAGCAGATCGACGGGGAGAAAACCATGTCCCAGATTATCGAGACGCTCGCAGCGCTTTATGCCGCACCTGTCGCGCAAATCTCGGAGGATGTGTCCGGGTATGTGTTGGGCCTGATGAACCGCCGGATACTGGAGATTAAACCATGACCGCGCCCGCACCCATCGCCATGCTGGCGGAGCTGACCTATCGCTGCCCCCTGTCGTGCCCCTATTGCTCCAATCCCGTCGAAATGGCGGCACGGGAGAAGGAGATTTCGACGGGACTCTGGGTCGACGTCTTTCGTCAGGCCGCACGCCTTGGCGTGTTGCAACTGCATCTGTCGGGGGGCGAGCCTGCCTCGCGGAGGGATCTGGTTGATCTGGTGGCGGGCGCGAGGGATGCCGGGCTGTACACCAACCTCATCACCTCGGCCATCGGCCTCACGCAGCGGCGACTTGCCGAACTGGACGCAGCAGGGCTTGATCATGTGCAGCTGTCCTTGCAAGGCACGGATGCAGATATGGCCGACCGGATCGGCGGGTACAACGGCGGGTTCAAGCGCAAGATGCAGGCAGCGGCGTGGATCGTCGAGGCAGGTTTTCCGCTGACGCTCAACGCTGTGGTGCATCGCCAGAACCTGCACCAGTTGCCGGAGGCGATCGAGATGGCCGTTGAAATGAAAGCGCGGCGGATCGAAGTTGCGATTGTGCAATTCCACGGCTGGGCGATGCTGAACCGCAGCGCGATGATGCCGACACGCGCGCAGGCAGACGAGGCCAGCCGCGTCGTAGCTGACGCGCGCAAGCGGCTCAAAGGTCAGCTGGTCATCGACTATGTGCCGGCGGATTACCACGGCGACTATCCCAAGCGGTGTATGGGCGGATGGGGGCTCTCGGGCCTTAACGTCACGCCTGACGGGCTGGTGTTGCCCTGTCACGCGGCGCAGACGATCCCCAACCTCGTCTTCGATAACGTAGCGGACAAGCCCCTGTCGGACATCTGGTATCACGGCGCCGCCTTCAACGCCTATCGCGGCGAGGACTGGATGCAGGAGCCGTGTAAATCCTGCGATCGGCGCAAGCTGGACTTTGGGGGGTGCAGGTGTCAGGCGATGGCGATTGCGGGCGATCCGGCGGCCACGGACCCGACCTGCATCAAATCGCCGTTGCATTCACGCATGCAGGAACTGGCGCAAGGGTTTTCAACGGATGACACCGCCGAACTGGTTTACCGCAAAAGCCCGTAACCTCACGAGACACTGTGGAGAAAGTCGAACAGCCTGAGACGGTCGATGGGTTTGGGCATCAGGTTCAACCCCATCGAGGCACACTGTTGCGCAAGCGCGCTACTGCGGTCGGCAGAGATCATACGCGTCGGGATTGGCCCGTATTGCTGAATGATCCGTTGGTGCAGCTCGGGCCCCGACATGCCATCGCCCAACTGGCAATCGAGCAATAGTACATCGGGGACAAGATCGATGTCCCTGAGGATGGCAATTGCCTCCTCACCGTTGAGCGCGTGAATGACATGGGCGCCCCAGCCTTCGATCATGAGGGATATTGCGTTGGCAAGATCCCCGTCATTCTCCACAAGCAATATAATCTGACCGAGCTTCGGTAACTTGGGGCTGTCGCTCATTGGTCTTACGGTCGTTTTTTGGGCTTTGTCACTGCAGAGGATCTTCAGCTCTACCGTAAAACAGCTGCCCTTGTCCGGAATGGAGCAGAGATGCAGCGGGTGGTTCAGGGACTTGCAAGCCCGTTCGACAATGGCCAGACCCAGACCCAGACCGGCCGCAGAGTTCGCCATATCCAGACGCTTGAACTCCTGAAAGATCAGTTTCTGATCAGCCTCTGCAATGCCAAAGCCCGTATCCCAGATCTCCATACGGGCCGTGGCCCCGCTGCGCCGCACGCCCACAAGAACCTTGCCACTCTGCGTGTACCGGATCGCGTTGGAAATGAGGTTCTGTGCGATGCGCCGCAAATAGCCGGGATCACTGCGCACGGTCAGGCCGCAGCTCACGATGGTGAGATCCAGCCCCTTGTCCCGTGCTACGGGCGTCAACTCGTCGCTGAGAGGGCCAAGGATGGCGTCCAGCCGCACCGGCTGGATGTCGAAAGTGGGGCTGGTCGCGTCCAGTTTGGAGATGTCCAGCAAAGCTTCGATGATCTTCTCGACGCTGATCAAGGCTGTTTCGGCCTTGCCGATCACATTGAGTAGGTCTGGCTGCGTCAACCGGTCCGACACCGAAGCCACAAACAGTTTTGCAGCAGAAAGCGGTTGCAACAGGTCATGGCTTGCAGCAGCGACAAATCGGGATTTTGACGCATTGGCGCGCTCCGCTTCCGACAAGGCGATCCCCAACTCATTCGTGCGGTCCTGCACGCGCTGTTCCAGCACTTCGTTCATTTCGGCCAATGATTTCGCCGCAGACCGCTCGGCAGTGACGTCGGTAAAACTCATCACAAAGCCACGGTCCGGCATTTCCTGACCAAAAACGCTAAAGGTCTGGCGGCCGTTGCGCGTGACTTCAAAAGCAATCGGGGACCGCCCTTCATTGTGGTTGGCCCATCGCACCAGCATGTCGACGTCGAACTGGTCGGAGAAGATGAGCTGTTTTTCAAGCTGTTCGAGGAGAATGAAAAAATTTCTCCCCAATGCTGCTTCCTGAGGGGGCAGATCCAGCAGCTGATTCATCTTCTTGTTCCAGCCCACAAGATTTTTTGCATGATCAAAAATGCAAACTCCCTGATTGAGATGGTCAAGCGTGGCTTGAAGGATCTGCGCCTGGCGGTCGCGCATCCGGTCCTGTTCTTTTCGTTCCAGCCGGATAATTTCGGTGACGTCCGTCTGCAGGATAACGGTGCCGCGACGGGCTGTGCGGTGTTCGCTGACCTGTATCCAGCGGTCATGTTTCAGACTGACATTGAACACCACATGGTTGTCGCGGTGCCGCTCGGTGCGCCGATTGGCCCACTGGGCGGGTGTCACATCAGGCGGCAGTGCGAGGGAGCTGCTTCGCGAAACCAGGTCGACGTAGTCGTTGAAAGGCAACCCTTCGACCAATCGCATCTCCACGTCTTTCATATCGCGGCAAAAACGGCTGTTGAACAGGACGAGTAGGTCGTTGGAATCAAACAGCGCAAAACCTTCGTTGATCGTCTCAATAGCCTCACCCAGATTGGTGCGGGCGGTTTCGGTCTCGCGGTTGGCCTCTTCAAGCTGTGCATTGGATTCCTGCAACAGATCGAGTGTGCGCTCCAGATCAATGGTCCGTTCCTTGACCTGCATCTCAAGCAGGGCGGCCCGTTCGAACTGGGCATAGGCAAGACCGGACTGTTCGTTTTTTTGCTCCACGCGGCGCATGAGAACTTTGGAAATCAGCAGCAGCTTTTCATTCTGGCGCTCGATGCTGTCGAGTGGGTTGATCAATGACATGGGTGTCAGGCCTCGCCGCCATGGGTTTCGGCATAGATCGCCAGACCGGACATGGTGTGGTTGACGTGAAGCGGCCCGATTTGTTCGCCATAGGTTGAAAAGCCGATGACCTTGTGACGGGTCAGTACGTCCGACACCTGGCGGGTGCTCTGTTTTTGCTCGGCTTCAATGCGGCGCAGAATGCAGTCACATCCTACGATGTCCGTCAGCGTGCCCATTCTGGACAGCTCGGTCAGCTTCTCGTCCAGATGTTCGGCCATGTCCCGCGGCTCTGCCACAGTCAGCACCATGCCTTCGTCTATGGCAGAGAAGAACACCAACTCGCCTTTTGGCGTGACCTGCTGGATCGCGCGGACATGATGGGCACCGCCGATACGCACGACGACCGGATGGGAGGCGAAAGTGAACTGGTCGAGCTGGTCAGGGTTCGTACCGACCAATCGCGCATATTCGCGCGCGGCCGGCTCTGCGTTGATGGATTTCACGATGCGCCTGTCGGGATCGGCGTCGGTGACGACCATCTGAATATCCGTGGGGACAAGGTGATCAATGCTGAAGACCTGCGTTTTATGATCTGTCTGGATCATCGTCAGAACGGCAGCGTTTTGGCGCATCCGTCCATTAAATGACACGAACGTCTGTTTGAATCTGGTGCCGTCTCCCGCCGATCCGCCAAACAGCGGCATGTCCCGCAGCGCAGGCGAGATCGCAGCCGTCAGGGTATCCTCGCGCAGGGAAAGGCCGTCCACCACGAGAAAGGCAAACCCATTCAGTTTTTTGGGGTTTCTATCGCGCAAGGCAACCCGGTCCTGCGCAATGCGGTCAACCGCGCTTTGGGTCTCGCGACCGTCAAGGTCTTCGACGAGGATCGAAATGCTGTCAAAATGTGCGGCGGGGTAGCCAAGTCCGAGGATCGTTCCCTCCTCATAGCCTCCCGCGCCGATTTCTCCGGCGGTGGTACAGGCTACAATATCAGTTGTGGGAAATACTGCGTTGAGCCTCTCTGAGACAGCAGCAAAATCGACATTCGGGGTCACAAAGACCGTGAGCAGGGCCAAGGGAGCGTCCCCCAGCTTTTCGCGCAGATGCGCGACCGGATCGTCGCATTTTACCGAGACCTGGGCCTGAGATAATACATGCACGTCCCGCCCGTTGCTCTGGATCTTTTCGGTCATTCTGATCACCCCGTTCCGGTCACGATAGGGGTGCTATTCCCGGTTTGGCAAGACTTCGGAAAAATTCGCTTCATGTGCAACCAGCACCGCCTGGGTGCGGCTTTGAACGCCGAGTTTGCGCATGATCGCGGTCACATGCGCCTTTACAGTTGTTTCCGCAATCGTCAGGTCGAATGCGATCTGCTTGTTCAGCTTACCCTCGCAGATGAGGTTCAGGATACGGGCTTGCTGGTTGGTCAGGGACGACAATCTTCGCAGCGTGTCATCCTTGGCAGACCCCTCGCTGCCTTTGACAAAACCGGGCGGCGTGAAAATCTTGCCTTCCCTGATCTGGTCGATGGCATCCTTGAACACCGACCGGCGGCTGTGTTTGGGCACAAAACCCGCTGCACCGGATGTGATTGCGGCGTTGATGATTGTGTTATCGGTCATCGAAGAGACTACGATGATTTTCGACTCTTCGGACTTCCGGCGCAGCTGCATCAATCCGTCAAGGCCGCTGACATCGGGTAGGTTCAAATCAAGCAGGATGAGGTACGGCGCGTTGAAGGTGTCGAGCGTCGTGAGTGCCGATTGAAGGCAATCTGCTGTGCGAACTTCCACGAACTCTGCCACCGACCGCAGGGTCAGATCAAGCGCATCGCAAAACAGCGGATGGTCATCGACGATGAGCGCCCAGGGTGCGATGTCTTGCAATAAATGTTTTGATATTGGCGATTGATGAGGTGTCATGGTTCTACGCTAGGGCACAACAATCCAAAAGTCTCTTGTCAAAAAGTCCTAGTCGCCCGTGCCATAAAAAATGCGCCCCTACGAGAGGGGCGCACAAAGTTACAGGGAGATTTCTTAGTTGTTGGAAGCAAGCTGCGCAGGCAGACGGAAGGTCCACAGCAGGCCGCCCTGGTTCAGGTAATTCACCTTCTGGGCTACTTCGCCGCCCCAGAGTGGCACCGCACCACCCCATCCGGAGATAACGGTCACAAACTGTTCACCGTCCTGTTCCCACGTGATGGGCTGGCCGACGATGCCCGAACCTGTCTGGAACGTCCAGAGCTTCTCGCCGGTCTCGTCATCGAAGGCGATGAATTCACCTTCAGGCGTACCTGTGAACACCAGACCACCGGCAGTGGTCATCACACCAGCCCAGAGGGGTGCGTCGTTCTTGTATTCCCACTTGATCTCGCCGGTATCGGGGTCCAGCGCCTTCAGGCTGCCAATGTGATCCTCATAGTTCGGCTTGATCGTGAAGCCCGAGCCGAGGTAGGCAGCACCTTTCTTGTAGGTGATCGGCTCGTTCCAGACGTCCATGCCCCATTCGTTGGAGGGGACATAGAACAGCCCCGTGACAGGCGAGTGTGCCATCGGCATCCAGTTCTTGCCACCAAGGAAGGAAGGCGACGAAAACACGACTTCGCCCTTGTTACCATCCGCCGATGCGGCAGGGTCGCCAGGGCGGTTTTCTTCGACAAAGATCGGGCGACCCGTCTCATCAATGCCGCTGGCCCATGTGATGTCCTTGACGAAAGGTGCAGCACTCACAAATGCGCCATCCTCGCGGTTGAGAACATAGAAATAGCCGTTCCGGTCGGCGGTTGCCCAGCGTTTGTTGCCTGCGCGGTCTTCATAGGCGACAACTTCGTTCACGCCGTCATAGTCCCAGCCTTCGCGCGGTGTCGTCTGGAAGTGCCACTTGATCTCGCCGGTGGCCGGGTCAATGCCGAGACGTGATGCGGCATACAGGTTGTCACCGGAATTGCCCTCAGTAGGTTTGCCCGCATTGCGCAGGTGGCTGTTCCACGGCGCAGGGTTGCCCGTGCCAAACACCAGCGTATTCGTGTCGGCGTCATAGGATCCGCCCAGCCAGGTGGCCCCGCCGCCGGTTTTCCACATATCGCCCGGCCATGTCGCGTTCAGCGTACCGGTCATCGTGCTCTCTTCGCCGTTGAGCATCCCCATGTGACCCTCGATCACCGGACGGTCCCAGACTAGCTCGCCTGTCTCGGTGTCGCGCGCCTGCACGCGACCGACCACACCAAACTCACCGCCGGAGTTGCCGGTGATAATCATGCCGTCCATGATCAGCGGCGCAGCGGTATAGCTGTAGCCAGCCTTGTAATCGGCAATCTTTTTGTTCCAGACAACATCACCGGTATCTTTGTTCAGGGCCACGATGCGCGCATCAAGCGTCCCGAAGAAAACCTTGTCGCCATAGATGGCGGCACCACGGTTCACCACGTCGCAACAGGGCAGGATGCCTTCGGGCAGGCGGGCATCGTACTGCCACAGCTCTTTGCCGGTTTTGACGTCAATCGCATACATCCGCGAATAGGAGCCGGTGATGTACATCACGCCGTCATGCACGATAGGCTGCGTTTCCTGGCCGCGCTGCTTTTCACCGCCGAGAGAGAACGCCCAGGCCGGCACAAGGTTCTTGACGTTGTCCTTGTTCAGAGTTGTCAGCGGAGAGTGGCGTTGCAGGTGACGCCCCATGCCGTTTGTCAACACGTCACCCGTGGATGCCGTATCATTCGCAAGATCGGCCTCTGTGACGTCAGCGACCGCCAGGCTTGCCGTCATCATCGAAGCCGTCAGCGCCAAAATAAATCTGTTCATTCGGTATTCCTCCCAAGAATTATCTGGTCCGGCCACACCTTATGAATGAACGGCGCAATCCGGCATAGCTCGACTATCTGCACAAAAAGGCAAAGCGGCTATTGAACAATGGTCGTATGTCCAAGGGCGTCTCGCCCAAGACCAAAGTCGCAGTGCTGACGCGGGTGCGAGGGGGCTAGTCTGGCAGTCGAACGGACACCCTTCCAGATCAAAGGACACCCCTTGCGAAACTTCATTACTGCTCTCTTTCTTTCTATGTCTGCTACGTTCGGGGTAACGCCGGTACGCGCTGAACTGCCCGTCTTGCGCATCGCCGTTCTACAGGTTGGAACGGTAAACTGGGAGCTTGATACAATCCGTCACCATGGCCTCGATACCGCCAACGGTTTCACACTCGAGGTTCAGGGCGTCGCGGGCGGGGCTGCTGCGATGGTGGCGTTCCAGGGGGGTGCTGCCGACGCGGTGGTGAGCGACTGGTTGTGGGTTGCGCGGCAGCGGGCTGCGGGCAAGGATTTCGTGTTTCTCCCCTATTCACGCGCAATCGGTGCAGTGCTGGTGCGCGAGGACAGCCCGGCGCAAACGCTTGCTGATCTGCGGGGCAAAAAGATCGGTATCGCAGGTGGTCCGCTGGACAAAAGCTGGCTGGTGCTGCGCGCCTACGCGGCGCAGGAATACGACCTTGATCTGAAAGCCGAAACCGAACAGGTTTTCGGTGCGCCCCCGCTCATCTTCAAGACGGCACTTGATGGCGGTGTGGACGGGGCGATTAACTATTGGCATTTCAATGCCAAGATGCAGGCGGGCGGCATGCGCAAACTGATCGACATAGACGATGCCGCCCGCGCGCTGGGCCTTGATCCGCAGACGCCGCTGCTGGGGTATGTCGTGAAGGGGGAATTGCTGCGCGCCAAGCCGGACCTTGTTGCCGGCCTCGCGGCGGCGTCGCGTGCGGCGAAAGATATCATGCTGTCGAATGATGCTGAATGGGACCGTCTGCGGCCCTTAATGAGCGCACGGTCAGATGCACAATTCCTAGCCCTCAGGGATGGATTTCGCGCAGGCATTCCGCCCGCTGGTCCCGTTGACGAACAGGCCGCGGCGCGCATGCTGGCCGTGATGGCTGGTCTGGGTGGCAGCGAATTGCTGGGCGATGCAACAATACTTCCGCAGGGTGTTTTCTACAGACAGGTGCCGTGACATGCAGATGTCGCGCGCACCCGTGGTGGATATTGACCTGCGGTCCTTTTCCAAGAACGGCACGGCAATTCTGGGGCACATCAAGATCACATTGAGCCGTGCGGAAACGCTGGCGCTGGTCGGTCCGTCGGGCATTGGCAAGACGTCGTTGTTGCGGATCATCGCGGGGATCGAGAAGGGGTTTGAAGGCGACAGGCGGGTAAACGGAAAAATCGCTATGGTGTTTCAGGAACCGACCTTGCTGCCTTGGCGGACTGTGCACGACAATATCACGATCCCGACCGGTGTTGACGCCAAGACCGCCGAGGATGCCCTCGCGGATGTCGGGCTGGCCGGGCGCGGCAGCGATTATCCGGGGCAGCTGTCCTTGGGCCAGCAGCGCCGCTTGTCTCTGGCCCGGGCATTTGCGGTCAAGCCGACGCTCTTGTTGCTGGACGAGCCGTTTGTATCGCTGGACCCTGCGCTGGCCGATGAAATGATTGCGCTTTTCATCCAGTTGCGTGAGACGCATCAGGTGGCGAGTATTTTTGTGACCCACGTTGTGGATGAGGCCGATAGGATGGCGAGCCGCACAATCCGCCTGGCCGGATCACCGGCCCGTTTGGCGGTCTGACAGCCAGCCGCTCATTTGCGCCCGACCATGCCGCGCGCCGGATCATACCCCCAGACGGCACCGGCGACGAAAACACAGGTCGCCAGCAGCGTCCACAACAGCGCCTCTGCGTTGAACTGGCCATACAGGGCAAAGCGGATCAATTCGACCCCGTGGGTAAACGGGTTGAACGCGCATATGCTATAGAGAAGCTCCGAGCTTTCGGCCATTTTCCACAGGGGATAAAGCGCGGAGGACAGGAAAAACATCGGGAAGATGACAAAGTTCATCACGCCCGCAAAATTCTCGAGCTGTTTGACAAAGCTCGACAAAACCAGCCCAAGCGCGCCAAGCATCAGGCCGACAATCAAGAACGCAGGGAAAACTGCGAGGTACCCCGCCACGGGGGCCGACACACCAAAGGCCGCCGCGATGGCCAGAAACGCGTATGCCTGCAAGATCGAGATCAGAGTGGAGCCGACAAGTTTGCAAAACAGCAACCACCAGCGGGGCAGGGGGCTGGTCAGCAACAGCTTCATCGAGCCCATCTCGCGGTCATACACAAGGCTGAGCGAAGATTGCATGCCATTGAACAACAAGATCATGCCGCACAGACCCGGTACGATATATGTCTCGTAGGTGATGTAGGTCTGATAGGGCGCGATAATGCTGATGCCCAACGCCGCGCGAAAGCCTGCGGCAAAGACCAGTAGCCAGACGAGCGGCCGCACGAGTGCGGCGACAAAACGCTCGCGCTGGTGCACGAAACGCAACGCTTCGCGCAGCGAAATGGCGTAAAGCGATGTCATATAGGCATTCATGCAGCCGCCCCTGTCAGCTTTAGAAAACGGTCGGAAAGAGGCATCTCTGCACTGATGTCGCCGGCGGTGCCATCGGCCAGAATTTTCCCTCGGTGCAGGATCACAAGGCGGTCGTCGGGGCGCACTTCATCGGCCAGATGGGTCGCCCAGAGCACACAGGTGCCCTCTGCCGCCAGGTCGTGTACATGGGCCGTGATTGCATGGCGTGCCGCAGCATCCAAGCCGACGGTTGGTTCGTCCAGCAAAAGCACCGAAGGGCTGTGCAGAAGGGCGCGGGCGATTTCGGTCCGGCGTTTGTGACCGCCGTTCAGCGTGCGCGCTTTTTCACCGGCGCGGGCGCGCATGTCCAAACGGTCAAGTGCCGCATCAATGGCGGTCTCTGCCCTGCGGCCCGACATACCCTGCAACGCCGCAAAATAGCGCAGGTTCTGGCGCACTGTCAGATCCAGATCCAGCGTTGTCTGCTGGAACACGATGCCCAGATGCGACAGCGCGCGGCGTGGATGGTCCGACAGGGTCTCACCCGCAATCGTGATGCGGCCCTGCCTTGACACGATCAACCGCGTCAGCAGATTGAACAATGTCGATTTTCCCGCACCGTTGGGGCCCAGCAGGGCGCAAAACTGTCCTGACGAGACCTCGAACGAGACGTCGTCCAACGCGACCTTTGACCCGTAGCGATAGCTCAGGCCGCTGATGGATAATCCTGTCATTCGATGGTGATTTCAATCCGCTGGGTTTCACCCGTGCTGCCGGGTACTTTCATATAATAGCGTCCCGGCTTGATCGCCAAGAACCCGATCTCCATTTCGCCCGCTTCGTCGAACTCAACACTGTCGAGGCCAAGGGGTCTGATCTCAAGCCCCTCAACGACAATCTCGTCGATCCAGATCGACCGAAAGAACTCCGGCCCCGTCAACGCCAGCTCCTGCGAGCCATCGCCGATGATCTCGAACTCGTAATAGGTGCCGGATTTCAACACCCAGGGACCGTCAGAGATGGGCATGCCGGCGGATAGGGTCAAAGATGGCAGGTCTTCCTTGTTCTTGCCCGACAGCACCCCCGCGGCACCAAAGCCATTGCCGTGACCGTCCCCAAATGCCGGCGAGGATAGTGCAAGGCAGGCAATCAGCGCTGGTTTCAGCAGTGTTTTCAACATATGTATTCTCCGGTTGTCGTGTCGTTATGGACGAAAGGCGGCACCCCATGGAAAGCGTCCGACCTTGATTGTCTTGACGGCCTTGCGCGATGCCACGTCGATGACGGTCACGTCACCTGAAACACCGTTGGTGGTGAACAACTGCGAATGGTCCTCGTTGAACTCCATGTGCCAGACGCGGCGCCCGACGAGGATGTATTCTTCGACCTCGTAGGTTTCGGCGTTGACCGCTGCGATGTGATTGGACGGCCCTAGGGCCACAAATACGGTGCCGTAATCGGGCGTAAACTCGAAGCCGACGGGCTGTACGCGGTCGGGATGCACGCCCTGCACCTCGAACTCGATCTTTCCCTTTTCGGTTTGCGTCGCTGTATCAAACACCGTGAGCGTGCCGCCGATTTCAGAGCTGACCCACATTTCGGTGCCCTGTTTGGCAAATTCGGCGTGGCGCGGGCGGCTGTCGACCAGCGTGTTGGCAAACAGCTCGTTGGTTTCGGTGTTGATCCAATGCGCCATGTTCGTGGTCTCGGACGTGGTGATGGCAATCTTTCCATCCGGCGATACGGCCATGCCTTCGGGTTCAACGCCTACGTCGATCTGGGCCACAACCTCGCCGGTTTGCGTGTTGACGACCGTGGTGATCGCGTCGTCTTCGTTGGCGATATAGAGGTGGATGTCATCGGGGTGCAGCACGAATTGTTCGGGGTCTTCCCCCGAGGGCAGATCGCGCAGGATCTCGCCGGTGTTCGGGTCCATCACCTGGACTGAATCACTGTCGGACGCGCAGATGTAGAGGCGGGTGAAGTCCTTTGAAAAGGTAATGCCGCGCGGGCGTTCGCCTGTGGGATAGGTCTGGATGACTTCCAGTGTGTCGGTGTCGATCACACTGACGGTGTCGTCCTTTTCGTTGGTGACCCAGATTTCGCCGGCAGTGACAGGCGCGGCGAGCGCCAGAGGCACAATCAGGGACAGCAATTTTGTCAGGGATTTGTTCATTGGAAAGCCTCACATTTGCTTTCGGGCTGATCCAGCCCGAGGGTATCGAGTTCGTTGACGCGGTGCAGAAATCCTTCGAGAGGTGCCTGCTCCACCAGCGCGCGGGGGTGCACGATGGCGATGGGCTGGCGCAGCTGACCGTTCCAGGTGCGGTAGGTCAACGGGCGGCCCTTGAAGCCCGCCAACTCGAAATCATCTGACAGGATATAGGCGCGCACAGCGCCGACATCGCCGGTGTTCGCGCGCGTCACGGCTTCGCCTACGGTACGCGCGGCGGCCCAGCCTGCGTAATCCTCGGATGCCATCGGGCGCTGGCTTTCCTCCTCAAAGCGGCTTTGCAGCTGTGCAGCGCCCCATTGCTCGATCACGCGGTCCCATGTCACTGCCGTCAGCCCTTCGGAGCCGACGACAGGCCGTGCAGCCCAAGTGTTGTAGAGAACGTAGCGCCCGAAATCATGCAATTCGTCCGCAACGATCAGCGCGTCATAATCGCCCAGTTCTTGCGTAAAAAGGGGCACTTCTTGCGCTGCATTGCGCCGCATGTCCGCATCAAAAAGCCATTGCTTTTCGGGCCCGGGCTTTAGCCCGAATTTGACGAGCGAGGCGCGCATTGCCGCGGCATAGGCCTCATCCTGCGGATGCCCGCCGACGATCATCGCAAGGTCCGTCCAGCGTTTTTGCACCAGTACCTGCGCCAGTGCATCGGTGCGCATTGCGACGGACGGGAGGGCATGCAGCAGGTTGGCGCGGCAGGCGTCATCACGCAGCGCCACATTGCCCGATGATATGTTGAACAACAGCGCATCGCGCGCCTCTGGCAGATCGGCGATCTGGAGGATGATCTCCGGGGCGGCATTCAGGATCAGAAATTTCGTGTCCTGTAGCAAGATCTTTGCAGCGGCCAGCGGATCCTCCCCTTCCGCCACATGCCCGTCGATCAGCGCGTATGTCTGGCCAAGGAACCTGCCGGTCGTCGCATTGTCCGCGATCCCTGTCCGCACGCCCGCAAGGCCAAGATCGCCTGGGAGTGGATCAAGGTTGGACAGGGTAGGGGGCAAGGGCTGTTCGACGTGCAGATAGGCCATTGTCACAGCGACATCAGCCTGCGCCATTCGGGCAAGGCCGAGGGTTACCGCAATCGCAAGTCTCAAGATCATATCCGCCTCCCGCTTTTGTCAAACGTACCGCGCGCGCCGAAACTGTCTAATGAGACCTTCGTAGAATACCTGCCGAAGGGTGTACCCAACCAAAGTCTAATATCGCCACCGTTTGGCAGTCCTTAGACATGTGGAAAAACACAACCTGACTTGGGAGAGTGATATGAAACTTCGTCTGTTCGCAAAAACAGCCCTGCCGACAATTATTCTGGCAGGCGCTGTCACCACCGCATTCGCGGCGGGTCCGCCTATCGGAATCTCGCCGGTGGATACGGGCAGCCTGCCGTCAACGGGCGAGGAATGGTTGACCGTCAATCCCTACCGCGCGGACACGGCCGGTGTCGATGTCTGGAAAGAAGCTGTCGAGGTCGGTGCCTCGGGATACAACCAGAACTGTGCGCGCTGTCACGGAATCGAGGGCGTATCGGGGGGCCTTGCACCTGATTTGCGGTATCTCGAAGCCGAAGAATACGGCGACGAATGGTATGCGGAACGGTTCCGCTCGGGCATGACGCAGAACGGGATTACCAAAATGCCTGCCTTCGAAGAGCAGCTGGGACAGGACGCCGCCTGGGCGATCCGAACATACATCGAAACGCGCCCCGACAGCGATGCAATGGATGCGGTGTCAGACGAACTGAAAGCCTTGCGCGACCAGATGGCAGAATACGCAAACAATGCAGAGGGCGCGGATGCGGAAGCATTACAGGCCCGGTTGACCGAGATCGGCGAAGGGATTGATACGCTTTCCGGCGCGCCAGTTGCAGACTCCATTGCCCTGCGTGCGGCGGCTCAGATCGACGGTACGCCTGCTGCATACAAAACTGCGGCAGAGACGCTTACAATCGGATTGTCGGCGGCGAACTAGCATGCGCGCCGTGACAGTCGCTCTTTCGCTGGCGCTTGCGGGCCTGTCCTTTGCGGGGCAGGCCCGCGCTGCCGATCCCTGTGCCGATTATGTGCCGCAACCCAAACCGCAGAATGCCGGCCGAGATGAGGTGGGGCAGGACCTTGATCAGATCGTGGAGCGTGGATTCATGCTGTTTGCGGTCTATGAAAACTACCCACCCTACAGCTGGGAGGAGGCGGGCAAGCCACGGGGGGTCGATGTCGACATTGCCCGCCTGATTGCCGAAGAAATCGGCGTTAAGGCACAATTCAATTTTGTGTCGTCGGACGAAAACCTCGAAGCGGATCTGCGCAACAACGTCTGGAAAGGAGCTGTCATAGGTGGGCGTGTCTCGAATGTGATGATGCGGGTGCCTTACGATTCAGCGTTCAAGTGCCGGGTCGAGCAGGTGGTATTCACGGGCCAGTATTCCACCGAATCCATCGCCATCGCCTATGCCAAGTCCGAGTATCCGGACGAAAAGCCCGTACCGGCCTATTTCCGGTTTGATACGGTTGCGGTTGAAAACGATTCAATATCGGATTTCTACCTGACATCATTCGCAGGCGGGCAGTTGGCGGCGAATATTGCGAGATATCCCGACATGCAGGCCGCAATGACCGCGCTGAACGGCGGCGAGACGAAGGCGGCCATGGGCCCGCTGGGGCAGTTGGAATACGGGCTGACCGAGGCGACGGACGTACACCAGCCCCCCTTGGCAGGCTTTGCTGTCAGCAATTGGACTTTGGGTGTCGGGGTCAACTTCCGTTTTCGGCCGCTGTCTTATGCGGTGGATGACGCGATCTATGCAGCGCTCGAGGATGGACGGATCGCAGCGATATTCGACAGCTACGGGTTGAGTTTCCAGCCCCCTCTGCGCTGAGATATGCGCCGTTGGTCTAATATGCCGCTGCGTCTCGTTGGACTAGCGTAGAGAAAATAAAAGTGGAGATTATGACGTGAACCTTAGTGATACAAAGACGATCGACGCAGACCGCGCGACGGTCTATGCCGCCTTGCTGAACGCAGAGGTTTTGCAAGCCTGTGTGCCCGGGTGCCAGGAAATGACCGGATCACCCGAAAGCGGTTTCGAAGCCGTGGTGGTTCAAAAGGTCGGGCCGGTAAAGGCAACCTTCAAGGGCGCTGTCCAGCTGAGCGAGATGGTCGAGCCTGAAAGCCTGACCATCACCGGCGAGGGCAAAGGCGGTGCCGCCGGCTTTGCGAAGGGCGGTGCGAAAGTCCGTCTGGAAGCCGACGGCGACCAAACGATCCTGCACTACGACGTCGAGGCAAAGGTGGGCGGCAAGCTGGCCCAGCTTGGCAGCCGCATCATCGATGGATTTGCCAAGAAAATGGCAGATCAGTTTTTCAGCAATTTCCAGGATGCCCTCGGCACACCATCGCAAGAGGTTGCCGCAACTGCCGAGGCAGCACCGGAACAGAAAAAAGGCTGGTTCCGCAAGCTGGTAAAAAGCTGAGCGGGTCACGCGAGTACACCAAGGGAGAAACGACATGACGAAAGTAGAAATGACGGTCAACGGGAAGCAAGTGTCCCGCGACGTGGAGGGGCAGACGCTTTTGGTGTCGATGCTGCGTGAGGATCTGCGACTGACGGGCACCCATGTCGGGTGCGATACATCGCAGTGCGGCGCATGCGTGGTTCATGTGAACGGAAAATCTGTGAAAGCCTGCACCATGTTCGCAATCGAAGCCGATGGTGCGGATATCAAGACGATCGAAGGGATGGCAGGCTCGGACGGATCGCTCAGCGTGATCCAGAGCGCGTTTCAGGAGCATCACGGATTGCAGTGCGGATTCTGCACACCGGGCATGGTGATGACGGCGGCCAACCTTCTCAAGGACAATCCGAAACCGACAGAGGCCGAAGTGCGCCACTATCTGCAAGGCAATATCTGCCGTTGCACGGGATACCACAACATCGTCAAGGCGATCATGGCCGCATCCGGTCAGGATGTCAGCGCCATCGCTGCAGAATAGCCCGGGCCGGAATACAAAGGCCGACGCCTACACAAAATAAAAGATTAAGGGAGAAGTTTCATGCCGAAGGACACCGGAATTGGCGCATCGACACGCCGCCGCGAAGACGTTCGTTTCCTCAAGGGAAAAGGACAATACACCGATGATATCCCGCCCGCCCATGATCAGGCGGCGGCGGTCTTCGCCCGCTCGACCGTGGCAAACGGCGTTATCAAATCAATCGACACATCCGTTGCGGAAAGCATGCCCGGCGTGCTGGCGGTTTTTACCGGTGCCGATTTCGCCGATGTTGGCGGCAACCCCGCAGGCTGGCTTATCAACAGCCGCGATGGCGAGCCGATGAAGGAGCCCAAGCGTCCCGTGCTGGCCCACGGCAAGGTCCGTCATGTGGGCGATGCCTATGCCGCGGTCATTGCCGAGACGGAAAAACAGGCGCGTGATGCGGTAGAAGCCATCGAGGCCGACATCGAGGAACTGCCCGCCATCATGGACGTGAAGGCGGCGCTCACATCGGACAATTTCGTACATGACGAGATTGGCACGAACCAGTGTTTCGACTGGGGCTGGATCGAAGACAACCGACGGGCCACTGATGATGCGATCAAAGGTGCGGCGCATGTCACCACGCTCGAGCTGGTCAACAACCGGTTGGTGCCCAACGCGATGGAACCGCGCTGCTCCATGGCAAGCTACAAAGAGAGCAGCGATGAATATACGCTGCACACCACATCGCAAAATCCTCATCTGACCCGGTTGCTGATTTCGGCCTTCGTGATGGGTATTCCCGAAAACAAGCTGACGGTGATCGCGCCTGACGTTGGCGGCGGCTTTGGCTCCAAGATCTATCACTACGGCGAAGAAGCACTGGTGCTGGCGGCGGCGAAACGCGTAGGCCGCACGGTCAAGTGGACGTCCGACCGGACCGAAGCGTTCCTGACCGATGCCCATGGCCGTGACCATGTGACCAAGATCGAACTGGCCACCGATGCCGAAGGCAACTTTCTGGCCTTCCGCACCGAGACCTACGCAAACGTGGGTGCGTACCTGTCAAACTTTGCCACCGCCACGCCGACCTTTCTGCACGGCACGTTGATGGCGGGCAACTATACGGTTCCGAATGTTTATGTGAACGTCAAAGCGGTGTTCACAAACACCGCGCCGGTGGATGCCTACCGCGGGGCCGGTCGGCCCGAAGCCACCTATTCGCTGGAGCGTGTCATCGACAAATGTGCACGCGAACTGGGGATGGACCCGATTGCCCTGCGGCGCAAAAACTTCATCAAACCGGACCAGTATCCTTTCGCCTCTGCGGCAGGTCTGGAATACGATTCCGGCAACTACGATGCGCTGATGGATAAGATGGAAGAAGTCGCGGATGTCGCGGGTTTTGCCGCGCGCCGCAAGGCGTCCGAGTCCAAAGGCATGCTGCGCGGATTTGGTGTGAACGCCTATGTCGAAGCTTGCGGCATCGCGCCTTCCAACCTTGTCGGCGTCCTTGGCAGCCGCGTGGGTCTCTATGATGCGGCGACCGTGCGGGTGAACGCCACGGGCAACCTCAGTGTCATGGTGGGCGCGCACAGCCACGGTCAGGGCCATGAAACCGTGTTCCCGCAGATCGTTTCCGACATGCTGGGGATCGACGCGCAAAGCATCGACATCGTGCATGGCGACACGTCCAAAATCCCCTTCGGTATGGGCACCTACGGGTCACGCAGCCTTGCGGTCTGCGGGTCTGCCGTTGTCCGCGCGACCGAAAAGATCATTGCCAAAGCGAAGAAAATCGCGGGGCACATGTTGGAAGCTGCCGATACGGATATCGAATTCAAAGACGGCCAATTCTCGGTCGTGGGGACAAATAAATCCGTGTCTTTCGGTGAGGTCGCGCTCAAGGCTTATATCCCCCATAACTTCCCGATCGAGGATATCGAGCCGGGACTGGAGGAAACCGCCTTTTATGATCCGGCCAACTTTACCTTCCCCTCGGGCGCCTACTGCTGCGAGGTCGAGGTTGATCCCGATACGGGCAAAGTACGGGTAGACCGCATGACAGCCGTGGATGATTTTGGCAATGTCATGAACCCGATGATCGTGACCGGACAGGTGCACGGCGGTCTGGGGCAGGGCATCGGTCAGGCGCTGCTGGAGGCGGCACGCTACAACGAAGATGGCCAGTTGGAGAGCGCGTCCTACATGGATTATGCCATGCCGCGCGCGGACGATCTGCCCTTCTACATCGTTGATCACAGTCAGGGAACACCCTGCACCCACAACCCGCTGGGGGCCAAAGGATGCGGTGAAGCCGGTGCCATCGGATCGCCGCCCACAGTGGTCAACGCAGTCATTGACGCCCTTCAATCGGGCGGCAAGAACGTCACACACATCGACATGCCGTTGACTCCACACCGCGTGTGGTCAGCCATGAACAACGCGTAAAGGGACCCAAACCATGTATGCATTTGACATAGAACGGCCAACGACAGTCGCGGAGGCGGTGAACGCACTGAAAGCGGATGAGGCCCAGCCGCTTGGCGGCGGGCAAACCCTGATCCCCACGCTCAAGGCCCGACTGGCCGCACCCAGCAAGCTGGTCTCGCTCAGTGCGATTGCGGAAATGATCGGGGTGTCGCAGGACGGATCAGCGATCCGCATCGGCGGGGCGACAACGCATGGACAGGTCGCGACAGAGCTGGCCGACAGCTATCCCGCGCTCGGTTATCTTGCCTCCAAGATCGGCGATCCTGCGGTGCGCAACCGTGGGACGATCGGCGGATCGGTGGCCAACAACGATCCGGCGGCCTGCTATCCGGCGGCGTGTCTGGCCTCCGGTGCGACCATCACCACCAACACCCGCGACATCGCGGCGGACGACTTCTTTCTGGGCATGTTCGAGACTGCGTTGGAGGAAGACGAGATCGTGACTGCGGTGACGTTCCCCGTGCCGCAAAAGGCGGACTATCAGAAGTTCGAGCAGCCTGCCTCGCGCTTCCCGCTGGTGGGGGTGTTTGTGGCCAAGCACGACGACGGTGTTCGGGTCGCTGTGACCGGCGCCTCCGAGAGTGGTGTTTTCCGGTGGACCGAGGCTGAAGAGGCGCTGTCGGCGGATTTCTCAGCAAGTGCGCTTGAGGGCTTGAGCGTTGACGCCGACGGGATGATCAATGACCTGCACGGTGATGGTGCATACCGCGCCCATCTGATCAAGGTTCTGACCGGACGGGCCGTTACTGCCGCACGGTAAGACTATGTGAGCTTACAAAGAAGGCCTCCGCAACGCGCGGGGGCCTTTTTCTATGCGGGTGCTTCCACCGTGGAGACTTCGCCTTGATCACTCACAAGAGTGATCCGCCGGATCCCGAACGTGCCAGCCGCCGCGCGGATATCCGCAAGGCTGGCCATTGTCAGCGCTGTGGAAAACCCGTCCGCCATGGTTGCGGTCGCTGCCTCGACCGACACGGTAGACCAAATCGGTTTGGCCTGCCCATGCAGGATATGCCCGTGCCCGCCCAGCGGAACGGCCTTGGGGCTGGAGGTGGCGATGGCCGACGAGGTCAGCGTGCGCGTGCCGAACATCCCGATTTCGGGGTCCATTATGCCCAGCTTCCAAGGCCCGCCGGTGCCACGGAATTCACCGATACTGACCAGCGTGCGGTCCAGCCCCGCCTCCTGCAGCGCCTCGGCCACCAGATCGGTGGCGAAGCCTTGGGCGATACCGTTGAAGGTCAGCGCCTGTCCGTCACCCAATGTAACTGACGCCGCACTGTGGCGTACCCGCGACCAGTCAATCAGCGCGCGCGCGGCATCGGGTGGGTGCCCTTCGGCCAATGCGCGCCAGAGCGGCTGCACGGTGGGGTCAAACAACCCGCCAGTTGCCGCGTGAACCTGCGTGCAAGCCTGCATGAGACTGTGAAAGAGCGGATCGGGCCCATCCAGATGCCCGGTCCTGTTCAACCGCGAGACTGCCGAGGCCGGATCGAACAGGTCGAATTGCGCCATAACATGGTCCAGTGACGTGCGGGCGCGGTCCAATGCCGGGACAGCAACATCCGCAGGGGCGTGCAGAGCGATCTCAACCTCCGCCCCCAGCGCACGGCCCTGCCAGCGGTGGACCTGCGCCCGCGCAGGCGTTGCCAGCATGCAGGCGGCCGAAATGGAGAGAAAGCGACGGCGATTGAGTTTCATTCTGCGGCCACCTTTTGCAATGTGCGCCCCTTGCGCGCCGCCAGTATCAGCGGCACGCATTGTTTCGGATCATCGTGTATCGTGACGCAATCAAGGCACTGGAAACATTCGGAATACTGGATTTCGCCAGTTTTCTTGATGGCTCCGTAGGCGCATTTGACACGGCACAACTGGCAGGGCGATCCACATTCCGGCCGCCTGTCGATCCATTTTCGGGTGCGTATCAACCCGCCAATCGCCATCACGGCGCCCAGCGGGCAGACGTAGCGGCAGAACCCTTTGAAGACCACCATGGACAGCATCAAAAGCCCCACGGCGTAAGCCACATAATACCATTCACGGATAAAGAAGGTGGTTACCGCAGTCTTGAACGGCTCGACTTCGATGGCTTTGTCCAGCCGCGCAGGCGCGGTGAACATGATCGCGACAAGGGAAAACAGGACGATGTATTTGACCCATTTCAGGCGGTTGTCCCAGACATCAGACACATCGACCTGCGGGATGCGCAGCAGTCGTGCGAGGTGGTGGGCAAATTCCTGCATCGCGCCGAAGGGACATAGCCAGCCGCAAAACAAACCGCGCCCCCAAAGTACGAACCCGAAGATTGTGACGGCCCAGACCGCAAGCGAGAAGGGATCGTAGAGCAGGAATGCCAGTGATCCGCCCTCGGCCAGCGTACGGATCACCCCGAGCGGCGTGACAATTGACAGCTGCCCTTGCCCCCACCAGCCGACAAAACCGATCACAAAAGCCAGTATCCCGAGGCGGATTGGCGTGAAATATTTATGTCCCGCCAAGCGGTTCAGACGCAGGCCCAAGAGGGCAATCAACCCGACAAGGAAGACGGCAAGGATGACCAGATCCGCCGCACGGTTGCGTAGCGCGTCAACCCATGCAGGCGTCGGTTTTACCGCTTCGACCCGGTTGAAAAACCGCGCGTCCGTGCTGTGCGTGACGTCGATAGAAGCTGACCCGATTTCGGGCTTGAATACGCCGTGTTCGCGCAGCGCCTTGATCCGCAATGTCCATTCAGCCGCTGGATCGAACCCCAGCCGCCTGTCCGTGCGCAGGATCAGGGCCGCGCCGTCGTGCAATTCCTCGGGCAAGGCGTCATTCAGCTCGATATAGATGTCGGCATCTCGCATGGCGATTGGAAAGCCGCCCTGTTTTGCGCTGATAAGATCGGGTGAGGTATTGCGGATGAACTCGTCCGTGACCAGCCCGTGCCGTGCCGTCTCGATCACCAGAATGGGTTCGTCGCTGGTGGAAATCTCCATGAACCCCTGCAACTCTCTCAGGCTGCCGGGTGACAGCACCGCGCGCGCAATCGAGGGCGGACCGATGTCAACAACCCAAAGATCAAGGTAGGTCCCTTCGGGATCATCGCGTGCCTCCGGATCATCCTGCGCCCAGATCGTCCCTGCGAATTCCGCGTCGATCTGCGCGTTCGAGACACGGTGACGGGTGACCAACCCCTTACGGACCAGATCGTCCCAATCGAGCGGCTCGTCATATTCAAGGTCGGGATAGGCGGGCGGACCGCTTGCGACGCCGCTCATCTTTTCGCGCGCGACTTTCAGCGTCGCAGCAAGCACACTTTCATGGGCGATGCGGACAGAGGCCGTCGCTTTGGTGACGCCGTCAAGATAGACGAGCGCAGATCCGTCAGATCCCGCGCCATAGGGCGTGCCCACCACAAGACTTTCGGTGATCGAGTGGCCGCGATACTGCTCGAAGAATTTGTGAAACGGCGCCTGTCCCAGACCCGAGACAAAGATCGGCTCGTTGTGGGAGATCAGTTTGACGTCGAGAAACCGGCCCTCCAGATCAAGAACCACCAGCACGTTTATGGGCGCGCCGGAAAAGCCGGGCAGGGGGGCCATCGGCTCGGTTTCGAACACAAACCCCGCCTCGGCACCGCCCGAGTTCAGCAGCTGCCACACGCCTTCGTCATTGATCTTCTCGCCGAGTGACATCGGTGGCACGATGTAAGGCTCCAACGCCTCCCGCCCCAGCGGCGCGGCGGCCAGCGCAATAACTGATGCCAGCCACAAAATGACCGCACCCAGCATGACTTTTAATGTCGAATGATGTTCCATTGATCGAGATTAGAAGCGGCTGGGAAAATGCTCTATGCGACTATGGTAGCGCTTCGCGATTTCGCCTTGGGATTGGCGTGGGATTTGTGCGAGCGTGACTTCTATGCCTGATTCAAACCCCCGTCCTTCGATGCCGGTCGTGTGCGTCTCTGTTGGTGCGCTTTGCGTCATCTGGGTGCTTGCGGCGTGGGCGACACATGATCCTGCCGTCCTGCCCGGTCCCGCCGAGGTCTGGCGCATTGGCATGATCGAGGCGCAGTCGGGTGAGTTGCAGCGCCACATCTGGGCCACGCTGTTGCGGGTTGCCGCGGCCTTTGCGCTTGCGATGGCGGCTGGAACTGTGGCGGGGTTGCTGCTGGGGTTTTACCCTGCTTTGAACCGCTGGTTCGGACCGTGGCTGATTGTGTTGCTGAATATCCCCGCCTTGGTCGTGATCGTCTTGTGTTATCTCTGGATCGGCCTGAACGAACTCGCTGCGGTGACCGCAGTCGCCCTCAATAAGATGGCGATGGTGGCCGTGACCCTGCGCGAAGGGGTGCAGGCGCTGGACCCCAAAGTTGCTGAAATGGCGCGTGTCTTCCGGATGCGGCCCCTACAGCGGTTGCGCCATGTCACCCTGCCGCAACTTTGGCCCTATTTCGCCGCCAGCACCCGCAACGGATTGGCGATCATTTGGAAAATTGTGCTGGTGGTCGAGTTTCTGGGCCGCAGTGATGGCATCGGGTTTCAGATCCACCTCTATTTCCAGCTGTTCGAGACGCGCTATGTTCTCGCCTATACGCTGAGTTTTGTGTTTCTGATGTTGGCGCTCGAATACGGAGCGCTGCAAACCTTGGAGCGACGCGCAACAAGCTGGCGTCAAGTTGCGCCGCGGTAGGGTCCCAGTGAGCTGCCACCGGTTTCTTAATAGCACCTTCGTCGGGCGGCTCTTGTGGCCCGTGAAGAGTTCTTGGCTATATAAAATGGTGCATTAGTGCGGCTTGAGCATTGGAGGCTCTGGCTCGTTTGCGTGATTGATTATTCGGCTTGTTTTTGATTTTCCCAGCGGCGCTGGCGGATTTTCAGTTTCTTGATCTTCTCCCTTTCCCTGAGAATGGCTTTGTCTCGCCCGAAGTAAACGTCTGCGGGTGTGACGTTGTGCGGGCTCTCGTGATAACGATCACGGTACTTGCGGTGAACCTGCTCGGCGGCGTCTTTCGACGTCTGGGGTTTCTTTATCATCTCGATCTCCTAATCGATAAGATGAACCAGAAATCCTCCCTTTTTCAAATCCTCAAATCTGTCCCGTGAGTGCTGACGTCAGACAATTTTTCGCTGCGTTGCAGCTCATTTCAGCGAAGCGGCCATTGAACTCCGCTGCGCCTTACGGAATTCATTCTGCTCTTTCGCTGTACAGCCCGTGAACATCTAAAATGCGCGACCAAAAAGAACATTCGTTATAGTTGCGCCAACTACTGGTTCAAAGGCCAGAAATAGATCATGCAGTAAATCGTAACAGCGTGATAGTTTGCATTGGAGCCCACTCTCAAACCTGACAAGCATCATCCCGGGTCGCTCTAACCCGCGCCAGTGTCTGCCCTGTCCAGGCACGAAACGCGCGTTGGAAAGCATTGGTGTCGCGGTAGGCCAGCAGGCTGGCGACCTGTTTGACCGGCATGTCGCAATTGCGCAGATATCTCAGCGCGAGAGATTTTCGCGTGTCGGTCAGAATGCCCTGAAACGTTACGCCCTCTGCTTGTAGTTCCCGTAGTAACCCCGTGCGACTTCTTGACAGGCGTTCGCAAACATAGGCGATCGACGGGTCGCCGTCGCCAATGGCCCCGATCAATCAGGCACGGACGCGTTCTTGCATGCTGGTTGCCGTCGTGGCTTGCGCGAACTGAAGGTTAAGGTCTTGCTCAACCGGCGTCCAAAGCGCCCTATTTTCGGACACGAGAGACAGGCGCGCATCGTCAACAGCATAGATAACTTCTGGTCACCTGTCTCTGGCATGGCACCAAATACGCCTGCCAACTCTTGCCGCTTTTCGATTGATCCTTGGAACTTCACCACTTCGGGCACAAGGCGTCGCGCGGAACACGAACACGCCTTCTCGTGAAGAAAGACGAGGATACCTGGTCCGAGGCACGCGGGGAAATCAAAGTTCTGATGCAAGAGCCGGATTGCGATACGCAAGCGACCTTTGTCATTTTTGACCGTTAGTGCAATTGGACCAAAGATTGTTTAAACTTTCCAAACCGTTCAAAACCACTGGCGAAACCTTTGCGGTTGTGGCAATTTTTTGCCTGGCTGTCACCGCCTGCCCAACCTACCAAGTCTTGAAAGCTGTGCCAGCATTCGGGCGCCTGATCCGTTTGCGTCACCCGGATGAGCCGCAGTTGGCCCTCCAGCAGCATTTGGTCGGCTCGGCAAGGCTTGCACGCCAAAGAATTGTCGCGCTCGAAGGGCTGCGTATTCTGACCCAGTTGCGCCACCGATGGCATAGCGATTGTAAACTTGTTGGCTACCTGCAAGCCCTCTGGCGAAGGCATAGCTTCCCCCGAACCCGGCCGAGAGTGCTGGCATCATGATGTTTCCGGAAATCGCCCGAACCAAGAAAGGTGTTGCTATCATGAAACCCTTTGCCATCAGCACCATCATGAAAAATGGGATAAGGGCCCCTATGTTCGAGGCTCCCTCCGGGTCGCCAAGCTCGGCAAGAAGCGCCCGAGAGACCCCCGTGATCGTCGCGAACACTCCGGCGACGACGATCGGATACATCGCGAATGAAATGAGCGCGGATAACCAGCGCGCGAAATAATCCTTGGTCACCTCGAACAGGGTCAAGAAGATCATCACTGGCGCAATGCCAATTAGCAGAGCGATCATGAGCCGGGACGCCACAACAATGAACGCCGCCAACCCGCCAAGAATCGAGAGCAGCAGAACCCCAAGTGTGTCAAGCAAGGCACCCGCCATCCAGTTCAGCTCAGATCCCGCAGCATTCAGATAGTCCCCGAGCGCTGCAATCAGTTCGTCAAATTCCTCTGCAAAGGTACCGGACGGACCAGGTGATCCGCCGCCGACAGAAGCCACAAGTGCCCCGGCAATACTGTCAATTCCGTTCAGTATTGCTGAGGCAAGCGCATTGAACTGGACCCAGTTGGCCGCGAAGACCCCTATAAGTCCGACCTTCACGGCCAGCCAAAAGGCAGTTCGGCCGTCCATGGCGCGATACTGGTAGATCATGTTGATGAAGACCAGAATGACAACTAGTGTTGTGCCCAGAACCAGCAACGTGCCGACCGTTGCTGCGACCGCACCAAACTGAGTTTCGGCAGCGGTATCTAGATACCCTTCGGACGTTTCCACGAAGTAGGTGACGACACTCATGGATTGCTACCAGTTGCCAGCTGCTACGCAGATTGGCATGGCGGCGCGGCGCAGTTCATTTGCCTGTCGTCGGTATTCGGACGTCGCTTCGACAACGTCCCAGTATTTAGATGAAGCATAGCGCTCTGTGTAGAAGCGTACTGCGTCCTCCCAAGTTGGATACCGTGTGGGACAGTCGCAGTTTTGCGAGTCTACGACGCGCTCCCTGCTTTGAGCCCGATATATCTGTTTGATCAAAAGGCGCTTATAGGATTCGCGCACATTGATGTTCTGCATCCACTTCGGCTCAGGTGGCTGGTCTGGGCAAACATTTGGGTAGTTGTCGAGCGTCGGGATCAGGTTCCGCTCGGCTACGCCAGCAGTTGTGCCAAAGATCAAGAGCAGGCCAGCGACTGCAATAGCCCGTGTCATTCCGATGCCGTCTTCATTGTACCAGTCTCACGCTTCAAGAAAGTGGTGTAGCCGTAGTCGCCGGCTTCGGCGGTGATAACCTCCCACCCTTCCGCGCCGCGCGCATTCAAAGCACGTCGCACCTCGTCGTAGTCCTTTTGCTTTTTCACCGGAAAGGACAGGATATCGTATTCAAAGGTCTTCATGGGGAAATTCCAATCTCAGTTGCGCCGGGGAGGTAGAATTCGGTGATGCCGCGTTTGCCGTCATGCCGACCGGCCTGGATGATCACGTCGATGGAATTCTCGATGTATTGGATCATGTCGGCATAGGTCATCGGGATCTCGGTCTTCAGTGCTGCGATCGCAAGCCGCTGCACGGCCAGTTGCGGTGTTTCGGCATGCAGTGTGGTCATGGACCCGCCATGGCCGGTGTTGATCGCCTCAAGGAAGGTCATGGCCTCCTTGCCGCGCACCTCGCCGAGGATGATCCGGTCGGGGCGCATGCGCAGCGTCGCGGTGAGGAGCACGTCGGCCGACTGGAATTCCGCGTCGCGATTGGCCATGAGGGTCACGGCATTCGGCTGGGTCGGCAGAAGCTCGGCGGCTTCCTCGATGGTCACGATGCGTTCCTCGGACGGTACGTGCGAGAGGATTTTGCGCGCGGCGACGGTCTTGCCGGTGGAGGTGCCACCCGAGACGATCATGTTGAGTTTGTTCTCGACGCAGAAGGCAAGCGCATCATCGATCAATCCGGCGGCCACCACGGCGCGCAAGGCGCGCTTCTTTTCCACGCGCAGGTCTTCGAGCTTGCGTTCCTTGCCGTAGAGAAAATCGAGCGCGATGCCCTCAAGCGGCAGGCTCGAGAAGAACCGCAAGCTAATCGACATGGCCGAGAGCACGGCGGGCGGGGTGATGACCTGTGCCCGGATCGGGCGGCCCTTGTAGGTGATCGAGACTGAGACGATGGGGCGATCCTTGCTCATCGTCGTGTTGGCCGAGGAGGCGATCTGGTTGCCGAGGTCCCTGACCTGAACGCCGGTCAGCCTCTGGTCCAGCGCGCGCATGAAGTGATCGCCCTGGAATTCGCCCCAGCAGGTCCCGTCGGGGTTGATGCAGATCTCGATGACATCGTCGCGGGCGGCGGCGTCGATCCGGTCAAGCGATGTCTCGAGATAGCTGAGCGACATAGGGCTAAAAGATCTCCAGATCGCGGTCGACCATGACGGTGACGCGCGCGCCCTGGTCGACATAGATGACGGGGCCGATCGAGAGGTAATCGCCCAGGACACTGTCCGTGGCATCGGCCAGATCATCGCCAACGTCTTCGAGAGCGTCGGCGGCAGTCTCATCCTGGACTTCGGAGGCGGCGGCACCAGGTGCTGCGGAAATCAGCGAGATCAGGGCGGCTGACCCGAAACGCTCGGCAAAGCGCGTGTCTATGAGACCGGTGACGCCGGAGCGGCCCAGTTCATCGCCCCCGAAGGAGCTGATCTGGACGGTCTGGCCCGCGGGCAGGATGATCCGGTCCCACGCGATGGTGACGCGACGCTGCGCGATATCGACGCCGGCGCGGTAGCGCCCGATGAGACGGGACCCGCGGGGGATCAAGAGGCGCGCGCCATCGACGCTGTAGACATCCTCGGACACCACGGCACGGGTCTGGCCGGGCAGGGAGCTGTCGACGGCAGTTTCCATGACGGCCTGGATCATGGTGCCCTGTAGAATCGTGTTGGAGGGATTGGCGATCACCTCGGCCTGCGTCACGGTGGAGGGCAGTGCGCCGTTCAGCACGAAATCCGTCACCTCGCCGAAGGTGCGCTCTGTCAATGCCGTTTCATTCGCACCCGAGGTGCCGCCAAAGGCGATGGTGGGCGAGGTGATACGCCGCTCCTGAAACGCGCGCTCTTCAGCAGCGCGGCGTTCAAGTTCCGCGAGCCGCCTTGCTTCGTCCTCGCGGCGGAGCCGTTCTTCTTCCCGCGCGCGCAACTCGTCCTCGGTAGGCCCGATGGGTGCGGGGAGCGGGCGGTTGGCCTCGAGTTGGGCCAGTTCCAGATCCATGCGGAGTTGCTCAAGGCTGCGATCCCGCGCCGTCAGTTCGTCCTGGAATCGTTGCTGTGCGGCTTCCGAGGCGGCTTGGAGCGCAGCGATCTGAGCGGTCAGCGCGTCGATCGCCTCTGCGGCGGCGGTGTCTTCCTCGACGACCGGCTCGGGGGCGTTGCGCAATTCCTCGATCTGAGCCTGCAGCGCGGTGATCTGCGCCAAAAGCTCAGCATTGGGCTCCACCGGATCGGGTGCGACGAACACAACCTCGGGCTCGGGCGGGGGCAAGGTCTCGATTGCGCCGAACCCGTCGCCTTCGTTCTGGAACACGTCCGGCGTGGCCGTGGGAAGGGCTTCCTCTTCCTCGGGTTGGGACATGAGATAGAGCAACGCACCGCCCGCACCGATCACGAGGACGACGACCAAAGCGAGCAGCGGTGAGCGCCTTGGGGCAGGGGTCGAACCTGCGCCCTTGCCTTGTTCTAGAGCAGCGAGGCGTTTCTCGAGGTCTGCGTTTCCAGTATCGCTCATGAGCCTACCCCCGCAGGTGGTGTGGCCTCGATGCAGACCACCTCACCTCCGATCCGCAGCACCCATTGTCGGTTCACGCCTGAAACCCGGATCACGCCGTCCTCGGTGGCTTGCGTGTTGACCGTCCGCTCACGGCCATTGGCGTAGCGGAAGATCGCAGGCACCGGCGCGTTCCGCGGAAATTCGAAATACGTAAACGTCCCGTCATCCCAGATGCGCGTTGGCGTGAACTCGGTCCGCGCGCTGGCGCCGTAATTGTAGTTCGGCGCTTGGGCGGCGATGGCCCGGGTCGGGCGCGCATCGTCCTCCGGATAGCGGAACTGCACCACGTAGAAGGTTGGGCTGCGGACCTCCTGGACGTTGAAGTAGTAGCTCCGGCGGTTCGTATAGACTGTTACATTGGTATGCACCCCGCGCGCCACAGGCTTGATCGCGAAGGCCTGACCGCCCGGGACGCCGTCGATCTCGAAGCCCTCGGTGTCGCCCGCGATGATCGAGCGGATGCTTTCGCCCTCGCCGAACTCGATGGTGGTCACATGGGTGAGCGACACGCTGAGACGGTAGACCTGGCCTTCCTGGTAGGTGGCCAGCCGCACACGACTGTCATTTGGACCACCGCGCGGGATCGCTTCGGCAAAGGCAAGGCCGGGCAGCAAAACAAATATGGCAGCAACAAAGAACTTATTGATCAAACTAATTCTCCAATCTGTCGGAGCGGATGGAATATTCGAGCACGGTGAACCCAAACGGATTGGTCCAGACCTCATCGATGGAGCGGCGGGTCTCCGGGCGGAACTCGAAGAGAAGCGTCGCAGTGAAGAGGCCGGTCTGGGTGCCGTTAATGGAGGTCAGGCGCTTGCGCAGGCGGACCGTCGCGCGGTTGGTTCCGATCCGGTTGATGCTGAGGATTTCCACGTCGAGCCGGGCGTTCGGCCCGTAGACTGTCGGCGGGTAATTCTCGTTGGCGCTGTTCCAGATTTGACGCAGCCCGCTTTCAGCGGCCCCATCCGAGCGGCGCAGGACGCTGCGGATGCGCAGATCGTTGTCGAGCTGGTTATAGACCTCCCGGTCGGTCACATAGCTGTCTCTTATACACATCTGACGCTGCCGACGATCTACTCTGTGTAGAT
>CAJXSZ010000027.1 GCA_913060815.1 uncultured Sulfitobacter sp. | reverse complement strand
AAGAGACAGCGGGTGGGCGGGATGTCGCGGCACGCGCATGCCGTCACCCGAACACACCCTGTACAAACCATCGCGGATCGCCGCCGCGCGCGTCCCCCACAACGCCTTCGCGAAAGAGCCACAATCGCCGCCCGTCCGTCACCTCGACCTTGTAATAATCCCGCAACCGCGTGCCGCTACGATCCCGCCACCACTCGGGTGCAATCCGCTCTGGCCCCTCGAACCGCGTCATCAAAAACGCCACCCGCCGCCAGCGAAACCGCGCAGGTGGCCCCTCGGGCACCGCATACAAAACCGCCACCTCTTCGGCTGGATCAAACAGCCGCAAGGGCCGCTCCCGCGCCACCTCGACATCCCCCGCAGGCACCCCCGCCAGAACGGAGACGCGCCCCTCCACGCGCTCGGGTTTATGGCTTTGCACCCACGCATCCCACGTCACCTTCGACGGGCCCAGCTTGGCCGTCAGACGGTCCAACAGCGCCGCCACATCCGCCCCCGCATCGCGGCTCCCGTCCAAGCGGTCTTGGTGCAGCACCAACGGCTCCACCCGCAGCGCCTCCAGCGTCATCAGGTCAAAGCCAAAGCCCGCGTCCAGCCCCTCCAGCTTTCCCGCCACCAGCCGCACAAAATGCGCAGCGTCACGGCTTGCCCGCGCGGTCGAGACATCGCGCGACCGCCACTCGCCGTCGACACGGTAGATCGTAATCCGCAGCCGCCGTGCGCCCTGCTCGGCCTCCGCCAGCTGCGCCGCCAGATCCTCCGCCAGCCCATCGAGCCACGGCACAGGGTCGACCACAGGCTCCGCCATCCGCACCCGCGCCAGATACACCGCCCCTTCGGCAGGGGCATCCAGCGGATCGGCAGACCGCCCCAGCGCACGGTCGAGCAGTACCAGCGGGTTCACCGCTTCCGCGACGCCTGAAAACCGCCGCATCAACCCCACACGCGGCACATCGGCCAGCGCGCCAACAGTGCGCAGCCCCAACCGCTCCAACAGACGCACTGTATCCGAAGGTAGCCGCAGCGCCGCCACAGGCAGCGGGGCCAAAACCTGCCCCACATCCTCCGCACCGCAAATCACCCCCTGCGCGCCAAACCGCGCCAGCATCTGCGCCGCCCCGCGCGTGGGTGCCAGTGCCAAACGCGCGCTCAAGCCCTGCATGGCAAACCGCGTGTGCATGTCGCGCAACATCTGCGCTTCACCGCCAAACAAATGCGCCGCCCCGCGCACATCCATCAAAATTCCGTCCTGCTCTGCTACTGTCCACGGACACCACCGTCGCGCCCAAAGCGCCACACGCTTCAGCAGCGCCTGATCCCCGCTCACATCCGCCTGCTCCACGTGCAAATCAGGATGGATCGCCTGCACATCCACCACCCGCGCGCCGACAGTGATCCCACGCCCCACGCCAGCAGCATTTACCGCATGCACCACAGGCCCATGCGTCCCTGCGGCGGCCAGCACCACGGGCGCATCCTCAGCGGGCAGCGTGCGCTGCTGTGCCGTGATCCGCCTCCAGCGGTCCATCGCCAGATCGGGGAAGAAAACGGAGACGATCCGCGCGCCCGTCATGCTGCACCGACCACGTGCCAGGCGCACGGCCCCGCGCCCGAAACAGCTCCGCCTCCCAAACAGGCGCGCCAGAGGCCGCCGCGTTGTAGGGATGCGGCGCAGAGGGTAGCGAGCCAACGCGCCACCGCTCCCGCGCCGCACTCAATCCCTCCGCAGCCCCCGAGCGGATCAACCACACGGGCAGCCCCGTCGCCTCCGCCCGCATCGCCAATCTCTTGGTTGCCGTGAAATCCAGCACAGGCGGCGCGCCATGCACCTCTCCCACGACAGCGGCCAGACCAGCACAGCCCGCGCCTTCCTCCATCGCCCAAAGCACATCGCGCGCGTGGCTCACCTCCACGCGCAACAGGCGCAAACCCTTGAGCGCAGGCCCGTACACCCGCCCGTTCTCCAACCGCGACGCACGGTCCTGCACCCAGAGCACAGGCGCCTTGGAACGCGGCAAACAGGCCAGCACAAACGCTGTCACGGCCCCGTCGAAAGGCCGCGATGACAGGGCGTCCTTGAGCACTGCGTGCGGAGCCTCGGGACGCGGCACACCTGCATCGCGCGCAGGCTTCGCATTCAGGCGCAGAACCTGACCACCAATGGAATCGCTCATCATACATCCCTCCATTTTGTTCTCTTTTTGTTCTACATGGAAGATGGTAATTTGGCACCCTCTTTTTACACTTTGCCGCACCCTGCGTTGTGCTGCGCGCAATACTGCCCACACACAGCGCCCTATATACAAACGCCCCCCAACCCATTAGGGGCAAGAAAACTTATCTCTTATCCGTTCAGGAACACCCTTTGATACAAACGATATCCGACGCACTGGCCACCCAAGGCTATGACACAATGACACCCGTTCAGGAGGCCGTGATTGCCCCTGAACTCGACGGCAAGGATTTGCTCGTCTCCGCCCAGACAGGTTCGGGCAAGACCGTCGCCTTTGGCCTCGCCATCGCGCCCACGCTGCTGGGAGACGAAGAGAAATTCGGCCGCGCAAGCGCGCCGCTGGCCCTCATCATCGCACCCACGCGCGAGCTGGCCATGCAGGTCAGCCGTGAGCTGACGTGGCTTTATGGCAAGGCGGGCGCAATCGTGACCACCTGCGTCGGCGGCATGGACACCCGCACAGAACGCCGCGCCCTCGACCGCGGCGCGCATATCGTCGTCGCCACGCCAGGTCGCCTGTGTGACCACATCAGGCGCAATAACATCGACCTCGACGACATCCGCGCCGTGGTGCTGGACGAGGCGGACGAGATGCTCGATCTGGGTTTCCGCGAGGACCTCGAGTTCATCTTGGGCGAATCGCCTGCTACGCGCCGCACCCTGATGTTCTCGGCGACTGTCCCTGCGGCCATCGCCAAGCTCGCCAAATCCTACCAGCGCGATGCGCAACGCGTCAGCGTGATCTCCGACACCAAGCAGCACGCCGACATCGAATACCGTGCGCTGACCGTGAACCCGCGCGATACCGAAAACGCCATTCTCAACATCCTGCGCTTCTACGAGGCCAAGAATGCGATCGTCTTCTGTAACACCCGTGCCGCCGTGGCGCGCCTGACCGCCCGACTGACCAACCGCAACTTCTCGGTCGTGGCACTTTCAGGAGAGCTGTCCCAGCAAGAGCGCACCAACGCGCTGCAATCCTTGCGCGATGGCCGTGCCCGCGTCTGTGTGGCCACGGATGTTGCCGCCCGCGGCATCGACCTTCCCAACCTCGAGCTGGTGATCCACGCCGATCTGCCCACCAACGCCGACACGCTGCTGCACCGCTCTGGCCGCACGGGGCGCGCGGGGCGCAAGGGCGTCTCGGCGCTGATCGTACCACCAAAGATGCGCTCTAAAGCGACCCGCCTGATGGGCTGGGCCAAGCTGGATGCTGAATGGGCGCTGCCGCCGTCGGCTGCCGAAGTAAACGCCGCCGATCAGGACCGCCTGTTGAACGACGACGCTTGGAGCACACCCGCCCCCGAGGACGCGGTCGAGTTCGTGGCCGAGCTGGCAAAACGCTACACGCCCGAGCAGCTCGCCACCGCTTTCGTCAACCTGCACCGCGCACGCGGTTCGGCCCCTGAAGAACTCTCCGCTCCGGGTGAGGGCAAAGACAGCGCACCGCGCGCCGAATTTGGTAAATCCGTGTGGTTCACCGTATCCACAGGCCGCAACGACGGGGCAGAGCCACGCACCCTGCTGCCGATGCTTTGCCGCGTAGGCGACATGACCCGTGACGACATCGGTGCGATCCGCGTCCAGCCGCGCCACTCCTACGTCGAAGTGGCCGAAGGCGCTGTAAGCAAACTGGTCAACGCCCTTGGCGCAGATATGAAAGCCGAAGACGGCGTAACACTCACGCGCCTCGACGGTGTGCCGGACTTTGGCCCCCGCCAAGGCCGCCCTGAGGGCAAAGGCAGCGGCTATAAGGACGGTGGCAACCGCAGGCCTGATCGCGCGCCCAAGCCGCCCCACCGCGGCAAGGCAGACTACAACCCCGACGCACCCAAACCCGCGCGCAAGCCCAAGCCAGCGCATGATGAGGCTCCCGCCGCAGCAGCAGCGCCCAAACCGCGCAGCACCGCTCCTGCAAAGGGCAAGCGCGACGCCACGCGTCCGCCAAAGTCCCATAAGACCGAGCGGACGCCGATGAAGTCAGGCGACAAGCCAAAGGCGAAACCTGCGTGGAAAGACAAACCAGCCAGCCCGCCACGTGACAAACCAGCGGCGAAATCAGGGGCGAAAGCCGTCTGGAAGAAACCCGCCAAGGAAGGCAGCGCCCCCGCACGCGATGCAAAACCCAAAAGCGGCTACAACCGCGCGGCAGATGCCTCCAAACGCTTCACCCCTCCAGGTGGTAAGGGCCCAGGCAAAGGAAAACCCAAACCCGCCGCGCGCGGCGGTGACGCACGCCCCAGCCGACCAAAGAAATAGCGCCTGCAACACAGCCGGATTTTTCAAAATTTCTGTGCCCATAAAAAAGGCCAGAGCGCATGCTCTGGCCTTTTCCTGTTCTCAGGTCTGCGCCGCCTAAATCAGCCGCGCCCCTTCCAAGGCACCATGATCCGTTCGGCCCCGCGCATCAGCATATCAATACCAAAGCCGATGATCCCGATCAGGATAATGCCCAGAATAACAATATCGGTGTTTTGGAATTTGGACGCGACCATGATCATCATGCCCGCCCCTTGCTCCGCCGCGACCAGTTCGGCCGCAACAACAGTGCCCCAGC
This sequence comes from uncultured Sulfitobacter sp., assembly GCA_913060815.1. Classification (GTDB taxonomy): domain Bacteria; phylum Pseudomonadota; class Alphaproteobacteria; order Rhodobacterales; family Rhodobacteraceae; genus Sulfitobacter. Next base: position 28,370 of record CAJXSZ010000027.1, on the reverse strand, counting down.
ACACACCCATGGCAACCCGCGCACCCGTGAAAATCTCGGGCAGCGAGTTGGGAATGATGACATGGCGCATGATCTGCCACTTGCTGGCCCCCAGTGAATAGGCTGCGTGCACTTTGGCGATATTCACACCCGACACGCCAGAGCGCGCCGCAATCGCCATGATCCAGAGCGCGGCAAGGAACAGCAGGATAATCTTGCCCGTCTCGCCGATCCCCGCCCAGATGATCACCAGCGGGATCAGCGCCAACGGCGGCACAGGGCGCATGAATTCCACAATCGGGTCAAACCAGCCACGGAACCAGTTGCTCAGCCCCATGGCATATCCCAGCGGGATGCCGACAATCGCTCCGCAAATAAAGCCCGCTACAACACGGAACAGCGACATGCCCAGATGCCCCAAGAGCGAGGTGCCGCGGAAACCTTCTTCTAGCACCTTGCCCGTCCGCTCCACCACCGCTTCGGGCGATGGCAGGTACAGCGGCTCCATCTGAAGACCATTCTCTGGCTGGAAATTCGGCGTGCCTTTGTCGGAAATCGTTACCGATCCGCCCTCGATCTCAACGGTATCGCCAGGCACCACAGGCGTGCCATTGATGGCTACAACCTTGGCCCCGTCAGCACGCTTCACCTCATCGTTTTTGTCGAATGAGACAAGCTGGCTGCGGTATTGCGCGACCTTGATGCTATCGTTCTTGGCGATGCCGTCACCTTCTTCGATCGCAGGGGTGTCAGGCGTTTCTTCGCGCTCGTGCACCAGAACAGCAACCGTCGCGGTATCGGTCTGGCCATTTGCCTCAACCGTGTACTCAAACGACGTCTCACCCTTGAAGGGCGCAGGCGCGTGCAGGAAACTCGGGATCAGCGAGGAGCCCGTGAACATCCCCCACAGCAAGAACAGCGTCAGGATTGAAATGATGCCCGCCGCACGGTTGGGCCGCACCGCACTCTCGTCACCAAAGGTCACCGTCTTGAGCGCGGTATAGCCGTCCTTCTTGGCACCGATACGGGTGAAGACAAACGCCGCTACCGCGAAAATGCCGATATATACGACAGGCAGAATCAGTCCCGTCATGCTGTTTCCTCCGAGCGGCCCATTATCTCTTCTTCCATATCCCAGATCATCCCGAGGATCTCTTCGCGTTTGACCGCAAAATCGGGATGTTTCTTCACTTCGCGCAGGTCCGCCTCAACGCCCAGTTCGGCAAAGGGCAAACGGTATTCCTTGTGAATGCGACCGGGGCGCGGGGCCATGACGATCAAACGCTCGCCCAACAACAGCGCTTCTTCAACAGAGTGGGTGATCAGGATGATCGTCTTGCCCGTCTCTTTCCACAGCTTGAGCACAAGGCTCTGCATCTTCTCGCGGGTCAGCGCATCCAGCGCGCCCAGCGGCTCATCCATCAAGATCACATCAGGATCATTGGCCAGACAGCGGGCCAAGGCCACACGCTGCTGCATCCCGCCAGACAGCTCATAGACCGCCTTTTCCTTGAAGTCCTGCAATCCCACCACGTCCAGCAGATGGTTCACAATCTCCGCCTTCTCTTTTGAGGGCATCCCCTTCATGGAGGGGCCAAATCCTACATTGTCGCGCACGCTCATCCATTCGAAAAGCGCACCCTGCTGGAACACCATCCCGCGCTCTGCATCAGGGCCTTTGATCTCGTGACCATTCAGGGTCATCTTCCCCTCGGTCGGGGCCAGAAACCCCGCAACGATGTTCAATAGCGTGGTCTTGCCACAGCCCGATGGCCCCAGCACGCTCAGCAACTCGCCCGCCTTGAGGTCAAGCGTGACATCCTTGAGCGCCTGCACCGATCCGCCATTCGGCAGATCAAACCGCATCGACAGTTTATCAATGGAAAGTCCGGACATGTCCCTGCTTTCTGACCGTGGCTTGACGGTCCAAATAGGACGGGGTTGGCCCCGCCTCATTGTCGTAAAAGATAAGGTCTGGCGCACGCATGCACGCCAGACCCAGATCATTCCCGCAGGAATTACATGCCTTTGACAGCCATCAGCGGTGCTGTGTTCACTGTGCCGGAGTAGTCCTCGAGTGCGCCGTCAATGGAGCCGCTCTCCTTGAACACGGCAGCCACACCGCCCATGAAGGACTGGCTGCCGCCACCGAGCCACTTCTCGCTCAGCTGATCTTCCACGGAAGGGAAGGTGAAGCCTGCAAGTGTTTCGGCTGTTGCCGCTTCATCCATACCGGCGTCCTTGGCAATTACAGGCAGCATCTCTGCCGCGCGGTCGCCGCCTGCGTTCCACATGGCGTTGGCATCTGCCGTCACCTTGAGGAATTTGGCCAGCTCGTCACCGTTCTCGGCGACATAGGAAGCGGGAGCAGAGGTCACGTCGAATACCAGAATGCCCAGCTCTTCCTTCTCGGCACCTGTCAGCAGGATGTTGCCGGATTCTTTCATCCGGCGCAGCGCACCGCCCCAGCCACACGCCATATCAACAGACGCCTGGCTCAGCGCCGCAGCACCTTCGGCAGGGGCCATGTCAACGACGGACATGGAGGACACGTCTACACCGAAGTGATCCATCTGCTTGAGGAAACCGTAATGCGCAGCAGTACCCAGCGGCACAGCGACTTTCTTGCCTACCAGTTCGGCGGCGGAGTCCTTGTCGATCTCCAAAGCGGAGGCCACAACGCAGTTGTCGTTCTCGGAATAGGATACAGCCACATCAACGATCTGGATGTCCTGACCGCCGGATGTCGCTACAACGAAGGGCGGTACACCCTGGCTCACGGAGATTTGCACATCGCCCGAAGCCATCGCCGCAGACATTGCAACGCCGCTGTCAAAGCTGACCCAGTTGACGGTCTTGCCCAGCGCTTCGTCATACGTGCCGTTCACTTTGGCGAACTGGAATGGCATCGGCCACTCAAGGAAGTATCCAACCGTCAATTCACCGTGGCCGTCTGCAAATGCTGCGCCGCCGGTCATGGACATGACCGCGCCTGCAACAAATGCGCTTACAGTTTTCTTCATCATCTTAGTAGTCTCCCTGTTGATTATGCTTGGCTCCTATTGATGGAACTCAAGGTTGGCTTTCGCAGCGAATGCAGCCGACGTAAGTACCCTGTGGGATACATTCATTACTTGCAAGAGGCTTGCGCAACGCGCCAGACATTTGCCTTTTCCCGTTTATTTGACCGTGAACAATTAGGCGTCACGCTCAAATATTCATCGCAGAACCCTCCCCGTCCTGCATCGAAGTTTCGCCTCCACCCTCACCCCGCAACGCAGAAGAGCGCAGCGCTCAAGGTGTTTATCACTGTGTCGTGCAACCTGAAAAATCAAAGAACCAGTTCGCACTCCGTCATAAGGCCAGAAGAGCACCCTTGCGCAGGGATTTGCCAATCGCGCAGCAGAAAACTCAATAAAAACATAACACCAGGCGATCTGGCCCTATCCAACTCTATACTCTGGCCCTATTTTTCATCGCCGTTTGATCCTCTGATATAATATATTGACAGAATACACTGTCTGATTTCCCCTGTTTGCTCTCTCATCGAAAGGTTGCCACCATGGACGGAACGTTTAACGAAAATGACATTTCACGCGTTGTCGAGGCTGACCGCGCCCACGTCTGGCACCACCTGAGCCAGCATAAACCCTATGAAACAAGCGATCCGCGCATCATTGTCGAAGGCAAAGGCATGCGCGTCTGGGACCAGCACGGCAAAGAGCATATCGACGCCGTTGCGGGTGGTGTCTGGACCGTCAATGTCGGCTACGGGCGCGAATCAATCGCCGATGCCGTGCGCGACCAACTGGTGAAACTGAACTTCTTTGGCGGCACTGCTGGCTCGATCCCCGGTGCCATCTTCTCTGAAATGCTGATCGACAAAATGCCGGGCATGAGCCGCGTCTACTATTGCTCCTCGGGCTCCGAGGCGAATGAGAAGGGCTTCAAGATGGTCCGCCAGATTGCGCACAAACGCTATGGCGGGAAGAAGTACAAAATCCTCTACCGCGACCGCGACTATCATGGCTCGACCATCGCTTCGATGGGCGCAGGGGGGCAGGACGAGCGGAACGCGCAATACGGCCCCTTCCCCGATGGCTTTATCCGCGTGCCCCACTGCCTTGAGTACCGCAAGCACGAACAGGACGGCGCGCCCGAGGAAAACTACGGCGTCTGGGCCGCCAACCAGATCGAGGAAGTCATCCTGCGCGAAGGCCCCGAAACCATCGGCGCGCTCTGCCTCGAGCCTGTCACCGCTGGCGGCGGTGTCATTACGCCCCCCGATGGCTATTGGGAGCGGGTCCGCGAGATCTGCGACCAGTATGATATCCTGCTCCACATCGACGAAGTCGTTTGCGGCGTGGGCCGCACAGGCACATGGTTCGGTTACCAGCACTACGGGATCAAACCCGACATGGTGAGCATGGCAAAAGGTGTGGCGTCAGGCTATGCCGCGATTAGTTGCCTTGTGACGACCGAGGCCGTCTTTGACATGTTCAAGGACGACGCCAGCGATCACCTCAACTACTTCCGCGACATCTCGACCTTCGGCGGTTGCACCGCTGGCCCCGCGGCGGCCATCGAGAACATGAAGATCATCGAGCGTGAGGGCCTGCTGGCCAACTGTACGGCCATGGGGGACTATATGCTGGAGCAGCTCGAAGAGCTGTCGGACAAGCACCGCGCCATCGGTCAGGTGCGCGGCAAGGGCCTGTTCCTCGGTGCTGAACTGGTCACCGACCGCGCCACTAAAGAGCCGCTGCCCGAGAAGACCGTCGCAGCAATCGTTGCTGACTGTATGCAACAGGGCGTGATTATCGGTGCAACAAACCGATCCTTGCCAGGCAAGAACAACACACTGTGCTTCTCGCCCGCCTTGATATGCACCAAGGACGATCTGGACCAGATCGTTGCCGCAGTGGACGGCGCATTGGGCCGCGTTCTGGCCTAAACGATACTTTTGAACAAAACCAAAGGGCCCCGCTTTTCCGGCGGGGCCTTTTTTGTGCGCTTTGGCAGGCGTCCGCGCATAGGGGAACTTTCCCTGCACATGCGCGTTGCATCTTATATAATGGCGTAGATATTCGGCCCCATTTCAGAAAAAGGTAATACCAATGAAAAAGCTCTTTATGGCGATCCCTATGATTGCGGCTCTCGGCGCATGTGGCACACCCGATGGTCGTCTGGCCGCGACCACTCTGACAGGTGCCGCGATTGGCGCAACCGTTTCAGGAAGTGATGACAAGGCGAAGGGCGCTATTATCGGCGGCGCTGCGGGCCTCGCGGCTGGCACATTGCTCAACCGCACCTCGAACGGCAATTGCACATACCAGCGCAACGACGGCTCAACCTACGTGGCCGCTTGCCCATAAAGGGTTTCACACTGCACGAAATTCGGGGCCCTGCTGATTCAGCAGGGCCTTTTTTGTGTCAGCGAGTTCCGTGCGGTCAGATCATTCCTTATCGGCATAGACGCCCCATAAGATCGCATGCCAACTGCGCTTTTTCACATAACGCTGGTGCAATAAGACAGCGGCCAAAAAGACCACCATCAGCGGCAGCATCACGGCGAACCCGAGATAGGTTATGGCAATCATCATCCCCACAGACAGCGGCACCGCCAGCAAAGCCCACCGCACCCACGCCTGACGGATCACCGCCTTACGCTCTGCGTCCGAATGGAACTGTGTCATGTGCTTCCTCCTGCTTTGCCTGCACAAGGCTATGACGTTTGCGTTTTTCGCACAAGAGTACGGGCCATGGTTAGGCTCCGTCCTGAGAAACCACGCGACCATATCGGCATCAAGCCTAAGCGTATCCCGCGCCTTTTTGCGCTTCACCTCACCCCGAAAATCCAAGCCAGCCCAATCCGACGGAACACTGTGATCAAGCCAGCGCGTCAGCATCTCCTCCTGCAAGCGCTCCAACTCATGTAACTTTCAGTCTTAGTTATAAATCTGTTTGCACGCTCCATTCTGATACAATGAGGATGTAGTTTTCTCCAAATCATTCATCCTTATATCCAGATTGATTTGGCATTAAGTCCAGTGTAGAAGGTTTGCATGGCACTTCCTGTTGAGACCTTTTTCCTCCACCCTGATGCCCAAGGCACCTTGCAATCGCAGATCCAACAGATGATCGCGCAGGGAATTCTGTCCGGCCGCTTTCAGACAGGAGAAAAGCTCCCTTCAACCCGCAAACTCGCCGCTCATCTGAGTGTGAGCCGCATCACTGTGACGATCGCCTACACTGAACTTCTGGCCAATGACTACCTCAGCTCCAAGGGGCGGTCAGGCTATTATGTCTCTGAGAACGCGCCCAGCCCGCCCAGTTTCACCCCTACACCAGAGGCGGAGGATGCTGTGGACTGGACCCGCGCCATAGGACAGCGGTTCAGCGGTGGCGTCACACCCTCCAAACCACAGGATTGGTCGCAATACCGCTATCCTTTTGTCTATGGTCAGGCCGACAAAGCACTGTTTGATCACGCAAATTGGCGGCTCTGCGCATTGCAGGCTTTGGGCCAGCGCGACTTTTATTCCATGACGTCCGACACCTATGATCAGGACGATCCCAAGCTGATCGAGTTCATCGCCCGCCATACGTTGCCCCGCCGCGGGATCACTGCAGCACCCGAACAAATCCTGATTACCATGGGCGCGCAAAACGCGCTCTGGCTCACGGCACAGGTGCTGCTAACCCAGCGCCGCCGCGCCGCTTTGGAAGATCCGTGCTATCACTCACTGCGTGACATTCTGATCCAGTCGCGGTGCCACGTAACCCCAGTGCGCGTTGACAATGACGGGATGCCGCCCGAGGCAATTCCGCCCGACACAGATGTGATTTTCACCACGCCCAGCCACCAATGCCCGACGAATGCGACCATGCCTATGGCGCGGCGGCGGGCGCTGCTGGACCGTGCCCGCGACATAGATGCGCTGATCGTCGAGGACGACTACGAGTTCGAGACATCGTTCCTGCGCCCCCCCTCGCCCGCGCTCAAATCCCTCGATGCAGACGGGCGCGTGATCTATGTAGGCAGCTTTTCCAAGTCCCTCTTTCCGGGTCTGCGCTTGGGCTATCTGGTGGGGTCAGAGCCGTTCATCCGCGAAGCCCGCGCCCTGCGCGCCTCCGTGCTGCGCCATCCGCCGGGGCATATCCAGCGCACGGCCTCCTACTTTCTGTCGCTTGGCCATTATGACGCCCTCGTGCGCCGCATGGGCAACGCCCTGAACGAACGCCGCGCCGAGATGGAGGCTGCTATTGCCCAATACGGACTTGAGATCGCAGGTCAGGGCGCGCACGGCGGCTCGTCTTTCTGGATGCGCGCACCCGATGGAATTGACACACAAATTCTCGCCAACCGCCTGCGGTCCCTCGGCGTCCTGATCGAGCCGGGGCAGTCGTTTTTTGGCGGCTCCGAGCAGCCCCAGAACTTCTACCGCCTCGGCTATTCCTCAATCTCTGCCAGCCGGATCAACGAGGGGCTGAAAGCACTGGCGTTAGAAATCGCTGCGATGACAGAAGCTGGCCATATTTCAGCATAGCATCTGGCCCTAACTTTTCAGGATCTTAACCCGTATTTTGGCAAAAACCGGATTCGCTTTCACTTATTCCTAGGGGTTACTTGCTATGAAAATGACGACAGAAGAAGCATTCGTAAAAACGCTGCAGCGTCATGGCATTCAACATGCCTTTGGCATCATCGGCTCCGCCATGATGCCGATTTCCGACATTTTCCCCAAAGCCGGGATCAAATTCTGGGACTGCGCGCACGAAGGCTCTGCTGGCATGATGTCAGACGGCTACACCCGCGCCACAGGCAAAATGTCCATGATGATCGCGCAGAACGGTCCGGGCATCACAAACTTCGTGACGGCTGTTAAGACGGCATACTGGAACCACACGCCGCTCCTTTTGGTGACCCCGCAGGCCGCAAACAAAACAATCGGTCAGGGTGGCTTCCAAGAGATGGAGCAGATGAACCTCTTTGCCGATTGCGTCGCCTATCAGGAAGAAGTCCGCGATCCCTCCCGCGTGGCCGAAACGCTGAACCGCGTGATCATGCAGGCAAAGCGCGCCTCCGGTCCCGCACAGATCAACATCCCTCGCGATTTCTGGACGCAGGTCATCGATATCGAGATTCCCGAAGTCGTCGATTTTGAATTGCCTCAGGGCGGTGAGAACGCGGTCGCGAAAGCGGCCGAGATGCTGTCCGATGCCAAATTCCCTGTGATCCTCAACGGCGCAGGCGTCGTTCTGGCCTCAGGCGGTATCGACGCCTCGCGCGTGCTGGCTGAAAAGCTCGATGCGCCAGTCTGTGTGGGCTACCAGCACAATGATGCCTTCCCCGGCAATCACCCGCTGTTTGCGGGCCCGCTAGGCTACAACGGCTCAAAAGCAGGGATGGAGCTGATCTCCAAAGCAGACGTTGTTCTGTGCCTCGGCACCCGTCTCAACCCGTTCTCTACCCTGCCGGGCTACGGCATTGATTACTGGCCGACAGACGCCAAGATCATTCAGGTCGACATCAACCCCGACCGCATCGGCCTGACCAAGAAGGTCACCGTGGGCATCGTCGGCGACGCGGCAAAAGTAGCTCAGGCCATCACGGCCAAGCTCGCCGATACCGCAGGTGATGAGGGCCGCAAGGAGCGTACCGCGCTTATCGCGCAAACCAAATCCGCATGGGCACAAGAGCTGACCTCCATGACCGAGGAACAGGACGATCCGGGCACAGACTGGAACGTGCGCGCCCGTGCCGCCAAGCCTGACTGGATGTCGCCGCGCATGGCTTGGCGCGCAATCCAAGCCGCCCTGCCCGTCGAGGCGATCATCTCCTCCGACATCGGCAACAACTGCGCCATCGGCAACGCGTATCCGTCCTTTAATGAGGGGCGCAAATACCTCGCACCGGGTCTGTTCGGCCCCTGTGGCTACGGCCTGCCCGCCATCGTCGGCGCGAAAATCGGCCAGCCTGACGTACCTGTTGTGGGCTTTGCAGGGGACGGCGCCTTCGGCATCGCGGTGAACGAGCTTACAGCAATCGGTCGCGGCGACTGGCCACCGGTCACACAGATCGTTTTCCGCAACTACCAGTGGGGCGCGGAAAAGCGGAATTCCACACTCTGGTTCGACGACAACTTCGTCGGCACCGAGCTGGACGAGGATGTCTCCTACGCTGGCATCGCCAAAGCATGTGGTCTGCAGGGCGTCGTCGCCCGCACGCAAGAAGAGCTGACAGCCGCCCTCAACAAGGCGCTGGACGATCAGATGAACCACGGCAAGACCACGCTCATCGAGGCGATGATCAATCAGGAACTGGGTGACCCATTCCGCCGCGATGCGATGAAAACGCCCGTTGCGGTCGCTGGTATCGACCCTGCTGACATGCGTGAACCGCAGGTCTAGCGCATGACAAAAGCCCCCTTGCTGGTGGTGAATGCAGGGTCGTCGTCGATCAAGACGGCCCTGTTTGACCCTGATCTGTGTGAAGTATTGCGCAGTGAGGCCACAGGCATCGGTGGGGCGGGCAACCTCAAGACAGCGGGCAAGAGCCAACAACTGGCGCTGCCCGATCATGCGAGCGCGTTGGCTGCGATTTTTGACGCTCTAGGGAGCCATGGCATCGCCCCGCATGAGCTTGGCGGTGTCGGCCACCGCATTGTGCACGGCGGTGCTGACCTCACGCAGGCGCGGCGCGTCACACCTGCGGTGCGCGATGCGATAGCGAATTGCATTCCGCTGGCACCGCTGCACAATCCACACCATATCGCCGCAATCGACGCAGTCACTGCAATGGCACCCGATCTGCCGCAATGCGCCTGCTTCGACACCGCGTTTCACGCCACCAATCCCGATGTGGCCCGTCGGTATGCACTTCCCGATAGCGCACCAGAAGGGCTGCAACGCTATGGGTTTCATGGCACCAGCTATGCCGCCCTCACCCTTGCACTGCCTACGCAATCGGGCAGCCTGCCACACCGCCTGCTGGCGCTACATCTGGGCAATGGTGCATCGCTTTGCGCCATTCTGGACGGCAAGTCCGTCGCCACCACCATGGGCTACTCCCCGCTGGGCGGGCTAACCATGGGAACCCGTGCGGGTGAGATTGACGCAGGCGCGGTATTGCGCCTCGCCCGTGATCTGGGTGTGGATGCGACCGAGGATTTACTCACCCGTCAGAGCGGCCTGCTTGCGCTGTCAGGCACCAGCGCAGACATGCGCGACCTGATGGAGACGGACACACCGGAAGCCCGTTTTGCAATCGCACATTTTTGCTATTGGGCCGCCCGACAGGCCGGCTCGATGATCGCAGCGATGGGCGGGATCGACGCCATCGCCTTCACCGGTGGCATTGGCGAGAACGCCGCCCCGATCCGCGAAGAGATTACCGACCTGCTTTCGTGGACGGGCGATGTGCCTGTCTATATCGTACCCGCAACCGAAGAGCTGCACATTGCACGCCAAATGAATTCGCTGCTGGCGTAATTTTTTGAAAGGCCAAGGATGACCCACAAACAGCCCAAGCTGGACCTGAGCCCGAAAGTCTCTGACGAGATCCGGAAAACGACCTGCTACATGTGCGCCTGTCGCTGCGGAATCAACGTGCATATGAAGAAGGACCCGCTGGGCGATCTAAAGGTCGCCTATATCGAGGGCAACCGCGACCATCCTGTCAATCAAGGGGTGCTCTGCGCCAAAGGCTCTGCTGGCATCATGCAGCACAACGCGCCCTCGCGCCTCAGCTCTCCGATGAAGCGGGTGGGCAAGCGTGGCGAAGGCAAGTTCGAGCATATTAGCTGGGACGAGGCCTACGACATCGCGGAAAGCTGGCTGCGCCCCATCCGCGAGAGCAACCCCGAAAAACTCGCCTTCTTCACCGGCCGCGACCAGTCACAGAGCTTCACCTCCATGTTCGCGCAAAGCTTCGGCACGCCGAACTACGCGGCCCATGGCGGGTTCTGCTCTGTCAACATGGCGGCTGCGGGCATCTACACGATGGGCGGCGCTTTTTGGGAGTTCGGTCAGCCCGATTGGGACCATACCAAACTCTTCATGCTCTTCGGCGTTGCCGAAGATCACGACAGCAACCCGATCAAAATGGGCATCGGCAAGATCAAGGCGCGCGGCGCGCGTGTCATTGGCGTGAACCCCATTCGTACAGGTTATAACGCCGTGGCTGATGACTGGGTCGGCATCACGCCGGGCACAGACGGGCTGTTTATCCTGTCAATGATCCACTGCCTGATGAAGGCGGGCAAGATGGACCTCAACTATCTGGCGCAATACACAGACGCCGCCGTGCTAATTAACGGCGATGAGAAGTCGCCCGAATACGGCCTGAAGCTGCGCGACGAGAACGGCAAAGAGCTCGTGATCGATCGCACCACCGGCAAGCTTACCCCCTACGATCAAAAAGGCGTCAAACCCGATCTGGCCGCCACCCACCGCGAGGCAGGGATAACCCACCGCCCCGTCTTCCACCAGATGGCTGAGATGTATCTGGATGAGCAATACGCCCCCGAGGCCGTGGCCGAGCGCTGCGGCATCTCCGCCAAACGCATCCGCACATTGGCGGCAGAGCTGGCGCGCGTGGCCTTCGAGGAATCTTTCGAGCTTGCCCACGAATGGACCGACTTCCGCGGTGAGCATCACACAACGATGACAGGCCGCCCCGTCTCCTTCCACGCCATGCGCGGCATTTCGGCCCACGCCAATGGGTTCCAGACCTGTCGCGCGCTGCACACGCTGCAAATCATCCTCGGCACGGTCGAGGTTCCGGGTGGCTTCCGCTTCAAACCGCCCTACCCCAAGCCTGCAACCGCGCACCCCAAGCCGCACTGCAAAGTCACACCAAACGCCCCCCTCGACGGCCCGCACCTCGGTTTTGTGCACGGCCCCGATGATCTCGCGCTCAAAGACGACGGCACGCCTGCCCGCATCGACAAGGCCTTCACATGGGAAAACCCCATGTCCGCCCACGGTCTGATGCATATGGTAATCAGCAACGCCTACGCGGGCGATCCCTACAAGATCGACACGCTCTTCATGTATATGGCCAATATGTCGTGGAACTCGTCGATGAACACCACGGGCGTGCAGGATATGCTGACCGACACGGACGAGAGTGGCGAATATGTCATCCCACGCATCATCTACTCCGATGCCTACAGCTCGGAGATGGTTGCCTACGCCGATCTGATCCTGCCCGACACCACGTATCTCGAACGCCACGATTGCATCTCCCTGCTCGACCGCCCCATCTGCGAAGCCGACGCCGTGGCCGATGCCATCCGCTGGCCCGTGGTAGAGCCTGACCGCAACGTCAAAGGCTTCCAATCAGCCCTGTGTGATCTGGGCGCGCGCCTCGGCCTGCCCGCTTTCACCAACGACGACGGCTCCCAGAAATACGCCGACTACGCCGACTACATCGTCAACCACGAACGCCGCCCCGGTGTCGGCCCCCTCGCAGGCTGGCGCATGGGCGAGAATGGCCTACAAGGCGGACGTGGCGGAGTGAACGCATCCCAGCTCGACAACTACATCGCCAATGGCGGCTTTTACGTCGAACACATTCCAGACGGCGCAAACTACTACAAACCATGGAATGCCGACTATCAGGACTGGGCCGTGAAAATGGGCCTCTATGACAGCCCCCAACCCTACCTGTTCAGCCTCTACGCCGAACCGATGCGTAAATTCCAACTCGCCGCCGAAGGCCACGGCGACCGCCAGCCCCCTGACCATTTGCGCCAACGGATCAAAGAAAAGATGTCCCCCCTGCCGATCTGGTACGAGACGGACCAGCAGGGCAACGAAGGCTTCACCATCACCGCCCTCACCCAACGCCCTATGGCAATGTACCACAGCTGGGGCAGCCAGAACGCATGGCTTCGCCAGCTCCACGGCCGCAACCCGATGTATATGCCGACCAATTTGATGCGCGAACATGACCTCAAAGACGGCGACTGGGCCGAGGTCACCTCCCCCCACGGCACCATCACCGTGCCAGTCATGGAAATGGCCGCGCTCAACCCCAACACAATCTGGACATGGAACGCCATCGGCAAACGCAAGGGCGCATGGGCACTCGACAAAGACGCGCCAGAGGCCACCAAAGGCTTCCTCCTCAATCACCTCATCCACGAGCTGCTCCCGCCAAAGGGTGACGGCCTGCGCTGGGCAAACTCAGACCCCATCACGGGCCAAGCCGCATGGTTCGACCTCAAAGTCGCCATCAAGAAAACGGCCCAACCCGCTGATGCACAAAGCCAACCGAACATGCCCCCCATCAACTCCCCCGTGGCATCCGCCCCCGATGAGCTCAAATGGAAGGTAGGCAAATGACCCCAATTTCTTTTGGTCTCAAATATCCCGGGGTCTGGGGCAGCGCCCCAATGCACACCTGCCAAGGAGTCCCAACATGACCCAACTCCCCACCCGGACAGAGAAGAAACTCGGCCTCGTTATTGATCTCGATACCTGTGTCGGCTGCCATGCCTGCGTGATTTCCTGCAAAGGCTGGAACACCGAAAACTACGGCGCACCGCTGAGCGATCAGGACCCCTACGGCGCCGACCCCTCGGGAACCTTCCTCAACCGCGTGCACTCCTATGAGGTCCAGCCTGAGCAAGGCGACGCCCAACTCATCCACTTCCCCAAATCCTGCCTGCATTGCGAGGACGCGCCCTGTGTCACCGTCTGCCCCACAGGAGCCAGCTACAAGCGCGTCGAGGATGGCATCGTGCTGGTGAACGAGAGTGACTGCATCGGCTGTGGCCTCTGCGCATGGGCCTGCCCCTACGGCGCGCGAGAGATGGATCAGGCCGAAGGCGCGATGAAGAAATGTACCCTTTGTGTGGACCGCATTTACAACGAGAACCTGCCGGAGGTTGACCGCGAGCCTGCCTGCGTGCGCACCTGCCCGTCCAATGCCCGCCACTTTGGCGATCTCGGCGATCCGAACTCCGACGTGAGCAAACTGGTGGCCGAGCGCGGCGGTATGGACCTCATGCCAGAGCAGGGCACCAAGCCCGTCAATCAATACCTGCCACCGCGCCTCAAAGATCGCCTCGCACAAGACGCAGAGCAAATTGACATCCTCGCTCCCTTCCTCGAACCCGTAGCGACGGAGGCCAAAGGCTTCCTGAACTGGCTCGACAAAACGCTGGAGAAACTCTGATGCATCCCGCACCTTCCGTCATCTTCTTCTCCACTTTCTCTGGCTTGGGCTTTGGCCTGATGATCTTCCTTGGCCTCGGAATGCCCGCCACTACAGGTTTCAACGCCTTTATCTTCTTCACCATCGCCTATCTTCTGGCGGTGGGGGGGCTCATCTCCTCCACCTTCCACCTTGGCCATCCAGAACGCGCACTCAAGGCGTTCACGCAATGGCGCAGCAGCTGGCTCTCGCGTGAGGCTTGGTGCGCCGTGGCGGCCCTCATCCTGATGGCGGTCTACGGGGCGGGGCTGGTCTTCTTCGATCAACGCTGGATCATTATCGGCCTGCTGGGCGCATTGGCCTCGCTGGCTACTGTTTTCACCACTTCCATGATCTACGGCCAACTGAAAACCATCCCCCGCTGGAACAGCCCGCTGACACCCGCTAATTTCATCTCGCTCTGTATTGCGGGCGGCGCGCTGATGGCGGGCCAGACCACGGCAGCGATCATCCTGCTCGCCATCGCAGGCGTGATCCAAGTCGCGACATGGCTGCGCGGCGATACTGCCTTCGCACAAAGCACCACCGATATGGCCACGGCAACGGGCCTCGGCAGCATCGGCACCGTACGCGCGTTCGAGCCGCCGCACACTGGCACCAACTATCTGCTGCGCGAATTCGTGCATGAGATCGGCCGCAAGCACGCGCAAAAACTCCGCATCATCGCAATTTCGCTAATGGCCATTCTGCCGATCGTATTCTTGCTGTTGCCGTTCAACCATTTCATGGCGCTTTTTGCCGTGGTGGCCCATATCGGTGGCGTGCTTACCGCCCGCTGGCTCTTCTTTGCTGAGGCCGAGCATGTTGTCGGCCTCTACTACGGCAAGCGCTGAGGCTAGAGCGGCAGCCGCTTCTCCACCATCCGCGCCATCACCGATGCGCCAATGGGCAGAATTTCGGGATCAAGCGTAAACGCGGGATTGTGCAGTGGTACGGTCCCGCCATGGCCCACGATGCAATAGGCCCCCGGTACAACCTTAAGCATATCGGCAAAATCCTCGGACCCTGTCGCGGGATCCTGACGCTCGATGATATTGCCTGCCCCCACAATTTCTGAGGCCGCTTCCATATAGGCGTCCGACAGATCAGGGTCATTGACCAACACGTCAAACACATTGCGCAATTCCAGCTCGATTTTGACCCCATGCGCCAGCGCGAACCCGTCACAGATCGCCTGCATCCGTGAGGCGGCCAACTCATAAATCTCGTCTTTGAAATAACGGATGGTGCCGGCCAGCGTCGCCACCTCCGGCACCACATTATAGGCTGCACCCGCATGCAGCTGCGTCACCGACAACACGCAGGTATCGAGCGCTGGCACATTGCGGCTCAGGATGGTCTGCAACTCCGTCGCGAGGCTCGCTGCGATGATCAGCGCGTCGCGACTTTGCGAGGGGTTGGCCGCATGGCTGCCCTTGCCCTTGACGGTGATGTCAAAGAACGAGGCCCCCGCCATCGCGGTGCCTTTGCAAATGCCGACCTGCCCCAGCTCTCCACTTGGCCAGTTGTGCATCCCGTAAATCTCGTCGCAGGGAAATTGCTCGAACAAACCGTCCGCGATCATCTGGCGCGCACCGCCCAGCCCCTCCTCGGCGGGTTGGAAAACCAGCACGGCGGTACCGTCAAACTCCCGCGTTGCCGCCAGATGCTTTGCCGCCCCCAGCAGCATGGTGGTATGCCCGTCATGGCCGCACGCGTGCATCACGCCGTCATTCTTGGAGCCATATTCCACACCCGAAATCTCGTGGATCGGCAGCGCATCCATATCCGCGCGCAGCCCCACACGGCGGTTGCCCTTTTGCTTCCCGTGAATGAGGGCAACAACGCCCGTTTTGCCCAGCCCTTCATGCACCTCGTCCACGCCATAGCTGCGCAGCGCCTCGGCCACCACAGCGCTCGTGCGCTCTTCGGTAAAGCCGATCTCGGGATGCGCGTGCAAATCCTCGAAAATCGCGCGCATCTCGTCTGTGCTATCGGCAATTATGGGAAGGATATTCATGTGTAGGCTCCGCGCGCTAGGGTCACTCCCACCCTACACACAGAGCCTGCGAAGAAAAGTCTAGTTCATCAAGCCTGCGTGACGCAGACCCGCATCCACCAGCGCACAGGTCTCGTCCGACAGACCTGTCAGCGGCAGACGCACATCAGCAGAGCACAGATCAAGCTGCGACATAGCATATTTCACGCCGACCAGGCCAGGCTCGGTGAAGATGGCCTTGTGCAACGGCATCAGCTTATCCTGGATCTGTAGCGCGGCGGCATAGTCACCTTTGGCACAGGCCGCCTGCAACTCGCTACACAGCTTTGGCGCTACATTCGCTGTAACAGAAATACAGCCAACGCCGCCTTGCGCATTAAACCCGTGCGCCGTGGCGTCTTCACCCGACAACTGAATAAAATCAGGACCGCAGGCCATACGCTGATCACACACACGCGCCAAATCGCCAGTCGCATCCTTAACGCCGACAATACGCGGCAGCTTGGCCAGTTCGCCCATCGTCGCGGGTGACATGTCCACCACCGAGCGGCCCGGAATATTGTAGATGATAACGGGCAATTCGCAGCAGTCGTGAACGGCTGTGAAATGCGCGATCAACCCGCGCTGTGTCGGCTTGTTATAGTAAGGCGTCACCAGCAGGATACCGTCCGCACCAACCTTCTCGGCGTGCTGGGCGAGGCGAATGCTCTCTAGCGTATTATTGCTGCCAGCGCCTGCGATGACGGGGATACGGCCAGCAGCGGCTTTGACCACCTCCTCGACCACCAACTCATGCTCGCGGTGCGTCAGCGTGGGCGATTCGCCCGTGGTCCCCACAGGCACCAGCCCGTTGGAGCCTTCACCCACATGCCATTCGACAAGTTTCTTGAGTGTTTCGATATCCAGCTCGCCGCCCTGAAACGGCGTGACGAGGGCAGGCATAGAACCTGAAAACATGTGCACGCTCCTTTTGTTGTGCTGGAGACCGAAAGGGCCACCGATGAAGCCGCCCGTCGTGGGCGGCAGGACAAAGACCGCCTGCGCAAAGTATCGTGAATTGAACACCCACAAGGATAGTCTATGTTCAAAGGCTGTACTGTGGACGAGGTAGGAAATGCAAGCCATGACACGTTATCTGACAGCCCTGTTGCTGCTCTGTGCCATGGCGCTGCCCGCCAGCGCCGAGCGTCCGCGCCCCCTCGGATGGGCGATGGACACCATGCGCTCTGGTGATTTTTCGGGCGCCGAGCGGATTGCGGAGCGTGACGGTCAAGTCGCCCGCGATGTCATCACATGGCACCGCCTGCGCGCGCAGCAGGGCAGCTTTGAGCAGATTACCGATTTCCTTGAACGCCGCCCCGATTGGCCCGGCGAAGCCTACCTGCGCCGCCGCTCGGAGCCTGAGGTGATCAAGCAAAGTGATGCGGACATCCTTGTTTTCTTCGCGGCCCAAGCCCCGCAGACCCCGCGTGGTGTACTGGCCCATGCAAAAGCCCTCACCGCTGGCGGAGAGACAGGTGCGGCCGAGGCGAGCGTTGTCCTCGCTTGGCGCACCATGCCGATGAACGCCAACTCTCAGGCCGCATTTCTCGCCGCACACAGCGACCTGCTCAAGCCTCACCACGATGCACGCCTTGATGCAATGGTCTGGCAACGCGAATATACCGAGGCCGCCCAGATGTACGGCGTGGCCAGCAAAGCGGCCGAACAAGCGGCACGTTCCCGCATCGCCTTCTACCGCCGCAGCGACAATGCCGTAAGCCTTTATGAAGATCTCCCTGATGCGCTGAAATCCAGCGGCGGTGTGAACCATGCTCGATTTGAATGGCGCGCGCGCAAGGGCCGCCAAGAGGACGCGATGGACCTGATGCTGGCCTCCTCCAGCAGCGCCGAAGCCTTGGGCAACCCTGCTGCATGGGGCAACCGCCGCCGTGCGCTGGCCCGCTACGAGATGCGCAACGGCACGCCCGAGCGCGCCTACGCCATGGCCTCAAAGCACTTCCTCACCGAAGGCTCCGATTATGCCGATCTTGAATGGCTATCTGGCTATATCGCGCTGACGTTCCTCAAAGACCCGATGCGCGCCCACGCGCATTTCCTCAACCACGATAGTGCCGTGGAATCGCCGATCTCCCAAGGCCGCGCTGGTTATTGGCAGGGTCGCGCGCTGGAGGCCGCAGGCGACAATGAGGGCGCCACTGCTGCCTACACGATGGGCGCAAATTACCAGACCTCCTACTACGGCCTGCTCGCAGCCGAGCGCGCGCGCATCCCCTTCCCCGACAAACTGCGCGGCGCGCGCCCCGCGCAGGACTGGCGCACCAGCGCGCTGGCCAAAGCGCCCCTGTTCGAGGCGGGCCTCCTGCTGCAAGCCTCGGGAGAGCCAAACGTGGCCGAGCGTTTCTGGACCCATCTGGCTGAGCAATTGCTGGAACCTGATCTGGAGCTTCTGGGCCAAGCCGCCATTGACGTGGGCCAGCCCCATATCGCCGTGATGATCGGCAAACGCGCGGCGCGGCGTGGTTTGGAAATCGCAGCGCCTTACTATGCGCTGCACCCGCTGGCCGAGGCCGATCTGCCAATGGCTCCTGAAATGTCACTCGCCATTGCGCGGCGCGAGAGTGAGTTCGACCCCGTCGTGCAATCGAGCGTCGGTGCGCGTGGCCTCATGCAACTGATGCCTGCCACGGCCAAGGAAGTCGCAGGCAAGCTCGGCCTGAGCGCGCTGCACACCACCGACCGCCTCACCGCCGATCCCGTCTACAACGCGCGGCTGGGCACGCAATATCTGGCCGAACTTGCAGGCCGCTTTGACGGCAATGTGGTGATGATGTCCGCAGGTTATAACGCTGGCCCCAGCCGCCCGATCCGCTGGATGGAGGAACGCGGGGATCCCCGTGACGGCGACATCTACATCGTCGATTGGGTCGAAATGGTCCCCTTCCGTGAAACGCAGAACTACATCATGCGTGTCACAGAAAGCCTGCCCATCTACCGCGCGCGGCTTGGCAAAGACCCCCTGCCGATCCCCTTCTACGAAGAGCTTATCGGCTCAACCCTGCTGCCGTTCGCGCCAGAAGGTGAATAGGCCAGCGGCCACGATGATCACACAGCCAATGGCGACATTCGTGCTCACCGTTTCACCGAACACGGTTATGCCGATGGTCGCTGCAAACACCAGCTGCAGATAGGCGAAGGGCTGCACCGCGCTCGCCTCCGCTGCCTCATAGCAGCGGATCAGTAGCCAGTGGCCCGTCACCCCCGTCACGCATAGACACGCCATCCAGAACCAATCGCGCGCAATCATCGGTTCCCAGAACCACGCGCCCAAGACCGTCATCGCCACAGCGCCCACTGTGCCCGTCCAGAAAAAACTCGTCGCCGTACTGTCGCGCCGGCCCGCATAGCGCGTGAGCAATCCGTAAACTGCAAACATCGCAGCCGCGAGCAACGGGATAAGCGCCGCAGGCTCGAACACACCAAGTCCAGGCTTGAGGATGATCAGCACACCGATGAACCCCACCCCGATCGCAGCCCAGCGCCGCCAGCCCACACTTTCCCCCAGCACAGGCCCCGAAAGGGCCGCGACCAGCAGAGGATAGCAGGTGAATACCGCATGGCTCTCCACCAGCCCCAGAATGGTGAAGGCGGCAACCATCACGCAAATCTCGAGGCTCAGCAGCAGGCCACGCGTGATCTGGATAAACGGCTGCTCCGTCTTGGCGGCCTCGCGCACGGAACCGACGCTCCGCTTGGCAATCGCAATGACAAACGCCGCGAAAAACCAATAGCGGATCATCACGATCATCATGACGTTATACTCGCCTGCCAGATGCCGCGAGATGCCATCCTGCACCGCAAAGACAAATGTCGTGGCAATCATCAGGGCAATGCCCAGCGGGATGTTGTTGCTCTGTGTCACGCTTTGATCCCTCGTGTCATATGCCGCTTGCGCCCGTAGCCTTGCACTCGCTCGACTTCAAATCCCGCATCAGCCAGCCCCCGCCGCACAAATCCCGCCGCTGTATATGTCGCCGCCGTGCCGCCTTGCACGGTGTGACGGCCCACCTCGGCCATCAATTCCGGCGACCACAATTCAGGGTTTTTGGCGGGTGAGAATCCGTCCAGAAACCAAGCGTCCGCCGCACCCTCCCACTCTGAAAGTGTCTCGCGCGCATCGCCCACGACTACCCGTAGTTCAAAGTCGGCACCATCGAGCGCCACAGGAAATTCCGCCACCTCCAGCGCATCAGGCAAATCCGCAAACGCGCTCAGCGCTTGGCGCAAATCATCCATCGCCATGGGAAACGCCTCAAAGCTGGTGAACCGCAGCACACCGCCACAGCCGCTCTCCCGAAATGCCTTCAGCGCTACCAGAAAATTCAGCCCCGTCCCGAAACCAAGCTCGGCCACGTGGAACCCGTCACAGAACCGCGCAGGCAGATCGTTGCCGCCCAAAAATACATGCGCCGTCTCGGCCATCCCGTCCTCAAGACTGAAATACGGATCATCGAATTGCACCGATACAGGCACGCGGCCATCGCGCCATTCCAACTCTGCTCTCTGGTCCTGCACGGTAACGCCCTATATCACTCACTCAACCCCAGTTAGCGCGCAATCAAAGGCCAGAGCAATGACAGATATCACCATCCGCGGCGCAGGGATTTTCGGGCTGTCCATCGCTTGGGCCTGCGTACAGCGCGGCGCGGCGGTGCAGATCATCGACCCGCACGGCGCGGGGGCAGGCAGCAGCGGCGGTATCGTCGGTGCGCTGGCGCCGCATGTCCCCGAAAACTGGAACCCGAAAAAGGCGTTCCAGCTGGAAAGCCTGTTGATGGCGGAAGGGTTCTGGGCGCATGTCGAGGCAACGGGCGGCATCCCCGCAGGCTACGCGCGCACAGGCCGCCTGCAGCCTATTGCCGACGAAGCAGCCCTCGCTCTTGCGCAACAGCGCAGCACAACGGCTCAACAGCTTTGGGGCGACACTGCCACATGGTCGGTGATCCCGACCCCAGACGGCGATTGGCAGCCCCACAGCCCCCAAGGGCCGCTCATATTCGACACGCTGAGCGCACATTTGCATCCCCGTCGCGCCTGCAACGCGCTGGTCGCCGCCATTGCCGCAAATGGCGTTCATGTACAAACCGATGCCCCCGACAAAGGGGCGGTCATCTGGGCCACAGGCGTTGCGGGGTTGGAACACCTCACCGCCAACCATACCCGCTCCATGGGCGCAGGGGTCAAGGGGCAGGCAGCGCTTCTGGACTTTGACGCCGTCGGCCTGCCGCAGCTTTTCGCTGGCGGCGTGCACATCATCCCGCACGGCGATGGCACCGTGGCAATCGGCTCCACCTCCGAGCGGGAGTACGACGACCCTACCAGCACGGATGCACAACTTGATGATGTGGCAGAGAAAGCCCGCGCCGCTGTGCCTGCTTTGCGTGATGCCCCCGTTATCGACCGCTGGGCAGGGGTCCGTCCCCGCGCGCGCTCCCGCGCCCCGATGCTGGGCGGCTACCCCAATCGCAGCGGCCATTTCATCGCCAACGGCGGTTTCAAGATCGGCTTTGGCATGGCCCCCAAGGTGGCCCACGTTATGGCTGATCTGGTGCTCGACGGACGCGATGAAATTCCACAAGGGTTCCGCGTGGAGGACAACCTATGAGACCAACCCTGACCGCCCTCGACCATCTCGTACTCACTGTGGCGGACATTGAGGCGACCATCGCTTTCTACACCAACGCGCTCGGCATGGCCCACGCGCCCTTCACCGTAGCAGACGGCACAACCCGTCACGCGCTGACGTTTGGCACCATGAAAATCAACCTCCACCAACGCGGCGCTGAGTTTGAGCCAAAGGCGCAAAACGTCCAGACAGGCTCCGCCGATCTGTGCTTTCTCACCGAGGTGCCGCTGGACCAGTGGCATGAGCATCTGGCCAAACACGGCACTGAAATTGAAATCGGCCCCGTCCCCCGTACGGGAGCCACAGGGCCGATAACCTCGCTCTACATCCGTGACCCCGATAGCAATCTGATCGAGATCAGCGTCAAAACCTAGACTTTGATCTGCGCGCGCAGGCCATCCATCAGGGCGGTCAGCTCTTTGATATACATCTCGCCCGTCAACTGGCCGTGCTCGTCAAATGCCTCATAGCTGGCGGCCAGATGAATTTCGGGCCCTTGCAGGATTACGGGACGAAACGGCACCATAAATCCGCGTAACACCATCTGCGCGCGCTCGCCCCCTGCGCGCCCTGCAGCGGCGGACATCACGGCGACAGGCTTGCCGCCCCACGGCTTGATCTCTGAACGGCTCACCCAATCGAGCGCATTCTTGAGCACACCTGACGGCCCTTTATTATATTCGGGCGTCGAGATCAGAACCGCGTCCGCATCCGCGATCTGCTGGGCCAAAGCATCCACGGCTGCAGGGACGCCATCCGCTTCCTCGTCATCACCATTGTAAAGCGGCAGATTGAGGTCGGCCTCGGTATACTCTGCGTCGCCGAACAGGCGCGCCGCCTCGGCCAGAAGCAGGGTGTTATGGCTGCCCTTGCGCAGCGAGCCCGAGATACCAAGAAGTTTATGCGTCGCCATCGGGATAGTCCTTTTATAAGTAGCTGTTGCCCCTAAGATGAGGCGCCATGAAAAACTCTCAAGGCCCACCCGCGCACATATGATGTGCACAAAGCAAAAGCCCCGACGCGCTGAGGCATCGGGGCTTTCAAATTCAAATTATGATGGTCGCAGGGATCAGCTCGCGTTGGGCAAAATCACAATCTCGACACGGCGGTTTTGTGCCTTCCCCTGCGGGTTGAGGTTGCTGGCAACAGGCTGCGCTTCGCCACGACCAAAGGCCTGAATGCGACCCGGTGCAACGCCATTGTTGAGCAGCACGGAGGATACCGCATTGGCACGGCTCTCGGAAAGCTGCTGATTGAACGCCGCTTCGCCGTCGCTGTCAGTGTGGCCGATCACCTGGATGGTGGAGTTCGGATAAGCCTGAAGGTTGCCAGCAACGGCCCCCAGATCACGTACCAGATCGGGGCGCACGGCACTTGAGCCTGTGGCAAACAAGATGTCCTGCGGCAGGGTCACAATCAGGCGGTCGCCCGTGTTGTTGATCGTCACACGGTCATTGCCAAGGCTGGCGCGCAGATCACGCTCCTGCTTGTCGAGCAGGGCGCCGCCGCCTGCACCAAGGGCCGCACCGATAACGGCACCCTTTAACGCGCCTGTATCTCTGTTGCCGTCACTCTCGGACAGCGCACCGATGAGCGCTCCTGCGCCCGCACCGATCAACGCACCGTTCTTCGCGCGCTGGTTAGGGTCCTCCGAGGACGCCAAAATCGAGCCGTTGGGATTGGTACACGCGCCCAGAGCAATCATGCCTGCCATTGCGGCAACCATCGGGAATTTAGGAAATGTCATAGTCTTACTGCCTTACTGTTACGGCTCCGTTCGGGCGAAGCGCTTGTTGATAGAAACAATATAGGCGGGTTTCTGTTCCAGAAAAATATCTGTTTAGGGGGAATAAGCGGCATCCCGCGCAATTCTAGCCCGCCTCAACGCGCGCCGCCTCAAAGCCCAACATGGCGCGCTTGATCGGAAGACCCCAGTGATAGCCGCCCAATTCGCCCGATTTACGCAGCACACGATGACACGGAATGAGGTAGCCGATCGGATTGCGCCCCACCGCCGTGCCCACCGCGCGCACCGCCTTGGGGCTGCCAATCGCCTGAGCGATCTCGCCGTAGGTGCTCACGCCCCCTTCGGGCAACCGCAACAGGGCCTCCCAGACCTTGATCTGGAACGGCGCACCGATCAAATACAGCGGCGCAGGATCAACATCACTTCTCATCCCGAACGCCGCCTCGACCCAAGGACGAAGCCGCTCTGCATCCTCGGCAAATGACGCGGCAGGCCAGCGCGCCTTCAGGTCTTCCAGCGCCGCCGCCTCGCCCATCTCCGCAGCGAACGACACTCCGCAAATCCCTTTATCCGTGCCCATAATAACGGCACGACCAAACGGCGTGTCATACACGCCCCAGAAGATCGCCAGCCGTGCACCGCCAGCGGCGTATTCACCGGGGCTCATCGCTTCCCAGCGCAGAAACAAATCATGCAAGCGCCCCGTCCCTGACAGGCCCGTGCTATGTGCCGCCTCCAGCGTGGTAAACCGCTCGCGCAGCAGCGTCTTGGCATGGCCCAGCGTCAGATACTGCTGATAGCGCTTGGGCGACACTCCGACCCAAGCGGAAAACAACCGCTGAAAATGCGCCGCACTCATCCCCATCTCGCCTGCCAGCGCCTCAAGCGTCAGTGGCGCATCGGCGGCATCAATCAATGCAATAGCACGCGCCATCACGCCGTAATGATACGTGCTGCATTGATCGTCGGTGGGGGGCATCATCTGTGTCATAGCGCTACAATATGCCCCCTCGCGCTTGCACGCGACCCGAAACCTGCGCATACCTGCGGCCCATGAGCAAACAGACCAAACAACTCGACTACCACACCATCCGCGCCATAATGGAACGCTTCCACGCGGCTGAGCCCGAGCCCGAGGGCGAGCTGGAGCACGTCAACGTCTATACGCTCGTGGTGGCTGTGGCGCTGTCAGCTCAGGCCACGGATGCGGGCGTGAACAAAGCAACCCGCGCGCTTTTCAAGATTGCCGACACGCCGCAGAAAATGCTCGATCTGGGGCTGGAAGGCGTCACCGAGCATATCAAGACCATCGGCCTCTTCCGCCAAAAGGCCAAGAATGTCATCAAGCTGAGCCAGATCCTCGTCGATGACTATGATGGCGTGGTCCCCAATTCCCGCGCCGCTTTGCAGTCCCTGCCGGGTGTGGGGCGCAAGACCGCCAATGTGGTGCTGAACATGTGGTGGCAGCAGCCCGCGCAAGCGGTCGACACACACATCTTTCGCGTAGGCAATCGCACGGGCATCGCCGTGGGCAAAACCGTCGATGCGGTGGAACGGGCCGTCGAGGATAACATCCCCGCCGATTTCCAACTCCACGCGCACCACTGGCTCATCCTGCATGGCCGCTATCACTGCAAAGCACGTAAACCCCAGTGCCGCACCTGCATCATCAAAGACCTGTGCCAATACAAGGATAAGACTGAATGAAAACCTATGACCTCGTTGGTATCGGCAACGCCGTGGTGGATGTCATAACCCATGCAGACGATGCCTTCCTTGATAATATGAGCATCGACAAGGGCATTATGCAGCTCATTGACCAGGACCGCGCCGAGCAGCTTTATGGTGCCATGGGCGAGCGGGTACAGACCCCGGGTGGTGCCGTGGCAAATACGGTCGCGGGCGTCGGTGCTCTGGGACTGCAAACCGCCTTCATCGGACGCGTGCGCGATGATAGCTTGGGTCAGTTCTATGCCGCAGCCATGACCGACAATGGCACCGATTTCGTGAACCCGCCCGTGGCGGATGCCAACCGCCCCACCTCCCGCTCCATGATTTTCGTGACCCCAGACGGGGAGCGCTCGATGAACACCTATCTGGGTGTCTCCACCGGCCTGTCATCTGCGGATGTCCCCACAGACGTCGCAGGCAACGCGAAAATCATGTTCCTCGAGGGATACCTCTTTGACGAGGACGCAGGCAAAACCGCCTTCCGCGAGGCTGCGCGCGCGGCAAAGGCTGGTGGTGGCATGGCGGGTATCACCATCTCCGACCCCTTCTGTGTCGAGCGTCACCGCGCCGACTTTCTGCAAATGATCGAACATGAACTGGACTTTGTCATCGGCAACGAGGCCGAGATCAAATCGCTGTTCGAGACCGAGGACCTCGAGGCCGCGATCCTCAACACTGCTAACTTGTGTCCGATCATGGTCTGCACCCGAAGCGGCGACGGCGTCACCCTCATCCGCGACGGAGAGCGCGTGGACATCCCCGCCCCTGCGCGCATCACGCCTGTGGACGCCACGGGCGCTGGCGATCAATTCGCCGCAGGCTTCATCTATGGCCTCGCCACAGGCCGCGATCTCGAGACATGCGGCCGCATGGGCAACCTCTGCGGTGCCGAAGTCATCTCCCACATCGGTCCGCGCCCCGAGCGTGACATGATGGAAGTCTTCAAATCCGAAGGTCTCGTTTGATGCTCGAAAACGGTCTGCACGAGGTGCCTGCAGGCAAGCTCGCGATGGTGGTGACACACCTTGAGATGCACAGCATGGCACCAACGCGCGATTTGCCCCCGCCCGATGGCATCACCCTGCGGCAGGTTACGCCCACGCTAGAGTGGTACCGCGATGTGTTCACCCGTGTGGGTGCGCTGGAATGGCTCTGGTACGGGCGGCTCAAAATGGGCGATGCCGCGCTGCAAACGATCCTCGATGATCCTGATGTCGCTTTCTATACGCTGACCAAAGACGGCGTGGATGAAGCTCTGCTGGAGCTTGATTTCCGCACTAGCGGGCAATGCGAGCTGGCCTATTTCGGCCTCACCCCTGCGCTCATCGGCACAGGTGCGGGCAGGTTCCTGATGAGCCACGCGATCACCACCGCATGGGCCCGCGACATCACCCGCTTCCATGTGCACACCTGCACCATAGATAGCCCCCAAGCGCTCGATTTCTACGTCCGCTCTGGCTTCACCCCCTACAAGCGCGAGATCGAGATTGATGATGATCCCCGTGTCATCGACATCTTGCCCCGCAGCGCCGCTGGACAAGTCCCGATCATCTAGGCGGCGTACAGACCTTACCTGCAAAGCACCCTTTCACGGCGCGCAGCATTTTTTGTGACGGCTGTTCGAATAAATACCCGCCGCACGGATTGGTGCGGATCACGTCCCGCTCCGCGCCCAATTCGACAAAAGCCAGCACAGGCTTGCGCGGTGTTGCTTGCCCACACCACGGACCAAAGCACTCCAGCACCAGTTCGACAGATTTGGCATAGGGCCGCACGAACCCCCTTGCTGACAGGGAATGCCCCGTCAGTTGCGCCTCAATCACAAGCGTCTCGGGGTTGGGATTGTTCTTGCCCCACTTGTCCACGACTTGCGACAGGTCAAAATCCAGCTGACCTTGCACGATGGCGTAGCTCTCTTTCGCCTCATCCGCCTGCGCAAACGCGGCTTGCACTGAATGTGGTGTGCACGACAAGGCTGTGACAGGGACAGGCGCAAAAGCGAGGAGCGCCGCGAGGAGCGCGACCCTCACAGTTTGTCTTTGAACGCCGCCAGCACAGCCGCGTAAACATCCCGCTTGAACGGCACGATCCCCGCCAGCATGTCATCTGCCGCGATCCAGCGCCACGCGGCGAACTCGGGCTCGGCCGTGGCGATATTGACCTGATCATCGGTCCCATTGAAGCGCAGCAAAAACCACTTCTGCTCTTGGCCGCGGTATTTGCCGCCCCACAGCTTCGGCACCAATTCATGCGGCAACTCATAGGGCAGCCAACCCTCCGTCTCCGCCTCCACACGCACCAGATCACGGGTGATCCCCGTCTCCTCCTCCAGCTCGCGCAGCGCTGCATCGCGCGGATCCTCTCCTGGATCAACACCACCCTGCGGCATCTGCCATGCGTCATAATCACGGTCGCGCCGCTGTCCCACAAACACATGGCCACTGGCGTTGACCACCATCACGCCCACACACGGGCGATAGGGCAGCTTTTCGATCTCTTGGCGATTCATGTCTGGTCCAACTCTTTGATACATCTAAGCGCCAGACTACATCATCCCCCAGCACACCGAAAGCAGCCTGACGCGGCGTCCTTGATGACACGCGCCAAACGTCCCGCCATGCTGCGCGCAACACGTCACTCCGAAAAGGGTTCATTCATGTCCAACTTCCCAAATTTGCTCGCGCCCCTCGATCTGGGCTTCACCACGCTCAAGAACCGCGTCCTTATGGGCTCAATGCACACGGGGCTGGAGGAGACAAAGGACTGGAACCGCGTCGCCGAGTTCTATGCCGCGCGCGCACGTGGCGGCGTGGGCCTCATGGTCACAGGCGGCATCGGCCCCAACCTCGAAGGCTCTGTCCTTCCGGGTGCCGCGGTGATGGTCAGCGATGAGGATGTCGCCAACCACAAGATCGTCACAGACCGCGTGCACGAAGCTGACGGCAAAATCGCCATGCAAATCCTGCACGCAGGCCGCTACGCCTACGGCCCGATGTGCGTTGCCCCCTCGGCCATCAAATCC
>CAJXSZ010000026.1 GCA_913060815.1 uncultured Sulfitobacter sp. | reverse complement strand
CGAGATTTCTGCCTGTCTCGTGGGCTCGGAGATGTGTATAAGAGACAGGATGGAGCCTGTGACAGCCGCACTCACCCTCCAACCTGACGATCTGGAAGACGCGCGCCTGCGCACGCCTGCGGTGGCCCAAGCCGCAAGCAAGGTCGCGGTGATCGCCGACGTCCGTGCCGCCCTTCTGGACTTCCAGCGCAGCTTTGCCGCGCGGGCAGGTGGGGCGGTGTTGGACGGGCGTGATATCGGCACGGTGATCTGCCCCGATGCGCAGGTGAAGCTTTTTGTCACCGCCAGCGCCGAGGTGCGCGCCACGCGCCGCCATGCGGAGCTGTCGGGGCGGGGCATTGAGGACAGCTTTGAGACGGTGCTGGCAGATGTCAAAGCCCGCGATGCCCGAGATATGGAACGGGTGGAGGCGCCGCTGAAACCTGCGGCGGATGCGACGGTGATCGACACCTCAACCCTGTCCATTGACGAGGCCGTTGCCGCCGCGATCAGCGCTGTAGAGGCCGTGCGCAACCCTTCCTGAAATACCGCTCACCAAAGGGTGTTTCGCTTTTTCAGACGCGCTGGTTAAGCTGGTGGCGTCTAAAAAAGGGAACCTCTGCCATGATCCGACCCCTGACGCTTGCTCTGTTGCTGGCCGGCACGCCGCTGATTGCCCAACAAACACCTGACCCCGTCGTCCCGCCCGCGCCCGAACAGATCGAAGGTCCCATGACGCTGGAGCGGATGGCCCAGATCGTGCAGGCCCTTGATCCCGATGTGATCGCCAGCGGGCCGACCCTGCAATTCAATATCGACGCTATTCCCGTGATGATCGTGGCCGATGCCACAGCAGACCGCATGCGCGCCATGGTCCCTATCGCCAGCGCCGAAGGGCTGAGCGCGCAGGACCTGATGCGCATGATGCAGGCGAATTTCGACACTGCCCTTGATGCCCGCTATGCGGTGGCCAACGGGCGGCTTTGGGGTGTGTTTATCCATCCGCTGTCGCCTTTGGAAAAGGACCAGCTGATCAGCGCGCTGGTCCAAACGGTGAATGTGGCGCGCAGCTATGGCCAGACCTATTCGGGCGGGGCCAATATCTTCGGAGGCGGCGATTCAAACGGTATCTACCGTGACTTGTTCGAGGAATTGCGCAAGAAGGGCGAAGCGCTTTAAACCAAATCAACCCGTTTCAGGAGACAATGATGAAAACTGCAAAAGACTATATGGATGCCGCCAACGCCGAAGTGCCAAAGATGGAGGCCGAGGCGGCGATCGCAAAACATGCCAGCGGCACGGGCGTCTTTATTGATGTACGCGACAGTGCCGCCATTGCCGAAAGTGGCACGCTGAAAGGCGCGCACCGCATCCCGCGCGGCATGATCGAATTTCGTGCCGACCCTGCCGTTGAGGATTTGTATAATCCCGTCTTCCAGAAGGACGCCGAGATCTATCTCATCTGTGGTGCAGGCGGGCAGGCGGCCCTTGCGGGTAAAACGCTTAAAGAGATGGGTTATTCAAATGTCACCAACATCGGTGGCTTTCCAGCATGGAAAAAGGCAGGCGGCCCGACCGAAGGGTAATGCTGCGCCGGGGCAGGCCCATTGCGTGCCTTGCCCCGGTGATCTTCTGGTCTAGTTCTTACGGCATATTAACAGAAGGTATTCACTATGAAGCTCTCACGTCGTAACGCACTCCTTGCTGGGGCATCCTTGCCCTTTGCCGCCGCAACACCAACGCTGCTGTCTGCCGCTGGTCATTCAGCTACGTCCATGCCCACGCACCGTGATTTCACACTGGGTGATTTCAAAGTGACGACCCTGCTTGTGGGAAGCCGCAGCGTCGAGGGGCCGCAGAACATCTTTGGTATGAACGTAGATGCCGAGACATTTGCCGAAGTAAGTGCCGCGAACTTCCTGTCGACCGATGCTGCACAGTTCTTCTTCACGCCCACCGTCGTGAACACGGGCACGGATGTGATCCTGTTTGATACAGGATTGAATGCCGAAGGCACAACAAAGGCACTCACAGCGGCAGGCTATGCTGCCTCAGACATCACCCACGTGGTTCTGACCCACATGCACGGCGACCATATCGGCGGTTTGACAGATGCTGACGGGGCCGAGACATTTGCTGGCGCGGCTTATGTCGCAGGTCAGGTGGAATTCGACGCATGGGCCAAGCAGGAAAATGAAGGGTTCGAGGGCAAAGTACGCCCATTGGCCGAAAAGATGACGTTCCTCGATGCAGGTCAGGACGTGCGTAGCGGTGTGACGGCGGTAGAGGCTTTTGGCCACACGCCTGGTCACATGGGCTATATGCTCGAAAGCGGCGGAAGCCAGTTGTTGCTCATGGCCGATACAGCCAACCACTATGTCTGGTCCGTGGGCTATCCCGAATGGGAAGTGAAGTTCGATATGGACAAGGCAGCGGCTGCAGCCACGCGTAAAAAGATCATGGATATGGCCAGCGCCGACCGCTTCCCGCTTATCGGTTATCACATGCCATTCCCTGGTATGGGCTTCATCGAGACGCGCGGCGAAGGCGGCTACCGCTATGTGCCGCACAGCTACCAGTTGATCTGATACGACTAGACTCGAAAAATTACCCCCGCGGCGCTGGTATGCTGCGGGGGTACGGCGGAGCTCTTGTGGCCCCGTTTATTCATAGGCAGGCATATCAGCGGGTTTGCCCTTTAGATCAGACGTTAATGCCCAGATCTCGCAGGTTCTGATTTGCCTGATTTTGTAAATCGAGCGCGCGCTCAAGCTCGGTTTGACCCTGCACGTTGAGGTTGAGGCCATCTGCGGCCTCTTCCCCGCCGTTTTCGTCCTGCGCCTGCAACACTCCACCGTCACCAATCGCGGCTTGGGTTGCGATTGTCGTGCCACGCTCCAGAACCAGTCCTGTGTTTTCAGGCGTGCTTGCTTCTTCCGAGTTCACACCGCGCCAAATATTCGGGCCTGTCTCATCCTCGGCCAGCTCTTCTTCAGCGTTATTGGTCATCCAGAAGAAATTTGTCCCGATATCGGGGTCTTCATTGATGAAGTTGCCAAGCGTCTGGAAGTACGGGCCGGTCCCGTTGGTGCCGCTGTGGTTGATCAGAAGCGAATGCCCCAGATCCACCTCGGCAATCAGACGTGCCCCGTTTTCAGGGTCAAAGCCTTCGGCGATGATGCCCTCTTTGGCGTCCTCGGACACCTCTTCCACGCCCTGCGGTGTCTCGATGATGTAAAGCGTGCGCGTGGTGATAAAGCTGTCGCCCTCGTTGCTGTCCACCTCATCGTAAACAAGATGCACACCGCTCTCCATGCGTGTGAAGAAAAGTTCGAGGGATGCATCTGGGTTGGTCAGATCAATCTGTGCGACATGATCTCCCACATGGGACTGATCAATCGTAAGGATTATCTGCGGCGCGCCCTCGAATTCACGGGTGATCAGTGTTTCGGTAAAGGGTGTGCCTGCCGCATCGACCTTATGTACCGTTTCTTCCGTGTCCACGCCTTCGGGGCCGTCAATGTTGCTGTTTAACCCTGACAAAACCAACTGCGTGTCAGCGTTGTATTCGATGGCATATGTCGTCTCTTCGTCAAACTCGACGCTGATCGCATGATCGCCTGTCGGCGGCGTGAGGATAAAGGTGCGGTCGGCGTTCTCGCCCGAGTTCGGCCCATCGCTCAGAACGGAAGAATCATCGGCCACTTCGCCAGTCGCCAAAGTAACCGAGACCTGATTTTCCGAGCGCGGCAAAGGCAAGTCCGCAGGCGGTAGATCGTTGGCGACCTCTAGGGTGTCATCCACCACGACATCGGTGTCGGGTTCTGCGTCCTCGGAAGGTGCAGCAGCTGGTGTTTCAACCTCGATTTCCTCGTCCGGTGTCTCGGGAGTCAGATCCTGCTCTTCGACCTCGGCGCTTCCCGTACTGCCCATCATACCCGCAAGACCCACGGAGAAGATTGCCAAAATTCCAACTGCCAGCATGATATAAGCCTCAAACTCTGATTTTTCGGACGGCTTTGTGCCGCTGTTAACCATGTCTCTACCGCTGGTTTAGGGCGCTATTGAGGCTGAACATGGCAACAATGGGAAAAGGTAAGGGCAATTGTTTCATGCCCCCCTCTGACATGGGGGGCGTGCCAAGCGGCTTGCAACAGGCCGCACATTGTCCTATACGCGCGGCAGTCTAAGGGGCGGATACACGCACCGGATGAGGTATCTAATGCAGGGTCGGGTTTTCCGGCCCTCTTTCTTTGCTCCAGACGGCCCTCCCTGCGGGCACTTCACCGCCACACCAACAGGTGGGCACATCTTATAAAGACCGGCGGAGACAACCGCACGGCCAGAAAACAGTCTAGATTAGGAAAAACACGCTACATGGCGAATATGATGGACGAGTTTGAAGCACTCTTGAACGAAAGCTTCGAAATGGACACACCCGAAGAGGGTTCAGTTGTCAAAGGTAAGGTAATCGCAATCGAAGCGGGCCAAGCCATTATCGACGTAGGCTACAAAATGGAAGGCCGCGTCGAGCTTAAAGAATTTGCCGAACCAGGCGAAGCTCCCAATGTTGAAGTCGGCCAGGAAGTCGAAGTGTTCCTGCGTCAGGTAGAGAACTCACGCGGCGAAGCTGTTATCTCCCGCGAGATGGCGCGCCGTGAAGAAGCATGGGACCGCCTCGAGAAGGCCTATGCCGCAGAAGAGCGCGTCGAAGGCGCAATCTTTGGCCGCGTTAAAGGTGGCTTTACCGTGGATCTGGGCGGCGCAGTTGCGTTTTTGCCAGGCTCACAGGTTGACGTGCGCCCCGTACGTGACGCAGGCCCGCTCATGGGTCTCAAGCAGCCGTTTCAGGTTCTTAAAATGGACCGTCGCCGTGGCAACATCGTTGTCTCGCGCCGCGCAATCCTCGAAGAGTCCCGTGCCGAGCAGCGTGCCGAAGTTATCGGCAATCTGGTTGAAGGTCAGGAAGTTGACGGCGTGGTCAAGAACATCACCGAATACGGTGCGTTCGTGGACCTCGGCGGCGTAGACGGCCTGCTGCACGTGACAGACATGGCATGGCGCCGTGTGAACCACCCCTCCGAGATCCTGACAATTGGCGAGACCATCAAGGTTCAAGTCATCAAGATCAACAAAGAGACACACCGCATCTCCCTCGGCATGAAGCAGCTGCAAGAAGATCCATGGGATCTGGTTGCTGCCAAGTACCCGCTGGAATCCTCACACACGGGCCGCGTGACCAACATCACCGATTACGGCGCCTTTGTTGAGCTTGAGCCCGGTGTTGAAGGTCTTGTGCACGTCTCCGAGATGAGCTGGACCAAGAAGAACGTACACCCCGGCAAGATCGTGTCTACGTCTCAGGAAGTCGAAGTCATGGTTCTGGAAATCGACGGCGCCAAGCGTCGTGTTTCCCTTGGTCTCAAGCAGACCATGCGCAACCCATGGGAAGTGTTTGCAGAAACACACCCCGAGGGCACGGAAGTCGAAGGCGAAGTCAAGAACATCACCGAATTCGGTCTGTTCATCGGCCTGCCAGGCGACATCGACGGCATGGTTCACCTC
Organism: uncultured Sulfitobacter sp.; assembly: GCA_913060815.1. Taxonomy (GTDB): domain Bacteria; phylum Pseudomonadota; class Alphaproteobacteria; order Rhodobacterales; family Rhodobacteraceae; genus Sulfitobacter. The sequence continues at coordinate 27,652 of CAJXSZ010000026.1, read as the reverse complement.
TCAGACCTGTCATGGGACGAGCGCGGCGAAGAAGCCATTCAGAGCTACCACAAGAACGACATCGTTCAGGCGGTTGTCTCCGAAGTCGACGTTGAGAAGGAGCGCATCTCGCTCTCCATCAAAGGTGTTGGCGGTGACAAGTTCGCAGAAGCAGTGGGCGGCGTGAAGCGCGGCTCCGTTGTGACTGTGACTGTGACCTCCATCGAGGATGGCGGCATCGAAGTGGAATACGAGGGCATGAAAGCCTTCATCCGCCGCTCCGATCTGTCCCGTGACCGTGCCGAGCAGCGCCCCGAGCGCTTCTCTGTCGGTGACAAGGTCGACGTGCGCATCACAAACGTGGATGCAAAAGCACACCGCCTTGGCGTCTCGATCAAAGCACGCGAAATCGCGGAAGAGAAAGAAGCCGTGGAGCAGTATGGCTCCTCCGATTCAGGTGCGTCCTTGGGCGACATCCTCGGCGCGGCGCTCAAGTCCGACGACTGATCGTAATTGGGCCAAGTGCTCGATGTAAAATAATGGGACCTCGCGCGAAATGCGCGGGGTCTTTTTTGTTACGAATCGTCAATCAGCGCGCATAAGGTCGGCTCTCTAAAGCTCTGGGTTCTGATGCCGATTCCCGCAGGAGTATTGTGAATGGCGTCATTTCCGCGCGATTAGTTGAAAAGATGCACAAAAATGCTCGTTTTCGTCGTTTCAGTCACTTTGCGCAGTGGGGGAATTTTCCTATACTAGCGGCATAATGACGCGAAAAAACGCGAGGGGAGACAACAATGATCCGGTCAGAATTGATCCAGAAGGTCGCAGACGACAATCCACATTTGTACCAACGGGATGTGGAGCGGATCGTTAATACCATATTTGACGAGATTACCGCCGCCATGGCAAAAGGCGACCGCGTCGAGTTGCGCGGCTTTGGTGCTTTTTCGGTCAAAAAGCGTGACGCCCGCGTGGGACGCAATCCGCGCACGGGTGAGACTGTTCATGTGGAAGAGAAACATGTACCGTTCTTCAAAACGGGCAAGTTGCTTCGTGATCGGTTGAACGGGAAATCCTAAATGCGCTACCTCCGCTATCTCTGTATTGCCATCTTTGCTGTGGCGCTTGTGTCTGTCGCTTTGGCCAACCGCGCCATGGTCTCGCTTCAGGTGCTGCCGACCGAAGTGTCGGGCCTCTTTGCCATGAACCCGTCGGTTGAGCTGCCTCTGTTCGCGGTCATTCTGGGCAGCATCCTGATGGGGCTGCTGGTCGGTTTTGTCTGGGAATGGATCCGCGAATACGGTGAACGTGCGGGAGCGGCCAAAATGGCCCGTGAGATGCGCCGCCTCAAGCGCGAGAACGAAAAGCTCAAAGCGGAAAAGCACGAAGGCAAAGACGACGTTCTGGCGCTTCTCGATCAAGCAAGCTAACCCGATATGCCTTCCGATGTTTCGGTGAAAATTTGTGGACTCGGCGCGCCTGCTGATGTTGACGCCTGTGCGGTTGCCGGTGCGCGCTATGTCGGTTTTGTCTTCTTTCCCAAATCTCCTCGCCACCTTGAGTTGGCCGCGGCCGCGGCGCTTGCGGAGGAAGTCCCTGTAGGCATTTGCAAGGTCGCCCTGACGGTCAATGCCGACAACGCGATGCTGGATACGCTGACCCAAACGGTCCCCCTCGATATGCTGCAGCTCCACGGCTCCGAGACGCCCGAGCGTGTAGCAGAGGTAAAGGCACGCTATGGCCTGCCTGTGATGAAAGCGGTTGGTGTGGCGACGCGTGCTGACCTCGCGCAGCTTGACGCCTACACGGGAGTCGCCGACCAGATACTGGTAGATGCAAAACCCGCCGCGGGCGCTGACCTGCCCGGTGGCAACGGTCTGGCGTTTGACTGGACCTTGCTGGAAGGGCGCGTCTGGCGCACCCCATGGATGCTCGCTGGCGGGCTCACCCCCGAGAACGTGGCAGAGGCAATCCAGCGTACGGGCGCGCGGCAGGTTGATGTTTCCTCTGGCGTCGAGAGCAGTGCAGGCGTCAAAGACGCCGCCCTGATCCAAGCGCTCTGTACTGCGGCCCTTAACGCCTGAGCGGTCCTAACGGCTGCCGCGATATTTTGGCTGCTTTACCAATAGGCCCTAGGGCGATACTGCTATCCACAACACAGTTCCGAGAGAAAGATGCACCATGCCAGACGATCTTTTCAACAGTTTCATGAATGGCCCCGACGAGAACGGCCGCTTTGGTGAATTCGGGGGCCGCTTCGTTTCCGAGACGCTCATGCCGCTGATCCTTGAGCTTCAGGACGAATACGACAAAGCGAAAACCGACGAGACCTTCTGGGCCGAGATGGACGATCTTTGGACCCATTATGTGGGCCGCCCGAGTCCCCTCTATTTCGCCGAGCGTCTGACCGAGGAGTTGGGCGGCGCGAAAATCTATCTCAAGCGCGACGAGCTGAACCACACAGGCGCGCATAAGATCAACAACGTGCTGGGCCAGATCATCCTCGCCCGCCGCATGGGCAAAAAGCGCATCATCGCCGAGACGGGCGCGGGCCAGCACGGTGTGGCGACGGCCACTGTCTGTGCCAAGTTCGGCCTCAAATGCGTGGTCTATATGGGCGCGCACGATGTCGAGCGTCAGGCCCCCAACGTCTTCCGCATGCGCCTGCTGGGTGCGGAAATCGTGCCTGTCACTTCAGGTCGCGGCACGCTCAAAGACGCCATGAACGACGCCCTGCGCGATTGGGTCACCAACGTGCGTGACACATTCTATTGCATTGGCACGGTCGCGGGTCCGCACCCTTATCCCGCCATGGTCCGCGATTTCCAAAGCATCATCGGCAAGGAAGTCCGCACCCAGATGCAAGAGGCCGAGGGCCGTCTGCCCGACACGCTGATCGCCGCAATTGGCGGCGGCTCCAACGCGATGGGTCTGTTTTATCCCTTCCTCGACGACAAGGATGTGAACATCATCGGCGTGGAAGCGGGCGGCAAAGGTGTCAACGATAAGATGGAGCATTGTGCCTCCCTCACAGGTGGCCGTCCGGGCGTGCTGCACGGCAACCGCACCTATCTGCTGCAAGATGACGATGGCCAGATTCTCGAGGGCTTTTCGATCTCCGCAGGCCTCGACTATCCCGGTATCGGGCCAGAGCATGCGTGGCTGCACGACATTGGCCGCGCAAAATATGTCTCGATCACGGATGTGGAGGCGCTGGAGGCGTTCCAGAAGTCGTGCCAGCTTGAGGGGATCATTCCCGCGCTGGAGCCATCCCACGCACTCGCTCATGTGATGAAGATCGCGCCAACCCTGCCAAAGGATCACCTGCTGGTGATGAACATGTGCGGGCGGGGCGACAAGGACATCTTCACCGTGGCCAAGGCTTTGGGCTTCGAGATGGGCGAATTCGCCTGATTATCGCGTAAGCTCGAGAATATCGAAATCACTCTCATTGACGGGTGCGGGAAACATCAACCGCGCCCGTCTTTCCGAGATACGCTCGAAGACGGCCACGTCAGGCACGACCTCGCCCGTGCCTTCGAAATCAGGGGCCAATGAGGTGTAGGCCTGCGGCGCGCTACTCGACACATATCCCACGCCCAAGTAAACAGCACGCCCATCGCGCATTTCGATCCTGCCGGACGTGCGCTGTGACCCTGTCAGCTTTTCGAACACCACGCCTGTGTTATCCAGGCTCATGCGGCATTTGAAATTCGTATACACCGTGAGTGCGGTCAAGCCACCCAGCTTCATCGTGCGGCATTTCCATTCCCCCGCCAATGAGGGATCAAACGCCACTTGCGGCACGCCCGAGAGGGCCTCGCCAAGGGCCGCCACATCCTGTGCGCTACCACCCGCCATCGCCTCCAACAGCGCCGCACCAGCGACCCGCTCGAACCGCTCCAGCCGCGCCTGCTCTTGTGGTCTGATCTCTTGCGAAGTAGCGGCGGAGGCGAGGAGTGCCGCGCAGCAAGCGAGGATGCCCGCCTTCACGACACACTCCCGATGGCATGACGCTGCAGCATATCTAATGGCACCACATCCAGCGCGCGGATATGCGTGGCTTCCAGATGCACCTGCGGCGCGCACCCTTCTTCTGCGGCCTGCATGAAGCGCCCTGCACACAGGCACCATGGATCACCGGGTTTCAGCCCTGCAAAGCCAAAGGCAGGTTGTGGCGTGGACAGATCATTGCCCACGTATTTGGAGAATGCCAGAAACTCCGCTGTCATTACGGCGCATACCGTGTGACTGCCCTGATCTGCGGCACAGGTGTTGCAATGCCCATCGCGGAAGAACCCCGTCACAGGATCGGTCCCGCAGATCGCCAGTGCCGTGCCCATCACATTGATACTCTCGTCAGGTTCCATCGTTCTCTCCTCAGATACCATTCGCAATGGCGCGAAATACCGCGATATTTTCCGCTGGTACGCCCTCATCGCGGAAATTGCGGTCCGCCGCATTGGTCGCAATGACAACACCGCGTGCGCGGTTCACATAGACGTATTGCCCGTAAATCCCCCGCGCCATGAATTCGCCCTCGGTGGCACCCTGCGGGATCCACCACTGATAACCATAGCCGATGGCACCCTGTGCCGTTGGGGCCGAAGGCGTGGTAGATGCTGCAACCCAGTCGCGCGGCACAATCTGTTGGCCGTTGTATTCGCCCATTTGTAAAAACATCTGCCCCATGCGTGCATAGTCGCGTGTGCTTAGATTCAGGCCACCCAGCACAAAAGCCGTGCCGAACCCGTCTGTGAGGTAATAGGGCGTATGCTCCAACCCCATGGGCGCAATGATCTTCTCGCTTAACAGCTCTGCGATAGAGCGCTGCGTCGCGCCGCGCACGACCATGGACAGGATATGCGTATCAATCGAGACATAGGTCCACTGCTCCCCCGCAGGGGCGAAGGTCTCGGTCAGGCCTGCGGCGAATTCATCCATGCTTCCGCCAAGGGCAAGCACGCGGCCCATGCGGTTGATGTCCGAGTTTTGATCCAGATAGTCCTCATCAAAGACCACACCGCTCGCCATTTGCAGCACATTGCGGATGCTCGCATCGGCGTAGGCACCGCCCTCTAGCGCAGGCGCATATTGCACAACAGGATCGTCGATTGACGCAATCACGCCTTCGTCCAGCAACACGCCAACCAGCGCGGATAGATAGCTTTTGGCCACCGACCACGAAATGCGCAGATCATCCGCCGTGGTCCCTTTGTAATAACTCTCGTGCACGATTTTGCCGTCCTTGAGCACCACCAGCGCCGTAACATCGCGCGCCTCTACCCAAGTCCCGACCTGCGCAGGCAACGCAGCATCTGGCCCATAAGGCAATTCGGCTGTTGGCCCGTCCCCGCGTGCCACAGGCGTGGTCAGAAATGCGCCCTCCATGTTGGAGAAGTTCGCGACGATTTTTTCCTCGGAAAAGAGCGAATTTACAGCCAGCAGCCGCATGATCTGCTCGCGCTGCCACAGACCCATGACAAGGGCTGCCAGAACCAGCACCACAAGGATGCGCAACACCCATCTACCAACGTTTCGCATCATATCCGTCCTTCTGACTGCCTGCCGACATGTGTCGGACTGCCCTGTTTAATCCGTTGCGGTACCATGTTCCCATGCGACCCAGCGCCCGTGAAAATCTGCACGCCCCAGCATCAGCGTTATGTCACCGGGCCATAGGCGCAGCGTGACCGCCGCACCGCGCCCGCCGCTGGTGTCACCATCACTTTCCATGGCGAGCCATGCAAGGGGGCGTTGGGGCGTGGCCTGTGCGCCTGCCTGCTCTATGAGGGCCGTGCCGCGTGTTTGCACGGCGGTAGGAAAATACTGCCACGCGACAGAATGCTGGATCAGGTGGAGATGTCCCTCGGGCGCCGCGTCCAGCCGCTGCGCGAGCCAGTCGATGGCGTCGTCCTTGTCGATGGTCGCGGTCATCACCGATGCGGCAGCGCGGGTCAGGGCCAATCGCTTGGGCTGGTCCGCCCACAAATATGCGGTGAGCCGCAGCAGATCATCAGCGTTCTGCGGGTTTAGCGGATTGAGGTCCACGCCTGCGCGTGAGGCAATTTGCGGCGTGGTGTCGAGGGGGGCAGGGCCGGACCAGTCAGGTCTGAACTTCAGCGCCGGGTCTTGCGGCCCGTATCGCTGTCCTGCCGCTTCAAGCCCGTAGTGATCCCACATCAGGTTTAGCCCGCCACTCGCGCCAAGCTCGCTCAGATGGAGCGGCAGATCATGGTGCGCCACCGCAACCCGCGCCCCTGCCATCAAGACTGCAGCGCGTCGTACCTCATTGGTCTGTGGCGGGCTTTTAGTCCACTCAAGCAGAAAGGCCTCATGTTTGTGCAAGGCGTTCAAGACGGCGTCGCGTAGCGCTTTTGCGGATGCGTGATGCGGGGGATAGACCGCCGCCAGCCCGTCATCGCGCTGGCTCAGGACCAGCGCATGCAGGCCTCCTGCAATGCGCAGCGGCAGAGAGTGCCCCGCAGGTCCGATATCGCCGCTATAGGCTGCAAAGCTCTGCGCAAGCGCCGTGTCCTGGGGCCAGTGATCGGCCAGCATGTTGAGCAATTGTGCCATGAACGGACTGCCCAAAGCAGCACATGATGTGGCCTGCTGACGAAAAGCCTCGGGCAGGCTCACCGGAACCGTTCCATCAGCTTTTGCAAGGCACTGCGCTCGTCCGCTGGAGCGTCCTGCGTCTCGGCGGGCGTGGGCTTAGCTTCTGGTTTCGCCTTGGGCTGCTTTTGCGGCCCTTTGGTTCCCGTGGAGGGGCGGGCAGGGGCGGTGCGCAGGCTCACCGCGTTCATGAATTTCGCGTTTTCACCTTCGGCGAGATAGGGCGCGCCATCACTGACCCCGCGCAGCACATCGTCCAGCCAATCCGCCTCGGCTTTGGCAAAATCGCTCAGCACATATCCCGCCACTCGGTCCTTATGCCCGGGGTGTCCAATGCCAAGGCGCACGCGGCCATAGTCCGCCCCCAGATGCGCATGGATCGAGCGCAGGCCATTGTGCCCCGCATGGCCGCCGCCCATTTTGAACTTTACCTTACCGGGCGCGAGGTCCAGCTCGTCATGGAGTACGACGACATCTTCGGCCTCGATCTTATAGAACCGCATCGCGGCGGCCACGCTGTCGCCTGATTTATTCATAAAGGTCTCGGGCCTTAGCAGCACCGCGCGGGTGCTGCCAAAGCGCCCTTCACTCAGGCTGCCCTGAAACTTGGATTTCCACGGGCCAAAGCCGTGATCCGCCGCCATCTGCTCAACGGCCATAAAGCCGATGTTGTGACGGTTGCGCGCGTATTTCGCGCCCGGATTTCCCAGCCCGACGATGAGTTTCATGATCCGCCTCCTGTGATTGTTGTCAGTTTATGGAGTGTGCGCGGCAGCGTCCAGCAGCCTGCGCGCATAAAAAAAGGGGCCACCCGAAGGCAGCCCCGATTTCAAAATACAATCTACCGCGAATTAATCGGCGGCTTGCTCGCCGTTTGGCGGGTCCATCTCGGTTGTCGGGACCTCGTCCGCGTCGACATCATCGTCGTCACCTGCAGAGGTGAGGGCAGACGGCGCCGAGACCTGTGCAATCACAAAGTCGCGGTCGATCACGGGCTTGGAGCCTGCGGGCAGTGTCACGTCGGAAATTGTGAGGTTGTCACCGATTTCCAGCGCGGAGATATCAATTGTGATGCTCTTTGGGATGTCTGCTGCAGTCACAACCAGCTCGATTTCGGGGCGCAGCACGTTCAATGTACCGCCCTTCTTGAGGCCGGGGGACTCTTCCTCGCCAACAACTTCGACGTTGATGAAGAGGTTGATCTTTGTTGTGCGCTTGAGGCGCATGAAATCGACGTGCGTTGGCAGGTCTTTTACAACGTGGCGCTGTACGTCGCGGCAGATGACACGGACGTCATCGTGACCTTCGACTTTCATGTTGAACAAAGTCGCTTTGAAGCGGCCCTTGCGCAGCATTGTCAGCAGTTTGTTGAAATCCATCTGGATCGGCAACGGGTCTGCGTCACCACCAAAAACAATTCCAGGGACCATGCCATCGCGGCGTGCCTGACGAGCGGCGCCCTTGCCTGTCCCCGTACGTTCCTGAACTTCAAGATCTGGGATCTCTCCGGCCATAATATTCTCCAATTTGTTAAGGGCAAAGCGCCTCCAAGGCTGTCGCTTTGCGTGAAGCCGTGCCTATAGACGGGAATCGCGGGCGGGGAAAGAGATTTTTGCGCCGGTATGGGGCGCTGCCCCGTCTTTGCCTTTGGCAAAGACCCCCCGGGATATTTTGGACCAAAAGAAATATGGGTCAGTTAGGGGTTATCAGGTGGCCGGCATTGCCTGTGACGCGGGCATGCAGGGCGATTTCATCTGCGTATTTCGCCTCGAAGGCCGATTGGGTGGCCGCTGTGATTTTTGTGGGCGCGGGCGGTGAGACGTTGAGGGGCTTGAATGTGATCTGCGCGTTCATGCGGGTCTCGAGCCAGCTGCGCAACTTCGGCTGCGCTTCATAGGCGAAGAGGTGGGTGATGCCCAATGTGCCTTTCGCGTCGGTCAGAAAGTTCAATTGGTTGCCTATGCGCGCCCACGCGGGCGGGTCTTTCTGTATCACTGCTTTTACGAAGCCGTCGAAATCGACCTCAAGCGTCGACGCGCGGTAGCGGTACCAGCTGCGGAGATGTTCAATTGGGTCACGGATCACGGCCATAGTTTCAGGTGTGAGGTCGTACGCCTCGCGCAGGAAGGGAGCGATCTTGCGCTGGTAGCGGCCCACAGGTGTGTGTTTGCGGTGTTTGTAAAACGCAATGTCGGCCCATGGTTTGAGTGCCACTTCCATGGCAGTCGACCCCGTCTTGGGGGTTGAGAACAGCACGAGGTTTTGCTCAGAGCAGACGAGCATCAGGCTTGCCAGTCGCCCTCGAACCCTTTGGGAATCAGCAGGTTATTGCGGTCCAGATCGTTCACGTTCGTCTCACCGCAAAGTGCCATCGTGGTGTCGAGCTCTTTGTGGATGACTTCCAATGCGCGGGTGACACCAGCCTGACCCATAGCGCCCAGACCGTAGACAAAGGCACGGCCAATGTACGTGCCTGTTGCCCCCATGGCGACGGCTTTGAGCACGTCCTGACCCGAGCGGATGCCGCTGTCGAGGTGCACTTCGATCTGGTCTCCCACGGCATCGAGGATCGAGGGAAGCATACGGATCGAGCTGAGCGCACCATCGAGTTGGCGCCCGCCGTGGTTGCTGACGATGATGGCGTCGGCGCCGACTTGCAGGGCCATCTTGGCGTCTTCGGCGTCTAGTATGCCTTTAAGGATGACTTTGCCGCCCCATTGTTCCTTGATCTTGGCGATCTTTGCCCAATCGAGGGTAGGGTCGAATTGCTCCGCTGTCCAAGCGCTGAGGTCGGAGGCATCCGAGATGCCGTCCACGTGGCCTACGATATTGCCGAACCCGCGGTTCTTGGTTTGCAGCATCTCGATGCCCCAGCGCCATTTGGTCGCGAGATTTGCCATTGTCGCCAGAGTGAGCTTTGGCGGAGCGGAGAGGCCGTTCTTCAGGTCTTTGTGACGCTGGCCGATGATTTGCAGATCAAGCGTGATCACCAGTGCCGAGCATTTGGCGGCGCGCGCGCGCTCGATCAGGCGGCTGACGTAATCCTCGTCGCGCATGGTATAGAGTTGAAACCAGAAGGGTTTGTTCGTCGCCCCCGCCACATCCTCGATGGAGTTAATGGACATCGTCGACAGGGTGAAAGGCACGCCAAAGGCCTCTGCTGCGCGGGCGGCTTTGATCTCGCCATCCGCGTGCTGCATACCCGTGAGGCCCACAGGCGCGAGGGCCACGGGCATGGCCACATCCTGACCGATCATCTTGCTGGCAGTGCTGCGGCCCGACATATCGACGGCGACCCGCTGGCGCAGCCGGATCTGGTCGAAATCAGATGTGTTCTCGCGGAATGTCTGCTCGGTCCAACTACCGCTTTCGGCGTAGTCGTAGAACATTTTCGGCACGCGGCGGCGGTGGATGCGTTTGAGGTCGTCGATGTTGGTAATGATGGGCATGGCGGACGTTCCGATATGATTGGTAATGTTTGTTTACCAATTCCAGCGCGCCAGATCAATCTCTGTTTGAAGTCCTCAGGCTGAATGCGCCCCGTCTGTAAGTGTTTTGACAAAAGCGAGCACATCTGCGGTGCTTTTGCCTGCTGCGATCTGGCTTACGATGGCGGAACCTACCACCACGCCGTCGGCCACTTGGGCAATTGCGTGGGACTTCTCGGGCGTGTTGACGCCAAAGCCTACCACGACAGGCAGGCCTGTTGCATTCTGGATGCGCTCGACAGCGGGAGAGACATCTGCCGCCTGTGCTTCGGCAGCACCGGTGATGCCGGTGATTGAGACGTAGTAGACAAAGCCCGATGTGTTCTGTGCAACCCGCGCGAGGCGTTTGTCGTCTGTGGTCGGCGTGGCGAGGCGAATGAAGTTCAGGCCAGCCGCTTGGGCGGGTATGCAAAGCTCCTCATCCTCTTCAGGGGGCAGGTCGACCACGATCAACCCGTCGATCCCTGCGGCCTTCGCGGCCTTCAGGAAGGCATCTACGCCCATGGAATAGATCGGATTGTAGTAGCCCATCATCACAATCGGTGTGGTTTCGTCCTCTTTGCGAAACTCCGCTGCCAACTCAAGCGTGCGCAAGAGCGTCATGCCGCCGTCCAATGCGCGCTGGCCTGCCAGTTGGATCGTCTCTCCATCCGCCATAGGGTCAGTGAAGGGCAGGCCCAGTTCGATGATATCAACGCCCGCACTGGGCAGGCCGCGCACCACCTCCAGCGAGCGGTCAAAATCGGGATCACCCGCCATCACATAGGACACAAACGCCTTCTTCCCTTGGGCTTTGAGATCGGCAAATTTGGCATCAATACGGGTCATGGGACGGGCCTTTTCATATGGTGTTGGCGTTGCATGCCCAATCGTGGCAGAGAAATCAATGGCCCACCACACCCTTGCACAGCGCCCGCGTTCCCCCTAACACGGCGCAAACGCAAAAGAGGACGCTGTCATGGGTTTCAAAATGGGTATCGTGGGTCTGCCGAACGTGGGCAAATCAACGCTTTTCAACGCGCTCACCCGCACGGCGGCCGCGCAGGCCGCCAACTTCCCCTTCTGCACGATTGAGCCGAACGTAGGCGAGGTCGCCGTGCCTGATGCGCGCCTTGATACATTGGCCGAAATCGCCAAGTCGCAATCCATCATCCCCACGCGTATGACATTCGTCGACATCGCGGGTCTGGTCAAAGGTGCGTCCAAAGGCGAAGGCTTGGGCAACCAGTTCCTCGCCAACATCCGCGAGACGGACGCGATTGCCCATGTGCTGCGCTGCTTTGAGGATGACGACGTCACCCATGTCGAAGACCGCGTGGACCCTGTGGCGGATGCCGAGACCATCGACACCGAGCTGATGCTCGCCGATCTCGAATCCATCGAGAAACGCCGCGCGGGCCTCGTGCGCAAGATCAAGGGCAACGACAAGGACGCCGTGCAACAGGACCGCCTGCTCGCCGCGGCTCAAGAGGCCATTGAAGATGGCAAGCCCGCCCGCACCGTCGAGGTGGATGCGGATGACGCAAAAGCGTGGCGTATGCTGCAACTTCTGACCACCAAGCCTGTGCTCTACGTCTGTAACGTGGGCGTCGACGACGCGGCTAAAGGTAATGCCCACTCCGCCGCCGTGTCAAAAATGGCCGAGGCCCAAGGCAACTCCGCCGTGGTCATCTCTGCCCAGATAGAAGAAGAGATCAGCCAGCTCGACGCCGAGGATGCCGCAATGTTCCTTGATGATATGAAGCTCGAAGAGCCGGGTCTCGACCGCCTCATCCGCGCAGGTTATGAGCTGCTGCACCTGGAGACTTACTTCACCGTAGGCCCCAAAGAAGCCCGCGCGTGGACCATCAAACAAGGCACCTCCGCGCCCAAGGCCGCAGGCGTGATCCACGGTGATTTCGAGAAGGGTTTCATCCGCGCCGAGACCATCGCCTATGATGATTTTGTGACCCTCGGTGGCGAAGGTCCCGCCAAAGAAGCCGGCAAAATGCGCGCCGAGGGCAAGGCCTATACCGTCAAAGACGGCGACGTACTGCACTTCTTGTTTAATACCTGAACCCTCCCGCGTGGGACGCGCAGGAGGGCAGGGGCAGGCAATTTAGCGGCTGTCGTTGGCAGGGCCTACACCATACGCATTGCTGTAGGCATAAGGCACATCGGCGTTCTTGCTGTGGCCTGATCCCGCAAACGCGGATGTGGCCAGAACGAGTGTGACGAGCGTTGTAAGTGTCAGTTTCATGGTGTCTCTCCTTGAGTGTGTCAGGGCGGGAATGCCCTCGTCTTGTGCCACTCAATCTGTGGGCAGGGGCGCTCAATTACAAAACAACTCCCATCAGCAGCGCGTGGGCGGGCGTGAGCGGCCTGTAACAATCGCATTGGCGCAGGGCAGGGGTGATTGCGCTCGCGCCAACGGGACAAGGCCGCGTGGCCTGCGTATTACAGTTCCGTCACTGCAGCGTGCTTCACGTGAAATGTGGGAAATTGGGTCCCCTGTCTGGCAAAACAATCACTGGCCCACGCCTGAAGCGTGCCAGTGTGCGTATTGGCATTCGAAAGTGAGCTATTCCACGCGCAATTCTTTTTTTATTCCATCCATCAGAGTTCGCGCCATGTTCGCTAGTTGTGCATCATCTGAACCATCAAGTACGCTTTGTGTCTCTTTCAGCTGGCACAACGCTGCATAAAGGTAATGCGCCTGTCTCGTCTTGTTGAATATCGTTACATTTGTACGGGCAATATTATATTGTGTTTTAGCCCAGGCGAGCGGCAAGCTCTCTCGGGTGCGTTCCAACAAAGCTTTATTATAAGCTTCAAGAGCCTCCGCAAGGCGCGCGCTGTTGTTTTCACGCTCGCCCAGAATGGCGAGTGCAACACCAAGATCATTTTGCGTTTCTGCCCAATTAAGGGGTACATTTTCTCGGTTCCGCTCTAGCAGAGCGTTTCGGAAGGCCTGTACCGCCTTTTTGAGATGTGCGATGTTGTCCTCATGTTCGGCAAGCGAAGACAGCGCATTCCCAAGGTTATGCAGGGTAGTAGCCCAATCGAGGGGCACATTCTCTCTGCTTCGTTCTTTAAGAGCGTCTTGGAAAGCTTTCACTGCCTCTCTGATGCGTAAAGCGCTACTCTCACGTTCACCAAGGATTCTCAAAGCAGTCCCCAGATTGTTTTTTGTTTCGGCCCATTCCAACGGAACACGGTTTTGGCTACGCTCGAGCAGAGCATTTCGATATGCTTTTGCTGCTTCATTAAGATATCGCACGCCGAGTTCCCGATTGCCTAAGTATGCAAGGGCAGCTCCGAGGTTGTTCTGCGTTGCAGCCCACGCGTGGGGCGTCCGTTCCCTGTGCTGCTCCGTTAGAGCATTCCTATAGGCTTGTACGGCATCCTTAACACGCTTGGCATTGGTCTCCCGTTTGCCAAGTTCTTGCAACGAATTGCCAAGGTTGCACTGCATTATGGCCCAAGAAGTTGGCCCGTCTTCTCGACTAAACTCCAGCAGAGCTTTCTGGTAGGTTTGCACAGCCTCCATAAGCCTTGCGGTACCCCTGTCGCGCCTTCCAAGAATACTAAGCGCAGCAGCAAGGTCATTGAAGACTGCTGCGCGTGCTTCGGCCGTGCTGGCGCGGGGCAGGGCGGCCTTTGACAGCTCAATCGCGATTAGCAATTCTGCTGCTATGCCTTTGTCCCGCCCGCGCTCATAGTATTCGCCTTGTAGTTGTCGCAGGCTGCAAAGATCAGCCGTGTCACCCGAAGCACGGTCCGCTTGCGCAATCAGGTAAGCAGCCGCCTCCGCCGGTTCACTCAGCAACAGCAAATTGCGCTGCCGCTGCAACAAACGCGCTTCGCGGGCCTCGAAAGCGGCTTGTTGCGCTGCCTGCTCCTCGGCATCCCGTGCCATTGCGTCGCCAAGCGCATCCAGCGCGCTGCCATACTCCCCTTTCGCGGCCAGATCGCGGGTCAGGGCGATCACCTCATCCACAAAATCCGCGTGGTTTGTCGCAAGCGCTGTTTCCTGCACTTGCAACGCGGCTTCAAAAATCGCGGTCAGGTCGATCCACGCCTGTTCAAGGTTGTCCGTGCGTACCGATGCCTTGCGCGCCAGATCGAGGATGACCGCCTCACTGACACCTGCATCGCGCAGGGGCTGATCGGCCTCCTGCGCTTTCATCAGAGCGACGATCTCCGCATGTCGCTCTGCCGCAAGCGCGCTTTCAGCGGTTTGGCGGCTCAGAATTTCGCGGTCATTGGCCTCTGACTGTGTTTGTGGCGCGCACAGCGGCGTCAGCACTGCCACCAACAGGTCTGCATAGGCGTCCAGCACGACCTCCTCGCGATGCTCTGCATCAATCGCCTCTGCCGCCACCCGTGCGCGCATATGGTCGGCGATCTTTGCAGCCCTCACATCACCCGCTGCAATATCCGAACGGGCAGGGGTGAAGCGGTCCAGAACCTGCACCACCTGCCGCTGCACCGCCTCTGGTGTCTGCACCTCCGCCAGATGCGCCTCAAGTGCTGCCACCATCCGCTCTGCAATCTCGGTCTGCGCCTTGGGTGTCTTGCGCAGTGCCAGCGCCGACAAGCCGCCGCCCGCCGCCGTGACCGCGCCGCCGCTCGAGGCCAGCTCAACCGCGCCCGTCACCATCCCAAGACAGCAGCCGCCCACGTTCACCCCGTGCAAAATCCGTTCCATACCACCCCGCCTGCGCGCCCCCGTCTCCCAAGACTACCCGCATGTCCGCCAGACACAAGCGCCCCCTCGGTGCACAGGGGGTGTACAGCCGGTGCACGCATAGCATCTCTCGAAAATCCCCGCCAAAAAACCCCCTTGCCCTCCCACACCCCCGCCGCTAAACGGGTCAGCGGAGACGTGGCCGAGTGGTCGAAGGCGCTCCCCTGCTAAGGGAGTAACGTTAACGCGTTCGAGGGTTCGAATCCCTTCGTCTCCGCCACCTACCATTTTCATTCAATTCCGTTGGTACTCATTCAACCCCTTATGGGGCTGTTTTTGTTGATTTATCTACATTCATTGTTGCTATTCATTTCTCTTCGATTAGACTCGTTTCTATTCATTGCGTGGTAGAAATCGTGGTATTTTATGGCGGCACTTAGCGGAAAGCTAACGAAAAACCTGGTCCGAACCCTCGGCCCCGGTCGCCATGGCGACGGGAGTGGCCTGTACCTCGTGGTCGATCCATCCGGCGCACGACGCTGGATTGTCCGTGTCACAGTGAAGGGCCAGCGCAACCGCGAAGGCAAGCCTCTACGCACTGACTTTGGCCTTGGCGGGGCGGATGTCGTGACCTTGAATGAAGCACGAGACCGCGCTTTGGAATATCGGCGTTTGGCGAAGCGAGGTATCAACCCGCGATATAATGGACGGCAAGAGATCCCATGCTTTGAAGAGATCGCGCGTCAGGTCCACATCGAGCGCCTTCCGACTTGGAAGAATCCTAAGCACGGCCAGCAGTGGATCAACACGTTGGCTGAGTATGCCTTCCCCAAGATCGGGCGATTGCCGGTGTCAGAGGTCGGTCAGCCCGAAGTGCTACAAGTCCTGTTGCCGGTCTGGACTGATAAGCACGAAACGGCCAAGCGCCTGGCACAGCGGATCAAGGCGGTGCTGGATGTGGCGAAGTCTAAGGGGTTCCGCGAGGGCGAGAACCCAGTGACGACAATCCGCGATGCCCGTGTGCTGCCTAAGGTAAAGCAGAAGGTGAAACATCACAAAGCGATGGGCTGGCAGGATGTGCCCGTCTTTTATGCCGAGTTGGCCACCAAAGATGCGATGGCAGCTAAGGCGTTGATGTTCACCTGCCTGACAGCCAGTCGTACGAGTGAGGTGTTGCAAGCCCAATGGGATGAATTTGATTTCGATGAGCAGCTTTGGACTGTCCCGGCGGACCGGATGAAGGGGGACAAGGAACACCGCGTTCCATTAACTGAACAGATGCTGGCGATAATCGAGCCACTCCGGGCCCTAAGATCGGAAGTGGTGTTCGAAGGTCAAAAGCGCCACAAGCCTATGAGCAACATGGCGATGCTGATGCTTTTGCGTCGCATGAAGGTCGAAGGCATTACTGTGCATGGCTTTCGTTCCACGTTCCGTGATTGGACATCTGAACAGCCAAACGTTCCGCGTGAGATCGCCGAGCTTAGTTTGGCACATAGCATCGGATCAGAGGTGGAGAGGGCTTATGCGCGGTCCGATTTACTTGACCAGCGCAGAGAGTTGATGGCTCGATGGTCTAATTTTGTTGCAAAAGCCTTGGTGGGCTAGTGCGGTTTCTCGCCTTCAATGCCCCACAAGTCTGGATCATTTGGATCTGGAATGTACTTGTATCCCGTAATTAACTCGACACATTTCAGCAGATCCAAATAGCTGTAACCGTCTCCTTCGGTATAATATTTAGCGTATGCCATAGCGATACGTTTCATCTCATCCATCGTCATCTCTGTATCGTCAAATCTACGCAGTAACTCTTTGAAAGCGTCGATCCCAACCTGAGCGCATTGTACCTTCAGCTGAACGGGATTGACCAAAGGTGAACCAGTGAAAAATTTATGGATATCAAAGTCGAAACGCTGAGCGAGCTTTACTACTTTGTCGGACGGAATGGGCAACTTCCCTGTCTCGTAAAGCTGATACGACTTTCGTGAAACGCCTGCCTCTTGAGCCATTTCTTCTTGAGTAAGCTTCGCAGCCTTTCGTACTTGTTTTAGGCCGTCGTGGGGTTGGGAGCGCGGCAGGATGCTCTCTGGAAAGCCGTCATAAGTGTCCTGTGGTTCGTCCACTTCGGTGCCAGATGGCAAAGGTTTCAAGTCGAATTTTGGCATAGAACCTCCGTTGCGTAATATATGACGCACAATTGTATTTGTACCCAAAATAGGTTGCTTTAGTTACAGGGATATGTTCGTTTTTGTCCAGCTGTAAAACGTATCACTGCGCCAACTTCTGCTGAATTTTTCATCGTGAACGTGAAACCAGCTGTTTTTAATTGGAGCCAGTGAAGACACAAGGAGCCGAGACATGAAGCGAAACTATTTTGACCCTGAGACTGTGTATGTCGACAGCGACAAAGAACTGGATCTGATCGCGAACAGAGAAAAAAGGGCCCAGTGGCGACATAGGCGTGTGGGGCCAAGTTTTTTGAAGATGGGCAGAAAAGTCGGTTATTTGGGCGAAGACCTCAATGATTGGATGGACGCTAATCGTGTTGAGATTCCGTTGTCTGGAACTGGTGTGCCTCAAACCGCCTCGGCGGGCTGATCAGTCATGGCGAAGCTACGCCCATTCAAAGACGTTCAGCTTCAGTGGTTAAGGTTGCTGTTGTTGGATACGGAGCTAAGCGCGCGTGCGTTTAAGTTCGCCACATATCTCGCTGTGAAGCGTATTAATCCGAAGAAAGAAATGGCGTGGCTGTCTCACTCGACGGTTTGCGAGGACCTCGGCGTGACGAGTGAAAGAACAATCAATCGCTTGATCAAGGAGCTCGATGGGAAATGGTTTGATGTCAAGTCTGGCAACGGTCTTGGGAATGCGACGGAGTACGTTCCATCCAAGGCATCGCACATCGCCGCCCACAACTTACGGGCGCAGGAAGAGCGCGATAAACGCGCTCGGCTTGAGCTTGAAAAGGCAGACAATATTGTCCACCTTCCAATCACCAAAGGCGGACATTCTTGTCCAGAAAGGCAGACAGAAGTATCCTCAAAAACCGGACAAAAATGTCTGCCCAAAAAAGACCCCCAAAAAAGAAAGAAAAATACGCGGGAAGCCTCTGGGCTGTTTGAGGATTGTGAAACTTTGTCAACTGAAGAGGATGTTCACAGGCAATCTTGCCCAGTGACCGCGTTACTGCTCATCCATGACTCCGATGTCGAGAAAATATCGGCATGGAACAATTGGTTGTCCGCGAGGGCGCTGCCCAAACTCAAGGATTTGATGATCCGAGGGGAAGATGCATCTGGTGCAGGGTATCTTATGCCGCGTCGTTTGACACCAATTCGAGCCGAAGACGAAGCCATGGTTGAAGGTTACGTACGTTGGGCTGCGGACGAGCTTCAAGAGGTAAGTCACAATGGCTAAAGCAAAGCGAACTGGGACGCCAAGATGTTAGTGGGCCCCAATGCGCAAAATTCGTCTCGACATCGCCAGCCAAAAGGCAGGGGAGAGGCGTATTTTCTCCGCCCATTGGGCGGTGCGAAAGGATCAGAATGATCTGCGCAGGCGCAGCCGGAGTGGGTTTGAAGGGGAACCCTCAACCGCTCTTTTTTAGGACGGCCAGTGGCAGGATGAAAAAAGGGTAAGCGGGTTACTCTTTTACAAAAGAGTAACAGAAAAGGGTGTCAAATGGGCAAAGCTGGGGCTGCACGGGTTAAGGCTGGAGATGCTGGATACGCTGGCGCAATGCAAGACCACGAGGATCGTTTGGACTTGGCTGGCACACGTCGCCAGATCAGAGATACGCCACCTCTGGTCTATTCGCCCTATGCATCGATGGACGCCCCAAACCCATTTGATGAAACCGCCAGAAAACGGGTGCCTGACAGAAAGGAGCGGATCGCACGCATCCGTTCTATCATCGAAGAAAAACCCGCGAGCCGAAACTTCACGCTCATGGATGCTTGCGCTGCCCACATCGCTGGTGCCAACAAAAGCAGAGCCGCCTCAAAAGAGCTGCTCCATGCATTCATGCAGTTTCCCACGAACATCGACATCTCGGAACATAACCAGCGGGCTATGCTCTCATTTGCTGTCGATTTCATCAACGAAACCTATGGCGGCAATGCCGTGTTCCACGCTCGGATAGATCGCGATGAAGTCGGCCAGCACGGCGTCGATGTTTTCTTTGTGCCCAGATATGAAAAGCACACCAAATCGAAGGGGACTGAGCAATGGATTTCCCTGTCGAAGTTCAGCAAGGAAAACGCACGAACCCGATATGGCAAGCGCCAGAAAACCGTGAAGAACAAAAAGACGGGTGAATTTGATCCTGTCTTCGACGACGACGGCAAGCCCGTGGAGATCTGGAACGATGCCGACGTGTTTCAAGGCCGGGCTCTGCAAGATGCTTGGTTCGAGTATCTCAAAGAGAGCGTTGGGAACAAATTTGAGGTCGAGCGCGGGAAGCGAAAAAAGGGCAATGATCCTGACCGCCTGTCGCCCGAAGACTATGCACTCAAGAAAGAGCAGGAGAAATTTCAGGCCGAACTGAAACGCCAGCTCGAACCCGACAAATCAAAACGCGCCAACGAAAGCCCCTACGAAGAGCCGATCTCGAAGATGGTCGCGGGGGCGCTTGAAGATGCTGCCGAGATTGTTCTGCGCGTACGTGAGAGCGCAGAGGCAGATGTCAGGGCTATCACCCATTCCATGCTTGACGACGACGGCAGAGGATTTCTGGAAACAAAGGAAGAGAACCGACTATTGCACCAATCAGTAAAGCGGCAAGGTGCAATGATTAAACTCCTTCAAGATACTCTGAAAAAAATTGTTCCAGATGGCCTGCGTAAGCAGGTCAAAGATGCCTTTAACAGGGTTTGGGCCACCCATCCGGACAACAACTCTGATAGGTCAAGGGCGCAATCATCAAACGAACGGCCAAATGATGCATTTTCACGCGGACCTTGAGGGAAATCGTAGGCCCTCAAACAAATCGAAATGGCAATTGACAGACTTTTGTGTTGGGCTGATCCGACAAGTGGTCCCCCAAGGACCGGACCTTCATCACGAAATGCTAGGTCTGTTCGATGAGGCGGAGTTGGCCCAGTACGATTGGCGCTATGAAAGCGTTTTGGCTATAAGAAGAGCAGCATACAGGGAGAATTGCAGAGATGCATCCTGACGAATACTGGAAGAACTTCAATCTTGGTACTGAGTTGGATATCGCTGGCCGGTTTATTTTCAATGGGTTGCAAGCGTTCCACGAAATGAGAAGCTTCACGGCCGAAGAGGATGCGTTTGAGTTCCTCTATGGCGTCGCCGTTGGGATCGAACGATTGCTGAAAATCGCGGTCATTCTGACCGAACATGATAAGGTTACGGATCAAGACGAGTTTGAGAAGGGGCTTATTACCCATAGCCACCAAGGGTTAGTCAAGCGCCTTAAGGATAACCATGAACTCGACTTTGCTGGTGTGCACAATGAGTTCGTCAGCATTCTTTCCAGCTTCTACAAGTCCCACCGTTATGGGCGGTACAACTTAGCATCGGTATATGAACCGGCGCGAGAGCGGGACGACCTCAATGCCTTTTTGGAAAGGCATCTGAGTATCAAGATCGACATTGATGGCATGTTCACCGTCACGCAGAACGAGCGCCGTCACAAGAAGTTCATTGGTAAAGTGATCTCGAAAATTGTGCTTCCGGTTTTCCAGATCGTAAGGAAAGAGGCAGGCAGACTCAATCTTTACACATACGAAATCGAAAACGACTCCAAAGCTTCGAAGATCTTTTACGGAGAAAGCTTTGATTTTGAAGATGAAGATATCCTGCAGGTCGAGTTAATAGCGTATTTAGCTTCCAAAGAGGCATCTGGTCCCAACGTTAGCTTCATACGTGACT
The DNA here is from genome assembly GCA_913060815.1 of uncultured Sulfitobacter sp. Lineage (GTDB taxonomy): Bacteria > Pseudomonadota > Alphaproteobacteria > Rhodobacterales > Rhodobacteraceae > Sulfitobacter. Next base: position 7,003 of record CAJXSZ010000026.1, on the reverse strand, counting down.
TGATCCAGCCACTGCCATTTGATCCGGCATTGGAAGCCGATTACTTTGCGGCGTTGAGATCGGACCGTCAGAAGCAGAGAGTGCTCGGCGAGTTGGAGGCGAACTATGAAGATGTCGAAGACTTTAAAGAAAGGCGCGAGCTGTTGGAGTTGGCGACTTCTGAACACTTGAGTTACCGCGAAGTCGACGTGGAGGGCGAAGATGACGATTAATCTATAGCCTTGAGAATGTCCAAGAATGGCGCGAAGCCCAGTTGCCTGCGTTAATTTCTAATTTTTAGTTTCTCGCGATTCTAAGTCTGCCGTGGATACCGAATGCGGGGTAACCTATTCCTATCGCTATGTTAATTCGATTTTTGACTCAGCATCATTCCAATGTTTGTTGACCGCTAGGCTACGTGCACGGCGCTCAATGGCAGTGAAGTCGGTCGGTGAGAAATCCCAAACATCGACGCCGATATTCACTGAATTGCGGCTGCCCCGCCAGTTGTTGTGGACGTGGCCGAAGAGTTGAAGTGCACCACGCCTTGCATGGTTCCACGTGATCATCGGGTAGTGGCACAGGGTATTTCTTTGTTGCAACTTACCATCGCGAACTTCGGTGAGATAATTGACTGAGTCCCATGGCAACTCGAGTGTTGGGGCGAGATCGTGATTGCCTACAATCAAGTGCTTCGAAGCCCCAGGGAGTTGCTGGAAAATCTGGTTCAAGTAAGTGGTGTTCTTTGCGGTCTCACCGAATGCAAAATCGCCTACGATCCAAAGCTCATCTTCTGCGCCGACGACTTTCCACATGTTCTCAATTAGCGCCCCGTCCATATGGGATGCGGATCTATAGGGCCGTTTGCAGAAACGAATAATGTTTTCATGGCCGAAATGGGTATCGGCTGTGTACCAAATGGCCATGGTTCAAATTCCAAACCTCTTGCCCTCGGATCTTGGCAATACATGCCCGGTTTGAGGATCAATGATCTTGCCGGTGTTAACATACGATTGGCGAGCACGTTGATTGATGTCTTCTTTGCTACCGCGCAAGGGCTCTGGATCAATTGCCTGTTTAGCAACCTCTCCTTGAACGCGAACTTCAAACATCGAGCCATCCCACCCAATCGCCCAGCCAAAGTAGGAAAGGCGTGCATTGAGTACGGAAAGCGCAATGTGCGTGCGAAGCCGGGATCTTAAGTTGGTTCCACGTTCTGCACAGATCTCAGTAACTCTTGCCTCGGCTGCTTTCTGCAAGAGTAGAAAATCCGCAGTATCTTCATAGATTTTTCCGTCTGCAAAACTCTCAAACACCACTGCTCACCTCACAGGTATATCGCAAACGATTTATCCTAAAATGGGATAATCCTCAAGTGGGATTATTCGAAATCCGGATTTAGTCACCGGAGATCGATCATGGGAAGAACCCTTCGAAGCCCGGGCCATTTGGCCCTACTTCAATCATTAAAGCGGGCAAGATTAGATGCAAAACTCACGCAGACAGAACTCGCAGAACGTCTTGGTCGTCCGCAGTCTTACGTCGCAAAATATGAGAATGGCGAGCGCAAAGTTGAAGTTGTTGAGTTCGTGCAGATTTCAGCAGCTATCGGCTGCGATCCCTTGGAAATTATTAGGGCGGTTGCAGATGTGGTCTCTGCCGCCTAGCGTGTTCAGATCAGTCTCTCGGTGCGCTCGATAGCTTGCAAATCATAGGTGACACTTGGCGGGAAAAGTAGGGGCAAAGAGGTGCTATTGATCTTGAATAACGGCCCCTTTTCCGCGACCCGGCCACGAGCGTTTCGCTTGATCAGATGATCCATAGTAATCTCTCCTTGTGCCAATAGGATTTCGAATTGGGAAAGGATAGGTCTTCGCGTGTGCCGCACCCCCTTGAGCTCAAAGTACTCATGTCCGTCCACCATCTCAGCAGCAGCACTAACCCAAAAGGTTTCGTTGTGTTTCTGAGCCAAAGCTGACCGTAGGTCTTCGAGCAACCAGGTTGCAAAAACCCCTATATTGCGTTGGTTTGATCTTTCGTTCAGCTTGCCCGTGCGGTCGTCTAACTCAAATGAAAGGCCCTGCGAATTAGTCGTGATTGCGCTTATGGTGCAGTAGAGCTTGAAGTCTTCACCTCTGTGATAACCAAATGCATCAAGGATTTCGCGGCTGCTCTTGAACTTGCTCTCTGGCCAATTTGCAACTTTCGCGAAGAGGGTTTTTCGATTTTCTTTGGATTTTCCTGAAGCTCGCCTGAAGGCCTTTAGTTCGATGCCTTTGTAGTCCGGCTCCTTTCTAGAATTGATTTCAATGCCAAGTGCAGTCTCTAGCGTTCGACCAATTGCAGTATCAGCTCGGTCCGGCATAATCGACTTCAATGGGCCCCGCGCTGCTAATCTACGAAGCCGATCGAGCAGCTCGTCAGACACGTTACTCGCAGCACCTGACAGTCTTTCCAGCCATTCTGAAAGTGGGGTGACGGCAGCGGATGCCCTAGCTGTGTGAAGATCTTCTCTTGTAATATTGAAACACGCTAGTTGGCCGCGGTGAGCGACAATACCGACTAGATCGTCGGGTTGCACAAAGTCCGGAAGACCAGAAAACCAAATTCGAGGGTCACCGCCTTTTCCTTTTGCTTTGGGGCGGTAAAGTGATGTTCTTGATCGGGTTTCAGACCTGGACGAAATGAGGAAGGCTTCGAGTTCGACGCCATTTTCACGAGCGCCGGTACCCTGCTTTTCATAGTCGTGAAGGTTATGATGGCGCAGATAGCTTCGTACGAAGGCAGTTGCGTCAAGAATATGCTTCCCGAGCCCTGTTTGAGTTGGTTGAATGATTGTGGCGTCAATCGATAATGAGGCAAGGACACCCAAGTTTTGTCGTTCAAAGTCTGAGAATGGTCTTAGCGCCATTTGCGGTCTCGTTGAGTTTCGTTTCGTTGCGAATTCACTTGCATCTAGCTTGCTTACCGCGTTTTTGCGTTTGCAGCGGTCGCAAGCGCCGATTTGATCACTAGGCCAACGGCCTTCGCCATTTTTGGCGGGACGGCATTCCCAACCTGAGTATACTGGGGGACTTCAAATCGCCTGCGTAGGCTGCCCGTCGTCTCCTTGGCTCTGAATTCGAAGTTATCAGGGAACGACTGAAAACGCGCCATCTCGCGAACCGTCATAGTTCGCGGCACATCTGGATGCACATAATCGTCGGGTAGGCTGACAACCGTAGGGCTAGGTGACGTCCAAGATAGCGGTCGCTGGCTGTGTTTTTTGGTTCCTAGAGACATCACTAGGTCTACTAACTCACTAACATCGCTAGCCAATTCCTTTCCATCAGGTGCCGTCGCTGGAAATTTTGCGTCCTTCAATACATCACACAGCATCTGCCGCTGACCATCAACGGTGAGATCCGCGTTCTTAGGTATCCCCATCGTTTTGCTATGGATTCCTTGGTCACGGAAGAACTGGTAGAGCCTAAACCGATCCCTAATGTGATCGGCATGCTTTCTTAGGTTGTGATTGCTGAGTTTCTTCGTTCGCGGTGTGTCGGTGCTCACTGGCTTCCAGTCGGTGCAATCTCTCATCTCCTTCGCAAACTCAGAAATGTTTGAAATTCGTCGGTATCCCTTGTCGTTTAGGTCGGAAATGGCGTCAGCAACGGTAAGGATATCTTCGCCAAAGTGGGTGGTTGCAGGAGCAATTCTCGGCCGTTCTGAGAACGCTACACTCCCGACGCGGTCGAATTCTGAGCGCCAAGTAATTTCACTAAATTGATAGCCGGTGGCTTCGGCGATGTCGGATCGTAAACCCAACAACATTACTCGCGGTCTATGCTGAGGCGCGCCATAGTGCATCGCATTCAGAAGGACAGGCTGTACCTTATAGCCCATTCCCGTTTGGATCAGAGCTTGTCTCAATTGATCAAACGGCGACTCCTGATCGTGCTTTTTGAAGTCCTGACTCATCCCCGACACGTTTTCAATGATCACGGCCTTTGGTGATACGGCTTCAACGAACTCTAGAAACTCCCAAGGTAGCTTGTTGCGCACATCTGCTGGGTTTCTGCGCCCCGCCAATGAAAAGCCCTGACAGGGTGGGCCACCAGCAACTAGATCGATGTCTTTCTCTCTCAGGTCGTCCAGAATGGATTGACTGGCTAAGACATCGCTCAACTGCTTAACGACAAGGCCTCTTTCGGCTTGCTTTTCGACGCTGGTTGTCTGTGCGCAGAAGCTTTTCCACTCCTCTTGATCTGAAATTGGCTCTATGAAGTTGTGAAAGAACGTCTCGGCTGCCATGTCTGATTTTTCAACGGCCAATGCCAATGAGAAGCCAGCTTGCTCAAGTCCGAGTGACAGGCCGCCGCAGCCAGCGAAGAGGTCGACATAAGTTGGTTGTTTCTTCATCTGCTGCTCCCTTTGGAACCCCAATAGCTCAATTGCAGTGGGTTTGTCCAGGGGAGTTCCCCAGGAATATTTTGCCTCTCCATCTCTTGAAGCGGTTGAAGTGAGCGACTTCTTGAAGTGTTGCGAGGTTGTATTGTTGCGCCGTTCATAGCAGGTTTGGGGCAAGGATTCACGGAGATGGTTTAAATGGCGTTAAAAATACTTGGTATCACACGAGACAAGCGGACTGACACGCCAGTTTTATACGCGAGGATGCCAATCCAGACCTATCTTGAGGTGGTCGGTGAAGACTTTGAAAACTTCTCGATCCAGCGTCGGCGAGAGGCGCACAAAGCATATCAGAGGCTCAAGGCAGACTTGATAGATGGCGCGTTGCTCCCCTCAATTTCACTCGCCGCTAAGCCTGACGGCGTGCCAGCATTGATCGATATCTTGGATAAGTGTGAAGCTTCAGGTGACTGGGGTGAACTAGAAGCTGCGCTTGCCGCCGGCGGTGCAGTGGACATTCTGGACGGGCTTCAACGAACGTACATCATGCGGGACATCCGGGCCGAAGGTCATGACTTTGTTGATGGGCAAGAGATACTGGCTGAGTTTTGGTTGGAAGGTGATTTGAAGAACCTAATCTACCGGATAATCGTTCTGAATGCTGGGCAGAAGCCCATGTCGATGCGACATCAAATCGAGTTACTTTTCATGTCGCTGAAGTCCCACTTGGAGGCTGAAATAGATGGTCTGATCATCTATACTGAGAGAGAAAACACACGCCGACGTCGATCGAAGAAGTTCTCGTTAGCACTGATTGCATCAGGGTATCACGCCTTCTTGAGCGCCTCTGCTGAACTGAAGAAGGATAACATCGTTGCTACGCAGATGCTTGAGGCGAATGCCTTAGACGCTTCCAAAGAGGAGCTAGGGGAGTCCTTTGACGAGTTTGTGAGATATCTTCGAATGCTCACAGAAATTGATGCCGATGTTTTTCGAGTCTACGGTGGAGTCGCCCTTGACGGAGATGATGATGGTGCGAACATCCCCCCCGCTACGAATTGGGCTGCAGATGAAAATGTGTTCGTGAGCTATTTCGCTGCCATTGCTCAATTTGGAAAGGTTGATGAGCGAAGGGAGCGGATTGATAAGGCCCTTGGTGTGCTAAAGGCGCATCTAGATGATGCATCGGTAGGTGATGATCCGCTGTCTTTGGAGGAGTTTGAAAGACTTAAAGCTGGGGCCAACCCACGTAAGTCGAACGTTGGCGTTGCTACGCGGAGGCTTATTACAAATGGATTCAAAGAATACTTCCGAGAGAGCGGCGCTTTAAGCTTTGCGGAGTGTTGGGAGCTCGGCGCAGATTAAATGGACGCTGCGGATATACTTCATTTTGTCTCGAGCGGGTTTTTGGAAACCGTAGATGGCGTAGATCCGCTGACGGTTTCGGAAACTGATGGGTTTCTTACGGTTAGTGATCTCTGCGTTTTGCCGGTATTTCGAACATCCTCCAAGTTCGAGAGGGGCGAAGATCTGGAAATATTGGACGATTCTCAAGCTACATTAGCGACTCTTTGTCTAACCAAAGGCGAGACCGTTGATGACATTTACAGTGTTACCGCCTGGAGATACGCAGCCTTTCTCGCGGACGTTTCTGGTTCGAGTCCCGTGGTTTCAGGCAGATACACCTTCACTTCCGACTACGTAGTCGTGGATCGAGACCGGCTACAATTGTACATCGATGATTACTGGGATGGTGCTCCAATTTGGGGGGGCTACTCACATGACCAGATCGAGCTTTCTTCTTGGACGAAAGCTGCTAGCCCAGTCCAAGCACGCGCAGGTCTGTCGCCGCCGACCGACCATCACAAGGAGGCATTTCAGCGGTACCTAAGTGCCAATAACAGTTTTGACAGGTTTCTAAGGCTTTATCACTGTGTCGAACTTCTGTTCGATTTTGTCACCTTCAAAAAGATCCAGAAACTCGGGGATGATCTTGTTGGATACGGAGAGCTTACAAAGGATCTGACGCGCGGCGAATATGACAGATTGCTTGCGATCCTTGTGGAGTTTTGTGATCGACCTGCTGATGTTGGAGCCGCGTTAAATCAAGCCGCGCCATACGCGAGTACTTGCAAGGAAATATTCCAAGATTACTCGAAGGACAGTAATCCCCTGAAGGGAGAGGCCTTCAGTAAGTTTTGGACGCTTGTAGAGGGTACGAACGTCGCGGCCGTGAACTTTCCGGGTGCGAAGCTGGGGAATGCTGAAGCTGCCCAAAAGCTCATTATCAAAATTGCTGCTTATTGGATTTATCGTGTTCGTTGCTCGATCGCGCACAATCGCGTTGGAGAGTTTATCTTAACAGATGCACATGATGACTTTGTTGGTTCGTTTGCTACAACACTTCTAGCTACGGTCGTTGAGCAAATCCTTTCAAATTCCGAGTTCAAAGATCTTGCCAATTAGCGTCGACTTGAATTCTGTTGGTAATGATCTGAGGTATTAAATGTGGTATGTTGAATCGTAGTGCCGATAAAGTTGTTGTTTTTCAACTATATATTTAAATTATGATGCTCCCTTTGAGCAGCCCCACTTGAGTGGTCCATGTTAAAAGTTAGTGCATGATTGGCCGTTG
>CAJXSZ010000025.1 GCA_913060815.1 uncultured Sulfitobacter sp. | reverse complement strand
GATCTACACAGAGTAGATCGTCGGCAGCGTCAGATGTGTATAAGAGACAGGGAGTGGGGGGTGAGTGGAAGAAGGATTGTGATCCTCAATAGTCATCCCGTATCTCCGTCTGTTGCTGGAATCAGTATTACCTTTTGCTGGTTAACAGGACGTGAATCATTCTGGCTCGATTTATCGCACCGTTCCGCCTTTCTCAGTGTTGGCTATTCAAGCCTGCGCACCGCCAATCGTTAGCCCGCCGATCATCAGCGTCGGCTGGCCCACGCCCACAGGCACCCATTGGCCCTGTTTGCCGCAGTTGCCCATTCCGGGGTCGAGCGAAGGATCATTGCCGATGGCGCGGATGTGTTTCAGCGCGGTAGCCCCGTCACCGATAAGGGTCGCTCCTTTTACCGGTGCGCCAACAACGCCGTTCTGGACGCGGTAAGCTTCGGTGCAGGAAAAGACAAACTTGCCGTTTGTGATGTCCACCTGACCGCCGCCGAAGCCTACGGCATAGATGCCGTCCTTGAGACCCGCCACGATATCGCCGGGGGCCGTGTCGCCGCCTAGCATGTAAGTGTTGGTCATGCGCGGCATGGGGATATGGGCAAAGCTCTGACGGCGGCCGTTGCCTGTGGACTTCACCCCCATCAGGCGGGCGTTCTGGCGGTCTTGCATGTAGCCGACCAGCTTGCCGTCTTCGATCAGGACATTCTTGGCGCTGGGCGTGCCTTCGTCATCAACCGAGATGCTGCCACGGCGGTCGGGGATAGTACCATCGTCGAGCACTGTCACGCCTTTGGCTGCGATCTGTTGGCCCATCAAGCCTGCGAAGGCGGAGGTGCCCTTGCGGTTGAAATCCCCCTCCAGCCCGTGGCCGATTGCCTCATGTAGTAGGATGCCGGGCCAGCCCGGGCCAAGTACGACGTCCATCATGCCAGCAGGGGCCGGCACGGCTTCGAGGTTTACAAGAGCGATGCGCAAGGCCTCGCGCGCTTTGCCTTGCCAGTCCTCTGCGGCCAGCAAACCATCCAGACCTATACGTCCACCGCCACCCGCCGTTCCTGTCTCGCGGCGGCCTTCGTGTTCTACTATAATAGAGACGTTCACACGGGTCATGGGGCGGATATCACGCACGGATGTGCCTTCGGGGCGTAGAATTTCGACCTCCTGGATCGACGCGGCGATGGAAGCGCTGACCTGAACCACGCGGGGATCGAGGCTGCGGCAGAAGTCGTCCATCTCGCGGAGTGTTTCAACCTTTACCGCAAATGTCGCACCCGCGATGGGATCCTGATCTGTGTAAAGCTTCTGATTGGTGCCGTCGGGCGCGTCAGCCCATGTTCCGCCGCCATCGCCCACAGCAAGGCGTGCGGTCTGCGCGGCGCGGCGTAGGGCGGCTTCGGATATCTCGGTGGAATGGGCGTAGCCTGCCACTTCACCACGCACAGCGCGCAGCCCGAAACCTCTTGCGGCATCGTAACTTGCAGTCTTGAGACGGCCGTCGTCGAACATCAGCGCCTCCGAGCGTCGGCGCTCCAGAAACAGCTCGCCATCGTCCGCGCCTGCGACTGCATCGCGCAGCACAGCAAGGGCGGTATCGCGGTCCAGCGTATCGTCAAATGGCGAGAAAGGCGTGTCAGACATATGGGGTACTCCGGAGCGGCAAAGGGGAAGGGGGTTTGCGACAATTAGCGTCTATCTGACGCAAGCATAGGACTTTCATTTGTTCCTAAGATATGATTGTAAGGCGCGAGAATACAACGGCGGGTCAGCCAACCTGCGCGTTTTAAATAATAGGGTCAAAACAATCAGGACGATCATGATGACAAAGCATCTTACACTTGCCGGCCTTATGGCTGGCGTCTCAAGCCTGCCTGCGTGGGCGCAAAGCGTTGATCCACAAGGACTTGAGGTCATCGGTAAGCCCACGGAGCGCGAGATGGGCTTCCAGCCTGCCGTGACCGAGCTCGCGCGCGATTTGCAGTGGCTGGACGGGATGATTCTGGTCATCATCACCGCAATCACCCTGTTCGTAACCGCATTGGTTCTCTGGGTTGCGATCCGCTACAATAAAAAGCGTAACCCGACGCCTGCTGCCTTTACCCACCACACCCCTGTAGAGATTGCATGGACTGTTGTGCCGATCCTGATCCTTGTGGGCATCGGCGCGTGGTCACTGCCGATCCTCTTCCGCCAGCAGGAAATCCCTGTGGCAGACGTTACGATCAAGGCAACGGGTCATCAGTGGTATTGGAACCATGAGTACGTGGACGAGGGCTTCGGCTTTGACAGCTACATGATTGGTGCACCAGCACTTGGCGGCGAGAACATGAAGACGCCCGAAGTTATTGCGCAGCTTGAAGAAGCGGGCTACAGTGAAGGCGAATTCCTGCTGGCCACAGACACTGCTGTTGTCGTGCCGGTCGGCAAAACGATCGTTGTGCAGGTGACAGGTGCGGACGTAATACACGCATGGACCATCCCCGCCTTTGGCGTGAAGCAGGACGCCGTACCAGGCCGTCTGGCTGAGCTGTGGTTTGAAGCCGAGAAAGAAGGCGTATACTTCGGCCAGTGCTCCGAGCTGTGCGGTCAGGCGCATGCCTATATGCCGATCACTGTCAAAGTCGTATCCGTCGAAGAGTATGAAGCATGGTTGGGTCGTGCACGTGAGGAATACGCAGGTATTCCCCAGACACGTACCTTCGCTTCTGTCGACTAAACTTCGGCAGGTGTGACCTGCCAAAATATATGGCCAGCGCATGACCCTGCGCTGGCCATATCGCAAATAAGTATTTCAAGGGACGCCGTGCAATGACCGACGCCACCAACACACAGAGTTTCGAAGCCGAGCCGCAGCTGGGCGATTATTACGCGCTGATGAAACCGCGCGTGATGCAGCTTGTCGTGTTTACGGCTGTTGTTGGTATGCTGGCTGCTCCTGTGGGCGTGAACCCTGTCGTAGCCTTTGCTTCGATCCTGTTTTTGGCGATCGGTGCCGGTGCCTCTGGCGCGCTCAACATGTGGTGGGATGCCGATATTGATGCAGTGATGAAGCGCACCAAGGGCCGCCCGATCCCTGCGGGCAAGGTTGCTCCACAGTCAGCTATGTATCTCGGCGTGGCCCTGTCAGGCCTTTCGGTAATGATGTTGGCGCTAAGCGCCAACTTGCTGGCAGGGGCCATGCTGGCATTCACCATTTTCTTTTATGTCGTGCCCTATTCCATGTGGCTCAAACGCTCGACCCCGCAGAACATCGTGATCGGTGGTGCAGCAGGGGCGTTCCCGCCCGTGATCGGCTGGATCATCGCCACGGGGCAGATTGCGGTGCTGGAGCCGTGGTTGATGTTCGCGCTGATCTTCATGTGGACGCCGCCGCACTTCTGGGCGCTGGCTCTGTTCATGCGCAATGACTATGACGACGCAAAGGTGCCGATGCTCACCGTGACCCATGGTCGCCGCGCGACGCGCAACCATATTCTGGGCTATACAGTTTTGCTTGTGATCCTCGCAGTTGGTACGGCCTTTACGGCGATTGGCGGCTGGATTTATCTGGCCACGGCGCTGGTCTTGAATGCCCTGTTCCTCAAGGGGGCATATGACATTTGGCAGCGCGACGAAGACATGTCGGAGGCGGATAACTTCGCCACTGAGCGCAAGTTCTTCCGTCTGTCGCTGTGGTATCTTTTCGCACATTTCGGCGCGATCCTTCTTGAGGCGGCGCTGAAACCCATCGGATTTGGAGGCTGGTAATGGCGATCAAAGCTGAACACGAAATACACACACGGCGTAAAAGCCTTAATGTTGGTGTTGGTCTGATGCTGGGCGGTTTCGTCCTGCTGGTCATGGTGCTGACGTTTACAAAGATCACATCGACCGATTTCCAGATACCTGCGTCCGCTGCAAAAGGTGTCGGCGCGCAAATCGGGACGGAGGCCACAGACTGATGGCATTGAGCGGACCTCAGAAAACTGTCGCCCAAACCGTTGGGCTTGTGGTTGTGATGGGTGGCCTTGCTTGGGCTTCGGTCCCTTTTTACGACTGGTTCTGCCGCGTCACAGGCTTTGGCGGCACAGTAGGTTATGCCGCTGTCGCGCCCGAAGACGTGTTGGACGAGACGATCACCGTACGCTTTGACGGATCGCTTAACGATAATATGGCGTGGGAGTTCTCGCCCGTGCAGCGCGAGATGGAGATCCGCATCGGAGAGACGGGCTTGGCCTTCTACGAGGCGTATAACCCCACAGATCGCCCTGTTGCGGGGATGGCCTCCTACAACGTGACGCCGTACCAAGCGGGTGGTTTCTTCGAGAAGATTGATTGTTTCTGCTTCGAAGAGCAGGTTCTCGCCCCTGGCGAGCGCGTGCAAATGCCGGTCAGCTTTTTTGTTGACCCCGAAATCGTAGGCGACCGTGAAGGTCAGTATATACATACCATCACGCTTTCTTATACATTCTACGAAATTGACCTTCCCGAGGGATACGCTTCTCTCGAGACGGATCAGACCACTGAACTAAACTAGCCACACAGGGACGCCCATCATGGCCCATGCAAAGAACCACGACTACCACATTCTAAACCCCTCGATCTGGCCGCTGCTCAGCTCTCTTTTCGCTTTCGTCATGTTGACGGGCGGGGTGCTCTGGATGCACGCCGTCACACCTTTCGTATTCCTTATCGGATTTGCGGGCACGCTTTACTGCATGTTCGCATGGTGGTCCGAGGTTGTAGAGGAAAGCAAGATTGGCGATCACACACCAGTGGTGCAGATTGGCCTGCGCTATGGCTTTATCCTGTTCATCATGTCTGAGGTCATGTTCTTCGTTGCTTGGTTCTGGAGCTTCTTCAAGCAGGCCATGTATCCGATGAACGAATATGTCGGTTCGACTTATATTCCGCCGGAAATCTATCAGGTTGATGCCTTCCACCTGCCGCTGATCAACACGCTGATCCTGCTGCTGTCGGGTTGTGCCGTCACATGGGCGCACCACGCGCTGGTGCATGGCAATGTGCGCTCTGATCTTAAGAACGGTCTGCTGATTGCAGTGTTCCTCGGCATCCTGTTCACAGGTCTTCAGGCCTATGAGTATAACTACCTGCTCTACAAAGGCTGGGAATTCGGCGGGGACAAGTTCTTCTCCAACTTCTTCATGGCCACAGGCTTCCACGGTGTGCACGTTATCATCGGGACGATCTTCTTGTTCGTCTGCTACATGCGCGCACGTGCAGGGCACTTCACGCCCGAGCGTCACGTAGGCTTTGAGGCCGCCGCATGGTACTGGCACTTTGTTGACGTTGTATGGCTCTTCCTCTTCTTTGCCGTCTACGTCTTTGGCATTCCAGGCTAAGGCGCGCTTGCACCTCTAGCGAGACACGTTAGAACACGCGCGGGGCAGACAGCCCCGCGCGTTTTTCGTTTCATCCCATCCACAGGAGCCTTCATGCGGCGTGCGGTCTTTTTCATCTTTATCGGCGTGGGCGGGGCGGCGATTCTGCTGTGGCTCGGCTTTTGGCAGATGCAGCGGCTGGACTGGAAGCTAGGCGTCATCGCGGATATCGATGCGCGCATTGACGCAGCACCTATTCCTCTGCCCGATGTGCTGAACGTGGAGGCGGATGCCTATCTGCCCGTGGAAGTGCGCGGCACGCTGGGGGCAGAGTTTCTCCGGGTACTGGTCAGCCAGAAAGAGGTCGGGGCGGGCTACCGCATCATCTCCGCTCTTGATATGGGCAATCGCCGCGTGCTGTTGGACCGTGGCTTTGTGCCGGTGGATCAATCTGAGATTCCCACCCACGATGGCTCCGAGACGATACGCGGAAATCTGCAATGGCCACAGGAGACGGATGGCTTTACGCCCGAGCCTGATTTGGCGAACAACATCTGGTTTGCCCGCGACGTAGCCGCGATGGCCGCCGCATTAAAGACTGAAGAGACGCTGGTCGTGGCCAAGCAAACCTCCTTCGACGACACGCCAATCTACCCGCTGCCTGTTGACACGGGCGCTATTCCGAACGACCACCTGCAATATGCAATCACGTGGTTCTCGCTTGCTGCGATCTGGATTGCCATGACCCTGACCTTTACCCTGCGTGCCCGCCGTACGCCCAAGAAAACGAGCTGACCGATGCGCTATATCTCTACCCGTGGCACAGCCCCCGCGCTGACATTTGAAGAGGCGATGCTGACAGGGCTGGCCCGTGATGGTGGGCTTTACGTGCCAGAGACGATCCCGCAGCTGAGCCATGATGATATCGCCGCGATGGCGGGGCAAAGCTATGAAGAGGTGGCGTTCACTGTGATGCGCCCCTTCATTGGTGACACGTTCACCGACGCTGAATTCCGCGATCTGATTGCCAAAGCCTATGTCAATTTTGGTCACACCAGCCGCGCACCTTTGAAAGAGCTCGCACCAAACCATTTTCTGCTGGAGCTGTTCCACGGCCCGACACTGGCGTTCAAGGATTTCGCCATGCAGCTCATCGGTCGGATGTTCCAGCTTGCGCTAGGCCGCAAGGGCGAGCGGGTGACGATTGTAGGCGCGACCTCTGGCGACACAGGCTCGGCCGCGATTGAAGCCTTCCGCGGTCTGGATAACGTGGATGTGGTTATTCTCTACCCCCATGGCCGTGTCTCCGAAGTGCAGCGCCGGCAGATGACCACGCCTGCGGAAAGCAACGTGCATGCGCTGGCCGTGGATGGTGATTTCGACGATTGCCAAGCGCGCCTTAAAGATATGTTCAACGATTTCGAGTTCCGTGATGGCGTAAAGCTGGCTGGTGTAAACTCGATCAACTGGGGCCGCGTGCTGGCCCAAGTGGTCTATTACTTCTCCTCGGCCGTCTCGCTGGGCGCGCCCGAGCGCAAGGTGAGTTTTACCGTGCCGACAGGCAATTTCGGCGACATCTTTGCGGGCTACATCGCCAAAAAGATGGGCCTGCCGATTGACCAGTTGGTGGTGGCAACCAACCAGAACGACATCTTGCACCGCTGCCTCTCGGGCCATGGCTATCACAAAGATACCGTGCATCCGTCAATCAGCCCCTCGATGGATATTCAGGTTAGCTCGAATTTCGAGCGCGCGCTGTTTGATGCCTATGACCGCGATGGCAGCGCTGTGGCGCAGCTTATGGCCGAGCTGGGTGAGGGCGGGTTCGACGTCAGCCAAGGGGCGGCACAGGTTTTGTCAGAACACTATGTCTCTGGCCGCGCCTCTGAGGAAGAGACGAGCGCAACCATTGCCGAGACGCTAGCTAACTCTGCCGAGCTGCTGTGCCCCCATTCCGCCATTGGTGTGAAGGTGGCCGAAGAGCTGCGCGACCCAAAGACGCCCATGGTGACATTGGCCACAGCACACCCCGCCAAATTCCCTGATGCAGTTGAAGCTGCTACGGGCATCCGCCCGCCGCTGCCTGCGCGCATGGCGGACCTCTTTGAACGGCCCGAGCGTTTGACCCGCGTGCCCAATGACCTCGATGCGCTCAAAGCGCAGATTAAAGGATTGATTGCCTCGTGAGCTTGCAAACCCACCGCCTGTCCAATGGCTTTCGCATCGTAACTGAACATATGCCGGGTCTGGCCTCTGCCTCTATTGGCGTCTGGGTCGGTGCAGGCGGGCGCAACGAGACGCCCGCGCAGAACGGCATTGCGCATTTTCTGGAGCATATGGCGTTTAAAGGCACCAAGACGCGGAGCGCGCTGCAGATTGCCGAAGCCATCGAGGATGTGGGCGGTTATATCAACGCCTATACCTCACGCGAGGTGACCGCCTATTATGTGCGTGTGCTGGAGAATGACGTGCCGCTGGGCCTTGAGGTCATAGCCGACATTCTGCGCAATCCTGTGATGGACGATGCCGAGATCGAGGTGGAGCGCGGCGTGATCCTGCAAGAGATCGGCCAAGCGCTCGATACGCCCGACGATGTGATTTTCGACTGGTTGCAAGAACAGGCTTATCCCGACCAGCCTATGGGCCGCACGATCCTTGGTCCGCAAGAACGGGTATCGAGCTTTTCGCGGAGCGACCTTACGGGCTTTATCGACCAGCACTATGGCCCCGAACAGATGATCCTATCTGCTGCTGGTGCGGTAGATCACGACGCACTTGTTGCGATGGCGGAAAAGCTTTTTGGCGATATGGCGCCAAAGCCGTTGGCGCTTGCGATGCCGGGTGTGTTTGCCGGCGGCGAGCACCGTCAGGTCAAGGAACTAGAGCAGGCGCATTTCGCACTTGGCTTTGAATCTCCTGGTTACCGCGCAGATGATATTTATGTCGCGCAAATCTACGCCAGCGCGCTGGGGGGCGGCATGTCGAGCCGTCTGTTCCAAGAGGTCCGCGAGAACCGTGGCCTATGCTATACCATCTTTGCCCAAGCAGGCGCGTACGCCGACACGGGCATGATGACAATCTATGCAGGCACCTCGGGCGAGCAGTTGCCAGAGCTGGCCCATATCACCATCGACGAGATGAAGCGGGCGGCCTCTGACATGTCGCCTGCCGAGGTGGCCCGTGCGCGTGCACAGATGAAAGCGGGCCTGCTGATGGGGCTGGAAAGCCCCAGCAACCGTGCAGAGCGTCTGGCGCGTCTGATCCAGATTTGGGACCGTATTCCGCCGCTGGAAGAAACCATCGCCCAGATCGACGCCGTCACCACAGGTGATGTGCGCGACTTTGCCGAGAAGATGGCGGCCTCCGCGCCTGCCGCACTCGCGCTTTACGGTCCCGTGGATACAGCGCCTTCACTTGCGGCACTTGAGGCAAGGCGCGTGGCCTGATGTTATCCCTCAGGCGCAAACTCAGGATCGAGACGGAGCGGATGACATTACGTCCGCCCGTGCATCAGGATTTCCGCCCATGGGTCGCATTGCGCAGTGCCAGCCGCGAATTTCTCACCCCGTGGGAGCCTGCATGGTCGGGCGATCACCTGTCACGCAAGGCATTCTCGAACCGCGTCTATTGGGCCAACCGCTCGGTCAACTCTGGTACGGCCATGCCGCTGTTCCTCATTCGCCGTGAGGACGACATGCTGCTGGGCGCCATCACGCTGGACAACATCCGACGCGGTCCTGCGCTGGCAGGGACTTTGGGCTATTGGACGGGGGCGGCGTTCGCGCGCCAAGGCTACATGCGCGAGGCGATCGAGACAGTGGTGCATTATGCGTTCACCCAGCTTGAGCTGAGCCGCATCGAGGCGGCCTGCCTGCCCGAAAACACCGCCTCTCGCGGGTTGCTGGAGCGCACAGGCTTTAAATATGAGGGCGTTGCGCAAAGCTATTTACAGATCGACGGGCGCTGGCGGACCCATGTGCTTTATGCTTGCTTGCGCGGCGACCGTCGGGGGAAATCTACCGCCGTTTGAGCGGGGTTTTGTGATTTTAAAAAGTGGTGCTAGGCTTGGGGTATGTTGATCCGCCTGACCCTCGCGCTCTTGCTGGTGGCAAGCCCGGCCAGTGCCCAAGCGACCCGCACCCCCAGCCATTGTCACGCGCTGGCCGATGCCACGCAAGGCATGGCATATATCCAGCCCGCCGCTTTGCGTGATGTACCAGTCGAAACGGTGGATATACATTATGTGGGTCACGCGAGCTTTTTGATCCGCTCGGCGGGCGGGCTCAATATGGTGACGGATTTCACAGGTTTCGTGGGCTCGACCCGCATGATCCCCGACGTGGTCACCATGAACCATGCGCATGACACCCATTGGACGTCGTTCCCTGATCCTGCCATCCCCCACGTGCTGCGCGGTTGGGGGGAAGTATTTGGCGAAGGCATCGAGCACCGCCTTGATCTGGGCGAAGTGCTGGTGCGCAACGTGTCTACGGATATTCGCTCGCAGTTCTCGGGCAGCGAAGAGAAGGGAAATTCCATCTTCGTGTTCGAAATGGCGGGCCTGTGCATCGGGCATCTTGGCCATCTGCACCACGCCCCCAACGAGGAACAATACGCTGCCATTGGCAGGCTTGATGTGGTGATGGCGCCTGTGGACGGGGGCTATACCCTTGATCATCCGACGATGATTGCGGTGCTCAAGCGATTGCGCTCGCGGATTGTGATCCCGATGCATTGGTTCTCGCTCTTCGCACTTGAAGATTTTCTCGACGGGATGCTCGATGAATTCACGGTAATTGATGTGGATGGGCCGTATCTGAACGTGCGGCGCGATGCACTGCCGAGCCAGCCCACGATCATGGTGCTGCGACCTACCTATATCGCGGACGACTAGCCCTTGCATCCTGTGCGCCTGCGTTAGATCAATAGCTATGACACATACATTGAACTCCGCCGGCACAGCCTTTGCCGAGACCCTGCGCGCTGCTTTGCCCGATGGCACGCTGGAAGAACCTTCTGCCCGTTATCTGGAAGAGCCGCGTGGGCGCTATGCTGGGCGCACGGGCATTTTGGCCAAGCCCCGCAATGTTGAGGAAGTGGCGACACTGATCCGCTTGGCAGGAGAGGCGCGGGTCGGTGTTATCCCCTATGGCGGAGGCACTGGCCTTGTCGGGGGGCAAGTGGGCACGGGTGAGGTTGCACCGCTCATTCTCTCGTTGGAGCGGATGAACAAGGTGCGCGCGACTTATGCGGAGGAGAATGTGCTCATCGCTGAAGCGGGTGTGATCTTGTCGGATGTGCAAAAAGCCGCGGAGGATATTGATCGCTTGTTTCCTTTGAGCCTTGCCGCACAAGGGACAGCGCGGATTGGTGGCAATCTGGCGACCAACGCGGGCGGCACAGGCGTGCTGCGCTACGGCAATGCGCGCGATCTGTGTCTGGGGCTGGAGGCGGTTCTGCCTGACGGCCAGATCTGGCACGGGCTGACGCGACTGCGCAAGAACAACGCTGGATACGATCTGCGTCATTTGCTCATTGGCGCCGAGGGAACGCTGGGGGTGATCACAGCCGCGGCGCTCAAGCTTTTTGCGCGGCCTGCGCAGACGGGGACTGCCCTTCTGGCAGTGGAGAGCCCTGCAGCGGCTCTGAGCCTGCTGAGCATGGCGCGAGGGCTGTTTGGCGAGATGGTCAGCGCGTTTGAGTTGATCCACCGTCAGGGATTCGATTTCCTGTCCGAGACAATGCCAGACGTGCGCCATCCCTTTGCGGAGCCGCCCGAATGGTGCGTGCTTATCGAGTTGGGGCTGGCCGAGGGGATGGACCCTGCGGGTGCGCTCGAGACCTTGTTTGAGCAGGCCCATGAGGCGGGATTGGTGCCTGACGGGCTTATCGCGCAATCACAGGGACAGGCGGATGACTTTTGGACCATCCGCGAAAGCATTCCAGAGGCGAACCGACGGGTTGGATCTGTCTCGAGCCACGATATCTCGGTGCCATTAAGTGCGCTGCCCGAGTTTATCGTGAAAGGGGGAGAGCGGTTGGCCAAGATCGGAAATTTCCGGATCAACTGTTTTGGCCATGTGGGCGACGGCAACCTCCATTATAACGTCTTTCCGCAAAAGGGGCGCAGCCGTGCGGATCATGAGAACCAGCGCGATGCTATCAAAGCATGTGTGCATGATCTGACCCATGAATTGGGCGGCTCCATTTCGGCCGAGCATGGGGTGGGGCGCACCAAGGTTGCTGATTTGCAGACCTATGGCGATCCCGCGAAATTGTCAGCGATGCGGGCGATCAAGGCCGGGTTGGATCCGCTGGGGATTATGAACCCCGGGGCTGTCTTGGCTTAGGCGCTGCAGCGGGGGCCAGCCCCCACACCCCCGGGATACTTTGGACCAAAAGAAGTTCGTGTTAGTGGCCTTCGAATTCGCACAGGACTTGGACGTCGATTCCCATGGCCTCGAGCCTTTTGCGGCCGCCTAGATCGGGGAGGTCGATGATGAAGCTGGCCGAGACGATCTGGGCGCCCAACCGTTCGAGTAGTTTGATGCCCGCTTCTGCGGTCCCACCTGTTGCCAACAGGTCGTCGACGACGAGGACTTTTTCACCGGGTTGAATGGCGTCGTCGTGGATTTCCATTGTGGCTTGACCATACTCGAGAGTGTAGTCTTCGCTAAGGGTTTTACCCGGTAGTTTACCCTTTTTGCGGATCGGGACGAATCCCACGCTTAGTTGGTGGGCGATGGCGCCGCCCATGATGAAACCGCGAGCCTCGAGACCCACGACCTTGTCGATCTGCATGCCGGCATAGGGGTGCAGCATCTGATCGATGGCCATGCGAAAGCCGCGCGGGTCGGCAAAAAGCGTGGTCACATCGCGGAACATGATCCCTTCGTGCGGGAAGTCGGGGATGGTGCGAATGTAGTCGGTGACATTTTTCATGTAGTGCTCCGGCGGAGGGTGGCGGTAAGGATGCCCATCGTGATCAGGGCGGTCCCACCTGCGCGGGTAATCCACGCGATGATATGGGGACGTTTGAGGGCGCTGCGCAAGCGATCTGCGAGCAGCGCATAGACGAGGGCGTTTAGCCCCGCCATGGTAACGAAGGTGACGATTAGGATCGTGAACTGGGGCATCAGGGGCGCATCGGCCTTGATGAACTGTGGCACGAAGGCGATGAAGAAGGCGATGGATTTCGGGTTGAGCGCGGTTACCGCTGCAGCGTGGCGAAAGACCCGTGACGCAGTGATATCAGTGGCTTGTGGCATCTCGGGGCTGGCGTTGCGTGCAGAGCGGAAAAGCTTGATCCCGATGTAGACCAGATAGACGGCCCCCACCCACTTAAGCGTTGTAAACGCTGTGGCCGAGGCAAGCACCAGCGCGCCCAAGCCTGCCAGTGACGCAGTCATGGCCACCAGATCGCCAAAGGCAACACCCGCTGCGGAGGCCACTGCAACGGAACGCCCTTTGCTAAGTGCATAGCTCAGCACCAGCATCACGGTTGGTCCGGGGATGAGCAGCAGAGCGGTCGTGGCGGCCACAAAAGTGAGCCAGAGGTCTAAGGGCATGCGCGCGCTTTCAATTGGGTGGGTAATGGCGGATCAGGGCCATCCTGTCCTGTTTGCCCAAGATTTTCAAGCTGTTGTCGGCGTTTTGCGACAGGATTGAACGGCTTCGGTAATACGGGTTCTGAATGTCCGTGATAAGACCCAGCGCTTGGGTGATTTCTTCAAGCATTACAGACTCGTACTGACGGATGGTCATGCTGTTCGAGAAGCCGATGATGGCGCCCCTGATGGTTGTGCCCTCTACATCCAGCGCCGTGATGGCATTGGCCATGGTGCGCCCATTGAGGAGAGGAAGGCTGCTCTCGGTGATCTCTTGCCCGCGTGTAATATCGAGGAGGTGGATCGTGATGTCGGGATCGACCTCGTCAAGGCGCAGAGTGATGCCCATGCCTGTCGCGTTAAGGCGTTGGATCGCGCGCACTACCGAAGCTTCGGCGCGCTTGAGCTTGCCGCCAAGGAAGGCGGGTGCACGCTGAACAATACCGACTGTAATGTCAGTTTTATCCCATTTATAGAAGGGCTTGGCGCAGTTCCCCTCTGGTGGGGCAGCACAAGCGACGAGGCGGTAGAACGCGGTATCCTCCAAGGGACCTTGGCTATCTACAAAGTCCTGCGCTTGGGCGGGTAGCGCAAGACACACACAGAGGGCGGCCAGCCTCAGAGCACGCGCCCTGCGACGGCGTCGAGTTTGGCCACCAAAGCGGGGTCCCGGGCGTCTGGCTGGGTCATTACCGCATATTCCAGAGCGCGGTCACAACCATGAGGGCAGGGCGCGCGGTCGGCTCCGAGAAGGGCGGGGAGCTGGGCCACAAGGTTGCGCGCATTGGCTGCATTGCCTTGTAATATTTTGATAATTTCGGTCACATCGACCTCGCCATGGTCTGGGTGCCAGCTGTCGTAATCGGTGATCATCGCAACGGAGGCGTAGCACAGCTCTGCCTCGCGGGCGAGTTTGGCCTCGGGCATGTTGGTCATGCCAATTACATCCGCGCCCCATGAGTTGCGGTACATTTTGCTCTCCGCCAATGTCGAGAATTGCGGGCCTTCCATTGCGAGGTATGTGCCACCGCGGTGGATGTTCACGCCGACCGATCTGGCCGCAGCCTCGCAGGCGTCCGAGAGGCGCGGGCAGGTGGGGTGTGCGACGCTCACATGGGCGACGCAGCCTGTACCGAAGAAGGATTTGTCGCGCGCGAAGGTGCGATCAATGAATTGATCTACAACGACAAAATCACCCGGTGCCATTTCTTCACGGAAGGAGCCGCAGGCGGAGACGGAGATCACATCAGTGCAACCGAGACGTTTGAGCGCGTCGATGTTGGCACGATACGGAACGGTGCTTGGAGAGTGCACATGCCCGCGTCCATGGCGGGGCAGGAAGGCCATCTCGACCCCGTCCAAACTACCTGTGAGGATAGCATCCGAGGGCGCGCCCCAAGGGGTCTCGACCGTTGTCCATTGCGCGCCCTCAAGCCCGTCGATCTCGTAAATGCCGGAGCCGCCGATGATGGCGATTTTGGTTTGGGTCATGGTCTCTCCTTGGGGTCAATCTGACGCTCGGCGCAGGTTAACAAAGCGGGCTAGAATGGGCAAATACTCACGGTGCCCTGCGTACACCCCCTGTACGCCGCGCGGTGTACGAGGGCGGAGAGAGAATGTCAGGCCTAAATCACTTTAAAAGCGCGACTGAAATTGTGACCTTTAACTAGATTGTAGTGATCAGCGGCTTTGAGCCTAATGCAGAAGTCTCTACTTATCGGCGCACAATGCAGTCCTTGAAATGACGCGCGGGGTGGTCGGTTGTCGTTTAGTGGTCCGCCGCGCTCGCATGCCATAGCCACCGCCCGAGCAGAAAGATGCCGAGCAAGGGCAACGATAAGGCCGCTGATATTTCCGAGCATGCCGGCCAATGTCGTGATCTGGTCCGAGAAGCTGTAGCCAAGGCCCACGTAAATCCCGACCCAGAACACCTCTCCTAGCGCCCCCCAGAGCGCGAACCTTGCCCAGTTAAAGCGGGTCATTCCGCTAACGAGATTGGCGTAAGGGCCAAGTGGCGCAACGAGCCAGCAAGACAGAAAGATGCTTATCGGGCCTTTTTGATCCATGTAGGATTTTGCGCTGTCGCGTAACCTTGCGCGCTTCGGGTTTGCGTCAATCCAGCCGGTGATCCGCGTGCCAAAATTTCGGGCAAGCAAATAGCCGGTATTGTCGCCTGCAACTGCGCCGGTGTAGGCGGCTGCGACTGTGGCGGTGGTGTTCAAATCACCTGTGGCAGCAAAACTGCCGCCCGCCAGCATCATCAATGACGATGGGATCGGGACGCAAAGGCAGGACAGGAATGTGACAACGAAAAGGATGGCCACCCCATAGTCCGTCATCAGGTCAAGGATCGTTTCAGTCATCACGACTGGTCCGAAAGGCGATCGTCGCTTCGGTGATACGTTGTTGTAACGTATCCAGCGTCACCCCGTTGGCGTCAGCAATGTCATCGAGCCTGAGCCTTCTCGGCGGGTCGGAAGGGTCAAAGAACAGCGCAGGGCCAAGTATTTCCGGTGGAATTTTATAGGATTGCGCGACATAGCGCGGGGTCATCCAATCAGCGAGTGGCTGATCCTGATGACGCGGATCACTCCAGTAAATCGCAGCCGCACTCGCAGAGAACGCAAAGTAGCAAGCAACGCAAAGCAATGTGAGAAAGGCCAGGAAAGCCATGCGATGGTGCGTCCAGAGCGTTTTGATGCGGTTCAGCATTCAGACCAAATATCCCATGTTTCCATTTCTGCATGACCACCGGCGCATAAGACCGGCCAGTCTAGGTTTTTGGCTATGCGTCACGCCATACGTTTCAAAACAGTGTCACGCTTAATGAGCCGATGCCAGATAAGGGCGGCACCGATATGCCCGAGCACGAGAGCTGCGAGAATCCAACCAAGTGTGCCATGCCATTCCGAGATTGTCTTGGTCCAAGCAATAGCGGCATCACGGGCAGGGAATATCTGCCAGCCGAGATAGCTGAAGCCGCGCGTCCCGCCCGCAGCCCCGATGATCTTGAGAACGGGGACAACTAACATCAGCCCATATAGCGCGGCATGTCCGGCCTTTGCCGCATAGCCTATTGGACCAGCCTCGGTTGGTCGATTGCCCAGATTCTACAGCCCCCACGCACCGCGCAGCAGGACCAGAAGGAGTAGCGTCACACCCAAATCCGTGTGGTAGGCCCAAAGCGTTTTGCGCAAGGCGTTCTCACGCGGCAGTGCCCAATGCACTGCAGCAGAAGCAAACTGCGCCGCAAATAGGGCGGCCATGCCCCAGTGGAAAAGGCGGGTTACAAGCCCATAGCGGTCCGGGCGGTCGATCATCTGGGTCATAGTTATTCCTCGTCTGCTTAAGGTGACTTTCTAGAGGTTAGTGCAGGTCATTTCATTCGGTCACTTTTACACGAGCCACTGCTTGGAACTCGCAGATACGCGCGGCGTTGACGATTTGATCCTTGCGGCCAAGGTGAGACACGCAGCGCCTGGTTTCGGAGTCAGCGGCGACCAGCAGGGCGATCTTTTCTGAATGTTTCACCGTCTCTCAATTCCTTGACTTGCATCTCTCATATTTGCTCGGTATGCAAAAATTGCAGACTATGCAAGGTTTAGATTGATGACACTTTCGTTACGCGAAAAACGACGGCAGGAGACGGGGCTTCAAATTCAGAAAGCGACTCTGGAATTGGCTATGAAAAGCGGTCTTGATAATGTGACAACCGATGAGATCGCGGCGAAGTCGGGCGTTAGCACGCGAACGTTCTTCAACTATTACCCCAACAAGGAAGCTGCGGCGATCGGACACCCTCCGAGATTTACACAAGCGCAGATGGACGCATTGCGCGTCGGGTCGGGGCCTTTGGCTGCCGATCTTAAACAATTTCTCGACATCCACATCGCGGCCTTGTCGGAACGAGAGGATATCGTCCGCATGGTCGGAAACGTTCTACGATCAAACGACAAAGCACGCGGGATTCTTGAGGGGTTGTTAAGTGCAGAGCGTGGCGTTCTCGCTGAAGCGTTGTGTGCGCGCGTGAATGATCGTCAAACCGCGACATCCCTTGCGAACAATGTCACCAGCGCAATAAGGGCGGCGATCCTCCTGTGGCGACAAGAAGAAGGCATGACCCTTGGCTCGGCCTTGGATGTTGTCTGGAGCGGTCTGCTCGATGCGGCGCTGCTTTTGTCTTCGACACAAAATAACGAGGCCAAATCATGAAGAAAATCCTCTATGTCGTGGCGTCTCTCGCCATTATTGCCGGTGCTTATGTCTGGTCCTTCGGTGTTCCGGTTGCTGTGTCGCCCGGCGCGGACGGTGTAGCCGCCACGGAACAGGTTCAAGGTGGTCCCCCGCGAGCGGGCGGGCCGAGGGGCGGAGGAGGGACGGCTGTCGTGTTGACGGCTTTGGACATGCAGCCCTTTGAGGACACGTTTCGCGCTATCGGGAGTTCCGAAGCGGTGCAAAGCGCAATAGTGACCGCCGATGTGTCGGGCAGGATCGTCGAGACCAACCTGACGCCGAACGCACAGGTCACACAAGGGGATGTGCTGGTTCAGCTTGACGCCCGCGCGGCCACTCTTTCCCTTGAAGCCGCGCAGAGCGAGCTGGAACAAGCGACGGCAACGGTGGAACGCTACAAGAGCTTACAGCAATCGGGCAGTCTGACCGTCACGAATGTAACTCTTTCAGACGCGCAGTTGGCGCAGCGCCTTGCAGAAGCCGCCGTTGGGCAGGCGGAACTGGCCTTGGAAGATCTCACGATCCGTGCGCCTATCTCCGGCATAATCGGGCTAAGCGATGTGAACGTCGGAGACTACCTCACCGCAAACACGCCGATTGCCACGATCGACAATTCCAGCGCCTTGCTGGTGGAATTCGAACTTCCCGAGCGCTCCGTCAGCTTCTTGTCGCTCGGGCGGGAAGTCGCACTTGGAACGCCGTCGCTCACAGGTCGCATCTTCAAGGGCGAGATTACATCCTTCGACAGCCGCATTGACGAGGTCACACGCAGCGTGACCGTGCGGGCGCGTGTTGAAAATCCTGACGAAGTCCTTTGGCCAGGTATGACCTTCACCGCGCGGCTCAGTAATCTCAGCGACCCGCTTGCCGTGGTCCCTGCGACGGCCATCACATGGTCGCGTGAAGGCGCCAGCGTCTGGTTCGAAGAGGAGGGCAAGGCGCAGAGCATCGCAGTGACTATCCTGCACCGCCGCGATGAAAGTGTCTGGTTGGACGCTGATCTGCCAGCTGGCACGATGGTTATCACCGAGGGCGCACACAAGCTGCGTGCGGGTGCGGCCATTACCGATGCGAACGCCACGCCGCAGCAGTCAGGTCAGGAGCCGACATGAGCACGCCCACCATCCAGCGCGCGGCCTCCGGATTTGCCGATCTGTTTGTTGCACGGCCCATCTTCGGGTTTGTCGTAAATCTTCTAATTCTGATTGCAGGGTTGGCAACGCTGAACTCCGTCGACGTGCGGGAAATGCCCGATGTCGACCAGCCGGTATTGTCAATTCGCACCGAATACGAAGGAGCGACGCCAGCAACAGTCGATCAGGAAATTACCCAAGTGCTGGAAGATGCGCTGAGCGCGCTCGAAGGTTTGTCTTACATCGAATCCAGTTCCTCTACGGGGAGCAGCCGCATCACCATTGATCTGTCAGATGGCACCGC
Source organism: uncultured Sulfitobacter sp. (assembly GCA_913060815.1). GTDB lineage: Bacteria > Pseudomonadota > Alphaproteobacteria > Rhodobacterales > Rhodobacteraceae > Sulfitobacter. The sequence continues at coordinate 23,245 of CAJXSZ010000025.1, read as the reverse complement.
CATTGACGTGGCCGCAAACGAGGCGCGTGAAATCGTGTCGGCGACCGCACGGCAGCTTCCCGATGATCTGGATGATGATCCATCGGTTTCGAAGTCCGACAGCAACGCCAGTGCGATCATTCGGTTGGCGGTGCTGGGCGATGCCACGCTGGATGAATTAACGACCCTCGCGGAAGGGCCGATCTATGACCGGCTGACCCTGATTGATGGCATTGCCGAGGTTACAACGCGCGGCGACCGCTCAAACGAATTTCGGATCACACTGGACGACCGCCTGCTGCTCAGTCGGGGCTTGACCGTCTTTGACGTGACCGCAGCACTCGCCGATCTGCGCGATGACACCCCATTGGGTGAGCTGGAAACAAACGCGCAAACGATTGCGTTGCAGGTTGGAAATGCTGACGTCACCGTCGACAGCATTGGTCAGATCCTGATCGACACGACCACACGGGTCGCAGATGTGGCGCTTGTCCAGATTTTGCCCGAAGACACGGACGTGGCGACCCGCGTTAACGGTCAGACCGCGATCGGTTTGGACATCACCCGCCAATCCGAGGGCAATACGCTCGAAATTTCACGCGCCGTACAAGACGCCGTAGAGGAGCTGCGCGACATCCTGCCCGAGGGCGTGGAGTTAGTCGTCTCAAGCGATGACGGCATCTTCATTCAAGGCGCATTGAGCGAGGTGATCAAATCCATTGGCATGGCGACAGGGATTGTGATCCTCGTGATCTTTGCTTTCCTGCGCTCACCACGCGCAACGCTTATTCCGGCCCTTACGATTCCGGTCGCACTGGTTGGCACCGTTGCCGCGATCTGGCTGACGGGGTTCTCGATTAACACAATCAGCCTTCTGGCACTGGTTCTGGCGACTGGTATGGTCGTCGATGACGCCATCGTTGTGGTCGAGAATATCGTGCGTAAACGCAAGGAGGGCATGGGGGCCTTCGCCGCTGCGGCCGCTGGCACGAACGAGGTCTTTTTCGCCGTTATTTCGACCACTGCAACGCTGGCAGCCGTGTTCATTCCGATCTCGTTCCTGCCCGGACAAGCGGGGGGCGTGTTCAGCGAATTCGGCTTTGTGCTGGCCTTTGCAGTGACACTGTCTTCAATCGCGGCGCTGACCTTGGCACCGGTTTTGGCAGCACTTCTGGACCCTGGAAAACAGATCGAGACTACGCAGCAGGCCCCTCAAACACAGGGAAGGCTTGCGCGCGGGTTTGACTGGCTGACAGACCGTGCCATCCGCGCGCCTCTGCTCGTGTTGGCCATAGCCTTCGGGTTTGCCCTTATCGCTGCGGGCGCGGCAGGCACACTCACATCGACAATCACGCCGACAGAGGATCGCGGATTCTTCTTGGTACAAGCCCGCGGTGCCTCGGACACGACAGCAGAATACCTCGACTCTCAAGTCACCCAGATCGAAGAAATCCTCGCGCCTTATCAGGAAAGCGGGCAAATTACGTCGGTCCAAAGCATCGTCGGGATCGGCGGTGGGACAAACGCGTTTATCATAGCGCGCCTGCCTGATTGGGCCGATAGGGATTGGTCGCAGCAAGAGTTGATGGGACCGATCAATAGCAAGCTTTCAAGAGTGCCCGGTGTGCAGGTTTTCGCGATCTCGCCAAACAGTCTCAACATTCGGGGCGGTGGAAACGGGCTGACCTTTGCGGTCACCGGAACCAACGTTGACGAGATGACCGAAGCCGCTGACGCACTGGTGTCCGTCATGGTGCAGGATGACGCTTTCTCGAACCCGCAGGTTTCAGGCGACAGCGTGCAGGCACAGTATGAAATTACCGTTGATCAAGAAATGGCGGGGGTTTTTGGCCTGAGCGAGGCGGATATTACACGAACGATCAGTGCGCTGACCCAAGGCACCGTCGCCGTCAGCGTGTTCGTCGATGATACCGAAACCGATGTGCGTGTTGTCCCGGGGGGGCCGCCCATCGACGATCCGAATGATCTTGAGGACATTCAACTCCGTCTGCCAAGCGGCGAATATGTGCCGCTATCCGCAACCGCGAGCCTGACACCCGTGGTCAGCCAATCTTCCATTGAACGTCAGGGCGGCACCTTGGCGGTTTCTATTCAGGCCAACCTTCCGGACGGTGTTGATCTGGGCACCGCAGTCGCCCGTGTTGAAGAGCTTGCGGCCGAGACACTGCCCGAGGGCATGGGGATCGTCTACACGGGCGAGGCTGCATCGCTGGGCGACAGCCAGTCGGGCATGTATATGGTCTTCGGCGTGGCAGCGATTGTGGTGTTCCTTGTTCTGGCCGCGCAATTTGAGAGTATCGCGAGCGCCGTTGTTATCATGCTCACGGTGCCCTTCGGCCTTGCCGCCGCTTTGCTGGCGATTTCGATCACCGGCGGGTCGCTGAACTACTACAGCCAGATCGGATTGGTTTTGCTGATCGGTGTTATGGCAAAGAACGGCATTTTGCTGGTGGAATTCGCCAACCAGTTGCGCGAGGCTGGTCAAGACATCGACAGCGCCATTCGCGAGGCGCTGCGCCTGCGCATACGTCCCGTGATGATGACAATGGTGTCCACCGTCTTCGGAGGATTGCCTCTTGTCCTGTCCTCAGGGGCGGGCGCCGAGGCGCGGATCGCGGTCGGCTGGGTCATCGTCGGAGGACTTGGCTTTGCCACGGTCTTCACCCTGTTCCTGACGCCGGTGTTCTACCGCTGGATCGCCGTCTGGGGATCGCAACCCGGCGCATCGTCCCGCCGTTTGCAGCAGGAAAAAGATGCACTGATCGCTGCGGAATAGGAGCGCAGGGCTACCGATGTATGTAGTCGGCTCAGCCGACATGAAAGGATGAGGGGGCAGGGCTGGTTCGGGTCAGTTAAGAGCCGCATCTACAAGAGAGGTGAGAGTCGCTTGCTGAAATGCCCCCTGCGACAGGGGATGTGTCCCGCAGGAAATGGCATACTCGCGGCCTCTGTAGGCTTCAGCGGCATAACTTCATTTACGCCCCAATAAGCGCCATCATTTGCTAGCCTTTCTTGCCGCTACTAGCGTTACGATAGATCGCCATATGCCCAGCGGCTTTCCTTCTATGCGCGCATGGGCTAGGTGCGGGATCAATATGCCTCTACATCCGCAGGAGACCTCGCCGTGCGCACGACATTTCGCAGTTTTACCAAAGCTCTGACGCCCAATGACATGACCGATCTGCGGTGGATGGGGGACGACGGATTCTCTGTCTCGCGCATGCGGATTGAATTGTTGTCGGGGCTGACCGTGGCGCTGGCCTTGGTGCCCGAAGCGGTGGCCTTTGCCTTTGTGGCGGGTGTGCACCCGCTGGTCGGCTTGTACGCGGCGTTCCTTGTGGGGTTGATCACGGCGCTGATTGGCGGCCGGCCGGGCATGATCTCCGGGGCGACGGGGGCACTGGCCGTTGTGATGGTCGCACTCGTGGCGCAGCACGGGGTGGAGTATTTGTTTGCCACGGTCGTGCTGATGGGCCTGTTGCAGATATTCGCGGGCGTGATGCAGTGGGGCAAGTTCATTCGTCTGGTGCCGCATCCTGTGATGCTTGGCTTTGTGAATGGCCTCGCGATTGTGATTTTCCTCGCCCAGATGGGACAGTTCAAAGTGCCGGGGACCATGGTGGACACGGGCCACGGCATGGGCGGTGGTGAGTGGCTGTCGGGCATGCCGCTCTATCTGATGCTTGCGCTGGTGGCGGCGACGATGGCGATTATCTGGGTTATGCCGCGGATTACCAAGCTGGTGCCAGCGCCCTTGGCGGGCATCGGGATTGTCGCGGCTGTGGTGATTTTCACGGGCATGGAAGTGCCGCGTGTTGGCGATCTGGCGTCCATTCAGGGCGGCTTGCCGAGCTTTCATAACCCGTTCGGCACGGGTGAGGGGATCTATGGCACCGCACTGGCGCCGCTGAACCTCGAGACCCTTTATATCATCCTGCCATACGCTGTGATCTTGGCCGCGATCGGTCTGATCGAGAGTTTGCTGACGCTGAACCTCGTGGGCGATATGACGAACAAGCGCGGTGGCGCCAGTCAGGAATGCGTGGCGCAGGGTCTAGCCAATACCGTGACCGGTTTCTTTGGCGGCATGGGCGGCTGTGCGATGATCGGCCAGTCGATGATCAACGTGAAATCTGGCGGCCGCACGCGGGTGGCGGGGATTGCGGCGGCTGTCTTCTTGCTGCTGTTTATTGTGGTCGCCGCCCCGCTGATCGAGCTTATCCCGCTGGCCGCATTGGTCGGTGTGATGTTCATGGTGGTGATCGGTACGTTCGCGTGGAACAGCCTGACCATCCTGCGCAAAGTGCCGCTGATGGATGCGTTTGTAATTCTGCTGGTGACGGTCGTCACCGTGCTTGAGGATCTGGCGGTGGCTGTGGTCGTCGGTGTGATTGTAAGCGCGCTGGCCTATGCGTGGAACAATGCGCGACGCATTCACGCCAAGACATATGTGACGCCCGAGGGCGCCAAGGTCTATCAGGTGCAGGGGCCGCTGTTCTTCGGGTCTGCCGCAGGGTTTATCGAGCTGTTTGATATTCATAACGACCCGCAGGTGGTCGTCGTGGACTTCAACGACAGCCGCGTGGTGGACCAGTCCGCGTTGCAGGCGATCGAGGCTATTGCAGGCAAATACGAGGACGCGGGCAAGCGGATCGAGCTGCGGCATCTCACGCGCGATTGCCATGCGCTGCTTACCAAGGCAGGCCACTTGATGGTCGATAGCGATGATGACCCCGAGTACCAGATTGCCGTGGACTACCGCGTGCGCACGGGCGTGCTGGGCGGGCACTGAGGCGTGATTTCCTACGTCACAGTGGGCGCCGATGATCTGGCGGTGGCGGAGCGGTTTTATAGCGCATTCCTGCCTGCGCTGGGCTACGGATTAGAGGTCGGGCCCGAGGGCCTGAGCTTTGCCTTGCCAGTGGCGGAGGGCGAAAAGCCCGTGCTGCCCGATTTCTACGTAAAGCCTACGTTTGATGGGCGCGCTGCGAGCGCGGGGAATGGGGCGATGGTGGCGTTTGAGGCGTCTTCCCAGCGCGAGGTGCGTTCGCTTCACGCGGCCGCTGTTGCAGCAGGCGGAACGGATGAGGGCGCGCCGGGGTTTCGGGCGAAATACGGTGCGGATTTCTACGTCAGCTATCTGCGCGATCCGCAGGGCAACAAGATTGCTCTGTTCTCCAGCAATCCTGACGATCCCCGCCGCGACGACTAGACCAGCGCGTTCGCGAGGGTTTGCCAGATTGCCTCATTGCGCTGGGAATGGGGCGCGCGCAGGCGGACCATAGAGATGTCTAGCGCTTGAGCAGGCAGTGCCGCATCGAGGCGCAGCAGGTCGCCGTTCTCCAAGGCCGCATGTGCCAGCGACGCGGGCAACCACGCCATTCCGATCCCGCTTATCGCCAGTTGCAGCATCGCCAGCGTCAGCGCGGTTTCCGCTACAGGGCTGGCGATGGTGCCCAGTGGCAGGGCGGGCGCGATCCTGTTGGCAAAGACCTGTCCCAGAAAGACATCCGCAGGGTAGCTTATGAGGGGCAGCGCGTTGGCCGCGCCTTGCCAGAGGGCGGGGGCGCAGACGGGGATGAGGCTGTCTGTGCCAAGGCTGTGCGTCTCGAAAGCCGTGCTGACCTCCGACTGCGGCGCGTCGGGCAGGGCGTACATGATCGCGAGGTCTGCATCTTTGGACAAAAGCTGCATCAGGCAAACGTCTTGATTGCCCGAGTGTACGCGCACCGACAGGCCGCTATGGGTGGCGGCAGCGCGCACGATGCGCGGCGACATGGTTGTGGTGAGCGCGTGCTGGCAGACAAAAGTCAGCGGCGCGCCGCTGTGGCTGGCCGTGGTTTTGAGCGCTTGGCGCAGGCCGTGCAGACGGGTGCTGAGCGCACGCAATTCAGGCTCAAGCGTTTGCACGCCTGCCATGAGCGTCACAGGTTTGCGGCGGCGGTCAAAGAGGGTGGTGCCGATGGCCTCCTCTATCGTGCGCGCGCGGCGGGTGAATGCGGATTGTGTCAGGCCGCGCTTTTCCGCTGCTTGGGCAAGGGAGCCGCAATCGAGCACGGCGAGAATGTCGTCGATCCATTCAAGACGCATGGTAGCTCCTAAAATTGCAATATGTGCAAGTTAGGATGCAATATACGCACTAGGTTTGCGGCGTAAAGAGAGGTAAGTTGCGGGAAACACATATAGGAGCCATCTCATGCATCTCGCCCGATTCCCCCGCGTCCATCTTGCCCACCTCAACACCCCGCTGGAGCCGATGCCGCGTCTCTCCAAGGAGCTGGGCGTCGAGCTGTGGATCAAGCGTGACGATTGCACGGGCATGTCCACGGGCGGCAACAAGACGCGCAAGCTGGAGTTCCTGATGGCCGAGGCGGTCGAGCAGGGCGCCGACATGGTGATGACGCAGGGCGCGACACAGACCAACCACGGGCGTCAGACGGCAGCGTTTGCAGCGAAGATGGGCCTCAAGTGCCACATCCTGCTGGAGGATCGCACGGGCTATCAGGACGGTAACTACAACCACAACGGCAACGTGTTGCTGGACCATCTGCACGGCGCCACGACCGAGAAGTTCCCCGCAGGCCATGACATGCCCGGTGAGATGGAAGCGGCCGCTGAGAAGATGCGCGCCAAAGGTCACAAGGTCTATGTCATTCCTGGTGGTGGCTCGAACCCCACTGGCGCATTGGGCTATGTGAATGCGGCGTTCGAGCTGGTGGAGCAGGCCAACAAGATGGGCATGAAGATTGACCGTCTCACGCATGCCACAGGATCGTCTGGCACGCAGGCGGGGCTGGTCACGGGCATGTGCGCGATGAATGCGCAGATCCCCGTGCTGGGCATTGGCACCCGTGCGCCACAGCCCAAGCAGGAGCAGATGGTCTATGATCTGGCCTGCCGCACCGCCGAGAAGCTGGGCTGTGCCGGCGTGGTCAAGCGCGAAGACGTTATGGCCAACACCGATTACGTTGGCGAAGGCTACGGCATCCCGACCGAGAGTGGCATCGAGGCGATCCGCATGTTTGCCGAGCTTGAGGGCATCCTGCTTGATCCGTGCTATTCTGCCAAGGGTGCGGCAGGTCTGATTGATCTGTGCCGCAAGGGAGAGTTCAAGGACGAGCGCGTTGTCTTCCTGCACACTGGCGGCGCGGCGGCTTTGGGCGGCTACGACTTCGCCTTTGATACGTCGTCCAACTGGGTGAACATGTAATGAGCGACGCGCCCCTTCCTGTTGGTATTTTAGGCGGGATGGGGCCTGAGGCGACGATACTGTTGCAGCAGCGCGTGATGGCTGCGGTGCCTGCGAGCGATGACAGCGATCACGTACCGCTGATTATTGATATGAACCCGCAGGTGCCCTCGCGCATCGCGCATCTGATTGAGGGAACGGGCGAAGACCCGTCGCCTGTGCTGGCCGCGATGGCCAAGCGGCTGGAAGCAGCGGGCGCGCAAGCGCTGGCGATGCCCTGCAACACTGCACATCACTATGCCACCGCGGTAACGGGTGCGGTGGATATACCGTTTCTGAGCATGCTTGATCTGGCCGCCGCGCGTGCGCTGCGCGATGTGGGGCGGGGGGGCGGCGTTGGTATGCTGGCCTCGCCTGCGGTGCGGATGACGGGGTTGTTCGAGACGGTGCTGGGCGCGCATGAGATTTCAGTGCTCTGGCCCGAGGACGGCGATGCGATGCTTGCTGCGATCCGAGCGATCAAGGCAGAGGGGCCAGTGCCGTCTGCGCGGGAGACTGTTGCGGCGGCGTCCGCAGAATTGCTGGCAGCAGGGGCGCAGATGCAGTTCATTGCCTGCTCTGAATTCTCTTTGATTGCGGATAGTGTGGCAGTAGACGCACGGGCGGTGGACACGGTTGACCTGCTGGCGCGCGCAATTGTCGAGTTCTCTGCCGGACCTTAAACCGTTCAGAGTTTTGCCCAGACAGCACGGGCCACGGGATCAAAGCTGTTTGGATCGGCAAGGGCCGCAATGGTCAGCGGAGTGGTCCATTGCGCATCGCCGATTTGCACCAAGCGCCCGTCTCCGAGTTCCTGAGCGATGGAGGACTGCGGCAACCACGCAAAACCGCTGCCTTTGAGAACACGTCGTTTTATCGTCTCGACCAGCCCGTCGATGTAGATTGTCTCGGCGTTGAGGGTCTTTCCCTCCAGCAAGCTATCGGTGACGAGGCCAAGGAAAGTCGACGGTTCATAGGCGAGATAGGGGATTGGCGCGGCGGCCGTATCGAGGTGCCAGCCACGGGCGATCGCTGGCGCGGAGGCTGCAACAGGGAGGAGCCAGTCGGTTGCCATATCCTTGCGTGTAAAGGCCGTCTCGTCAATTTGGGGGGCGACGGATTGGTGGTAATAGCACAGCATCATGTCCACAGCCCCCTCCACCAGAAGCTCGCAACATGTGCTGAGCGAATCCGACATGACGCGTGTGTGCAGGTCTGGAATTTCTTCCTGCAAAAAATCTATGCGCCCTGCCAGAAAATTGGTCGAAATCGTATGCAGCGCCGAAAAGCGCAGAAATCGCCGCCCGCCGCGGTCGGTATCGCGGATGATCTGGCGCTGCTCGGTCAGTTGCGTAACTGCAGCGAGAGCAGTGGGCAAAAACTGCGCGCCAGCGGGGGTGAGTTGCACGGGATACTGCGCGCGGTTGATGAGCGGCGCACCGACCCAGCTTTCTAAGGCTTTGATCCGTCTGCTGAAAGCGGATTGAGTGATGTTACGCTCATTGGCAGCGCGGGTGAAATTTAACGTGCGCGCAAGGCATTCAAAATCGCGTAGCCAGTTGATGTCCATGCTGCACGCTCCCCCTTGGTTTGGCCCTGCAAGTGCATTTTAGCCCAGACTATGCAAATTCAGAATAGTTTAATGATATGTTCGAATTGGCGCTTTTCATTTTTCCTTTGCAGGCTTGAGGCACAGGCGCTGGCAGTGCTCGCGCCGCGAAGAACGGATCACTTTGATGACTGCATGACGCCTAAGCGCTGGCGCAAACCAACTGGGGAATATGATATGAAAACCAAGATGAACACATTGGCCATCGCGGCCACCGTCAGCTTTTTCGCGCTGCCTGCATGGGCGGCTGAAGAAGTGAAGATCGGTCTGCCCTCATGGACGGGCGCGCAGGCCATTGGTCATGTGCTGGGCGAGATTGTGACCTCGCGCATTGGCGGCACAGTTGAATACGTGCCAGGAAACAACGCCACGATTTTTCAGGCGATGGATCAGGGTAAGGGCGATATCGACGTGCATCCCGATGTCTGGCTGCCCAACCAGCAAAGCTTTACCGATAAATACGTCGAGGACGCAGGCACAGTGACGCTGTCCGAGAATGCTTATGAAGGCAATCAGGGCTTTTGTGTTTCCAAGGATTTTGCCGCCGCCAATGACATTACGGATATCGCCGATCTCGGCCGCCCTGATGTGGCCGCTCTGATGGACAGCGACGGCAACGGCAAGGGCGAGATGTGGATCGGCGCACCCGGTTGGGCCTCTGCCAACGTCAATGAGGTGAAGGTGCGCGACTACGGTCTGCTTGATTTCATCGAGCCTATTCGTGCCGAGGAAGCGGTGAAGACCGCGCGCATCAAAGATAGCATCGCCAAGGGTGAAGGCTATGCTTTCTATTGCTACAAGCCGCATGCTGTCTGGTTCATGTTTGATGTTGAAATGCTGACCGAGCCCACATTTGACGAGGCCAAGTACACGATGATTCAGCCGTCTGACGATGCGGACTGGTATGAGAAGTCCTCTGTGGCGACCAAAGATGCGTTGAAAGATGTGCAGATCGCATGGTCCAACTCATTGGCTGACCGCTCTCCCGCGATCGCGGATTTCTTTGCCAATTTTTCCCTGACGGCGGACGATGTGTCTGGCCTTGCCTTCGAGATCAGCGCCAACGGTAAAGAGCCTGCGGATGCGGCCAAGGAGTGGATTGCAGCTAACTCCGACCGCGTTGATGCGATGCTGGGTCTGTAATAGCCTTATCTGCGGCACTGGCGCGTGTCGGTGCCGCAGCTTCAACTCTTTCCCAAAAAGCGAGACCTGTCATGCCAAACGATACCGTCGTTGAAATCTCCAATGTCTGGAAGATTTTCGGGGCCCGCGCGGATGCGGCGCTGGAGGCGGTGAAGACGCGCGGTCTGAGCAAGGCCGAGGTGCTGGCCGAGTTCAACGCCGTGGTGGGCGTGGCGGATGTCAGCCTCAAGGTTAACCGTGGCGAGATTTTTTGCATCATGGGGCTGTCAGGCTCGGGCAAGTCCACATTGGTGCGCCATTTCAATCGCTTGCTGGAGCCGACCGCAGGCAAGATCGAGATTGAAGGCACGGATGTGATGGCGCTGGGCACGGCCGCACTCCAGAAATTTCGCAACGAGAAGATCGGGATGGTGTTCCAGAATTTCGCGCTGATGCCGCACCGCTCGGTGCTGGATAATGTGGCGATGCCCTTGGAAATTCGCAAAGTGCCCAAGAACGAGCGGATGCGTCAGGCGGCAGCCATTCTCGATATTGTCGAGTTGGGCGCGTGGGGGGCCAAGTTCGCCCATGAACTGTCGGGCGGGATGCAGCAGCGTGTTGGATTGGCGCGTGCGCTGGCCGCGAACCCTGATGTTTTGCTCATGGACGAGCCTTTCTCGGCGCTTGATCCTCTGATCAGGCGTCAGTTGCAGGACGAGTTTATTCGCCTCAGCAAGATCCTCAAAAAGACGACGATTTTCATTACCCATGATCTGGATGAGGCCGTGCGCATTGGCGACCGCATCGCGATCATGCGCGACGGCAAAATGGTGCAGATGGGCACCGCCGAGCAGATCGTGATGGAGCCTGCCGATGAGTATGTAGCGGAATTTGTGGCGGGGATTTCAAGGCTCAAGGTCGTGCATGCCCACGCGGTGATGCAGCCTCTGGCGGAATACATCGCCAAGACGGGCGGAGTTTCAGCGGATGCGCCGCGTGTGGATGCAGGTGAAAACCTCAGCACGCTGATCACGTTGGCGATTGATGACGAGAACCCGATCGTGGTGCAGGAAGACGGCAAGGATGCAGGCGCAATCACCCGCGCGGACCTGCTGAGATGCGTGATTGAAGGGACGGAAATGTCATGAGCGATGCTGTCAACGATTTGGGTGTGAACCCGCTGGAAGATACCACAAGTGAGGCGGCACAGGCCTATGCCTCCGAGCGGCGCGAGAATATCCGCACTTTCGTGCGCACCAGCCCCGACTATTACATCGCGCAGTTTGACAAGATCGGCGCGACCTCGGCGTTCACGCCCACTATCAACCTTATGGCGGGGCTATTCGGTCCTGTGTGGTTCGGGGCGCGCGGCCTGTGGAATTGGGCGCTGCCATTCCTGATCCTCGAGACGCTGGCGTTTGTGCAGATCGCGCGTGGCCTGTTCGGTGATCTGGCGGCAGATGCCATGGCGCGGATTGCTTCCATCGAGGGCACGCTAGACTTGCGGCGGCAACAGTTGGCAGCGGCAATCGAGAGCGGATCGGACCGTGTGGATGCGTTTCAACGCACGGTGGACGGTTTGGAGGCCAATATAGGTGGTATCCGTGCCGAGGCGGATGCGCTGGCCGCGACGGGGCCGACTGTGGCGATGACGGGGGTGGTTATACTGGTGCTGGCCAAGGTTGCGCAGGCGTTGATGGCCAATACCGCACTTGAGGCGCGGTTCTCGGACTGGCTGAGCGATCGCACGGTGCGCGCGGGCCTGCCTGTGGGGCAGATCGTGTTTTCGGCAGTGTTCATGGCGCTGATCGTGCTCGCCGCGATGCTGCATTATTCGTTTCCGGGACGCTTCACGCTGTTGTCGGATTTCCCGACTGATCCTGACATTCGCCTGTTCAGCATCGACCGTGTAGAGGGGTTTTTTAACTGGGCCGTGCTCAATGGCGAGGCGCTATTTGACGGCATCACCTATGTCATCCGTCTTGTGTTGGACGCGCTCGAGATCGTCTTTGTCAGTACGCCGTGGATCGTGATTGCGGCCCTGATCGTGCTGCTGACGTGGCTGACGGCGGGGGTGCGCATGGCGATCTATTCGAGTGCTTTTCTAGCCTATATGGGCCTGCTGGGATTCTGGGAGAAGGCGATGACCACGCTGGCATTGCTTGGCACGGCGGCCTGTCTTTCGATCCTGATTGGCATCCCGCTGGGCATGTTTGCCGCGCGGCGGCCACGGTTTTACAAGGCGATCCAGCCTGTGATGGATTTCATGCAGACGATGCCCGCCTTTGTGTTCATGATCCCCGTGATCGCGTTTTTTGGGACGGGCAAACCAGCGGCTGTGGTGACTACGATGATCTTTGGCGGCACGCCTGTGGTGCGTCTGACGGTGCTCGGGCTGCGCGGGGTGCCTGAATCTGTGCGCGAGGCGGCGATCAGCTTTGGCGCGACCAAGTGGTATTTGCTGACCAAGGTGGACCTGCCGTTGGCGGGACCAAGCATTCGTGCGGGCATCAACCAGACGATTATGCTGTCGCTGGCGATGGTTGTCGTTGCCTCGCTTATCGGGGCCAAGGGGCTGGGTGAGGATGTGCTGGAGGCGCTGCAATATGCCAATGTGGGGCAGGGGATTCTGGCGGGCTTTGCCATCCTGTTCTGCGCGATGATCCTTGACCGTATCGTGCAGGGCCAGCGCAAGTGACCCCGCTGGTTCTGATCCACGGCCTGATGGGCGGGAGCCGCCAGTGGCAGGGCCAGATCGAGGCGCTGTCGGGGGTGGCGTGCATCGCCCTTGATTTGCCCGGCTTTGGCGAGAATGCGGACGTGGCGCCGCTGAGCGATATTGATGGCTTCGCGCGCTGGGCGCTTGCGACGCTGAGCGAACGGGGTGTGACGCAGTTTCACCTTTTGGGCCACTCCATGGGCGGCATGGTTGCGCAACAGATGGTCGCGGTTGCGCCCGAGCGGGTGAAGTCTTTGGTTCTCTATGGCACTGGCGCGCAGGGTGTCCTGCCCGGTCGGTTCGAGACAATCGAGACGTCAAAGGCGCGCGCGCAGGCGGATGGCGCCCAGTCCACGGCAAGGCGTATTGCGGCCACGTGGTTTCTGGAGCGCGAGGAAGCGCCCGCCTACGCCTCTTGTGCGCAGATCGCACAGGCCAGCAGCATCGGCGCGATCCTTGGTGGTCTTGATGCCATGAACGGGTGGAGCGGGACCGCGCATCTGGGCCGCATCACAGCGCCCACACTGGTGGTGTGCGGTGATCACGACCGCACCTATTCTTGGGAGCAGACTCAAGCGCTGTGGCGCGGAATTGCGGGGGCCGATCTGGCCGTGCTGCCGCATTGTTCGCATGCCGCGCATCTGGAGAAGCCCGCATTGTTCAATGCGGTTCTCCAGGGCTTTCTGAGTGATCAATCGTCGGGACGGATGATCTCGAACACTTCGCGCACCGCCGTGTAGTCACGGTATCCCAAGCGGCTGAGCGGGACATATTTTGTCACGTCAAAGCGCCCGTCCACCACGCAATCATCGCGCAGATGCACGCCGATAACCTCACCGAAGCAGACAAAGTTGCTCTCTCCTTCGATCTTCACGATCTGGGTCATGCGGCATTCGAGGGCGGCAGGGGCATTTGCCACGCGGGGCGCGTTGATGGCCTCGCACTCGGCCTTCTCAATCCCTGCATGGGCGAATTCATCTGCACCGTGGGGCAGGGTGGCGGATGATTTGTTCATCGCGTCGCGGGCAGCATATTCCACGATGTTGACGCAAAACACGCCTGTATCCTGAATATTGGCCATGGAATCCTTGGTCCCGTCCACGTCGTCCTTCACCCCTGTGGAGGCGAACATGACCTGCGGTGGCACGTAAGCTACGCCGTTGAAGAAGGAGTAGGGTGCGATGTTATCGCGGCCTTGGGCGTCGCGGGTGCTGATCCAGCCGATGGGGCGGGGCGTGACAATCGCGTTGAACGGGTTGTGAGGCAGGCCGTGGCCGTCTGCGGGGCGGTAGAACATGGGAAGCGCCTTTGTGGTTGTGATTGAAAACACAGCTAGCGCCGTGATAGGCCGCTGACCAGACACAAATGCCTCGAAGGACCGCCCGCCCGTGTACGATCTTGCTGCCGAGACAGATCAGGACCTTTGGGAGGTCGAGGCGCTGTTTGACACCTGTTTTGCGCCGGGGCGCACGGCGCTGTCGTCCTACCGCCTGCGCGAGGGGGTCGCCCCTGTGGCGGAGCTGAGCCTTGTGGCGCGCGATGATCTGGGTATTCTGGCCGGTGCAATCCGTTTCTGGCCTGTGCTGGTGGACGGGCATAAGACGCTGTTGTTGGGACCTGTGGCCGCACACCCCACGCGGCAGGGAGAAGGCTTGGGCGCGCTTTTGATCCAGAGTTCGCTTGAGCTGGCAGGGCCGCTGGGCTGGGACCGTGTGATGCTGGTGGGCGATGCGCCATACTACGGGCGCTACGGATTCAAGCGTCTCGACGGTGTGATCATGCCACCGCCCACCAACCCCGAGCGGGTATTGGGCCGCGCGTTGCGTGAGGGTGCATGGGACGGGATTAGCGGTGAGGTCACGCGCGCCCGTTGAATATCTCTGCCTGTGAGGCCATTTATAGGGGCAGGGAGATACATATGACCGAAAAAACCTTACCCGCCGAGATAGATGTCGACGCAGAGTTGGAGCGCCTTGCGCGCATCTACCGCGAGGCGGGAGGTGTCGGAATCAACGTTCTCAACCTAATTGGCGGACAGGCCGAGAGCCTGCTGGACCGTTTGCCCAATTCGGTGCGCCAGCAATTGGAGAGCGTTACAATCCGCGCGCTGGATCATGCGATGACTGCCGCACATAAAAGCCGCGATGCGGTGCCGGATCAGGCGGCGTGGTTGAACTCTGCCGTTTCGATGGGCCTTGGCGCTGCGGGGGGTGCGGGCGGTTTGCCAACTGCACTGGCGGAATTGCCTGTGACCACCACGCTCTTGCTGCGGGTAATTGAAGGCGTGGCTGTGGAACACGGGTTCGACCCCGATCTGGAATCTGTGCGCTTTGACTGTGTGCAGGTCTTCTCGGCAGCGGGGCCGCTGGCCGAGGATGATGGCAGTGATCTGGCGTTTCTAACCGCAAGGCTGGCCCTGTCTGGCAAGGCAGTGCAGGCGATCATCCACAAAGTGGCTCCGCGCTTGGCAGTGGTGATGGGTCAAAAGTTGGCGGCGCAAACCGTGCCTGTGTTGGGGGCAGTGGCAGGGGCCGCGACGAATTACGCCTACACCAGCTATTACAACGACATGGCGCGGGTGCATTTCGGGCTGCGCAAGCTTGCGATTGAGGCGGATGTCGCACCCGAAGAGCTGAACCAGCGTCTCGCCGTGAAGATGCAAAAGCGGGTATCTGCCTGAGGCGCGCTGCCTTGTCACAAAGCGCATTTTAAACCAAGATTGATCGAAAAAGGGGGCCGAGATGATAAGAACTGCTGTTTTTGTGATAATATTGGCGGGGTTTGCCCTGCCTGCGGCTGCCGAAGTGCGCTTTGGCAAGAATGTGCGGATCGGCGGGCATGATGTCTCGAACCAGACTTTTACCAAGCAAAAGCGCGGGAAGTTCATTATTCACGAGACGCAGCCCAAGAACGCGGGCTGTGTGCTGCGCCGCAATGGTGACGGGTCGACGACCAAAGTGTGCAACCTCAAGCGCAAGAAGACCAAAGAAACGCGTTAGCCGATCAACGCCCGATACTGGTCGGCGCGATAGTCGTGGATTTCAGCACAGCGAAACAGGCGCAACCCACTGTGAGGTTCAGCTCAATCAAGGCGCGTCGCGTGATGCGCGCCAGCAGCGTCTGACCACCGATATCCAGTGTCACGGCCACACCAGGGCCTGTGCCTTCATGGATGCCTGTGATCTGGGCCGCGAGAATGTTGAGCGCGCTGAGCCCTTCGGGAAGCGGACGGGCGATCATCACATCCTGAGCCATGATCCGCAGGCGCACCCGCGCGCCCACAGCGGCCTGCACGGTGGGCAGGATCAGCGTACCAGCGGGCAGCTTAAGTGTGCTCAAACCATCATCATCATGGCTTTGAACTGTCGCTTCGATCACAGAGCCTGCCTCGCGCACGCCAATCAGCGGCAGGGCTGCGGGGTCTGACATGACATCGCGCAGCGGCCCTTGGGCCGCGATGCGCCCTTCTTTGAGCAATACCAGCGTGTCGGCAAGCCGTGTGATTTCGTCTACCGCGTGGCTGACATAGAGGATGGGCAGCTGGAGCGGGCCGTCGCGCAGTGCCTCCAGATAGGGGAGGATTTCATGCTTGCGGGTGGCGTCGAGGCTGGCCAGCGGCTCATCCATCAGGAGCATACGGGGTGCACAGAGAAGTGCACGGCCAAGGGCCACGCGCTGTTTCTCGCCGCCAGACAGGGTGTTGGGCGCGCGCTCTAGCAGGGCGCGCAGGCCCAGCAGGTCAATGATGTCATCGCGGGGGATATTACTCCCCTTCGGCGCATAGCGTGTGCCAA
The DNA here is from genome assembly GCA_913060815.1 of uncultured Sulfitobacter sp. Lineage (GTDB taxonomy): Bacteria > Pseudomonadota > Alphaproteobacteria > Rhodobacterales > Rhodobacteraceae > Sulfitobacter. Next base: position 6,773 of record CAJXSZ010000025.1, on the reverse strand, counting down.
AGTCGAGGTTTTGCGCGACGCTGAGATGCGGGAACAGCCGCGCATCCTGAAACACAGTGCCAAAGCGACGTTTGTGCGGGGGCGCGTAAATGTTTCGGGCGGTGTCCATCAGGGTCTCGCCGTCAATCTCCAGATGCCCCTCGTCAGGGCGCAACAGGCCTGCAACGGCGTTTATGATGGTGCTCTTACCCGCGCCCGAACGCCCGAAGAGCGCCGTGATGCCGCTGCGTGCTTCCAGATCGAGATCGAGGGTGAACCCGTCAAAGCGGTGTTTCAGCGAGAGCTTCATGGCGCACCTGAGATGCGTTGTGCTACGCGGCGCGCAAGCCATTCTGACAAAAACACCGCCCCCAACGCTACGGCACAGGCCAGCAACGCCATAGCGGCGGCTTTGCCCTCACCGCCGGGGATTTGCAGGGCGGTCCAGATCGCGATGGGGAGGGTCTGTGTCTGGCCTGGAATGTTGGCGACGAAAGTGATGGTGGCGCCGAATTCGCCCATGGCTTTGGCAAAGCCCATTACAGCCCCTGCGAGGATACCTGGCGCGATGAGGGGCAAGGTGACGCGGGTGAAGACGGATGCGCGCGATGCGCCGAGGGTGGCGGCGGCTTCCTCGATCTTGGGGTCCACCGCCTCAATCGCCAGTCGCATGGCGCGCACCATCAGCGGGAAGCCCATGACGATGGCGGCCAGTACAGCACCCGTCCATTTGAACGCCAGCGTCAGGCCGATGGTGGCCAGCGCAGCGCCCGCAGGCGCATTGGGTGAGAAGATAACCAACAGGATGTAGCCTGTGACCACGGGGGGCAGGACCAGCGGCAGATGCACCAACGCGTTCACCAGCGATTTGCCCCAGAACGCCTTGCGCGCGAGCACCCATGCAACCCAAAGCGCCAGCGGCACCGCGATTACGGTGGCCCAGACCGCCACCCAGAGCGACAGACGCAGCGCCTCCCATGCAACGGCGTCGAGGGCGAGGCCGTCACTCATGGAGCAAAGCCGTGTTTGGCAAAGATGGCTGCGGCGCTCTCATCGGCAAGGAGGGCAAGGAAGGCGCGGCCTGCCTCTGTGACAGCTGCTGCGGGGTAGCGGATGGGTGAATGGGCAGTGGCAGGTACGGTGTAGAGGACGCGCACACGCGGCTCGGACACAGCATCGGAGGCATAGACAATGCCCAGCGGCGCTGCCCCTTGCGCCACAAGGGCGAGGGCGGCGCGCACATTGTCTGTCTCGGCCAGTGACGGCAGGAGCGGGCCCCAAAGCCCCGTGCTTTGCAGCCATTCACGCGCGTAGTTGCCTGCGGGGACGCCGTCCCGCTGGCCCATGGCGAGGCGGCCACCGCGCAACGCCTCGAATAATTCCTTGTTGTCGGGATCGTCCGAGAAAGGGCGCGCATCTGGTGCGCCGACCACGACCAAGCTACCGCCTGCCACGTCGCGCCGCGTGTCCTCAAGGATCAGGCTGCGGTCCTCCATCCAGTCTGCCCAGTCTGCGTGGGCGAGGATGACCACGTCCGCAGGCGCACCCGCTGCAATCTGGCGCGCCAGCGTGCCAGAGCCTGCAAAGGAAGTGGTAACCTTATGGGGGTAGGACAGGGCAATCTCCTCCACCGCTTCGCGCAAGGAGGCAGCGGCAAATACGGTGACGGGTTGTGCGTGCAAAGGCACGGCAAAGATCACAAGCAGAAGAAAAATGAGGGCGCGCATAACGTCGCGACTATCCGCCAAGCGCGGGGGCGCTGCAAGGGGGTCAGAAGCATGCTTGGCCAGCATATGGTATTTCTCACTGAATGCTCTATGCTAGGTAGTCGAGCAGTCATCAAAGGACGGGTTTCGCGATATGGCAAATCAATTGCCGATCTCGTTACATGGCGGAAAGAAGGGGAGCGTGCGCACACAATTTGCCGCGCTCTGCTGGCGCATGCGCAAAGGAAAGATTCAGGTCCTGCTCATCACCTCGCGGCGTCGCAAACGCTGGATCGTACCCAAGGGCTGGCCGATGGACGGTAAGACACCCGCGCAATGTGCGGCCATCGAAGCATGGGAAGAGGCGGGTGTAGAGGGCGAGGCAAGTGATGATTGTATCGGCGTTTACTCCTACGCGCGCTTGCGTGAGGACGACGAGACTTTGCAATGTCTGGCGATGCTGTACCCCGTTAAGGTCAAGAGACTGAAGGATAAATATCCTGAGCGCAAACAGAGGCGGCGCAAGTGGGTATCGCGCAAAAAGGCGGCTAAAATGGTTGGTGAGCGGGAACTTTCCAAGCTGATCCGCAGCTTTAAACCATCCAAATCTGCTATGAAAGCTGCGTCAGAACTCGCTGAGGCGTCTTGAACTCTGGCAACTGTGCGACATTATATTCTGGACGAATAACAGACAGGAAAATGATCTGATGATCCGCTATGCGCTGAGATGTCGGGAGGGGCATTCGTTTGAAAGCTGGTTCCAGTCGGCGCAGGCATATGATGCCTTGGCCAAGGCGGGGCACTTGAGCTGTACGACATGCGGTAGCACAGAGGTGTCCAAAGCGCTGATGGCGCCCAAAGTAGTGGCGGCTGCCGATGCTGTTGCCGCGACAGAGGCCAAGCCAGACACCGCAGCAGAAGCGGCCATTGCGCAGATCCGCAAGCAGGTAGAGGAAAACGCGACCTATGTGGGTGGCAAATTCGCGCAGACCGCACGCGAGATGCACGAAGGCACTTCGGCCGAAACCTCCATTTATGGCGAGGCAAGTCTGCCCGAGGCAAAAGCACTGATCGAGGACGGCGTGCCCGTTCTTCCGCTGCCGTTCAAACCGAAACAAAAACTGCAATAATTCGAGGGCCAGACCATGACGATTGTGATTACAGGGGCGAGCCGTGGCATTGGGGCGGGATTGGCCGATCATTACCGCGCCCAAGGGATGAACGTAATGGGGACCAGCCGTTCGGCCATGGGGGATATCACGCTGGATGTGACCCTGCCGAGCAGCCATACGGAAATGGCCGCGGCGCTGGGCGACAAGCCTGTCGAATTGCTGGTATGCAATGCTGGCGTATTTCTGGACCGTGGTGACGATCTTGAGACAGGGTTCGGGGCGAACCTCTGGGCGCAAAGCTTTGCCACCAATGTGACGGGGGTGTTTCTGAGCATTCAGGCGCTGCTGCCGCATCTGCGGCGTGCGGGAAGCCCGCGCATCGCCATCATTTCATCGCAAATGGGGTCGAGCGAGCGGGCAAAAGGATCGAGCTATATCTATCGCGCCTCCAAGGCAGCCGTGCTCAATCTGGGGCGCAATCTGGCGCTTGATCTGAAGGACGAGGGGATTGCTGTGGGCATCTATCATCCAGGCTGGGTGCAGACTGACATGGGCGGAGAGGCAGCAGCGATCACGGTAGACCAGTCGGTTTCGGGGCTAGTGGAGCGGTTTGCCTCCCTCAACCTTGAGACAACGGGCCGATTTGAGAGCTATGATGGCAGTGTGATGCCCTACTGATCCTTGCGCCTTAGCGCCCCCTCGCGTAAACGCTGCGCGAAGTGTTTGGGACGAGGATAAGATGCCAGTACTCGTGATGAAATTCGGCGGCACATCTGTCGCCACATTGGACCGTATACGCCGCGCCGCCAAACGTGTGGGCGTGGAAGTGGCGAAAGGCTATGACGTGATTGTCATCGTCTCGGCCATGTCGGGCAAAACCAATGAGTTGGTGGGCTGGGTGAACGAAACCTCCGCCATGTATGACGCGCGTGAATATGATGCGGTTGTCTCCTCGGGCGAGAATGTGACGGCAGGGCTGATGGCGCTGACGTTGCAGGAGATGGAGGTGCCTGCGCGCAGCTGGCAGGGCTGGCAAGTGCCTGTGCAGACCACCTCGACTCACGCGAGCGCGCGTATCGAGGATATCCCGCCTGCGAACATCATGGCAAAATTCGCCGATGGCATGAAAGTCGCCGTGGTTGCAGGCTTTCAGGGGGTCAGCCCCGAGGGACGGATCACCACATTGGGGCGCGGCGGCTCTGACACGACTGCGGTGGCTTTTGCTGCGGCCTTCGGGGCCGAGCGTTGCGATATCTACACGGATGTAGACGGTGTTTATACCACCGACCCAAGGGTCGAGAGCAAGGCGCGCAAGCTGGACAAGATCAGCTTTGAAGAGATGCTGGAGCTGGCCTCACTGGGGGCGAAAGTGCTGCAGACGCGGTCCGTTGAATTGGCGATGCGCTATAAGGTCAAGCTGCGCGTGCTGAGCAGTTTTGAAGAACAAAGCGACGATGCTGGTACGCTCGTCTGCGATGAGGAGGAAATCATGGAAAGCAATGTAGTAGCGGGCGTGGCGTTCAGCCGTGACGAGGCGAAGATGACGCTGGTATCGGTTGCGGACCGTCCCGGGATTGCCGCCAGCATTTTTGGTGCGCTGAGCGAAGGTGGCGTCAACGTCGACATGATCGTGCAGAACATCGCCGAAGAGGGCCGCACAGACATGACGTGGTCATGCCCCGTGGATCAGGTCAAACGCGCGGATGCGGCCATGCAAAAAGCAGCCAAGGATGGCGTGATCAACTATGACGAGCTGATTGCCGATGAGGGTGTTGCCAAGGTCTCTGTTGTGGGGATCGGCATGCGCAGCCACACAGGCGTGGCCGCGAAGATGTTCAAGGTACTTTCGGATGAAGGCGTGAACATCAAGGTGATCACCACCTCCGAGATCAAGATCAGCGTGCTGATTGATCGCAAGTATATGGAATTGGCTGTGCAGGCGTTGCATGATGCATTTGAGCTGGATAAAGCATCATAATTATTCTACATCAATGCTTTATGGTGCTTTGTTAAAGTGATTGTTTAAGAGTTTTTCTGGTTTCTAGGGGTGTATTTCCTGCTCCCCATTTGGCGGTGCAGGACGTATACTTGGGCCAAGCAATGACCGGGGATACCATGCCAGAACGCAATGAGAGTGACAGCCGCAAGCTGCTGGGTCGGTTGCGTGATGCCATGGCAGGCGATGACGAAGGTCAGGAGCGGCTTGATAAGATCACGCATTTGATCGCCACCTCCATGGGGTGCGAGGTCTGCTCGATCTACCTTTTCCGCGATGAAGAAACGCTGGAGCTGTGCGCGACCGAAGGCCTGAACAAGGATGCGGTGCACGAAACGCGCATGCGCATGGGTGAGGGATTGGTAGGCCGTGTGGCCAAGCGCAAGCGCGTCATCAACACGCCCGATGCGCCGCAAGCCACAGGGTTTCGCTATATGCCAGAGACGGGCGAGGAGCTGTTTTCCAGCTTCCTCGGTGTTCCGATCCAGCGTTTGGGCGATATGCTCGGCGTGCTGGTCGTGCAATCCAAGACCGCGCGTGAGTTTAACCCTGACGAAGTCTATGCCCTTGAAGTGGTTGCCATGGTGCTGGCCGAGATGACAGAGCTGGGCGCGTTTGTGGGCGAAGGCGCTGCGATGTCGGCACGCCACAGCCAGCCTGTGATGCTGCGCGGGACCATCGCGCAGGACGGCGTGGCCGAAGGCCATGTCTGGCTGCACGAACCACGGGTGGTGGTCTCTAACCCTATTGCGGACGACCCCGAGGTCGAGGCAGAGCGGCTCATCGAGGCGGTAGATACGCTGCGCCTGAGCGTGGATCAGATGATGACCATGTCGCAGGGCGACAAGGACCAGCAGGAAGTGATCCAGACGTACCGCATGTTCGCCAACTCCAAAAGCTGGATGAGCCGTATGCAGGCGGATATCGTGCAGGGCCTGTCGGCAGAGGCGGCGGTGGAGAAAGAGCAATCGCTGGCGCGCGCGCGCATCGGGCAGTCCTCGGATAGCTACATGCGCGAGCGGCTTAGCGATCTGGACGATCTGTCCAACCGTTTGCTGCGCATTCTGACCGGTCAGGGATCGGATACAGGGGCCGAGATGCCTACCGATCCTATCCTGATTGCACGCAACATCGGGCCTGCGGAACTGCTGGAGTACGGGCGCAACCTGCGGGGTATCGTCCTCGAGCAGGGATCCGTTGGCAGCCATGCTGCAATCGTCGCAAGGGCGCTGGCGATCCCGCTGCTTGTGAACACGGGCCGGATCACCAATGAGGCACTGAATGGCGATCATGTGATGATCGACGGGGAGCAGGGCATCGTACATTTGCGGCCCGAAGATACAGTCGCCACCGCGTTCCGCGACAAGATCGCGATGCAGGCCGCCGCGCAAGAGCGCTATGCCTCGTTTCGGGACAAGCCAGGGCAGACGAAATGCGGGGCGGTGGTCGCTTTGCATATGAACGCTGGCCTGATGGCGGACCTTCCATCACTGGAAAGCTCTGGAGCAGAGGGAGTCGGGCTATTTCGCACAGAATTACAATTTTTGGTGCGAAACAAGATGCCAAGACGCTCCGATTTGTCAGTTTTGTACAAGCGGGTGTTGGATGCGGCGCAGGGGAAACGGGTCGTTTTCCGCACGCTCGACATCGGATCGGACAAGGTGCTGCCCTATATGAAGCCCAACGACGAGCCGAACCCCGCCTTGGGTTGGCGCGCGATCAGGGTAGGACTCGACAAGCCGGGTATCATGCGGATGCAATTGCAGGCGCTGTGCCGTGCCGCGGACGGAGGGCCGCTCACGGTGATGTTCCCCTTTGTCGCGCAGTTTGAAGAATACCGCGCAGCGCGTGCTGAAGTGGATAAAGCTGTCGCGCGCGAAGTTCGGTTGGGACACACGCTGCCCTCAAGGATCGAAGTGGGCGCGATGCTGGAGCTGTCTCTTATACACATCTGACGCTGCCGACGATCTACTCTGTGTA
>CAJXSZ010000024.1 GCA_913060815.1 uncultured Sulfitobacter sp. | reverse complement strand
GATTTCTGCCTGTCTCGTGGGCTCGGAGATGTGTATAAGAGACAGCGATAGCACAGCGCGGTTAGCTGACACTGCGAAGTTGCAAAGCCGTACCGCTTATCAGAATACCATTTAGCTTTGTGTGCCCCCATGCGAGCGATACCTGAACCGCGTCTCCTACGCTTTTGGAAAGTAGGGGCGTTGGCCCATTTCTTCCTTTATCTTTTGGCGAAAGACCTCAGCTGGTGTCCGCCACCCGAGGCATTTTCTGGAGGTCTCATTGAGGCGGTGAGCGTTCGAGCCCAGGCTGATCAATGCGCCTTCAGGCCGATCGCGTTTTTGAGCGCCTGAGAACGACGATACCACCAAGGGCTGTGAGAAGAAGCAGGCCCCCCGCCGGGATCGGAACGGGCGAAACCACGGTCGCTGTGGCGAAGACGGCCCTTCCGTACGCAGGGATGAGCGTGGTGACCACGCCGGTCGGGGTAGATCCCTGATTGATCCGCGATGGGTCTGTCCACACCGCGCCGGCCAGGTCGGTGCCATAAAGGCCGGCCAGGTTGATGCCATAAAGGAAGATCGGCCCGTTGATAAATACGACAGATCCGGTCGAGTTATTGGGGAACACGTTGGGGCTGTTGACGTAACCCAGGCTGTCTTTGACCGCGTTTGCAAAATCAAAAGCAAGATCAAGGTCGCCCCACCAGACCTGGCTCGTTGTGACTTCACCTTGTAAGAAATCGAAATCTACGTTGCCTTCGACCAAAGAAATCTCATACAAGACGTCGCGAACCTTGAAGGTCGCGGCAAGTCCTGCTGACGCCGATGTCAGCGCCATAATGGCCGCCAATACGAGCGATGTAATTCTCATAAATTTACTCCAAAATAGGTTTTTATGTTGGAAAGGGACCACTTTGCAAAAACAGCGCGCTAACCCCTGCCCAGAACATCTAAATCTCGGAGAGATTAACATCGCTATCTGAGCGGTCAAGTGCCCGTACGTTGAACCCTTCCTGTTCAACCGGTACGAGACCCCTTGAGCTGCTTGAGCGCGGAATGCCGACGCGATGACGGTCCAGTCCCGACAGTTTCGTTTATGGTTTAGACCGATCAAAGGTTTGTCGATCAAAAACGGCATTGATGGGCCAGCTTCATCTGAAAGACCTGATCGAATGTCCGCTTCAGGCTGGCAGAGGCCAATGGAGGCGCAGCATGTCTGCGACTGAATGAAATAGCTTTGGGCTCGAAGCTGCCGTTTGCTGCGAGGCAGCTATTTCGCGGGAAAGGCTTTTCTAGATTTATCTAGCGTCTTAACCAACCCACTCAAAAAACCATCTTTACTCATATCAATCAGCGCCTTGCCCTCAACATCCTGCAACGTGAACGGCGCGGGTTCGATCTTTTCCAGCTCTCGCAAGCTCTTGCCGCCGCCGTGTTTAAGAACATTGGCGGCGAGGTAATAGTGGTAGACGGTTTGGGCCAACTCTGTATGGCCCTCCGCCGCGAGCTTGTTTCGGAGCTTCACAAAGAACGGGCCGCGGGCGAAGTGGTGTTGCAGGCGGGCCTCGAAGGCCGAGACTGTCTCGACCACCATCGCCTCGATCTGGTGGGTGGTGGCGCTGGGGTCGTCCGCCAAGGCTTGGGCGTTGGCGAGGAGTTGGGCGACGTCGGGCGTATCGGTCATGGCATGGTCCTTTGGGTCAATGTTCACGCCATGACTGGCGCGGTTTATTTGAAGAGGCTCGGGAAGTAGTCTTCGCATTTGCCTTCGCGGTAGACGTCTGCGGTGCAGCAATGCAGACCGCCGCCGAAGGCATAGGCATCGCGCAGCTCGACCTCGACGACTTCCATGCCGAGTTTGTCCATTTGCTCGGCCTGATAGACCTCGGATTTCTCGACGCAGACAGTTTTCGGGTCCAGCACGAGCACATTCATCGAGAGCCATGTGGAGGAGTAGCACAGCGGCGGGGGCGTGTTATGCGCAGGTTGCGCAGCATCCACGATTTCCCAATCGTTGGCCTCGAACATGGCGCGCTGATCGTCGGGCAAGCGGCGCTGGGGGTTGTTGAGGATCAGGCCGGGGCGCAGGGGCGTGAAGGTCGCGTCGATGTGGATGGGATAGGGATCGCCCGGAAAGTTGACGGTATGCACGCGGTGGTCGGGGAAGTGGCGGCGCAGCCATTCGATGCCTTTAAGGTTTGTAGTAAACCCGTGCTGGACCACCAGATCGCGGCCAAAGCGCAGAACATCTGCGGCGTCAAAAAGCGGCTCTTCCTCAGTGGTGACAAAGAACTTCTTTGCCGCCCATTCCAGACGCTTGGCATCGCCGATCTTCTCGGAGAGGTAATCGGGATGATAGTCGGCATCCGTCAGCCGCGGCTTTGGCGCGCTTTCGTGGCGAAAATTGGGGTCTTCGTCAAAGTACTGCTGCATCAGCGGACGGTAGTTGAGGTACTCGAACCAGCGGCAGCGGTAGGACATGGTCGCTTCCAGCATCTCGGACCCGACGGTTAGCAGGACATCGCGCGGCGGCATGCAGCCGAACTGGCTCTCTGTGTGAAAATCGGGCGTGGTAGCTGGCAGCGAGTGGTCGATGGAGGTGGGGCGATCCACGCGCACGCCGCGTTTTTCCAGCATGGACGCGAAGTTGTCGAGCAGTTCATTGGCGCGGTCGATGGTTTCTTGTGGACGCCGGCCCCACTGGCCGCGCATGTCGCTGTCCTCGGGAACTTTTGCATCCAGCGCGGGTTCTTCGGGCGGGATGTGGCAATCGTCGGCACGGCCTACGATGACATGTTTGAGGGGGTCCCACTCGTTCCAGCTGTTGACGACGGTTTTGGACATGGCGCGCACCTTCCTAGCATACTCTCACCTGCGCAGGCTTAGGCGCAAATCAAATGCTGCGCAAAGAAAAAGAGCGGACCACGCGGCCCGCTCCTTTCAGTCTTATTTCCCAGTGATTAGCCGCGTGCGAGCACTTTGGCCTGAGATTGCCAATTGTCGCGCGTTACGCGACCCTTGAAGCCTTCGAGATTGTCATCGACCCAAGCCACCTCGGCTGTGGTCCAGTTGGCGATCTGGTCAAAGTGGAAATAGCCCAACTTGTGCAACATGCCCTCCATCTTGGGGCCAACGCCGTGGATGAGCTGGAGCTCGTCTGCTGTGCCGCCGCGTGGAGCGGAAAGGCCTTCGGGCTTGCTGGCAGGGGTCGCCTCGGCCACCACAGGAACAGGTGCTGCGGGCATGACGGGTGCGGGTGCTGCTACCGGCGCTGGCGCGGCCTCAGCCTGTGCCTCAAGGCGTGCGCTCTTGGTTTTGCAGGTGTCAAGATCGGTGCGCAGGCGCTTGTTCTCGTCACGCATGGCATCGAATTCGGCGCTGGACGGCTTGCCATAGCGCCAGATCAACCAACCCAGAAGCAGGCCCAGAAGAAAGGCAACGAGCAGGTAGATGAACATTTGTGTCAGAAGATAAGTCATATTGGTTTCCTGAATTTCTATAGTTTTGATGTGGGGATCAGGCGCGGATCAGCGCACCTGCCATTCAAATGAGATACGGCGGTTTGCCTGACGGCCTTCAACGGTCTCGTTGTCACCGACAGGCTGCGCTTCGCCGAAGCCAACGGGCTGGAGCGTGCCTGCGGGAACGCCGCGATCCGTCATAAACTGTGCCACGGCTTGTGCGCGACGCTCGCTGAGCTGTTGATTGTTTTCATCGGAGCCTTGGCTGTCGGTGTGACCGCCGATTTCTACCGACATACCGCTACCCCCACAGGCGAGCGCAATACCCGTCAAACGCTCAAGTGTCGGGACGGATGCGTCGCGGATGTTGGCGGTGCCACTGGCGAAGTTGATCTGCGCGTTTTGCAAAATTTCACCAGCGCGGGCGCTACACTGTGCGGCCATAGCGGCAGGGGCTGCCACGTTTGACGTTGTGGTTGCTTCGGATCCTGCGGAAGCGAGGCTGGTCTCAAGCGCTGCTACGGTTGCATCACGTTCTGCAACCATCGCAGTTTTGGCGTCCACATCCTTGGCAAGTGTATCATTTTCGCCTTGCAGACGCAGGATCGTTTCGCCGCGCGCGGCAACATCGGATGTGAGCGTCTCGATCATGCCTGACTGCTCCGCAATCTGCGCTCGCAGGGCAGCATCGTCCTGCTCACCCGCGTTCAAGGAGGCCGTCTGGGTGGTTAGCTGATCCTTCAGATCGGTTACTTCGCCGTTTAGTCCTTCGATTATTACATCGCGCTCGGCGACCTGACCTTGGGCTTCGGACAACAGAGCTTGCAACGAGGCAGTGCTTGATTGTGTGTCATCAAGGCTGGCGCGCAGATTTTCGAGATCGGTCCGTGCTGTGTCACGCTCTGATGTGACGGTGGCCAGAGACTGCTTAAGCGCATCATTCTCGCCGGTCAGGCCTGCAATAGTATCTGACTGCACACCGCTTTTGACGTGCGCGCTTTCCAGATCGGTGGCGAGCGCATCGCGCTGTGCGACAAGCTCTGCCGTGCTGGCATTCGTTTGCTCAACGGCGTCATCACGCAACAGAGTCATGGCGGTGAGCGAAGCGGCGAGCGTGTCGCGCTCGGAGGTGAGGCCAGCGACCGTTTCATCGCGTGCACCCAGATCTGCGGTGAGTGTCTCGACCTGACCTTCAAGGCCCGAGAGCTCGGATTCGAGCGCGTTAATCTGGCCGTCCATGTCGATCTGGCGGTTTGGAGCGGAGACAAAGGACTGCCAGCCCGCGCGCTCATTCAATGATGCGCTGAGGGCGGTGGCGTCGCCATCGGTGGTGCCAGACAGAGTATAGCTGTCGGATGTTGCCGAGAGTGTGCCTGTCGTAAGCCCTGCCATTTGCGCAATGCCAAAGCCGGCCTCCTCTGTCCATGCGCCTGCGGCAGCGCCAACAGTCATTGCATCGGTCACGGTGCCCTCGGTGCCCGATGTGGCCGCCTCAAGCAAGGCAATGCGTGCCTCTTCCGAAGGGACAGCACCTGTTAGGGTGATCCCGTCTGGTGATTTCACAGCTTTCAAAAAGCCCATGCCGTCGCGTAGCGTCAGCCCGTCGATCGGACCCAAAGCACCGTAAGTGCTGTTGGCAGTCTCGAGATAGGCATCCTCGGTTGCGGCATCATATACGACGCCAGTCAAGGTAACGTGGCGGCCATCTACATCAATGTCGATGTCTTTCGCGTCGGCGGTGTTCAGATCTTCGTTGACGCGGTTCGTAATATCATCTTCGATCGTTTCTGATTTGAACCAGAGCGCTGAATAAAATGTGAGCAGCGTGAGCAACAGCACGCCAGTTATTAATAGTGATCTCATGGACCCCTCCCTTTGTTGCAGGGCAAGGTGACGGGAACCAAGAGAGTTCATAAGGAGAAAAAAGGGCGTGGCGCGTCAGTATCTGGGCGAACGCCCGATTATTGATGGGTTACCAATGCGATATAAAAAAACCGCGCCCTGTGAAAAGAGCGCGGTTTGTATCTTGTCACTGCGGCCAAGCCGCATAGGCGATACGCTTAGCGGCGCAGGCCCAGACGTTTGATCAGGTCTTGGTAACGGGCAACGTCCTTGGACTTGACGTAGTCCAGAAGCTTGCGGCGCGTTGCAACCATTTTCAACAGACCACGGCGGCCGTGGTTGTCTTTCTTGTGTGTCTTGAAGTGCTCGGTCAGGGTCGCGATGCGCGAGCTGAGAACGGCAACTTGTACTTCAGGGGAACCGGTATCGCCTTCTTTGGCGCCGAATTCGCTCATGATGCGTGCTTTTTCTTCTTTCGTAATCGACATCGGGGTCTCCTTGTCAAAAGGTTAAATATGGATGGCGCTGCCCGGGATGTCGTCCAGTGCAGGCCCATGGAGGGATTCGCAGAAAGTGAGCTGCGATGGGCGCGTATAGGCAGGATTGGCGGAATTGGCAAAGGCTTAATTTATAAGGCCACATGTACCGCGATGGGTCAGGCAGACACGAGCCCAACCTGTGTTGCCGTGCTGAGCGGGATGAGCGCAATATCGGCGACGGTAAGACTGGTGCCGTTTACCGTGGCAACCACCGCACCATCGAGCAGAACAAGGGTCTGTTCCTCATCGTATTCATCGGTGTCCAGAGACAGGGTGATGACCGGCTCTTCATTGCCAGCGCTTCCATCGTCCCAAACAAGAACCAGATTGTCGTCTTCGGCGCTGTAGTCCAGAATTTCAGCTGCTTCCCCCGCGCCGAGCCAGTCGCCCAGCACAATCTCGTCAGCGCCGTCACCGGCGGATACGATATCGCCCGCACCGACAAGGATGCTGTCATCGCCCCCGCCGCCATTCAGGAAATCGCTGTCGTCCTCATCCGCCCCGACGGCGTTGCGCATCAGGCCGTTCAGGACATCATTGCCCCAGCCCCCGAACAAAAGATCCGACCCTGCACCGCCTGTCAGCGTATCATCATCGAGACCGCCGCTGAGGGTGTCGTCGCCCGCGCCGCCATCGAGTTCATCGTTGCCTGCGGAGCCATGCAGGGAGTCGTTACCCGCATCGCCGAAGGCTTTGTCATCTGCATTCTGGCCGAAGAGTGTATCATCTGCATCGCCCCCGCGCATGACATCCGCGCCATCCTCGCCCAGCAGTGTGTCATTTCCTGCCCCACCATTCAGAGCATCTTCTCCGCGGTCGCCGCGCAACTCGTCATTGCCGGCCCCGCCATTCAGGTCGTCATCGCCATCCAGCCCCTGAATGCGGTCATTGCCGTCGGCGCCATCAATTTCGTCGTCCGTATCATTACCCTCGACCAGTTCGATGGTGTTGGCTTCATCAATAATCAGAGGTTCTAGCAGGGCTGCATCGTCACCGCCGCGCGAATCATAATCAGGGTCGAACGTAGCGGCGGCCATAGCCGTTTCGTCGGCGGTCAGATTGGCCACATTCGTGGTTTGGTCAGGGGGAGGCGGCAGATCATCAGTTGTCTGCAAGTCCTCGGGCGCAGGGATGTCTTCTTCTTCGGGCTCGGCCAACGGCTCCACAAAAGAGACGGTGCCGACGGCCATCAATCCCATAAGTCCTGCTAACCATAACATAGTAGTCGCCCTGTAAACGCCGCGACCTGCGACCCGTCAAATAGCGCAGAATCGCCCCGATTTGTCAAAACTCTACGGCCAGAGTGGTTAATAAGGCGTAAGGCTCTCTCGACCTGAATTTAGGGCGTCCAGAGCTGTGGTTGAGTGGCATAAGAAAGATAGAGGGGATGGCGCGGATGGCCCTCTTTCGTGAGCCCCAGATGATAGAGCGTGTGACCCGCCGCGCGCAGTCGCTCGACCGTGCGCGGCCCCTGATCGCGGTGCGCGCCGTGCACGCCCCATGCGGCAATCACCAGATCCGCCCAAAGTGCCGCCTCATCCAGCGCGGTGCTGTTGTCCGCGCCTTCGGGGTCTTGCGCGCCCTTCATGTCGCGTGGATCAGTTGCGCGCAGAGCAAAGATATTCACCGCGCGAAATCCACCAAAGCCCAAGGTGCGCGCGCGTTGTTCGCAACGGTGGATGGTGGGATCATTCTGGACCTCCGTCGCGGTGGAGGGGTTGAGCATGACAAACACCACGCGGCGGCCCGCAGGCTCCCAAACCCGCGTTAGGCTGTAGCGGTAGGATTCGCAGTCCGAATATACAGCCGTGGAAGGCGCATCGCCTTTGATGTGGCTGCGGATGATCATAGAGCTCAGGCGTCTGCGCTGTCGGGCAGGTTAAACACGCGGGAGGGGTGCAGCTCGCCCGAGCGGAACACACCTACAGCCACCGCGCGGCCCTCATGGGCGGCCCAGCATTCGTCGCCGTATTCAACATCATTGGCAAAGACCATGCCCGGATTGCCGTTGCGAAGTTTGGCGGCCCCCTCGGTACTGGCGGTGACTTGGGGCAGGTCATTGAGGCCAAGCTCCAGCGGGCTAAGATACGTGTCTAACGCTGGGGTTTTGGCCATTTCTTCGACCTGTGCCAATGTGACGGCATCGGCTACATCAAAAGGGCCGGACCATGTGCGGCGCAATTCGCGCACGTGGCCTTTGCAGCCCAACACCTCACCCAGATCGCGCGCGATAGAGCGGACATAGCCGCCCTTGCCGCAGACCATCTCGAGCGTGACGTGATCGGCGTCAGGTCGCTCCAGCATGATCAGGCTTTCGACATAAAGCGGGCGGGCGGCGAGCTCCATTTCCTCGCCGTCGCGGGCGCGCTTGTAGGCGCGCTCCCCGTCGATTTTTACGGCAGAGAATTGCGGTGGCACCTGTTCAATATCGCCTACAAAGCCGTGCAGCGCTTCCTTGATCGCGGCATCGTCAGGGCGCAGGTCGGAGGTGGCGATGACCTCTCCCTCCAGATCGTCGGTGTTCGTGGCGGCGCCCAGTCGCACGGTAAAGACGTATGCCTTGAGCGCATCGGTGATATAGGGGACCGTCTTGGTCGCCTCGCCCAAAGCGATGGCCAGCACGCCAGTGGCGTCGGGGTCAAGCGTGCCTGCATGGCCTGCTTTCTTGGCGTCAAAGGCCCAGCGGACTTTGTTGACCACTGCTGTGGAGGTCGGCCCCGCAGGTTTGTCGATCACGACCCAGCCCGAAATATCGCGCCCTTTGCGTTTGCGTGCCATGTGCTGTCCTCGGATGGTTGAGTTTAGGTTGCGCGCCGTTTTGCAGATTGTGGGTCTGCGTGCAACGGGGTTACTCGTCGTCCGTCTCGGGTGCGGTATCCAGCGCCTCTTCGGATGTGGCCTCAGATGCGGGTAGGGGCGGCGGCTTTGCGCCCTCTACAACGCCAATGATCGGTCCAAGCGCGCCAAAGCCGATGTCATTGCGCCCCAGTTCGGGCGCGCGCAAGCGGGAGACGTTACCATCGAAATAGAGCGCGTTTTTCAGGCCGAGATGGTCGCGGAACATACTGCCAAAGGCGTGAAAGGTTACAGGGCTGTTGGAGATGACAAAAGAGGCGACGGTGCCGTCCTCATTGGTGCCTACACCATTGCGGATAAAGCGCGAGGTGGAATCACGCAGAAAGCGCGGATGCAGCGCGCCGTCGATCACCAGCATTGGCCCTGACTGGGTCGCGCTTGTGCAGTCGGGCGCCTCGGCGACATAGCGCAGCGTTTCGATCACATCGATGCGCCGGTCGCGTAGGCACAGAATGCCGTTGGGCAGTAGCCCGAAATTGCCAGGACCAGCGTTGCTGATGACGCCCTGCACGGTGACGCCGTCCTCGATATAAAGACCCACGGGCGCGCGGTCGTCGTGGTACATCCCTGCATTAGTGGCAAAGCCAAGCGCAAAGCCTTGATCCTCAAGGGCGGCATTGAGGGTGCTGAAATAGCCGTAGGGGCGCGTGGTGTCCGGCTCGTAGAGAAACAGGCGCAGGACCTCTTGGGTCACATTTACATCGCAGATTGCGTAGTCGACACCTGCATAAGCTTCCTCGCGACAGGTAGCGGCCAGCGCAGGCTGTGCCAGTAGACACATTACAACCGCAGAGGCGAGGTGGCGGATCACGCCTCGTCCGTGTCCCTGTCGGGCGCATCGGCGTCACGGCGCACGCGGTCCTCTGACAGCATGCGGCGCGTCTCGTCCATTTGGTCAAAGGTGAGGTCCAGCTGGAAGCGGATCTCGGGCGAGAACTTGAGCGTGAGCTTCTTGGCGACCAGCTTGCGAATTTCGTGTTTATTGCGGCCAAGGATCTTGAGCAGGTCGTCCTGCCCCTCGCCGCCTAGTGGCAGCACATAGGCAGTGGCGACCTTGAGATCGTTGGACATGCGGACTTCGCCAACGGTGATAGACATGCGGTTCAGGTCCGGGTCATGCACATCGCCGCGTGCGAGCACCTCGCTGAGGGCGCGGCGGACGGTTTCACCCACGCGCAGCTGACGCTGGCCCGGGCCTGAGGTCTGGGGAGATTTGTTATAAGCCATGACCCCCATCTAAGCGCTCTTAACTTCTTTGCCAAGCGGGGCTGCGCACGCTACACCGCCAATCAGCGCAGCGCGAGGAGTACGGCCATGTCACAAACAACAGGAATAGCGATCACAGGGGTCTCTGGCCGCATGGGGCAGATGCTGGTGCGGGAGGTTCTGGCGCACGAGAAGATGCACTTGGCCGGTGCGATCGAGCGGTCGGGCCATGACTGGATCGGGCAGGATTTGGGAACCGTGATGGGCGTTGCCCCATCAGGTGTGACCGTGACCGACGACGCGGCAGCAGGCATGGCAGATGCGCAAGCGGTGATTGATTTTACAGCCCCTGCCGCCACGGTTGCTTTCGCGCAGACCGCAGCGGAAGCGGGCATTGTACATGTCATAGGCACCACTGGTATGACCGAGGACGAGATCGCCCAACTCAAGGCACCTGCTGCGCGCGCAGTGATTGTGCGGGCAGGAAACATGAGCCTTGGTGTCAATTTGCTGACGCTGCTTACCAAGAAAGTCGCCGCCGCGTTGGACGCGGATTTCGATATTGAGATCATCGAATCCCACCATAACAAAAAAGTCGATGCGCCCTCCGGCACCGCTTTGATGTTGGGCGAAGCCGCTGCTGAGGGGCGCGGCGTGACGCTTTCAGACGTGAGCGATTCGGGACGGGACGGGATCACGGGTGCGCGCAAGCGCGGCGATATCGGATTCTCAGCTATCCGCGGTGGCGACATCGTGGGTGAGCATGATGTGATGTTTGCAGGTGCGGGCGAGCGGATCGTGCTGCGCCACATCGCCTCGGACCGCGCGTTGTTTGCGCGGGGCGCGCTTAAGGCGGCCCTTTGGGGGCAGGGGCGTGCAGCGGGAGAATATGACATGCTGGACGTGCTGGGGCTGAACGACTGACACGCTATTGGCGCAGATTATGTAAAATAATCGCAAGCCAAGTGAAACTAATCTCCTGTTTGATGCGTATATTCTGCAACAAACCTCGTAGGAGAGACGCTATGTCACGTATGTTACCAGTATTGGCCGCCGTTGCGGTTGCACTCGCTACACCTGCTGCTGCGGAGCTTAGCAAGGTGAACAGCGCGGCAGAGTTCAAGAACATCGTGAGCGGCAAAACGCTGACGCGACCGCTGGTTCGCCTAAACGTAGGATCAAACGGCACGATTTCCGGGCGCGGTGCGACGTGGGATATCAGCGGCAACTGGACATGGAAGAACGGTTACTTCTGTCGCAGCCTTGAGTGGGGCGGCGATGATTTGGGCTATGATTGTGCCGAAGTGAAAGCTTCAGGCAGAAAGATCCGCTTCACGACCGAACAGGGCAGAGGCGATAGTGCGGACTTCTCTCTGCGGTAAACAACGATATAATTTGTTAACGTCTTGAGCCTGGAGTTTATGCAAAACTCCGGGCTCTTTGCATCTGCCACCGTTAAAAATCGATTGCGATGCCTTTTTTCTCCCAATCTCCATAGCGTACGGGTTCGGGCCCATTGCGTCCGCCTAATTCGGTGGGCATCTCCAGCTTTTGTGCCTCTGCGCGCCGCTCTGCGGCCTCGGCCAGAGCGCGCTGGGCCGCGGGCGGCAGATCGGGCGCGGGCTCGGGTGTCGGCGGCATAGGGTTGTCGGGAACAGGGGGATCATTCGGGGTCGGGTCTTTTGCCATGGCGCGTTCCTTTCTTAACTCCCCCCTTGATATACGGCGCGCCTTGGCCCATTCAACCTTTCAGCCACCCTTGCCCGTGCCCATAGAAAGCCAGTATTATGTCCGACACCGGTGTTTCAGCCCGTAAATCAGCTGTTTTCCTGCTCGACCAGATTTTGGGCGAGGGAAAGCTTATGTCCGAATTGCTGGGCGCAGGTGTGCTGGACCGTCTGGCGCCCGAAGATCGCGCACGCGCACAACGTCTGGCGCAGGACACATTGCGCGGGATGGAGCGGTGTGATCGCATCTTGCAAAAGCACCTGAACAAATACCCGCCGCTTACGGTGCGCAATGCGCTGCGCGTTGGTACGCTTGAGCTGTGCACAGGGGGGGCGGCACATGGTGTGGTCAATGCGATGGTGTCTGTCGTGGCAGCGGACAAACATCTGAGCCACCTCAAGGGGCTGACCAACGCCGTGCTGCGCAAGGTCGCTGCCGAGGGGCCAGAGGCATGGACGGCACGCCGTGCGCCGCGCCTGCCCAAATGGCTGCGCGGACCGCTGGTCGAGGCATGGGGAGCTGACGCGATTGCGGCCATTGAGATGGCACATTTCAAGGGCGCGCCGCTTGATCTGACGGCCAAGGGCAATGCTGCCGCTTTGGCGGAGCGTCTGGGCGCGACGCTTTTGCCGACAGGATCAGTGCGGGTGCATGACGCGGGTCAGGTTTCTGCCATGGAAGGGTTTGCCGAGGGTGATTGGTGGGTGCAGGATGCCGCCGCCGCCTTGCCCGCCCTTGTTCTGGACGCGCAGGAGGGCGAGGTGGTGCTGGATCTTTGCGCCGCGCCGGGGGGTAAGACGATGCAGTTGGCCACAACGGGCGCGGAAGTGCGCGCAGTGGACGACAACCATTCCCGCATGCAGCGGGTGAAGGAAAACCTTGCGCGCACGGGGCTGACGGCGCGGACTTTCATCAAGGATGCGCGCCAGTTTCAGGGCCAGTTTGACGCGATCCTGCTGGATGCGCCCTGCTCTGCCACAGGCACAATCCGCCGTCACCCCGACTTGCCGCACGCCAAGGACGGTTCGGAATTCGGCGCGCTGATCGGGCTTCAGGAAGAGTTGCTAAATCACGCGTGGAGCTTGCTCAAACCCGGCGGGCGGATGGTGTTTTGCACCTGTAGTCTGCTGCCCGACGAGGGCGAGGTGCAGATTGACGAAGCGCTGGAACGGCACGCCGATATGACCGTGGACCGCGATGCGCTGGCCCTGTCGGGTATCGACGAGGCGTGGATTTCGTCCGAGGGCGGCTTGCGCCTGCGGCCTGATTTTTGGGCGGATCAGGGCGGCATGGACGGCTTCTACATCGCACTTCTGCGCAAAGCGGCTTAGCTAAGCGCGCTTTCAGGCGGGTTTGGCACGGCGAGGTAGTCCGCGTGTGGAATGCGGATCAGGCCGTGCAGATCGAGCGCCACTGAATCTGTCGGCGAGAGTGCGTCGAAGGCTTCTGCTACGGCGGCAAATACCAATTCCGCATCCTGCGTCATGGCTGTGATCAAGGGCAAACCCGGTGTCGGCGCGGTATATTCCAGAACGCGCAGCTTTGCTGCCCACCCCTCGTACCGCTGGATCAGCCGCCATGTCTGCCCGTCGAGTGACGCGATGTCTGCCTGTCCTTGTGCGACCATCTGCGCAGAGCTCAGGTGCCCCCCGCTTTCAACGCGCGTTTGAAACCAGATGCCCGATGGGGCCGCATGGTTATAAAGGGCTGCGAAACCTGACTGGGAGTGCGGCGCGTTATAGGCCAGCCGCGCGTCGACATATGCGCCAAGCGTCTCACGCGGGTCATCGGCGCGCACTACAATTGCAGAGCGGTAGTAGCCGGCGGGACAGTCCTCAAGCGCGTAGTCGGGGGTGCCGACAAGCCTGACACGGTCGTGTAGGCGCGTGCGGTAGGGCATCCCGCAGGTTTGGCTGAGGATAAGATCGGGACTTTCCCAAACCTCGAAAGGCGGCGCGGATTGTGACAAAGCGGCAGGTGCATCAATGCCGCGCGCCGAAAGTGCTTCGTGGAGGGCTGACCATAAACGGCCATGAGCGTCTTGCAGCTCGGGACGGGCGTACATCATCAGGGAGGCTATCATCGGCGCACCCTGCCGTTTGCTTTGGCCGATCACAAGCGTATTGGGCAAAAATGCGCCAAAGGCATGCTGGAAAAACGGTGACTCGCACGGGGCGGCAGGTTAGACTGCACAAAACGCCTTCAGAGCGTATAGGCAGAGCACATGATCCAGATTTCCCAGTGGCGCGCGCATCGCACGCGTTTTTTGAACCAGTGGCACGCGCGAATGGCGACCCGTGCGCGCGGGCACGTGAGAGGCTTCGTCTCCTCGCCCGAGCCGCGGACCATTGGCTCATTCGCGCGGGGGCGGCAATTGACGGCGGGAAATTTCCTTTTTGCAGGCAGCCTGATCAGCGCGCCCGATACCAGCCCTTGGGAGCTGGAGGCGCCCGACACTGCATTCGCGCAGGCATTGCATGGTTTTAGCTGGCTTGATGATCTGGCGGCTGTGGGAGACGGCGTGTCGCGCCGCGCGGCGCAAGACTGGCTGTGGGAGTGGATCGCGCGTTATGGCAACGGGCGCGGCGTGGGGTGGAGCCCTGATCTGACGGGGCGGCGGCTTATCCGCTGGATCAACCATGCGATTTTCATGCTGCAGGGGGCAGGCGAGCGCGCGCCTGACAGTGAAGCGTTCTATCTCTCGCTCACCCAGCAGACGCGGTTCCTGTCCAAACGCTGGCATGCTGCTGCACCCGGATTGGCGCGGTTCGAGGCGCTGACAGGATTGATCTATGCGGGCCTGTCGCTGGAAGGGCTCGAAGAATTGGCCGATCCCGCGATCAAGGCGCTTGCCCGCGAATGCGAGACACAGATCGACGAGCAGGGCGGGTTGCCCACGCGCAATCCCGAAGAGTTGCTGGACGTGTTCACGCTGCTCACATGGGCGGCAGCGGCATTGTCCGACGCAGGGCGCGGTACGCCACAGCCGCATTTGGCCGCGATTGAACGAATTGCCCCCACGCTGCGCACCCTGCGTCATTCCGATGGCTCATTGGCGCGGTTCCACGGGGGCGGGCGCGGGGCCGAAGGCTGGCTTGATCATGCGCTGGCCTCCTCTGGTGTCCGCACGGCGCAGCCAGAGGGGCTGTCGATGGGCTATGCCCGTCTATCAGCGGGGCGGACATCGGTCATTATCGATGCGAGCGCACCGCCAAGTGGCGCAGCTTCCGCCAATGCGCATGCTTCGACGCTGGCGTTCGAGCTGACATCAGGGCGCAGACCACTCATTGTGAACTGCGGCTCTGGTGCGTCCTTCGGGCTTGATTGGCGGCGTGCGGGGCGGGCAACCCCGTCCCACTCGGTGCTGATCCTTGGCGGCTACTCCAGTGCGCGGTTGGAGGGGCCCGACAAGCGCACCGGCATTGAGGCGCTGATTGATGGTCCGACCCATGTGCCGATCGAGATCACCCCCGTGACAGACGGGATGAAGTTTCAGGGCGGACATGACGGTTATGTCCAGACCCACGGCCTGACCCATGCGCGCACGCTCGAGTTGACCCATGACGGGCGCGCCGTCGCGGGCGAGGATATGCTGATTGCGATGGAGGAAGCGGCGCAGCGCCGATTTGACCGCGCTTTGGACCAGACTAAACTCAAGGGCATCGGGTATGAGATCCGCTTTCACCTGCACCCCGAGGTAGATGCGACCCTTGACTTGGGCGGGGCGGCGGTATCGATGGCGTTAAAGTCGGGCGAGATATGGGTTTTTCGCCATGATGGCACCTGTGATTTGGCGCTGGAAGCGGGGGCGTATCTGGAGACGACACGTCTCAAACCACGCGCCTCGAGCCAGATTGTGCTGACGGGCCGTGCGATAAATCCCGCCACACGGGTACGCTGGTCCTTGTCCAAAGCGCAGGAAACTGCGATTGGCGTGCGTGATTTGGAACGGGATGACCCGTTTGCTGACGATGACCAACTCTAAGGAGCCCCTGCCATGGCTGATCTCTACCCCGTAAAACGCGCCCTTCTTTCTGTGTCTGACAAGACGGGGCTGATTGAGTTTGGCCAAGCGCTGGCAAAAGCGGGGGTTGAGCTGCTCTCGACAGGGGGCACGGCGAAGGCGCTGCGTGAGGCGGGTCTTGAGGTGAAGGACGTGGCCGAGGTCACAGGCTTCCCCGAAATGATGGACGGTCGCGTCAAGACGCTGCACCCCGTGGTGCACGGCGGCTTGCTGGCGCTGCGCGACGATGCGGGGCACACAGACTCGATGGAGGAGCACGGCATCGGCGGGATCGACCTTGTTGTGGTTAACCTCTATCCCTTCGAGGAAACGGTCGCGAAGGGTGCCGAATACGCCGAGGTCATCGAGAACATCGACATTGGCGGCCCTGCCATGATCCGCTCGGCAGCAAAGAACCACGGCTTTGTCAGTGTGATCGTGGACGTGGAAGATTACGCCCCCTACATCGCCGAGCTTGAAGCCAACGATGGGCAGACGACTTATGCGATGCGTCAACGTTTGGCCCAGACGGCCTATGCGCGCACGGCGGCTTATGACACGGCGGTGAGCACGTGGATGGCCGATGCAGTGGGCGGCACGCCGCGCCGCCGCACTTTTGGCGGGACGCTGACGCAAACGCTGCGCTATGGCGAGAACCCGCATCAGCAGGCCGCGTTCTACACCGATGGCTCCAGCCGTGCCGGCATTGCCACGGCCAAACAGCATCAGGGCAAAGAGCTTTCCTATAACAACATCAACGACACAGATGCTGCGTTTGAGCTCGTCTCCGAGTTTGCGCCAGAGAACGGCCCAGCAGTCGCGATCATCAAACATGCCAATCCTTGCGGCGTAGCGACGGGTGCGACGATGGCAGAGGCATACGGGCGCGCATTTGATTGTGACCGCACGAGTGCGTTTGGCGGGATTATTGCGCTGAACCAGACATTGGACGCTAAAACAGCCGAGGCGATTACGGGTATTTTCACCGAAGTCGTGATTGCCCCTGATGCGGATGATGACGCGATCAAGATTTTCGCGGCCAAGAAGAACCTGCGCCTGCTGACTACGGGTGGTCTGGCCGATCCCAGTGCTGCGCGTCTGGCCCCGCGTCAGGTGTCGGGCGGCTGGCTGGTGCAGGACCGCGACGTGGGACGGGTGAGCATGGATGACCTGAAGGTCGTGACCAAGCGCCAGCCGACGGATCAGGAAATGAGCGATATGCTGTTCGCGTGGACTGTGGCGAAACATGTTAAGTCCAACGCGATCATCTATGTCAAAGACGGTGCAACCGTTGGCGTTGGTGCGGGCCAGATGAGCCGTGTGGACAGCACGCGCATTGCAGCACGCAAGGCGGTAGATATGGCCGAGGCGATGAGCTTGCCCGCTCCGCTCACGCAGGGGTCTGTTGTGGCGTCCGATGCGTTCTTCCCCTTTGCCGACGGCTTGGTGACGGCGGCGGAAGCGGGGGCGACTGCGCTGATCCAACCCGGCGGCTCGATGCGGGACGACGAGGTGATTGCTGCAGCCGATGAGGCGGGGCTGGCGATGGTGTTCACAGGAATGCGTCATTTCCGGCACTAGCAGTGTAGCGAGGAGCATGGTTCATGCGGATGATATTCTGGGCGGGCTTTGCGGCTTTTGCCATCGACCAGATCAGCAAATATGTGGTGATCCACATGATGGAGCTTGCGCGCATCCGCTCGATTGATGTGCTGCCTCCGCTGGTTAACTTCCGCTATGGCGAGAACCGCGGCATCAATTTCGGCTTGTTCGGCGGCGGATCGGAAGCTAGCCGCTGGATTTTGATTGGCCTGGCAGTGGTCATTTGCATCGCGGTTTTATTCTGGGCACGCAAACATGCGCTGAGCGTTTGGGCCAAGATCAGCGCAGGCCTGCTGGTGGGCGGTGCACTGGCGAATGTAGCGGACCGCCTGATCTATGGCTATGTCCTTGATTTTTTGAATATGTCGTGCTGCGGTATCGAAAATCCGTTTGTCTTCAACATCGCGGATGTCTTTATCTTTGCGGGTGCGTTGGGCCTGATCTTCTTTACGGATGATGGGGACACGCCGCCGAAAAAGAGGACCACAAAGCGCCGCGTGAAAAAAGTCGGGTGACATTGCCTGCCTGCCTGCGATATTGAGGGGCAACGGCGATCTGGAGGCCATTGATGCGTAAATCTGCTTTGTTGTTTGTATTGCCTGTGATTGTGGCCGGCTGTGCGAATATCGGCCTGCGTGATCTGCGATCGGATTCCGAGGGACCAGACGAATTCGGAATTCGGCCTGTAGGCGCGCTTGAGCAACCCGCGAGCTTTAGCGAATTGCCCACGCCCACACCAGGTGGGGTCAATCGTACGGACCGCTCCGCCCTTGCGGAAGGGGCAAAAGCATTCGGGGGCCGCATCGGGGACGCTAACGCGCCTGTGCCCGCACGGGATGGCGCATTGGTGCAGCATGCAAGCCGTCTCGGTGTTGCCTCCGACATTCGCGAGAACCTTGCAGCAACAGACGCAGACTTCCGCCGCCGCAAAGCACGCCTGACGCAATACCGTATCGTGCCCGTGGACCGTTACAATCAGGCCTACCGCCGCGAAGCGCTGGATGCGCAGGCGGAGCAGCGCCGCTGGCGCCGTGCAGGCGCGCGCACGCCATCAGCACCACCTGCCAACTGATACCCATTACATCTGTGTGATTTTTGGCCGTATGGCTTGAACCTGTGTGCGGGTGGAGTACCTATGTCAGAAGCATGACGCGTTTGACCGAAGAGGACCCATCCGATGTTGCGATACGCCCGAAACGCCCTGATCTCCGCCCTGATGCTACCTGCAGCGGCCATGGCACAGACCAGTGGGAAGGTCACCGACTTCGTCCTTGCGAACGGCATGCAGGTGGTGGTGGTCGAGGACCATCGCGCCCCCGTCGTCCAGCATATGCTGTGGTACCGCGCTGGATCAGCGGATGAGCCGAAAGGATCGTCAGGCGTGGCGCATTTTCTGGAGCATTTGTTGTTCAAGGCCACCGATAAGCTGGAATCGGGTGAATTCTCCCGCGTGGTTGCGGCCAATGGCGGGCGTGATAATGCCTTCACCAGCTACGACTATACCGCCTATTTCCAGCGCGTGGCGGCGGACCGCCTTGAATTGATGATGACCATGGAAGCGGACAGGATGAAGAACATCCGCCTGACGCCCGAGAACATCAAGAACGAGCGTGGTGTCATTATCGAAGAGCGCAACCAGCGCACCGAGAACAACCCGCAAGCCTTGTTCGGCGAGCAGATCAACGCAGCGCAATACCTCAACCACCGCTACGGTACGCCCATCATCGGATGGATGCACGAGATGGAAGAGCTGGACCTCGAAGATGCGCTGTCGTTCTATGAGCTGTATTATTCACCCAATAACACGATCCTGATCGTCTCGGGCGATGTGACCCCTGACGAGGTGCGGGCGCTGGCCGAAGAGCATTACGGCCCGATCCCGCGCAACCCTGATCTGCCCGAGCGCCTGCGCACCGAAGAGCCGCGCCAGAACGCCGAGCGCCGCGTGATCATGCGCGATCCACGTGTGGCGCAGCCCTACGTCTCACGCAGCTATCTGGTGCCCGAGCGCGACAGTGGCGCGCAGGAGACAGCCGCCGCATTGACCATTCTGGCCGAGATTCTGGGTGGTGGCACAACATCGTTTCTGGCGGAAAAGCTGCAATTCGACAGCCCGGTTACCACCTATTCCACCGCGTGGTACAATGGCGTCTCGCTCGATGACACGTCCTTTCGCATGATTATCGTACCGTCCGAGGGCGTAAGCCTTGAGGAAGGGGAAGCCGCCCTTGACCAAGCGCTAGCTGATTTTATGGAGCAGGGTGTGGATGCTGAACAGCTTGAGCGGATCAAGCTGCAAACTCGTGCTGCCGAGATTTATGCTCAAGACAATGTGGACGGTATCGCCAACCGCTATGGCCGTGCATTGACCTCTGGCCTGACTGTCGAAGATGTTGCAGCGTGGCCCAAGGCGCTGGATGCTGTAACGGCCGAGGACATTATGGAAGCGGCGACTTTGTTGCGCCGCGAGGCATCGGTGACAGGCTGGCTGATGCGCCCCGAAGGAGAAACACAATGATCCGTTTTGCCACCGCCCTGTTTCTGGGCGCCGCTGCAGCCCTTCCCGCGCGCGCAGAAGTCGATATTCAGACGATCACCTCACCCGGCGGCATAGATGCATGGCTGGTTGAGGAACACTCGCTGCCGTTTGTAGCGCTTCAGATTGCATTCAGGGGCGGTACATCGCTGGATGTTGAAGGTAAGCGCGGTGCGGTCAACCTCATGTCAGGGCTTCTCGAAGAAGGCTCCGGCGATCTGGATGCCCGGGCGTTCGCCCGTGCAACGGAAGAATTGGCCACGAGTTTTAGCTTTAGCTCGAGCCCGGATGACCTGACGATTTCGGCGCGGTTTCTTACAGAAAATTTTGATGCCTCCGTGGCGCTGCTGCGCGATGCGATCCAGAAGCCGCGTTTTGACGAGGCCGATATCGAGCGGGTGCGTGCGCAGGTGCTGTCTGGTCTCGCCTTCGCGGCCAAAGACCCCAACGACATCGCGAGCAATGCATTCGCTGCAATGGCCTATGGCGATCACCCTTACGGCACCGACGAATCCGGCACGCCCGAGAGTGTAGCCGCGCTCACCCGCGATGATCTGGTCGAGGCGCATCGCAATGTGCTGGTTCGCGACCGCGTCCTGATCGGGGCTGTGGGTGACATCACGCCCGAGCAGTTGGGGAATTTGGTGGATGCGCTGTTGGGCGATCTACCGCAATCCGGACCGATGATGCCTCCCAAGGTTGAGCCACAGATCGAAGGCGGCGTGACCGTGGTGGAGTTTGACACGCCGCAATCGGTGGCAGTGTTCGGTCAGCGCGGCATCGGTATCGACGATGATGACTACTTCGCCGCTGTCCTGGTCAATCATATTCTGGGCGGAGGTTCGTTCGAGAGCCGCTTGATGCAGGAAGTGCGCGAAAAGCGCGGCCTCACCTATGGTGTGTATTCCTTCCTTTCCTCACGCGATCTGGCCAACGCCTACATGGGTCAGGTGAGTTCTTCCAATGATCGCATCGCCGAGGCGGTTTCTGTGATCAAAGAGCAATGGAAGCTTGTGGCCGAGAATGGCGTAACCGAAGAGGAATTGGGCAGTGCAAAGACCTATCTCACAGGTGCCTATCCGCTTCGGTTTGACGGGAACGCGACGATTGCGGGTATCCTTGTGGGGATGCAGTTGATCGGATTGGAAGCTGACTATGTCAAAACGCGCAATGAATTGGTTGAACGTGTAACGATGGAAGACGTGCGCCGCGTTGCAGCAGAATTGATGGACCCCGACGGGCTGCACTTTGTCGTTGTGGGCAAGCCCGAAGGCCTGAATGACGGCTGAACCAGCACGCTGCGGTGCGATATCTCTCCTACGGGTTTAGGATATTTTTTAACCAAAAGAAATTGAGGTTACTCTCCGTAGGGGACCCAGACATTTTTGATTTCTGTTGATTGGGACAGGAAGCGTTTGGCGTCCGGTTTTTGCCAGTCGGCGGCTTGGCCGTTTTGAACCCACGTGCGTTTTAGATTAGAGGCAGAGCCGCGCTCGATCGTTGCGTCATGCGCGGGGTCGCCAAAGCTCCAGACAGCGTCGATGTCCATGTGGGCGGCCAGAGTGTCGGCCACGTCTGCGTGGGGACCTGTGAGAATGTTGACCACGCCTGCAGGGACGTCTGATGTTTCCAGCACTTGCATGAAGTTTGTCGCGGCAAGGGGGAAAGCCTCGGATGCGCTCAGGATGATGCGGTTTCCCATGGCGATGGCGGAGGCCATAAGCGTGACAAGGCCTGCGAGCGGTGATGTGGCAGGGCAGAGTGCGCCGATGACGCCCACGGGCTCCTTCATTGCCAACGCGACGCCGCGGATGGGAACGCCGTGGATTTGCCCATCGTGTTTGTCGGCCCAAGCGGCGTAGGTAAAGAGGCTCTGCACGGCAGCGTCGACTTCTTTGGTGCCCGCGTTTCCACCCTGCATCTGGTCAAGGGTCTGGGCGAATTCGGACCCGCGTGCGGAGAGGTTCTCGGCGATGAAATATAGGATCTGGGCGCGGGTGTGGCCTGTTGTCTTGCTCCAGCCCTTGGCGGCTTGGGCAGCCTCAACTGCATTGCGCACATCCTTACGGGAGGCGTGAGGGACATGGCCCATCAGATCGCCATTCTTTGCCCAGACAGGAATGGAATAGCCACTATCGGGGCGGGTTTGCTTGCCGCCGATGTAAAGCTTTGCAGTGCGGTCGATACCGTCTGCTGGTGCACCTTTACCCGTCATGGCTGATACGGATTTGAGGGGCTTCCCGGCAATGGCGGGTTTGGTGTAGGCGCTCAGGCCTTCCCATCCGCCTTCACGACCAAAGCCGCTCATCTTCACGCCGCCGAAGCCTGCGGCGGCGTCCATCATGTTGGTGCCGTTAATCCAGACGATGCCGGCGGCGAGTTTGGGGGCGATGTCGAGGGCGAGGTTGACGTTCTCGCTCCAGATTGTCGCCGCCAGACCGTAGCGGGTGTTGTTGGCAATGCTCACGGCTTCCGCGGGGGTGCGGAAGGTGGTCGAGACAAGAACGGGGCCAAAGACTTCCTCCTGCATCAGCGTATCGGCGGGATGCAGATCGGTGATGAGGGTGGGGGGATAGAAGCTGCCCTCCGTGGGCAGCTCGACGGCGGCCACATGAGTGGTTCCTGCGGTATTGGCGGCGACCATTCCAGTGATTGTTTCCAGTTGGCTGGGATCGACGATGGCGCCTACGTCAATGCTCTTGTCCAGCGGTGAGCCTACGCGCAATTTGTCCATGCGCGCGCGAAGTTTGTCGTGGAAAATGTCGGCGATGGGTTCGTGGACCAACAGGCGGGAGCCTGCGCAGCAGACCTGACCCTGATTGAACCAGATCGCATCGACGAGACCTTCGACAGCGGAGTCGATGTCAGCGTCATCGAACACAATGTAGGGAGATTTGCCGCCAAGTTCCAACGTCAGTGCCTTGCCGCTGCCTGCGGTGGCTTCGCGGATGCGGCGGCCCACAGCGGTGGAGCCTGTGAAGGCGATCTTATCAACATCTGCAGCGACGATCATCTCGCCAATGGCGCCGTCGCCTGTGATGATGTTCACGACGCCCTTTGGTACGCCTGCTTGGGTGCAGATATCGGCAAAGAGCAGCGCGGTCAGCGACGTGTATTCAGCGGGTTTCAGGACTACGGTGTTGCCCATCGCGAGGGCGGGGGCGACTTTCCATGCGAGCATCAACAGCGGGAAGTTCCACGGGATGATCTGGCCGCAAACACCGAGTGCCGCGCTGTCGGGCAGCTCGCTCTCCATCAGTTGGGCCATGCCTGCGTGATAATAGAAATGGCGCTGGGCCAGCGGTAAGTCGATATCGCGCGCCTCGCGGATTGGTTTGCCGTTGTCGAGGCTTTCGAGCACAGCAAAGAGACGGCTGTGTTTTTGAAGCAGCCGTGCGAGGGCATAGAGGATCTTGGCGCGAGCGTGTCCGCCTGCGGCTTCCCATTTCGGCTGGGCGGTGCGGGCTGCTTTCACAGCGGCGTCCACATCCGCCTGAGTGGCTTGGCTCAGATGCGCCAGCACGTCGCCCGTGGCGGGATTGCGGCTCTCGAACACTTCGCCCACTGGGGTCATCTTGCCGTTGATAAAGTGGCCAAAGCGGCCGCCTTGGTCGACGATCCACGCCAATGCCTCTGAGGCGTTTTCGGGGGCAGTGCCATAGTCCATCGTCTGGAAAATCTCGGATACGGTCATGGGGCGTGCTTTCAGATCAGGAGGTGGGGTGGCGGTAGCCAGCGGAGTAGGCGCCTGTCACGTGATGCTCGAGCTGGCGCTCGATGTCGTTCAGCAGCGATGACGCACCAAAGCGGAATAGGTCGGGCTGGAGCCAGCGGTCTCCGAGCTCCTCCTTGATAAGCGCGAGGTAAGTGATCGCATCTTTTGCCTTCGAGATGCCTCCCGCAGGTTTGTAACCGACGCGGTATCCCGTATGCGCATAGTAGTCGCGAATGGCGCGGATCATCACGAGGCTGACGGGAAGGGTGGCATTGATGCTTTCCTTACCCGTAGATGTCTTGATGAAATCGGCCCCTGCCATCATGCAGACCAGCGAGGCGCGGGCAACATTGCGCAGGCTGCCCAACTCTCCCGTCGCGAGGATCGCTTTTACGTGGGCATCGCCACACGCTGCACGAAAGGCGCGCATTTCGTCATAAAGCGCTTGCCAGTTTCCCTCCAGCACATGACGCCGCGAGATGACAATGTCGATTTCTGCGGCACCTGCTGCGACAGATTGCTCGATCTCCGCGATGCGCAGGGGGAGGGGAGACAGGCCGGCAGGAAAGCCGGTGGAGACGGCGGCCACAGGAATGCCACTGCCGCTCAGAGCTGTGACAGCGGGGGCAATCATCTCGTGGTAGACGCAGACAGCACCGACAGTAATCGGTGGTATTGCGAGGGCGTCGAGCGTTGAAGCCGCGATAGGCTGGCGCGCTTTGGCGCACAAACGGCCTACGCGCCGTGCTGTATCATCACCCGACAGAGTGGTCAGGTCGATACATGTCACCGCCTTCAGTAACCACGCTGCTTGATACGCTTTCTTAACGGACCTGCGCGCAGGCAAGGACGCCGCGCGCCGCTCGATCGCTGAGGTATTTGCCTGCACACCCAGCACCCAATTGAGGTCCAATCCCATGCCTGCATTGCGCGGCTCTGTCACTTGCGGCAGCTGCGCGGCAGCTGTCTGCTGCCCAGTCTGAATTTTGGTGTTCATGTAGCGACCCCTTTCGCGCAAACGCAGCCGTAAACTCGCATGGCACACGGAGGATATGCAAGCGAGGCTTTATCTGACGTAGGGGATAGCGCGCATGACCACCAGAAATCGTCGCCGCGCGATTGGGTTGAAGGTCGACCTGAAAAGTACAGCCGGAACTGCGCTGTGATAGAGGCGAAAAGGTAATGCGAGGCTGGTGAATTCTCGTTTATGGCGATTGCATACCCGCAACGCGGGTGGGCGTTTCGAATAATTCCCCCTAGTAGGCTATTTTTTACTTTGACGAGTGATTCGCACTTACCCTATATCTTGTGGCGTAATCTTCGGCCGACCGGTTTTGCTGACCCAATACCTATATGTGGTGGCCGAAGTGAGGGGCGCAATGTTTGGACGATCACTTATACTGGCTGCTGCCTTGGGGGCATATGCTATTGCCGCGCAGGCGCAAAGCGATTTGGCCCGTGCTGAAGTGTCTTTCGTTTTTGATGGTGTGTCTTTGACCATCTCCCCTAATTCAGCCGAGGCACCCGCTTACGCGGCGCGTTTTGCGGCAGTTCCTGCTTCTTGTGACCCCGACTGCATCGGGCCAAAGCGTGTGGCGGATAGCATCGAAACGGTGACCGAACCCGAGGTTCTGGATTTCCTGATAAATGGTGTGGCTCAAAGTCAGGGTTTGCTTGTCGATGCGCGCATGCCAGCGGGGCGGTCTATGGGGTATATCCCTGGATCAGTCAGCCTTCCGTATGAGACGATGGGCGAGAATAATGCGTTCCGTGATGATATTTTGAAGGCACTGGGTGCACGGTCATTTGAGGATGTTTTCAACTTCGCCGATGCGCAGCCTCTTGTCGTATTTGACAACGGGCCTTCACAAAATGCGGCTGGTCAATTGATCGCGCATTTGCTCAAGGCCGGGTATCCGCCTGAAAAGCTCCGGTATTATCGGGGTGGGATGCAGGTGTGGTCTGTTGTCGGTCTTACAGTGCAGGAATAGACAGTGTGAGCAACCAGAAGCCAAAAATTTCTTTTAATACAGGCCCGTCCCCGCGGCAGGCACCCGTGGTCCCGCAGACCGAGGAAGAGTTCGTCGTGCAGGCCGCGACCGGGGCGTCCCCATCCATCACATATGACGGGTTTGACCGTGAGGAATGGGAACGCCAGCTAAGCGCGCCCAAGCCAGTATTAGAGCCCGCGTCAGAGCCTGAAATCGTCCCGAGACCCTATGAGCCGTTTACGCCAACGCCAAAACAGGCTGGGTTCTCTCCGATTGGGTTCTTCAAAAAGCCCCCGCCGCGTTTCTTTGAGCGCCCTGCATTACCTCCCGTCGCAGCAGCGGCACTTGGTGCTGTCGCCATCGGTGTTGTGGTTGCCGTTTCGATGGGGGGGGATGACACGTCTGACGCCCAGATCGCGAAATTCTCTGCACCAGCAGAGCCTCTGGCTGACCCAGAGGTTACAACGCGTGCCGCAATTGCAGATATGACGATGACAGCGGCCCCGAGCGACCTGCCCGAAGAGAAAGTTGTGTCAACGCTCAATGGTGCAGTCGCGGCCGCTCTACCTGTGTCTGCACCTGTGCAAGAAGTTTCTGCAAAAGAAGAATCCAATGAGGCGCTCGAAACCCTGAGTGCCAACAAGCTGCGCATGCTGCGCGAAAGCGTGCTTGCTGGCGCCTATCGTGTTGAGACGTACGAGCGTGCAGGGGCCCAGCGTATCCGCCTGTCTACCCAGAATGCGCGGCTCGAGAACCCGACCTCTTCGCACCTCATGCTCGACGCGATTGCACGCAACGAGATGAAATTGTCGAAAGCGCTCTATACTACTGCGGGCGCAGTTGATGTTGAGACCATGATGTTCAATCTGGTGCAGGCCTCTTTGTTGAAAGATCGTACTGCGGTCTCCGAAGAGGCAGCCCTTGATATGTCGCGCAAGATATTTGCGGCCTCGCCTGCGCGTAGCCAGACTTTGAACGGTCTGCGCTATTACGCGGTTCAGGAGGGAGACAGTCTCGCCTATATCGCACTCCAGTTTTACGGACGGCCCGCTGCGTTCCCGCGCATTCTGGAGGCTAATCCGGACATCCTACAATCGCCCGACAAGATCCAAACAGGCCAGCTGATACACATACCACGCTGAATAATAACAATAAATAAGTCTAAGTGACTTCGGGTGAGCAACGGGCTGGACAGCAATGTCCAGCCCGATTGTATTTTGGTGCTCCAGTTGTGCCTCAGGTGCGCGACTGCGACTGGCCGCAGCTGTTTGATCCAAATCGATACCGTGGGCGTATGACGCCTCCTCTTTATCATCGTAGCAAAAGAACATAGCAAAGGGGCGAAACCCATCTTTCGATATTGGAGCAGCCCATATGAGCTATGCCTTCCCTCCCGGTGGCCTGCCGGATCAAAGCGTCTCGCCCGAGGGCACAGCGGTGTTTACACCCGCTTACGCCGTCCTGCCCGCCGTCACCCAACGCGATATCGTCACCAGCTATCTGCCCGCATGGAGCAATATGCGCATGTGGGTGCTGGCGCGGCCCCTTTCAGGGTTTGCAGAGACATTCAGTCAGTACGCCGTGGAACTCGCGCCTGCTGGCGGCTCTGACGCGCCAGAGGATGATCCAGAAGCACAATCGGTAGTCTTTGTGGCCACAGGTCAAATCACGCTCAACATCGATGGCGCGCGCCACGTGCTGGACGCTGGCGGCTATGCCTATATTCCGCCCGACACGGTCTGGACGATCTGGAATGACAGCGATGCCGTGGCGCAGTTCCACTGGATCCGCAAACGTTATGTCGGGGCGGAAGGCGTGGATGTTCCTTCAGCTTTTGTGACTTCGGATCAGGCTGTAGAACCAACAGTTATGCCCGATTGCGATGGCGTCTGGGCGACTACGCGGTTTGTGGAGCCTGATGACCTGCGCCACGACATGCACGTCAACATTGTCACCTTCCAACCCGGTGGGGTGATCCCCTTTGCCGAGACCCATGTGATGGAGCATGGCCTCTATGTGCTGCAAGGTAAGGCAGATTACCTGCTCAACAAAGATTGGGTGCCTGTAGAGGCTGGTGATTTCATGTGGCTGCGCGCCTTCTGCCCCCAAGCTTGCACGGCTACGGGATCCGAGCCGTTCCGCTATCTGCTCTACAAGGACGTGAACCGTCACATGCCGCTATGAGCTTTGACCTGCGAACCGAGCCGCTGACCGCACAGGCTTTTGCCCCTTTTGGTGATGTACTTGAGGTCGCAGGTGCGCCAGACAAGATGATCAATGCAGGGCTATGCGGGCGGTATCACGACCGCGCCGCGCTTGATTTCGGACCAGAGGGGCGCGCAGGCCTCAGCCTTTTTGATGCGCAGCCGCGCAGCTTACCGTACACATTCGATCTGCTCGAGCGGCATCCCGAAGGCAGTCAGGCGTTCATTCCGATGACGGCCCATCCTTTTCTGGTGATCGTGGCGCAGGATGAGGGCGGCCAGCCCGCTGCACCGCGCGCGTTCCTGACGGCCCCGCATCAAGGAATTAATTTCCACCGTGGGGTCTGGCACGGTGTGCTGACGCCCCTGCATGCGCCGGGCTTGTTTGCAGTAGTGGACCGCATCGGAGAGACGCCCAATCTCGAGGAAGTCACGCTGGATCAGCCTTATACCGTGATTGCCTGAAACCTTGGGCAAATCACATCGACTGCTCCTTTTAGAATCGCGGGCTTTCATGCTAGGTCTTGCGGCATGCATAACCCTGACCCCAACATGAGCACTCCGCAGCCGATTATTCGGCAATTGGACGAGACAGCGATCAACCGCATCGCGGCGGGTGAAGTCGTGGAGCGTCCGGCCTCTGCGGTCAAGGAACTGGTCGAGAATGCGATTGATGCGGGGGCCACGCGCATTACCGTCGAATATGCGGATGGTGGCAAGACGCTCATTCGTGTGACCGATGATGGCTGCGGCATCGCGGGGGATGATCTGCCGCTGGCGCTGTCGCGTCACGCGACCTCAAAGATTGACGGAACGGACCTCCTTAATATCCATTCTTTCGGCTTTCGCGGTGAGGCGTTGCCTTCGCTTGGGGCGGTTGGCCGTTTGACCATTACCAGCCGTGCCCAAGGCCATGACGGGGCCGAGATCAATGTGACGGGAGGCAAGCAGGCTGCCGTCAAACCGGCAGGACTGAGCGCGGGCACAGTGGTGACCCTGCGCGATCTGTTTTACGCGACGCCTGCGCGGCTTAAATTCCTGCGTACCGACCGCGCCGAGGCGCAGGCGATTGGCGATGTGATCAAACGGCTCGCCATGGCGGAGCCTTTCGTGCGGTTCGTGCTGCGCGACGTGAGCCGCGAACAAAGCCGCGAAGTCTTTCGCGCCGAGGCTGAACAGGGCGATCTGTTCGACGCGCTGCATGGCCGCTTGCGGCAGGTGCTCGGACGTGAATTTGCGGAGAATGCGCTGGCGATTGATGCCGAGCGCGAGGGTTTCCACCTCACAGGCTTTGCTGCCTTGCCCACCTATTCGCGCGGCTCTGCGGTGGCGCAATATCTGTTCGTGAACGGGCGACCTGTGAAAGACAAGATGCTCATCGGCGCGCTGCGAGGGGCGTATTTCGACTTTCTGAGCCGTGACCGTCATCCCGCGGTAGCACTCTTCGTTGATTGCGATCCCACGCTGGTGGACGTGAACGTGCATCCCGCCAAATCCGAGGTCCGCTTTCGCGATCCGGGACTGGTGCGCGGGCTTATCGTCTCTTCTCTGCGCCATGCGCTGGCGAACGCGGGGCACCGTGCGTCAACCACTGTGGCCGATGCGACGCTTGGCGCGATGCGCCCTGAGCCAACAGGCGAGGCGCGGGTGTATCAGATGGACCGTCCATCTATGAGTGCACGGGGCACTGCATATCAGGCTCAAGCACCCGAGGGCTTTGCCGAGATTCAAGGCATGTGGGGACGTGTAGAAACGCCGAGCGAGGAGACACCGCAGGAGAATGAGGCGCGCGTGGACTATCCGCTAGGGACCGCGCGCGGTCAGGTGCATGAGAATTACATCATTGCGCAGACCGCCACAGGCATGGTCATCGTGGACCAGCACGCCGCACACGAGCGGTTGGTCTATGAGAAACTCAAGAACCAGATGGCAGAGAACGGGGTTCCTGCGCAGGCGCTGCTCATTCCCGAAATCATCGAGCTCTCGTCTTCGGACCGCGGCGCCATTCTGGGCGTGGCCGAAGAGCTGGCCAGCTTCGGTCTCGGGATCGAGCCGTTTGGCGGCGATGCAATTGCTGTGCGTGAAACGCCCGCGATCTTGGGCGAGGTCAACGCCGAGGCGATGATCCGCGATATTCTGGACGAGTTGGAGGGTGAGGGCGAGAGCCTGCTGGTGCAAGCGCGCATCGAAGCGATCCTGAGCCGTGTAGCCTGTCACGGCTCCATCCGTTCGGGCCGCTGGATGCGCGGTGAGGAGATGAATGCGCTTCTGCGCGAGATGGAGGCGACGCCGCATTCGGGCCAGTGCAACCACGGGCGCCCCACTTACGTGGAGCTTAAGCTCAGCGACATCGAGCGGTTGTTCGGGCGCACATGATCCGTATTGGCGCGGCAGAGCTGGACACGAGCGATCCTGTCGTTGTGACGATGCTGCTTGGTCTGGGTGTTCTCGCGCTCATCCTCGCGCTACTCGTCTGGCTTCTCCTGCGTCCTGCGCGCATCCCTGCGCCGCTGACCCAGCAGCTCCACAGCCTGAACCACGCGCAGGCCCAGCTCAGCGGCAATCTCCAGACCGTCTCGGACACGCAGGCCAATGCGCAGGCGCAATTGATCCAGAGCCTCGAGGCGCGGCTGGCCACTGTTCAGCTGCAAATGCAGCAGCAGCTGGCGCAGATGCAGGAGCGCACCAACCAGACGCTGCATGGCTCGGCCCAACGTACCACCAGCAGCCTCACCCAGTTGCAAGAGCGGCTGGCAGCTATCGACAAGGCGCAGGACAATATCACAAAGCTCTCGGGCGATGTGCTTTCGCTCCAAGATATCCTAAGTAACAAGCAGACGCGTGGCGCTTTCGGTGAAATCCAACTCAATGACATCGTGTCCAAGGCGCTGCCTGCCGACAGCTACACAATGCAGGTCACGCTCTCCAACGGTCGCCGCGCCGATTGTCTGATCCATCTGCCCAATCCGCCCGGGCCTATCGTGATAGACGCGAAATTTCCGCTGGAGGCCTATGAAGCACTGCACCGCGCGCAAACGGACTGGGAGCTTAAATCAGCAGTCACCAACATGCGCACCAGCATCCGAAAGCACATCCGCGATATCTCGGAGAAATATATCCTTGATGGTGAGACCGCAGATGGCGCGCTGATGTTCCTGCCGTCCGAGGCCGTCTACGCCGAGGTGCACGCCAACTTCCCCGAGCTGGTGCGTGAAGGGTTCGAGGCGCGCGTCTGGATCGTCTCGCCCACTACCTGCATGGCTACGCTCAACACCATGCGTGCGATCCTCAAAGATGCGCGGATGCGCGAACAGGCGGGTGAAATTCGCAAGACCCTGCGCCTGCTGCACCGCGACGTAGAGCTGGTCGTGGCGCGGGTTGGCAAACTGGATACGCATTTCCGCCAAGCGCGCGAAGACCTTGACGGCATCGGTGTTGCGGCGGAACGTGCGGGCAAACGCGCGGCGCGGCTGGACAACTTTGATTTTGAGGAGGTCGAGGCGGAGGAACCCGCACCGCTTCCCCTGACAAGAGGACCATTTGCGCCATGACACTGACGCCCCCTGATATCAGCGCCGTGTCGCTGGATGCTATTCGTGCCACATCCGACGACCTGCAAGGCAATGTCATCCGCACGCCGATCCAGACGCTTCAAACACGTTTGATAGCGCGGATGCTCGGAGGTGGTGCGGCGGTGCTCAAGCTGGAGTGTTTTCAGCATACTGGCACATTCAAGGCACGCGGCGCGCTGAGCGTGGCGCGTAGTCTGGATCAAGCGCAATTGAAACGAGGGGTTACCGCGGCGAGCGCAGGGAACCACGCCATTGCGGCGGCATGGGCGGCGCGGCAGGTCGGTGCCTCTGCCAAAGTCGTGATCCAGTCTAACGCGAATCCCTACCGCGTGGCACTTGCCCGTGCTGAGCAGGCCCAAGTGATTATGAAGCCCCCCGGTGCGGAGACGTTTGCCGAGGCGGATCGTCTGGTTGTCGATGAGGGGCGGTTTTTCATCCACCCGTTCGAGGGGCCTTTGACGTCGCGTGGAACGGGTGGCGTGGGGCTTGAGCTGATGGAGGATGCGCCCGATTTGGATGCAGTCGTCGTCTCTATCGGTGGCGGTGGATTGATTAGTGGCGTCGCCGCTGCGGTGAAGCAGATCAATCCTGACTGCAAGGTCTACGGCGTCGAACCTGAGGGGGCGGCGAGCATGCAGACCTCGCTCGCCACAGGTGCGCCTGTGCATCTGGAGCAGGTGAGCACCGTGGCGGACAGCCTTGGCGCGCCGATGGCATTGCCGATGGGTCATGCCCTGTGTGCGGCTTATGTGGATGAGGTAGTGACACTTGATGACGACATGATCTGCGCTGGGATGGTTGCATTTCAGGTGGAGGCCAAGCTGGCAGTGGAGCCTGCTGCGGGGGCGGCGCTTGCCGCTGTAATTGGCCCGCTGCGCACACGTTTGCAGGGCAAGCGTGTGGGTGTCATCGTATGCGGGGCGAACATTGATGCGGCAACCTACATGCGCCTGATGCAGCGCGGTGCGGCGCGATATTCGGCTTTGATCACAGAGTAAGTTTACAACACGCGGGCGCGCCGTTGCAGATCGGGCAAGAATGTGGGAACCCAATTGTAAGTGAGGGCGTATGCCCTGCGTAACTCGTAAATAACACGTCAGGACCAAGCTTCTCAATGTCTACCGAAGCGCCGCATTTTCCCGCCACTGTCAATTCTCCTAAGAACCGCCGCATTGCCGTGATCGGCGCGGGGATCACAGGAATGGGGGCGGCGCACCGTCTTGCCCCTCACAACCACGTCACCCTGTTCGAGAGTGCTGCGCGCCTTGGGGGACATGCCCGAACACGTATGGCTGGCAAGAACGGGGACCAGCCTGTCGATACAGGGTTTATCGTATTCAATTACGCCAACTACCCGCATCTGGCTGCGCTTTTTGAAGAGCTTGATGTACCTGTGATGAAGTCGAACATGAGCTTTGGCGCGTCGTTTGACGGGGGTCGCTTGGAATACGCGCTGACCAGCGTGAGTGCTATTTTCACGCAAAAGCGCAACACGGTAAACCCGAAGTTTCTCGGCATGCTGCGCGATATTGTGAAGTTCAACAAACACGCTAAGCGGTTGGCGCAGGACAAGGGCCTCAGCCTCGGGCAATTTTTAGACAAGCTCGGCTCGGGTGACTATTTTCGCGACCACTACTTGTTGCCCTTTTCGGGTGCGATCTGGTCGACGCCGACAGAAAAGATCATGGATTTTCCCGCGCATGCGTTGATTCAATTCTTCGAGAACCACGCGCTCTTGGGCTATTCGGGACAGCACCAGTGGTACACGGTGCAGGGCGGCTCGATCCAGTATGTGAACCGTCTGGAGGCGGCGATGCAGCGCGCGGGCGTAGATATTCGCCTGAACGCGGCCATCGAGGGCGTGCGCCGCGATGCGCAGGGTGTTGAGGTCAGGACCCGTGGCGGCGCGTGGGAACGGTTTGACGAGGTAGTCATGGCGACGCACTCCGACGACAGCCTCGCTATGCTGGCAGACCCGAGCGTGGAGGAGCAGGCGGCACTGGGCGCGATCCTCTACCAGCCCAATGACGTTGTGCTGCACGCTGATGAGACAGTCATGCCCAAACGCAAATCGGCTTGGGCCTCATGGGTCTATACCGAGGATGCAAAGGTGAAATCCGATCGCATTGATTTGACCTATTGGATGAACTCGCTCCAGAACATCCCGGAGAATGATCCGCATTTCGTGACGCTCAATACCAAGCGCACGATCCGCGAGGAGCTGATCTATGACCGCGTGACCTTGCGCCATCCTGTCTATGATTTGGCGGCTTGGGACGCACAAGTGAAGGTCCACGCGCTCAACGGCGCGCAGAACACGTGGTTCTGTGGTGCATGGCTGCGCAACGGATTTCACGAAGACGGACTGGCCACGGCTAATGAGGTCGCGGATGCGATTAACGCAAGAGCCAAGACCGCGCTGGCGGCGGAGTGACCGCACAGGTCGATCATATCGTCGGGACCACGTACCACGGCCGCAAGGGCGCGGTAGAAAATTCATTTCGCTATTCCGTTGATTATGTGCTGCTGGATGCGGAAGCACAGGTGTCTACTCCACGCCTGTTCGGACGCAACGCGAGCGGTCTGACGTCTCTCCATGATCTCGACCACGGCGGCACGCCGAAGGAGGGGCGCGGCGCAGCGTGGGTGCGCGATGTGCTGAAAGAATATCAGGTCACAGGCGTCGAGCGTATCGAACTGCTCGCCCAGCCGCGTGTTCTGGGGCATGTGTTCAATCCCGTGAGTTTTTGGCTGTGTCGCCGCAGTGACAATGCGCTGATTGCTGTGATCTCGGAGGTGACCAACACCTTTGGCGACCGTCATAGTTATCTGTGCCATCATCCTGATCTTGGGCCGATCCTGCCCAGTGATCAACTGCATGCGACCAAGCTCATGCATGTCTCCCCTTTCCAGCCTGTGGCGGGAGATTACACTTTTCGCTTTGATATCAACGATGCCCGTATCGGCGTCTGGATAGACTACGGGCGCGAGACGGGCGGCCTTATTGCGACGCTAACGGGTAAGCGCGCGCCGCTCACCAATGCGGGTATTTTGCGCAGCATGCTGCGGCGTCCGCTGGGTGCGCGCCGCGTGTTGGCGCTGATCCACTGGCAGGCGCTCAAACTGTGGATCAAGGGAGCAGGCTTTCGCAGTCAACCCGTGCCGCCCAGCGATGAAGTCTCCAAAGGATGATTGCGCGGGCCGACAGCCGTTTGCCTGCCTATGCGCTGTTTGCGGCACTCCTCGCCTGCGCAGGGCTGCCCATCTATATTCATGCGCCCAAGTTTTATGTCGATGAATATGGTGTTTCGCTGACGGCGCTGGGGGCTGTGCTCTTTGGCCTACGGCTTTTGGATGTCGTACAGGACCCGCTCTTGGGGCGGTTGTCGGAGAAGCTGCGAAACCAGCGCGGTATCGCGGTAGGCATGGGCTGCACAGTGATCGCACTGGCCATGATTGGGCTTTTCGCTGTGCCACCGCTCACCTCGCCTGTGCTATGGTTTGGAATCATGCTGACGCTGGTCTTCTCGGCCTTCAGCTTTCTGACTATCTGTTTTTACGCCCAAGGCGTGGCCAAGGCTGATCGTATGGAAG
This sequence comes from uncultured Sulfitobacter sp., assembly GCA_913060815.1. GTDB lineage: Bacteria > Pseudomonadota > Alphaproteobacteria > Rhodobacterales > Rhodobacteraceae > Sulfitobacter. Next base: position 12,565 of record CAJXSZ010000024.1, on the reverse strand, counting down.
GGCAAGGCCATCTGCGCCTTGCACGCTGGCGCGAGACAGGCGCATTGCTCGGGGTTTGCGTGGCTTCGGTGGCACCTGTGGCACTGGGTACTGCGATGGGTGCGCCTTTTACGGGGTTTGCCATCGGGTTTGCGATACTGGCCATGGCCTCGGCGCTGTCGATGCGCGGCGAGTGGGTGTCGGTCGATGTGCCGGAAAGCACAGGATTTGGCACCGTATTGCGCGATACGCTGGCGCGGCGGCTCTTGTTCATTGCCCTGCTCAATGCGGCTCCTGCCGCGGTCAGCTCTACCCTGTTTTTATTCTATGTCGAAAGCGCGCTGGGGGCTCCTGGGTTTGAGGGGCCGCTGTTGCTGCTGTTCTTCCTTTCTGCCGCTGCCGCCGCCCCTTTTTGGGGAATTCTGGCCGAGAAGTTTGGCACCAAGCGGGTGCTTCTCAACGCGATGGTGTTGGCGATTTTCGCCTTTGGCGGCGCGCTGTTTCTGGGACAAGGGGACCAGTGGTGGTTTGCGTTGGTCTGTGTGGCATCAGGTGCGGCGATTGGTGCGGATCTTACGCTGTTGCCCGCCCTTTTCGCCACGCGCATGGCCAAAATCGCACCTTCTGCTGCCGAAGGCTTCGGACTTTGGTCATTTGTCTCCAAATTCACCTTGGCCTTGGCCGCAGCCATCCTACTTCCAATGTTAGAGGCATCCGGCTACGTGAGCGGCACCGGCGGTCAATCACCGGAACAGGCTATTGACCTGCTGCGCATTCTCTATGCTGGCGTGCCGTGTGTCCTGAAACTTGCTGCGATATTTTTGCTGTGGCGAACAAACCTTGATAGAGATGTGTAATGAGTGATGCGGCATTTTTCTTTTTGTTCGGCGCCGGGCTGGTTGCTTTTCTGCTTTGGTTGCGGCGCAGGTTTGCAGACTTCATGGGGCAATCTGCGGATGACTATGCCGACGAATACCCGCAGTTTGATATGCGCGAGCATCTCAACGGACAGATGATTTGTGATGGTGTGATCTTTGGCCCGCTCGGCCGCGTGACCAGCACGTTCAACGCTGAATTTGACATCACATGGGACGGCCCCACCTGTATCATGAAAGAAGAGTTCCATTATCACGACGGCTCTACACAGAACCGTCAGTGGAAAATCGAACTGGACGGTGGTGGTAATTTCGAAGCTTGGGCAGATGATGTGCCGGGCAAAGGCTACGGCGAAGTGGCGGGCCCAGCGATCCTGTTCAACTATCCGATAACACTGCCTGCGGAGTCGGGGGGGCACACCCTCAAGGCGTTTGACTGCATGTATCTAACAAAAAGCGGGACCATCGTGAACCGAAGCCAGTTTCGGAAGTTTGGTTTCAGGGTCGCGGAATTGGTCGCAACCATTCGGAAAAAGGAAACGACATGACGCAGTGGCAAGGAAAACGGTATTGGCTGGTCGGCGCGAGTGACGGTTTGGGCGCGGCCCTCGCCGAGCGTCTTAGCCGTGCTGGTGCCGAGGTTATTCTCTCGGCGCGTTCCGAAGAGAAGCTGCAAGAACTGGCCGATAGTTTGCCTGCCAAAGCGCAAGTCGTGACGGTGGATGTGGCAGATCAGGAGAGCGTCAGCGCCGCGGCAAAAGCTGTTGGAGACGTGGATGGCGTGGTCTTTCTCGCAGGGGTCTACTGGCCTTTTGGTGCGCAGGACTGGAACGCAGAGCAGGCTACGGCCATGGCTGATATCAATTTTACCGGCCTGATCCGGGTCATGGGTGAAGTGGTGCCTGCAATGGTGGAACGCGACGCGGGTCACATTGTGATCACTTCAAGCCTTACAGGCTTTCGCGGCTTGCCTGGAACAATCGGGTATACGGCCTCCAAGGCGGCGAACATGTCGTTGGCAGAGTGTATGTACGCCGACCTGCGCAAGACGGGCGTTCGGGTGCAGGTGGTGAACCCCGGTTTTATCAAGACCCAGTTGACCGAGAAAAACGATTTCAAGATGCCGTTCATTATGTCGCCCGAAGATGCCTCGCGCGAGATGTTCGAGCATATGAACACCGACAGCTTCAAAAAGAGCTTTCCGTTCGGATTCTCTTTGGTGTTCCGTGGCAGTCAGCTTCTGCCCGATTGGCTGTATTACCGCATTTTCGGCGCGTGATCTGACGGAGCCGCCCCGATAGGGGGCGGCACGAGATTCATATGCGCGTACTTGTAGCGAATGTTGCAGTCTGCAGGCGCACGTAGACGTGCTGACCCCTCAGAGCATTCCTTTTGCGCGGATGGCTTGGACGCTGCTGCGCTGTTCCATACGATCCATGAATGCCGTGATTTTGGGGAAGTTTGCCATGTTTACGCCGTCACCCTCCAGCCAGTTGCACACGACGAACAGGTAGGTGTCCGCGATGCTTAAATCCGACCCGCAGACATAGTCGCCGCGCAGGCACTCGGCTTCAACGAAGGTGGCGCATGCAGTCACCGTTTCCGGCACTTTAGCCGTCATGTCAGCATGGCTCTCGGGCAGATCGGCCCAACGGCTGCCGCGCATTTTATGGGCATGGGCCACATGCATGGTGGAGGCGAGGTAATACATCACGCTGCGCATATGGGCGGCCAACACGGGGTCTGCAGGGACCAGTTCAACTTCGGGCGCAAGGGCCGCGATATACTCCAGAAGCGCACCTGTTTCCGTCAGAATCGTGCCATCGTCCAGCACCAGCGCGGGCACGCGGCCCTTCGGGTTGATCGCAAGGTATTCGGGCAGTGTCTGCTCGGCCTGCCCGAAGTCGATACGGACAAGATCATGATCGAGCGCCGCTTCAACGAGGGCGATGGCGGGTGCGATGGAAATGGTGCCATTGGCATAAAACAGTTTCATTGGCCGATCCTTTAGATATTGGTTTTGGACAGCTGCCGTGCAGGGCTGTCGAGGTGCGGTGTGGCGTTGAACAGCACGGGCGACAGGTGTTCGCCGATGGGGTGCAATTGGTGCAGTGAGGTATGGTAGATAGCGATGGCCGTGCGTGCTGTGGCGGCGACACTCAGTTCCATTTGCTGGCCGATGGCATGCGCGATCAGGCCACCTGATGTAACGACAAGGGCAGGGCCGCTCTCGGCGCTGATCTCGGCTAACGCGTCGCGGATGCGGCTTTGAAACCCTGAATATGTCTCAGGTGCGCCTTCCAGCTTGTCGTCTTTCCAATGCTGAAAAACCTGCGGCAGATGCGCGATAAATCCCGCCTGCTCGGTCGGGAAGGGGATACCATGTTGATCTGCCAGAAGGCCGCCCAATGTGAAATATTCCAGCTCGTTGAGCCGTGCATCGCGCACAGGCTCGATATCCATCGCCATGCCGTCTGCTGTTTCGATATGGCGGCGCAGCGTCCCTGTATAAAGCCGCGTATGATGCGCGCCTGTCTCACGTAGGTGATCGCCCAGCCACGCAGCTTGCGCATGACCCAGATCGCTTAGACGGTCATAGCTGGCCTCGTCTGTAGCTGTCGAATTGGCCTGACCGTGGCGGATAAGGGTGATGGTAGACATGGGCGCTCCTGCTGGTTTGACAACTTGATAGGGGAGGGCGCAGCGCAGCGAAAGGGGCGTATCGGAAACTTGGGCGACAGCACATGGCGGAAAAGCAGTGCTGGGTGTCGGGAACGACCTTTCTGGATTTTGTGTGCGGCGATACTCTTGGCTCAGCTATTCGGAGGGACATGCCATGACAGATAAGGTCACATTCACGCTCGACGGCGAAACCGTTGAAGCGGACGCAGGGATGACGATCTGGGAAGTGGCCAATGGCCGTGGCCTGAAAATCCCCCATCTTTGTCACAAACCCGCCGTGGGCTATCGCCCCGATGGCAACTGCCGCGCCTGTATGGTCGAGATCGAGGGCGAACGCACGTTGGCCGCGTCGTGCATCCGTGAACCCTCCGAGGGCATGGTTGTGGTGACCAATAACGCGCGTGCGGAATCAGCGCGTAAGATGGTGGTCGAGCTGTTGATGGCCGACCAGCCCGCGCAGGAAGTCAGCCACGATAAATCCAGCCATATGTGGGATATGGTCGAGGCGAATGGCGTAGAGGGAAGCCGCTTTCCCAAGCTCGATGAAGGCCGCATCCCCCTGCTCGACGATAGCCATGTGGCGATGAGCGTGAACCTTGATGCATGTATCTCCTGCGGTCTGTGCGTGCGCGCCTGCCGTGAGGTGCAGGTGAACGATGTGATCGGCATGGCAGGGCGCGGCATGGGCAGCTACCCTGTGTTCGACATGGACGACCCTATGGGAGACAGCTCTTGCGTGGCCTGCGGTGAATGTGTGCAGGCCTGTCCGACAGGTGCATTGATGCCCGCAACGGTGACAGACGAGAATCAGGTAGGCGATAGCGCTGACTTCGATCGCGAGGTCGAGAGCGTCTGCCCCTTCTGCGGGGTAGGCTGCCAAATCTCGCTCAAGATCAAGGATGATAAGGTCAAATACGTGGACGGTATCAATGGCCCCGCGAACGAGGGGCGATTGTGCGTGAAGGGCCGTTTCGGCTTTGACTATATCCACCACGACCACCGCCTGACCAAACCACTCATTCGCCGTGACGATGCCCCCGCCAAGGGACTGAACGTCGATCCGGGCAACTACCTTGAGGTCTTCCGAGAGGCCACGTGGGACGAGGCGCTGGACGCCGCTGCAAATGGTCTGCGTAAGATTGACGGCACGGGCGTTGCGGGCTTTGGCTCTGCCAAATGCACCAATGAGGAAGCCTACCTTTTCCAGAAGATCATCCGCCAAGGCTTTGGTCACAACAACGTCGATCACTGTACGCGGTTGTGCCATGCGTCGTCTGTATCTGCCTTGTTAGAGAACGTCGGATCAGGCGCTGTTTCGGCCACGTTCAACGAGATCGAGAACGCCGATGTGGCCATCGTAATCGGGGCCAACCCGACCGAGAACCACCCCGTCGCCGCGACATATTTCAAGCAATTCACCAAACGTGGTGGCAAGCTCATCGTGATGGACCCGCGCGGTCAGGCGCTCAAGCGTCACTCCTCGCATATGCTGCAATTCCGTCCGGGTACGGACGTGAGCATGCTCAACGCGATCATGCATGTGATCGTGGAGGAGGGGCTCTATGACGAGCAGTATATCCAAGCCTACACCGAGAATTGGGAGGCCGAGAAGGCGCACCTGAAGGATTTCACGCCAGAGAAGATGGCCGAGGTATGCGGCATCGAGGCAGAAATGCTGCGCGATGTTGCGCGGACCTTTGCAGGCGCCAAAGCGGGCATGATTTTCTGGGGGATGGGCGTGAGCCAGCACATCCACGGCACGGACAACGCACGCTGTCTGATCAGCCTCGCGCTTATGACGGGTCAAGTGGGCCGCCCCGGTGCGGGCCTGCATCCGCTGCGCGGTCAGAACAACGTGCAGGGCGCCTCCGATGCGGGCATGATTCCGATGTTTCTGCCTGATTACCAGTCGGTTACGGATGATGGTGTCCGCTCAGCCTTCACCGATGTTTGGGAAAGTGGAGACTTCAGCGCAGAGAAGGGTCTGACTGTTACAGAGATCCTCGACGCGGTGCATGATGGCGACATTCGTGGCATGTATATTCTGGGTGAAAACCCCGCCATGTCGGACCCCGATGTGGAGCATGCGCGCGATGCCTTGGCCAAGCTCGAACATCTGGTGGTGCAGGATATTTTCATCACCGAAACGGCGAATTTCGCAGATGTGATTCTGCCAGCGAGTGCGTTTGCCGAGAAGTCGGGCACCGTGACCAACACCAACCGTCAGGTGCAAATGGGCCGCGTTGCCGTGCCGCCGCCCGGTGAGGCGCGTGAAGATTGGTGGATTGAAGTGGAGCTTGCGAAACGCTTGGGACTGGGCTGGACCTATACCTCGCCTGCGGATGTGTTTGCGGAAATGAAGCAGAATATGCGCTCGCTCGACAACATCACATGGGAGCGGCTGGAGGGCCAAAACGCGGTGACCTATCCGTCGCTCAGCCCCGAGGACCCTGGACAAGCGATCGTGTTTACCGATGGCTTCCCCCGTGCAGGTGGCCGTGCACGGTTTACCCCCGCCAGCATTATTGCGCCTGACGACACGCCCGATGCGGAGTATCCGATGATCCTGACCACAGGCCGTCAGCTGGAGCATTGGCACACAGGCTCCATGACGCGGCGTGCCAGCGTGCTAGACGGATTGGAGCCTGAGGCGAACTGCTCATTGCACCCGTCCACCTTGCGCAAGCTGGGGATTGAGGCGGGTGGCTTGGTGCGTCTGACGACCAAGCGGGGTAGCATCGAGATTATGGCGCGGATGGACCGTGCCGTTTCGCCCGACATGGTGTTTTTGCCGTTTGCCTATGTTGAGGCGGCGGCGAACATTCTGACCAATCCTGCAGTTGATCCTTATGGCAAGATTCCGGAATTCAAATTCTCGGCTGTAAAGGTCGAGGCTGTGACACCTGCGGTTGCGGCGGAGTGATTTTGCTGGACTGAGGGGCCTTGCCCCTCAGACACCCCAGGATATTTATGACCAAAAGAAGTGGGGTGGAGCATGAAAATTGATGCTGGGCGGTTTTTGGAAGATCTGGACAAGTTGCGGTCATTTGGGGCGTCGGGTGTAGGCAAGGGCGTTGTGCGTCCTGCCTATTCTGAAGCTGATATGGCAGCGCGTGCTTGGTTGACGTCACGCATGATCGAAGCGGGATTGCGTGTCCAGACGGATGCGATGGGCAATCTGTTTGGTCTGTCTGAGGGGCCATCGCTTTTGTTGGGATCACATAGTGACAGCCAGCCTGAAGGGGGATGGCTTGACGGTGCGCTGGGGGTGATTGCGGCGTTGGAGGTAGCGCGGGCGGCCCGTGAGGCAGGTGGGTCTGCGGTATCTGTCGTTTCGTTTCAGGATGAGGAAGGGCGCTTTGGTGTGACCACCGGTAGCGCTGTTTGGTCGGGGCATCTGGCGCAGGATCAGGCTGATTTGTTGTGCGATCACAGTGGTGTAGCTCTGGCCGATGCGCGGCGTGTCGTGGCGAGCACCGGCGCAGTTGATCCTTCTCAGTTCACTGGGTTTGTAGAGATGCATATCGAGCAGGGACCCGTGCTGGATAGCGCGGGGGAGCGGATTGGGGTGGTCAGCGATATTGTCGGTATCCGCGACATGAAGATCACGTTCGAGGGGCAGCAAAACCATGCGGGCACCACGCCGATGCACCTGCGGAAAGACGCGTTTCAGGCGGTTTCGCGCTTTAATTCCGAATTAAATGAACGGCTTAGAAATGTGGTGACGCCCAGCACAGTCTGGACGGTCGGGCATGTGAGTTTGCATCCCAATGCCTCATCCATTGTGCCGGGTCGGGCCGTCTTTTCAATGCAGTGGCGGGACGGCGATGCTGAGCGCCTTGGGCGGATGGAGGCGATTATTCGCAGTCTCGCCAATGAGATAGCAGAAGGCATGGGAATGGCTGTGTCCTTTGGCCCGCTGCTGGGGCTGGAGCCTGTGGCGATGGACCGAGGCTTGCGTGAGGCGTTGGAGCTAAGCGCGGCAAAGCACGCGCCAGACCAGTGGCGCGTGATGCCTTCGGGCGCTTTGCATGATGCGACGAATGTGTCGCGGTTGATGCCTGTAGCGATGCTGTTTGTGCCCTCGATTGACGGGATCAGCCATGCCTTTGAGGAGGACACCGACGAGGCTGATCTGGTGACGGGCGTGCGGGTGCTGGCGGAGGCCGTAGCTTCGCTCAAATAGGGAGTGCGGGGCGTACACCGTGCGGCGCATTATGCTGCACCCTAGGCTCCGCTCTAGACCCAGACCACATCGCCCAGAAATATATATCCAGCGCCATAGATCGTTTTAATGAGCTGCGGGTTCTTGGGGTCCTCGCGCAATTTGGTGCGCAGGCGGGAGATTCGCACATCCATCGCGCGGTCAAAGCTCTCCGAGGCGGCACCGCCCAAGTGCTCTTGCATCTGGGCGCGGTTTATCAGGCGTTTGGGCGCGTCGAGGAAGAGGCGAAGCACTTCGCCCTCGGCATGGCTGAAGGGTGTCTCGACACCATCCGCGTCTTCCAGCACGTAGCGGTCAAAATGGGCGGTCCAGTTTTTGAATTGCGCGGTGTTGGAGGCGCGGGGGATTGTGCGGGTGCTGCGCAGGCGTGCGCGTATGCGGGCAACGACTTCGGCTGGATCAAAAGGTTTGGAGATATAGTCATCCGCCCCAAGCTCAAGCCCTGTTACGCGGTCCTGCACCTGAGCGCGACCCGAAATGATGATGACGACTGCGCCTTGCTCAAGCGCGAGGCGGTGCACCAGCGTCAAGCCGTCGGTGTCGGGCAGGGACAAATCGACGAGACAGACATCAGGGGTGCGTTTGGCGAGTGCAGCCTCGAAGGACGAGGCGCGGCCAAAGCTCATCGTATCGTATCCCGCTTCTTGCAGCACGTCTGACAGGAGAGTGCGAATTTCAGGCTCGTCGTCGAGGATGCTGATGAGGGGTTTTTTCATTCGGCCAGTGCCTTTTGAGGAGAGATGAGGGCGGCGAGATCGTCGGGTGTAAATGGCTTGCGGAGCACAGGGGCGTGCTTTTGTGCCTCAAGGAACTGCGGGGCATCCGCAGGCAGGGAAGTCATCAGGATCAGGGGCGGCGCGCCTGCGCCAAGGCGGCGGGCGAGGTCGGTGCCTGTGGCGGTGCCTTCGAGCTGTATATCCGACAGGATCAGCGCGATGTCGGGGAGATCGGCGAGTAGGGCGGTGGCTTCGTCCACCGATGCTGCCTCGATCACCGAATGGCCGAGGTCCATCAACATGTCGCGCATCAGGGCGCGCAGGTCGTCGCGGTCCTCGACCAACAGGGCAAGCCCCGTGGTGGCGGGCACGGCGGCACGGTAGGGCAGGCGGAGTGTCACCTGCGCGCCACGGCTGGTGTTGGCGAGTTTCAGATCGCCGCCTGCGAGTTTTGTCATGTCATAAACCATGGGCAGGCCGAGGCCCGAGCCTTCTGCACCTTTGGTTGTGAAGAAAGGGTCGAGCGCGCGGGTGAGCGCGTCTTTGGAGAAGCCTGCGCCTGTGTCGCTGACGCGAAACTCGATCCAGGTATCATGCACGCGGCGCACGCTCAGAGTAATCTCGCCTGCTGTGCCCATCGCATCACGGGCGTTAAGGATGAGGTTCAGAAGACCGTCCTGCAACATGCCGCGATCGAGCAAGACAGGCTCTAACATAGGGATATTCAGGGTCAGGCGCATGGCGGGCGGCAGTGTTGGTTCCGCGAGCGTGGCGAGATCGGACAGAAGCCCCTGCACATCGGTGGCCGTGGGCCGGAGGCTGCGCGGGTCGGAAATTTGGGCGATGGAGCTCAGCAACGCGCCGCCACGGCGTGCGGCGTTCAAGGTGCCCTCAATCAGGGGGGCGGCATCGCTTGGCAGCGCGGGCAGACGGTCGAGCCGAGATTGCAGGCCGAGGATAATCGTCAGCAAGTTGGAGAAATCATGGGCCAGCCCCGAGGTGATTTGCGCGGCGATCGCACGGCGGCGGGTCTGCTGCAGGGCGGCGCGGGTCTGGGTCTCCTCCGTCACATCCATGGACAGGATATAGACGCCCCCGCTGCGGTCGGGGGTAAAGGCCACGCGAATCCGCCGTGCGCTGTCTTCATCGGTAAATTCCTGCACCGACGGTGCGCCGTCATAGGCTGTCCCCAATGCATCGCGGATGAGGTCATAGTTGCTGTGGCCGAGGACCTCGCGGATCGGCTGGCCCAGAATATCGGAGGGGCGGTGCGGGATGATCGCACCGAGGCGTTGGTTTGAGTAGGTGTACCGCCCGTCCGCGTCCACGTGGGCGATATGGGCGGGCATCATTTCGGTTGTCAGACGCGCGCGGGCCTCGGATGCTGTAAGCTGACGCTTGGTCTCCTCCAGCGTGGTAATCATCGCGGCGCGCTCGCGGTTGGTTTTTGCCAATGCTTCGGTATGAGCGAGAACCTGATCGCTGAGTGCATCGGAGCGCGCGCGCAGCAGCGCCTCTTGGGCCTTCGTTGCCGAGATATCGGTATAGACGGTGACCCAGCCGCCATCTGGCAGGGGCGAGCCTTCGACACTGATCGTGCGGCCATTTGCGCGGGTACGCTCCATATAGTGCGGCTGGAAGGCCTTGGCTTGGCTGATGCGTTCGGACACGAAGGCGGGGACGTTTGTGACCTCGCCGTATTCGCCACGGCTGGCCAGATGGGTAATCGTATCGCGAAACGTGGCACCCGGAGTGACGAGTGCATCGGGCAGATCAAACATGGTCTGGAAGGGCGCGTTGCAGACCACCAGTCGCAGGTCGCGGTCATAGATCGACAGCGCCTGAGCGATCAGGTTCAGGCCTGCCATGGTCATGGTTCTGGTTTGGTTGTGATCGCTCATGCGCGCAGTTTGCACCCGCGCGGTGTCGTGTCAAAGGGTCGGCGCCCGCTGTTACAATTCGTAAGGATTGAGAAAACTTAATGAATAAGTTGACGATGAAGGTAATGCTGCCATTCTACGGAAACACTGAATCGCGCAAACGCGGTCGGCCCGCCTCTTAATTGGCGGGAACTGGGAGGATACACTTTGGCTTTGATTGAATGTCCCGCGGGGCAACCCGCTTCTGTACCTGCGTTGCTGCACCGCAATGCAAAGATGTTTGCGGACAAGCCAGCCTACCGTGAGAAGGAATACGGCATCTGGCAAAGCTGGACGTGGAGCCAGACGCGTGACGAGGTTGAGGCGCTGGCGCTGGGCTTCATGGAGCTGGGGCTGAATGAGGGGGACTTTGTCGCCATTATCGGACGCAACCGTCCGTATCTTTACTGGGCGATGATGGCCGCCGAGATGTGTGGTGCGGTGCCTGTGCCGCTCTATCAGGACGCCAACGCCGAAGAGATGGCATACGTCATGGGGCACTGCGGTGCGCGGTTTGCCGTGGTTGGCGATCAGGAGCAGGTCGACAAGATCACCGATGTGCGCGACCAGCTGCCTGATTTCGAGCGGATGATTTATCTCGATCCCAGAGGCCTGCGGAAATATGACCACGCACATCTGGACCAGTATCAAGCGGTTCAGCAGATGGGCCGCGACAACCGCGACAAGCATATGGGAGAGTTGGAAGCGCGTCAGGCCAAGCTGGATTACGACAGCACGGGTGTGATGCTTTACACCTCTGGCACCACGGGCAAGCCCAAGGGTGTGGTTTTGTCCAACCGCAACGTGATCGAGACGGCCAAGTCCTCCTCGGAGTTTGACGGGCTGCGGCAGACGGATGACATTCTGGCCTATCTGCCGATGGCGTGGGTGGGGGATTTCATTTTCTCGGTTGGTCAGGCGATGTGGACGGGGTTTTGCACCAATTGCCCCGAGAGTGCCGACACGATGCATGTGGACCTGCGCGAAATCGGGCCGACCTATTATTTCGCCCCGCCGCGAGTCTTCGAGACACAGCTCACGAATGTGATGATCCGCATGGAGGATGCGAGCCGCTTCAAGAAGAAGCTGTTTGATCACTACATGGAGATTGCGCGCCGCGTGGGGCCTGCGGTTCTGGACGGTGAGGATGTGGGTTTCATGGACCGTCTGCGCTACCGCATGGGGGAGATGTTCATCTACGGGCCACTGAAGAACACGCTGGGCTTCAGCCGTGTTCGGGTTGGCTATACTGCGGGTGAGGCGATCGGGCCCGAGATTTTCGATTTTTACCGCTCGCTCGGGATCAACCTCAAGCAGCTCTATGGGCAGACCGAAGCCACGGTGTTTATCACCGCACAGCCTGATGGTCAGGTGCGCAGTGACACGGTTGGCGTGACCTGCCCGGGTGTTGAGCTGAAGATTGCCGACAATGGCGAGGTCTTCTACCGATCACCCGGTGTGTTTGTAGAGTATTACAAGAACGCCGAGAGCACCGCCGATACCAAGGATGCCGAAGGCTGGGTCGCCACTGGGGATGCTGGATTTATCGAGCCTGACACGGGGCATTTGCGCATTATCGACCGCGCCAAGGATGTGGGGAAGATGGCAAACGGGTCGCTTTTTGCGCCGAAGTATGTCGAGAACAAGCTGAAGTTCTTCCCCAATGTTCTGGAGGCTGTTGTCTTTGGTAATGGCAAGGACGAATGCACAGCGTTCATCAATATCGACCTCACAGCGGTAGGCAATTGGGCAGAGCGCAATAACATCGGCTATGCCTCTTATCAGGAACTGGCGCGGCACCCGCAGGTGATGGACACGATTCAGGCGCATGTGGAGCAGGTGAACGAAAGTGTTGCCGAGGACGAGATGTTGTCGGGCTGTCAGGTGCACCGCTTTGTCGTGCTGCATAAAGAACTGGATGCCGATGATGGAGAGCTGACGCGCACGCGCAAGGTGCGCCGCCGTATCATTGAAGAGAAATATGCAGATATTATTGCAGCGCTTTATGACGGGTCCGCCTCGGTGAGTACCGAGACCGAAGTCACCTATGAAGACGGGCGCAAGGGCAGCATCAAGGCCACGCTGGAAGTGCGTGATGCCAAGGTGTTTGCGGATAATCGCGCGATGGCTGCGGAATGAGCTGTCTCTTATACACATCTCCGAGCCCAC
>CAJXSZ010000023.1 GCA_913060815.1 uncultured Sulfitobacter sp. | reverse complement strand
CATTACGACAGTGGTGCTATCACGGACATCCGGAAACTGGACGGTCTGCGCATTTGGAATGGCCCGCCACGCGGCGCCGCGCTGACATCCGGTCGCGCTGCCGTTCAGCTGCTCTCTGGTCTGAAAGAGGGCGAAGGGTACGAAGGTATTCAATCACCTTGGCCTGACACAGTGTCCAGCATCACAGGTGGTGGTGCCGATGGATGGACGATCCCCGAAGGCCTGCCCTCCGGACGCCAGATTGCCATTTCCGCCGCTGGTGCAACCACGATTTACGATATGCCGTCGGATCTGCTGAACAGTGAACTGGGTCAGCAGATCATGAACGCGCCCGGACACGCCGTCTACTCGGTACCCGTTGAAGAGTACCGAGCCGCATATGCAGGCAATGATATCACCGTCGTCACTGATGATGATACGTTCGACAGCTTTGCCACAGCCTTTGCACAAATTGTCCCATCCTCGATGGATGACGAGCTGGCATATCAGATCACGAAAGCCTTCCTTGAGGGGCAGGAGCGTTTTGAAAAAGGCTCGCCGCGCGGCCCATACCTCTTCCTGAGCTTTGGCGACATCGACGGGACCAGCCAAGGCGCCTGTGGTGCTGTTCAGATGTTGATGCACCCTGGTGCGATCCGCGCCTATGAAGAAGCTGGTCACACAATCGCAGATTGCGTGCGACCCTGAGGTACACACGGGGGCGGCAAAGCGGCCCCCGATTGCTCTCCACCGGAATGTGAAAGAGACAAGACATGGAAACGGCTTTGCCTTTAGGCAGACGCGTCGCGCTGGCGCTTGCTTTCATCCTTGTGATTGTTGGCATGCTGAATACCATGCCAGAAATCACAGGGCTGCAAGACTGGATGCGCGAGGCCACCGGGCTGCGCTATTTCCGTGTCTCCGGCTTTCCGACTGAATACCTGTACCCCCCTCTGTTTGTATTGATGATGGTGATCGTCACGCTGGACGCCAGCGTGTTTCGGGCGTGGCGCACAGAGAGGCCCCAGCGTGCTTGGCTCGGGGCCTGTCTGGACGCAGGTCTGATCCTAGCGGCGGTTTTGGGAGCGCTCGGGTTCCTCGTCGAAATCGACTCAATTTGCCTCATCGATCAAATCACAGGCGAGCGCGCACGGCTGATCCAAGATGCCGCCGAACGCTCTGCGGGCGTGATACCTGGAATGACCTTTGAAGCCGAAGTACCCGCCTGTCAGGCGCGGTTCGGGGTCTGGATCATTCCGCTACTGTTCACAATCATCACGCTGTTTTTTCTCTATAACATCCGCGTTTGGGGACTGCCCCTTGTGGCGGTCGCGAGCGTTGTTGTCCTTTACACAGTATCCACCGCGCTAATTTGGGTTTTCGATCTGAGCGACAATAACTTTCTGCTGACAAAACTTGGGGCGGAAGGGGGCGACCCGCTTGCCGCAGCGGTTCAGAAGGCAACGAACGTCTTTATCACACCAGATGGTTTCATGGGCCGCTTCATGGACATCATCGTTAATCAGGTTTTCCCTTATGTCATTCTCGGCGCCCTTTTTGGCACATCCGCAGGCGGCACATCACTGATTAAACTGGCTGTGCGACTGACCCGCAACCTTCGCGGCGGTCCGGCCCACGCAGCAATTGTCTCTTCGGCAATGTTTGGCACGATCACGGGCGGCCCTGTGACCAATGTCTTGTCGACGGGGCGTTTGACGATCCCGATGATGCGGCGCAACGGGTTTTCGCCACAGTTCGCAGGAGGGGTCGAGGCAGCGGCGTCGTCAGGAGGACAGATCATGCCCCCAGTCATGGGGGTCGCAGCCTTTGTTTTGGTCGCCATAACGGCAGTGCCGTATACCAAGGTGATCACGGCAGCGTTCATTCCGGCGATGGCATTCTTCTTTTCGATCTTTCTGGCCGTCGTATTCCAAGCGCGCCGTGAGAAGGTACAGGCCATGCGCACGATTCCGGACGATCTGGTGATGGAGCGGCAGGACTGGCTCAACCTCGTCATCATTGGTCTGCCGATATTGACCATTCTGCTACTATTGCTGGGCAACAAAGACGCTTTTGCACAAAGCAGCTTGGCCAGCGCCTTGCCCGATGGCGTTGCGCAAACGATCACCAACTCGACAGGCGATGCGATTTCTGCGGGATGGTGGGCCGTGATTGTGCTGGTGCCACTCCTGTTCCTCGACCCTGAAACGCGTGCGAAACCATCCAAAGTTATTGCTGCTCTCGGAGAGGGCGGGGTGCTGGTTTCGCGGTTGTTTCTCCTCTTGTTTGCTGTCTCTATCATTTCGGCATTCTTGAACGAAAGCGGGCTAACGGGTGAGTTGACCCGCTCTGTCACGGCTTGGCTGGAAACGGCCCAGACACTGCGGATCGCGGGCTATGAGATTGCTATCGTCGGCGGAGTCTATCTGATGCTGGCGCTGACCTGTGCGATGTTTTGTGCGATCCTATTAGGCATGGGCATGCCAACGGTCCCCGCCTATGTGAATGTAGCGCTGTTGCTGGGACCGCTTTTGGCCAATCTCGGGGTCAGCTTTTTCACAGCGAATATGTTTGTGTTCTACTTTGCAGTGGCCTCCGCGATTACGCCCCCCGTCGCTATCGCAGCCTTTGCCGCAGCCTCGATAACGCAGACAGAACCGATGCGCACCAGCATCGCAGCCGTTCGTGTCGGTATCGTCATGTTCACAATTCCCTTCGTATTTGCGTGGTACCCCGAATTGTTGCTGATCGAAGAAGCCGTGACTATCACCAGTGAAACCGGCCGTCGCGAATTGATTGAAGGCTATACGGGCCAGATCGACTGGCCAGGATTGGCGGCTGTCTGCCTTCGCTTGGTCCTTGCGCTGTATCTAGTCGCATCCGCACTTGCGCGCTTTGACTTTGGACCGATCGGGCGTGTGGAAGTGAGCGTTCGTCTACTTGTTGCTGTAATGGTCCTATGGAAAACGGCGACTGTCATGGGACTCGGCATCGCAGCAGCCGCGATCATCCTTGTTGGACATGCGCTGTACCAGCGTAGCAAGCGGCCCAATCAGACTTCAGGCACCATATAGTAGCAAACTCCGAAATACGTATTTTCTTATATTGCTTTAGAACATCATTGCATCTGCACGGTGTCTTCAGGACGAGAGCGCCCAGCACAAGATAACCGATCCCGATTTCGGTTTGGAGCCGTGGTCCCACTCCACTACCGCTCCGCACTACTTGTTCTTTAACGGCCATAGGTCGAATACAACTGTCCGCCGGTTCTTGATACATTACTGTTGAGCCACGATCTATCTGGGCTTGTAACTGAAAAACTCACGGGGCTAAGCGGATTATTTGAGCTGAATCCCTATGCATTACACGGTTGATCAAGCGCCACCATCAAGCCTTCTAATTATATGAACGCCGCATGCACTGTCGGCTATGCGTGGTTTTGGCTTCACTCAGGCCAACAAAAAAGCGCCCCCGAGGAGCGCTTTGATGTTTCGCAATAATGTAGCCGCGCTTAGCGGCCCCATGAGCGGACGATGCCGCAATCCATATGGACGAAGTTTGAACCCGAGTAGCGACCAACGCCGCCACCACGACATGCGGCTGCGGCTTTTGCAACCTGATGCACAGAACGCGAGTTCAAACGAAGATCAGCGGCCTGACCACGCATGTGCAGGGAGTTCTTGGCCACACCACGTGAGCGTGAGCGCAGCATCGCATTCGTTTTCGGGCTGCGGTAACCGGAGAGCAGCATATAAGGCTCATCCACATCCATCAGATTGTGGGCTGCAGCCATAATGTCGACTGTGCGCAAATCCATTTTGTAGGTGTCATTGGTCCGCCAGTCGCGCATGAAGTAATTCACTTCGCGCACCGCGTCCTTGATGTACTTGCCTTCGATCCAGTAGATCATGTCGATCCGCTCACCCGTGCGCCCAGAGTACATTTTGATCCGACGGATATCACCGCCGCCGCGCAGAAATCCTGCAGCGTTGGAATATGTGGGGGCCGCTGTGACAACGGTCGCTGCGAAAGCGCCAAGAAGTCCGCGGCGCGTCATGCCTGATGTCGTTTGTACTGTCATCGTCTTTGTCCCGTTTCTTACCCGAGTGTGGGCGTGCCTATGGAGTCTGCCAAATGCCTGCGATGTTACGCAGATCTTGTTTTTGTCATCTCCCCAGATGCGCCTCATCTATCGCATAGAGGAATTACGGAACCAAGAGATGAATTACGGTATCACATTATCATTCAATTTTTCGGCAACTTCTTGCGCATTTTAGCGCGCTGTCGCGCCGTCACAAAACCGGGCGGTGCCATTTCCGCATCAATCTAAGGCGGATAGCCTATTTGTCAGCTTTGTGAATGGACTTGGGACAGAAATCTGAGAAAACTGATTTCACAAAGAAAATAAGATTCCACGGGGACTTTTCATGCTGTCGAGACTGCCATCCTTCAAGCCTTCATTCGCTCCTGCCAAATCCGTTGCTCTCGCGCTGGCGCTTGGTGCCTTCCTCGCCGTGCCGCCGCAACAGGCAGGCGCGCAGGTAACCGCATTCAAGCAAGCCGTTGCCGAGACAGGATCACGCGATGCGGATATCGCCAAATTCTACCGTGCGCAGAATTTTGAAGGTGTTTGGACAGGATCGGACGAGATCCATCAGGCGCGCCGCGCCGCCTTGCTTGATGCCCTGCGCCGTGCGGGGGATCACGGGTTGCCCGTTGCGCGCTATGACGCGGATGCACTCGAGCGGCAGATGAAAAACGCGCGATCCGCCCGTGATCTTGGCATGATCGAGGTCGAGATGACGCGGATGTTCTTGCAATATGCCCGCGACATCCAAAGCGGGGCGTTGGTGCCAAGCAAAGTGGTGAGCGCGATCAAGCGTGAGGTTGAATATACCGACCGTGCCGAACTGATCTCGGGCTTTTTGTCTGCACAGCCAGCCGCCTATCTGCGTAGCCTCGCGCCGCGCACGATTGAGTACAACGCCCTGATGAAGCAAAAAATGCTGCTACAGGAGCTGTCCACGCGCGGTGGCTGGGGCCCTACGGTCAGCGCGACCTCGCTGAAGCCTGGAGCCACTGGCCCTGCGGTTTTGCAATTGCGCAACCGTCTCATGACCATGGGATACCTCGCACGCTCGAACGCCAAGACCTATGACGCGGCCATGAAAGATGCCGTTGAAGCCTTCCAGAAAGCCCACGGGCTTGAGGCGGATGGCGTTGCAGGCACCGGCACAATCAAGGAGATCAACAAGGGCATCGAGACGCGCCTCAAATCCCTTCTGGTGGCGATGGAGCGGGAACGTTGGCTCAACAAGAAGCGCGGCTACCGCCATATCCTTGTGAACATTCCCGACTTTACCGCCAAGATCATCGATGACGGGCGCGTGACATTCGAGACGCGTTCGGTTGTCGGGGCCAATAAAGAAGACCGCCCGACGCCGGAATTCTCGGATGTGATGGACCATATGGTCATTAACCCAAGCTGGTATGTTCCGCGCTCTATCATTGTGAATGAATACCTGCCGGCGCTGCGCAACAATCCGAATGCCGTGCGTCACATCCAGATTACGGACCGCCGTGGCCGTGTGGTTAACCGCTCGTCTGCGAATTTCGCCAAGTACACAGCGCGAAACTTCCCCTATTCCATGCGCCAACCTCCCAGCAGCCGCAACGCACTTGGGCTGGTAAAATTCATGTTCCCGAACAAATACAACATCTATCTGCATGATACGCCTGCAAAAAACCTGTTCAGCCGAGAAGTGCGCGCCTATAGCCACGGCTGTATCCGCCTGAATGATCCCTTCGATTTCGGATACGCGCTCTTGGCCAAGCAGGAGGCTGATCCAAAAGGGTTTTTCCAGTCGCAACTGCGCACAGGGCGCGAGAGCCGCGTAAACCTCAAGGATCCTGTGCCTGTACACATTATCTACCGCACCGCATACACCGATGCGCGCGGCAACCTGAACTTTCGTCGCGACATCTATGGCCGCGATGCGCGCATCTGGAATGCACTTCAAAAGGCAGGGGTGGAACTTGGTCAGGTTCAGGGTTAGGTCTGCACGCAACCCCAGCGGAGCGTGACATGACCCATACAGTTGAAGAGATTGCAGTGGCGTTAGGGGCGAAAGCCTTTGGCGCCACTGATATTTTGATCGCGCACGCGGCCGAACCCGCAATGGCGGGGCGCGATGATCTTGCCTTGGCGATGAACCCGAAATACGCCGACAGCCTTGCGCAGGGCAGCGCCCGCGTCGCGATGCTTTGGGAAGGTGCGGATTGGGAAGCCCTCGGGCTCGAGGCAGCGATCATCGCACCGCGCCCACGCTATGCCATGTCTGGCCTAACCAAAATGCTCGATGCGGGGCAGGGGTTCGAGGCGGGCATTCACCCAACCGCGTTTATCGATCCGACAGCGGAATTAGGTGAGGGCGTGAGCGTTGGCCCGCTTGCCGTAATCTCTAAAGGGGCCAAGATCGGCGCAGGCAGCGTTATCGGTCCGCAGTGTTTCGTCGGCTGGGATGCCCGCATCGGGGAAGACGCATATCTGCGCGAAGCCGTCAGCATCGGCGCCCGTGTCACCATTGGTGCGCGCTTTATCGCACAGCCCGGAGCACGTATCGGCGGCGACGGCTTTTCTTTTGTCACGGCAGAGCCTTCGAGCGTCGAGAGCGTGCGCAAAACCTTGGGCGATCAGGGTGAAGCAAAGGCCCAAGACTGGACCCGCATCCACAGCCTGGGCGCGGTGACGATCGGAGATGACGTAGAGATCGGCATGGGTGCCACTATTGATTGCGGCACCATCCGCGACACGGTGATTGGCGATGGCACCAAACTCGATAATCAAGTGCACCTTGGCCATAACGTGGTGATTGGCCGTAATTCCCTCATCTGCGGACAAGTGGGCATTGCTGGTTCGGCCACCATCGGGGACAACGTGGTTCTTGCAGGGCAATGCGGCGTGAATGACAACATCTTTGTTGGCGACGGCGTCATTGCAGGCGGCGGGACAAAGCTGATGTCGAATGTGCCAGCAGGGCGCACGATGCTGGGCTATCCCGCCACCCAGATGGACAAGCAGGTCGAAGGCTACAAAGCGCTGCGCCGTCTGCCACGTCTAATGCGCGACGTCGCGGAATTGAAAAACGCGGTTTTCAAAGGCGGGAAGGATACCTAAATCCACCCGTGACAGACCGCTACAAGGATCCATTTGCATGAGTGTCAAAGATCAAGTCATCGCTATCATTGCTGAACAAGCCTTGCTTGAACCGCAAGACGTGGAAATGGACAGCACACTGGAGAGCCTTGGCATTGATAGCATGGGCGTGGTCGAGAGCATATTCGCCATCGAAGAGGCCTTTGATATCACCGTGCCGTTCAATGCCAACGCGCCACAGGAAAGTGATTTCGACATCACCTCGGTCGCGAGCATTATCAAAGGCATAGAGCGTCTGAAGGCGGAGCAGTCGGCCTGATGAAACGCGTGGTGATCACAGGGGCTGGCACAATCAATCCGCTCGGCCACAGCGTGAACGCCACCTATACCGCGATGCGCGAAGGCGTCTGCGGGATTGGCCCGCTCGCGATCCGCGACGTCGAGCGTTTGCAGATCCAGATCGGCGGGCAGGTAAAAGGGTTCGAGGCCGAAGGCCGCTACAACCGCCAGCAAATCTCGCTTTATGATCGCTTCACTCAGTTCACGCTGGCAGCGGCACGCGAAGCGATTGAACAATCAGGCCTCGAGTTCACGGGTGAGACTGCCGCGCGGTCCGGAGTCGTGCTGGGCACGGCGGGCGGCGGGGTCAGCACTTGGGATGACAACTACCGCGCCGTCTATGAAGAGGGCAAGAACCGCGTGCACCCGTTTGTGGTGCCAAAGCTGATGAACAATGCCGCAGCCTCCCATGTGAGCATGGAATGGAACCTCAAAGGGCCGTCTTTCACCGTCTCGACCGCTTGCGCCTCGAGCAACCACGCAATGGCACAGGCGTTCATGATGATCCGCTCCGGCATGGCGCCTGCGATGGTCACGGGAGGATCGGAATCAATGCTGTGTTTTGGCGGCGTAAAGGCATGGGAAGGGCTTCGCGTGATGTCCAAAGATGCCTGCCGCCCGTTCTCTGCCAATCGCAACGGGATGGTGCAGGGCGAGGGGGCTGGTATCTTCGTATTCGAGGAGCTTGAGCATGCCCGCGCACGCGGTGCCGATATCCTGTGCGAAGTGGCAGGGTTCGCCATGTCATCCGATGCCTCCGATATCGTAATGCCCTCAAAAAACGGTGCTGCACGTGCTATGGCAGGCGCACTCAAGGATGCGGGGCTGAATGCGTCGGACGTTGGATATATCAACGCCCATGGCACAGGCACCGCGGCCAATGACAAAACGGAATGCGCGGCTGTTGCAGATGTTTTTGGCGCTCATGCGGACCGCTTGATGATCAGCTCGACCAAATCGATGCATGGTCATTTGATCGGCGGCACGGGAGCTGTTGAATTGCTGGCCTGCATTATGGCACTGCGCGACGGCGTGATCGCACCGACCATCGGCTATGAAGAACCGGACCCCGAATGCGCGCTGGATGTGGTCCCGAACGAGGCGCGGGAGGTGTCAGTCGATGTTGCTCTCAGCAATGCTTTTGCCTTTGGCGGCATGAATGCCGTGATTGCGCTACGCAACCTCTAGACACAAAAGCGCCGCCCCGAAGAGCGGCGCCTCAAGTCTTTCAAACTCTGATCGCTTACTGTTCTACAACAGACACCGCATCAAACGATGCAGTGAACCCTTTAAGGGAGAGGTCCAGATCGACCTTTTGATCAGGCGCGAGAGCAGGGACGATGGTGATCGTTGCCGCATTGCCGCGCTTGAACGACGCAATATCCTCTGCGGTAAGACCCAAACGCACATAGCAGCCGATCGGGTTACAGAAGGCAAAAGGATACCGGCGCGCTTTGTCCCCATCAATGGAGATGCGCAGTTGATCCGTCAGCGACGTCTCGAGCGGGACAATCAATGTCGCACCTGCTACCGCTTTGCCGCCCTCGGGCAGCCGGAAAACAGAGATTTCAGCAACAGGCGCGCCTTGGCCGTCATCCATCATCTGGTACATCTGACAGGGCTCTTCGCCTTCTTCGACACGGATACAGCGCATCTCCCAGTCTTCGGTGACTTCGCGCGTATAGGGCTTGCCGACTTCGTCAGCATCCTCACCAAGGCTTAGCTGACTTTCGGCCGTTGTTTGTGCAAATGCAGATACGGGTGCAAGCACACAAAGCGCCGCGCACAGGGGCAGGGCGTTCAGAAATTTAATCATGTCAAATCCGTCGGTTGATTTCATTGACCAATGACTAGCACCCATAATCGTGATTGTCAGGGCCATTGAGTATAACATTCTGTGAGGTAGCGCAGATTTCTGCCAACCAGAAGGAAACTGCACCGTCAGATATCTCAATAGAAGTCCGGAACAGTCTCTGTGGCGCATAAAAAAAGAGGACGCAAAGCATCCTCTTTTTGTGTCGTTTTATCAACTCCCTGCCGGACTTTGCCGACTTATGCCGGAACGTTATGCAACGACTGCAAAAGCGTCAACAGCTAATAGGTAATTAACGCCTCTCCGCACGATAATTCCGACTTTTTGCCGTAAGTGCAAAAAAAGACCGCACCCGAAGGCGCGGCCAGTCTGACAGGGAGGAAGTGTCCACACCCCAAGGACATCGAAGCATGGACAGCTTGACTATGGCGTCTTTTGGTTAAGAAAGTGTACTCTGTCGGCACGATACCGGAAGGTGCATGAAACGCACCCCTCAACAGGAGACTTCAATCGTGAGTTCAGACCTATTTATCGGCGGCGGCGGCCCGGACTACGGCACACAACAGTTTCTTTCGCTGAAATACGCCAACCGTCACGGGCTTGTTGCGGGTGCGACAGGAACAGGCAAAACCGTGACCCTCCAGATCATGGCGGAAGGGTTTGCCGATGCGGGCGTGCCAGTTTTCCTGTCCGACGTAAAAGGAGATTTGAGCGGCTTGGCGGTAGCAGGTGATCCTGCCCATAAACTACACGGTCCCTTCACAGAGCGTGCTGAAAAGATCGGCTTTACCGATTTCCGGTATGACGCCTTTCCGGTCACCTTCTGGGATCTGTTCGGTGAGCAAGGGCACCCTGTGCGCACGACTGTATCCGAGATGGGCCCCCTTTTGCTGGGCCAGCTTTTGGGCCTGTCTGAAGCGCAAGAGGGCATCTTGAACATCGCATTCCGCGTAGCGGATGAGGATGGGATGCCGCTGCTTGATCTTAAAGACCTCCAAGCCCTTCTTGTCTGGATTGGAGAGAACGCCAAAGACCTCTCCCTGCGCTACGGAAATGTTTCAAGCGCTTCTATCGGTGCGATCCAGCGCCGCCTTCTGGTGCTGGAAAACCAAGGCGGCACCAAGCTTTTTGGCGAGCCTGCGCTGGCCCTGTCCGACCTGATGCGCACAGATGCGGATGGGCGCGGCATGATAAACATCCTCGCCTCCGATCAACTGATGGGCGCGCCAAAATTGTATGCGACCTTCCTCCTGTGGTTGCTCTCGGAACTCTTCGAAGAACTTCCCGAAGTGGGTGACGCCGACAAACCCAAACTGGTCTTCTTCTTCGACGAAGCGCACCTCCTTTTCGATGATGCGCCCAAAGCGTTGGTAGATAAGGTCGAGCAGGTCGCCCGTTTGATCCGCTCAAAGGGCGTTGGCGTCTACTTCATCACCCAAAATCCTGCGGATGTGCCCGAAGACATCCTCGGCCAGCTCGGCAATCGCGTGCAGCATGCTCTGCGCGCGTTCACGGCCAAAGATCAAAAAGAGCTGCGGATGGCCGCTCAAACATACCGCGAAAACCCTGCCTTCAGCACCGAAGAAGCAATCCGCGAAGTGGGGGTAGGCGAGGCAGTTACCTCTATGCTGCAACCCAAGGGCGTCCCCGGCATTGTCGAGCGCACATTGATCCGTCCGCCGTCATCACAGCTCGGCCCGATTTCGAACGCACAGCGTCGTGCTTTCATGGCATCCTCTGATATGGCAGGAAAATACGACACCTCACTGGATCGGGAAAGTGCCTTTGAGATGCTGCGTGGCCGCGCAGAGAAAGCAGCCGCTGAAGCCGAAGCCGCTGAAGCCGCCATCGAGAAAGCAGAGGCTGAGGCCAAAGCCGCGAAGACAGCAGCCGCACAAACCCCATCGCTCCGCGAGTTTAAAAAGGCACGACGATACGCGGGGAAGGGCGGGACAACTTCGCGCCGCAGCACCAAGGATGACGGCGGCATCGGCGGGGCAATCGCCAACGTCGTGATTAAAGAACTCAAAGGCACCACAGGGCGCCGCATCGTGCGCGGCATCTTGGGCGGCTTGTTCAAAGGACGCTAAATCGACATCCCACAAATCGAGAAGGGCGCGCTTGGATAACCCCAAACGCACCCTTCTTTGTTTTGCCACTAAACTGAAATCCGCGAGCCCAGCAG
This sequence comes from uncultured Sulfitobacter sp., assembly GCA_913060815.1. Lineage (GTDB taxonomy): Bacteria > Pseudomonadota > Alphaproteobacteria > Rhodobacterales > Rhodobacteraceae > Sulfitobacter. The sequence goes on along the minus strand of CAJXSZ010000023.1, from coordinate 39,795 downwards.
ATAGCGCGGCGAAACCTATTTTTCCGGTATCAATCCGCGCGGACTGAACCGCAGCACAAGGATCATGATCAGACCCATCGTCATCAGCCGCATCTGCGCAGCACTGTCGATCAGATGCGCTCTCAGCGCGCTGTCCTCTGCCATGCCCGCAGTGATTATATCCATGAGGAACAGGCCAATCGGCTCCACCTGAACCCAGAGGAACCAGATCAGGAAGCCCCCAAGGATCGAGCCGAGGTTGCTGCCAGAGCCACCTACGATCACCATGACCCAAACGAGGAAAGTAAAGCGCAACGGCTGATAAGTTCCCGGGGTGAGCTGTCCGTCCAGCGTTGTCATCATCGCGCCTGCGATGCCGCAAATGGCAGAGCCGAGAATGAACACCTGCAGGTGACGCGCTGTGACGTCTTTGCCCATAGCCTCTGCCGCGACTTCATTATCACGAATGGCGCGCAGCATTCGTCCCCACGGAGAATTGAGCGCGCGCTGGCTGAGGTAGAAAATAATGCCAAGCACGGCCGCAAAGAGCGCCGCATAGAGCAGCTTCACAAAGATCGTCGAGCCTTCCACAGGATCGAAACCCATGGCTGCCGCACGCTCCACGAATTGGGCAGAGTTCTGCAAGTCCAACTCGTAAGGCACGGGACGGGGCACGCCGACCACGTTTTTCACACCGCGGGTGAGCCAGTCTTCGTTCTTGAGCACGGCAATGATAATCTCGGCGATGCCAAGGGTCGCAATGGCAAGGTAGTCCGAGCGTAGACCCAGAGCAGCTTTGCCGATCAACCAAGCAGCGCCCGCCGCAAACAATCCGCCCACAGGCCACGCAATTAGCATGATCCAGCCATTGTCGCGGTATGTATCCTGTGTGCCAGGATTGAGACCGCCAAGGTAGCCAGTGGCCGCAGGGTTCACATCTTCGATCAACCCGACCGCTGGGTCCAGAAAGCCGCGAAACACGAAAAAGCCGAAGATAAGGATCGCAGTGATTGCAAGGCTTCGGTTTCGCCCCGCCGACATCTTTTTGTAGGTGAACACGGCTACAATAATCGTCGCGGCGCCCAGCAAAATTGCCAGTATGACACCTGGACCCCCCGCTGAAAATGCGCCGGGAGTAGCTGGCATCCCCACGAGAACCGCGGCCAAGCCGCCAAGGGCGACAAAGCCCATGACGCCGACGTTGAATAGCCCCGCATAGCCCCACTGAAGGTTCACCCCCAGTGCCATGATGGCCGAGATAATCCCCATGTTGAGGATGAACATCGCGTTGTTCCACCCCTGAAAGAAGCCGCTTATTATGATAAGCGTGAAGACCAGCGCGAAGAGGAGCGAGTTTTTCACAGTATCGGTCATGTCGTGGACTGCCCTTTGAAGAGGCCCGTAGGCTTGAACAACAGCACGATCAGCAGAATAACAAAGCTGACAGCGAATTTATAATCGGTGGAGAGAAGCTGCACGAGGCCCGACGGCTCGAGGCTTTCGGGCATTAGATACACAAGGATCTTCTTCCATGCATAGGTGATCGTCACCTCCGAGAAGGCGATGACAAATCCCCCCGCAATGGCCCCCAGCGGAGAGCCGATACCGCCAACAACAGCCGCCGCAAAGATCGGCAGCAACAGCTGGAAATAGGTGAACGGCTTGAACGATTTATCGAGGCCGTAGAGCGTGCCAGCAATGGTCGCCAACGCGGCCACGATGATCCACGTAATCATGACAACACGCTCGGGGTTGATGCCCGAGAGCAAGGCGAGGTCTTCGTTATCGGAATAGGCGCGCATGGATTTGCCTGCCCGCGTCTTGTTTAAAAACCAGAAGAGCAGCGCCACAACAACAATCGCCGTGATCACGGTGATCAGCTGGGTCGTCTTGATCGACATGCCCTCATCCAGACCCGTCAGCGTTTTGAAATCACGCGCAGAAATGATGAACCGCGGCCCGTCGGAAAAGCTCTGGTCATCTGGCCCGATGATAAACCGCACAATGCCGTTCATCACGAACATCACGCCCATGGAGACGATGACGAGGATCACAGGCTTGGCTTTTTGCACGCGGTAAAAACGATAGACTGCTCGGTCCGTGATCAGCACCAACACGATACAGCCCAAGATGCCAAAGGGCAGGGCCAAGAGGGCAGTGGGCAGTGGCCCGAGCGAGATGCCAATGGACTGCATCCACCACGTCACAAGGATCGTGACCATTGTGCCAAAAGCCATCGTATCGCCATGGGCAAAATTCGAGAACCGCAGGATGCCATACACCAGCGTGACCCCCAGCGCACCGATGGCCAACTGGCTGCCGTAAGCGATGCCGGGGATAAGGACAAAGTTGCTCAGGGCAACGATTGCGTTGAGAAAATCCATTATTCCATTTCCTTACAAGTGCCGCTCATCGTGTACAGGGTATCGCTGTCCGATCCACGAAAGCTCAGCTCGGAACGATCTGGTTTGGTCACGATCAAAATATTTTTGCCCTCTTCCACGGCACCTAGTGATAGTACCTTAAAGCCATCGCCCTCGAAGAAATCCGACGCTTCATGATCAAGTGGTATCCAGCCCTTACCATAGTTCACATTAGCTTCCAGCCGGTTTGAGGAAGGTTCCAGTGTCACCTGATATTTCAGGGGGGTCTCATTCTTAGCAATACCTTGGCAAAGCAAGGAAATATTGCTTTTACAATCCTCAACATTGTCAAAAGTGCAGCTCCAGCCTGCGGCCGCTACAGTGTGTGGGGAAAGTCCAAGCACGAGGGCGCAGCAAATACATCTGAATTTCACGAGATTACCCTCCCAAAAAGCTCTTGCGCACGGCAGGGTCAGCCAGCAATTCCTTGCCCGTCCCCGTATAGGCATTCGCGCCCTGCACCAGAACATAGCCTTTGTCTGCAATCTCAAGCGCTTGTCGGGCGTTTTGTTCTACCATCAAGATGGGGATTCCTGTGCGTGCCACTTCGATGATGCGGTCAAAAAGCTCGTCCATAACGATGGGCGATACACCTGCGGTCGGCTCATCCAGCATCAGTACTTTGGGCTTGGTCATGAGGGCGCGCCCAACGGCTACCTGTTGGCGCTGCCCGCCCGACAACTCGCCCGCTGCCTGATTGCGCTTATCCTTGAGGATCGGGAAGAGGTCATAGATTTGCGCAATTGTGTCGCGGTAATCATCCTTGCGGATGAACGCCCCCATCTCGAGGTTTTCTTCAACCGTCATGGAGGTAAAGATGTTCGAAGTCTGCGGGACAAAGCCCATACCCTTGCCCACGCGCGCTTGCGGGCTGAGCTCTGTAATATCCTCACCATCCAGACGCACCGAGCCAGACCGCACATCCAACATGCCAAAGACGGCCTTCATCGCGGTGGATTTCCCCGCGCCGTTGGGCCCGACGATTACAGCAATCTCACCTTTTTCCACCGCAATTGTGCAAGCGTGCAGGATGTCCGGCCCCTTGCCATAGCCTCCCGTCATCGTATCCCCGATCAAAAACGGGCCGCCGGGGGCGGCATGGCTCTTACCGCTGACTTTAGGCATTACGCTGCCTTGACCGTCAGGATTGGCAATCGACCGGTCCTTGTTTCCACGATCCCCGTATGCATCACTCATAGTGATCACCCTTGTATTCTTGAACGTTCATTGCCCGTTCCTTTGGCTCTGGATCATCAGCGTGATCCTTCAACTTTTACCAACGCACCAAATGCGCGGTGGGCGAGCCTGTCGGCCTCGACCACTTCATCGCCGCGCCGCCATGTGATAATGCGCACAGTTTCCCTTGCCCCCATCGAGAGGGTTGTCGCGTAGACGTAATAAACATCATCGCGCTTCGCGGATGAGGCAAATACGATATTGCCCGACGGCATTTTGCCCCGTGCAAGGATCTCATAGCTCTGTGATGCTTTGGTATCGCTTCGGACAGCCGCCGCTGCGGCGTCTTCAACGCTCAATCCATCCGCAGTGCCGCCTTTGTAGACAAGCACCTGACCTTTGTAATTCTGCGCATCACGAAAAACTGTGTCGCCGTCATCGTCAACCACAGCTTCCCAATCGGACGCCTCGGTGCACACCGAAAGCCAGTCCTTCAGCTGGGTACAGGCCTCCGCAGGCTGCGTAAGTGCGAGTGTTACGAACAAACCCGCAAAAAGAGCCGCCGTTTTCATCCGACCTGCTCTTTATTCTTGAGACCCGTGCCAAGGTAGGCCTCGATCACCTGCTCGTTGGCTTTGATCTCGGGCAGGGTGCCCGTGGCCAGCACACGGCCCTCTGCCATGCAGATCACGGGATCACACAAGCGGCCGATGAAATCCATGTCATGCTCGATCACGACGAAGGTATAGCCGCGCTCTTTGTTCAGGCGCAGGATCGCGTCGCCAATTGTATTGAGCAGCGTGCGGTTCACGCCCGCCCCGACCTCATCCAGAAACACGATCTTGGCGTCCACCATCATCGTGCGTCCCAGCTCCAGCAGCTTTTTCTGACCGCCCGAGATTTGACCGGCCTTTTGCTCGGCCAGATGTTCGACGGTAAGAAATTCCAGCACTTCGTCGGCCTTGGCCCGCAGGGCGCGTTCCTCATTGGCGATACGCTTGCGGCCGAACCATGTGTTCCACAGCGTCTCTCCCGATTGACCACCCGGCACCATCATCAAGTTCTCGCGGCAGGTCATGGAGTGGAATTCATGGGCGATCTGGAAGGTCCGCAGCAGCCCTTTGTGAAACAGCGTGTGCGGCGGTAGGCCAGTGATATCTTCACCGTCCATCTTCACCGTGCCAGATGTTGGCTGAAGAACGCCTGCGATCACGTTGAAAAGAGTGGTTTTTCCCGCGCCATTGGGTCCGATCAATCCGGTGATTGACCCCTCCTCGATAGTCAGGCTCGCGCCATCAACGGCGTGAAAACCGCCAAAATGTTTGTGTAAATCGTCAACGACGATCATATGTCCCATCCCCGTATGCGGCCCTGCCTTAGTGGCAGGGTTCAAGCCTTTGTAAAAACAGCCCAAAGCATAAAGCTTGGGCTGTTTTCAATAGTAATCCCTAGAAGGGTGCCGCCTTACTTGAAGCCGACTGTGGCGTTCTCACCGTCTTTGACTTCGATCATGCGGTAGGTACCAGCAGATTCACCTGGTCCGATCAGCTCGACCGCGGAGGCGCCGACATAGTCGATGTCCGTGCCCGCTTTGATCAGCTCAAGCGCTTTGCCCAACTCACCGGGGAAGATTTTCTCGCCAGGTGCGTTGGCAACTTCGAGGACTTTGTCCTTGTACATGGCTGGATCAGTGGAGCCTGCCGCCTGCATGGCGAGCAGCAAAAGGGCTGCCGCGTCATAGCTCTCTGGCGTGTAAGGTGACGCACCAAGGAAGCCTGCCTCTTCGGACATCTTCACGAAGTTCTCGATGCCGGGGCCTTCGGAACCTGCAATTTGGCCGTAAGAGCCGTTGAGATCAGGACCGATGTTGGCTGGAAGCGCTTCACCGATCATGCCGCCGGGCAGACCGAACTGCTCCCAAGCACCTGCATCGAGAGCCGCTTTGATGATGCCTGCACCACCTTGGTCAAGATAGCCTGCAACGACGAGGATGTCGCCACCCGCAGATGCCAGCGCGCCAACTTCGGCGGAGTAGTCGGCTTTGCCGTCTTCATGTGCAGCAACGATAGTAACTTCGCCGCCGATGGCTTTGAAAGATGCTTCAATCGCGTCCGCCAGACCCTTGCCGTAGTCGTTGTTGGTGTAGGTCAGGGCGATGGACTTGACGCCACGCTCTTGCAGGATCTCTGCCATGACTTCGCCTTCACGCGCATCGGATGGTGACGTGCGGAAGAACAGGCCGTTGTCTTCCATTGTGGTCAGACCGGGCGACGTGGCGGAGGGTGAAATCATAACCATGCCGTTTGGAATGGCAACGTTTTGCAACAACGCGCCCGTCACACCGGAACAGTCGGAACCGACGATGCCTGCAACGCCATCAGCGATCAAACGCTCGCCGTTGGAAACGGCCAGACCGTTGTCGATGCAGCCAGAGTCAACGCGCATGCCAGAGGCTGTCATGCCGTCCAGCAGCATGCCGCTGTCGGATACTTCTTTGATCGCAAGCTCTGCGCCATCGGCCATGTGGCCTGTCAGCGATTCAATCGGGCCTGTAAAGCCAAAGTGAATACCGATTTTAACTTCTTTACCGTGGCCATCGGCGAATGCGCCAGTTGCCACCAGTGCTGCAGCCGTTGTGGCCATAAGCATCTTTTTCATGTGTATCTCCCATGTTGGAACGTAATGTTCGCGCAGTAGCCTATGCGCGGCTGCCAGAAAAGAGAAGCGGATTTTATCGGGTGAATGACCCTAATTTCCACAAGCTGGCAGGCCAAAACCGCACCACAGCAGCCGAACTACAGTCTAAATGCTCACTCTGATGCCAAAACTTCCCGCGCATCATACCAAACCACGTCAAACCGCCTTTCAGCTGACGTTGGGGAAAGGATGCCCTCGCGCGTCACGCTTGCTTCGCGCAGTATGTCCCGCTGAACCGCATGGCTGTCATCATAAGTTGTTTGGCTCGACAACACAGTTGCCAGAGTGTCCGGGTTTCGGGCCGCCATTACCTCCGGCAACAGCTCAGAGACGTCAACTGCATCACATGCTTCACGGGCCTCGGGCGCGCAAAGCATAGTGAAGTAGAACCGCGTAAACCTGATACCGCTAAGCATCACCGTCCCGCTGTCGCGAACAAACGGGAGATGATCGGGCAGCGCGTCGGAGATGTGACGCGGGCGCCAGTCTTGAGCCATCAGCCGCACGCCCACGAACCCATCGCGGTGCAGCGCATCGGCGAGGCTTGAGGCACTGTCTTTCAGGGTCTCAAAGGGGCCGCCATACGAGTCATTAAGCGCTTCCCAGACGATCGGCAGCGAAATGGTTCGATGGTAGGCATACGGCGTGGGCCATAAGTTCACGTGCTCGCGCAACACCAACGGGTCATTCTGCGCGTCAAAGCGCGCAAGCTCGGCGTGGGTCATGAAGTCATTGTGGCGCAGGGCAGGGGTGCTTGCTGCGATCACCTCTGCAATATCCATTTTCGAGCGTCGACAAGTGGAGCGCCCCAGAAACCCGGATTGTGCGCGCGCAGGCTCAATCGCGCGGATCATCTTTTCAGGATGCGGCGTGTTCTTGCACCGTCGCGGGGCAGCGCCGAAAACTCTCGCAATTGTCGGATCAAGAGCCCCGTTCACTTTGAAACCGACGCCTTCGGTTTGCTCTGGGCGCAGCAAAAACCAGCCCGTGGCCCCATCGCGCCCCTTGTACCACGCGTCATAAGTCAAAACGCCAGTGACACGGCCATATTGCGCGAGCGCAGTAAGATCGCGTACATCATGTGTTTCGAGGTCGCTATCAACTGCATGGGGTCTGAGGCCGTAATAATTTGGCCCGCCGAACACCAGCAATGCAGCAAGAAATACACCCGCGCACAAGGCCGCGAAAACAGCCGCAATGCGCAGCGCTGTGCTCAAATCGACAAGCGTGCGGCGTGGCTTCCGCGTTCGCGGTAGGGGGTGTTGTCATAATGGGCGCGATAGCACTTGGAAAAATGCGAGGGCGAAGCAAAGCCGCAGGCGAGAGCCACGTTGATCACGCTCATATCCGTTTGCATCAACAAATTGCGCGCTTTTTGAAGTCGCAATTCCATGTAGTACCGCTTTGGGCTGCGGTTGAGGTAGCGGCGGAACAGCCGCTCGAGCTGGCGTGTGGACATGCCGACATCTTGAGCCAGAATCGAAGGGCTGATCGGCTCTTCGATGTTGTTTTCCATGATTTGTATGACTTGGCTCAGCTTGGGATGGCGCACACCGATACGCGTGGGCACCGACAAGCGCTGCGTGTCCTGATCCGTGCGGATCGAGCTGTAGATAAGCTGGTCTGCGACCGAATTGGCCAGCTCTTCGCCCTCATTGTCGGCAATGATCTTGAGCATGAGATCAATGGATGAGGTACCGCCTGCGGTAGTCATACGGTTGCCGTCCACCACAAATACCGATTTGGTAAGGTCAACATCCTCGAACTGTTCGCCAAAACTGTCCTGATTTTCCCAATGGATCGTCGCCCGCTTGCCGTCCAGCAGCCCTGCCTTGGCCAGCGCATAAGCCGCCGTGCACAGACCACCGATGACCAACCCTTTGCGTGCCTCGCGGCGCAGCCAGCCAAGAACCCTCTTCGTCGTCGCCGCCTGAACGTCAATGCCCGAACAAACAAGCACCGTATCATCGCGGTTCATCTCGCCCAGATCATCATCAAGCTGGAATACCGTGCCCGCCGAACACGCCGCAGAAACGCCCCCTTCGCCGATCAACGTCCATTCATAGAGTGTCTTGCCTGCCATACGGTTGGCAATGCGCAGACTCTCTACAGCCGTCGAAAAGCAAAGCAGGCTGAAGTTATCAAGCAGCACAAAGACAAAGCGCTTTGGCCTGTCCGTAACTTGCAGGACGCGTTGGGCGTGCGGAGCTTGGGCCATCGTAAAACATCCATGGACAAACAGGTTGCAGATTGAAGTGCGTTACTAGGGCACGAGGTCCGCCGCAAGGTCAAGCATACAAATGGGTTATGGCCACTGGCGACAAGGTTTTGTATAGCTCGTTCCTGACCCTGCGGTTGCGCTCACATTGTGTGCGCTGCCGCCAACGACCGGAGTAAGTGACATGACGACCTGGAGCAAATCAAGCTGGCGCAACGCACCACGCATTCAAATGCCCGATTATCCTGATCAGGCGGCCCTGAATGCTGTAGAAGAACAGCTGTCACGATATCCGTTGCTGGTGTTTGCAGGGGAGGCACGCCGCTTGCGCAAACACCTTGCCGCCGCAGGGCGCGGCGAAGCGTTCTTGTTGCAAGGCGGCGATTGCGCGGAAAGCTTCGAGCAGTTCTCCTCCGACATGATCCGCGACACCTTCAAGGTGATGTTGCAGATGGCCGTTGTGCTGACCTATGGCGCGAAAGTACCCGTGATCAAAGTCGGTCGCATGGCGGGCCAGTTTGCCAAGCCACGCTCTGCCAATATGGAAACGATCGACGGGGTCGAGCTGCCCAGCTACCGCGGCGATATCATCAACGATCTGGCCTTTACGCCAGAGGCACGTATCCCTGATCCGCAAAACATGATGCGCGCATACACCCAGTCGGCGGCCACGCTGAACCTGCTGCGCGCGTTTTCGACGGGTGGCTATGCGGATGTGCAAAAAGTACACGGCTGGACCCTCGGCTTCACCGACACCGAGAAAGCCGCAAAATATCGCGATCTGGCTGCGCGCATCTCGGACACGCTTGATTTCATGACCGCGGCAGGGGTGTCTCCCGAGAATGCGCATACGCTGCGATCCGTTGAATTCTACACCAGCCACGAGTCGCTGCTGCTGGAGTATGAAGAAGCTCTGTGCCGTCAGGAGGCCGAGACAGGTCAATGGCTGGCAGGCTCTGGTCATATGATCTGGATCGGGGACCGCACGCGCCAGCCGGACGGTGCGCATGTGGAGTTCGCCTCTGGTGTGCAAAACCCCATCGGCCTCAAATGCGGGCCCACGATGGAGGTGGATGACCTCAAGAAGCTGATGGCCAAGCTGAACCCCCAAAACGAAGAGGGCCGTCTGACCCTGATCGCCCGCTTTGGCGCAGGCGCTGTCAGCGATCATCTGCCGCGCCTCGTGAACGCGGTGCGTGAGGAGGGGGCCAATGTGGTCTGGACCTGTGATCCGATGCACGGCAACACGATCAAATCCTCCTCGGGCTATAAAACCCGCCCCTTCGAGAGCGTCCTGCGGGAAGTGCGTGAGTTCTTTGGTGTGCATGCCTCCGAGGGCACAGTGCCTGGTGGTGTGCATTTCGAGATGACCGGTGCGGACGTCACAGAGTGTACGGGCGGCGTGCGTGCCGTGACGGATGAGGATCTCTCCAGCCGTTATCACACGGCGTGTGATCCGCGCCTAAATGCGAGCCAATCTCTTGAGTTGGCCTTTCTGGTCGCAGAAGAGCTATCGGAGAGACGTGAAAAGACGTCGACACAGGCTGCAGGGTAACAGCGTCATTCATTCAGGCAGTGCGCCACGTGCCCTGCCTGAATGCCCGTCAATCGTCGTTCTTGACCAATCGCAAGTATGCAGGTCGCTTAGAATTTGACGGCTCTGGCGGCTTCCCTTCAAAGGCTTTGACGGGTTCGGCAAACTCTCGCACTACAGGCTTTTCGACCTGCTCCACTTTCCCGTCAAGGCGGCGCAGCATGCTGTTTGCAAGCTTGAAACGCCTCGGTGTCTCACCCAAAACGCCTTTGCTCACGATACAGCCCAAAATGCGGCTCACGTCCCCTAGATCGCTTTTAAGCGGTAAAAGCACCATGCGCGCCTCAAGCGCGGGTTGAGATGCATTTCTGGATGACGTCATCGTAATATCCGCTGTCGCCGGGGTCTGGAACACTTCCTCGAGCAGACCAGCCACTCGAACACGGTCGTCCTGCTCGAAAAACGCCGTCAACGGCATACCGCGCGCCTCCATTCCCATAAGATCATGCAAGTGGCTGCCCGCGATCCGCATACGCGCCACTCCAGGTGCTACACGCTCAAGGATAAACGCGTATTCAAGCGCGCTTTCAATTCCGCGCGGATCGATCTCCGCGCGTTTGGGCATTTCGCGACCCGCCCTTAAGGCATCCCAATAGGCTTCGACAATCGAAAGAGGTGCTAAACCGTGGTGGGACTGATAGTCTGACATGGTTACGACATTATGTTGGTTGTGGCTCAAATTGTCCATAAAGGCTCTCCTCGATTATACGCATCTTGGGCAGAAACAGTCGGGCAATTTTTCATTTTCTTGAATTTAGGCAGTGGTCTGCCGATGTGTCGGTTCTGGACACAGTGCCGATTGAGTAATTTATATAGCAAAGCCTGCCCCCAAATGGTCATAATTCAGTCATGAAGGTTAACGCCTCGTCTGCACCTAGGTTAACGCGCCGCCTAAATCTCTACCGAGTATTTGGGCCCGATGGGGCTTGCGGATAAGGGGGAAAAAACCTTATTCAAAACCTCGACACTACAATGCAAAGGCGCCGCTATGATCCGCTCGATGACAGGTTTTGCCGCAAAAAGCGGCGCATTGGCGCCCCACAGCTGGAGCTGGGACGTGAGAGCGGTCAATGGCAAGGGCCTTGATCTGCGTATTCGTGTACCCGACTGGATTCCTGGCCTTGAGGCTGCGGTGCGCAAAACGGCAAGCGGTCAGATCGGGCGCGGCAATGTCACGATAGGTCTGCGCGCCGTACGCGACGAAGATGCCACAGGCGGCCTTACTGTGGACGAGGTACAACTTGCTACCGTGCTGGACGCCCTCGGCCGGATCGAGACTGCAGCGATGGATGCAGGCGTATCGCTGGCGCCGTCAAAGGCAACTGATATTGTGACAATGCGCGGTGTCTTGGCGCAGGCAGCCGTCGAAGATGATAATGAAGCATTGGCAAAAGCACTAGTCACCGAATTTGTCGGTGTGCTGGAGGCGTTCAATTCGATGCGCAGTGCTGAAGGCGCCGCATTACTTGCTGTAATGACCGACCAATTGGCGCAGATCGAAGCCCTCACGACGCAAGCGGCCACATTGGCACATGCGCGCGAAGACGCCACTGCCCAGACCCTGAAACGCAATCTGGCGCGGGTTATGGACAATGTAGACGGGTTCGAGCCTGACCGCATCGCGGCAGAGCTTGCCCTGATCGCAGTCAAAGCAGATATCACCGAAGAGATTGACCGTCTGAAGGCCCATGTCACTGCAGCGAAAGCGCTGCTGGAAGAGGGCGGCACGGTAGGTCGGAAACTCGATTTCCTGATGCAGGAATTCAACCGCGAGGCCAACACCCTTTGCGCCAAATCTCAGGACAGTGATCTCACGCAAGTGGGCTTAGCGCTCAAAGCTGTCATCGACCAATTGCGCGAACAAGTGCAGAATGTGGAGTAAACTATGAGCGACCGCCGCGGCCTCTTGATCATCCTGTCCTCGCCGTCAGGCGCGGGCAAATCCACACTCGCCAAGCGCCTCATGGTCTGGGACGACACGCTGAGTTTTTCGGTCTCTGCCACTACCCGCGAACCGCGTGAGGGCGAGGTTGATGGCAAGGACTACCGCTTTGTCACCGAGGACACGTTCCGCAAATGGGTTGGCGAAGGGGAGTTGCTGGAGCATGCCCATGTGTTCGGCAATTTCTACGGCTCTCCCAAGGGACCTGTCGAAGCAGGGATCAACGCCGGAAATGACGTGCTCTTTGATATCGACTGGCAGGGCGCGCAGCAAATCCGCAACTCCCCGTTGGGGCTTTACACGCTGTCGATCTTCATTCTGCCGCCCTCCATCGCAGAATTGCACCGCCGTTTGGTGAGCCGCGGTCAGGATGATGCCCAAACGATCGCCAAGCGCATGCAAAAAAGCTGGGATGAAATCAGTCATTGGGACGGTTATGATTACGTGCTCGTTAATGATGATCTGGACGTGACCGAGGCCAAGCTAAAGACCATTATCAGCGCCGAGCGCCTCAAACGCACCCAACAACCGCAGCTGAGCGATATTGCCCGCCGCCTGCAAAGCCAATTCGAGGATTTGACATGACACTTTATGCACTCGCCGATGTATCGCCACAGGTTGACGCCACCGCGTGGGTCGCCCCCGATGCCAATGTAATCGGTAATGTGACGCTGGCGGCAAAATCCTCTGTCTGGTTTGGCTGCACTCTGCGCGGTGACAATGAATTAATCAGCGTGGGCACTGGATCAAATGTGCAAGAGAACTGCGTCTTTCACACCGATCCCGGTTGCCCGCTCACCATTGGTGAGAACTGCACCATTGGCCATAAGGTCATGCTGCACGGCTGCACGATTGGCGACAACTCACTTATCGGCATGGGCGCCACGGTCTTGAACGGTGCCAAGATCGGCAAGAATTGCCTCATCGGGGCAGGGGCGTTGATTACGGAGAACAAGGTCATTGCCGACGGCAGCCTTGTCATGGGCGCACCCGGAAAAGTCGTACGGGAGCTTGACGCAGCGGCCATCCAAGGCCTCACGCGCAGTGCCGAACATTATCAACAGAACGCTGCACGGTTTGCGGGTGATCTCAAGGCACTTTGAGCCGACCCACCGAATGTGCGTGGCGGGCTCTGCCTTGGACTAATCAGTTATGATCACCAGACCGCGCTGGTCTTCGCGCCCCATGCTCACAACGAGCGGGTCACTTTTCTGGCGTGCGGTAAAGGCTTCCTTGCTGTCGATCCCCTGCCAATTGATCGCAATAAGAGATTGTGCAACAGCACTTCCCAGCGTTGTGCCAGGGCCCGTCACCACGAAACGCTCTGGCGCGAAATTCCGCGCCGCTGACTGAATGGCAGCAGTAAAATCATAGCTCTGTGTGATCTGATGCCCTAGCGTATAATCGCGCAAGGCGGCAAGATCACAGGCGCGCGGATGCCAAACCGCGCCGCGACCGTCAATCAGCGCAGTATGCGGATCACTAAAGAGCTTTTGTGAAAGCTGTGCGCGCCCCATTGCAGCGACATCTTCCATCATATCGGTATGAAACGCCGCGTGATTGGGGAGGCGCAATGGCTTGCGTTCAGGATCAGTTTGAAGCGCTTTTTCAGCGGCGCTTAGCCCCGCATCGTTACCTGCCAAGACCATCATACCCCCTAAATGGATAGACAGCGCTAGCTTCATGCCTTCCTGCGCATCAATGTGAGCGATCAGCGCGTAAAGTCGTGCCTGCTCACCCTCGATCTCGCGCCAGTCGGCATCCACGAAGGAGTAGAGGATTTGCCCGCCCGTCCCGTGGGCATGCATCAGGCCGCCCATGGTATTCACAATCTGCATGCCATCCTCTGCGTCAGCGCCGCCACCAGCGGCGAGCGCGATATACCATCCCAGAGAATTGCCTGTCACAGCCAGCACATCATGCGTCTCATGTACCGCCCGCGCATCCAGAAAACTGCAGGCGTAAATAAGGGCAGAAGCATTGTCGCCCGTGGTGTGGCGCGCCGCACTAAAGCGGTCTGCCGTATCTAGCGCGGTAAGTGTTTCCTGATCCGCATCCCTGCGCATCTCGTCCCACTGCGCGATCAGCGGATCACCTGCGTGGTGGCGCATCAGCGTACCAAGCTCGGGCTTGTTATACGTCCCTCGACCAGGGCAAATGATCACCGCTGTCGGGCGGCTCATGACGTCACCAGCGCACGTGCCGCGTCGATAATGCTTTCTTTGGAGGGCAGTGTGGCCGCATAGGCTGGCCCCGTCGCGATAAAGCTGTCTTGTGCAGCGACCCGCGCGACACGGCTGCGCCCCGCCTCGGCAAATATGGCCATCAGGGCTTCAGACTGGCTACCGGTTTGGCGGCACTCGTCGACGATCAAAACATTGGTGCAATCCTTGGTCGCCTCCAACAGCGCCTCCACAGGCAGAGGGGCAAGCCAACGCATGTCGATCAGGCGCAGGTTGATCCCGCTCCCCTCGACTTCTCGACGCGCCTGAGTTGAGAGGTAATAGCCATTGGCATAGCTGATGATCGCAAGATCGGTGCCCGACCCCTCTACGCCAATCTCGCCAAGAGCGATTTTCTGATCTGGCGCGGGGTAGGTGCTTAGCCATCCGCCGTCCCCCGCGTTCTCGAGGTCTTTCATAGGATAGAGGGCGATCGGCTCAATAAACACGACAACACGCTGCTCTTCTCGCGCAAGGCGCACCGCCTCGCGTAACATCATCGCCGCATCCGAACCCCGAGAGGGGCAAGCGATAATCAGGCCCGGAATATCCCTCAGCACGGCCAGCGAATTGTCGTTGTGGAAATGCCCGCCAAACCCTTTTTGATAGCCAAGCCCCGCAATCCGCAGCACCATCGGATTGGTGTATTGGCCGTTCGAAAAGAAGCTGAGCGTGGCCGCTTCACCACGCAGCTGATCCTCGGCGTTGTGCAGATACGCGAGGAACTGGATCTCGGGCATCGGCACAAAACCGTTGTGTGCCATCCCGATGGCCAACCCGAGGATCGACTGCTCATCCAAAAGCGTATCAATCACGCGGTCAGGACCAAAGCGGTTTTGCAGCTTCTGTGTGACGCCATACACGCCACCTTTGCGGCCAACATCCTCACCTGCCACGATAATCTCTGGATGCTCAAGCATCAGGTCCGCCAGCGCCCAGCCTAATATGCGATTCATCGCCTGTGGCTCGGTCATCTGTTTTAGATCGTTGCCCAACATTTTGCTCCGCGCTTGCGGCGTTGGCCCATTGGAAGGCACACATGCGCGGGCAGGCGGCACGATACTGGCCATGACGTCGTCAGCAGAAACTAGCGTTTCTTGTGCCATGACCTCGCGGGAGACACGGGAGCAGGTTTCTTCAAGTTCATTATATATTTCAAGAGACTGCGCTGGTGTGCTCACGTTAAGATCGCGCAAGATGCGCGCCGAGTGAAGCAGCGGATCATTGGCTTCAGACACCTCGATCGCCGCCTTATCGCGGTAGGTCATCTCAACGTCAGAGCCAGCATGGCCGTAAAGCCGTACTGTACTGATATGCAAGAATGCAGGTTTGCGCGTGCGGCGCACGTAATCGGCCGCGCGCTCGGAAACCTTCAACGTCTCGACCATATCCAGCCCGTTACAGCTGAAGTATTTCAGACCGGGCCTGCTCGCATAATTTGCTGCAACCCAGCCCTGAGGCGTGGGAACAGAGATGCCTATACCATTGTCTTCACACACAAAAAGAAGCGGCATCGGCACTGATTGATAGCTGGTCCAACAGGCGGTATTGATCGCGCCTTGCGCTGTAGAATGGTTGGAGGACGCATCGCCAAAGCTACACATTACAATACTGTCAGAAGGAAGCACTTGATGCTCGGGCGCTGTGCGTTTGGCCAGCCCGAGGGAGTAGGCCGCGCCAACAGCTTTGGGTAAATGGCTGGCGATTGTTGAGGTTTGAGGTGGGATATTTAGGCTGCGCGAACCAAGCACTTTGTGCCTTCCACCTGAAATCGGATCAGATTTGGCCGCACGAAAGCTCAGCAGCATGTCCCACACAGGCTGTTGCCCCGGAACCTGCGCTGCACGCTGGATCTGAAACGCCGCGTCGCGGTAGTGCAGGAACGCCATATCTGTAGGGCGCAATGCCTCTGCAACGGCGGCCATACCTTCATGACCTGATGACCCGATGGTGTAGAACCCTTTGCCTTGCGACTGCATTGTGCGGCTGGTGCGATCAAGCTGTCGGCTGAGCGTTTGGCTGCGAAATATCTCGACCAGTTTGGCGGGCGCAATCCCTTGGTCAGATGTCTGTCCCTCAGGCAGATCATTGTCGGTGAGCCGTCGTAAGAAATTCTGGTGGACGATTGCGGCGCGATCCATGGTGATCTCCGATGGTGGTGCTGATACTGTTGTAAGGCAGGTTTCATAACACCTTGGGGAAGGTCAATGCTGATCTGCGCAGCTGTGGTAATCAGCTTTGAAAACACAAACGTCGGACCTAGCGGGAGGCAGTTTTACAAGACATCCAGATTACTTATAATCAGTATTATGTAAATAAATAATACGCAAGATTGCCGCGCATCATGCGGAAAACCCCAATGTATCCATAGATACAGCTTAGCGTACTCAATTGCTTGGACAAAACCACAGTTCCTCAAACTTCTATCTACGTGACCGCCTAATGCTGGACAGCGCAATCCAACGCTGCCAAGGTTCAAACGACGCAGTTGTATCGGATTTTCTATGCCCTCGGTTCTCATTCTAAATGGTCCCAACCTTAACCTGCTCGGCCAGCGCCAGCCTGAAGTTTATGGCGCAACCACGCTCGCCGATATCGAGCAGATGTGCACGGCCCATGCGCAGCGCATTGGCTTGGATTTGGAATTTATGCAATCAAACCATGAAGGCGTGATGCTTGATGCGATCCATGCTGCCAAGGGCAAATACGGTGGTCTGGTGATTAATGCGGGCGCTTACACGCATACGTCCATCGCGCTGATGGATGCCGTGGCCTCGGTTGAGCTGCCCATGGTCGAGGTTCATCTGAGCAATATTCACGCGCGAGAGCCGTTTCGGCACGTCTCGTACCTGTCGAAAGTTGCTGTCGGGCAGATATGCGGGTTTGGTGCACAGGGCTATGTGATGGCTCTTGATGCGCTGGCGCAGCGCTTGATTGATTAGATCAATATCAGGCTACAAAGCGTTGAAACATAACGACCTTACAAAGAAAAAGGCGGAGCTGTTACACTCCGCCTTTCAGAACTCTTCGCTTGAAGCGACTTAGCCGTTCATTTTTGCAACTTCTGCTGCAAAGTCTTCTTTCACGACCTCGATACCTTCACCAACTTCGAGACGGACAAAACCAGTGATGGTGGCACCCGCCTCTGCTGCTGCGGCAGCGACAGTAAGGTCGGGGTTGATAACGAAGGCTTGATTCAGCAGCGTCACTTCGGACATGTACTTCTTCATGCGGCCAACGATCATCTTCTCGATCACGGCGTCAGGCTTTCCGGACTCTTTCGCAATATCGATCTGGACCTGCTTTTCCTTCTCAACAACAGCCGGGTCGAGGTCATCCTCGGACAAGGAGGCAGGGTTCACAGCTGCGATGTGCATCGCAACCTGCTTGCCGAATGCGTCGTCACCGCCTGTCATGGCGACCAGAACGCCGATCTTGCCCATGCCAGGTGCAGCAGCGTTGTGCACGTAGGATACAACCGCGTCGCCTTCGATGGACGACATGCGGCGCACGGACATGTTCTCGCCGATCACGGCAACTGCGTCTGTGACGGTCTGCTCGACGGACTTACCGCCCATGTCAGCCGCTTTTAGCGCGTCAATGTCAGCCGCGGATACGGCCACGTCAGCAATGCCTGCAACCATCTTCTGGAAGTCGGCGTTCTTGCCTACAAAGTCTGTCTCGGAGTTGACTTCGACTGCGATACCGCGGCCGCCTTCAACTTTTACTGCAACAAGACCTTCGGCTGCGGTGCGGCCTGATTTCTTTGCCGCTTTGGCGAGGCCCTTGGTGCGCAGCCAATCTACCGCTGCCTCCATATCGCCGTCGTTTTCTGTCAGCGCCTTCTTGGCGTCCATCATGCCCGCGCCGGTCGAGTCGCGGAGTTCTTTGACCATGGATGCTGTGATTGCCATCGCTTTGGTGCTCCTAAATGAGTGTGTAAGGAAATGAGGCAGGGTGCTCCCCTGCCCCATAAACTGTTCCGCGCAGGCCTTAGCTTGCGGCGGGTGTCTCGGCTGCTGCCTCTTCGGCTACGGCTTCTTCAACGGGTGCTTCTTCCATCGCGCCCAGATCAACGCCAGCGGCGCCCAGCTGTGCGGACATACCGTCGAGAGCAGCGCGTGCTGCCAGATCGGTGTAAAGTGCAATGGCGCGTGCCGCGTCATCGTTGCCCGGAATGATGTAGTCGATGCCATCAGGTGAGCAGTTGGTGTCAACCACAGCCACAACCGGAATGCCCAGCTTGTTGGCTTCTGCGATCGCCAGCTGCTCTTTGCGCACGTCGATAACGAAGATCAGGTCGGGACGACCGCCCATCTCACGGATACCTCCCAAGGATGCCTGAAGCTTGCCCTGGTCACGCTCCATGCCAAGACGCTCTTTCTTGGTCATGCCGGAAAAGCCCATCTCGGACTGCTCGTCGATGTGCTTGAGACGCTGGATGGACTTGGACACGGTCTGCCAGTTGGTCAGCGTGCCGCCGAGCCAGCGGTGGTTCATGTAATACTGTGCGCATTTCTCTGCGGCTTCGGCGATGGGCTGTGCAGCCTGACGCTTTGTGCCGACGAAGAGTACGCTGCCGCCTTTGGCGACGGTATCACGGATAATTTTCAGAGCGTCCTCAAGCATGGGGACAGTCTGTGTCAGGTCCATGATGTGAATGCCGTTGCGTGCGCCGTAGATGTACGGGCCCATGCGGGGGTTCCAGCGCTGTGTCTGGTGACCAAAGTGTACGCCTGCTTCGAGCAGCTGACGCATGGAGAACTCAGGAAGAGCCATGTCGTTATACCTTTCCGGTTTGAACCTCATCGGGGGTATGACCAACGGGATGCTGGCCAACCGGCGGAAGTCTCGGGATTTCTCCCCGATCGTCCCATCCCCGATTGCGGGATTAAGTAGCGGTGCATTACCCCAGCAATCACACCACTGCAAGCGTAAACACGCGATTATGCAGGCGGTGCCTGAAGCCTCTGGGTGTGGGCGGTTCGGACGGCCATCTCACAAGCGGCGGCCAACTCTTTTCGGGTGCTGAAATCAGCGACACGCAGCGGCGGGCAATAGATCACCTCAACCGCGCCAGAGCGCGCAGGTGCAAGCGTCGCCAAAAGGTGCGTGCCAAACTCCATACTGCCCCACCAGCCGTAAAAACGCACATCCGTACCCTGAGGCGCACGGTAGATCACCGCCACAGGTTGCACTGATATCTCTTCGCGCAAGCCGTCCGACATGAAGGCTTGAAACAATGTCGTCTTGAACGGCAACACCTGCTGTCCATCCGTGCTCGTGCCTTCTGGAAAGAACAGCAGTTTGTGCCCTGCCAACAGACGCTCCTGAAACAGCTGCGTTTGTTGGCGTGCACGCGCAGGATTACGCTCGATGAACACTGTCCCAGTCGCACGCGCGAGCCAGCCAATACCAGGCCAGCGGGCAACTTCGGATTTGGAGACAAAGTAGATCCGCTTGGCCGCGTTGAGGGCAAAGATATCAAGCCAACTGCTGTGGTTGGCCACCACAGCGCCACGCGCCTCCATCGGACTGCCTGTAACGTGAAATCCCATGCCCAGAACGCGCAGCGCATTCCGACAGACAAATTGCGTAATATGTGGCGTGACAGGGCGGCTTTGCCCGCAGAGCGGCCGCTCGATCAGCCGCGTGAGCAACAGCACAAGCAATCCACCAAAGACCAGAACAATCAAGGCCAAGGCACGCAGGATAATCCGTACCAGATCTAGGCTGCGCAGTTTCGGCATGTCAGGATGGCTGCCTTTGTCCCATGGCTGGCTCATGACGAGGGCGCTCCGTATATTCTGGCACTGCGGCTTGTCATTCGGGCGGTGTCGAGCACGAGACACACATCTGTGGTGTTGAAGGCATGATCGACGAAGGCCCCTTCACCCACATAGCCGCCCAGCCGCAAGTAAGCTTTGATCAGGCTCGGCACTTGAACCATAGCAGCGCGGCGGTCGATCTGGTCTTCGGGCATGAGTTCCATCCCGTCTTCCGCGAGTTGTCGCGACCGTACGCGAAGGGCTGGAGGCGCCAGATGGCGGTGGTGAAGCAGTGACAAGGGTCCACGGAGCCGTGCAGCGTCGGTACCGTGAAAACTCGCTACTCCGAAAAGGATGTCGATACGGTGCCGCGCAATATACCCTGCCAGCCCCTGCCAGAGGTGATGCAGCGCCATTCCGCCACGCGCGTCCACGTGCAAGCACGATCTCCCCAACTCAAGCACACGGCGCCCCGATGACAAAAGCGGCGCAAGATCATATTCGGTGTCGGAGTAATATCCGCCCGCCTTGATCGCCTGAGATGCGCGCAACAAGCGGTATACTCCCACTACAGTATCACTGCGGTTATCCGTGAGGATCATATGGTCGACGTAGGGGTCAAAGCGATCCTGCTCCAGTCTGTTTTCATGGTCAACCAGCGCACCCCCTGCCCCCAATTCACGAACGAATACCTCGTACCGCAAGCGTTGCGCCGCATGTAGCTCTGCGTAGGTCTTCGCAATTTTAACGGAGTAAACAGTATCGCCTTCAGATAGCGCGGTTCGCGTCATTTGCCGTGCGCCTCTTGCACCGCTTCGCGATGCACAATTGCAACGAAACGGCGTCTTGTTGATTCAATCATAGATAGCAATCTTGAAGCATGGATAATTAGTCACAAAACTTTAACACATACTCTTTAGCTGTCATCAAAGACTGGGAACAGCGTAATACGGGAACTGTCGATGACCATTTTGCCTACGTCCCTGAAATTCACCGTGAGCTTTCCACCAACGTTACTCTGCACCTGCCCTACACCCCACTCCGGCATTTGAGGATGCCGCACCAACATTCCAGGCGTCAGAATCGCATTTAAATCTTCCACGACTGTTCCTTTCCATTGCACGGAGACCGCCTCATGGGCCACGATCTGAACTACGCCGCATTAATTGGCAGCCGCATCTGCCACGATCTGATATCCCCAATCGGCGCAATCAACAACGGTCTTGAGTTGATCGAAATGAGCGCCCCTTCGCTGGGGCCGGAAATGGCGCTGATCTCGGACAGTGTGGCCAGCGCCAGTGCGCGGATCCGTTTCTTTCGCATTGCCTTTGGTGCTGCCGCAGATCAGATGATCGGGGCGCAAGAGGTAACCTCATTGCTTAAAGATAGCTATGATGGCGGCCGGTTCATGGTGACATGGCATCCCAGCGAGCCACAGCAACGAAGCGTGATCCGCATGACGTTCCTTGCGCTGATGTGTATGGAGACAGCCATGCCATATGGCGGGCGCATCGAAGTTTCACATAACGGCACCCGAATGATTGTGTCAGGCATCGCGGACAAACTAAAAATCGAGGACGGGTTGTGGAGCACCCTCACAAGCGTCGAAAAGCAGGACGACTTGCGCCCTGCACATGTTCAGTTCGGCCTGCTGCCCCTGATTGCTCAAGACGAAGGATGCGATCTCAGCGTCGATATAGCCGAGCAAGAGATCACCATCCGCATCTAGCGCCGTGTCGTCCCGTCACCCGTTACATGGTATTTGAAACTGGTAAGCTGTGCCGCGCCCACTGGACCGCGCGCATGCATCTTGCCAGTGGCAATTCCTATTTCCGCGCCCATTCCGAACTCGCCCCCGTCTGCAAACTGGGTTGAGGCATTGTGCATCACAATCGCGCTGTCGAGGGTGTTCATAAAGGTCTTCGCGGCCTGTGCGTCCTCGGTCAGGATGCAATCGGTATGGTTTGAGCCGTAGCGCCCGATATGTGCCATGGCCTGCTCGATCCCGTCCACTGCACGGGCTGCGATGATCATATCGAGATACTCATGGCCCCAGTCGTCCTCGATGGCGTGCCGCACACCGTCGATCGCTGCCACAGCACTGTCTCCGCGAACCTCGACCCCCGCATCCATCAACGCACGGATGACGCCCATCCCGATGCTCGGCATGACGTCCTTGTGGATCAACAGGCACTCTGCCGATCCGCAGACCCCTGTGCGCCGCGTCTTTGCGTTCAGGACGACCCGCAGAACTTTCTCAGGATCAGCGGCCTTGTCGATATAGATGTGCACGATGCCTTCGAGATGGGCGAAGACAGGTACACGCGCTTCGCGCTGGACCAAACCGACAAGCCCCTTGCCGCCACGCGGCACGATAACATCGATGGTATCGGTCATGGTCAGCATTTCCTGTACGGCGGCACGATCCCGCGTCGGCACAAGCTGTATCGCGTCAAGCGGCAGGCCCGCATCCCTCAGCCCTTGCTGCAAACACGCGTGCAGAGCCGCACTGCTATGAAAGCTCTCCGAACCGCCGCGCAGGATCACGGCATTTCCCGCCTTAAGACACAACGCGCCAGCATCCGCTGTCACATTGGGGCGCGACTCGTAGATAACTCCGATCACGCCTAAAGGCGTGCGCACCCGCTTGATGTGCAAGCCGCTGGGCTGGTCCCATTCGGCCAACACTTCTCCGACGGGATCGGCTTGCTCTGCAATGGCGCGTAAACCGTCGACAATACCTTGCAAGCGGTCCTCGTCCAGCTTGAGACGGTCCAGCATCGCAGCACTCTGCCCCTTCTCGGTGGCAAACTCCATGTCCTGCACATTTGCAGCGAGGATGGTTTCGCGGTTGTTCCAAACCGCCTCCGCTGCAGAGATCAGCGCGGCGTGCTTGCGCTCGGCCGATGCTGTCGCGAGCTCAGCCGCCGCCGCTTTCGCACGCGCGCCGATACCTGACATAATCTCGGAAACTTCACTCATCCTGACCTCCTTGCAAAACCATATCATCGCGGTGTACCATCGCCGCCCGCCCTGGATAGCCCAAGAGCGCCTCGATCTCGGCGCTTTGATGGCCCTTGAGTTGAGCAGCTTCCAAAGCGGAATAACGCGCAAGTCCGAACCCGATCCCGTTGCCGTCAGGCCCCAAAATCGCGATGGCATCGCCGCGCTCAAACACACCGTCCACCTGTGTGATCCCCGCTGGCAGCAGGCTTTTGCCCCGCATCAGCGCGGCCACAGCACCCGTATCAACGCCCACGGCCCCGATAGGCTTCATCGCCGCGATCCAGCTTTTGCGGGCAGCTTGGGGATCGGTTTGTGCCGTGAACCAAGTCGCATTTGCCCCGCTCTCGAGCGCCTTGAGCGGATGCTGCGCTGACCCTTCGGTAATCGCCATGGCACACCCCGCCGAAACGGCAGTTTTCGCCGCCATCAGCTTGGTCTTCATGCCACCTTTGCTCAGCCCCGACCCCGCATCGCCAGCCATTGCTTCAATCTGCGGTGTAATCTTATCTATGACATCATAGCGCGTGGCCGTCGCATCATCCGCGGGATTGGCAGTGTAGAACCCGTCAATGTCGGACAGCAGGACCAAGCGGTCGGCACCAACTGTAACGGCAATCTGCGCAGCGAGGCGGTCATTGTCACCAAACCGGATTTCGTCGGTGGCCACGGTATCATTCTCGTTCACGATCGGCACCGCACCAAGGCCCAGCAGCGTCTCGAGCGTGGCGCGGCTGTTGAGGTAGCGGCGGCGGTTGGCGCTGTCCTCCAGCGTGACAAGGACCTGCGCCGTAGTGATGCCATGAGGCGCCAACACTTCTTCATATGCGCGAGCAAGACGGATCTGACCGACGGCCGCCGCAGCTTGGGACTGCTCCAACGCCAAGGTGCCAGACCCCAGCCCAAGAACGCCCCGACCCAATGCAATAGACCCCGAAGAGACCAGAACAACATCCGTTCCGCCTTGCTTCAGCCATGCAACATCTTGCGCCAGTGACGCCAACCAGTCTTCTTTCAAACTGCCTGTGTCGCGGTCGACCAGAAGGGCCGATCCGATCTTTACGACAACGCGCTTGGCTGTGCTCAGGGTTGCCAAGGCGCCTGCTCCTCTGCGGGCAACTCACGCAGACGGGCCGCATCAATCTCGTTGCGCAGCGCGCGCAGCACCTCAACCGTGTTGGTCCGCGCCACCGCCGACATCTGCATGACCGGACCGCCACTGGCTTTTTCCAATTCAGCACAAGCAGTTGCAAGTTCTTCCTCATCCAGCGCGTCAATCTTGTTGAGCACCGTGATGCGCGGACGGTTCGCCAGATCACCACCATAGGCTTCCAGCTCACCAATAATGGTATGATAATCCTCGATCATCGTCTCGGAGGTGCCATCGACCAGATGCATCAGGACCGAGCAACGCTCGACGTGGCCGAGAAAGCGGTGACCGAGCCCGCGCCCTTCATGCGCGCCCTCGATCAATCCCGGAATATCAGCAATTACAAATTCCGCGCTATCAACACCCACAACACCCAAATTCGGGTGCAGCGTGGTGAACGGATAATCGGCAATCTTGGGCCGCGCATTGGACGTGGCTGCAAGGAAGGTCGACTTACCAGCGTTGGGCAGCCCCAACAGCCCGACGTCCGCAATCAGCTTGAGCCGCAGCCACAGTGTGCGTTCAACCCCGTCCTGACCGGGATTGGATTTGCGCGGAGCCTGATTGGTGGCGGATTTGAAATGAAGGTTGCCCCAGCCCCCGTTGCCACCGCGCGCAAGCTGCACCCGCTGGCCCAGCTCCGTCATGTCGGCAATCACCGTTTCCTGATCTTCATCAAGGATTTCCGTCCCCACAGGTACGCGCAGCAGGATGTCATCGCCGTCCTTGCCCGTACGCTGCTTGCCCATGCCAGGCTGACCATTCTTGGCAAAGAAATGCTGTTGATAGCGAAAATCGATGAGCGTGTTCAGCCCGTCTACCGCCTCGGCCCAGACAGAGCCGCCGCCGCCGCCATCACCGCCATCAGGACCACCATATTCGATGTATTTCTCGCGACGGAACGACACACAGCCGCCCCCGCCTGCGCCGGAACGAATATAGACTTTGGTAAGATCGAGGAATTTCATGTTATGTCCTAATGCGTTACCGCAGTTTGAGGCTGTAGGTCCAAGTGGGCACTGTCGCGCCACGGGCAAGGCAGAATGTTTCTGCATCCCCCAAATAGGCAAAACCCGCGTTCGTCAAGACTTTGGCAGAGGCGGGATTGTCATGGAAGACCGAAGCGAAGACTGTATCTATGTCGAGCGGATTGGCAGCGACCAGTGCTTGCACCGCTGCCGAAGCGACATGGGAGTTGGCAAATGGCGGCGCCACCCAATAGCTAAGCTCGGCCTGATTCCGGTCAAGATTGTAGAGCGCAATGACCCCCATGACCTCATCTCCCGGCTCTTGCTCACCTCCGTCCATCACCCAGCGGTGCTCGGTCCGGTCGGATGCCAACGACCGGTCAATCATCGCGGCAATCAGTCCGTCGGGCAGCGGATGCGGAATATTTACCGTCTGAGAAGCAAGGCGCACATCAGAGCAGTAGTGCGCAATCCGTGTCAGATCGGACCGGCGCACAGGACGCAGGGAAAAATGCTCGGTCGTTAAGGTGGGTTGAGCAACAACAGTATCCATAATCACAAAGCTCCTGCAAAGAGAACAAATAGAACCGAGGCAACCGTGAGACCCGCAAGGGTCCACATCAGATATGGCTCGGCGCGGGTTCCAGAGACCGTGCGTGCGATAGCGCTGCCGCCAAGGGTCCATAGCGGGTGCATGACAAGCTGGCAGGCAAGCAGGACAGCCGCGACCGTTGCAGTTGCCGTCAGAGTCGGAATGTCTGGACCGACAAAGGCGGTGAAACTGCCCACGATCATGGCCCATGCCTTGGGGTTGAGCGGGTGCACAATCAGCCCTGCCAGAAAGCCGGGGGCGTTTGCAGCAGGGTCGCCCTGCCCCAGACGCAGGTTCGCCACCTTCCACGCCAGCCAGATGATGTAAGCGGCTGAAATGTATTTGAGGGCTGTAAATACCGCAGGGGCTGCCTCTGCCAGTTCCATCAGGCCAAAACCGATGGGCCAGATGATCAGCTGTTTTCCAAGAGCAACCCCGAGGACAAACGGAAGTGCTGCGCGAAAGCCGAAGCGCGCGCCGGTAGCCAGAAGTGCCATGTTGGCTGGCCCAGGCGTGCCCACTTGAGAAGCGGCGAAAATGGCGAGTGGGATGAGGGCAATGCTCATGCTGCGATCCCTCGATACTCGGATTTAAGCAGCCCCATCAGCCAATCATCATGCCTGTCGGACCCGACCAAAGCGGCCTCCCGTTCGACCCCCTCACGGACGAAACCAACCTTCTTGTAGGCTGCAATTGCGCGCCGATTGTAAGCGAGGACACGCAACGACACGCGGTGCAAATTCCTGTTTTCAAATGCCCAACCTAACATCATATGCAGGACCCGCGTGCCCAAGCCCTGCCCCAGCAGAGTTGGGTCAAGGATACCTAGAGCCAGCGTTGCACGTCTGTCGTGCATGTCAAACGAATGAAGAAACGCATTGCCGATCAGGCGGTCATCAAAATCGATCATCCACATATTTTTCATCGCCATATTCCGTTCCACCCACGCGCGCGCGCCCTCCAGCGTGAGCGGCGCGAACTCATCGGGGTTGATACCGAGCATATGCTCTATCTCGGGCGAGTTGCCCAAAGCAAAGCGCGCCTCGACGTCCTCGATACGCGGTGGACGCAGGCGTAGGTTACCATTCTCCAGAACGGGTACGTGATCTGTGGTCATGGCACCTCTCCTTTCTGGAACAGGTATTGAGCAAAGAAAAAGGGACCGGCGTTTCCGCCGATCCCCTGAATGTTTCATTCCGTGAGGTACGGCTTATTCAGCAGCCTCGGCCGCCGGTACGATGGAAATGAATGTGCGGTTCTTCAGGCCCTTGTGGAACTGAACGTTGCCGTCAACGGTTGCAAAGATCGTGTGATCCTTGCCCATGCCCACATTCTGGCCAGGCCAGAACTGTGTGCCGCGCTGACGCACGATGATGTTGCCGGGAACGACAACTTCGCCGCCATATTTCTTTACGCCAAGACGACGACCAGCTGAGTCGCGTCCGTTACGGGATGAGCCGCCTGCTTTTTTGTGTGCCATTAGGTCTCTCCTTAGCCTTTAGCCAGTTCTTTGGCCTGTGCGATCCAGTCTTCACGACCCACACGACCTTTGAACGACAGTTTCTCTTCGATCGCTTCGACGTCTGCATCTGTCCACTCCGCAATCTGTGCGAATGTGGTGATGCCTGCATCGTTAAGCTTGCCAACGATTACGGGACCAACGCCAGAAATCTGGGACAGGTCATCGCCGTCGCCTTTGGCGGCTTTCTTCTTCGCGGCAGGCTTTGCAGCCTTGGGCGCTTCTTCTTTGGCAGGTGCTGCCTCGGCCTTTGCGGCTTTTGCTTTCTTCGCCTTTGGCGCAGGAGCTGCATCTGCAGACTTACCTGTGATCGCAGCAACCGCAGCAGCAGAAACGGAACCCGTACCGACAGCAGCAGCAACACCTGACTTGCCTGCGCCAGAAGCGAGGATGTCAGTGATCTTAACCAGTGTCAGCTTCTGACGGTGGCCCTTTGTGCGCTTGGAAGAGTGCTTCCGGCGACGCTTGACGAAGTGGATGACTTTCTCGCCTTTGATCTGGTCAACGACTTCGGCCTGAACGCCTGCGTCTTCGATCATGGGCGCGCCAACTTGGGGGTTGTCACCACCCAGCATCAGCACTTCGTTGAATTGAACAGTCTCACCAGCGGAGGCCGCAATACGTTCCACGCGCAGCATATCGCCCGCCTGTACTTTATATTGCTTACCGCCTGTTTTCAGGACCGCAAACATAGGTCTTCCTTTGCATCTTCCGCGTCCTTTGGTCCCCGTCTTCGGGCGTTTTGGCTCAGAGTTGCCTCCGCATCCACCTGGAACAGCGCGCCCTCAAGGGCGTCATTAAAAATAAACCCGCACGGGAAGTCCCGTCAGGTTCGCGGCTTATCAGACGGTTGACCGTCCAAGTCAAGCGGCATCGCAAGCAAAAAGAGGCTATTTGCGCAGGAAACGCACAATATCCGCCGCTCGCAGAGGCTAAAGCTCCTCAGCCGCCATGTTCAGAGCCATGGCACGCCCCAAAGCATAAGAAATATCCTCATACATCGGATCAAAACCTGCGAACAATCCTGCATTGAGCGCAACACCCGCGGGCGTTTCCACAAAATCGGCATAAAGCGTAAGTTCTTCGAGCGTGAGCGGGCTATAGGCCAAGAGCATAAATGCGCCAAGCCAGCCCAATGTATCGGCGGCAATGGCATCGCGCTCGGAAAACACATCCTCGAGGATTTCACGGTCTGTCATCACATAGACATCCCCGTCGACCAATGCGCGCAGGAATTGATAGTTGGAATTAAGCGCGGAGGTGACGTTGCGGTTGATCAGATCACCTGCATCAATCATTCGGCTGATCTGCTTGAGGCGGGGGCCATCGCTTTCCTGCAGTTCGGCAAAGCGGCTGCGCGCCTCTTGCTCAACGTCCTCAAGAGCCAGCGCCTGTCGTGCCGAATTCTCAAGGGTGATTACCCGCGTTCCCAGATCAGAGGCGAAAAACGTGATAACATCCTCTAGCAGGTCACCCGCCAGAGCGGGTTCCAGCCCTGCCCGAATGCCTTCGCTGATCCGCTGGGCGTCATAGATGCGAGAGACCTGCCCCGTCCACGCCGGCCCGCCCTGCCCGTCCAGCCACTCCTCATCGAGGGTCGCGCCGAACTGCAACCCTTCGGCCTGCAGGATCTGGCTCAGGTTTCTAACCTGCAGCACGTCCATCAATACAGTGTGCCGCGCATCTGCCCAAAGCGGCAGCGCCGTCAGCATCACAAGACAGGCAGCAAGCAGACGGCGCATTAGAGGTCCTGACTGGGCTGCATAAGGCGCAAACGGTCAGCCACAGCCTCGAACCTATTGGCCATGATCTCGTATTGAACCGCATTCATCAGCTCATAGACCTTCTTCATATCAGGATGCTCGAGCGCCTCGGCATAGGCGATAACCTCGGCGTCCGAGAAAGCCTGATAGGTATATGCCGCGCCTTCAAGCGCACTGCGCCGCAGGCTTGCGCGCAACTCATCCTCTTGAGAGCGCATCGCCTCACGCAGGTCGGGCTCTTCCATCTGCAATTCGATCACACCCGCGCCTGCTGCGGCCATCAAAAACCTGATCTGGATTTCCTGAATGGATCGGATGGAGCTGTCTTCGCCGCCGCTGGCCGCATTGAGCCGCTGCAGGATTTCCAAACGGGGCGACTCGATCCCCGCGAGACCCTCGAGTATCTGTGCGCCACTCTCGGATTTCAGACCGTCATCTTCAATCATGTGAGCAGAATTCTCGGCGACGACCAACCGCTGCCCTAGATCAGAAGCATAAAAGTCCGCCGCATGGGTCAGCAGGTCTTGGGTTAGCGTCTTCTCGAGGATCTCCACCGCCATCTTGTGCATCAATTCGGTCTGGAACACCTCGCCTACCAGCCGTTGCCATTCGGAGCCGAAATCATCTGCCTCCAGCCCCAGCATCTGGGGTGCTGCATCCGCTGAAAGTGCGATACTTTCCAACGCGACATCAAATCCGGTGACTTCAAGAAAAGCCTCAAGGTTTTCACGATCTGGCGTTTCGGCCTCGGCGCTTAACACGCCAAACGAGATAAAGAGAGCGGCAATGGGAAGCATCACAGCGTGGCGGATCAGGTGCATGCGGTGTCCTTTCATGGATGAACCATAGCGTACCCAAAACATATAGGGCTACAATCCTAAATCAGAAGAGCGGCAAAGGTCCGCACAAGATTGTGCGCTTAGTCCTCGGCGTCTGGAACATCGGCCTTGAAGCCCGTGGCCACTACGAATTTCTCGGAACTGTCTGCACGGCTCGACGGTGGTTTGAAATTTGCAACCTTGCGAAACCGCTGCTTGAGCAGTTGTTGCAAACCGCCCTCGGCCCCGCCTGCGAGCGTTTTGGCGACAAAGGTGCCGCCCTCTTCCAACACATCAAATGCAAAGTACGCCGCCGCCTCACACAGCGCGATGATGCGGTTGTGATCGGTCTGCTTATGTCCCGAGGATGCCGCCGCCATATCGGACATGACAACATCGGCGTTGCCGCCCAGCCATGCCTTGACCTTTAGATCCGCGTCATCTTCCATAAAATCAAGCTGGTGAATCTCGCAGCCTGCAATCGGCTCCATCTCTTGCAAATCGACAGCCAGAATGGTGCCCTTTGCCTTACCGCTTTTCTCACCGAGAATGTTGGAGCGTTTGACCGCCACCTGACACCAGCCACCAGGGGCTGCACCCAGATCGACAATCCGCGCACCGGGCACGAGGAAGCGGTACTTGTCATCAATCTCCATGATCTTGAACGCCGCACGACCGCGGTAGCCCTCGGCTTGCGCGCGCTTGACATACGGATCGTTCAACTGGCGCTGCAACCAGCGGGTCGAGCTGAGCTTGCGGCCGCGTGCGGACTTGACCTTTACCTTCAGGTCGCGCTGACCGCGGCCTGATGTGTTCTTTGTTGTATTGCGTCCTGTCGGCGTCTTGGCCATCAGAATATCCCTTCTTCGAGCACGCCATCCGCGCTCATTTGTGCATATAACAGACCTTCACGCAAACCGCGATCCGCCACGCTAAGGCGGTCGGTGGGCCATGCGCGCATAAGTGCCTGCAAAATCGCGGCCCCGGACATAATCAGCGCGGAACGGTCATTGCCGATACACGGATCAACGCGCCGGCCTTCTGGCCCCATTGCAAGGTATTTATGGATCACCTTGTCAATTTGTGCAGTGCTCATGCTCATCCCGTCGACCTTCGTACGGTCATAGCGGCGCAGACCCAGATGACTGGCCGCAACGGTAGTCACTGTGCCAGAAGTGCCGACAATCTGAAAACGCTCCTGTGGCTGAGCGGATTGATACGGTGTGAAATCGGCAAGGTTCTCCTCGAAGAACCAGCTCATCAATGCAAACCGCGCCGCGTCATCCTCCACATCATTGAACTGGTCGCGCAAAGTCGCCACGCCAAGCGGCACGCTGATCCAATCAACGACGCGGGCGGCCGGAATATCGGTCTTGGCCTGAACAAAACCGCCATGCAGGCGCATGATCGACTGCGCGCGGTCTTTCTTGGGAACTTGCGAGATGTCGATCCAAACCAGCTCCGTCGAGCCGCCGCCAATGTCCACCACCAGCAGGTTCTCTGTCTTGTGGCTGACCAGTGGCGCGCAGGAAATCACAGCGAGCTGCGCCTCCTGCTCGGGCGCGATGATCTCGAGACGCAGGCCCGTCTCGCGCGTGACGCGGCGCATGAAATCCGCGCCGTTGCTTGCACGGCGGCAAGCTTCGGTCGCGACAAGGCGCATGCGTTTGACTTTGTTGCGTTTGAGCTTCTGCTGACAAATTCGCAGCGCCTGAATGGTGCGCGCCATGGATCCGCGCGACAAACGCCCGGATTGCTCAAGACCCGCGCCCAATTGCACGGATTTCGAGAAACTATCCACCACATGAAAACCGGCGCCCTGCGGGCGGGCAATCAACATGCGACAGCTATTTGTGCCCAGATCTAGGGCCGCATAGAGGTCGTTCGATCTGGACGAAACTGGCGCGGGGCTCAGAACCGTCGGTTTACCTTGTTCGAGCGCGCCCGCACCTTTGGAGCGCTTTGGCGCCATAGTTTGCGCCTTTCATTACGTGTTGCAGTCAAGATACGCGCTGCACGCCCCCCGTGCAAGGACCGACCGCACCCCCTTGGCGGTATTTTAGGAAAATTCACAAAGGTCATGCACCGAATGACCCCGCCGCGCCCTCGCAGCCTGATCCGCGTTGTTATAGGGTGACGTCGCGGATGGTCGTGCAATTGTCGAAAACGACGTCTGCGCACGGCAGTGCATCCGCTACAGAGGATCCAAGACAAGCGACGGCAGAGAGGAATCGCAAGTGGCAGAAGTGGTTATCGTCTATTGGCGGGATATTCCTGCGCAGGTGATCGTGGGCAAAGGCCGCCGCGGTCAAAAGCGCATCCTGCCAGAGCGTTTCGAGCAGGCAATCGACCGTGCCGCGATGAAGATTGGTGCCGAAGATACCGACGCCTACCTCGCAGAATGGCGCAAGGCGGCCCCCGTTACGATTGAGGGCGACGATGCAGCCGTGGCCGATTCCGAGGCCGCCCGTATCGACGCCGAATATGACCGCGAGCGCATCAAGGCGCTGATTACAAACGATGGTTGGGCCTGACCTTTCCTCTTCCACTTTAAGGAGCCGCGCTATGGCATTGTTGAATTTTCGCAAAAAAGAAGCAGCACCCGATGAAGTCAATCCGCAGATCGAAAGCTTCTTGCAGGATTATTCCATCGAAGTAATGCCGCGCACCGCCGAGAAGGTCGAAGATTTCCGCGCCCTCCTGCCCGCAGGCACCCGCGTCTATATTGCCCACATCGAGGGCACCCCCATCGAGGATATGGTCGCCACGGCCAAGCGCCTCAGCGCTGACGGATTCAACGTCATGCCGCATTTCCCTGCGCGCATTATCAAGGACGCCGATACACTGGCCGACTGGATCGCGCGCTATCAGGGTGAAGCCGATGTAAAACAGGCGCTGTTGCTTGCAGGTGGGGTCGCACAGCCTCACGGTGATTTCAGCGACAGCATGCAGTTGGCCGAGACAGGCTTGTTTGACAAGGCAGGGTTCACCAACCTGCACGTCGCGGGCCACCCTGAAGGTAACCGCGATATCGACGCAACGGGCACCGCCAATGTGGATGCCGCGCTGCGCTGGAAGAACCAGTTTCAAAGTCGCACAGACGCGCAGATGGCCATCGCTACGCAATTCGCGTTCGAGGCCAAGCCGATCATTGCGTGGGCCGACAGCCTTGTAGAGGCAGGCATCACCCTGCCCGTCCACATCGGCATCGCGGGTCCTGCCAAGTTGCAGACGCTGATCAAGTTCGCCATCGCCTGCGGCGTGGGCCCGTCTCTCAAAGTGCTGCAAAAGCGGGCAATGGACGTGACCAAGCTACTTCTGCCCTATGAGCCGACCGATGTTGTGGCCGAGCTTGCCGCGCACAAAGCGGCCAACCCAGACTTCAATATCAGCCATGTGCATTTCTTCCCGTTGGGCGGAATCAAGACCAACGCCACATGGGCCCAAAACAACGGCGGCGCTGCTGCTGTTCCAGCTTCCGCCTGAGAGAGAGCAATATGACCAGAACGATCGTCGAATCCAAAACCAAAACCGCCATCATCGGCTTTGACCAACCCTTCTGCGTCATCGGAGAGCGGATCAATCCCACAGGCCGCAAAATCCTCGCCGAGGAGTTGGAGCGCGGTGATTTTTCCCGTGTCGAAGCGGATGCGGTGGCGCAAGTCAACGCAGGCGCGAACATCCTCGACGTGAACTCTGGTGCCGTTTTCTCCAACAAAATGGCCGAAGACCCGCGCTATGCCGACAACAACTTTGTCGAGCCGATGCTGATGCCCGAGATGATCGCCCGCGTGCAGGCAGTTACCGACTGCCCGATCTGCATCGACAGCTCGGTGCCCGGAGCGCTGGAGAACGGTCTGGAGGCCGCCGAGGGTCGCCCGCTGCTGAACTCCGTCACGGGCGAGGAAGAACGGCTGGAGCTGGTCCTGCCACTGGTCAAGAAATATAACGTGCCAGTGGTGGCGATCTCCAACGATGATACGGGCATTTCCGAAGATCCCGACGTGCGTTTTGCGGTCGCAAAAAAGATCGTCGAGCGTGCGGCAGATTTTGGTATCCCCGCGCATGACATCGTAGTCGATCCGCTGGTTATGCCCATCGGCGCCATGGCGACAGCTGGCCATCAGGTCTTTACCCTTGTGCGCCGCCTGCGCGAGGAGCTGGGCGTGAACACCACCTGCGGTGCCTCCAACATCAGCTTTGGCCTGCCCAATCGTCACGGGATCAACAACGCTTTCCTGCCCATGGCTATGGGCGCAGGCATGACTTCCGCGATTATGAACCCCGTTGCCTTGCCGGTAAACGCAAAGAAAATTGCCGAGAAGAAAGCAGAGCTGGCCGCTCTTGGCGTTGTCCTGCCCGAGGGCATGGATGACGAGGCGTTCGTGCAACTCTTCGGCATGGGCTCAACCCTGCCAAAACCTGGCAAAGAGATGGAGGCCATTCGCGCAGCCAATTTCCTCTTTGACCGCGATCCGCATGGCGGCGACTGGATCAAATTCAACAAGGTCGCGCCTAAAGCAGGTCAGGAAGGCCGCGGCCGCGCAGGCCGCACAGGGGGACGCCGTCGCGCCTAAACCTCTGGCACAGAACGATTTTAAAGGGCAGCCGATTGTGCTGCCCTTTTCAGTTTATAGGCCTGCTCAAACCGCGTATCGTGAGCAAATGACACTCAGACCTGCCGAATTTTCAGATGCTTCCAGTATTGCCACCCTGTGCATTGAAGTCTGGGCGGGGACGTATCTCAAGCAAGGTATCAACGGGTTTTTCGCGGACTACGTTCTGGAGGAGTTTACCAGCGCGAAAACCCGCGACCTCATCGCTGACCCCGCGCAGTTCATCCTTGTCTCGCAAAACACTAATGGCATTGACGGCGTGATGCGCTTGTCTTCCAACATCTCTGGTCCCGTTGAAGCGTGCTCGAAATGGGAAATCTCCACACTCTATGTCCAGCCCCGCCACCAAGGCAAGGGCATCGGCGCTCGGCTCCTGCGTGCAGCTTGTGAAGAGGCCATCCAGCGCGGCGCTTCATCAGTCTGGCTCACGACGAATTCACAAAACGCGCCTGCAATCGCATTCTACCTCAAACAGGGCTTCACAAAAATCAGCACGACCGACTTCAGAATTGGCAACGAAGGATACCAAAACGATGTCCTCGTCCGAGCGCTTGGATAAGCCGCAAGGCGTTTATACCAAGCATATCTGGAAAGTGTATCGTGACAGCAATCCAGTCATTCCAGTTTTTCATGCTGATCATCGCGCTGTCCTGATCGGCCAAATACATGATCGCGCAGCTTTTTCACCTTTGGATGATAGGCCCCCGCGTCGTCTGGCGAGGTCAGATCCATATGGTCTGAATGTGCGCGTCTCTGCGCCTAGTCGCGTCAGGATACAAGTGACCCAAAGGTGCTAAAGAGGTTCAATCACCATACGCGCATCGCCCGCGGCCCTGATGATCCCCAGCTTATTGCGCGAGGTGGTGCCGTCGGGGTCATGGTGGATGACGATGCTTACGAGGCACCTTCTTCCTTGGGGAACCAATGCTGGGTCCGGTTGGCGAATGCAACGAGTGACAGCATCACGGGCACCTCGACAAGAACGCCGACGACAGTTGCCAAAGCCGCCCCCGATCCTAGCCCGAACAAGCTGATAGCGACAGCGACGGCCAGTTCAAAGAAGTTCGACGTTCCAATCATCGCGCAGGGCGCGGCGATGTTGAACGGGATGCGCCATGCCCGCGCTGCAAGGTAAGCCACAAAGAAAATCCCGTAGGACTGGATCAGCAGCGGTACGGCAATCAGCGCGATGACCAACGGACGTTCCAGAATGACCTCGCCCTGAAACCCGAACAGCAGCACCACCGTCACCAGTAGCCCGATGATCGAGAACGGTTGCACACGGGTCTTAAAGGCATCGACCGCTGCCTCGCCGCCCTTCCCAACCAGCGCCCGCCGCGTCAGATACCCTGCCAGAAGGGGTAGCAAGACGTAGAGGCCTACCGACAACAGCAGCGTGTCCCAAGGCACAACGATGTCCGTGACGCCGAGAAGAAAGGCGACAATAGGCGCAAAGGCGAACACCATGATCACATCGTTAACGCTGACCTGCACCAGCGTGTAGGTCGCATCGCCCCGCGTGAGATTTGACCAGACGAAGACCATCGCTGTACAGGGCGCGGCGCCCAGCAGGATAACACCTGCAAGGTAAGCCTGTGCGTCGTCAGGCGGGATAAGCCCCGCAAAGACATACTCGAAAAACAACACGCCGAGTGCGGCCATCGTAAAGGGTTTGATCAGCCAGTTGACGATTAAGGTGACGACCAGCCCCTTGGGCTTGTCCCCGATTTGACGTAGTGCGCCAAAGTCCACGCCGACCATCATCGGATAGACCATCGCCCAGATCAAAACCGCCACCAGCAGGTTGACGGAAGCGACTTCCAGTGCGGCCAGAAAAGAGAAGAGATCTGGAAAGAGGTTACCCAGCAGCAGCCCGCAGCCGATGGCAAGTGCCACCCAAACGGACAGCCAGCGTTCAAAGGTTCCCAGACCCGCCGCAGCGGGGAGCGATGTATCGGTCATATTTCGCAAGCCTCCAGTTGAAAAGTGTCGCCCATTAGCAGTCGCAAGCCAGCTCATTGATGACAGGCTGGCAAAGTTCAGGGAGTCCGCCGCAGCAATCTTCCATGAGGAAAGCCAGAAGACCGCGCATCCCGTCCATGTCCGCGAAATAGCGGATGCTGCGACCTTCCCTCGTGTTTCGTATTAGACCTGCGCGGGATAGAATGCTGAGGTTGGCCGACATCGTGTTCTGACGAACCTCGAGGGTGTCACTTATATCACCCGCCGTCATGCCGACCTCTCCGGCCTTGATGAGAAGGCGAAATACGTCGAGGCGAGTGGACTGGCTGAGAGCGGCAAAAGCGTCGAGGGCGTGATCTTTATCCATATATCACGATTTATTGATACGATAGGTGTTGGTCAAGCGCCTTGCTGGAGAATTTAGAGCATGTCGGTGCTCTATTTTGAAACGGTACAAATACTATCGTTGCTGCTGGCGATGGACCCGTTCAAAAAAAAGGAGTTGTCGAGAGTTTTCTGGGGGTAGCAAGTTGCAAGCAGACGTTGAGTGTTGAAAAGCATATTGTGACCAGAGCTCAACTTGCTGCGGCCGCCCCGAAGTATAGGGCTCCGGACAAAGGAAGAGTTATCGGCCCCAGCCGACCACTTATGGCACTCGCGCACTCCACCAGAGCAAGGCAGCGGAGATCAACCTAATTTACGTGACTGACTTTGCTACGGTCCGCATGGCGCCAGCCAGCAACTTTCTTGATGTGTCATTGTGATCTGCTGACAGAACGTCCGCATCCACCGACACTCTACCAACAGACATTCTTGCGATGCAGAGCAAGATCCAGGTCTCCCGATCAGCCTTAGTCCACAGGAAATCGGTCGTGCCTTGGGTCTCTGCGATCTGCAGGAGATATGCTTTACGGGCATCGAGGTTAGGCCATTTGGAGAGGAGTTTGATGAAGTTTTTCAGGTGATTAGTCATCGGTCCATGCTCGGGGCCTACGCGCGGCGGGCGTCTTCAGGGTTTCTGTTGGAGGCTGGCGCCGACCGTATTTTGTCTGATTGCGGTGGTGGGGTGGTTGATAGCCTGCTGCGGGATGGCGTCCTGAGCAATGACCATTGCGCCCGTACGGAATTGCCCCAAAGCCAGCAAGTCTGGCTCGCACGTGGCAGAACGCTACCGCGCCCGTGGCCCGCGCCAGAAGTAACTGAGATTACAGCTGGATTTTCCCATAAGGGGGGACGGCTGGAAACTGGGTTCGGCCAAGGCGACCCACGCACAGCCGATCCTCGAGTGTCTTAGTTTCTTTGTAGAGGCCGATGGTAAGAAGTTCGTCTATTCCGGCGACACTGGCATCAACGCTGACATTGCCGACCTGTCCCGTGATGCTGATCTATTGCTGCACTGGTGCTACCGCGGGGCGGGCAAAATACTGCATCCTGCATTGCAAGCCTACAGCCCTGATCCTGGCGAAGTGGCGGAGATGGCACAAAGTGTAGGCGTAAAAAGGCTCTTTGCAGCCATTTTCGCATCCACATGGGCAGCCCAAATGGACATGAACGAGCATTGAATGATCTTTCAGAGAAATTTGAAGGAGAGGCAGGTATTGTCGAGGATTTGGATGTTTCCGATATCTGACAGCATAAAGAGAGACGCCGAATAACAGTTGCGAAGGCGCTGCTTATCGCAGGCCTGGAAAAGCGGACAAGAGCTATCACCAACTACCGTAGTTATTGATAGATAACGACAAGAGAGCCAAACACTATAGACAAAAGCATGCGTTATCCAAACGTTGCGCTGATTTAAAATCGTTTTAAGGGCTTTAGAAGCGATCATTGTCTCTTTCGCAGCAGGTGACGGCTTTGTCCGCAGACTATGAATTCACCAATCACTAAATTATGCAATTGCAGCGAATGTCGGCTCTGGCAGGCCGCATCGCAGCATTCAAGATGGTTGGCGGAGGGCAGTTATGGGCCGTTCATTGCCTTGTCAGAACCCCGTCGGATTCTGACCTTCACACAGCGCTCTTCCGAATGGTTCGCCAAAAACATACAGCTATCTGCGATATATGTGGAGCAACAACGGCACCAAATTCGCAGTTTCACAACAGGTACCGCAAAATCAATGGCTTAGTTCGCAATGCTTTTGGCAAAATGGCGGACAGACAGGGATTCGAACCCTGGAGACGGTCTCCCGCCTACACACTTTCCAGGCGTG
Organism: uncultured Sulfitobacter sp.; assembly: GCA_913060815.1. Classification (GTDB taxonomy): domain Bacteria; phylum Pseudomonadota; class Alphaproteobacteria; order Rhodobacterales; family Rhodobacteraceae; genus Sulfitobacter. Next base: position 1,176 of record CAJXSZ010000023.1, on the reverse strand, counting down.
CGCCTTCGACCACTCGGCCACCTGTCCACTGTGCGGTATTTGACCGATGCCCACCTAGAATGCAAGAGCCAACTATGGAAAAAAGTCAGCTCAATCGCTGATTAATTCATCCATCCGAATGCAGATAGACCCGACAGTTCAATTTACCCTTCGTTTCCACTTTATCGACAAGGATTTGCCGATTCCGGTCGTGCGTTTAACATGGGTTCAGCCACAGGGCTGCAAGTTACCAGAAGCAAATTGCACCAGCCGGAGCTGGTCAACGCCTTATGGTCGACATGCGAACATAGTTTTATCGAACTGATGAAGGTTGGCGTCCGGCTTAGCCTCGGTGTGCCACTGCTTAACGATCGGCAAAACACGATCGATCAAAGCCTGCTACGCGGCTATGTTTTCTGGTGCCGCTTGGAAAAAAGATCAATCGTCATTATTGCTAGCTGGGTCTATCAGATCACTTTGGTCTGCTTTTTTCAAACTGGAGGATGGCGCAAGGTTTTATGACGCCGACCCCACCTCAGTTAGAGCCTCAGGATTGCGGATCCACAGGTCGCGTTGTGCAAACGGGATCTCGATACCCTCTTCTGTGAAACGGCGAGAAATTTCAAAGTTCAAATCGGACCGAACCGCGAGAACCCAGTTTACATCGCGCAAGATCGCCCGAATTTCAAAATCCAGGCTGTCAGCTCCAAACCCCTGAAAAACCACGCTGGGTTCAGGGTTCATCAATACCATCGGGTGAGCTTGGGCGATTTCCAAAAGGATCTTTTGAATACGGCGCGGATCACTGCCATAGGCCACACCAACCGGCACAATTACCCGGCCGACGGTGTTGCCCCGAGTATAATTGGTGACTGTGCCAGTGATCAGATCCGAGTTCGGAATAATCACATCCGTACGGTCGAAAGTTTCAATCCGGGTTGAACGCACCGAGATGTCGCGAACATAACCCATCATGCCACCTACTTCGATCCAGTCGCCTTTTGAAATTGGCCGTTCAACGAGCAAAATGATGCCAGAAACAAAATTTGAAACCACTGTTTGCAGGCCAAAGCCAATGCCAACGCACCAGTGCCCGTGCCTAAATCCAATATTCGCTTTGGCTGCAGCTTGCTCTCTAGTACCCAATCGATAATCGACTCCGTATCTCCTGTCTCTTATACACATCTCCGAGCCCAC
>CAJXSZ010000022.1 GCA_913060815.1 uncultured Sulfitobacter sp. | reverse complement strand
CACGACTTCCGCCGTGTCCTCGTTCCCGTCAGGGTCCGTGATCGTGTAGGTGATCACCGTCTCGCCGTTGAAGTCCGGCGCAGGCGTGAACTCCAGCGTGCCGTCGTCGTTGATCACAACATCACCGTCAGGCGATGTCGCTTCGATCACGGTCAGCGGATCAAGGTTCGGATCCGTGTCATTCGCCAGAACCGGAATGGTCACCGGCGTGTCCTCATCCGTCTCCGCAACATCATCCACCGCAACTGGCGTCTGATCCGCCACTGTTACAGTCACAATCGCCGTGTCCTCACCACCGTTGCCGTCGGTAATGGTGTAGTTGATGACAGCGTCACCGGTGAAACCGTCGCTAGGTGTGAAATCAATTGTGCCATCGTCGTTGACCGAGACCGTTCCGTCATCCGAAGTCGCCGCAGTGACTGTCAGATCGTCGCCGTCTACGTCGCTGTCATTGTCCAGCACAGCGATCGTGACCGTCTCGCCCGCGTCCACATCAGCTGTGTCGTCAACCGCTACAGGGGGATCGTTTACCGGGTTTACGGTGACTGTAACTGTCGCGGTATCTACGCCACCGTTGTCATCCTCAATCGTGTAATCGATCGTTGCTTCGCCGTTGAAATCAGCCGCAGGCGTAAAGGTGATCGTACCGTCGTCGTTGATTTCGACTGTGCCGTCGGGGCTGGTGGCCGCCGTGACGGTGATCGGATCGCCGTTTGGATCTTCATCATTTGCCAGCACATCGATGGTGACAGCAGTGTCCTCATCGGTCTCGGCCGTATCGTCTACGGCGATGATGTCATTGGGCTCTGCGACAACGGAGACAAGCACTTCAGCTGTGTCTTCGTTCCCGTCGGGGTCTGTGATCGTGTATGTGATCGTTGCCTCGCCCACAAAATCATCCGCAGGTGTGAAGTCCAGCGTGCCGTCGTCGTTGATTACAACCGTGCCATCGGGCGATGTCGCCTCGATCACAGTCAACGGATCGCCATTCGGGTCTGTGTCATTTCCAAGCACGTCAATGCTGACAAGCGTTTCCTGATCGGTCTCGGCCACATCATCTACCGCATTCGGAGTCTGGTCAGGGTCTGCGGCAACGGTCACTGTGACAACCGCGCTGTCAAAACCTCCATTCCCGTCGGTGATGGTATAGTCGATGGTTGCTTCGCCCTCGAACCCGTCGTTGGGCGTGAAGGTTATTGTGCCATCATCGTTGATCTCGATAGTGCCGTCCGGCGATGTCGCCGCGGCCACTTCCAGCGGATCACCGTCCACATCGCTGTCGTTGTCCAGCACTGCAATCGTAACCGGCGTCTCGAACGGCGTGTCCTCTGCATCGTCGACAGCAACAGGATCGTCGTTCACAGGTGTAACGGTGACGAGCACTTCAGCTGTGTCCACATTCCCGTCAGGGTCTGTGATGGTGTAGGAGATCACTGCCTCGCCGTTGAAGTCCGGCGCAGGTGTGAATTCGAGCGTGCCGTCATCGTTTATCACGACCGTCCCGTCAGGCGATGTCGCTTCGGTCACTGTGAGCGGGTCAAGGTTCGGGTCCGTGTCATTTGCGAGAACCGCAATGGTTACTGGCGTATCTTCGGGTGTCTCGGCCACATCATCCACGGCGGTAGGAGCCTGATCGTCGGCTTCGGCCACGGTCACTGTGACAACAGCATCGTCAAAGCCGCCGTTGCCATCGGTGATGGTGTAGTTGATGGTCGCGTCGCCCTCGAACCCGTCAGCGGGCGTGAAGGTCAGCGTGCCGTCATCGTTAATTGTAACAGTACCGTCAGCGCTGGTCGCCGCTGTGACTGTCAGATCATCACCGTCTACGTCAGAGTCGTTGGCCAGCACATCAATTGTGACAGGTGTCTCGAACGGCGTGTCGTCGGCATCATCTACCGCGACAGGATCGTCGTTCACAGGGTTCACCGTGACGGTGACTGTCGCATCATCCGTGCCGCCGTTGCCATCTGAAATGGTGTAGTTGATCACCGCATCGCCGTTGAAATCAGCGTTTGGCGTAAACTCGAGCGTACCATCACCATTGATCACAACTGTACCATTGGGTGACGTTGCATCGGTCACTGTGAGGGCATCGCCTTCGGGATCGGAATCGTTGCCAAGCACGTCAATGATGACGGCAGTGTCTTCATCCGTCTCTGCTACGTCATCAACGGCCAGCGGATCGGTATTGCCCACAACATCGGGCAGGATCAGGTTCTCGATCTCTGCAAAAATCATGGTGCCCGAGACAGAGCCGTCATCATTTAGAAATTCGATTGTGCCAGAGGTGGAGTTGCCATCGGCATCGGTTGTCTGACCCACAACGCGCAATGGGCCGCTGGCCGACAGATCAAGCGTGTCGTTATCAACACCGCCTGTTCCACCATCAACAACGTCGCCTGTATCACCGCCAACGATCAGATCCGCATCGTCGCCGCCAAACAAATCATCCGCGCCCTCGCCGCCTGTCAGCGTATCATCGCCGCCTTCGCCGAAGATCGTGTCGTTACCTGCACCGCCAAAGAGCACGTCATCGCCGCCCTCTACGGGCGTCACAACGCCGCCGTCATCCACGTCAAAGAAGACATCCGTGATGTTAACGCTTGTCCCGTTCGGACCGTCCTGTTCATGCACGATCTCAATCCGCGAGACAGGACCAGCAATGCCGACTTGCATGGAATAGATCGGGTTATCTGCACTCGCATAGCCGCCATCGGCATCGGCAGTATCGACCGAACCGTCGCCATTGGTATCGATCAGCGTAATACCGGAACCGGCAACAAGCGTAACGGGCAGCGGGTTGCCATCGGCGTCAAACGCCAGAACGCGGACAAGGCTGTCACCGTCGATGTCATTGATATTAAAATCAACATTCGACACTGGCGTGTCAAAGGCCAGCTCATATGTTTCTGCTTCGCCAGCATTTTCACGTGTTTCGCTTGCAAGCGAGCTGTTTGTATCGACCGTCTCGTCGCCGCCATCAATGCCAGTGGTCAATTGTGCGTCACTCGAGAAAGCCGTTGTTGTTTTCGGCGTGGCGCTCAAGATTGTGAATGTAACATTTGCGCTGCCAGTGTCTTGCGTGAACGATGTAACGTCTTCACCTGGTGCAAATCCTGCTTCGCTCCAATTGAAGCTTTCACGTGCACCGTTGCCCGTGCCGCCGTCGCCAGCAAGCGTGCGGTCGCCAAAGATCAGGTCATCACCTGCGCCACCGTCAACCGTATCATCGCCAGCGCCTGCATAGACGTCATCATCGCCCTCGAAAGATGAGATGTTGTCGTCGCCACCGCGCGCATCGACGATATCATCCTGAGGCGCTTCGCCTTCGATAACAGCATCCGCTGCATCAATACGGTCGCCATCGGGATCACCCGTGTAGCCAAGGTCGATCGTATTTGCGGCATCGTCACCGGAAACGATACCGTCACCCGTGGAGGGTGTCGGATCAATCGGGTCTACTGGATCAACTGGATCGTCAGCAGACACGTCGTCAAATACAAGATTATCAATCGCGCCCGATCCCCCAAGCTCGACCTCGAAACGCACTGTACCCGGTACAAAAAGCTGGACGACACTCTGGCCGTTATTGGCCGTTGGCTGGACAAACTGCTCGCTCAGAAGATTTCCCTCTGCATCAAAGAAACGCATCTGCGCGGCCTCTTCAATGTCTATGAAGGTCAAGGATTTGATATCGACCGCATTGTCGAATTCGAATGCAACGAGACCGCCAGCCGCATTATCATCGGGATCAGCTGCATCGCCGTCCTCTGAGATAATCAGGACATTATCAAGGTTGTCAGTCGCCAGATCCTGATCCTCACCCGAGGGGTTATTGGTGTCAAAAATCATCGCCTGATTACCACTGGGCGCGGGTGCGTTGGCCGATGCTATGACGCGCACGCCGATGTCAGCAAACTGGTCTGCTACGGTTTCACCTGTTGCGAGGGCGTTGAAGTCTATTGTTCTGATCATGTCATATGCTCCTATGCAGCGACGCGCGCGGCGCGCGACGCGGCCGGATTGTAAGATGTGGTGTTCAGAGGGCTACGGGTTTGCCGAAACGCATCTAGGGGCGCCATAGGGCACCCTCCTTGCTGTCGCAAAGTCAGATAAGACAGTCTCATGTTCGTCTCCGTTCAAACTCGTTACCCGCGCAGGGCTTAGATGGCTGGTCCAAAAACAGCACACATCAAGCAACACCAAAGATAGAGGGAAAGACGGGGCCTAAATGTGGCCAGACTGGGAAACGAACAAGATGCTTCCCTATGTCAAAACAGCAGTCGCAAACACGCAGCTGCACCTTCCCCACATCATACAGATGCGTTCAGTGTGCGGCCGCCCCCGGACCAAAAATCGTCAACCCCCCAGTTGGGCTGGCTCCATAGATAGCTACGCGCTTGGGACGGGCAAAGGGAAAAATGTCCGAAAAGTGTCAGAACCCAGTCATCCCTCGGGCGCCTGAGGTGACGTAGGGTCAGATTGCAAGTCCTAGAAAACAATACAATCTTCAACCATTGCGAGTATATTTTGCGCGATAGCTTAATTTTTATAGTTTTTGCCACCCTCTGCACGTGTGTCCTGCGCGGGCGCCCGACTCGGTTGTTTCCAATGGAGCGACAATAAGGAAGTCCGCCGAAGTGGACGAACCGAAATTGCAGCGGATTTACGCCCATTTGCGCTGTTCACAGGATGGCACCAATACCGTCAAATCTCTTTGACTGATGCTAAATGCACGGACGATGCGCCACATTCGTTCGAATCAAATTCCCGCTCAATGACGATGTCTAAACCCAAGACCCCCAACAGCCCTCGCAGTACAACTCCCGCCTCCCTTTGCTGCCCGCTCCTCTCAGGATTGCACCCTAGCCGTCAAATAAAGCCCTCGTGGCTGCGCCGCTCGACGACCTGCGGACGGTTGAATCCCGCTGATAACAAAAAATCGAAGGGGAAAGTGGTTTGGGCCCATGAGAATGCTTGTAACTGACGGCAGGTTTATTGTACGAGGTCCGCGTGCCCGTGTGGTGGAATGGTAGACACGACAGATTCAAAATCTGTTGCAGCAATGCGTGGCGGTTCGAGTCCGCCCACGGGTACCAGCACAAAATTCAGCTTTTGCAGGGATTGTATCGCCTGTACGTGCATCAATGCGCGCGCCCTCTTGACCCGCTCTGCATGAAATGGTCTTGAAGCGCTAATACGGAGCCTCCCATGATCCAACGCCTCTATGACTGGACCCTAAGCCTCGCGGAGCACCGTCACGCGCTCTGGGTGTTGGCTTTTGTCTCGTTTCTGGAAAGCTCCATGTTTCCGATCCCGCCCGATATTATTATGATCCCGATGATCATCGCCCGCCCCAACCGCGCCTTTGTGATTGCAGGTGTGGCCTTGGTGGCATCCGTGATCGGTGGTCTGCTCGGATATGCAATCGGCGCACTCGCCTTTGAGGCGCTCGGGGAGCCGATCCTGACCGCCTTGGGCAAAGCGGACGCCATGGCCGAATTCTCGACCCGCTTCAACGATGTGGGCTTCTGGGCTGTGCTCATCGCGGGCGTCACGCCCTTCCCCTATAAAGTCATCACGATCATGTCGGGTGTCACCGCCATGCCGCTGGCGACCTTCATCGCGACATCGATCCTTGCGCGTGGCTTGCGCTTCTTCCTTGTGGCACTGCTGCTATGGAAATTCGGGGCGCCTGTGCGCGACTTTATTGAAAGACGCCTGCCCTTGATGTTCACCCTCGCCGTAGCGCTCCTGCTCGGCGGATTCTTCGCGATCAAATTGATATGATGACAAGGCCGACCCTCCTCCCGACCGTCGGGTCCATCGCCGTTCTGGCGGGCGCATTCGCGTTCCAGCATATCGGCGGGTTGGCACCTTGCGAAATGTGCCTCTGGCAACGCTGGCCACATGCGGCGGCAATCCTCATCGGTCTGATTATCCTGTTTACAGCGGAAGAAAAGCTCTCATGGTTTGCAGCGCTCGCCACATTCACGACGGCAGCCATTGGCATGTTTCATGTGGGCGTGGAGCAGAATTGGTGGGACGGCCCCACCACATGCAGCGCAGGGGGCGTCTCCGACCTGAGCGCGCAAGAGTTAATGGACCAAATCCTTACCGCGCCGCTGGTGCGCTGTGACGATATCGCATGGCAAATGGCAGGGATCAGCATGGCGGGCTGGAATGCAATCCTGTCGCTGTGCCTGACCGCGCTTTGGATCAAGGCCGCCCGAAACGCCTAACCCGCTTTTTGTGTACTGAGCAGCAGGCTCGTCTCTGATGCCACGATCCCTTCCAGCTGGCGGATACGGTCCAGAACGCGGTCAAAGTCCGCCAGCGTGGCCGAGCCAATCTCGACAATCAGATCCCAACGCCCGCTAGTGGCATGCACCGCGCGCAGCTCTGACATCGCAGCCAATTGGCGTTTGATCCGAGTAGCCCCCCGCCCCTCGATCCCGATCATCATCAAGCCGCGCACAGGATCACGCGCTACATCTGCGCGGGTCACAACCGAGAACCCGACAATCTCGCCACGCTCTTGCAGCCGCGCCAGACGGCTGCGTACCGTGGTCCGCGACAGCCCCAAACGCGCCGCCAGATCAGACAGGGAAGCCCGTGCATCGTGGCGCAGCGCAGCGATCACCGCCTCGTCCGTTTTGTCCAATTCACACTCCGCAATGATCAATCTAAAAACATATTGATCACTATATACTCTATTCTTTGACCATATACACCGCCTATATCACGCTAAATCGTATAGGAGACAGCCTCATGACCCCTCAAAACTGTATTTTGCAAGGTGCACCGCTCGATTGCGGAAAAATCCGCCGCGGCTGCATTATGGGGCCAGACGCCTACCGAACGGCGGGCCTGGCCGAGACTCTGGAAAGCCTTGGCCACACGGTAACCGACATCGGCAATGTGGCCCCCATCCCCTACACCGACACGCCCCATCCAAAACTGCACCGCCTGTCCGAGACGATTGCATGGACCTATGCCTTGGCCGATACGACCGAGGCCTCACTGGCCCGTGGCATGCCCATCACGATGGGCGGGGATCATGCGCTGGCGGCAGGCACTGTGCTGGGCGCGATGCGCTTTGCTGCTGCCCAATCACGCCCGCTTTTCGTTCTATGGTTGGATGCGCACAGCGATTTTCACACGCTTGAAAGCACGGACAGCGGCAATCTGCACGGCACGCCGATGGGCTATGTGACGGGGCGCTCCGAATTTCCCGACTGGCCTGCTCTGCCAGCGCCACTGCCCTATGAGAATATCGCAATGATCGGCCTGCGATCTGTCGATCCTGCGGAGCGTGCAGCGCTGCAAGACACCGCTGTGACCCGCGTAGACATGCGCCAGATCGACGAGACAGGCATCGCGCAACCGCTGGGTGCCTTCCTCGAGCGTGTGGCAGAAGCCAATGGCATGCTGCACGTCTCGCTCGATGTGGACTTCCTCGACCCTGCCGCCGCACCCGCCGTGGGTACCACTGTGCCAGGCGGCGCGACCGTGCGCGAAGGGCATCTGGTGATGGAAATGGTAAACGACAGCGGCCTGCTGACTTCCCTCGATCTGGTCGAGCTGAACCCTTTCATGGACGAGCGTGGCCGCACTGCCGAACTTATGGTCGATCTGGCCGCTTCCGCATTAGGGCGCAACGTGTTCGACCGCCCCACCCGCGCCTAATTCCAAGGAACCCTGATATGTCCAACCCTACACCTTCCGCAAAAGCCTTTGTTCCCTTCGTCAGCGTTGATCACATGATGAAGCTCATCCACCACATCGGCATCGCGCCGATGCTGCGCGGGATCTGCGACCGCATCGAAGATGATTTCCGCCGCTGGCCGCTCTTTGATAAAACGCCCCGCGTGGCGTCCCACTCGGATGTGGGCGTGATCGAGCTGATGCCGACGTCCGATGGTGACGTCTACGGTTTCAAATACGTGAACGGCCATCCCGACAACACGAAGGACGGGCTGCAAACCGTTACAGCCTTTGGACTTTTGTCCGATGTTGCCAGCGGCTATCCCGTATTGTTTTCCGAGATGACGATCCTCACCGCGCTGCGCACGGCAGCGACCTCAGCGCTGGCCGCCCGCGTACTGGCCCCCGAAGGCAGCACTGTGATGGCCATGATCGGCAATGGCGCACAGTCGGAGTTCCAGAGCCTTGCAATGCAGGCCATTGTGGGAATCAGCGAAGTCCGTCTCTTTGATATCGATCCAGCCGCCACCGAGAAAGCGGCACGCAACCTTGTGTCCTCGGGCCTCAAGATCACGCAATGCAGCAGCGCAGAAGAAGCCATTCTTGGCGCTCAGATCATCACCACCTGCACCGCCGACAAGCAATATGCGACAATCCTCACGGACAACATGGTTGGCGCAGGTGTGCACATCAACGCCATCGGTGGCGATTGCCCAGGGAAGACAGAGTTGGCCCCTGCCATCTTGCACCGCGCTGATATCTTTGTGGAATATCCTGAACAAACCCGCATCGAGGGCGAGATTCAACAACTGGACGCCGATCATCCCGTTACTGAGTTCTGGGAAGTCCTCACGGGCACGGCCAAAGGCCGCACCAACGAGAAACAGATCACGCTGTTCGACAGCGTAGGCTTCGCGATCGAGGATTTCTCGGCCCTGTGCTATGTGCGCGATGCGATCAAGGGGACTGATTTCTTCACCCCGCTCGATATGCTGGCCGACCCCGATGACCCGCGTGACCTGTTCGGCATGGTCGCCCGCGCCAAGTAAGCGAGGCGTGACGGCGCGTCAGCGAGGCGTGCGCGCCGTCACATCGTGACCATATAGCCAATCAAACGCGCCCAACATCCGTGCCGGCGCGATCTTGCTGCCCAGTCTAAGGGCCGTATGCGCGGCGAAGCGCACAGGTCCGGGCTTTAGGTGATAGCGCCACGCATTGCCGTTCGCGGCCTTGATCACGCGCGTCACCCGCGGTTTGCGCAGCGCCTCATAGGCAGGAAGCGCATCAACACCGCCCTGAACAATGTGCTCGGCCAGCACCCACGCATCCTCCAGCGCCATATTCGCGCCCTGTGCCAGAAAAGGCAGCGTGGGATGCGCCGCATCCCCCAACAAGGCCACGCCGCCCCGCTGCCAGACTTGCGCCACGGGATGACGGTGAAGCCCCCAAAGCGTGGGCGCCTCTACCGCGTGAATCATCTGTGCCGCCATCCCGTCAAACGCCGCAAAAGCCACCCGCAAGTTGGCGGGGTCATCCACGTGGTTCCAGCCCTCTTCGGCCCATCCCTCACGCTCCTCGACAGCCACAAGATTGACCATCTCGCCGCCGCGCAGCGGATAGCTCACCAGATGCCGCGCTGGTCCCATGCTCACCATCGCCACATCTTTGTGGCCAAAGGTGTTTGGCACGGTCGCGCGCCATGCCACCTGCCCTGTAAAGAACGCGTTGTCTGCACCATTGAGTGTCATGCGCGCTGCCGAATGGATACCGTCCGCCCCGATAATCACCTCGGCGCGGCGGGTCTCCCCGCTTTCCAACTGGACCTGCGGCGTCTCGCCCGAAGTGACAGAAGTGACCTTACAGCCCAGTTCGAAACTTACATTCTGCTCGCGGGCTGCTTGTAGCAAAACATCAACAAGATCAGCGCGGTGCATAAAGTAATAGGCCTGCTCGGGCGGCAAACGCATGAGGTCAAGCCTTGCCACATCATGCCCCGCTGCATCATGAGCCTGCATCACCACGGCTCGCCCGCGCACCGCACCGCGCCCGATCAGCCGCTTTTCCAAACCCAGAGCGCGCAGTACGGCCAGTCCGTTCGGGCTGACCTGCAAACCAGCGCCCACTTCCGTGATATCAGCTGCTTGCTCCAGAACCGTCACGGCAACACCGCGCCGCGCCAATGACACTGCAACAGCCAACCCGCCGATGCCTGCACCAATCACGATTGCATTGCTCACGCCCATCACGGCCTCCTCAAACGCAAAGACGCCGCAGTTTTCACCACGGCGTCCAAGGCTTCAATCACTGTTCGCACATCGATCGTTGTGTCGCCCAAGGCGATCAATCGTCGCGGTGCACTTTCTCGCGGCGCTCGTGCTTTTCCTGCGCCTCAAGGCTCATGGTGGCAATGGGGCGCGCATCCAGACGCTTGAGCGAGATAGGATCGCCCGTGACCGAGCAATAGCCGAACTCACCCTCGTCAATGCGGCGCAGCGCTGCCTCGATCTTGCTGACCAGCTTGCGCGCACGGTCGCGGGTGCGCAGCTCTAGCGCGCGATCTGTTTCCTCGGAGGCGCGGTCATTCACATCAGGAATGTTGCGCGTGCCATCTTTCATAGTCTCGATGGTATCGCGGCTCCCCTCAAGAAGCTCGGATTTCCAATCCTGCAACTTGCGGCGAAAATATTCGACCTGCCGATCATTCATGAAAGGTTCATCCTCAGAAGGACGATAATCCTGTGTCATTATATTTTGCTTGTTCATGTTGCCCATCCCCTCAACGGCTTTCGACAGGGTGACGTTGCAGAAGCCTCGCAACGTCACCTCTTGCGCGCTCTCTATAGGACCGATCATCGATTGTCACTACACAATGATGCGCTATTATGGCCTCTGAGAATGCACTATAATGACAACGGGAAAGTCGGAATAAACATGAAATTTCAAGGCACCGCAGACTATGTCGCAACAGACGATCTGAAAATCGCCGTCAACGCTGCGGTCCAGCTTGAGCGCCCCTTGCTGGTTAAGGGCGAGCCTGGCACGGGCAAGACCGAACTGGCGCGTCAGGTATCCAGCGCTTTGGGTCTGCGGATGATCGAGTGGAACATTAAATCCACCACCCGCGCCCAGCAGGGCCTGTACGAATATGACGCGGTCAGCCGTTTGCGCGACAGCCAGCTGGGCGAAGAGAAGGTCCACGACGTCTCCAACTACATCCGCAAGGGCAAGCTGTGGGAAGCCTTCGAGGCGGGCGAAAAGGTCGTTTTGCTTATCGACGAAATCGACAAGGCCGATATCGAATTCCCCAACGACCTGCTGCAAGAGCTCGATAAGATGGAGTTCTTTGTCTACGAGACCGGCGAGACGATCAAAGCCTCCGTGCGGCCCATCGTAATCATCACCTCCAACAATGAAAAGGAATTGCCCGACGCCTTTCTGCGCCGCTGTTTCTTCCACTACATCCAGTTCCCCGACATGGAGACGCTCAAAAAGATCGTCGAGGTCCACCACGCAGGCATCAAGCCCGAGCTTCTGACCACAGCGCTCACGCAATTTTACGAGATCCGTGACCAGCAGGGGATCAAAAAGAAACCCTCCACCTCCGAGGTTATCGATTGGCTCAAGCTGTTGCTGGCAGAGGATATGGATGCGGCAGACCTGAAAGCCGATGGCACCTCCGCCCTGCCCAAACTGCACGGCGCATTGCTCAAGAACGAGCAGGACGTGCATCTGTTCGAGCGCCTTGCCTTTATGGCGCGCGGCGGACGCTAGAGCACATGCAGCAGTGGCGCAAAGCAGTTTACCTCATCCTTATTGCGCCACTGCACTACCTTCTGTCCCTTCTCGCAGCTCTGCCTGCGATGTATTTATTTCCACCTGACATATTGGCTCAGCTGGGGCTGGTCTTGCCCCTTTATCTCATTCTCGTCTGGTGGGCTGTTCCCGCCTTTCAGCGGCTCATGGGCCTCTCAACCAGTTGCGGGCACAGAATGTCGGGGCGCAGTTGCTTAGTCATTACTGCGTTCATGGCGCTAGCGCTTATTCTCGTGCTGGTTGGTACGGGGTTCGCTACGCCCGCCGAAGCACTCGTTCTGGCGGCTGTTCCGCTCGTTTGCTTGCATACGCTCATGTTGCGTACATATTTACGTACATCCCGCTAAGCCTTGGTGAACTGTGGCTTTTTCGCGTCACAACCATAGGTATGCCTCATTCCATAAAATTTGCCCTGATTTTGCCTTAATTGCTCCATACCCGTGACGGGTTGAGAGGCGAAAAGACCTTCAATAGAAGCTCAAAAGGGCAGGCAGGCAGTTTTATGAGTACCCAAATCGCACCCGTAGTGCGCGAAATTCCGTTTTGTTTTTCAACTTTCTCCACCTCCCGGACTGTGGGGAACCTCACATGAAATCCCGTATCGCTCTGGTTCTTGCGATGGCGCTTAACGCCTGTACGCCCACCACTGGCGGCGATGTCTCGCGGCTGATGACGGTCTCCGACAGCTCCCTGCCCCCGATCAAAATGTTCTCGTCGGGACAGCACACAAGCCCCATTCGCGCCAACAACGATCTGGCGCTGGATTTCATTGAACTCTCATTCAAACTCGAGAGCGGACGCGATCTTCCTGTCTTTACGCGCTTTGAGGGGCCGATCACTGTGGCCGTTATGGGATCACGCCCCGCATCATTGCAGCACGATCTGACCCGCTTGTTGGGGCGTCTGCGCTCCGAGGCGCGGATCAACATCGCACAGGTCAGCAGTGGCCCCGCCAACATCACCATCAATGCGGTGCCGCGCGCGGCCATCCGTCAGGTCCTGCCGCAGGCCGCCTGTTTTGTGGCCCCCAACGTGAGCACGATGGACGAATACCGCAAGGCGCGCAAAAGCAAACGCACCAACTGGTCGGCTCTGCGCAAACGCGAGAGGCTCGCAATCTTCCTGCCGAATGACGTGAGCCCGCAAGAAGTGCGTGATTGTCTGCATGAGGAACTGGCACAATCGCTAGGGCCGCTCAACGATCTTTACCGCCTGCCCGACAGCGTTTTTAACGATGACAACGTGCATACGGTTCTGACCGGCTTTGATATGCTGATGCTGCGGGCCTACTACTCGCCCAAATTGCATAATGGGATGACCCGTGGTCAGGTTGCCGCCACCCTGCCCCATATCCTGCGCGAGATTAACCCCCGCGGGGAACGCGCAGGTGCGCGGTTTGCCACGCGCACGCCGCTGAAGTGGAAGCGCGCTGTCGAGACGGCCTTGGGACCGTCTGCCTCCAATGGCCAACGCAAAGCGGGCGCTGCGGAGGCGCTGCGCATCGCCACAGCCATGGGATGGCAGGACCAGCGCCGCGCCTTCGCCCACTATGCGATGGGCCGCGTCCTGCAACGCTCCGAACCTGATCGGGCGCAACAGCACTATACCCAAGCCAAACGCTATTACTCCGCAACACCAGGCACACGACTGCATCAGGCCTATGTCGCCACCCAACTGGCAGCCTTCGCCATCAGCCAAGGCACGGGATCAAAAGCGCTGCAAATCATCGCACCCCACGTCGAGACAGCCCGCAACAACGAGAACGCCGCATTGCTTTCCACCCTGCTTCTGCTACGTGCCGAAGCGCTGGATCTCGAAAACCGCCCCTCCGAAGCAAAGGCAGTTCGTCTGGACAGTCTGGGTTGGGCGCGTTACGGATTTGGCTCTGATTGGGCTGTGCGGGCAAAGCTGCGCGAGATTTCCTCGCTCAACCCGCTGAATGGATAGACGGGACAAAGAAATATGGATGTTGCACTTGTTGCGGTGATTGGTGCGCTGATCGGGGTTTTCAACGCGAAAAAGCGCGGCGGCAACCGCAAGGATATGGCACAGTACGCCGCAGTCTTTGCCATTATCTTTGCGCTTGGTGGATTGCTCCTGTCTCTTGTCGTGACCCGCATCGTAGGGGTCTAAATATGTTCCTGCCCTTTTTCGAGCATTTGCGCGCCCATAAAGTTCCCGTTTCAATGCGGGAATTTCTGGCTTTTCTCGATGGTATGTCTGCGGGGCTTGCCACCTATGACGTTGAGGCGTTCTACTACCTCGCCCGCGTCAGCATGGTGAAGGACGAACGCAACATCGACAAGTTCGACCAAGCCTTCGCTGCCGCCTTTTCAGGCTTGGAAAACATCACGGTAGAGCAGGTTCTTGAAGCAGTAGACATCCCCGAAGAATGGCTGCGCAAGATGTCCGAAAAGCATCTGAGCGAGGAAGAAAAAGCCGAAATCGAAGCCATGGGCGGCTTTGACAAGCTGATGGAGACGCTCAAAGAGCGCCTCAAGGAGCAGGAAAAACGTCACGAGGGCGGCAACAAATGGGTCGGCACAGGCGGCACCTCTCCTTTTGGTGCCTACGGCTATAACCCCGAAGGCGTGCGGATCGGCCAGAAAGAAGGCCGCCACGGCAAGGCCGTGAAGGTCTGGGACAAACGCGAATTCCGCAATCTCGACGACACAGTCGAGCTGGGCACCCGCAACATCAAAGTGGCGCTCAAGCGCTTGCGCCGCTGGGCACGTGATGGGGCCAATGAAGAGCTGGACCTGAACGGGACCATCCGCTCCACCGCCGAGCAAGGGTATCTCGACGTCAAGACCCGCCCCGAACGGCGCAATGCTGTCAAAGTGCTGCTGTTTCTCGACGTAGGCGGCTCCATGGATCCCCACATCAAAGTTGTGGAAGAGCTGTTTTCTGCCGCAAGGTCGGAGTTCAAGCATATGGAATCCTTCTATTTCCATAACTGCCTCTATGAAGGCGTGTGGCGCGATAACCGCCGCCGCTGGGACGCGCAGACGCCCACACATGAGATTATCCGCACCTACGGGCCTGACTACCGCTGCATCTTTGTGGGCGACGCGAGCATGTCCCCCTATGAGATCGCCTATCCGGGTGGGGCCAACGAGCATTGGAACCCCGAAGCAGGCTCCGTCTGGTTAAACCGCGCGCGCGAGCAGTGGAAATCCAACCTCTGGATCAACCCTATCCCCGAGAAATACTGGCGCTACACCCAGTCAATTACGATGATCCAAGAGATTTTTGGGGAGGACGCGATGGTGCCCATGACACTTGAGGGACTAAGCCGCGGGATGAAGACGCTGACGCGTTAGACAGCGGCTCCTAGGTTGCGCAATTTTCAGATGCGCCCCGTTTCCCGGACGAGGCCTGTTTCGACGCGCCGCACCGCTTTTACATCCGCCGTGATACGGCCGCCGCGAACACGTTTGGCGCAGGGCCGCATTTCTGCGCAGATGTATGGATGGGCCTTTCGCGGGCCGCTGCGCGTTCCCGTCGCATGGAGATGATCTACCTTGCTCTGCCGCCAAATGCCCCCATATTAGAGACATGATAAAAATCCTGCCCATTATGCTCGCCGTTGCCTACGGCCTTGTGATGTACCGCTTTTCCGTGTGGCGTACAGGGCGGGAACTGGACGAACAATCCACCGTGTTGGCCGACCCAAAGCTGGTGGAGATGAGCAAACAGATGGCACGCGCACTCGATCTGCCACGCATTAAGGTGCATATCTACGAGATCGAGCCCGTGAACGGCCTCGCCGCACCGGACGGCCGTATTTTCATCACCCGTGGTTTCTACAATAAATTTCGCAAAGGTGAGGTCACGGCCGAAGAGCTGGCATCCGTGATTGCGCATGAGTTGGGGCACGTGGCCTTGGGCCACTCCCGCCGCCGCATGATCGATTTTTCGGGGCAAAACGCCATGCGCGCAGCACTTGGTATGGTGCTGAGCCGCTTTATTCCCGGTGTCGGCATCTGGATCGCCAATATGCTGACCTCCCTGCTGGCCGCGAAACTGTCGCGCAGTGACGAATTCGAGGCGGATGCCTATGCCGCCGCCCTGCTCACCAAGGCAGGCATCGGCATCGCGCCGCAAATTTCGCTTTTTGAAAAGCTCGACGCGCTTACGAAGTCGGGCGGCGGGCGCGCGCCTGCATGGCTCATGACCCATCCCAAGACCGAAGAGCGGATAGCTGCGCTCAATAAAATGCAGGTGAAGTGGGAGCCTTGAATTTGGCGGATATGGGGGCGCTGCCCCCGCAGCTTTCCGCTGCTCCCCCGGGATATTTGTGACCAAAAGAATTTAGGTGCTGAGCGCTTTTCCGAGCCGTGGCAGGCGTGCTTTCTTGAGCAAGGCGCGTATGGTCCAATCCTGACCGGACAGGCTTCGCGCCTGATCCAGCACGGCGGTTGCGACGGCCTCGACTGCCTCAGGCGTTGCATGAAAATGGCCAAGCAGGAAAGCATCGGGATCATTACGGCTGAGCCCTTCTTCGGCCAGCAGGCCGCGCGGAAAATCCTTGGCGTTCATGGTTACGATACCGTCGGCATTGCCGTGCACTGCCGTGGCCAGCACATGGATATCATTGGCGTCCGGCAACCAAAGCCGCGCCTCCAACCCAGCATGTGTTGGAACTGACGCGCGCGGAAATGCGGCTTGGGCCATTGCGATCTCGCCCCTCGCCTGTGCCTCGCCCTCTGGCCCCAGTTTGCGTGCGGCAAGCGCCCATTCCTCAAGGATGCGCGCCGACCACAGCGGTGTGTAGGCACCCGTGCGCGCCACGCCCAAAAGCATTTCTCGCATCACGGTGGGATAGAATACGCAGGCATCCAGAACCATCTTCATAGGATTAAAGGTGGAAGAAAAGCGACTTGAGGTAGCCCGTCTCGGCCAGTTGTGGCAATTGTGGGTGGTCCGCGCCTGCAAAGCCTGTGTGGATCAGGCTCGGGCGACGGCCTGCGCGCCCGATGCCGCGCACAGATGCAATGCGGAATGCTGAAAGATCAGCAGCGTGGGAGCAGGAGCACAGGCCCAGAATGCCGCCCTCGGCCACCAGAGGAGCGGCAAGCCGTGCGATACGCTCATAAGCGCGCAGCCCAGCTTCGAGCGCAGGTTTGGCTGGTGCAAAGGCGGGGGGATCGCAGATGATCACGTCAAACTCAGCGCCCTCGGCGCGCAGGGCTGTCAGCACATCAAACGCATCGCCCTGACGCGTGGTCACACGGTCCGAGACGCCCATCGCTGCGGCGCCTTGCTCGGCCAATACCAAGGCAGGCGCAGAGCCGTCGATGCAAAGCGCGGACGCAGCCCCGCCCGCGACAGCAGCAAGACCGAAACCGCCCACGTGGGAGAACACATCCAGCACACGTGCGCCCTTTGACAGGCTTGCTGCAAAAGCATGATTGGGGCGCTGGTCGTAAAAGATACCCGTTTTTTGGCCACCCGTCAGGTCGGCCATATAGGTGGCCCCGTTCATCAGCACAGGCACGGCGGCTTCAGGGGCGCTACCAGCGAGAACGCCGCTCACATCATCCAGCCCCTCAAGGCTGCGGGTGCGGCCAGAGGCGTTCTTGAGCACGTTTGCCACGCCCGTCACTTCGATGAGTGCCGCTGTCAGCGGCGCAATGAGAGCATCCGACCACGCGGCATTTGGCTGGATCACACAAGTGTCGCCGAAACGGTCGATGATCACTCCTGGTAGGCCATCGGCCTCGGCGTGCACAAGCCGATAGAACGGAGCATCAAACATGCGCTCGCGCAGGGCCAAAGCACGGCGCAAGTGGGCGGCGATCCATGACTGGTCAATAACCGCGGCGGGATCACTGTCCATCATGCGGGCGATGATCTTGGAGTTGGTGTTGACCGTCACCACGCCCAAAGGCTGGCGCAGGCTGTCTTCAAGCACCGCCATAGAGCCTGCTGGCAAGCCCTTGGTGCGGCGGTCGGTGACCAGCTCGTTGGCATAAACCCAAGGCGCGCCATGGCGGATGGCGCGGGCATTGGCCTTCGGCATCAGGCGAACAACGGGAAGTGGGTGTGAAACGGAAAAAGGCGCTATTGTCATAGCGCCTTCCCTAGTCGGTTCCCTTTGAAAGAGGAAGCCTATAAATTGTTGATCATCTGGAAGAAGCCGAGCGAAGCATTCTTGTAGCCCTCGGGATTGGTCAGCTCCTGACGGATCACTTCGGCGAGATGACCAGAGATGCGAACTTTTTGCGTGAGGCCTCTGCTCTCGGCGCTGATGGCCTGCTGGCCGCCAAAGGCTTCCAGATCGGTGTCGATCTTACGCGGCGTTGTCAGCAACTCACCTGTACGTGCATCGCGCAGCACCATGGTGAAGATGATATTATGCACGCCGCCCACGGTGTAGCGGGCCTTTTCGCTCAGCGCATGGAAACGTGACACTTGAATATCGAGGGAGACCGGAACGGGACCGTTGAAGCCCTGCGTGCCCACGATCATCGCATCATTCACAATCTTGGCGACTTGGGCATGGCGGTTGCCCATTCCGTCTTCACGCCAGACGATGTCACCGTTGGGATAATAGCGGTTGGCTTCGGAAACCTTAAGCTCGGTCGGGACGATCACATTGACCTTTGCCACGTTGATCTGGCTCATGATCGCTTGGGGGAGGATGGTGCGTGTGCCCTGCGACTGTGTCGAGATGGTGCGCACGTTGCGGTCCTGCGGATTGGAGGAGAAGGTCACGCTGTCTGATCCGGCCTGACCGGAGAGCGGCGCGTCACGTGTCACAACATCGGATGCACCGCATGCACTCAGCATAGCACCCAGACCCAATGCACAAGCAAGTTTAAAAATTTTCATCACACACACTCCTCAGGCCCATCTGGCCCCTACTGGTTATTGAGTGATATGTGACGGCAGATTGAGGCAGGTTTAAGACAAATTCGCGCCAGATTCAGCACAAATTCAAGGTAAACGAATGATGTTAGTGCGATGTATGCCCAAAACTGGTAGCAGTCGCCGTACCGTTCTTAATCGCGCGGACGGCTACGCCAGCCCCCGCGACGTCGCGGCGTGGCGATCGAATGCAAGCCCTCCGACAGGACTTCGGACATGGGATGAGCGGCATCTGCACCGTATACTTCCAGCAAAGCGCGCAATGCCGTTCCCGTCTCACGGTCGCTCCCGAGGCTTAGCGCCCAATCGAGGAAGATCGTGCGACACTCGGATTTGGTAATTCCGTCGATCCGATAGGCTTCAAAAATCAGCCCCTTGGGATCGTCAGGCGTTCCTTTTTGCATCAGTCCTCTCCGCTCTTATGCGCGTCCAGCGCTGTGCTGATGATTGTATCGGCACGCTCGTAAATCTGTCTTAGCTGCGCCTCTAACGGGTCACTACCGTCATTTTGCGTAGGCAGATCGACGGCCCCTACCAAAAAGCCCCGTGTTGCGGCCCGCAGCGCGCCGAGGTCAAGAGGGCGAGACGAAAGCAACCGGGTCGCTGATTGCAGCGCCCAAAGGCGGCCATAGGCTGCCGTCAAATCCTGCTCGCCCTGCGCATCAATCAGACCTGCGGCGCGCGCGGACGCAAGCCCCTGCGGAATATCGCGGGCCAACGCGCCCCCCAGCAGTGCCCCTGCTTGGGCAAATAGCTCGATGTCCTGGAGCCTGCCTGCACCGATCTTGGCGTCCAGCACACCTTCGGCGACTTTTGCCGAGGCAATGCGCGCCCGCATCTCTGCCGTCTGTGAACAGACATAGCTGACGTCACGCGGCATCTGAACGATCTCGCAGCGCAACGCCTCAACCCGCGCGGCCAAGTCATCCGGCCCTGCAATCGCTTGGGCACGGGTCAGTGCAAGATGCTCCCACAGCCATGCCTCTTCGCGCTGGTAATTGGCAAAAGAAGTGATCGAAGTGGCGACAGGCCCTTTGTTGCCAGACGGGCGCAGGCGCATGTCGACTTCATACAGCCGCCCTTGGGCCATGGGGGCGCTCATTGCGGTAATCATCGCTTGGGTCAGGCGCGCATAATATTGTCGCGCAGGCAGCGGGCGTTTGCCGTCCGAGGCCTCGACCCCGTCTGCATCATAGATCACGATCATATCCAGATCGGACTGCGCGGTAAGACGCCCTGCCCCCAATGAGCCCATGCCGACAATCACAGCGCCCTTGCCCGGCGGCGGTCCGTGGCGGCGCGAAATCTCGTCGATGACCACGGACCAGAGGCCGCGCAGCACCGCACGCGCTAGATCACTGTACTGAGCGGCAGCCTGCGCGCCATCGGTCAGACCGCGCAGATGATGCACGCCAATTCTGAAATGCCATTCGCGCTGCCACGCGCGGGTCGCGTCAAGCTGTTGCTCATAATCGTCGAGCGCCGCGAGCCGCGCCTCGAGATCAGTGGCCAGAGCCTCCTGTCCTGGCCAATCCTTGAAGAAATCGCCGCCGATCACCGCATCTAACACTGCCGCATGGCGCGACAGATGCGCTGCCAGCATGGGCGAAACGGAAACGATATTGATCAGTAGGTCAGCCAACTGCGGATTTGCCTTTAAAAGCGAGAACAACTGCACCCCCGCAGGCAGCCCCCTCAGAAAGCCGTCAAACGCCAACAGTGCCTCGTCGGGCTTGTCCGCTTGCGCCAAGCGCGCCAACAACTCGGGCTTGAGCCGCTCGAAAAGCTCCGCCCCCCGATCAGAGCGCAGCGCAGGATAGCTATGCCATCCTTCCGTGATCGCGGGATCGAAGGCATGATCACTTTGCGCAGTCACAGCAGTGCCACGCGCCTCCGTGAAAAAGCCTTCGGTTATGTCATGCACCGCACTCAGCCGCTGGTGCAGCTCTTGCTCAAGGGCGGTGACGTCCATGTCCATCATGGCGGCGATACGCGCCATGCCCTCGGGCGATTGTGGCAGATCATGGGTCTGTGCATCGCGCACCATCTGCAAGCGGTGCTCGACCGTGCGGTGGAACGTATAGTGCTCGGTCAGCGCTTCCGCGGTCTCCTGCGGCACCCATCCCTTCTGCGCCAGCAACGACAGACCCTCTTTGGTACCGCGCACGCGCAGTTCCGCATCGCGCCCGCCCGCAATCAATTGCCGCGTCTGGGTGAAAAACTCGATCTCGCGAATGCCGCCACGGCCCAATTTCATGTTGTGACCGGGCAATGTGATCGCCCCACCCAGCCCTTTGTGCGCGCGAATGGCGAGGCGCATGTCATGGGCATCCTGAATGGCGGCAAAATCCAGATGCCTGCGCCACACAAACGGGCGCAATGTCTCCAGAAATCCCAAACCTACATCAATGTCCCCCGCACAGGGCCGCGCTTTGATATAGGCGGCACGCTCCCAAGTGCGGCCAAGGCTCTCGTAATACCGTTCGGCGGCCAGCAGCCCCACGCACACAGGCGTGACCGCAGGATCAGGGCGCAAGCGCAGGTCAGTGCGAAAGACATAGCCCTCGGCCGTAATCTCGCTCAGCGTGGCGGCCATTGCGCGTGTCGCCTTGATCAGCCCCGCCCGTGCCTCTCCGAAGTCCTCTGGCGCATATTTGCTCTCGTCAAAGAGGCATATCAGGTCGATGTCGGAGGAATAATTCAATTCCCCCGCCCCCATTTTGCCCATCGCGAGCACGGTCATTCCTGCACCACTCAGTGCATCCTCAGGGGTCATCCCGGGCAGCTTGCCGCGCTTGATCTGCGCCCCCACGGCCACACGCAACGCCGCCTGCGCCGCCGCATCCGCGTAGGTGGTCAACGCGCCTGTCACCTCCTCCAGCGACCACGCCCCGCCCAAATCGGCCAAAGCCGAGAGCAGCGCCACCCGCCGTTTGCCCTGCCGCAGGCCCGCGCTCACCGTATCCGTTTCAAGCGTATGGGTCTCATGCACAAGCGCGGCAAGTGCAGCCTCGGGCGTCTCCACGGCCTCCTCCAACCACGCTGCCTCCTTGACCAGCAGTGACTTCAGATATGGCGACAACCCCGCAGTACCGGACAGCAAGGGAACAAGTGCGGTGTCAAAGCGCGCGAGCGGCAGATCATCATCTGGTGCCTGCGCAAAGCGTGGGCAACGGGTAAGGCGGGAAGAGAGCGAAACAGCAGTCATACCCCACAGTTGCGCGTGGACCCACCCGCGTCAATGGGCCAAGATCAGAAAATGATGTGCCGCAAAGCACTGAAAATATTATGTTATCCCGAATAATGTAAATTACTTTCACATAAGCACTTGTTTTCCACGCAGGCATCTCCAAATAATACAATGTGAAAAGCATTTACATTACGGTCTTTTCACCAGTGAAGCGCCCCGCACCGGTGGCAGCGCACTGCTAACCCAGAGGGATACGTATGACCTACACAGAAACCTACCCGTCCACCCAAGCACCACGCGAAAGCTGGTTCACACGGTCGGAGAAATGGCTTGATGCGCGCGGCAAAGGCGCATGGATCGCGGCGATGGTCGCGGGCTTTATCTTCTTCTGGCCTGTTGGCCTCGCCCTTCTCGCTTATATGATCTGGAGCAAACGTATGTTTTCATCTTCTGCCCGCTGTGCCCGCAAAGCCCCGTCCTTCTCCATGAGCCGCCCCACAGGCAATGCCGCGTTCGACGCCTATAAGGCCGACACACTGCGCCGTCTGGAAGAGGAGCAAGGCAGCTTTGAGAGTTTCCTCGAGCGTCTGCGCGCTGCAAAAGACAAGTCCGAGTTCGACGCCTTTATGGAAGAACGCGCTGCACGCAAAGACGACGACAAAAACGCCTGAGCTTGACATGACCCCGCTGCCCTCCCACTTCGGGGGGGCACATCTGCCTTTACAAATATCCGAGAACGTTATGACCCCTGATCCAGACCAGTATCCCGAATTCTACGAGGCTGTCCCCAGCAAGCGTCTTGTTGCTTGGGTGATTGATATGGTGGTGATCACGGGCATGGCGCTTTTGATCATCCCGTTTACGGCCTTCACGGGGCTCTTCTTCTTTCCGCTGCTCTACCTCATGGTCAGCTTTTGCTACCGCGTTGTAACGCTTGCGCGGGGCTCGGCCACGTGGGGCATGCGCTTTATGTCGATCGAGATGCGCACCCGCCATGACGCGCCCTTTGATCTGCCGACTGCTGTGTTGCACACATTGGGGTACAGCCTGTCCATTGGCATGTTTATCATCCAGATCGCCTCTATGGTTCTGATGCTCACCACCGAGCGGCGTCAGGGTCTGACAGATATTGTTCTTGGCACCGTCGCACTCAATCGCCGCAGCTAAGACTACCTTCAGTGACATATCCCCATAATTGGGGATTGCGCTCGTGTCGTCCCAAGCTATCCTCATGTCATCCTGTCCAAGTCGAGAAACCGAATGCGCCATTCGCTTCCTATTGCACCGCAGTTCTATGTAACCGCGCCCCAGCCCTGCCCCTACCTTGAGGGGCGGATGGAACGGAAGCTGTTCACAGCCCTGCAGGGCGAGAATGCAGAAACGCTCAACAGCAGCTTGTCGGCCCAAGGCTTCCGCCGCAGCCAGAACGTGCTCTACCGCCCGTCCTGCGCCGATTGTGCTTCCTGCCTCTCTGCGCGCATTGACGTGTCGAAATTCAAACCCAGCAAAAGCCAGCGGCGCACGATGAACCGCAATCGCGGCCTCAAACGCCGCGCCACCTCGCCTTGGGCCACCGAGGATCAATACGAGCTCTTTCGAACCTACCTCGACAGCCGCCATTCCGACGGCGGCATGGCCGATATGGATGTATTCGAATTCGCTGCCATGATCGAGGAAACCCCGATCCGCAGCCGCGTGATCGAATATACCGACCCCGAGACATCCGAACTGACCGGCGTCTGCCTCACGGACGTGCTGGGCGACGGGGTGAGCATGGTCTACTCATTTTACAGCCCCGACCGTCCGCGAGATGGCTTGGGCAATTACATCATCCTCGACCACATCGAAATCGCCCGCGATGCGGGACTGCCCTATGTCTATCTGGGCTATTGGGTCCCGGGCAGCCAGAAGATGGGATACAAGGCCAAGTTCTCGGGCCTCGAGGTGTTCATGGGCGGCGCGTGGCACCCTATGCGCGACCCGGACGCTTTCGCATCAGAACAGCACCCGCTCAGCAACGATCCGATTGCAGAACAGGTCGCTAATATATCCCTGCCCGATCTGACCTCCACACGCGGCTAACAGCCCGTTGGGCGTGCATCATTAGACCGCAGAGCCCAACCCATCCTTCGTCTAAGAAACGACAGAAGAGCCCCGCCTGCATATCAGGCGCACCTGTTGCCATGCCAAACCGCATCTTCATTTTGCCAATGAACTGAATTCCGTCCTCGCCCCAAGACCTTACACCCAATAAAAAAGGGCGCCCTCGCAGACGCCCTTTTCTCATGTATTCAGCTCAATTTCCTAAGGGATCAGATCGGGAACGATCGTCACAATACCGGGGAAGAACCAAAGGATCGCAAGGCCCAGTACCTGAATACCGACAAAGGGGACAATCCCGCGGTAGATATGCTGTGTCGTAACACTTGGCGGGGCAACCCCGCGCAAGTAGAACAGCGCAAATCCGAACGGCGGCGTCAGGAAGGATGTCTGCAAGTTCACCGCAATCATAATCGTGACCCATTTCGGATCGAATGAACCGCCGTAGATGACTGGTCCGACGATGGGCACAACAATGTAGATAATCTCGAGGAAGTCGAGCACGAAGCCCAGCACAAACAGCACGAGCATCACGATCAGGAAAACCTTCAGCTCGTTATCGAAGGATTTCAAGAACTGCTGGATGTAATGCTCGCCGCCAAAGCTGATGACCACAAGGTTCAAAAGCTGTGAGCCGATGAGAATGGTGAACACCATCGAGGTCACTTTTGCCGTCTCGCGCACAACAGGTGTCAGAACCCCGTTCATGAACAGGATGTAGCAGCTGAACAGCAGGCCAAACACGGCATAGAGATAGGCACCGTAGGCCACGAAGAAGGCCACCCAATTCTCGAAACCCACATCGTCCTGATTGATGCGCAAATCGAAGTTCACACCCACAAGGATACAGATGATGATCGCCAGAGTGGACCAGATAATCACTTTGGGTGAGCGGTCGAGATCCCTGAGCTTGCGGTAGGCGGCCAGCATAATCGCACCGCCAGCGCCAAGTGCGGCCGCAGGCGTCGGGTTGGTGATCCCCCCGAGGATGGAGCCGAGCACAGCAACAATCAGCACCAGTGGCGGGAAGACCACGCGGATGAGCTCGTTACGGGCACACAGCTTGGTGGCATAGACCACCCCGTACATCACGGCGATAAACGGCAGCGCCATCAGAACAACCATAGTTCCGGGCGATGTGGTGGGTGAGACAAGTGCGATATCAATTAGCAGGATTGCGACCACACCCGCGCCACCGATCAACAGCGGCTTGGTATCAGCGGACGGCGAGACACCGCGCGCCGTTGTCATAATCAGACCCAGCAGGATCATCATAATCGCAATACCTGTCCCGATGGGAGCTGCGTCCGCAATAACTTCAGCCTGCCTCGCTGCGAAATCCTCATCGCTGAGCTTTTCACTTTGGGCCAAACCACCCGCGTCATCGATGACCTGTTGCTGTTGCAGCGCGAGGTCCCAACGCTCCTGACCGTGCAGTTCAATCATGGCGGCCTGACACTGCTCGTTCACGTTCGTTCGCAAAGTGGCGCTCTCGCCGATGTCGGAAAAGCTCGAGATCCGCGTATCCTGCGAGCCGACGATCCCGAGGTTGCCAAGGAAAATAGTGCCGACGATCATGAGGATGGGCGCACCGATAAACCATGTAAACGCCTCGTTGCGGGTCACTGGCTCGGCATTGGTAGAGCCCATCTCGACCGCGGGTGCGTTCTCGGGACGCAATACCGCATAGCCAAAGGCGTAAAGCGCATAGAGCAGCGCGAGCATGATACCGGGCAGCAGAGCCGCCTGAAACAAAGTCCCCACAGAGACAACCGCAGGCTCACCCAAATAGGTAAGCGCATCGGTACAGCCAAACGACGTGGCCCGCGCTTCTTGTGCGGCGGAATACAAATCCCCCGCCAGCGTGCCCAGCAGAACGATCACAATCGAGGGCGGAATGATCTGCCCCAATGTGCCAGAGGCCGCGATGACCCCTGTGGCCAGTTCTGGCGAGTAATTGTTGCGCAGCATCGTCGGCAACGCCAACAGACCCATGGTCACAACAGTCGCACCCACAATCCCTGTAGAGGCCGCAAGGAACGCGCCCACAACAACAACAGACACGGCCAGACCACCAGGCAACGGGCCGAACACTTTGGCCATCGAGGTCAGCAGGTCATTAGCGATCTTGGAACGCTCTAGCGTGATGCCCATCAGAACAAACATGAGAACCGCGAGCAGCGTCTCGATGGATTGGCCGGCCAGCACCCGCTCGTTCATGCGGTTCACAACGAAGGATACGTTGCGGTCCATCGCCACTTCCCACCCTTGGGGGAATACCGGCTCGGCGATCCGCGCTAACTCAGGGTATCGGAATACCGATATCGCATCCTCCCTGATGCCGGAATTGACCAGCGCGCGATACGCCTCCGAGGAGGTATCAATCGCTTGGTGAATAAGAAGCCCCGCACTGTCCATCGCCGCAATAATCGCGAAAGAAATCATGCCCGCGCCGCCAATGGCAAACGCCACGGGAAAGCCTGACAAAATACCGCCAAACAGGCAGATGAATACAATAATCAGGCCAACCTCGACCCCGTCCAGACCAAAAAACATCAGTGTGCTCCCTCATAGGCTTCTTCGCCTTCGCCAAGGGTGTCCTTGTCGAGATATTTATTCGCACTCTCTTCGCCTTCGCGCAGCTCGCACCACGAGCGGTAGAAGAGTGCAATCGCCTGCAATACGACCATGACGCAGAACATGCACAGCAGGACTTTGAAGATGAAATAGCCGTTGAACCCGTTGGGTGAGAAGCCGATCGTCTCCACGTTCCACTTCAAAACACGCGATTTGCGCAGCAGCAATTCAAGGCTGTCGGAGGCCGAAGGGTTCGGCGTCACGAGATGGCGCCACATGAAGAACCAGCCATAAAGCCAGACCACCAAAGCAAAAGGCATCATGAAGAAGACCGCGCCGAACATATCGACGATTTTTTTGGTGCGGAACTTGGCCCCTGCATAGAACAGGTCAACGCGCACGTGGCCGCCCTGAACGAACGTGTAGGAAACGCACAGACAGACGACGAGAGCATTGAAAAGCTTCAATTCTTCGGCAAACCAGCTGATATCGAACTGCAACGGGATACCGAAACCGATAGAGATGTCAGGCCGCGTGAAAATCCGCTGCATAAACACGATGATGATCTGTTGGATCACCATGATCAGGCCCGCCCAAGCAAATAGGCGGCCCATGCCATTGGCAAAGCCTTCAAGGCCCCGCACCATCGCCCACATCATCGAACGCTTGCGCATGCCGATGACTGTGATCACGATCAAAAGGGTAACCAGAACAAAGAGAAGCTCGGTTGACGCGCCATAGTAGATAAAGCGCATCATCGCCTGCGGATCGCTCCAGTTGAGCCACATACCGGGGTTCAGCAATGCCGCGAAGAAGTTGTAGAACGCTTCCAGTATGTTGCCTGCAAAGAACTGGAGAGCGCCGCTATCTTGGAACTTGTCGAGGCAGCTAAGGTCCGATCCCTCAGCTGCACGGAAAAATCCCGTACATACACTATCTTCAGCCATCTGTCCCTCCCGTCACGCTCGCGGCGTGGGCTTTGTGTTCCGCGTTCGATACAGACGCGGTTTCTTCCTTTGCCTGTGCCGTTCTCCGGCATCTGCAAGGTCGTCTCGTTTACGGAAATCAAGGGCCGCAGTACACTGCAGCCCTTGAAAAAGTAGTGCTTACATGGAGGCGCGTACGCGCTCACGCTGTGCCACATAGAATGCATCGGACTTGGACAGCCACTCGGCAGAGGCCGTGAGAGAAGCTTCAAAGCTCTCGCGTGTTTTTGCAAACAGCTCGTCACCCATGTTCTCGTCCATGACTTTGGAAGAGGCAGCACCGAAGGCATCCCATACATCGTCGGAGAACTGCATGGTTTTCACGCCCTGCTGCTGCAGACGGGCCAGTGCGGCACCGTTGTTGGCCAGTGTTTCGGCCAGCTGGGTGTGCGTTGTCGCCATCGCTGCGTACTCGATGATCTTCTGGTGTGCTGGGGACAGCTCGTTGAAGACGTCGAGGTTAACGGCTGCAGCCAAAGCGGAACCTGGCTCGTGGAAGCCCGCTGTGTAGTAGACTTTCGCAACTTCCTGGAAGCCGGCGCGCTCGTCCGCGAAGGGACCAACCCACTCAAGACCGTCAAGTGCGCCAGAGGACAGCGCCTGATACAGTTCACCACCGGGGATGTTCTGAACAGATGCACCCATCTCGCCCAAGACCTTACCACCAAGACCCGGCATGCGGAACTTCAGACCGTTGAAGTCTGCGGCGGAGTTGATCTCGTTGCGGAACCAGCCACCGGACTGGGAACCGGAGTTACCCGCGATGAAGGACTTGAGGTTGAAGATCTCGCCCAGCTCGTTGTGCAGCTCGTGACCGCCGCCGTGGTGGTACCAGTTTGTAACTTCCTGTGCCGTACCGCCGAAAGGAACGGCAGTGTAGTAGGCGTAGGCAGGGTGCTGACCGATGAAGTAGTAGTCAGCGGAGTGGTACATGTCGGCCTGACCGGAGGAGACAGCGTCGAACACTTCGAACGCGCCAACCAGCTCACCAGGGGCTTTTTTGTCGATGGTCAGCGTGCCGTCAGACATCTCGTTAACCATGTTGTTGAGGTATGTGGCCGCATCGTCCAGCACGGCAAAACCGCGTGGCCATGATGTAACCATTGTAAGTGTCTTTTTGCCTTGGGCATAAACTGGTGCGGCAAGCGTTGTTGCTGCGGCAGCTGTACCACCAAGGGCAGATGTCTTCAAAAATGAACGACGATCCATATAGGTATCCTCCCGGGATTATTGCGCCTGAGCGGGAATCGGATTCCGCCCAAGTCGTTTCAAGTGCGCCAACACTAACGAGCCTTCGCAGATTGAAAATACCTACTATTGCGTAGAAAACCTAAAAGCTGCTGTTTTTATGGGCAATAAACTTGAATTTCGCACTATCGCAGGGCCGCCCTCTGTAGTTGACGCCATTTGTCGCGCCCTGCCCTTTACGCGCTATTGCTTTGATCATGGGACGGATTCGTCGTATCGAATCGACATGACGCTTCGCTGGCCCCGCCTCTATATTTCCTATGCACAAAAACTGATGCTTCTGGCCTCGGTTCCGCTGATCCTTGCGGTTGCTGCAATCGCCCTTGTGGTAGCGGCGCAATCGCGTGCGCTGGCCGAGCGGGAGATCAACGCCCTCGAGACGCAGTTGATCGAGGCCAAGAAGGCCGAGCTGCGCAATTACGTCACCCAAGCACGCAACGGGTTCTACTTCATCTACGGCTCCGCTGCGCCCGACGATGCGGAGGCCAAGCAGCGCGTGGGCCAAATTCTCTCGGCGATGATCTATGGCGAGGACGGACAGTTCTTTGTCTATGATTATGATGGTACTGCTATCGTGTCCCCGCGTGAGACAGAGCGGATCGGCCGCAACCTGCGCGGAGAGCGTGACGCAGAGGACACTCCCGTCGTGGACCGCCTGATCGAGATCGCGCGCAGCGGCGACGGCTACCACACCTATCTGTGGCCCAAGCCGTCTACTGGCGTACCTGCGCGCAAGATCGCCTATGTGACCTCCTTTCCTTCATGGCAGTGGGCGGTGGGCACGGGCGTGTTCATCGACGACATCGTGGCGAGCGTCGCCACCTCCCGCGCCGAGGTCGAGGCCCGCGTGCAGCGCACCTTCCTCTATATCGGTGCCATCGCGCTGATCGCGCTGCTCACTGTGTTCGCCACAGGCATGGGCCTTAATCTGCGCGAACGCCGCCTTGCGGATGCCAAGCTCAAAAAGCTCACCCAACGGGTATTTGATGCACAAGAAGAAGAGCGCGGCCGCGTGGCGCGAGAGCTCCACGACGGGATCAGTCAAATCCTTGTTGGCGTACGCTACGCCCTCGACAATGCCCTGCGCCGCACGAAGCGCGGGGACCCGTCTGCCGCAGCGCCTTTGGAGAAAGGTATTGCCACCTTGGCCGAGGCCATTTCCGAAGTGCGCCGCATCAGCCGCGATCTGCGCCCCGGTGTGCTCGATGATCTGGGGCTTGGCCCTGCCCTGCGCATGCTTGCCGATGAATTTGGCGAGCGGACGGATATCGACGTGAGCTTTTCCACCGTCGTGTTCCGCAACCGTCTGGACAATGACGCCAAGATCGCACTTTACCGCATCGCCCAAGAGGCGCTGACAAATATCGAACGCCACGCGCGCGCTTCCGAGGTGACCATTGATCTGCGCGGCCACAAGCGCGGTGCCACTCTACGCATCACCGACAACGGCATTGGATTTTCTCCCAAGGCGCGCACCGCCGGACTTGGCCTGCGCAACATGCAGGAACGCATGGACCAGCTGGGCGGGCAGTTCTACATGCATGCCCTGCCCGGCGAGGGCGTCGAGATCGAAGCAACAGCGCCGCTAACCCATATGCTCTCCCCTGATCCTGCCACCTCCCCGCCCGAGAGCAAAACACCCCCCATAAAAGAGGACGCCGCATGACCCGCCGTTTGCGCATCGCCATTGTTGACGATCACCCCATGGTCGCCGAAGGGATCCAGTCCATCCTAGAGAGCTATGACGATGTCGAGGTGGCAGGCACCCTGAACTCGGGCCGCGCCGTGATCGACGCGCTCGATACACTTAATCCCGATGTGATCCTGATGGATCTCAATATGCCTGATATGGGCGGGCTATCGGCGACCGAGATTGTACTGGAACAGCGCCCCGGAACGCGCATCGTAATCCTGTCCATGCACGACAGCCCCGAATACATCTCCTCCGCGCTCAACCACGGGGCTATGGGCTATCTGCTCAAGGATGTGCCCACGGACGAGATCAAGCAAGCGATCGACACGGTGATGCGCGGGGAACGGTATCTGTGCACAGGTGCGCAAGGGTCGCTCACCCCCAAGTCAGGCGGCGCGCGCGAGACGCTCACGGGGCGCGAGCAGACGATCCTGCTGCAACTGGCCCAAGGACAATCCAACAAGGAAGTCGCCCTCACCCTCGACATCTCTGTGCGCACGGTCGAGACGCACCGCAAGAACATCAAACGCAAGCTTGGCATCTCATCGACCGCAGGTCTGACGCGATACGCGCTGGAGCATGGCGTGCTTCAAGGCACGGGGGTCGATCTTTAGCGCCAAAATTTGCCAAAATGTCGCGGCCTTGCCGCTCTGCGCAACAATATGTCACAAAATTCTGCCCTCGCGACACAATTTCACGCCGATTGCCTGTTGACGCCCCGAAACCCCGCCCATAATGTCGCCGGACACATTTTGGAGAAGCAGGCACATGTCACGCCTAGTCGTCATTGTAGGAAAACAGCGCATGGGCCGGTAACGGCAGACCATTCCAGTCACCATGCGCCCCCGACAACTTCGGGGGCTTTTTTATGTGATGCACTCCGCAACGCACGCGATACGAAGTCATAAGACGCCAGAGAAAAGGACCAGATGAAATGACACGCCAGATGACCGGAGCGAAAATGATCGTTCAAGCCCTGATTGATCAGGGTGTCGATACCGTATTCGGGTATCCGGGTGGTGCTGTGCTGCCGATCTATGACGAGATTTTCCAGCAAAACTCCATCAAACACGTGCTTGTACGCCACGAGCAAGGGGCAGTTCACGCGGCAGAGGGCTATGCCCGCGCAACCGGCAAGCCGGGTGTGTGTCTTGTCACCTCCGGCCCCGGTGCGACGAACGCAGTGACGGGCCTAACGGATGCATTGATGGACAGCATACCGATTGTGGTTCTCACAGGTCAGGTGCCCACGTTCATGATCGGCTCTGATGCGTTCCAAGAGGCCGATACCGTCGGCATCACCCGTCCCTGCACAAAGCATAACTGGCTGGTCAAAGAGACGGACAACCTGTCGGGCACCATTCACGAGGCCTTCCACGTGGCGATGTCGGGCCGCCCCGGTCCCGTGCTGGTCGACATCCCCAAGGACGTGCAATTCGCCACGGGTGAGTATACCCCGAAGGCCGCGAAGAAATCCCACTACCAGCCTCAGCTCAAAGGCGACATGGATGCCATTGTCGAGCTGGTCGAGGCCATGGAAAAGGCCAAGAAGCCCGTTTTCTATACAGGCGGCGGCGTAATCAACTCCGGCCCTGCGGCGTCTCAGCTTTTGCGCGAATTAGTCGAGGCCACAGGCTTTCCGATTACATCCACCCTGATGGGCTTGGGCTGCTACCCTGCGTCTGGCGACAAATGGCTCGGCATGCTGGGGATGCACGGTCTTTATGAGGCCAACATGGCCATGCACGGCTGCGATCTGATGATCAACATCGGTGCGCGTTTTGACGACCGTATCACAGGCGTGGTTGATAAATTCAGCCCCAACTCCAAGAAAGCGCACATCGATATTGATCCGTCGTCCATCAACAAGGTCATCCGCGTCGATATCCCGATCATGGGCGATGTGGGTCATGTTCTTGAGGATCTGCTGAAGGTCTGGAAATCACGCGGCCGCAAAACCAACTCCGAGGCTGTCGCCAAATGGTGGAAGCAGATCGAGGAATGGCGCGCCAAGGATTGCCTCAAATTCGAGCAGAAAGGCGCTGTTATCAAACCACAATACGCGCTCTCGCGTCTTGAGGCACTCACCCAGAAATATGACCGTTATATCTGTACCGAAGTGGGCCAGCACCAGATGTGGGCTGCGCAGTACCTCGGCTTTGAAGACCCCAATCGCTGGATGACCTCTGGCGGGCTTGGCACGATGGGCTACGGCTTTCCCGCCTCGATCGGCGTGCAAATGGCCCATCCCGAAGCGCTCGTGATCAACGTCGCAGGCGAAGCCTCGTGGTTGATGAACATGCAGGAGCTTGGTACGGCGATGCAATATCAACTGCCCGTTAAGCAGTTCATCCTCAACAACGAACGCCTCGGCATGGTGCGCCAGTGGCAGGAGCTTTTGCACGGAGAGCGCTACTCCTCGAGCTGGTCCGAGAGCCTGCCTGATTTCGTAAAACTCGCCGAGGCCTTCGGGGCCAAGGGCATCATCTGCTCCGACCCCGACACGCTGGATGACGCGATCATGGAGATGTTGACCCACAAAGGCCCCGTCGTCTTTGATTGTCTGGTGACCAAGCACGAGAACTGCTTCCCGATGATCCCGTCAGGCAAGGCCCATAACGAGATGATCATGGGCGAGGTCGATACCTCCACGGCAATTGACGCCGAAGGTAAGGTCCTCGTCTAAGTCATGGAAAAGCCAGACCCGAAACCAGCCGAGCTTATGCCGAAGTGGTGGCGCATTGCCTCTACCACGGTGCTCTACAGCGCCTATCTGCTGTGGCTCGTGCCCTTTGTGCTCTACTTCAAAGGGGGCATCACGCTCTTGGGCGCCCTTGGCTGGCTGGTCGCGGTGATCGTCTTTCAATTCGTGCTGGCCAATCTGGTCACAGCAATCGAGTTTTTCTCAACAAACAAAAAGATAGAAGCGCTGCGCCGCGCCGATAACGACGCCTTTGCGCGCCAAGGAGACCCAGAATAATGTCCGCTCTCAAAATCAAAAAAGGTGCGACCTCGCACTCCGCTTACAACCTGCGCCCCAATTTCTCGGACGTGGAAGAACGCCATACCCTTGCCCTGCTGGTCGAGAACGAACCCGGTGTGCTGGCCCGCGTCATTGGTCTTTATGCGGGGCGCGGCTATAACATCGACAGCCTCACAGTCGCCGAAGTGGACCACACAGGGCATCTCAGCCGCATCACTATCGTCACCCGTGGCACCCCGCAAGTGATCGAGCAGATCAAGGCGCAGACGGGCCGCATCATTTCCGTGCGCGAAGTCCACGACCTCACGGTCGAAGGCCCAGCGGTCGAGCGGGAACTGGCCATGTTCAAAGTCGCGGGTACTGGGGACAAGCGCGTCGAGGCGCTGCGCCTTGCCGATATCTTCCGCGCCAATGTGGTGGACAGCACGCTGGAAAGCTTTGTCTTCGAGATCACGGGCGCGCCCGAGAAGATCGACGCGTTTGCCGACCTGATGCGCCCTCTGGGCCTGATCGACGTGGCCCGCACAGGTGTCGCCGCCCTCTCGCGGGGCAGCTAACCGCCCTCCTCAAACCGCCCCCGCCCATGTCGCAGTGAGACAACTGCCATGTCGCTGTGAGAAGCGTCGAATCGTACCCGCCTGTTAATCTTTCCCTATCACCAAGGGAGAGCCTCATGCACCGATCCGACCTCAGCACTGTGCAAAACCCAATCCACGCGGCCAACGGCCTGCCCAACGCGCATTACACCGATGAGGCTGTCTTCGCCGAAGAACGCCAAGCGGTCCTGTTTGACAACTGGGCGGGCCTTGGCGTCGGCGCTGACGTGCCAGAGGTGGGCGATGCCAAGCCCGTTACCTTCCTCGGCATGCCCCTGCTGCTTGTGCGTGACCGCAGCGGTCAGGTCCGTGTCTTCCAGAACATCTGCCGCCACCGCGGCATGATCCTCGTCGAGGAAGCGCGCAAGATCGAGGGCGCGATCCGCTGCCCCTACCATTCATGGTGCTACTCGACCGAAGGCAAACTCGTTAGCACCCCTCATGTCGGTGGACCGGGTCATAATACTGTTGAAGGGATCGACAAAAACCTGCTGGGCCTCGTTGAGGTGCGCAGCCATATCTGGATGGATGTCGTCTGGATCAATGTCTCGGGCACTGCCCTGCCCTTCGAGCAGGCAAACGCCGATCTGCTCGCCCGTTGGGCGGAGTTCGACAAGCCCCTCTACCACGGCGGCGCCGACAGCAGGTTTGAACTGGAGGTCAACTGCAACTGGAAACTCGCCGTCGAGAATTACTGCGAGAGCTATCACCTCCCGTGGATCCATCCGGGCCTGAACAGCTATTCACGGCTAGAAGATCACTACCACATTGAAGCGGCAGGGCGCTTCTCGGGACAGGGCACGCTGGTCTACCGCCAACTCACTGGTGAGGATGGCGCGCAATTTCCTGATTTCGACGCGCTCAGCGACAAGTGGGACACGGCTGCCGAATACATCACGGCCTATCCCAATGTGCTGCTCGGGGTGCACCGCGACCACGCCTACTCCATCATCCTGACCCCACACGGGACCGAGCGGACAGTCGAGCAAGTCAACATCTATTACGCCGACCAAGCCACCGATCCCGACCTGCGCGCGCGCAATACGGCCCAATGGAAAGAGGTCTTCGAGGAGGATATCTTTGTCGTGGAAGGCATGCAGCGCGGACGCCACGCGGTAGGCTTTGACGGTGGGCGCTTCTCGCCTGCGATGGACGGGCCAACGCATATGTTCCACGCATGGGTAGCGGCGCAAATGGCCCGCCACCGCGACACACCTATCGCTGCGGAATAATGAGCGGACTGGACGCGCGGCTCCTCGCTGCTCATGCGGCGGGGGATGATGCGGCACTTGTCGGGCTTTATACCCAAGCGGCGGACGCGGCAGCGAATGTGGATACCGAATGCTTTTTCCTCACACACGCCTATATCTTCGCGCTTGAGCAAGGCGATACCCGCGCCGATGCTCTGCGCGCACGTCTCATCAGCCACGGGCGGGAGACGCTGGATTAGGCGTCTCTTAGCCCCGCATAGAGGTGCCATGAGGCATGTCCCAACCACGGCAGCACCACCAGCAACCCCAGAAACGCAGGCACCATCGCCAAAAACAACATCACGGCAATGAAGGCGGCCCAGCCGATCATCACCAGCGGATTGCCGGCTACCATAGAGATACTGCGCAGCATCGCGGTAACGTAATCCACCTCACGATCGAGCAGCAGTGGCAGCCCCAGTACACACATCGCATAAAGCAGCAGGCCGAACACCGCCCCCACAGCCGAGCCAAGCGCCAGCATCATCAGGCCGTTCGCGCTCAGGAATACATCCACCGAGGACATGATATTGGTCATGGGCTTGAGCCCGAGAAACAACGCAAAGATCATGTGACCAAGGAAGAACCAGAACAATAGCGCTACCATCATCAACGCGCTCAAAAACGGCAGCTGCCCGCCCATCTCGCGCCACAGCCGCGTCAGCACAGCCCCTACCGTGGGTCGCTCTCCGAGCCCGCGCAACCGCGAGACCTCATACGTCCCAAGTGCTGCGAAAGGCGCGGCCAGTGGAAAGCCGAAGACACAGAGTACCAGCCAGAAGGTGTGACCCGCCCATACCGTCAGGGCAACCATCCCCCATCCCGCCAGCAAGCACAGCACTGCAACCATGATCCCGAAGGCAGGCGCCGCTACAAAGTCGCGCCACCCCGCAGCGAGGCTCTGCCGCAGCAACGCGGCTGTCGGCGGGGCCAGATCGGGCACTCCATGCAGGCGGTCCGCTGTCATAGCGCGTCCAATACAGCGGGCGGACGGGCGCGCGGCCAATCGGTGGCATCGTGCCATTGCTGCGCCAAACGTAGCAGCGCTTCATCGCTGCCGCGCCGCCCAATGAGCTGTATCCCAGCCGGCAGGCCATTCTCGCCAAAACCGGCGGGCACATTGACCACAGGCAGGCCGATCAGCCCCGCAGGCACGACCACCTGCATCCATCGATGATACGTGTCCATGCTCTGACCCGCGATGTTTTCAGGATAGGTCCAATCCACATCAAACGGCCAAAGTTGCGCCGAAGGAAGCGCCAGAACATCCATCTTCTCAAAGAGTTGCGCCGCAGTCCTGAACCAGTCGGAACGGATCATGCTGGCACGGTGCACCTCCATCGCCGACATCTCGAGCCCGCGCACAATCTCCCACTGCGCGGCAGGTTTCAGGAAATCGCGCTTGTCCTCTTGCGCATAGATCGCACCCAGCCCTCCCGCCACGGAAAAAGAGCGCAGATCGACCCACGACTGCCACATGGCATCGGCGTCGAAGGGCGCTGCCAAGGCCTCGACGTGGTGTCCCAGCCCCTCCATCTGCTGGAGCGCGGCCTCGCAAACCGCCGCGATTCCGTCCTCGTAAGGGAACGCCCCGTCCCAATCGCCCAGCCAGCCAATCCGCAGTCCCGCAGGCGCTGCATCGATCTCCGTCAACGTGTCAGGCGCATCACGCCCCAATGGCTCACGCGGGTCGGCCCCCGTCATCGTATCCAACAAAGCCGCCAAATCGGATGGGGTGCGCGCCATCGGGCCAGAGGTGGCAAGCTGGTGCAAGAACATCTCGCCCTCTGGCTCATTCGGGACCGTCCCCCATGTGGGGCGCATGCCGTAAACATTGTTCCAGCCCGCAGGGTTGCGCAGGCTGCCCATCATGTCCGAACCATCGGCCACACTCAGCATTCCACAGGCCAGCGCCGCCGCCGCCCCGCCAGAAGAGCCACCGCTTGATTTCCCCAGATCATAAGGATTGCGCGTGGCACCGTGCACGGGGTTGAACGTGTGGCTGCCAAGGCCGAATTCGGGAGTGTTGGTCTTGCCAATGATGATCGCCCCCGCCGCACGAAGCCGCGCCACCATCAGATCATCGGCCCCAGCCACCTGCCCCGCAAACATAGGCGAGCCCATAGAGGTAGGAAGCCCCTTGGCATTGGCCAGATCCTTGATCGCAATGGGCATTCCATGCAGCCAGCCCTTGCGTGGAGCCGCATCAGCGGCGCGGGCCTCGCTTCGCAGTGCATCTTCATCGCGCAGACTTACAATCGCATTCACATCGCCGTTTACCGCCGCGATGCGCGCCAAGGTGGTGTCCATCAATTCAAGGCTCGACAGATCGCCATTTTCGAGCGCCGCAGACTGCGCCCGCGCATCCATATTCAAAATATCCATGCGTCAATATGACCGTGCCTTGCAGCGCAGTGCAAGCGTCAAGATAGATGCCTCAGCCGTTGTCCGTTGCGGCCCTCATACACAGCGGCGGACGCGGTATGCCCTTTTGGGTCAGGCTCACCCCCTCAATCCAGTCAGAGGTCAGAAGCGCCATATAGACCTCAAACTTGAGCCAGGCATTGGTCACGGGACCCTGCCCGAGCGTTTCGTAACTTTGCGCCCATGGTACGTAGTCCATCGCTCCGCCCTCCTCACAGGACAAGGCGGTCGCATTCATGCGGATAAAGCCGTCAAAGGCTGCGATCATGTCGCTATGGCTTTCTGCCAACTTAGCCGCATAGGGGACGTCGGCGCATCCCCCTCCAGTGTATTGCACCGACACAGGTGTCGCGAGCGGATCATCACTGAAAAACCGCCATTCCCCGCTGAATACACCCGCACCGAACATGCGCAAATACTCCTGAAACGCCTGTTCTGCGCTCCAGCCGCGTGTTTTTTGCACGTTTTCCTGCATTCCCGCAATATCCAGAAAACAACCCGGATACTCGGGATCACTATCCACTGCCGAGATGAAGGGGGCGACATCGGGATCGGTTGCCTTGAGCGTTGCAGTGATGTCTGGCGGTGCAATCGTACACAGCGCGGGGCCAAGCAAGAGCCATCCCTCATGCCGCTCGGCCAGATTTAAGTCCAGCAAGCGGGCTTCTCCATCAGGGCGCGGCGCATCGGGTGCTATCACACACCCCTCATTAGCATAGCGTTGGAACCCGCCCAGATATTCGGTCGTTTGGGACCAGCCCGAATAGGCCGCGTAGCCTATAATCGCACCGAAAACGACAACAGCTGCAGCAATGCTCGCGACTGTCATCCGCCGGAGCGTCACTCCCCTTGCGCCTCCGCACGGCTCTTGCCTGAAACGGCCAGCGCCAGTGTGGCGCCCATGAGCCCGTCGAGGTCGCCGTCGAGCACGCCTTTGGTATCGGAGGTCTCGAAGTTGGTACGAAGGTCTTTGACCATCTGGTAGGGCTGCAGAACATATGAGCGGATCTGGTTGCCCCACCCTGCATCACCAGCGTTTTCATGCACCTCGTTCACAAGGGCGGAGCGCTTGTCCAACTCCATCTGATAGAGGCGGCTCTTCAGCGCTTTCATCGCGATATCACGGTTCTGGTGCTGGGATTTCTCTGATGAGGTCACCACAATGCCAGTGGGCGCGTGGGTGATCCGCACCGCAGAATCGGTGGTGTTTACGTGCTGCCCGCCCGCACCGCTAGAACGGTATGTGTCGATGCGAATGTCAGACGGGTTCACCTCGATCTCGATATTGTCGTCCACCACCGGATAGACCTTGACGGACGTAAAGGACGTATGCCGCTTGGCCGCGCTATCGAATGGCGAGATGCGCACCAGACGGTGGACACCACTCTCGGACTTCAACCAGCCATAAGCGTTATGCCCACTGATCTTGTAAGCGGCGGATTT
This sequence comes from uncultured Sulfitobacter sp., assembly GCA_913060815.1. Taxonomy (GTDB): domain Bacteria; phylum Pseudomonadota; class Alphaproteobacteria; order Rhodobacterales; family Rhodobacteraceae; genus Sulfitobacter. The sequence continues at coordinate 15,115 of CAJXSZ010000022.1, read as the reverse complement.
GATCCCCGCTTCTTCACCTGCGCTCTCGGATTGCAGCTCAACGGTATAGCCCTTTTTCTCGGCCCAGCGGACATACATCCGCGCCAGCATCGAGGCCCAATCGCAGGACTCAGTGCCCCCCGCGCCCGAATTGATCTCGAGGAAGGTGTCGTTGCCATCAGCTTCCCCGTCCAGCAGCGCCTCAAGCTCTTTCTGCGCGGCCTTTACGGCAAGAGCGTTCAGCGCCGCTTCGGCCTCTGCCACAACCTCCTCGTCTTCTTCCATCTCGCCCAATTCGATAAGGTCGATGTTGTCCTGCAACTCGGTCGCGATTCCGTTATGTGTGGCCATCGCATCAACCAGCGCCTGACGGTCGCGCATGAGCTTTTGCGCCGCCGCAGGATCATCCCAAAGCGTGGGATCCTCGACGCGCGCGTTGAATTCTTCGAGCCTGTAGGGCGCCGTTTCCACGTTTAACCGTTGGGCCAGCAAATCAATGGATTTGCGGATTTTTTCGACGGTGTTTTGTACTTCTGCGCGCATGATCAGTTCCGATGTAAAAAGGGCGGCCAGTGCATCTGCACGGACCGCCCAACTGATAAACCAGCCATGCCTGAGCAGCAAGGCGCGGCTAGTACAAACCGCCCGAGCTGAGCGTGCCAAAGCCCGCTTTTGGCCCGACGACCGCCTTCTTACCTGTGGAGGTGGTGACCTCCCTGGCCTTGGGACCACCTACTGCGTCCACCAGCGGCAGGTCTGCCCCCATCGCAAAGCCGCCGTCGAAGGTCACGCCGAAGTTGATGAACTCGCCTTCGCGGAAACACTCGGACACGACATTGTCGCCAGAGGCACCGCCACCAAGGCGCGCACCGCTAAAGCGGTCGATCTTGATGAACTCACAGCCCTCTGGTGCGCGGAATTTGCCGCCGCCGTATTTCGCTACGGCCTTGGACATAAAGCGCTGGAATACCGGACCACACATGCCGCCGCCCGACGCGCTGCGCCCCAAGCTGCGCGGCTGGTCATAGCCGATATAGCAGCCCGCAACGATGTTGGAGGTAAAGCCCACAAACCACACGTCTTTTGCGTCATTCGTCGTGCCCGTCTTACCCGCTGCTGGCACACTCAGGTTGACCGTCTTGCGCGCGGTGCCACGGTCCACAACACCCTGCATCATCGAGGTAAGCTGATAGGCCGTAATTGGGTCCATCACCCGCTCGCGGTTGGAGATCACACGCGGGCTTTGTCCCGCCGCCAGCGTAGGCAGTTGGCAATCCTCGCAGACCCGTTTGTCATGCTTGTAAACGGTTCGGCCATAGCGATCCTGCACACGGTCAACCAGCGTAGGCTCCACCCGCTCCCCGCCATTGGCGAACATCGCATAGGCTGCCACCATCTGGTACAGCGTGGTTTCCTGCGACCCCAAAGCATTGGCCAAAACAGGGCTGAGGTTTTCATAGACCCCGAACCGCTCTGCGTAGTCACCCACAACATTCATACCGACCTCTTGGGCCAGACGAATGGTCATCAGGTTGCGCGATTGCTCGATCCCAGTGCGCAGCGGTGTCGGGCCGTAGTAGCGGTTGGATGAGTTCTGCGGACGCCACACACCCTGCGGTGTGTTGATCTCGATCGGCGCGTCCACCACCACAGTTGCCGGGGAATAGCCACTGTCGAGGGCTGCGGCAAAAACAAAGGGTTTGAAGCTGGAGCCAGGTTGGCGCTTGGCCTGTGTGGCACGGTTAAACACCGATGCCTGATAGCTGAAGCCGCCCTGCATGGCGATCACGCGGCCCGTGTTCACGTCCATGGCAACAAAGCCGCCCTGCACTTCGGGCACTTGGCGCAGGGTCCAGCGGATGAAAGAGTCGTCTGCGTCGGCTACCATTCGGCGCACCAGCACCACATCGCCCACCTCTACCAGATCACCGCGGGCGCCAAGACGGCCATTGTCCTGACGCTTGCGCGCCCATTGCATGTCCTTGGGTGGCACCCAATTGCCGCCCTCTGCGGTATCAACACTCTCGATGCCCAAACGTGCGCCTTTGTCCCCCACTTCAAGGACAACAGCAGGGTACCACTGCGTCTCAAGCAAGATGTCGCGGGCCACCCGCAGATCGGCCAGCGCTGCGCGCCATGTCGGCTCATCCACCAATGCCTCCGCAGGCAAGGACTGCCCCGTGCCGCGCCAGACGCCCTGCCCGCGGTCATAGCTTTCCAGCTGACGGCGCAAGGCATCCGCCGCAATCGGCTGCATCTCGTTGTCGATGGTCGCACGCACCGACAGACCGCCGGTAAAGAATTCACCCTCACCGAAGTCTTCGGACAACTGGCGGCGGATTTCGTCGGTGAAATAGTCACGCGGGGGCAGCTCGGCCTTAAAGCTGTCGAAATCACCGTTCTGGACCGAAAGAAGCGGCATATCACGTTCCTGCGCATAGGCGGCTTCGGTGATATATCCGTTTTCCTTCATCTCGCGCAGCACGAAATTGCGGCGCGCCAGCAGGCGGTCCTTGCGGCGCACAGGATGGTAATCGGATGGCGCTTTAGGCAGGCTGGCAAGGAAAGCCGCCTCATGCGGCGCAAGCTGCGCCAGCGTCTTGTTGAAATAGGTCTGGCTGGCCGCCGCCACGCCATAGCTGTTTTGGCCGAGGAAAATCTCATTCAGGTAAAGCTCGAGGATCTTCTCTTTATCCAGCGCCTCTTCTACACGCGCCGCAAGGATGATCTCCTTAATTTTACGCTCCGCACGGCGGTCCCCTGACAGCAAGAAGTTCTTCATCACCTGCTGCGTGATCGTCGAGGCGCCGCGCACATCCGCCCCGCGTGAGCGCACCGCATCAACAGCAGCCGCACCGATACCGCGCAGGTCGTAGCCGTCGTGCTCGTAGAAGTTCTTGTCCTCGGCAGAGATAAACGCCTGTTTCACCAGATCAGGGATCGTGTCCGCAGGCGCGAACAGCCGACGCTCTTTGGCGAATTCATCGATTAGACGGCCTTGGCCCGAATAGATGCGGCTGATGGTCGGCGGTGTGTATTGCGCAAGGGATTCGTGGCTGGGCAAATCGCGCCCGTACATCCAGAAAATCGCACCGATCGTAAGTGCAACCATGCCCACAGACATGGTCATGGTGGTGAAAATACCCCCAAAGAACGACAGGATTACTCTAAACACGCAGCTACTCCCCCTGAATGGCTGGTTTACTTGGATTTTGCTATATCTGGGTTAACCGCTGGCGTCAAAACACAACAAAGGGGAATTGGGGCGGAACATCGCCTAAATCACAGGGATTTGCGCACCTGGCGCTATTGCCGCACCAGTGCCGCCCGCGCCGCATCCGCATCCCGCCACGCAAGGATACCGCGCGCCATGCCTTCGGCCATTCCGCGCCGCCAGATCGGGTCGCTCAGGTTCTGCAAATCCCGCTTTGAACTCAGGAACCCGATCTCGACCAAAGCCGAAGGGATATCTGCGGATTTCAGCACAGAGAACCCCGCTTTTCGCAGCGGGCGGCGGTTCATTGGTCCGCCTGCGGCGTCCATGCCCCCGATCAGCTCTTGCGCCAATGCGGCCGAGCGTGGCTCAGTCTCCTGCCGCGCCAGATCGAGCAAAACCTGTGCCACCTGATCATCCGATCCCGTCAAATCAGCCCCTGCAATAATGTCGGAGCGGTTGTGCCGCGCGGCCAGATGGGCCGTGGCCGCATCGCTTGCCTCTTCGGATAGAACATAAACCGTCGCCCCCTTCGCCCCGCCTTGGCTCAGGCTGTCGGCGTGGAGCGAGACAAACAGATCGGCCTGCACACGGTGGGCGATCGCCACGCGCGTTTGCAGTGCCACAAACACATCCTCGTCCCGCGTAAGCACCACATCCACCCCTGCACGGCGCAGGATATCGGCCAAGGTACGCCCGAAGCTCAGCATCAGCTCCTTTTCGTTCACACCATCCCGCTCCGCTCCCGGATCAATGCCGCCATGTCCGGGGTCGAGCACTACGGTAAAGCCATCCTCCCTCGAGGGCGCTGGCGCAGGCGCGCTGAGGAACGCTGGCGCCCAATTTGGATCATCAGGCGCACCAGCGGCGGCGGCGAACTCGTCCTCATCCACTGTCTTGAGCATCACGCCAAGGGTCGCACGGCCGGTGTCAGGCTCCACCGCCATACCGATTTCGCGCGGCAGCATCGGTTCGGCCAGATCAAGGACCATACGCGACCATCCGGGCTGGAACGCGCCAAAGCGCACAGCAGCGACACGCCCCGCCTCGGCCAACAGCCCGTCGGCCGTCACACCCTGAAAATCGACCTCGCGAAAGTCCACCACCAGTCGCGCTGGCGCATCCAGCGTAAAAACGCGGTACGGCACCCCTTGGCTTAACCGCAGTGTGATGTCGGAGCGCCCGAACCAGCCGTCCTCAATGCTGCTGGCCGCAGGATCGACACGCGCCAGAGCGCTCAACTCCTGAGACATCGCATGCGGCACAAGCCATAACACACTCATAAGGCTTAATAAAAATATCTTCATTACTGCTCCAGCCACTATTTCCGTTGTGGCATTTAAGGGCAGTCTACCACCGCATGGGCTGCTGGGTCCAGCGCCTCAACGCCCCTGCATGAAGGCAGCAAGCCGCACCAGTCCTTCGCGAATATCGTCGGTGCTGCGCGCATAGGAGAAACGCAACGTGGTGTGCCCGCGGACAGGATCGAAATCGAGGCCCGGAGTGACCGCCACACCTGCCTTGTCGAGAATTTCCGCCGCCAGCGCGCGGCTGTCATCCGTGATCGCGCTCACATCCGCATAGACGTAGAACCCGCCATCAGGGGGCGCGATGTGGTCAAACCCCGCCTGCGGCAGGCCCTCCAGCATCAGCGCGCGGTTGGCGCGGTAGATATCCATATTCGCCTCCAGCTCGTCAGTGCACTCCATCGCCGCGAGGGCCGCGACTTGAGAGGCATGGGGCGCGCAAATGAACATGTTCTGCGCAATCCGCTCGATCACGCGCACCTGATCCTCAGGCACCACCATCCAGCCGACACGCCAGCCTGTCATGCTGAAATACTTGGAGAAACTATTAATAACGTAGGCTTCATTCGTGATCTCAAGCGCGGTGACCGCCTTCTTCTCATACTCGATCCCGTGATAGATTTCGTCCGAGATAAACGATGCGCCTGCCCCATGGCACGCATCAATGAGCGCGGACATGGCTGGGCGGTCCAGCATCGTACCTGTCGGATTGGCGGGCGATGCCACCATCAACCCGCGCAAATCCATATCGGCAAAATCGGCTGGCACAGGCTGGTAGCGGTTGGCCTCCGCTGTGGGCAAATCCACTGGCACCATCCCAAGTGCCCCCAGAATCTGGCGATAGCTCGGATACCCTGGCGCGCCGATGCCCACACGGTCGCCACTGTCAAAAAGCGCTGTGAAGGCAAGGATGAAGCCCGCCGAGGAGCCCGAGGTGATCACCACGCGGGCAGGATCAAGATCGACGTTGTACCAATCTCCATACATCTGCGCGATGCGCGCGCGAAGCGCAGGCAGCCCCAGCGCCACAGTATAGCCCAGTGGCCCAGCGTCCATCGCGGCGCTCAGCGCCTTTGCCGCACCGCGCGGTGCGCCTGTACCGGGTTGGCCCACCTCCATGTGGATAATGTGGCGCCCCGCAGCCTCCGCCGCCGCAGCGGCCTGCATGACATCCATCACAATGAAGGGATCGACTTTGGATCGGGTTGAATTCCGCATGGCACTACTCCAAAACTGGTATACGTCGCTTTCACCTGATCCGCGCCTATGCGTCAATAGCCCCTCTTGGCAGCGCGGCGTGGATGTGATGAGAGTTACCCCAAGCGCCGCTTAACGAGAGTAATTCCAGATGAAACATTTGATCGCCACCACCGCCCTTCTTGGTACACTCGCAAGTGCTGCCTTCGCCCAAAACCTCACACCGATGACGGATGAGGAGCGCGCGCTGTTTCGCGCCGAGGTCCGCGCCTATCTCTTCGAAAATCCCGAAGTGATCATGGAAGCCGTGGAAATCTTGCAAAACCGCGAGGCAGAGGACCAGATACAGGCCGATCTTGATCTGGTGGCAGCGCACGCGGACGAGATTTTCAACGACGGTTACTCATGGGTGGGTGGCAACCCTGACGGAGACATCGTGCTGGTCGAATTCCTCGACTACCGCTGTGGCTATTGCAAACGCGCCCACGGTGAAGTGGCGCAGTTGCTGGAAAGTGACGGCGATATCAAACTCATCGTCAAAGAACTGCCCATTCTGGGGGATTCCTCCGTGCTGGCCTCGCGCTTTGCGGTAGCGGTCAAGCAAGTGTCAGGCGATGATAGCTACAAGGCCGTGGCCGATGCGCTGATGAGCGTTCAGGGCGACATCACCCTGCCCGCGCTGCGCCGCTTGGGCAATACTTTCGGCCTCGACATGCCCGCCATCGAGGCCCACATGGACAGCGAAGAGGTCACCGCCGAGATCAGCGCCACCCGCGAGCTTGCGGGCAAGCTGCAAATCTCTGGCACACCGACATTCGTGCTTCAGGACGAGCTTTTGCGCGGCTATCTCCCACTGGATCAGATGCAAGCAATCGTGGCGGACAAACGCGGCTGATGATCCTGCTGCGCGCCGCGCTGGCGCTTTTGCTGCTGGCGGCCAGCCCCGTCGCGGCAGAGCGTTTCGAGGGACGCGCCCTCACCATCACAGACGGCCGAACAGACCCTAGCATACCCGCCCCCCTCGTCGTGGTGCTGCACGGCCTCACCGGCAGTGGCCGCATCATGCAGCGCAAGACAGGCTTTGATGCGCTGGCCCGTACCCACCGCTTTGTCGTTGCATATCCCAACGGGCAGCTGCGCCGCTGGCGCTTTGAGGCGGGCAGCGATGATGTGGCCTATCTCAAGTCCCTGATAGAGACCTTCACCCGTGACTATAACACCGATCCTGAGCGCATCTATCTGGTAGGCTATTCCAACGGCGGGGCGATGGCGATGCGTCTGGCCTGCGATCTGCACAGCCGTATCGCCGCGATCAGCGTGACCGCCATGACCCAACCCAGCGATCTGGATTGCCCCCACCGTGACCCCATGCCGGCCCTCTTCATCCACGGCGCGCTTGATCCCATTGTCCCCGCCGAGGGGCTTGCGGCTCAAGGAGGCATGGCAGCCCTCCTGAGCCTCGCGCAAACCAAAGCGCTATGGGCCACACGAAACCTCTGCGCAGGTGTTGAACCTGTGCGCATCTCGAACCAGATCGAAGGGCCGGACGAGGCGCGCATCACCCGCTACACAGGCTGCGCCGCCTCGCTCGAGACGGTCGTGCTCACAGGCCAAGGCCATGACTGGCCTGGTGCACGGCCGAGCCTACGCTTTGTGCTCGGGCCCACCAGCCGCGAAATGGATGGCGCAGTTTTCAGTTGGCTCTTCTTTCAGCGGCAGTAGCGTAGCAAGCAGCATGGGAAAATTACTTGTATAAGATACATTCCTCACCCTAACTTCTCACTATCCCTATTGAGGTCGAAGGAGAAAATATGGCCGCAATCCTGCCCACAGCATCCCAGTTTCGCGACCGCTTGCAGAAGTCGGGATGGGATTTTGCCGTCAGCTTTGCTTTGGTGTTGTGCATTGCCGCTTTCGCGCCGCGCGAGGCCGCAACGACGATCATGCTGCTGGCTCTGTCTGTCACGCTGATAAATCTGGGCCTGATTGCGCTGAATGCTGGATTTCCGCATATGGACGGATTTTTCTGCCGCTCCGATATGGCCGCAATGCCCCCGCACCGCAGGTACATCAATTATGCGCTTGAAGGGTTATGGACAACTCTGTTCTTGGTCACGGTTTCCATCGCCTTTGGCGAGCCAGATAGCCAATTGAGCAACGGGCTTTGGGTGCTGGTCGGGCTGTTTTTCATCGCTTGCAACGCCTTTTTCGGCGAGCGGCGTCTGCGCGAGAGCGCCTAGATCACACCGATAAACCGCTCTGGCAGCTGATACTGCGTGCTCATGTCCGGCCGGTTGAACTCAAAATACCCCGTGTCGCCGCGCGGACGGAACGAGCGGTGCATGCGCTTTCGGATGAACCCCAGATCAAAGTCCTTTTCAAGCGTGAGGTCGGCAAATCCCTCGAACATCTCGCGGTCCTCGCCACGCGCCTCCCCGAACCAATGCCGCCCGATGGCAGTGCCCTTGATATCATCGCCCATCTCGGCGGTGATGGCATTGCGGCGGTCCATGGCCTCCGCGTATTGGCCAAAATCACAGAACTTCAGGTGAAAGAGGTAGAGCTCGTCTGGCGCATGCAGCTTGGGATGTTGGGCGAAATGCCCCCCGCGTGACAACTTGGACGCCGCCGAAACGATGCACGGTTTGGAGTAATGCGGCGCAGGGCGTACAAAACGGCGCGGCCCGATGATGCGGTCGGTGATGGGCTCAGGCTCCAGATCAACGCGGTGGATCACCTCGAGGCCCACGGGCGTCAGCACCTGCTTCTCGGGAGCCTCCTCCAGATACTGCAAAAGGTTTTTTCCCGCCGCAGGGTCCACCACGACCAGCTCGTCTACATCGCCCACAATCACATGGCGGAAATACTTGCGCAAACCGCCCAGCAGGCTGTTGAGCATGCCCCAACGCTTAACGTCGAAATTCTTGTGCGGATCACCAGGGATGCCGATGATATTGCACCCTTGCGCCAGTTCGGCCACTTCCGAGCCGTAGCCATGGTTGATGATGTAGCAATTCTCACGGCCAAGCATCTCGCCGTAATGGTCCAGCCACGCGCGCAGGAAAAACAGATCATCGCGCACCATTGTTACTGCCGCTGCCGTTTGCATGGCTCTTCCTTCTTTTCATTTGCTGCAAAAGTCGCCACCATAAGGGCACAGCATGAGATGTCGGCAGTTAGGCGCGAGGGATCCGAAATGACAATAGAATTCGCCCCCCATCCCATCGGATCAGACGATTTCGTTGCGCGGATGACAGCAGACATGCGCAACACAGGCTGGCACATCCACAAAGCGCATGAGACGACGATCAACAAATACCAAATTCTGGGTGAGCGTGGCTGCGGCACCAATATCGTGCGCAAAACCATGCAACGCACGCTCAAAATCATGCGCACCGAGGCCTTGGGCTGGAAACACAGCTTTCCCTTTATGATCTCGATCCCCGAGAGCTTTCTGGTGATCTGCGTGGTGCGTAATCCGGGTGATTGGGCGCGTTCGCTATATAAGCGCCCGTGGCATTCCAACCCGCGCCTGCAAACGCTCGATTTCCACCAGTTTATCCGCAGCCCATGGGAATCCATCGCCGATCGCGAGACAGATTTCGAGAACATCAACGCCGATCTTGAATTTGCAGGCACCGAAATCCAATGGGACCGCCATCCCATTACGGGCGCGCCCTTTGCCAATATTTTCGAGATGCGCAATCTCAAACACCGCGCCCTGCTCAGCATGCCTGCGCGGGGTGCCTCCGTCGTCTATGTGCGGATGGATGCGTTCAATGCCGCGCCCGAGGCGTTTTTGGCCGATATTTCCGCCGCATTCAGCCTTAATCCCACGCGGCGCGGTTATGCCCCGCAAACACGGCGCATGGGCAATGCATGGTCCAAAACCGCCGAGACGCGCGCCCCGCTGCCCGAGGATTGGTCGCTCGAGGATGCGGAATGGATGTACAGCCAGCTTGATCCGCAGATCGAGGACATCCTCGGCTTCGGCCCTGAATAAACGCAGTTCTGGAACGCAAAAAGGCCCCCCGAAGGAAGGCCTTTTGAGCAAGAGTGGCGCGGTTGACGGGGCTCGAACCCGCGACCCCCGGCGTGACAGGCCGGTACTCTAACCAGCTGAGCTACAACCGCGCATCTTGTCCGCAGCGACCCGAAGATCGTCGCGTTCGTGCGGCATAGGCCAACCCCCGATTTGCGTCAAGAGATTAGTTGACCGGTTGTGCGATTTGTTTGGGGTGGGCATGGTGCCGAACGGCGGCTTTGCGGGACTTAGTTGCCCTCCATCGCACTTTGCACAAAAGTTCGCTGTCAAAGATTTTACCCAGTTAACTGTTGAGGGGCACCGGATTAGGCCGATTCCCCTCGACCAGCCCGTACCAAACTGGAACGTGTTACTCCAAAGTGGCGCGTATTTTGCGGCGCTTAAAGGCGGCGATACCCCCAAGGCCTGAAAAGAGAAGTAACATCCCCGCCGGTAGAGGCACAGGCGTGATGGAAGGTTCGTCCCCACGTACTACAGTAACGAGGTTCTGGCTGCCGACAGCCTCACGCGTTTCGAGGAAAAGGGTCTGCCACGTCAATGAGCCTTCAAATTTAGCGGTGTTTGCAAGGAACGTCTGCGCCACGACTGTGATATCTTCAGCGTTCGTTCCGAGCCCACTGGCCTGAAACGCGCCCTTCGTTAGATCAAGGTCATTGTCATTCGCGACTTCCCAAATTGCCAGTTGGAACGCAGCCGCCTGTACCGGGTCTGATGCGTCAAGACTGTCGTAATTTGCATTGAACAAGCCCGATACTCGCTTATCGGCCCCCGAGAGCAGGTAGCTGTTCGAGTAAGGGGCATCGACGACTTCGTATTTATAGGTTTCGCCGAGTCTGATCGGGTGAATGAGGTCGAAACACCAAGCAAGGAATTGGTCTCCAAGACCAGCTCCGAAACCTTCTCCGCCAGACCATTTCAAGCCAGAAGCTACAGTATTGCCGACGCCCGAAGCGATCGGTTCGGGTGCGGCTTGGACTTCTCCATTATAAACAATCGGTGTAGTCAAGCCATCAAGGGTTATGGAAGCCGCTTGGGCGGCGGATGTAGTTGTTGCCAGTGCGATAACCGCCAACGTTGCGCGTACACTCTTCATGAAATTTTCTCCGTTTATATGATGATACGGATATTTCATTTGAAGTTGGTGGTGCCCATCCTCCCAAAGGGATAGCAGGCCTCGCAAAAGGATAGTGGCTCATCCTTGCGGGTAGCATCCTGTCCTTTCATACAGCCAAATAAGGCAAAAGGGCTTTGTGATGTTGGAATGAAAGGGAATATTGATATTATAAACTGGCGTACTGAACGGACAATAATATTCCAAAAGTCCTCGTTTGATGCTGCCTCAATCCTTGTTTAAAAACCGAGGCAGTTGTTGAAAGGTTTTGTCTCTACTGTAGCAGCAGACATAAGCTGCGTTGCAAAAGTTCGGCCGGATTGGGCTTCTGCCGCCGTTCGCTGCGGCCGTATCGTTCATCAGATTGTAACGAACTATCAGCCCTGAACAACAATCTGATCGAGGCCTCTGCAGCACTGACAAATGATATCGCACATGCGGTTAATGCTCGAGCCAGCACGTGGCAAAGTTCGGAAGCCCTCTAGCCCACGCCGCCTAGTTCCCTAGCCAATTCGTCGAGACTTCTGGCCGTGATCTGGATGATCTCGCGCACATCGTCCGTGCTCACGATCAACGGAGGGCAGAACCCCATCGCGTCCACCATATTACGCGAAATCAGGCCGTTTCGCAGCATGGTTGCATTCATTTGCGCGCCCAGTTTACCCGGAGCCAAGTCATCGGCCTTCCCTTCCGGTGCGACCAGTTCAAGCGCGCCGATCAAGCCGATGCCGCGCGCCTCACCGACAAGGGGGTGCGATGCCAGATCGGCCAGTCCCGCTTGCAATTCCACACCGCGCTCGGCGGCATTCGCGACCAAGTCACGCTCCTCGATGATCTTGATGTTTTCGAGCGCAACCTTGGCCCCAACGGGATGGCCGCCCCCCGTATATCCATGCCCCAAGACACCGATACGTCCGCTTTCTTCGGCGATGGGTTCATAGACCCGATCGTTGATCATGAAGGCAGAAAAGGGGAAGTAACTGGAGGTGATCTGCTTGGACATGGTCAGAATGTCGGGCTTGATGTCAAAAGTGGTGGACCCGAACATGTTGCCCGTTCGGCCAAAGCCGCAAATCACTTCATCCGCGATCAGCAGAATGTCGTATTTTGCCAGTACTGCCTGGATCTTCTCCCAATACGTCGCAGGCGGCACTACAACACCACCTGCCCCCATAACAGGCTCGGCAATGAATGCGGCGACCGTGTCGGGGCCTTCTGCCTGTATCATATCGTCAAGGTCTTGCGCACAGCGTGAGGCAAACGCCTCCTCGCTCTCACCATCACGGCCTTCGCGCCAGAAGTGCGGGCACGTGGTGTGCAAGATACCGTCCAAGGGCAAATCAAAGGATTTGTGATTGTAGGGCAGCCCCGTCATGGAGGCCGACGCTACGGTGACACCGTGATACCCGCGCATCCGCGAGATGATCTTCTTCTTGTTCGGTTTTCCCAGCGCGTTCGAGCGATACCAGACCATTTTGACAATCGTGTCGTTCGCCTCGGAGCCAGAGTTGGTGTAAAACACCTTGCTCATCGGGACTGGCGCCATTTCAATCAGCTTTTCCGCAAGATCGATCGCGGGACCATGCGAGCGGTGCGAGAAGTTGTGATAATAGGGCAGCTTTTGCATCTGCTGGTGCGCGGCATCAATCAGCCGCTTTTCGTTGAAACCCACAGCGACGCTCCACAGGCCCGACATGCCCTCGATATAGCGGTTGCCATTCGTGTCGGTGACGTGAATCCCCTCGCCCCCTTCAATGATCAGCGGGCCAACGTCTTCATGCGCTTGAGCATTCGTATAAGCGTGAAAATGATACGCAATATCACGGGCTTCGTCAGAGTTTGGTCGCACATCCATGGCTAGTATCGCTTTCTAGAATTTGCCCGCGGGCGGGCGAAAAAGTCGCGCAGTATCCCCAAGTGCTATCGCCCCTTTCTCGCCATTGGCAAGCATTTTCGCACAAGGCGCTGCGACACAGATTTAATGCGTGATGGCTCCGCAGTTGAGGCGCGATCGTGCAGGCTGTTGCCGCCCCCAGCGACACACAGGGGATGCAAATTACTCACCGCAAATGCCCTGATCCTACCGCGTTGATGCGACAAACTGTCGTAAAATAACTTTCAATCCGCACCAAAAGCGATAGGTTTAGCCCCAGCCAATAAAGGGAGGCATACAATGTCGGATGACAACAGGCTCAGTCCACCGATGACAGAGCTGGACATCAACACAACAACAGGCGGGTTCTATAACGGCTTTGCAACGCAAGTCGCCGTGCCCGCCAAAATCATCATTTCAATCATCGTAGTCTGGGCCATTTTCTGGCCCGTGCAATCAGGCGCTGTGCTTAGCAGCATGAACGCTGTCATTCTCGAGATCTTTGCGTCGTGGTACATCTGGGTCGTGGCATTTTTCGTGGTGGTCTGCATTGTTCTGGCGCTTTGGCCAGCGGCGGGCCGCCTAAATCTCGGTCTTGAGGGAGAAAAGCCCGAGTTCAACAACTTCTCATGGTTCTCCATGATGTTCGGCGCGGGTATCGGCGTGGGTATGCTGACGTGGGCGGTGGCAGAACCCGTCTCCCACTTCGGCTCCAACCCGCAAACCATCATGGGTCTGGCTACAGGCGGCGCAGAAGATAACATCCGCAATGCCTATCAGTGGTCGTTCCTGCACTGGGGCTTCAGCGCATGGGCCTGTTACGCGATTTGCGGACTTTCACTGGCGTTCTTCAGCTATCGTCGCGGTTTGCCCCTGACAATCCGCTCTGGCCTCACACCGCTGTTCGGCAATGCACTTGCTGGCACATTGGGTCATGTCATCGACGTGGTGGCTGTTGTTGCGACCATCCTCGGGGTGGCGCAGACACTCGGATTTGGCGTTGATCAGTTCGTGGCGGGTCTGGGCCGTATCGGCATCGGCGGTCTGGCTGATGCAGACGGCGCAGCGACCACGACAGGCATCGTAATCGCATTGCTGGTCATCATGGGCCTCTCCACCCTCTCCGCTCTGTCGGGTGTGGGCAAAGGCATCAAATGGCTGTCAAACATCAACATGGTGCTGTCGATCATCCTGCTGGGCTTCTTCATCATCTTTGGCGCCACATGGTTCGGCTTCAACGCGATGTTTATCGGCCTGTGGGACTATATCATCGCCCTCCCGGGGATGAGCTTCAACGTCTATAAATCAGATGGCGTAGAGGGTTCCGAAGCCTTCCTTCTCGCACAGTGGCAGGGCTGGTGGCCTGTATTCTACTGGGCATGGTGGATCGCCTTCGCACCCTTCGTGGGCCTGTTCCTCGCGCGTATCTCGCGCGGGCGTACAATCCGTGAATTCGTGCTGGGTGCGCTTATCGTACCAGCGCTGATGTGCTTTGTCTGGTTTGCTTGGGCTGGTGGCACCGCCATCTGGCTTGAGCTTTACGGCGGCGCGAATGGTGTGATCTATGATGCGGCCAATGGTGATAAGATCTTCGCCATGACCGAATTCATGCTCTCGCCCATTTCGCAGGCGCTGTCCTATGCCTTTGCCCTGCTGATCGTGGTGCTGCTGCTGACGTTCCTTGTGACATCTGCCGACTCGGCCGTGCTGATCGTGAACACGATCAATGCCGCCGGTGACGAGGGTCCAAAGGCGCGTCCGCACATCCTGTTCTGGGGCGTCGCACTGGCGCTTGTGGTTGCAGGACTGCTCATCTCGGGCGGCACATCTGCGATCCAGACCGCAATGGTGATCGGCGCGCTGCCCTTCTCCGTGGTGATGGCGCTGATGGCTGTAGCCCTGTTGAAGGCTATCTACAATGACACCCGCCGCGAGAAAGCTGGCGTGCCGACCACCTTCGACAATATCGAAGGCGCCACTGGCAACAGCATTCCGTCAGGTCTGCCTGCAGAGTAATCTGCGCATAACACCGAGGGGCGCGGCACAACCTGCGCCCCTCACCCTGCCTCCCGCAGCCTGATGCGCGGTGACGGCACCCAAATCACAAAACTTAAATAGTTGGTCGGTTAACCCTTTGGTAAGCAACGCCACTGCACGCCCTGTGAGGGCCGCAGATGCTGCACAATTGGTATACGGCAGGTGTACGCAGTCTGTACGCATGTCACCCGTCTCTGCGGTGATAAAACCAAGGCATTGACCCCGATTCTCACAGCGAGCTGGCCGCAGATGAAAAACCGTTGCGCGAACGGTCTCGAAAACGATGCATGAAGAAGAAGTGGCGCGGTTGACGGGGCTCGAACCCGCGACCCCCGGCGTGACAGGCCGGTAC
>CAJXSZ010000021.1 GCA_913060815.1 uncultured Sulfitobacter sp. | reverse complement strand
TCTACACAGAGTAGATCGTCGGCAGCGTCAGATGTGTATAAGAGACAGTGCCAAAACCGATCACCGACGGGTCGATGATATTATTGATAAACGCCTTGGCGTTCTGGCCCGACTTGCCCTGATAGCTGTCGATGTTGTCCGTGCTCAGGTTCTGGTAGCGGAAGGGGTAGCCCGCGTTGCCGCAATATTCTGATATCAGCCCCGCCATCATCTGAATGAGCGTCGTCTTCCCCGTCCCCGGTGCGCCATCTCCCATGAAGGTGAAGATAAATCCCCCCAGTTCTGCGAAAGGGTTGAGCCGTCGGTCAAAGTCGTAAGCCATGAGCATCTTTGCCAGCTTCATAGCCTGATATTTCGCGATGTGGTTGCCAACAACTTCGTTGGGTTTCTTGAACGTCATCGTAAGGGTGGTCGACTTGGCCTTGGACGCAGGGCTGAACCCGCGCACGGTGAAATCATCCGCCTCCACATGCCACGCTGCAGCAGCAAATGCCTCAAGCCGCGGTGCCGTGGCCGCACGTAAGGCGACCTTCTCCATAAGACTCTCCGCAAAGGCACTAACCGTTGCGACCAGATGCGGGTCATCGGTGGCGTGAGTGGCGATATCTTGATCCAATTCCCACAATGCGCCGTGCAGGGCTGTCTGGCCATTGTCGGTGAGCACCTCATCCACCTCGCCCACTTCAACAGTGGTCTCGGGCAGGTGCGAAGACAGCAGGTAGGCGGTCGCGTTGCCAAAGACATAGAGCGTGACAAGTGCTTCTGCGGCCAGCAGCTCCGTGAACTCCGCTTTGCGCGCGGCTGGCAATGCGCCTTCGAGATTGGCGCGCTTGAGGTCTCCCAAACCCGATTGCTCGGCCACATTTTCCGCCACTGCCAAAGCAATCGATATCGCGCGGCGCAGGGCATGTAACACGGTGGATTGCAGCGGCGACATCAGCGCATCATCGCCGTCTGCCCCCTCCACGCGTGCGATCAGTTGTACCGCACCCACGGGCGTCCGTCGCTTGGTCACCAATCCTGGCGTGGTGGAGCGAAATCGCCTCCGTGTGCCAATGCCGCTGGACCGCTCAGGCGCAGGGCCATCCGCCGTCTTGCCAATGCGTGGCGCATGATCGAAACCTTCGATCAGCGACTGCGCCATGGCGATATGGGCCTCGATATCTTCTTCGCGAAGTTCCATGTGATCGGAGGTCTGGCTCATGTTGCGCCCTTTCTGACTTTCATTTCACCGCGTCTAGTATTGCAAAACACGGCCGCCCGCGCTGACCACGAATTTCCGTACGCCGCCCAGACCGGGCGGGTCATGCTCTTCCAATACCTGATAGGGGCGCTGAGGCAGGATCATGCTACGGCTGGTGCGCGTTGCCCCCATATCAGGCAATTGCCCCGACATCGGATCAAGCGCGAACACCTCACGCTCTACTTTGGAGAACCAGCCTGCCTTTTCCTCGATGACACGGTCCGAGAGCAGTTCTTCCTCGGTCCATACCATGGCCCAATCCTGACCCTCGGGCGCTTTGGCCTCAGACAGCACATCACGCATTGGGCCAGATTGCCGCGTGTATTGATGGCTGTACATCGGACCAAGGTGAAAGCGGCGCAAGCGCTTGGGGTGCAGATCATCAAAATCTTCATCAAACCCGCGCGCGATTGTCACCAGCTTGAGCCCGCCCAGCGCCTGCGCACTCAGATGGGCCTGCACCTCTGGCCAGCGGCGGGTATCACGCGGCAAGGCCTCGCGGCCCGAGTCCTCAACCTCCATGATATAGATCACAGGCAGGTTTACCTGACTGTCATAGGTCGCCCAATGAAGTCGAAATTTGCGACGCCCAGCGCTATCGCTCATCCACTCGGCTTGCGCATCATTGCGCACCCAGAACAGATTGCCGCGCAGCAATTCCTCGTAATAGAGCCTTTGCGAGAGACTGAACTGTAGTTTTGTCGGCAGACTGCGATCACTCAGGATTGTTTGCACCATGCGGTCTTTGTGCTCTTCAACCGAGGGCATACCCGCCAGGTGCGTCTGCGCCTGCTGCGCATCATTGGCCATGGTCATCAATTCGGCCGCAACAGGAAAGCCGCTGTCGCGCCCGTCCACCATGAGCGAGCCGAAAAAGCGGCCTGTCTCGCGACCCACCAACAGATACTTCCAACTCAAAGCTTGAAACGTGTAGGTCAGGTTGACCGCATAGCCCGCAAGGATCTTTACCTCCTCGCGTGTCAGATGCCCTTCGACCTCCATCACACCCGCCACGCGCAGCATATGCTGCATGATGCTTTGGAATTTCGCGAAATACCTGCGGCTGGCGAAAGTGTCTGTCAGGGCATAGTGATCAGCAGAAGGGTCAGTCATGTGTCAGGTGCACCTGTGTCGGCGTGCGCCAGCGTCTACGCGCTGCGACACCAAGCGCGCTGATCCCCACGAGAGGGGCCAGCAGGAGTAAAAAACCGCTTAGTGGCGCACCGACGGGATCCTGTATGATCGCGACGACCCCGACAAATGAAGCATAAACGACCGCCCAAGCCCACCATTTATCGCCCGATCCGAAATTCAGATCGAACAGCGAAACAAAGACAACCCAGATTGACCTAAGCAAAGCCATGTTCGTCGATCACTCGCCATACGCATTGCTGTCATGCTTTTCGATGATCTTCTGGAAGCGGCGCGCAAAACGCTCGTCGGCTTTGGCTTTCTGCTCCAGCACATCGCGGGCAAAGACCATGTGATCCTCGTGGTTCTCCATCATCTCGGCCATCCGCGCATTGGTGGCGGAACCAATGCCTGCCATTGCCGATTGCGCCTCTTGATCGGTTTTCACGCCAATCTCGTTGATGCGGTGGGCCACGTCCTGCTGCTGCGCGGTCTTGAGCGATTTGGTCAGCGCATCGTAAAGCACGACGCGCTGCTTGGTATCGGTCTGCAATTTGTTGATCAGCACCATCTGTGTGGCCGCCTGATTTTGCAAGGAATCAACCCATGTCTTGCCCTTGTCGATGTAGCGCTCAAGCGTCTGGGACTTGGCCAGTTTGACCTGCTCCTCCTGCACCATCGCGTTATATCGGCCATTGGCCTCGGCCAGCTGCGTCTCAAGGGCCGTGCGTTTGGCCGCGTCCGTCTCGGAGGCGATGGCGTTCTCGAGTTTGATAATCTCGGGGTCCATGTTGCCGATGTCGGCACGAAGGGATTCAAGCTCGGCCACGGTCGCTTCGCGGTCCGTCAGCGTATCGGTCAGATTTACCTCTACCTTGCTGCGTTGATCTTCCAGCACAGCCAGCTGGCCCTCAAGCAATTGCACGATCGTATCCGACTTGGAGATCAGATCCTGCAACTTGTCGTCGATAGAGGCGGAGCGGACACGCTCTTGGCGCATGCTGTCGGATTTGGCGGACGAAAAGATGCCAACAACGCTTTCCCAACCCGTCTTGGAGCGCATGTCATCAAAGTCGCGAGAGAAGCCCGCCGTTACGTCATCCAGCCCCATGATCAATTCGGCGATGTTAGCATTCATCACTTCCGTATGGGCATGAACATCCTCAAGCGAGGCATTCTCGATGTCGATATCAGCCGCCTCGCCTGCTGCAAGCTTGGCGCGGGCTGTCTCGATGCGGCTGGTCAGCTCTGCAATCTTGCCCTGCGCTTGCGCGACTTGTTCTTGTGACTCTCGCACCTGCGCATCAAGATTAGACATCAAATTCTTCCCGTTCTGTTCAATATGTTCTTCTTATACATCAATGCCATGCCCGATGGCAAAATGTAGCTCATCACTTGAGGCCCAAAAGCGCTTTAATCATGGCGCTGTCAGGATCAGCGAGGTCATCAATGATATCAAAATGGTGCTTGCCTTCTTCCACAACGCGCCGCGCACCCCATGCGCGCGCCAGTTGCTCTGCCTGATCCAGAAACGCAGGTCGCTCATCGGCGCCAACCCAGATACTTACATCCAGGCCGTGTGGTGGCTGCATGGTCACGGCACTCTCGGCTTGTGCTTCTGCGGCGTCTATCTGCAACACATCGTTCATCGACGTCTCAATCAGGGGCGCAAGATCGGCCACGGGCGAGATTGGCACGACCTGTTTGATCCGGTCGCGGATATCCGACCGCAGGATCAGCGGGTCGGTCATGCGGCAAACAAGATGCCCCCCCGCCGAATGACCCGCAAGCGCTATGGGTCCGGCAAACGACCGCTCCGCAACTTTCGTAACCGCCGCCGCAATCTGGCGTGTGATCTGCGTGATGCGCACATCAGGACAAAGGTCGTAGCTTGGCATTGCTACCGACCAGCCCCGCGCGAGTGCGCCGGCAGCCAAATGCGACCAAACGCGCGCATCAAACGCTTTCCAATATCCGCCATGAACAAAGATCATCGTGCCGCGCGCAACGCCCTCGGGCTGGAAAAAGTCGATCACCTGACGCTCCGTTGGCCCATAAGACACGCCAAGTTGCGCACGTGCGCCAAGATCGCGGCGGAATGCTTCGGCTTCGGCTTTCCAACGCGGCGGGAAGCTCTCGGCGCCTTCAATATATGCCCCGTTCGCATAGGCGTCATCCAGCGTCATAGCAGTGATCCTTTCAATGTGATCTGGACAATCATAACCAGAGTTGCTTTGGGTTCCCAGACGAATTCAAGGAGACTGCGTAATGGCTGCATCTACAACCGATCTCAAATCCATGCTCAAAGACCCTAGCCTGTTGGAAACCCGCGCCTATGTAGGCGGCGATTGGGTGGATGGCGATGAAGGCACATTCGACGTAACGAACCCTTCTCGCGGCGATGTGATTGCACAGGTCGCCGATCTGAGCCGCGCACAGGTCGCAGGTGCCATCGCACAGGCCGAGGCCGCGCAGAAAGAATGGGCAAGCTGGACAGGCAAGGAGCGCGCTGGCGTGCTTCGCAAATGGTTCGACCTGATGATGGCAAACCAAGATGATTTGGGCACCATCCTCACGGCCGAACAGGGCAAACCGCTGGCCGAGGCCAAGGGCGAGATCGCCTATAGTGCATCCTTCATCGAATTCTTTGGCGAGCAGGCCAAGCGTGTTTACGGCGAAACAATTCCCGGACATCAGCGCGACAAACGGATTACCGTGATCAAGCAACCTATCGGAGTTGCCGCCTCGATCACGCCTTGGAACTTCCCCACCGCAATGATCACCCGCAAAGCTGCACCTGCGCTTGCCGCTGGATGTTCTTTCGTGGCGCGCCCCGCCGAGCTGACGCCGCTGTCGGCAACCGCACTAGGTGTGTTGGCCGAACGTGCCGGCATCCCTGCAGGCGTCTTCAATGTCGTGACCACATCCGATGCCTCCTCCACGGGCAAAGAGTTTTGCGAAAACCCCACTGTGCGCAAACTGACATTCACAGGCTCGACTGCGGTGGGTCGCATCCTGCTGAAGCAGGCAGCGGATCAGGTGATGAAATGCTCCATGGAGTTGGGCGGCAATGCCCCGTTCATTGTGTTTGATGACGCCGATCTGGACGCTGCCGTTGAAGGCGCGATCATGTGCAAGTTCCGCAATAACGGCCAGACCTGCGTGTGCGCCAACCGCATTTATGTGCAGGCTGGTGTCTATGACGCCTTCGCAGCCAAGCTGAAAACAGCCGTAGAGCAGCTCAAGGTCGGTGACGGGTTTGAAGAGGGCGTAACCCTTGGACCACTGATAACTCCCGCAGCTGGCGAGAAGGTGCAACAGCATGTCGACGATGCCATGGCCAAAGGCGCCAGCGTTTTGCTGGGCGAGAATAGAGCAATGGACGGGAACTTCATGTCTCCGACGATTATCACTGGTGTGACGCAAGACATGAAAGTCGCACATGAAGAGACCTTCGGCCCGCTCGCGCCGCTGTTCAAGTTCGACACCGTCGATGACGTTATCGCCATGGCCAATGATACGATCTTCGGGCTTGCGAGCTATTTCTACGCCAAGGACCTCAGCCGCGTTTACAAGGTGGCTGAAGCGCTGGAATACGGCATCGTTGGTGTGAACACGGGCATTATTTCAACCGAGGTCGCCCCCTTCGGCGGGGTCAAGCAATCTGGCCTTGGCCGTGAAGGCAGCCACCACGGCATGGAAGACTATCTCGAGATGAAATACATCTGCATGTCTGTCTAGTTCACCTTATTCCCGCAAGTCAGCGGGGCGGCACGAAGCACGCCGCTCCGCACCAAACCGCGAAATGCGCATTTGCGAAACGAAGTTCCGACCTGCGGTATTGGCAGTCAGGAAGTTTCCCCCTAGTCTAGGTTTAACGAGAGTCGTTTTCCACCCAGAGGATGGAAGAAGACACGCAGACTTGGGAGGGTCACAATGGATATTCTATACAGCCTGTGCAGGTGCGCGCGATGACGGCGATGACCCCTGAGGATGCTGTTGCGCACGTGCTTGCAACCAACCCGACTTTTGCTGTTGCACCGACTGAAATCCGCGGCGTGACCTTTACCGCCTTCCAGAATGTGCCACCTACGGTGCCCGCGATGATGGCCGCAGGTATGGCACAGCACGACGATGGCGCGTCTGAATATGTCCTTTATGAAGGCGAGCGGTGGACCTACGGCGAGTTCTGCACAGAGGTGCATCGCGCCGCCAATGTCCTGAAATCACAATTCGGCATCGGCAAGGGCGACCGTGTGGCAATTGCTATGCGCAATTATCCCGAGCTGATGACCCTCGTGCTTGCAATTTCGAGCACGGGCGCGACGGTGGTTTTTGTGAATGCATGGTGGACGACAGAAGAGCTCGATTATGCGCTGCGCGACAGTGAGGCAAAGCTGGTCTTTGCTGATGGTCCACGCATTGAACGGCTGCTGCCGCTGCGGAATGAATTATCGCTAACCTTGGTCGGCGTGCGCGATGGGGAGGGCATGGTGGATCACGCCTATACCGCACTCCAGACCGCCGCATCCGACGCTCCGTTGGACGTGACGATTGATACGGATGATGATTTTGCGGTCATGTATTCCTCCGGCACCACCGGGCATCCGAAAGGTGTCGTACAGACCCACCGCAGTGCGGTGAGTGCGGTGTTCAGCTGGCTCATGCAGGCGGTTATCGCACCGCTTGTCACACCGCCCGAACCTGACGCCCCAGCGCCACCGCGCCCCTCTGCCTTGGTTGTTACACCCTTGTTTCATGTCACGGCGACCCATCCACTGTTCCTGCTCAGCCTGGTTGCGGGCGCACAGATCACTCTGATGCGCAAATGGGATTCCGAAGAAGCGGTGCGCCTGATCAAGGAAGAGCGCATCACCCGTTTCCTCGGAGTACCGACACAATCAGCGGAACTGATGCAGACGGCTAAAGCTAAGGGCGAGCGGCTTGAGACCCTCGACTATCTTGGGTCTGGCGGGGCCAAGCGGCCGGGCGCGCAGGTGGCACAACTTGCCGAAGCTTTCCCGAATGCAGGTGTCGCCACGGGCTGGGGCATGACAGAAACGAACGCCCTTGGCATCGGGATGATCGGCGATGACTACGTGAACCGCCCGGAGAGTGCGGGAAAGTTGCACCCGCCCGTGCAGGAATTGCGCTTGCTTGATGACAGCGGCAATGACGTCCCACTAGGGGAACTGGGTGAGATCACCGTCAAAAGCCCCGCCAACATGCGCTGTTATCTCAACAAGCCTGAAGCGACCGCAGAGACACTGCAGGACGGCTGGCTGCGCACGGGTGATCTGGCCGTGATGGACGCCGAAGGCTACGTCACCATTCTGGACCGCAAGAAAAACATCATCATCCGAGGGGGCGAGAATATCGCCTGTCTGGACGTGGAAGGCGCATTGCACCGCCTGCCTGATGTGATCGAGGCCTGCGCGTTTTCCGTTCCTGATGACCGTCTGGGTGAAACCGTTGGTGCTTGCGTCCAGCTGCGCGAGGGCGCCGAGCTAAGCCAAGAACAGATGGAAAAAGCGGTTGAAGGGCACATCGCGAAATTCAAAACGCCAACACATCTATGGACACAGCACACGACGCTCATGCGCGGTGCGACTGACAAAATTGACCGCCGCGGCCTACGCGCGGCCTGTCTGGGAAATGAAAAGGATACGACATGTCACCAACAGTAGAAGAAACAGGCGATTACATCGCTGCAGCGGGTAAAGCCGCATGGGAAGTACCCGGACTTGATGCAAACACGCCCCAGCGCGAGATCAAGACAGTGGGCATTATCGGTGCGGGCACCATGGGCGGCGGCATCGCGATGAATTTCGCCACCGCAGGCTATGACGTAAAGATCGTCGAGACGACCCAAGAGGCGCTGGACCGTGGCCTCAAAGTTGTGCGCGGCAACTACCAACGCTCCTCCGATAAGGGCCGCTTTCCTCAAGAAGAAGTCGAAGCGCGCATGGGCCGTTTTGACGGGCGTCTGGAGCTGGCCGATCTGGCCGATTGCGATCTGATCATTGAGGCCGTGTTCGAAGACATGGACCTCAAGCGCAAAATTTTCACCGAGCTGGACCGCGTCTGCAAGGAGGGTGCGATCCTCGCAACCAACACCTCAGCGCTGGACATCAACGAGATTGCCGCGATGACGCGCCGCCCGCAGGATGTTATCGGGCTGCACTTTTTCTCGCCTGCCAATGTGATGAAGCTTTTGGAGATCGTGCGCGCTGCACACACAGCGGATGATGTTGTTGCTACCTCAATGGCACTGGCGCAGAAGATCAACAAGATTGCGGCGCTGGTTGGTGTCTGCCCCGGTTTCGTGGGCAACCGCATCCTGTTCATGCGCCAGATTCAGGCCAACAAACTGCTCGCCAAAGGGCTGATGCCTTGGGACGTGGACGCAGCGCTCAACCAGTTCGGGTTCAAGATGGGCCCGTTCCAGATGAGCGATCTTGCTGGTCTCGACATCGGTTGGTCCAAAGGGGCCACAACCGACAACCCCATCCGCGACATGCTGTGCGAAATGGACCGTCGCGGGCAAAAAACCCAAGCAGGCTTCTACGACTATGACGAAAACCGCCGCCCGATCCCGTCAGATGTGACGGCAGGGATCATCAAGAACGTCACAGGCGCGGAAGCGACCAGCATGAGCGCCGAGGAAATTATCGAGATTTGCATTTATCCGATGATTAACGAGGCGGTGAAAATCCTTGAGGAAAACAAGGCACAGCGCCCTTCCGACATCGATGTGGTGTGGCTCAACGGGTATGGCTGGCCAGCGGATAAGGGCGGGCCGATGTTCTACGGCGATATGGTAGGCGCGCAGGCCGTGCTGGACCGTATGGAGAAGCTGGGCGCGGAGGATCCTGCCTTTGCTCCTGCCGAGACATTGCGCAAGCTTGCGGCAACGGGCGGCAAATTCACCGAGATTGATACTGGAGGCCTGAAAGTATGAGCTACGAATTCATCACCACCGAGAAGAAGGGTCACATCCTTGTCGTGACCATGAACCGCCCCGACGTTTACAACGCGGTGCACATCGACATGCACAACGAGATGGCGGCGTGCTGGGACGAGTTTGCCGCCGATCAGGACCTCTGGGTTGCTGTTCTCACAGGTGCGGGCGACAAAGCGTTCAGCGCAGGCAACGACCTTAAGGCGACAGCCGCTGGCGGTTCGCGCGCGACGATGACACCGACAGGCTTTGCGGGGCTGTCCTCCCGCTTTGATCTGGAGAAGCCAATCATCGCTGCCGTCAACGGCTTTGCCATGGGCGGCGGGTTTGAGACGGCGCTGAGCTGTGACATCATCCTCGCCTCCGATCAGGCGAAGTTTGCGCTACCCGAAGTCAAGGTCGGCTTCTTCGCTGCTGCCTCGGGCGTACAGCGGCTCTCGCGCTATATCGGCCGATTGGCCGCACAGGAAATGATGTACACAGGTCGTACCATCATGGCTGATGAAGCGCTGGCAATGGGATGTGTGAACGAAGTGCACCCGCATGCAGAATTGATGGATCGTGCGATGGAGAAGGCAGAGCAGTTGTGTACCGTTTCGCCCTCCGCGGTCAAAGCAACCAAACGGGTGCTCAACGATTTGTATGCCCGTGACGGCATGCAGGACAGCATCAGCTTCAGCCGCGAGGTGATCGCGGATTTGAGTAAGACAGAAGATTTCAAAGAGGGCGTGAACGCCTTTGTCGAGAAACGCAAACCGCAGTGGGTCAACAAGTAAGCCACGCTAAAGAAATATAGGGAGACGAAAATGTCCGATACACCAATGGAAATGAACAACCTTGCGATGTCCGAGGAGGCCAAGCCACTGCTGGCCGCCGTGATCAAGCATATCCGCGAGAACGTCGAGCCGATGACTGACAAGTTCTTCGCCTTGGGCGAGGGTCGTGCCGACCGCTGGTCCTATGCACCCGGTCAGCTGGAGCTGCTTGAGGAAGCCAAACAGAAAGCCCGCGATCAGGGGCTCTGGAACTTCTTTCTGCCAAATGCCGAAACGGGCGAAGGTCTGAGCAACCTCGACTATGCTTATATCGCCGCAGAGCTGGGTAAAAACCCGCTCGCCTCGGAAACGCTGAACTGTAACGCGCCTGATACAGGCAACATGGAAGTGCTGGAGCGGATCGGCACGCCCGAGCAGAAGGAGAAATGGCTCAAACCGCTGCTCGCAGGTGAAATCCGTTCCGCTTTCGCTATGACAGAGCCTGATATGGCCTCATCAGACGCCAAAAATATCAGCACGTCTGCGGTACTCGAGAATGGCGAATGGGTCATCAACGGTGAGAAATACTACATCTCTGGCGCAGGTGATCCGCGTTGCAAGATCATGATCACCATGGTCAAGACTTCCCCCGATGCAGAGCCTTTCCGCCAGCAGTCCCAGATCCTCGTGCCTATCGACACACCAGGCGTCGAGATTGTCGGGCCTATGCACGTCTTCGGTCACGATGATGCACCACACGGCCACATGCACATCAAATTTACCAACGTGCGTGTGCCCGAAAGCAACATCCTCTGGGGTGAGGGTCGCGGGTTCGAGATCAGCCAAGTGCGCCTCGGACCTGGCCGTATCCACCACTGCATGCGCTCTATCGGTGCCGCAGAGAAGGCGCTTGATCTGATGATCGAACGGGGGCTGTCGCGCGAAGCATTTGGTAAGAAGATCATTAATCTCGGTAAAAACATGGAGACCATCTCCCGCGCCAAGATCGAGATTGAAGCGATGCGTCTGCTGGTTCTCAAAGCCGCCAAAGCGATGGATGTGCTGGGCAACAAAGAGGCGCGTATCTGGGTCTCGATGATCAAGGCCAAAGTGCCAGAGCAGGTCTGCGATATCATTGACGAAGCGATGCAGGTGCATGGTGCTACGGGTATCTCCCAGTGGTCACCACTGTCGGGCATGTACACCGCACAGCGTACGCTTCGCTATGCGGATGGTCCGGATGAGGTGCACCACCACGTGATCGCGCGCAACGAGGTGAAGGATTATCAGGAAAGCAATTCTCGCACCCATGCAGCACGCAACGAGATCGCAACAGGTCGTCAGCGGAGCGGTGTATGAGCAAGTTGTTTGATCTGACAGGAAAGGTGGCCCTCTTGACGGGGGCCTCCAAAGGCATGGGTCTGGCCATGGCCACCGCTTTGGCCGAGCATGGCGCGACGGTCGTTATCTCGGCGCGCAAGCAGGACCAACTGGATGCAGCTGCCGAGGGGATCAATTCCCTTGGCAAAGGGCGTGCGTACGGCGTTGCCTGCAACGTCGGCTACAAGGAGCAGTTGCAGGCGCTGGTCGATAAAACGCATGAGCTGGCTGGGCCTATTGATTGTGTGATCGGGAATGCGGGCGTGAACCCCTACTACGGGAAAACATCTGAAATCCCCGACGATGCCTATGACAAGACAATGAACGCCAACGTGAAGAGCAACCTGTGGCTCGCGCAGATGGTAGCCCCCGATATGGTTGCCAAGGGAAGCGGGTCGATGGCCTTTACCTCGTCCATTGGTGCGTTCAAACCATCGGTGATGCTGGGAACCTACGGCATGTCCAAGTTGGCACTGATTGGCCTATGTCGCAATCTGGCGGAGGAGTTCGGACCGAACGGTCTGCGCTTTAACGCGATCTGCCCGGGTTTGGTGAAGACTGAATTCGCGCGCGAGCTGTGGGACAATCCAGAGGTAGCCAAGCGGATCGAGAATGATATTCCACTTCGCCGTTTGGGCGAGCCAGAGGACTTTGCTGGCCTCGCGGTCTTCCTTGCATCGGATGCGAGTAAATACATGACCGGACAGGCGCTCACCGTCTGCGGCGGCAGCAATATGTGGACCTAAGATATGGAACTCAAGGATAAGATTATCGTCGTTACTGGTGCCGCCTCGGGCATCGGGCGGGCCATGTGTCTGCGCTATGCCGAGGAAGGTGCCAAGCATATCGCTTGCGTAGACCGTGATCTGGCTGGTGCCGAAGAGACAGCGCGAATGATGGGCGGCAAAGCCTATCAGGTGGATGTCGCGGTCAAGGATCAGATCACTGGTATGATTGATGCCGTCGAGGCCGATGCAGGTCCGATTGATCTGTTCTGCTCCAACGCGGGCATCTCCGTCCCGGGCGGTGTCGAAGTTGAAGATGACGACTGGCAGCGGATCTGGGAGATCAATGTGATGTCCCACGTCTGGGCCGCACGGCATCTGGTCCCGCTGATGTCTGCGCGGGGGGGTGGCTATTTGCTTAACACTTCTTCGGCAGCAGGACTGCTTAATCAGGTCGGCTCTGCACCTTACGGTGTAACCAAACATGCGGCTGTCGGTTTAGCTGAATGGCTCGCGCTCACATATGGTGATCAGGGCATCAAAGTCTCGGTTCTGTGCCCGCAAGCGGTGCGGACCGAGATGACGCGCGGCCATGAGGATCACGTTGCCGCCATCGACGGGATGATGGAACCTGCCCCAGTGGCAGAGGCTTGTGTGCAGACCATACGCGACGAGACGTTTCTGGTTTTGCCCCACAAGGAGGTCGAGACCTATATGCGCAACAAAACCGACAATTATGACCGCTGGATTGGCGGCATGAGGAAACTTAACCGCCGCTTTGGCAGCTTTGACGAGTAGGAGCAGAGTATGATTGGTTATGCTACGATTGGTGTTAGCGACATGGAGCGCGCCAAGGCATTCTATTGCGACCTGTTCGCGGAGAAGGGCGCCAAAGTTGTAATTGATGCGGGGCGCATCGCCTTCATTGGGACAAAGCGGGGTGAGCCGATGCTCGCCGTGTGCGAGCCCTATGACAAGGGCGATCCGACACCGGGAAACGGGGCAATGATCGCCTTTCCTATCGCGGAGAAACAAGAAGCCGACCGCCTTCACGCCCGTGCATTGGAACTGGGCGGCACCTGTGACGGTCCAGCAGGACAGCGCATCCCTGATCGGTTTTATGGTTCTTATGTCCGCGATCCCGACGGCAATAAGCTCTGCTTTTATATGTTTGGATGAACTCGCCCGACTTGGCCCGCAGGGGCAAGGGGATCCAGTTTAAAGGCAAAATGATAAGGACTGGCCGCGGGGTCAGTCCTTTTTCTTTTTGAGGGGGCGCACAAGACCTTCCTGCGCAACAGAGGCGACGAGCGTGCCATCCGCGCTGTAGATTGAGCCGCGGTTGAAGCCGCGTGCTTTTCCTGTCCAAGGTGCATCGAGGTCATAGAGATGCCAGTCATTGAACTGGATCGGACCATGAAACCACATGGCATGATCGAGGCTGGCACTCATGACATTGCCTTGGAACCACGTCAGGCCGTGGGGGCGAAGGGAGGAACCGAGCAAATTCATGTCT
Organism: uncultured Sulfitobacter sp.; assembly: GCA_913060815.1. Classification (GTDB taxonomy): domain Bacteria; phylum Pseudomonadota; class Alphaproteobacteria; order Rhodobacterales; family Rhodobacteraceae; genus Sulfitobacter. The sequence continues at coordinate 45,353 of CAJXSZ010000021.1, read as the reverse complement.
GAGGCATATGCGAGCAGACAGTGTTGCATCTGAGGCCCCTGCCCTTTTGCGGCCTCCATGCGGAACCACAGATGGTTCTTGTCGGATGCTTTCTCAGGGGTGAAGAAGTCACGTGGAGCCACTTCGCGTAGCTCAATCGGGCGCTCACGCAGGAAGTCATCGTGAAACTTCTTGGGGATCTTATCTACGTGCGACTCGCGGAGATCATTGCGGTTGGGCCAATCTTCGGGGCTGCCCACTTCGGGCATCTCGTGTTGATAGTCCCAGCCTTCCTCATCGATATGGAATGAAGCCGAGAGGTTGAATATCTGTTTGCCGTGCTGGATAGCGACGACGCGGCGGGTGGTGAAACTGCCACCATCGCGGGCGCGGTCCACCTGATAAATCACGGGTATTTCAGGGTCGCCAGGCCGAATGAAATAGGCGTGCAAGCTATGGCACAAACGGTCAGGGACGGTGCGGTATGCAGCCATTAGGGCTTGGGCGATGACATGGCCGCCGAAAATGCGCGTTGTTGTCTCCCCTCCGTTACCCATACCGCGAAAGAGATCGATCTCAAGTTGTTCTATGTCGAGAAGATCAAGGAGTTGATCGGCAACGGTGCTCATACGGGAGGCGCCTCTATATGCTGGCCCGTGCAGCTGCATAGGCGATGAAAAAATCAAAGCTGTCGGGGTTGGCCATGCTGTCACGGTTCACCACCGATGCGGGGTCCCCACCCAACAACAGCTTTTTCACCGGAACCTCAAGCTTTTTACCTGAAAGGGTGCGAGGGATCTCGCTGACTTCTATGATTTCGTTAGGGATAAAGCGGGCGGAGACCGTGTTCCGGATTGCGGTGTTGATCTTGTCCTTCAACGCGTCGTCGACAGCGGCACCTTGGGCTGGCACTACGAAGAGGGGCATGAAGCTGTCACGACCCAAAAACTCCAGATCGACGACGAGGCTGTCGAGAACAGCATCCAGACCCTCGACCGCTTGGTAGATTTCTGCAGAGCCGAGGCGCAGGCCTTTGCGATTTATCGTGGCGTCTGAGCGGCCATAGATTACAGATGTGCCGCTCTCGTCGATGCTGATCCAGTCGCCGTGCCGCCAGATGCCCGTATAGGTGTCATAGTAGCTTTCAAAGAGACGGCTTCCATCATCGTCGCCCCAGAAAAACAGCGGCATTGACGGAAGGGGCTCGGTGCAGACCAGTTCACCAACTTCGCCGATAAGTTCTTTGCCAAATGGATCAAAAGCGCGAACCGCGTTGCCAAGGGCACGGCATTGCATCTCGCCCGCACGCACAGGCATGGCAGGGTGTCCAAGAACAAAGGCACCTGCCAGATCAGTCCCGCCAGAGATAGGCGCGAGCCAGACATCGGCTTTCACATCACGGTAGATCCAGTCGTAGGCGTCTGCACTGAGGGGTGAGCCTGTGGATCCGAGGGAGCGCAAGTGCGAAAGGTCAACGGCTTCACGCGGGGTAATACCCGCTTTGAGGCACCCCGCGAAAAAGGCTGCACCGGCGCCGAGATAGGTTAGCTTTTCCTCCGCTGCAAAACGCCAGAGCGCGAGCATATCGGGATGGTTCGGCGCGCCGTCATAGAGGCAAACGGTCGCCCCCTGCCCCAAAGCCATCCATTGCGCATTCCACATGATCCACCCTGAAGAGGTAAGCCAGCAAAAGCGGTCCCTATGCGTCAGATCATGGTGCAGAGACTGCTTTGCGGCCTCAAGTACAATGCCCCCATGCCCGTGCACGATAGGTTTAGGGTTTCCTGTCGTACCGGAAGAATAGACGATCCAGAGCGGTTGATCGAAAGGCACTTGTGTCGAGGCGAATGCAACATCTTCGTGCAGCAAACTGTCCCATGCTACGTGACCAGCGGGCAGATCACCGACAATTGGCAGCGTCACGAATTGCGCCACACTCGGAAGCTGCCCTGTGATCTGGGCAAGCACGTCACGCCGATCTACCGTCTTACCCATATGGGTGTAGCCGTCTTGGGAAATAAACACCTTTGGCGCTATCTGCTTGAAGCGATCCAAAATCGCCACATGCCCCATGTCAGGCGCACATAGCGACCATGCCGCCCCGAGGCTGGCAGTGGCGAGGAATGCAATCAGGGCCGCTTCGGTATTGGGCAGCACGGCCACAACACGGTCGCCTTTTGTGACGCCCATCCCTTTGAGGTGATGCGCGACAGAGGCGACTTGAGCGCGCAGGTCATGCCATGAAAGCTCTTTGCGGCCTGAAGTTTCCGAATAGCTGATGAGCGCAGGATCGTTCGGGCGTGTCTCGGCGTGGTACAGGATATTGTCGGCATAGTTGAGCATCGCACCCGGGCACCACTTTGCCCCGGGCATGGTGCGGGTTGCGAGGATCTGCTCATAAGGGACGCTGGCGCGGATGTTGAAGAAGTCCCAGATCGCCGCCCAAAAAGCGTCGAGGTCGGTAACGCTCCACTCCCACATCTGGTTGTAGTCGTCGAATTTCAGATCTCGCGTCTCAGCCAGATACCTCTCGAATGCCGCCATGGTAGAGGCTTCAGCGCGCTCGGAGGTAGGCGTCCAGAGCACGCGGCTCATGTCATGGCACCATGTACCAGCGCCTTGAGTTGGGGGCGCGCTGGATAGGCGCTGCTGGGGATGAGCTGGGTGAAGAAGATGCACGACAGCTCTTGCACAGGGTCGATCCAGAACGCAGTCGACGCCATGCCGCCCCAACTGAAGTCCCCCACGCTGCCCGGTGCACGCGCGCGACCCGGATCAAGCAGGACGGCACCGCCGAGGCCAAAGCCCATCCCCTCCATCGGTTGCTCGGCAAAGCTGGTGGGTCCCATCGAGGCAATGTCGCGGCCCAGATGGTTGCGCATCATAAACTCGAGTGTTTTTGGACCAATAAGGCCTGCACCGCCCGTGCGCATCATTTCGGTAAATTTGAGGTAATCATCGATAGTGCCGACAAGACCCCCACCACCTGATTGGATTTGATCCCGCAAGAATGGTGATTTGTCTGCGCCATCCAGAGGACGGAGGGTCTCCGCGCCGCTATCGACCTTGCCTACAGAAAATGCATCGCCAGCTTGTGGCGTATAACATGCAGAAAAGCGATCCTGCGCATGCTCGGGCACGACAAATCGCGTCTCGTGCATGCCAAGCGGATCGAAGATTTCCTCGATGAAAAATTGCTCGAGCGTCTTGCCTGTAACCACCTCGATCACGCGGCCCAGCACATCGATTGAGACAGAGTACTCCCACCGCGATCCGGGTGCAAAAGCCAGCGGCAGCGCGGCCAGCTTGTCGCACATTTGCGCCAGCGTCAGTTTTGTGCCGCGGAATTCGATATGTTGTGCGGCCATCTCGGCCCCCAGCACTCCCGGGTTAAAGCCATAGCTGAGGCCCGAGGTATGGGTGAGCAACTGGTGCAGGGTCGGAACCGCACAGGGTTCGGTTTGATCGATACGGGTGGCCCCTTCGCTCAAACACGTCATATCCGCAAAGGCAGGAATAAAATCCGACAGCGGTGCATCAAGGTGAAAGAGCCCACGTTCAGCCAGCATCATCAGCGCCACTGACGTCACGGGTTTGGTCATCGAGTAGATGCGCGCCACCGTATCGCGCTGCCATGGCGCACCCGTCTTCGTGTCGCGCAGACCGCAATCGTGATAAAAGACCTCACGCCCTTGATGGGCGAGCAGTACGGAGCATCCCGCAAACTTGCGCGCATCGACGTAAGTCTGCATCCAGTCGCCGATGCGGTTCAGGCGGGTGGCGTCAAAGGCGGACATTAGACCTCCAGCCACTCCTTGCGAACATCCTCACGCGCCTTCAACTCGGCTGGCGTGCCCTCGAACACGACCTGTCCATGGCCCATCACGTACACTCGATCGGCAATATCCATCGCAATGCTCAGCTTTTGCTCAACCAGCAGAGTCGAGATGCCCTTCTCGGCAATCGCCTTGAGGACCTCGGCGACCTTTTGCACCATCTGCGGGCTGAGGCCTTCTGTCGGCTCGTCGATCATCACAAAATCAGGGTCACCCATCAGCGTACGGCACATGGTAAGCATCTGCTGCTCCCCGCCCGACAGTACCGAGGCTTCCACGTCCGCGCGGCGGTCAAGGTTCTCGAACATGTCGAACATCATCTGCATCGACCAGCGACCTGCGCCATCTTTCTGACCAGGCTTGAGGCCCAGCGTCAGGTTCTGGCGCGTGGTGAGTCCGGGAAAGATATCGCGGTTCTCGGGGACATAGCCGATCCCCATATTGGCGACCTCGTAGGCCTTCTTACCCGCTATTTCCTGTCCGCGGAATTTGACCGAGCCCTTAGGCTCGACCTCGCCCATAATTGCCTTGCAGGTGGTCGAGCGGCCTACACCGTTGCGGCCCAAAAGGGCAACAATCTCGCCCTCCTGCACATTGAGGGTCACACCCTGAAGGATGTGGGATTTGCCGTAATAGGCATGCATGTCGGTGACTTCGATCAATGTTCTGCCTCCAATGCAGCGCCCAGATAGGCTTCTTGTACTTTCGGATCAGCGCGCACGCGTTCGGGCGTGTCGGTCGCGATGATCTCGCCATAGACCAGCACCGAGATGCGGTCGGCCAGACCAAAGACGACGCCCATGTCATGCTCCACCATGATCAGGGTTTTGCCCTCGGTCACGCGCATAATCAGGTCCATGATATAGTCGGTTTCGGTGTTGGACATGCCCGCTGTCGGCTCGTCCAGCATGATGACATTGGCGCCGCCCGCGATTGTGATCCCGATCTCGAGAGCACGCTGCTCGGCATAACTGAGCATGCCTGCGGGTATATCTCGGCGGGCGGAGAGGTTGATCTCTTCCAAGATCGCGTCCGCCCCTTCGGTCAGCGCACGCTGGCGGCTCACGAGGTTCCAGAAACTGTATTTGTACCCCTGCGCCCAAAGAAGCGCACAGCGCACATTCTCGAACACGCTCATCTTGGGAAAGATGTTGGTGATCTGGAAAGAGCGGCTGAGCCCTTTGCGGTTGATCTGGAACGGCTCCAGCCCAGCAAGGTTTTCGCCGTGAAGTTTCACAGTGCCAGCCGTCGGCGCAAAGCGCGCGGTGATCAGATTGAACAGCGTGGATTTCCCCGCGCCATTTGGTCCGATGATCGCGTGCCGCTCGGCCTTTCCGATATCGAGATCAATACCGCGGATGATCTCGGCCTTGCCAAAGCTCTTCTTGAGGCCGCTGAGTTCGAGTGCAGGTACGCTCATGATGCGCCTCCCATTGTGTTGGCCTCGTCCCACGCTTCCTTGAGCGAGGGGGCTGTCATCCTTGCAATACCGATACCGATGACGGTGACCGCTGCGGCGATGAGCCATGGCATAAGTGTGTGGCTGTCAAATGTGGTCCAGAACAGGGTCATCTCATTGTCGCCTGTGGCTCCGTGACGGTAGTGGAACGTCATTTCCACCAAAGCGCAAAGTCCCAGAATGCCGATGGCCGCAGGAATGAGCGTTTTGATGTAGGGCATGATCAGCAGCTTCCATTTGCCGAGCTTGACCGCAGGCACATGCATCATAATGAGCCCCGCCAAACCGCCCGGGAAAAACATGACCGTCGCGACAAACAGGCAGCCCGCGTAGAACGCCCAAAGCTCTGTTTGAAGGCTCAGTACGGTTTGAACCAGCGTGAAGACTACCGCGCCAATGATCGGTCCGAAGAAGAACCCAACCCCCCCGAGGAACGTGACCAAAAGGATGATGCCAGAGGAGGCCGCGTTGAGGTTTTCCTCGGTGAGGATTTCATAGTTGATCGCGAATAGCCCACCAGAGACGCCGGCGAAGAAGCCCGAAGCGACGAAGCTGTAATAGCGGACCCAGCGCGCGGAATAGCCAAGGAATTCGGCCCGCTCGGGGTTGTCGCGCACGGCGTTGGCCATGCGGCCTACGGGTGTACGGCTCCACAGATACATCAATGCTGCAGAGATAATGACCCACGCGGCGGTAAGGTAATAGACCTCGATCTGCTGGAGGAACTCGACGCCAAAAAACGGCTGCGCATAGGTGCGGTCCCCGCTGATGCCTTCTTCGCCGCCAAAGAAGGCCACGACGATAACAGAACTGGCGGCAATCAACTCACCCACGCCAAGCGAGATCATCGCAAAGACCGTGCCAGCGGATCGGGTGGAGAAAGATCCCACAATCAGCGCCAGACCCATGCCGAACAGACCGCCAAACAGCGGCAAGATCGGCAGCGGGATGGTAGCGAAAAAATCGGACATGTTCATCAGGTGCATGCAGAAGAACCCGCCAACACCCGCATAAACCGCATGGCCAAAGCTGAGCATGCCGCCTTGGCCCAGCAACATATTGTAAGCCAGCGCAAAGATGATCGTGATCGACATCTGGTTCATGATCGTCAGCGCCGAGTTGTTGGTGAAGATCATCGGCAATGCCATCATCGCGACGGCTGCAATGATCCACGGCGCCAATGAGAGGGTCATGCCGCCTGCACGCATACGCTGCGCGGGCTTTGTCGGGTCGGTTTTAAGCTGCTCGTTCATTGTGTGCGCTTTCCGAAAAGTCCTGCGGGGCGGAAGATAAGGATCAGCACCATCAGGATGTAGGGGAGAATGTCGGCAATCTGCGGTGAGGTCAGGCTCCAGAAGTCACGGAACATATTGTCGTCCATGTTCTCGGGCGTGGCGATGCCGATCCCATTGAGGATGCTCTCCATCTCGATGTTATAGGACTTGGCGAATGTCGTGATCCAACCGATCAATAGCGATGCCACCAGCGCCCCCCAGAGAGAGCCAAGCCCGCCGATCACGATCGTGACAAAAACAATCGATCCAAGGACAAAGGCCATGCCAGGGAAGGTGCCCAGCACTGGTCCCGCGATCACGCCGGCAACCCCTGCGAGGGCCGTACCCACACCGAACACACCCATAAAGATAAGCGGTACATTGTGGCCCAGCGCCTCCACCGTGCGCGGATAGCTAAGGGCGGCCTGAATAATCATGCCGACGCGGGTCTTAGTGAGGACGTAGAGAAGGCCGATGAAAATACCCACAGAGATGAAGATCATGAAAATCTTGTATGCGGGGATGGAGTTGCCGGAGATGGCAAAGGCAGTGAAGTTGAGAATGTCAGGCACATCATAAGGCATCTGGTTCTTGCCCCAGATGAACTGAACCAATTCCTCAATCAGCAACGCCAGTCCGAATGTGAATATGAGTTCGGGCACGTGACCGTATTGGTGCACGCGACGCAGGCCGTATCGCTCTACCATGGCGCCTGCGACGCCAACAATCAGCGGGGCAATCAGCAGCCCCATCCAGAACCCCAATGCCAAGCTAATGGAATAGGCGAAATACGCGCCGAGCATGTAAAAGCTGGCATGGGCAAAATTAAGTACACCCATCATCGAGAAAATAAGGGTCAGGCCGGCGGACAGCATAAACAACAGCAGTCCCGTCACCAGCCCGTCGATCAGATTGACGAGAATGAGGTCCATTGGCCCCTCCGGTAGAATAAAATGCAAAGGTAAAAACGCCCGCCCTCCGACTTGCGGAAGGCGGGCAGGATGTCAGAGCCTTAGGAAGGCGCTTTCATCTCACATGTTGTCTCGATATCGGCAGATGCCATCGGGATCGTCTTGATCACGCGCACACCGTATTCGGAGTTGTCATAAGGGAAGTCGATGCCCTCATTGGTGTGCTCGAAGATGTGCAGATCCTGAATGGCCTGGTGATCGCTTTCGCGCATCATGACCTTGCCACCCCAGATCGTGTCATACTCCATACCTGCGAGCGCGTTCGCGACCGCAACGACGTCATCCGCTGTCCCTGCTTCTTCAATCGCCTTGGCCAGCATGCCAATCGTGTTGGAGATACGTGTCTGGTCTACGTTACCGTCAGGATACTTTTCCTTGAACGCAGTGTAGTAGGCAGCGGCTTCATCGCTCGGGGGCGGGTTCACCTGACCTTCGCCAACCAGACGGATCGCACCTTTACCTGTCTCACCGAAGGCGGCCGTGATGCCAGAACCCGCAGCATAGTATGTGTAGATCGGACCAGAGTAGCCGTTCTCGACAATGGATTTACCAAGGCCGAGCATATCCGCGCCCCAGTTACCTGTGATTACCGCGTTCGCACCGGATGCAACGATCTTGCGCGAATAGGGTGTGAAATCTTTTACTTTGCCAATCGGGTGCAGCTCGTCACCGACGATCTCGATCGTGTCGCTCTTCTCGCCAAGGAACTTGTTGGCCGCCGCAGAAACCGCCTTACCGAAGGAATAGTCCTGACCGATCACATATACTTTGTCGATGGAGCTATCAGACGTGATGCTGTCGGTGACGGCGTCCATTTTCATGTCCGCATGCGCGTCAAAGCGGAAGTGCCAGAAGTTACACTTGTCGTTGGTCAAAGCAGGATCAACAGCCGCATAGTTCAGAAACAGCACGCGGCTGTCGGGGTTGCGGCGGTTATGCTTGTCTACCGCTTCGGTCAGCGCGTTGGCCACACCGGATGAGTTACCCTGAACGATATAACGGATGCCTTGGTCAATCGCGACCTGCAACTGGATCAGCGACTCTTTGGGGCTGATTTTGTTGTCAAATCCGACCACTTCCATCTGCGTACCGCCCAACAGGCCGCCGTTCTGGTTGACCATATAATCGGCAGCGAATTCAAACTGGTGCAGACCGTTTGTTCCTGTGCTGGCAAAGGGGCCAGACAGCGGATCAATAAATGCAACTTTGATCGTCTCGGCAAAGGCAGCGCTTGCACCGATGATAAGTGACAGCGCGGAGACCGCACCGATTTTTGTAATATTCTTCATGTTGTTCCTCCCTAGGACAGCCCGCCGCGTTTTGCGATCATTATCAGATGGGCTATACCAAGAGACTTGCACACCGTCATATTAAGTCAAGCGCTCTAATGCGGATCAAACCCTAGTTTTTTTCAAAGGCATTATGACCACATCGGGAAATCATAGGTGACGCGATTGCACTTACTCGTTGCCGCTTGAATGCAAGTCATTGAATTCAATTAAATAAAACTTTGAGACTGGACGTGCTTTCTTCAAACACTGGCCTATCTCCGTTTGGAGAACCGCTGGGTGCAGGCATATTCTGCCAGCAGAAATTTCAGAGTTTCGTTAGGTAACTTTGGTTTATGAGGTGCCATAACGATTCCGCTGTGCGGAACGGACACCCGCCTAGGTTTAAGCGTCAAACCAGCGATTCCAGTGTGAGGCCTAGCGCTCTTTGATGCTCAGCGCTTCAGCCACTTTAAGCAGGCGCGGAGCGTAGACCGTCTCGAGCTGTTTGGGCTTAACCCGAAAGGACGGACCTCCGACATTAAGACCGTAAACACGTCCGTCGCTGAGCGAATGAACCGGCACTGCAATACCGTTCACGTCAGAACGCCAGTTGCCATAACCTGTGCAAAAGCCCTTCTCGCCATACTCTTGTAGAGCGTTCTCGTATTGCGCACGGGCTTCAACTTCGATCTCTTCACCGTCCAAACGGGCAAATCCGAAAATCTGCTCGACCCGCTCCTGCGGAGTGACCGCAAGGATCGCCTTGCCAATCGCGGAGTGAAACAGCGGCAGACGGGAGCCCACGCGCATCAAAAGCGTCACGCCTTCATTGGAACAGTCTGTCGCAAGATAGATCACTTCAGTACGATGCTGCTCGCCCAGCGCAACGGTCAGAAACGGGTTCGGTCCGTCCGTACGCAGTCCGTGCATCTCGTGTTTGGCGCGGTCGCGCATGTCCATCGCAGCAAGGCGGCTAAAGCCCAAACGCAGCACGCCCGCGCTGAGGCGGTAGGTGCCCACGCGGGTGTCGGCGACCAGATAATCCAACTCGCACAGGGTATGGGTCAGCCGCGAAATTGTCGCCTTTGGCAGGCCAGTACGCTCGGAAAAATCGCTGTTGGTCAGCGTCAAGTCATCACGGCGAAAGCACCGCAAAATTTCCAGACCGCGCGCGAGAGCGGTGACAAAGTTACGGTCCTTGCCGTCGAGGTCAGAATCAAGACCATCCATTATTCAACCCCGCTTGAGGGCATCAAGCCCGTGCTGTGCAAAGACGGGGACAAACGCGCCGACCTTCATCGCCCGCTCGGGGTTGGAGGCATTTCCGTCCAGCGCGCGTTTGAGCACACCCTGGATGATTGCGGCCATGCGGAAGAACGTAAATCCGAGGTAATAGCCAAAATTGTCGATACCCTTGAGGCCACGGCGCGCGCAGTATTCAGCGATAAACTCCTCATCCGACGGAAGGCCAAGGGCGGCACGATCAAGCCCGCCCATTCCGCGCCCTTCGCTACCTGCAGGCAATTGCCACTGCATGATCACTGCCGCCAGATCCGCAAAAGGATGGCCTATCGTAGACAGCTCCCAATCCAGAACGGCGCGGCAGTCGGTGGTGGTAGCGTCAAAGATCATATTATCCAGACGGTAGTCCCCGTGCACCAACGTGCGCTGACCATCATCCTCGGGGCGCTCTCCGACAAGTGCATCCATGAGCTGGTCCATCGCGGGTATCTTGTCCGTTTCCGAGGCGCGGTACTGTTTGGACCAGCGCCCGACCTGCCGCTCGAAGTAATTGCCCTCTGGCCCGTAATCGCTGAGGCCGACAGCATTGATGTCAACCATGTGAAGTGCCGCCAGAACGCGGTTCATCTCTGAGGTGATCTTGCCACGGTCGGCAGCGCTGACATCGGGCATCGCAGGTTCGTTGAAATTGCGCCCCGCCACATGATCCATGATATAGAACATCGAGCCTATGACACTGTCATCCTCGCACAACAGATGCATCTTCGAGACGGGCACATCCGAGCCTTGCAGCGCTTTTTGCACGCGGAATTCACGGTCAACGGCATGGGCGGACTTGAGAAGCACCCCGGGTGGTTTGCGCCGCAGGACGTACGAGTGCTTGGGCGTTTTGAGTTGGAAAGTAGGGTTAGACTGACCACCCTGAAACTTTGTGACCTCCATCGGCCCTTCAAACCCCTCAAGGTTCTCGCTCAGATAGGCGTGCACCGCCTGCTCGTTTAGGGTTTGGGTGTCTGTCATATCGTGTCCCTAACTATAGCTCATTAATTGAATGCCCTCGGGGGTGGCGTAGTGCGGCGTGGCATTAAACTCGTTCAACGAAAACAAGCTACCCGAAAACATAAAGCGCGTCATGGCCGCATTTTTGATCTGTAAATTGAGGTTCATCATGTGCGCGGCGGGTGCCTGAAGCGACGCAGCTACCATCTGGCCAATCACGCCGCCAGAACTGACAACCAGAACGCGCTTGGCCTGCGTATCCACCGCAAAGCTACGCGCCTCCTCTACACGGGCCACAAATTGCGCCCAGGTCTCGGAGGGGTTCTCGATCTCGTCCTTCTGCCATGCAAAGACTGTTTCACGCAGGGTGCGGAAATGCACCTTGCGATCGCCTTTTACCATGTCTGGAATGTCGCCTTTGAAGCGGGCATCCAGCAAATCGCCGAAGTCATACTCATTTAGCCCTGCATGCCGCTCTGGAGCGGTGTCAAAACCCATTTCAACGCCTGTATCAATCTGCCGGTTGAGGGTGCCTGTCACAACACGGTCAGGCACCCAATTCATACGGCGCAACCAGTCTCCTGTTGCGCGGGCCTGTGCACGTCCCAAATCGGACAGCACATCATAATTCTGCGCGCCAAACGAGGCTTGACCATGCCTTATGACAAGCAGTTCAGCCATCGACTACCCGCGCGCCTGCTGGATAGGGTGGGATGAGGGGAAGGCGGTGGTGCATCAAGAGAACTCTGCAGCCAGTTTTTTGCCTGCGGCGAAGTATTCGTCTGCCATGCGGTCCACAATTGCTCCAGCGGGGCCTACGGATTTGACAGCGCCAATCCCCTGACCCGATCCCCAGATGGTTTTCCATGCTTTTGGCTTTTCGCGGTCGGCGCCGAAGTTCATTGAGGAGGCATCGGCGGTGGGCAGGTTATCCGGGTCCATACCTGCGTTCTTCACCGATCCTTTGAGGTAGTTGCCCCAAACGCCTGTGAAGAGTGACGAATAAACGATGTCATCCGCTCCAGAATCGACGATCATATCCTTGTAGGCTTGGTCCGCGTTTGCTTCTTCCGTGGCAATAAAAGGCGAGCCTGCATAGCCAAGGTCTGCGCCCATTGCCCGTGCAGCAAGCAGGGATTGTCCTGTAGCGATCGATCCTGAAAGGGCAATTGGACCCTCGTACCACTCACGGATTTCATTGACCAAAGCAAAGGGCGATTGCTGGCCTGCGTGGCCGCCTGCGCCTGCGGCGACGGCAACCAGACCGTCAGCGCCTTTTTCCACGGCTTTCTTGGCGAATTTGTTGTTGATGATGTCGTGTAGAACGATGCCGCCGCAAGAATGCGCAGCTTCGTTCACCTCGACACGCGCACCCAGCGACGTGATCCAGATCGGGACCTCGTGTTTGACGGCGATTTCCAGATCACGCTCAAGCCGGCTGTTGGAGCGGTGAACGATCTGGTTGATCGCGAAGGGGGCCGCGGGTGTGTCCGGGTTCGCTTGGTTATGGCGGTCCAGCTCTTCCTTGATCTCTGTCAGCCATGCATCGAGCAGCGGTGGCTCGCCCTCGGCTTCACGTGCGTTGAGTGCGGGGAAGGATCCGACGATGCCCGCCTTGCATTGCGCAATCACCAGCTTGGGTACCGAGATGATGAACAGAGGCGATGCGATCAGAGGGATGCGCAGCCCTTGCAGCGCTTTTGGCAAATGAGAGTCGGAACGGGCCATGGAGCCTCCAGATGTCATGTTGATCGTGAGGGGGCGGGTAAACCCGCCCCGTTTGTTTGCAAATCGCAAGGATCAGAGAACTTCAAACAAGCCCGCTGCACCCATGCCGCCGCCGACGCACATTGTGCAGACAACGTATTTTACACCGCGGCGCTTGCCCTCGATCAGTGCGTGACCGACCATGCGCGCACCTGACATGCCGTAAGGGTGGCCGATGGAAATGGCTCCACCATTCACATTGAGGTTCTCGTAGGGAATGCCCAGCACGTCCGCTGAGTGGATCACCTGTACGGCGAATGCCTCGTTCAGCTCCCAAAGGCCGATATCGTCCATCTTGAGGCCATGTGCTGCCAGCAGTTTCGGCACGGCATAGATCGGGCCGATGCCCATCTCGTCGGGCTCGAGCCCTGCGGCCATCACGCCTACGTAGCGGCCCAACGGCTGGAGGCCGAGCTGCTCGGCCTTCTTCGCTTCCATAACAACGGAGGCAGATGCACCATCGCTCAACTGGGACGCGTTGCCCGCTGTGATGAACTTGCCCTCTTTGATGTGAATGCCGTCTTTGAATACAGGCTGGAGGCCCGCGAGGCTTTCTTCAGTCGTCGAGGGGCGGTTGCCTTCGTCCTTGCTGAGGGTCACCTCATGTTCGGTGATCTCTTTAGTCTCTTTGTTCTGGACCATCATCTTCGTCGTCATGGCCACGACTTCATCGTCGAGCTTGCCTGCCTCCTGCGCCTCATGGGTACGCTTCTGGCTCTCGGCAGCGTAGGCGTCCTGACGTTCGCGGCTGACGTTGTAACGCGCGGCAACAGTCTCGGCTGTTTCCAGCATCGACATATAGATCTCGGGCTTGTTTTCCTTGAGCCAAGGGTCGCCCTTGACGCGCATCTCGGGCGTTTGCACCATCGAGATGCTCTCAGAGCCACCGCCGATGACGACATCCATGCCATCCATCACAACCTGTTTGGCCGCCGTAGCAATTGCCATCATGCCGCTGGCGCACTGACGGTCGAGCGACATACCAGCCACCGTTACGGGCAAACCTGCACGGATCGCCGCCTGACGCGCGATGTTGCCGCCTGAATGGCCCTGCTGGAGCGCGGAGCCCCAGACCACATCGGAGATCTCGGAAGGGTCAACGCCTGCACGCTTGACCGCATGCTCGATCGCATGGGCGCTAAGCGCTTGGGGTGTCGTGTTGTTAAAGGCACCGCGATAGGCTTTGCCAATCGGGGTACGTGCCGTGGATACGATTACTGCGTCGCGCATAGTCTTTCTCCTAGTTTACCAGTCGAGCTTCAGGCCTTTGGCCTTTGCTGCATTGAGGGCGTATTTCTTGGTCTGGCCGAAAGCATCGCCCAGTTGTTGTTGGTTCGTCTCGTCGCGGATTTCCGCAAAGCGGGCGGCCACGGTCTCGGGTGTGTTGTCGTCACCCATTAGCGTAATGCCTTGGGTCTCATAGATCCGCGTCTCCGCAAAGCTGCCTGCACCTGCGCCGAGCATCACTTGAGACGGCGCATCTTCACTCACCAGATAGAGCAGGCCTGGGGTGATCGTTTCGGGGGCGAGTAGCTCTTGTGCCTCGGCAGGCAGCAGATCAGCGGTCATGCGCGTGGCAGCCGTCGGGGCCAGCGTATTGACGCGGATGTTGTCGCGCGCCCCTTCCATATGCAGGACATTCATCAGCCCCAGCATAGCAGCCTTCGCCGCACCATAGTTGGACTGTCCGAAGTTGCCATACATCCCCGAGGCTGAAGTGGTAAGCGCAATACGCCCATACTTCTGCTCCCGCATAATCGGCCAACAGGCATGTGCCACATTGGCCGTGCCGATCAGGTGCACATCGACGACTTTGCGGAAGGCAGACATCTCCATCTTGGCAAATGTCTTGTCCATCAGGATGCCTGCGTTGTTGACGCAAATATCGATACGTCCCCATGCGTCCATCGCCTGAGCGACCATATCCTTGACCGCATCCTCATCACTGACATCGGCACCGTGGGCCATGGCTTCGCCACCCATAGCCTTGATCTCTTCAACGACGCTCAGCGCAGCCTCCGAGGATTGGCCCGTACCATCACGGGAGACGCCCAGATCATTGACCACGACCTTGGCACCGCGTGCAGCCAATCCGAGGGCATGGCACCGACCAAGGCCAACACCTGCGCCCGTAACGATCGCCACGCGGTCTTTGAACGAAATCGCCATCAGTGAAGTGCCTGTTCAAAGATATTTGGGCCAGACATCACATTGATACCACCTGACACAGGGATCACAGCGCCTGTGATATATGCACCACCGCGCCCGCACAGGAATAACATGCAGCCGCCAATATCCTCGTCACGACCCACACGTTTGAGCGGCACATCATCGCCCACCTTGCTGCGCATGTCCTCATCATGGGTTGCGAATGCTGTCATGCGGCTCACAAACGGGCCAGGGG
Organism: uncultured Sulfitobacter sp.; assembly: GCA_913060815.1. Classification (GTDB taxonomy): domain Bacteria; phylum Pseudomonadota; class Alphaproteobacteria; order Rhodobacterales; family Rhodobacteraceae; genus Sulfitobacter. The sequence goes on along the minus strand of CAJXSZ010000021.1, from coordinate 30,151 downwards.
CCAGCGCGTTAACTGTGATCGCGTCCCCCGCCAGCTCTTTACCCAGTATCTTGGTCATATGGTGCACTGCGGCCTTGGACATGGAATAGCTGTAGGCACCATCGCCCATCTCCCGCTCGCCCATGACCGAGCCTACGTTGATCACCCGCGCGGGGTCATCAACACTGCCGCTCGCACGCAGCATCGGGAGCAGCTTTTGCGTCAGGTCAAACATGCCTGCAACGTTTACATCCATGACTTTGGACCAGGCCTTGAACGGGAATTCACCCATCGGCGCGCCCCATGTGATGCCTGCGTTGTTCATTAGGATATCGAGCTTGTCCGTATGCGACTTCACCGCAGCCACCAGCGCATCGACGCCTTCCTCCGTGCCGACATCTCCTGCGAACCCAACAACCTTGCCGGATGCTCCCAGCGCATTGAGCTCTTTTGCCACGGCTTCGCAAGCATCGCCTTTGCGGCTTGCGATCAGCACTGTGGCACCTGCGCGCATCAAGCTTTCGGCGGCCATGCGTCCGATGCCCGTTGCCCCGCCAGTGACCAGCGCAACCTTTCCGTCCAGACCAAACAGCGTTTGAATATCCATGCTCAGAACCCTCTCGATGCGGCAACTTTTTCCGCGTGGTAGCTGTAGTCGCCCAGCCATTCCGCGCCGACCCGCGCGCGTTTCATATAAAAGCCCATATCATAGGCGTCTGTCATGCCGATGCCGCCGTGCATTTGCACGCCTTCCTGAACGGCAAGCGTTGCAGTGGCGGTCGCCTTGGCCTTGGCAAGGGAAACAGCAAGCTCGGCATTCTCGGGATCGCTATCCATCATGCGGCCTGCATTGAGGATCGCGCTCGCCGTCAACTCCGTCTCGCACCACAGATGGGCAGCGCGGTGCTGCAGGGCTTGGAAGCGACCGATCTCGGTGCCGAACTGCTTGCGCTCTTTGAGATAGCCGACAGTCATATCGAACGCTCCCGCCGAGAGGCCTGCCATTTCCGCAGCCAATGCCGCCTGACCAGCCCGCAACGCAGGGCGCAGCACGGTCATGGCGTTGTCCACCTGTCCAAGCACATCCTCGCCCGTTGCCTCGACGTCTGCGAAATCGATCTTGGCCGCATCGCGCGCGTCAATCATGTTGGACTGAGTCCGCGTGATGCCTGCACGGTCAGCCGGAATATCAAACAGGGTCAGGCCGTCGGCCGTCTTGGCCAGCACCAGCAGGCGATCCGCCATGGCCCCGTCGACAACAAATGTCTTCTTGCCCGTCAGACGAAACCCATTGCCGTCAGCGCGTGCTTCCATCGCGGTAGCGTCAGGGTCGTGCTTGATCCCCTCATCCACGGCCAAAGCATAGGTTACGTCACCGCTTGCAATCTTGGCCAGCGCCGCATTAGCGCGCGCATCGCTCACCTGCCGCAGCGCGGTAGCGGCCATCACCGCCGTGCTCAGAAACGGAGAGACGGCCAGCGTCTTGCCCATCTCGCGCGCGATCACATTAGCGGCGGCATATCCCATGTCGGAGCCGCCAGCCTCTTCTGGCACCAAAACACCAGCCCAGCCCATCTCGGCCATCTCTTTCCAAAGCGCCGCATCGTGGGTCAGCCCTTCGTCACGCATTTTGCGGAACGCACTCACAGGAGCCGCGCCATCCAGAAACCCACGCGCCATATCGGCAAGCATCGTCTCTTCTTCGGTCATCACAAGTTTACTCATGCTGGCAACCCCAATACACGGCGTGAAACAATCGACAACATCACTTCTGATGTGCCCCCCTCAATACTGTTCGCTTTGGTGCGCAGCCAGTCGCCTGCACGGTTACCCACATCGCCATCCCACTCGAGCGCCGCAGAGCCGCCCGCACTCATCATCAATTCATGGCGCTGCTTGTTCAGCTCGGTCCCCATGTATTTGAGCATGGCAGAAGCATCACCAGCACCCTGCCCTGCCTCGGCCTGATCCTTATACCGCTCCAGCGTCAGGCCCATGGCAAGCGCGTCGATTTCACAGCGCATCGCATCGGCCTTGAGAGTCGCGTCCAGTTGCTCAAGCGTGTCGGTCAGAACCGCACCCAAAGCACGCCCGCCGCTCTCGAGAGCGCCCGAGCCAGAGATCATCTCCCTCTCATGCGTCAGCAGATATTTGGCCACATCCCAGCCGCGGTTCGGTGTACCGACGATACGGTCCTTTGGTACTTTTACATCGGTAAAGAACGTCTCGCAGAAGGGCGAAATGCCACTGATCATCTTGATGGGCCGTGTCTCTACGCCGGCATCTTCCATATCGATAAGAAGGAAAGAAATGCCGAGGTGCTTCTTCGCGTCACGGTCCGTGCGCACAAGCGCGAAAATCTGGTCGGCTTTGTCGGCGTAGGAGGTCCATATCTTCTGACCATTCACCAGCCAGTGATCACCCTTATCCTCGCCGTAAGTCTGCACATTCGCGAGGTCCGACCCCGCGCCTGGCTCACTGTATCCCTGACACCAGCGCACTTCGCCGCGTGCAATAGGAGGCAAGTATTCAAGCTTCTGCTCATGGCTGCCAAAGTGCAAAAGCGCAGGCCCCAGCATCCAGATACCAAAGCTTTGCAGCGGGCTGCGCGCGTTGATGCGGTTCATCTCCTCATGGAAGACTTTTTCCTGATCACGGGTCATTCCCGCGCCGCCATATTCAACAGGCCACGTCGGCACGGTATACCCTTTGGCCGCGCACCGCTCGAGCCATAGCTTCTGCTCGGGTGAGGAAAACTCCCAGTTCTTGCCGCCCCAGCAAATCGCACTCTCGCTGGTACCGCTGTCGCGCATTTGCTCAGGGCAATTTGCCTCTAACCAGTCGCGCAAGCCCGCGCGAAAATCGGCATCTGTTTGGCCATCCGACATTCATATTCCTCCCGTTTATCGCGCGGCGCCTCTTGCGGGCCACCATTCCGCACAGCAGAATTGCATTTCGAAATTCGATTGACAAGACCGAGTTGCACTGGCCCATTACACGCCAAATCATACACAGGAGATGCCACGATGAAAGCGATGTTGAGCCATGAGCCCGGCGGCCCGGAAACCCTCAAGTTGACCGATATGGACGCGCCTGAGCCCACCAAGGGCCAAGTCCGCATCCGCGTGCGCGCAGCTGGGCTAAACTTCCCCGATACCTTGATTATAAGGGACATGTACCAAATGAAGCCACCGCGCCCCTTTGCGCCGGGTGGTGAAATTGCGGGTGAGATCGAGACACTCGGCGAAGGTGTAACAGGCCTTTCCGTGGGCGACCGTGTATTGGCCATGACAGGTTTTGGCGGCTTTGCGACTCATCTGTGTATCGACGCAGGCCGCGTGATGAAGATCCCTGACGCGATGCCATATGACGAAGCGTCATGTTTGGTGCTGACCTACGGTACCTCGCATCACGCGCTCAAGAACCGTGCGGAAATCAAGGCGGGCGAATCGCTGCTCATCCTTGGTGCAGCAGGTGGTGTAGGTGCTGCCGCGATCGAGCTGGGCAAGGCCGCTGGCGCACGCGTGATCGCTGCCGTCAGCTCCGAGGAAAAGGCGCAGTTCTGCCGCGATCTGGGTGCGGACGAGACGATTATTTACACCCGCGATATGGACGACCGCGATGCCCAAAAAGCGTTTAGCGCCGAAATCAAGAAGCTGTCGGGCGGCGGCGGTGTAGATGTGGTCTATGATGCTGTAGGCGGTGCCTACGCCGAGCCAGCTATACGCGCACTGGCGTGGAACGGGCGTTTCCTCGTCGTGGGCTTTCCCGCGGGCATCCCGAAAATTCCGCTCAACCTGACGCTGCTCAAAGGCTGCCAAATCGTTGGCGTCTTTTGGGGCGCGCACACGGTGGCAGAGCCGGCCAAGCACGCCGAGAACATGGCCGATCTGTTCCGCATGTATGCCGATGGCCAGATCAAGCCGCGCATCTCCGCACGCTTCCCGCTGGAGAAAGCAGCCGATGCGCTGAACCTCATGATGGACCGCAAGGTACAGGGCAAAGTCGTTCTGGACGTCGATTAAAGACCGTGAACGGCTCTGGACATAAGACCAGGTGGCGCGCCTTACAGGTGCGCCACATCGTTGAACCCGCGCAGGATGTTGCCTTCGGGGCCCATTACAATGCGGCTGATGGAGCCGTTGTCAGCACCATTGAATCCGAAATTGCGCGACCCCGCGACATAGGCCAGCGCCGCACCGACTACGCCGCCATGTACAACCACGGCAACGCTCTCGCCTGCATGAGCCGCCGCAATCCGCTCCAAGCCTCGTACCACGCGGGCTTGCAACGCAGAAAACGTTTCCGCATTGGGCAACTCGCCCCAACACTCCTTTTCCCGCGCGCGCAAGAACGCGGGGTCATTCTCGGCTGCGCGAAAACGGAACTCGCCGCCGTCCCAGTCGCCCAGAAACACCTCGCGCAAATCCGCCTCGACCCGTGGCGTCAGCCCGAGTGCCGCGGCCAATGGCGCCGCCGTCTGGTGCGTCCGCTGCATCGTGGTCACGTAAATCGCGGCCAGCGCCTCATGGCGCAGCCGCTCGGCAACCGCGCGCGCCTGCGCCTCACCTTCGGGGCGCAGCGCTGGATCACCCTGACCGTCAATCATGGGAAACATCTCACCGCGCACCGCCGCCTGAGTCTCGCCGTGGCGGATCAGCAGCAGCTCGCAAGCGTTGGGCCGCAAGACAAACTTATGTTGGCGCGCCTCGTTACTCATATCTCACCCTTTCAATTTATTCTTCACCAGTAAGGACCAAAACATGACAAACCGCCAGATCGTCGTCGCCGAATTGCCAAAAGGGGCGCTTACGCCCGACAATTTCAAGCTGACTGAAACCGACATGCCCACCCCTGCCGAGGGCGAAGTCCTGTTGCGCGTGATCTTGATGTCCATTGATGCGGCCAACCGATCGTGGATGCAGGGCGCGACCTACCGCGCTGCCGTAAATGCGGGCGATCCGATGCCGACCTATGCCATCTGCGAAGTGATGCAGAGCAACTCCCCCCGTCTAAATGTGGGCGATGTCGTCGCCGCAGAGGCAACGTGGTCGGACTACATCACCATGCCAGCGCATAAGGTCCAGAAGCTGCCAAAAGTGCCAAAGCTGTCCAACCTTATGTCGGTCTTCGGGATCGCAGGCAAAACCGCCTATCACGGTCTGATGTCCGTAGGCCAACCGCAACCGGGGGAGACTGTGCTTGTCTCCGCTGCGGCTGGCTCTGTCGGCGGTTTTGTGGGTCAGATCGCAAAAAGCCTTGGGTGTCGCGTTGTGGGCATCGCGGGCGGCAAAGAGAAATGCGATTGGGTGATGGAGCAGTTCGGCTTTGACGCCTGCATCGACTACCGCGCGGACGGGCTGTTCAAGGCTCTGCGCGCCGCCTGCCCTGAAGGGGTCGACGTCTATTTCGACAATGTCGGCGGCACGATCCTTGAAACCGCGCTCAACTTGATGAACGAGCGTGGGCGCGTGGTTTGCTGTGGCGCGATCAGCCAGTACGAGAGCACCAACCCCACTGGCCCCCGCAACCTGCCCGGTGCGATCGTAGTCAAACGTTTGCGCATGGAAGGGTTCATCGTGATGGATTGGGCGCATAACGACGCAAAAGCCATCCGCGCCATGCAAGGCATGATGGAACGCGGCCAACTCAAAGTGACAGAGGATATTGTAGAAGGGTTGGAGAACGCGCCCTCGGCCCTGATCGGCCTTCTAGGCGGCGACAACAAAGGCAAGCGCATGGTGCGCGTGTCTGCCGATCCCGCGTAACAAAATAATGAGGAGACAACACATGTCAGCCCTGCAAGATGCTATCGCCGATGCCAAAACCAAGATCGGCACCGAGGTCGGCGTATCCAACTGGATCACCGTCGATCAGGAGATGATCGACAAATTTGCTACCGTCACCCATGACGAGCAATGGATTCATATCGATCCCGAACGCGCGGCCGCCGAGACACCCTTTGGCGGAGCGATTGCCCACGGGTTTCTGACGCTCTCGCTGGCCAGCCGCTTTGCCTATGACTGTTTTAACATGCTGCCTGGTCAGGTGATGGGCATCAACTATGGCATGAACAAGCTGCGGTTTCTGAAACCTGTCCTCGCAGGCAGCCGATTGCGCGGGCGCTTTACCTTGCAAGAAGTCGCAACGAAGGGGCCAAAGAACATGCTGCGCACCAACCTGCTCACCATCGAGATCGAAGGCGAGGAAACGCCCGCTCTGATCGCGGAATGGTTGGGATTGGCAGTATTCGAGGACTAAATTTCGACCACTTCAAGAAGAACCACTGCAACGCCTGTCTTCGAATTCTGCGCGGATCAAGGCGTTGCAGTGGGTTTGAATATCCGTTTATCCGTGGTGGCATCCCCGCGCCGCGAGAGCCACCTGAAGCAAGCCATGCGTGATTTGCACCAGATTAATATCCAGCAACCGCATCGCTGCCGCTACCCCGTCTCAAAGATCGCCCGTCGCGTTTGCCCACCCGATGACTTGTACTTCTGTAGTGGCGAATTAATCAAATGACGCAAGCAGGTCCATCGCAGTGACATGATCAAATTGCACATGGCGGGTCATCAATTCTTCAGCCTCGGCGCTTTGACGGTTGAGGATTGCCTCTGCAATGACAGCGTGCTCTTGCGCTGATGCTTTGATCGCCCCGACTGTGCGGTAACGCGCGCGGTAATAGGCCATGAGCTTACGGGCATTTGCCTTGATCATCTCGAGCAAGAAAGGATTGCCCGATGCCTCCCCGACGGCGCGGTGAAAATCCAGATTAAGTTGATAATAAGCGTTGGGATGGCCGTCACCGTATTGCGCGTGATGCTCTTCACAGGCGTCCACAATTGCGCGCAGCCCCTCCGCGCGCGCGGGTGACAGTCTGCGCGCAGCGAGCCCTGCGGCCTGTCCTTCCAGATTTGCGTGCACCTCGAGAATGGCAAGAAATTCTTCGAGTGTCGGCTTGAAGACAACCATACCCTTGCGTGGCAGTCGTGTCACAAGTCCGCCCGCCTCCAGCTGCAACAGAGCTTCGCGCAACGGTGTGCGCGAAATCTCCAACTCCGCAATCAGCGCATCTTCGGCAATCACATCACCGGGGTTCAGTGTGCCTGCGTCGATCTTCAAAAGGATCGTTTCTATGACGATGCGGCTTTGCGATGGCATTGGGTCAGGCCGTTGGCACAGTGAGGCAGATACCATCAAGATCAGCGCTCATCTTGATCTGACACGACAGGCGGCTTGCATCCGTCCGTTCCACATCCGTGGAATCGAGCATGGCATCTTCGAAAACCTCCACGTCACCGACCTTTCCAAGCCAGTCCGCATCGACAAACACATGGCATGTCGCGCAAGACAGGCAGCCTCCACAGGCGCCTTCAATCTCAGGGATATTATTGGCAACTGAGGCCTCCATCAGACTGGTGCCCTCTGCGACATCGGCAGTTTTGGTGCTGCCGTCTGGCAGGGTCCATGTGGCTTTCATGGCGATCTCCTTACAAGAACGGGATGTAGAAATTGCGCAGGGTGAGATCGTCCATACCAGCGGTCTTCTCGACCTCCATCTCGCGCATGAATAGCTGGTTGTCCACCAAAGAGCGACCCACTGCATTGCCAAGCATTTCATCGGCCTTGAGGTCAGCCACTGCGCCCGCCAGATCAGCGGCGACACCCTCATCTGCGTCCGTCTGCTCAAATCCGTCACCCGTTTCGGGTTCAATGAGTGAGTATTCATTCTCGACGCCAAGCAGTGCCGCCTGCAACACGGCCGCGACCGCGATATAGGGGTTGGCCGAGGCATCAGCCATGCGGTGCTCGAGCCGTGATTTCGTACCGCCTTCGGCACTTACCCGCGTGGTAACATTGCGGTGATCCCCACCCCAATTGCGCCAGTAGCCGGACAGGCTGGCAGGTTGCAAACGTTTGTAGCTCAGCGCGGTTGGGGCCACCAAACAGGCCAGCCCTTTGTGATGTTGGACCAGTCCTGCGACACAGCCGCGGGCAAGATCATTCATATGAAGAGGCCCGCTTTTGCCATTCTGGCTGAGTGCGTTATTGCCGCTCTCATCGACGAAAGAAATATTGATGTGCATGCCAGAGCCGCCCGCGTCCGCAATGGGCTTGGGCAGAAAGCTGAGCACGATGCCGTGTTCAAGCGCCACTTCCCGCGCCAGAAGACGGAACAGGATGATGTCATCCACAGCCTTGAGCGCATCATCGAAGGTGAGCGTGTATTCAAACTGCGGCGCGTCATATTCGGCCGTGATCATGTCGATATTGAAGCCCAACGCGGTCGCACGCTCCCAGATCGCGTCGTTGAAGCCGCTCGGATCGGTTGTTGGCCCCGTGCCGTAAACCACCGCTCCAGGCGCATCATAGGGCGCAAGAATTCCGTTCTCGTCTCGCTGGAATGCAAAGGCCTCAAGCTCGATCCCGATTTTCGGAGTCAAACCCTTTGCCGCCCACGCAGCAATCGCGCGTTTGAGCGCGCCACGCGGACAGACCTCCAGCGGCGTGCCGTCCTGATCGTAGAGGTCGCCCAAAACGATCTTGGTGCCTTCATGCCAGCTGTCTCGGATATCGGCAGCGCGCCAGTGCAGCTCCATATCCGGCAAACCCTCCATCATCATGGACCCCGGAGATGGCAACAGATCGCGATCAAAATGCACCCCGAAAGTTGAACGGCAAAACCGCGTCTCATCGTCTCCAATCTTTGATGCGGGCAGATACTTGCCTCGGATCAAGCTCAGATGATCACAAAATATAGCACGCAGACGGTCTGGCATGGTGGTCTCCCTCAAAACAATTGGACAGTGACAGGCAAGGATTTGATGCCGCCGACGAAATTGGAACGCAGGAACTTATGTGGCCCTGCGGCCTCGATCCCCTTTATGCGCTTGGACAGCTCTTCAAACAGCACACGCACTTCGAGACGTGCGAGCCACATGCCCAGACAGACATGCGGGCCACCTTGGCCGAAAGACAAATGCTTGTTCGGACTACGCGCAAGATCGACACGGAACGGATCGTCAAAAGCGTCCTCGTCACGGTTGCCCGAAGCGAACCAATAGACGACCTTGTCGCCTTGTTTGATCATCTGGTCGTGCAATTCAAAATCACGCATCGCCGTGCGGCGGAAATAGAGCGCGGGCGTGGCCCATCGGATGATCTCGTCAGGGGCAGTATTCCAAATCTCGCCCTGTTGCATCTGACCCAGTAACTCGGGCTGGTGGCACATCGCTTGTAAGCCCGCCGCGATGGAATAGCGGGTCGTATCGTTGCCCGCAGCGACAAGCAGGCAGAAGAAGTTGCGGAATTCCGCGTCGGAAATCACGCTGCCATCAGGACCAGGCTGGAGGATAAGATGCAGGATGCCGTTGGTGTCACCTGCTGCATTCTTTCGCGCCATCAAGTCTTTGGCATAGGCGTAAAGCTCGGCCCCCGCAGGCGAATTAAACGGCATCAGACGAAACTCGTCTGTGGTCATCTTGTCCAGCACGTGATCGGTAAAATCAGGGTCTGTATTAGCGATGAGGGCATCACCCTTTTCTACCAGCCACGGCAAATCTTCGTCTGGCGTCCCGAGGATGCGGCCCAACATGCGCATCGGCAATTCGCGTGCAATCAGTTTCGTTGCATCGAAGGTGCCTTGCGGTAGAGCATCATCCAAAATCTCGACACACAGCTCCCTGATCTGGTCCTCGAACCCTGCGATCACGGGTTTCGAGAATGCTTTGGCCACCTTGATACGGGTGGCCATATGTTCCTTTCCGTCTGTTTCCTGAAAGGTGCGGCGCGCGATCACTTCCTCGGGCGTCTGGTCCTCGATCCGGATGCCCTGAGCAGAAGAGAGGAGATCGGTCTGACGATTGAGCCTTGCAATGTCGGCGTTGCGCGTGATCGACCAAAACCCCTGCCCCTGTGCATAGTCCGTCCAACAGACGGGCGCATCACGCCGCATGCGCGCAAACGTATTATGCGGCACACCCCGCTCGAAACTGTCATGCGCGCTCAGATCAGCATGACCGTCATCATCCGGAACCCATACGGTCATTTCTTCTCCAGCGATAAGGATGGCAATTATATTTATAGTGTGTAAAAATATACTACGGGCGAATTATGTTCTGTAAAGGAAAAATAATGCATATCGCGATCCTCGTGACCAACACCGACGAAAGTGACTTTGCCCAAGCACATCCGAAAGACGGCCAGAAGTTCTCCGATCTACTATGGCGTGTTCGTCCTGATTGGACGTTTGATATCTACCAAGTGAAGGACGGCCATTTCCCCGATACGCTTGATTTTGATGGCATTCTTATCACAGGCAGCCCCGCGTCCGTTCACGATGGCGCCGCTTGGATCACCCAACTCGAAGAACTTGTGCGGAATGCGATTCCACACAAAATACCGATGTTTGGTGCATGCTTCGGGCACCAGATCATTGCACGCGCTTTAGGCGCCCGCGTCGGGCTCAACCCGCAAGGCTGGGTATTTGGGCGCGTCGAGACAACCCTCTTGCCCGCAAGCCAACGCATTGCTCTGTATGCAGCGCATAAAGAGCAGGTGTTGAATTTGCCTGAGAGTGCCGAAATCATCGCGCGTACCGATGGGTGTGAAATTGCAGGCTTCAGGATCGGCAGGCATGTTCTAACTACGCAGTACCACCCCGAAATGACGGGGGGTTTTATGTCTGCGCTGATTGCCGAGTTCGCGGATACTCTCGGTCGGGACATTGCCGACCATGCAATGGCCACTATGACACAGAACACAGATATGGATGCTATAGCGGAGTGGATTGCACGGTTCTATGAGGCAAAGCTTTGACCCCATGATAGCTATCTGCCGAAGCAGCTTGCTTTTGGCGCTTGAAACCCGTTGCCAATCTCTGCCGATCCAATCGCACATGAGGGGGAAGCCAGAGGAATTTCATCATATACTCGGGTAGAATAGTGCATTATTCTTGAACGAGTTATGCCTGAGGGCCGTTCTGGTCCCTTGCCGTTTTATGGAGCATCCAGCATGCGCTCGTTATCATTTGCCACATTAGCCGCCGTTTCTTTTGCATTGCCTGCAGTAGCACAAGAAAGATCGCTTAGTTTCGCGTTGGGGGCCGGTGTTGGCACCGCGCCAGAGTACCTCGGCTCTGATTCCTACGAAGGGAATGTTTTTCCAATCATTACATTCGGGTCCCTGAACTGGGGAGCGCTCGATCTCGGAAATGGCGTTCGTGGTGCGCCGGATAACGGCTTCTCTCTCAATGGTGCGTTTCGCGTGCTGGGGGATCGTACGACAGCAGACAGCCCCGAACTCGCAGGCCTTGAGGATATCGATACAGCGGTCGAATTGGGCTTGGGGCTGAGGTATCAAGAAACAAACTGGATGGTTTTTGGCGAAGTGCGTCAGGGTCTGACGGGGCACGATGGCCTGACAGGCACGTTGGGTGGCGACATCATCATGCGGGAAGACAACCGCTGGAAATTCACGGTGGGACCACGCCTGAATTTCGGGGATGATGAATTTGCGAACACGTATTTCGGCGTGGCGCCTACAGCACAGAATTTCGCGGCTTATACCGCTAAGGGTGGCGCGCTCAGCGCGGGGATCCAGATGACAGGGTCTTACTATCTGGATGACAAATGGTCGCTTGACGGCGGCTTAAGTTATGAAAAACTCTTGGGCGATGCAGCCGACAGCCCGATCACGCAAGCGGGTTCCGAGGACCAGTGGCGCATTGGTGTCGGTGTGAGCCGCATTTTCAATTTGAACTTTTAAAACGGAATTAGTTGATGAACCTAGATGACGCAATGCAAGGCCGCCGCAGCATTCGGGGGTTTCAAGATAAACCCGTACCAAAGGCGCTTATTGAAGAAGTCATAGCGCTTGCCAATCGGGCCCCGTCGTCCATGAACACCCAGCCATGGCACTTGCATGTCCTGACCGGAGAGCCGCTGGAGCGCGTGCGGATTGGCAATTCCACTCGCATGTTGGAGGGTGTACCCCCTGTGCGCGAGATCATTGACCACGGCGCGTATGAGGGACCACATCGTGATCGTCAGGTCGGCATTGCAAAGCAACTGTTTGCGGCGATGGGCATCGAACGCGACGATAAAGAGATGCGTCAGGATTGGGTGATGCGCGGCTTTCGCCAGTTTGATGCACCTGTCTCCATTGTCGTGACTTTTGATAAATCGCTCGAAGGCGGCACGATTGCGCATTTCGATCTAGGTGCTGTGACATACGGGCTGACACTGGCCGCGTGGTCGCGGGGCCTTGGGTGTGTGATCAACGGGCAAGGGATCATGCAATCCCCTGTTGTGCGTGAGCATGCGCAAATCCCCGACGACCAGGTGATTATGACCTGCGTTGCCATGGGCTGGCCTGATGATGATTTCTCGGCCAATGCTGTGGTCTCCACACGGCGTGACGTCGGCGAAGTGGCCAGCTTTGTGGGGTTCACAGACTGATACTGATTTGACTTTTACTGCTATGAACGTTCGGCCAGATCCGCGCTTTAATCAGGAGAGAATTGCATGAAGCTTGCCCGTATCCGAACCGCCGACGGCATCCGTCCTGCGTTAATAGCATCTGATGGCACAGCGCATGACATCTCATCCGAGGTGTCGGACATAGCTGCACAGACAGTTGCACCCGATGCGCTTGCAAAGCTCGAAGGTCTAGCGCCCACAGATTTCCCCGTCTTAAAAGGCGACTATGCGCCTGTGATTGATGATGTGCGTCGCATGTTCTGCATTGGGCTGAACTACTCCGATCACGCCGCTGAGGCTGGTATGCCAATCCCGTCGGAGCCAATTCTGTTTATGAAGACCTGCCCCGCGACGGGTGCAAACGACCCGATCATTCTGCCCAAAGGGTCAGAGAAAACAGATTGGGAGGTCGAACTGGGAGCGGTCATCGGCAGTCGCGCGCATCACGTTACTGAGGAGGACGCGCTGTCCCATGTAGCGGGTTACTGCGTGATTAACGACGTCTCTGAACGGGCGTTCCAGACGGAACGCGGCGGCCAATGGACCAAAGGAAAATCCTGTGACAGTTTTGGACCCATCGGGCCGTGGCTCGTGACACCTGATGAAGTGCCTGATCCGCAATCACTTGCGATGCACCTCGACGTAAACGGTGCGCGTAAACAGACAGGCACTACCGCCACGATGATCTTCAGCGTGGCCCAAATCATTTCCTACCTAAGCCGTTTCGTGACGCTGGTGCCAGGCGATGTCATTTCTACAGGCACGCCACCGGGTGTCGGCATGGGCATGAGTCCGCAACAATTCCTGCGCGAAGGTGATGTGGTCGAGCTGAGTGTGGAGGGTCTGGGCACCCAGCGACAGCGTGTGGAAGCATACCACGATACGTTCTGACCTTGTCAGATCACGCCTTCCACGCTCCCCTGACCAGAGTTACTGAGTGAACACCTGCGCCATTTGTCTGTCAAAGCGATCCCATGACATGCTGGCTTTGTTACCGGCATAGCCGTGGTAGTGCGATTTGCCAGTTTCATTGGGCAACCCCGCCCAGATCTTGGCAAGGTTGTTCATGAATGCCCGCCTGCTCATCTGGCCCGATTTCGCTTCGTGGTAGCCTGCTTCTTTCAGCAATACGTCCGCCAACCTGTCTTGCAGTCCGCGCGAGAATAGCGCGTTTGGATCCGCATCAATCTTGCGCATCACACGGCGCAAGGTCTTCGGTATGAATTGGTATCGTCCGATTGCATGCGGCTGTCCCGGAGTATCGTCAATCCACTTATAAATCTCGGCAACGGTCATTTGGGTGGGCAAGCGCGGCGGCTTGATCCGTGCGCCGTGTTGAACCGCGTCATAGCCTGAGCGTCTTGATTCAGCCTGCTGGATGATATCGCGGATCACCATTACCGGCCGCCCAGACATCCCCGCAACTTCCGAGCCTGCAATAGGCTGGATTCGGCGCGGTGCCATGACCCGCTCAATCCGCTCGACCTCAGCAAACAGGCTGCTACCTTCGCGCCCGATAAAGAGGCTGGATGTGCCGATGTATTCGGTGTTTTCGTCCCCTGCAGCGCCCTCGATCAATGGCTTGCGTGCCTTGGTGCCCGTCTCAAGTAATGTAACGGCACCCGCATATAATGTCGTTGCTGCAAACAATCCGCACAGCGCACCACTTAACCAAGACCAAATGTTCATCTAACTCTCCTGCGTTGGGATCGAGAGCGAACATGCCAGCGACAGGTTTACATTTCGTGAGCCACGACAAGCGCGATACTAAAACGCAAAAGGTCCGGCGCTTTCGCACCGGACCCAATATCAGAATTTAGGTTAGCTTAGTTTACCGCAGCTGTATCAACCACATCTTTGCCCACGCTGCGCACATCAGATGCAATCTGGATCTGGCGTGGCTTCAGAGCGTCGGGCACCTGACGCTCCATCGTGATGTGCAGCATGCCATCCGCATGGGTAGCCCCCGTCACAATCACATGATCGGCAAGATGGAAACGGCGCTCAAACGCGCGGGTTGCAATACCGCGGTGCAAATAAGTCTTTTCCTCATTATCGTCCGCCTTACGCGCCGATACGATCAAAGACTTCTCGCGCACTTCCACGTTCAAATCCGCCTCGGAAAAACCTGCTACGGCGATCGAAACGCGGTAGGCGTCATCGTCCAGCTTCTCGATATTATAGGGTGGATAGCTTGGCTGTGCCGTCTCGGCGGTCAATACACGGTCCATCAGATTGGCGATCTGGTCGAACCCGACTGTGGAGCGGTAAAGCGGTGCAAAATCAAAATTACGCATGTATTCATCCTCATTTATTGAGCGATTAGTCGCGAGCCCTCCACCATTGGACGGACCCGATTTTCAGACATCAGAACCCTTAAGAGGCATTCTGATGATGCTAATTTGGGGATGATCTGGCCCGTTTCAAGACCCTTACGGGCGAACGAATTTTGCACTGCTGCTGGTGCGTGTGCCGACGTTGATCCGTTTGATGCGACCTACGGGGCGGTCGGCCTCCACGACCAGCTGGCGCTTGAGCTGGGACACAAGTGTTGGCAATTCCATGCCTGTCGTACGCCGCACTCCGCGGATCTTTACATAGCCCGACACGATCGAGACAATCCTGATCTTTGTGCCGTCACGGCGAAACACGGGCGCTCCGGATGATCCGAAGGTGGTATCGCAATTCATCAACATCACATCCTGAGTGCTTTGCACAACTGCGCAGGTATATTGCAAAGATGGCAGGCTATCACGGCCACGACCGTAAGAGACAACGCTCACATCGCCCCGCTGCATAACGCGTGGTTCAACCTTAAAGGGGGAAATCACATGCGTGGGGATCGCAGTCTCAAGTCGCAATAGCGCCACATCATTTGCGATACGTTTTGCAAAATCCGTCCCTTTGTATTCATAAGCCTCAGGTCGTGCGATCTGTGAAACCTGCCGCTCGGCATCCATCGCTCCATCCCGAAATCCCGCACGAAACGCAAGCTTCTGCGCAGCGAGAGGATTGCCCTGTGTATCGAAGGTGCAATGCGCAGCCGTCAGTACCAAATCGGGGGCGATCAGGGTGCCAGTGCAATAGCCACCATCGCGCATATCCAACCGCCCGACGGCCTTCCAGGGGGAGGCTTGTTCGGCACGTGTCAGGCCGATCAATGCGGTCTCGGCCACCGCAGGTCCTGCAAAAAGCAAGGCAATCGCAAACAGACTACGGAGAAACAAACTTGGCCCCGCCTCCAGCCTTGTCACCAACTTTGATCCGACGCTGGCTCGGCTTTGCACCCAAGTAGGTGGAGCGCCCTGCAACAAGCTCTGCCTGCAATTCAGCCAAAGGTTGGCCCAGCGCTGTGCCAAGCGAGACCTGCTCACCGCGTACTTCGGCCTTGGCAGAGACGACAGAAACGATCTGTGCCTCACCATTAGAAACCACGAAGATCGGTGCACCGCTGGAGCCGAAATCAACCGAACAGGATGTGACCAGAACACCGTCTTGACGGGCCAGCACAGCGCAAACCTCCTGCAACGACGGCGCCTCGGCTCGATCAAGCGCGTAACTCACAACACCAACACGGTCCCCTGTTCTGGGACGCGCAGCTGTCTTGAATGGACGGATCGAATGACTCCGGATCGGCTGCTCCAGCTCAAGTAGCGCAAGGTCGTTGCGCACACGCTCGGACGAGACTTTTTCATTATAGATGTACTCGGGATGCACCACGACGCGGGCAACATCGCGGTAGGCACCTGCACGGCCATTTCGCCAACCCGCAAGAAACTCAATATGGCCCTTGTCGATACGCTGACCTGTGTCTGTGTCAAACAGGCAATGCGCGGCGGTCAGTACCAGCTTGGGCGCGATGAGCGCACCAGTGCAAAAGCCCTTTCCGTCAATGTCGAGCCGCCCTACAGCCTCCCATGCTTTCGCATCGTCACCGTTGTCGAGCCGCTTGAGATTTGCGTCTTGTGCCACTGCACCAGAGGTGAGCAACAAGCCAAAAACGGTCAAAGCCATCCATCTACGCAAATCAACACCCCAGTCTTATTACCCTAGTCCTTTTGACTACCCCTCCGATAAGGCAAAATTAGGGCAACCTGTCACCGGAGACGCGGAATGTCGTCTTTTCCTGTTGTCCGACCGTCCAACGCTGGTGGTTTCGGCCCCCCCCATGCCCAATCCAGAAGCTCCACAGAGTGGACAATCGGAACGGAAGAGCCTGATCCGATTTGCATCATACAACCGATGTTCCCTGCGGCGATAATATCAGGATTTTTCGCTTCCAGAGATTTGACTTTCAGCTCTTTGAGCTGACCCGAAATCTCGGGCTGCATCAGATTATACGTTCCGGCAGAGCCGCAACACAAATGCGAATCCTTAGGCTCTACAATGGTAAATCCCGCCTTTTTCAACAGCGTTTTGGGATGGGTTTTGATCTGCTGTCCATGCTGAAGCGAACAGGCCGCATGATAGGCGACCACCATTCCCTCGTCAGGACGCGGCGTTGCTTTTACAGCAGCCCATTCAGGGTCAGCTTGCCAGTCATCCTTGGTCAATTCCATCACCACTTCGGAGATATCGCGCGCAATCCCTGCGACACGTGCCGCATCGGCGGCCAGTGGCTCATTACGGAACATATGGCCGTAATCCTTGACCGTTGTGCCGCATCCCGAGGTATTGATCACGATTGCATCCAAACCGCCATTATCCATCTCACGCGCCCATGCTGTTATGTTCTTGGCCGCTGTTGCGTGGCTTTCCGTCGTTTTGCCCATGTGATGCGTCAGCGCACCGCAACATCCTGCCCCTTCGGCCACGACCACTTCCGCGCCCAACCGCGTGAGCAGACGGATAGTAGCATCGTTAATATCCGTATTGAGCGCCTTTTGCGCGCACCCCGTCATCAGCGCGACACGCATACGCTTTGGCGCCTCTGGCGCAAAAGTCTGCGGGTCATCGTTGCGGCTGACAGGCGGGATCACCTTCGGCGCCATCTCGAGCATGGCACGCAGGCGGGCATCGGGCATCAGGCGCGCAAACGGGCGGCCAATCTTGGCTCCCAGCAACGCCACGCGAAACCGCATCGGATAGGGTAGGATGCGCGCAAGAACCCACCGCAAAGCGCGATCACTCATGGGGCGTTTGTAGTTCTGCTCAATATAGTCCCGCGCATGATCGACGAGGTGCATGTAGTGTACGCCTGACGGACAGGTCGTCATGCAGGCAAGACAACTCAGGCAGCGATCGATATGCTTGACTGTCTTTGCGTCGGGCTCGCGCTCGTTTTCGAGCATGTCCTTGATCAGGTAGATGCGGCCCCGCGGGCTGTCGAGCTCATCCCCCAGCACCTGATAGGTGGGGCAGGTCGCAGTGCAAAATCCACAATGCACACAGGCCCTCAAAATCTCGTTTGCGCGGCTGGTGCCAGAATCTTTGAGCTGTTCTTCGGTGAATGTCGTTTGCATACTAATCCCTTACCCTGTGACCAAGCTGGCACTTGCCAGCCCGAACCACGGTACCGTCGTTCCTACCGCACCCATTACGCCCGTCCAGCGGCGCATGCGCAGCCCCTGATCCATCCGCCGCAAAGCTTGCGCTCCATACGCCAACACACCAATCCACCCACCCCAGATGAAGGCAATGCCAGTGCCCGTTACCAACAGGTC
Source organism: uncultured Sulfitobacter sp. (assembly GCA_913060815.1). Classification (GTDB taxonomy): domain Bacteria; phylum Pseudomonadota; class Alphaproteobacteria; order Rhodobacterales; family Rhodobacteraceae; genus Sulfitobacter. The sequence continues at coordinate 12,030 of CAJXSZ010000021.1, read as the reverse complement.
GCGCCCCCAAAGGTGGGAAAATCCGTACCGCATGGTCAGCCCGATTGCTGCGCAAAGGGCCGTAAAAATCGCCAATCGCCGAAAGGCCGCCGGCGACGGGCCATTCCTTGTCAGGGCACGGAACGCCAAAGGCCCCCCAACGAATACAATCACGAAAAGGATCGCATAGGTCATCCCATCAGGCCTGCGTTCAAAAACCCACGCGGGTCGAACCGTGCGCGCAGCCCTGCTGTGATACGCGCGACGCCCGCATCCTCGGGTTCGAATCGCGGCTGGCCTGTCCCGCGCACCAGTGTTGCGTGACCGTCATAAGACCCGAGTGCGGCACGCAGATCATAACCGGTGGCGGTGTGCATCCAGATCAAACCACCAGCCCAATCATACCTTACACCCAGCGCACCCGATCTTGCGACAAGCGCTGGACCCTCGGAGGGCTTGCAAGACACGCGCCAGATATCACCATCGACATCTGCAAAACACGTCACGTCCCGCCATGCCGCCCAGCGTCCTGTGCTGTCATCTTCAACGGAAATCTCGCCACCTAGCAACGCTCTAAGTTGCTCTGTGCGGTAACTCACGGATTGCTCGAATCCCTCAACCCGTAGCAGTGTCTCCCCCGCTACGGGATCATGCGCCGCAGCAGACACCTCATAGGGACTACCCAAAGCACGGGCGAGCGCCGCAATAGCTGCGATATCATCCAATCCGTGAAGTATAAGCGTCGCCTCGGTTTCTGGTTTTGGCAGCACTTTAAGCGAGACTTCACTCAAAACACCTAGGGTGCCATGCGCCCCTGCCATTAACTTCACCAGATCATAGCCAGTAACATTCTTCATCACACGGCCACCGTTTTTGACAATCCGGCCCATGCCATCGACATACCGCACGCCGAGCAGGAAATCGCGGGCAGCCCCAACAGAGATGCGTCGCGGGCCGCTTACATTGGCGGCCATAACACCCCCGATCGTAGGCTCTCCCGTCGTTCCAAGAAGGACGCGGTGATCTATCGGCTCAAAGGCAAGACGCTGGTTTTCGGCCGCAACTGCCTTTTCAATCTCGGCAACAGGCGTACCAGCCCGAGCGACCACCGTCATCGCACCTGGCTCGAACAGAGTGATACCAGAAATCCCAGACGTAACCAGCGGATCTCCTGCCACGGCGACACCTCGTGTCCCCCCTCCCTGAATGGCGAGCGGGCCTGTCGTATCACGGATTACATCGGCCAATTCGGCTTCGGTCTGAGGAGAATGCATAGTTCTTTTGGTCCCAAGTATCCCGGAGGGTTCGGGAGGCTGGCCTCCCGATTTTATTATCTATTCAGCCGCAATGGGCATTTGGCGCCGCGCATCCGAGGCATCGAGCGGGAACACCTTTGCAGGATTAAGCAGCCATTGCGGATCAAAAATATCCTTCACCGCCATCTGCGCCTCAAGATCGGCAGGCGCATATTGCACGTGCATCAAATCACGCTTTTCAATGCCAACGCCATGCTCGCCCGTCAGGCAACCACCGACCTCCACACACAGTCTGAGGATGTCAGCACCCATCGCTTCACATAGCTCAAGATCACCAGGTTTGTTAGCATCGAACAGGATGAGCGGGTGCATGTTGCCATCGCCTGCGTGAAAGACGTTACCGACCTTCAGGCCATATTCCTCAGACAACTCCCCGATGCGGCGCAGAACATGCGGTAGGCTGGAGACGGGGATCGTCCCATCGAGACACATATAGTCATTGATCTGCCCCATCGCGCCAAACGCACTTTTGCGGCCCAGCCAAATTGCTGCACTTTCCTCTGCCGACTTACTCTGGCGCAGTTCCACGGGGTTATGAAGGCGCGCAATCTCCATGATCAGATCAAGCTGGTGGTCAATCTCGGCGTCCGACCCCTCAACCTCGACGATCAACAGAGCCTCGCACATAGGGTAGCCTGCTTTGGCAAACGCTTCGGTAGCCTCGATGCAAGGACGGTCCATGAATTCGATCGCAACAGGCAGCACGCCAGCCTTGATAATGTCGGTCACACAGGCACCCGCAATCTCGCTGTCGTCAAAGCCCATCAGAACAGGACGAGCACCTTCAGGCTTGTGCAGGATGCGCAAGGTGGCTTCGGTCACCACACCCAATTGCCCCTCGGAGCCACAAATAAGTCCGAGCAGATCAAGACCCGCTGCATCTAAGTGCGCGCCCCCGATGTCGACGATCTCACCATCCATCATGACCATTTTAACGCCCATGAGATTGTTGGTGGTCACACCATATTTCAAACAATGCGCACCGCCCGAGTTCATCGCGATGTTCCCCGCAATCGCACAGGCAAGCTGGCTTGAGGGATCGGGCGCATAGAAAAAGCCGTCCTCTTCAACGGCGCCTGTAACACTAAGGTTCGTTCGCCCCGTCTGAACCCGAATGAAGCGGTTGTCGTAATCTGTCTCAAGCACGTCATTCATCCGTGCGACCCCAAGGATCACGCAATCCGCAGTAGGCAAAGCACCACCCGCAAGCGATGTACCAGATCCGCGCGGCACAACAGGCACGCCTTCTTCATGGCAGATCCGCAAAACATCAGAGACTTCTTTGGTCGTGGCCGGCAGCACGGCAACCATCGGCGGACAGCGATAAGCCGTAAGCGCGTCGCACTCATAAGCACGTGTCTCACGCTCGTCGTGAATGACCGCATTTGCGGGTAAGACTGCACTCAATCGCTCAACAACACGTGCTTTGCGCGCCAGGACTTCAGGATTCGGGATCGGCATTTCCATATCAGACGCTCCATAACCAAAAGGCTTCTTATTTGGTAAAATAATATTACCAATTTCTAATTTAAGCAAGCATGTTGATCAAACGGCGCTCACCGTGATGTGTTGAATATATCGCTTACAAGGCGGCGCATGATCGGGGTGAAGCGGTTTCGTAATTCCATCGTGTCCTCCAACTGTCTTTATCGGTGATTAAGCAGAAAAAACTTCCGACGCGTAAACGCAGGCATGGCACCACCTACGAATCTATTGAAAAGCAAATGACGTAACCTGCGGGCGGATGGGCAATGGGACGTGCTGTGCGCAAAACCAGCTGACGCTTTGAAACACGGCAACCAAACGTTGATGAGTACCTGCTGTATCAGCTGCAAGAACTGGCCTTGCTTGTGTCAATTGCTTAGAGAGGGGGTATGATATCATTAGAGACCGTTTCCTTTATCACGCCGCTTGATGCCGCTGCACTTGCGATACTCCTCATGCTTTGGGCAGGGCTGGGTTGGCGGATTGAACATCCCTCCTCAAAGAGACCGTCTACATCCCTGATCATGTCGAACTATCGGCGCGAGTGGATGGCCCGGATGATTGCCCGTGAAGTGCGTATCTTTGACGCCCAGACAATTGGGACATTGCGACAGGGCACATCGTTCTTTGCCTCAACAAGCGTCATTGCAATTGGCGGGACGCTAGCCTTGATCGGAAACGCAGACCAAGTGGCAGGTGTTGCAGCTGACCTGACCGATGCATCACTGCCTGCGATTTTCTGGGAGCTAAAACTACTTGTTATCGTATTCTTTTTGACCAGTGCTTTTCTCAAATTTGTCTGGTCAAACCGCCTGTTCGGGTATTGTTCGGTCATCATGGGAGCCGCCCCGAATGATCCAACAGATGACCGAGGCTTGCGTTACGCGCATAAGGCAGCCGAGTTGAACATCTCTGCCGCACGCAGCTTCAATAGAGGATTACGCACCATCTACTTTGGGCTGGCGTCTGTCGCATGGCTCGCAGGTCCATTCCCCTTGATTGCAGCCGCAATCATAACATCTTGTGTTATATGGCGACGAGAGTTTGCTTCGCAGTCCCGCAAAGCCCTCTTGGAAGACGCTTAGAGGCACCTTATGATAGGCGCCCTCAACTTAGGTGAAGAAAATGATTAAGCAGACAGTCGCGGTTCTTTCGTTTTTGACGCTTCCTGCATTTGCGGACCCTGCCATTGTGCAAAACGTCAAAGTGTCGAAAGCTGCAAATTCTTACACATTTAATGTGACCATTCTGCATACCGACAAGGGATGGGAAGACTACGCCGACATTTGGCGAATCAAAGATATGGACGGCAATGTTCTGGGCGAGCGTGTGTTGGCGCATCCTCATGTAAACGAGCGCCCATTCACCAGATCCTTATCGGGTGTGAAAATCCCCGACGGCGTTACAACTGTTCTGATCGAAGCGCATGACACAGTTACAGGTTGGGCCTCAGCCACCAAGACCGTCCAACTGCCCTAGGTTCGATGATAAGGTCCGCCTGACAGGATCGAGCTTGCACGATAGAGCTGCTCTGCCAGCATAACGCGGACCATCATGTGTGGCCAAACCATCGCGCCAAAAGACAACAGATGATCCGCCTCCGCCCGCAAGTCCGGCGCGATCCCGTCCGCACCACCAATCACAAATGCCAGATCACCTTGACCAGAATCACGCCACCCTTCGATACGGCGGGCAAACTTTGGCGATGTCTCGACAACGCCGCGCTCATCCAAAGCGCAAACCACAGCACCTTGAGGCAAGGCGCGGCGTATGAGTGCAGCCTCCGCCGCCATACCGCCGCCTTTGCGATCGTCCACTTCCAAAACAGAAACCGGCCCAAGGGAAAGCCCCCGGCCAGTTCGGTCAAATCGTTTAAGATAGTCGTCAATCAGCGTCTTCTCAGGGCTGGCACGCAGCCGCCCTACAGCGCAAATATGGACCTTCATGCCCTATCAGGATGCCGCGTCAGGCGCCGCATCTGAAAGCCACATCTTCTCAAGCTGGTAGAACTCGCGCACTTCGGGGCGGAAAACGTGCACAATGACGTCGCCTGTATCGATCAGCACCCAATCGCCAGTGCCTTTGCCCTCGGTGCGGACGGTGTGGCCATACTCATCCTTGACCCGCTGCGCGAGCTTTTCTGAAATCGCACTCACCTGACGCGTGGAGCGGCCGGAACAGATCACCATATGGTCACCGATCTCGGTTTTGCCGCGCAGATCAATCTGTACGATATCTTCTGCCTTATCATCCTCGAGAGAGGACAAAACAGTGGCGAGCAACAGATCGCTTGTGGCTTTTCTCTGGCCAGCCATTACGACAGCACCAGCGTGTGCAGCAGGGGCTGCGTGTATTTGCGTAGACAGGACATTGTCCTCCTTCTGAAGCGCCGACGGGCCCCCGGCGCTGGGGTATAGATCAAATTAACAAGGCACATCGCACAATTCAATGACACACGCCAGATACGACAGCGGACCATACTTAAATCCGCCAGTTCACCGCTTTACTTGCTTGGGAAGAAAAAAGTGGTGAGCCCGTCCGGGTTCGAACCGGAGACCTACTGATTAAAAGTCAGTTGCTCTACCAACTGAGCTACAGGCCCACTGCGCGTGGTTTAGAAACCTGTAGGGTACGGGTCAACCCCCATAACGCATGAATTTCCCACCACCTGCTGGAATAAGAGAAACACTCTCGCTATATGCGCAGGATGAGCAACACAGCACCCTCCTCTTTGCCCTTCATGAAAATGCATGGGCTAGGCAACGATTTCGTCGTTGTTGACGCGCGGACGCATGAAATACACCTGCCACAAAGCCTTATTCGCGGGATTGCGGGGCGCCAGACTGGTGTTGGATTCGATCAACTCGCCGTTATTAGCAAGGGCAGCGCTGACGCTCATCTCACATTTTATAATTCCGACGGCTCGACGTCAGCGGCCTGCGGCAATGCGACACGCTGTATCGCGCGGCACCTGATGATCGAACAAAGCAGAGATTCGCTCCACCTGACGACAGACCGCGGCGATTTGTTTGCAACAGATTCGGGAAATGGCCTCACATCAGTTAATATGGGGCAGCCACAACTTGAGTGGCAGGACATTCCCTTGGCTGAAGCCATGGATACGCTCTCGCTGCCTATCGAAGGAAGCCCCGTCGCGACAGGCATGGGCAATCCGCATTGCACATTTTTTGTAGAAGACGTTGCCACCATTGATCTGGCCACCGCTGGCGCCGCCCTTGAGTACAATCCCATTTATCCAGAGCGGACCAATGTGCAATTTGCGCAGATCATAGGGCCCGACCACATCAGGATGCGCGTGTGGGAGCGGGGTGTAGGCATCACATTGGCATCAGGCTCCTCATCGTGTGCTACTGCTGTTGCAGCAGCGCGCAGAGGCCTAACGGGACGTAGCGTGCGCATCGATCTCGATGGCGGGGCATTGCAAATAGATTGGCGCGATGACGGTGTATGGATGACTGGCCCGACAATGCATGTTGCGGACGGCACCCTCACCCCTGAATTCATCGCCAGCTTCCAATGAGCGCGCCCGTCTTCTCAAATCATGGCTGTCGCCTGAACCAGTACGAGCTGGAGGCGATGAAGGAGCTGGCCGAAGGGGCGGGCCTGAAAGATGCCGTAGTTGTTAACACCTGCGCTGTTACGGCCGAAGCCGTGCGCAAGGCGCGGCAGGACATTCGCAAGCTGCGCAAGGCAAATCCCAACGCCCGCCTGATCGTGACAGGCTGCGCGGCACAGACAGAGCCCGCTACCTTCACCGCGATGGATGAAGTGGACGCTGTGATCGGGAATACCGAGAAGATGCAGAGCGAGACTTGGCATGGCCTTGCGGCAGATTTCATCGGCGACACAGAGGCCGTTCAGGTCGATGACATCATGTCCGTCACCGAGACAGCAGGCCACCTGATCGACGGGTTCGGGACACGCAGCAGGGCTTATGTCCAGGTCCAGAACGGATGCGACCACCGCTGCACATTTTGCATCATTCCTTACGGTCGCGGGAACTCCCGTTCGGTCCCTGCTGGTGTGGTGGTCGATCAAATCAAACGCCTTGTCGACAAAGGGTTCAACGAAGTGGTTCTCACTGGCGTTGACTTAACGTCGTGGGGCGCTGATCTCCCCGCGACGCCAAAGCTGGGCGATCTGGTGATGCGGATTTTGCGGCTGGTACCCGATCTGCCGCGCCTGCGGATCAGTTCAATCGATTCAATTGAAGTTGACGAGAACCTGATGCAAGCAATCGCAACCGAGCAGCGTTTGATGCCCCATCTCCATTTGTCGCTTCAGCATGGGGATGACATGATCCTCAAACGCATGAAACGTCGCCACCTGCGGGATGATGCTATCGCCTTTTGCAACGAAGCGCGGACGCTTAGACCAGATATGACCTTTGGGGCGGACATCATTGCAGGTTTTCCAACAGAGACGGACGCAATGTTCGACAACTCTCTGAAGCTCATAGAAGAGTGTGACCTGACGTGGCTGCATATCTTCCCCTATTCAGCCCGCGAAGGCACGCCAGCTGCGCGTATGCCGCCAGTGAACGGTGCGATAATCAAGAAGCGTGCCGCCGCGTTGCGTGCGGCTGGCGATGCGAAGGTCCGTGCGCATCTGGAGGCCCAAGTCGGGCAGTTGCACAACGTACTTATGGAAAATCCGACCATGGGTCGCACCGCGCAATTCGCAGAAGTGCTTTTCGAGCAGCCTCAAATCGAGGGGTCGATTATCAGGACACAGATTAAGGGCCTGGACGGCACACAGCTCCAAGCATAGCGCGTCACTGCGCGGCACTCGATTCATGCAATGCCAAAAACAAAAAGAGCCCACAGTCCAAGACTGCGGGCTTTTTTCAATTCAGTAGAAGGTCATTACTTTTTGTTTTTGACGGTTGCCCAAAGGCGCTTGTTGGTGAGGTACAAGAGAACCGACAGCAGTGTCAGAAACAGTACACCAGCAAATCCAGCTTGCTTGCGATCACCCATTTTGGGCTCAGCAGTCCACATCAGGAAGGCTGCTACATCCTCGGACATCGCCTGCAACGAGGTTGAGGACCCGTCGGCATACTCTACCCAGTCATCATCCAAGGGCGGACCCATGGAGAGCCAGCCACCTTCGTAATACTTGTTCTCGTAGAGTGTCACACCAGCCTGGGTTTTCTCTTCACCCGTGTAGCCCTGCAAAAGCGCTGCGATGTACTCCGCACCACCAAATCCGTAGAGCAGCTGGTTGATGCCGAGACCGTATGGACCAGAAAACGCCTTACGCTTCTTCGCCATCAGGGAAAGGTCAGGCGCAGTTTCCAAACCAGATTCCGGGAAATGGTCAACTGGAGTCGCTTCGCGGAAATCATCCAACTCGGCGTCGAAAACTTCCCATTGCTTCGAGTACTCGATCACTTGCTCTTCGGGCAGCATGGGGCCGCCATCATCGCCGAGTGTCCGCAATGGAACGAACTTCAATCCGTGGCACGCGGAGCAGACTTCGGTGTAGACCTGAAGGCCACGCTGCAATTGGTTCACGTCATAAGAGCCGAAAGGACCATCAAAAGAGAAGTCGATATTCTCGATTGGGGCGCCCTTCTCGCCCGCCGCAAATGCGGCGGGAGAAGCAAGCGCGATGATCGCGCTCAGGAGTGTTGCTTTGAACATATTCATCTCTGGTTTACTCCGCGGGGTTCACGATTGTGGTCGTGCCGCCGACTTTTGGCGCATAGTGTGCGTTGAAGTCTTCTTCGATTGTATCTGGCGGTGTCAGCGGCTTCTCGATCACACCGAGCAGCGGCAAGATCACGAGGAAGTACGCGAACCAATACGTTGCAGCGATGAGAGCGATTGTATTGTAAGGCTCTTCAGCTGGCATCGCACCAACCCACATCAACACCATAAAGTCGATCACAAACAGCCAGAACCACCACTTGAACATCGGACGGTAACGGCCTGAACGCACGCGTGATGTGTCCAACCATGGCACAGCGGCCATAACCGCGATTGCAGCGAACATCGCAACAACACCAAAGAACGCCGCAGTGATGATCCCGCCCGAGATGAAGGACGCAAACATAACGACCCAGACATCAGGCGTGAATGCACGCAAAATGGCGTAGAATGGCAGGAAATACCATTCGGGCACGATGTGTGCTGGCGTGGCAAGCGCATTGGCCTCGATGTAGTTATCGGGGTGGCCGAGGTAGTTTGGCATAAAGCCTACAACCGCGAAGAACACGACCAGAATAACCCCAAGCGCAAACAAATCCTTGATTACAAAGTAGGGCCAGAAGGGCAGCGTATCCTTTTCAGCTTCTTCCTTGGACGTGCGGCGCACATCAACACCTGTCGGGTTGTTGTTTCCTGTGGTGTGGAAGGCCCAGATGTGCAGGATCACAAGACCCGCTGTCACGAAGGGCAGCAGATAGTGCAGCGAGAAGAAACGGTTCAGCGTCGCGTTATCAACAGCAGGGCCGCCAAGTAGGAGCGTCTGAAGCGCATCACCGATGAACGGGATCGCACCAAACAGACCTGTGATAACAGTAGCACCCCAGAAGGACATCTGACCCCATGGAAGCACATAGCCCATGAATGCAGTCGCCATCATCAACAGATAAATGATCATGCCGATGATCCACGTGATCTCACGAGGCGCCTTATAGGAACCGTAGTAGAGACCGCGGAAAATATGTGCATAAACCGCGATAAAGAACAGGGATGCGCCGTTCATGTGCAGGTAACGCAGCATATAACCGCCGTTCACGTTGCGCATGATGTGCTCAACGCTGGCAAATGCCGCATCCGTGCTTGGCGTGTAATGCATCGCCAAAACAATACCGGTGACAATTTGCAGTGCCAGACAGAACGTCAAAACGATGCCCCAGATCCACATCCAGTTCAGGTTCTTGGGTGTGGGGATCATCAATGTGTCATACATCAAGCCGACGATTGGCAGACGAGAGTGAATCCACTTCTCGCCGCCTGTCTTTGGCTCGTAATGGTCGTGAGGAATTCCAGACATAAGTTTGTTCCTTTAACCGAGTTTAATTGTTGATTCGTCGATGAACTCGGCCGGTGGGACCGGCAGATTCAACGGCGCGGGGCCTTTGCGGATGCGGCCCGCCGTGTCGTAATGCGATCCGTGGCACGGGCAGAACCATCCGCCAAAATCACCAGCATCGCCAAGCGGCACACAGCCGAGGTGCGTACACACACCCATCATCACAAGCCATTCGCCCGCTTCATCCATGGTGCGGTTTTCGTCCGCTGCAGTCGCGTCACCACCAAGGTTCGCATTCTCGGCACCCTGATCGGGAAGCTCGGAAAGCTCGACGGCACGGCCCGCTTCAATCTCTTCGGGAGTACGACGACGAATAAATACAGGCTTGCCCAACCACTTAACCGTCAGCTGGGACCCAGGCTCCACACCGCTGACGTCAACGCGGATGGAGGAAAGCGCCAATACATCGGCGGATGGGTTCATTTGGTTGACCAGTGGCCAAACAGCGGCACCAACGGCCACGGCACCAGTGCCTGCGGTCGCATAATAGAGGAAATCCCTCCGGTTGCCTGCGGTATCATCAACTTCTGACACGTCGGTTTCTCCGTATTTGGGCCGCATGTGGGCCAACAGGTAATATGACGCACTTTTACAAGGCGTCGGACATTGGTGCGGTATCTAGCCTGCGTTCGCCTCATCGTCTAGATGCTTTAGCTGCGCAAACCGTCGCAGCGTTCAAATTTCGCAGGCGTTTTGATCTAATCTGGTAAGACCTACGCCGCTGGTGGCACAGTTGATTGCATCCAAGGGCGCGCTTCAAATGAATCAAACCATGCTGCCAGTCCATCATTCCCCTGCCGCCAACCCCGCGCGTCATGGCGAAAATCCACATAGGCCAACGCGCACCCCACAGCGATTTGCCCCATATCAAGTGGACCATTGAGGTGACTCATCCAGCGCGTATTAAGTGCTGCAACGCCACGCGCGATCTTTTCCCATTGCCCGTCCACCCATTCGGGCATCCGCTTTTCTTCGGGACGCAGCCGCGTCTCGTAGGTCATTAACAACGCTGCATCCAAAATTCCGTCGGCTGTGGCCTCCAACGTCAAAGTATCCCAGCGTCGCGCACCTGACGGGTAGAGTTTGCCCCCTCCGCGCGAATCGAGGTAGGCTGTAATGACACGGCTGTCATAGAGTGTAGGCCCGTCAGGCCGCTCCAAAGCGGGGACCTTTGCCAAAGGATTCTTTGACAGAAGCGCAGGGTCGGCATCGACAGGCGTTGTCGCCACGTTCACCAGCTCGACATCCCCAAGCTGTCCCGTTTCTTCCAGCACGATCATAACTTTTCGCACGTAAGGCGAAGTCGGAGCGTAATAGAGCTTCATGAGAGATATCCTTTGCGAGGCTGCGTTTTCTTCACTCTTTACCTCATCCCCGACTTTGGCAACCTCGACCTAGATGTGATCGAGATGATCCATCATGGATGCAATAACCGCGACGTCACTTCCGATCCCATGCTCCGCCATCTCACTTGCCGCAGCGATGCGCACATCGTGTGGCTTGTTCTGGCCCAGCTTCCACGTTCCATCGACGCCCGTCATCACAAAGCGGTACGGCACGATCATCCGCATCATCTTTTCCAGAACCTCTGGCGTCATCTTATTGGTTGTCCAAGGCGCTTTTGGCGCAAGTTGTTCTTCATAAGCAGCGGACTGGCGGTCCAGCATGTCGCGCATCACGTCTTGCGGCAATCGCTCCAGCCGCCCTACCAAATGAACCGCTACATAGTTCCATGTCGGCACCTGATCCTCGACCCCGTACCAATCGGGAGAGACGTAGCTGTCAGGCCCGGAAACAATGATCTTGGCCTCATGCGGCCCCTCACCCATCCGCGCTATCGGGTTCGAGCGCACCAGATGCAGGTCTGCCGTCGCAGCATCATCGCTCAGGAGAAACGGAATGTGGCTGACATGCGGCCCATCGGGCGCTGATACCACAAGGACACCAAATGCACGGGTACGCGCAAACGAAATGTTCCGCTCAGTCGTCGCGTCATGGAAAATGGGGTTGGGATGCAAGGTAACCTCCTGCCACTACAATACGATCAGCTATTGCAGACCGATGCCCCTGTTGGCAATCTACACATATTCTCAGGGCGGGGTGAAATTCCCCACCGGCGGTATGGAGGCATGACCTCCGAGCCCACGAGACAGGCAGAAATCTCGTATGCCGTCTTCTGCTTGAAAAA
>CAJXSZ010000020.1 GCA_913060815.1 uncultured Sulfitobacter sp. | reverse complement strand
GTAGATCGTCGGCAGCGTCAGATGTGTATAAGAGACAGATCTCCCCCTTCCCCCCCACCGAGCTGGACGAAGAAGGCATCGAGAAGCAAATCGCCGACATCGCGGCCTGCGCAGGCCGCGCCAAAGAGGCGGGCTATGACGGCGTCGAGGTCATGGGCTCAGAGGGCTACTTCCTTAACCAGTTCCTCGTCACCCATACCAACAAACGCGAGGACCGCTGGGGCGGCTCCTACGAAAACCGCATGCGCCTGCCCATTGAAGTGGTCAAACGCGTGCGCGAAACAGTCGGCCCCGACTTCATCGTCATCTACCGCCTGTCGATGATCGATCTGGTGCCCAACGGCTCCACCTACGAAGAGGTCGTGCAACTCGCCACCGAGATCGAAAAAGCGGGTGCGACCATCATCAACACAGGCATCGGCTGGCACGAGGCGCGCATCCCCACCATCGCCACTTCCGTCCCCCGCGCGGCTTTCGCATGGGTCACGAAAAAGCTGATGGGCAAGGTCTCAATCCCACTCATCACCTCCAACCGCATCAACACGCCAGAGGTCGCCGAGGAAGTCCTCTCCACAGGCTGCGCAGACATGGTGTCGATGGCGCGCCCCATGCTTGCCGACGCCGACTTCGTTAACAAAGCGGCAGCAGGCAACAGCGCGCAGATCGCGCCCTGCATCGGCTGTAACCAAGCCTGCCTCGACCATACCTTCGGCGGCAAAATCTCAAGCTGTCTGGTAAACCCCCGCGCTTGCTACGAGACGGAACTGGTGCTGGAACCCGTCACAACACCCAAGAACATCGCCATCGTAGGTGCAGGCCCCGCTGGCCTCTCCACGGCTCTGGCATCAGCCGAGCGCGGCCACAACGTCACCGTCTTCGACCGCGCCTCCGAGATCGGTGGCCAGCTCAACCTCGCCAAACAGGTCGCAGGCAAGGAGGAGTTCTGGGGCTTCGTCGATTGGTACCGTACCATGGTCGCCCATCACGGTGTCACAGTGCATCTCAACACCGAAGTCTCCGCCAATGATCTGGACGGCTTTGATGAAGTAATCATCGCCACAGGCGTGGTGCCGCGCGATCCGCAAATCGAAGGCCAGAACCGCGACAACGTGCACTCCTATATCGACGTGCTGAACGGCACTGCCAAGATTGGCGACCATGTGGCCGTCATCGGCGCGGGGGGCATCGGCTTTGACGTCTCAGAACATCTTGTACATGACGGCGACAGCACCACGCTGAACCTGCCCGAATGGATGCGCGAATGGGGTGTCGCCGATACCGAGGATCACCGATCGGGCCTCGCGCCCGAAGGTCCGCAACCCCACGCCCCCGCGCGCAAAGTCACCATGATGCAGCGCAAACCCTCCAAACCCGGCAAGGGCCTTGGCAAGACCACAGGCTGGATCCACCGCGCCTCGCTCACCATGAAGAACGTGGAAATGATCGCAGGCGTGAACTACGAGCGGATCGACGATGAGGGTATTCACATCACCTTCGGCGAAGCGCGCGAGAATCCCCAAACCATTCCCGCCGATACCGTGGTGCTCTGCGCAGGCCAGCTCTCCGACCGCTCGCTCGCCGACGCCCTAGAGGCCAAAGGCACCACATGCCATGTCATCGGTGGCGCGGACGTCGCAGCAGAGCTCGACGCAAAACGCGCCATTGATCAAGGCACAAGGCTCGCCGCTACTCTCTAACCACCCTCCAGATTGATGGGCCGTGTCATCGCAAAGCACGGCCCATCCGATTCAGTTGTCGCTTATGCTCACGGCCCGCGAAACTTTTGCGATTCAGTAACGTGTCTCCTCTTCGAACCAGTAAAGAGACACGTTATGAGACCACGCATAAGACATGAAACACACTGTTCTCCTGTTTCCTGCCCCGCAACGGTTGCGCAATTACCTTGCTACTGTCCCACCCCTGCCCCGATTGCGCCCCATTCCACCATCATAGCTCATCCTCGAACTAAAGATGGAAGGGGACGGCAATGGACCGCCTGACAGAAATGGAAGCATTCGCCACCGTGGTGGATCAAGGGGGCTTTACCGACGCCGCCAAAAAGATGGGGATCTCCAAATCGGCGGTCTCCAAACACGTCTCCTCACTCGAGGCACGTCTTGGCGCGCGATTGCTGAACCGCACCACACGCCGTGTGTCGCCGACAGAGATAGGCCTTGCCTATTATGATCGCGCCCGCCGCGTCCTCAATGATGCAGGTGAAGCAGACGCGCTGGTCACCTCCATGCAATCAGCGCCCTCTGGCCTGCTGCGCATCTCGGTGGCGACAGATTTCGGCGTCAATCACCTCTCGCCTGTGCTTTCCGAGTTCCTGGGCGACTTCCCCGACATCACGGTCAACATGGTCCTCAACAACCGCTACGTTGAGCTCATCTCCGAAGGCTTCGACATGGCTGTGCGCATCGGGGAGCTGGAAGACAGCACACTACGCGCCCGCAAGCTGACCGAGACGACCAAACGCATGATCGCCTCGCCGGAATACTTCGAAAAATACGGCCGTCCCGAAAAGATCGATGATCTGAACGATCACAAGCTGCTGCATTATTCCAACCAGTCCTCCGGCAACGTCTGGAAACTGACAGCACCCTCAGGCGAGAAGCGTCAGGTCCGCACCGCAGGCTGGCTCTCGGTCAACGACGGGCAGTCGCTCCTGAACGCCGCTGTATCGGGCCTCGGCATCGCCTACCTTCCCAGCTTCCTCTATGCGGATGCAATGGAGAAGGGCCTGATCGAAGACGCAATCCCTGACCTCCCGCTCGAGACGCAAGGCATTTATGCGGTCTACCCGCCCGGACGCTTTACCCAGCCCAAGGTCCGCGCCTTCATCGACTTTCTGGTCCACTCGTTCGCCGAAAAAGGCCCAAGCGACTGGTAACCCAGACACTAAACACCAACCCCTCGGTGAACTTCGCCCCGGTATCGCTTTTGCGGTATCGGGGCCTTTTTGTATCAGACGACTGCTATCGAAGATTTCTTCTCGGGAATACTGCCGCCAAGAAGTTTGCTGCTTCTGTCGGGAATCTCAGCTTAGAGTAATCGATGCTGCGGCATGCATGAGTGTCCGCTTCTAGGCTATCACGAGCTGTTTGTTTTGACGCGAAACATCGGTTCGATTTGGTCAATAGGGCGATGTATCTAATCTGAAAGAGCACTTTTGAACTCGAAGGTCACATCCAAACCGCTGACTTCCGTGTTCAAGTCGAGCTTAGCGTCAAGTTCCGCTGAAATTACAGCTGCAATCTGCATGCCGAGCCCGCCAGTCGAGTTATCAACGCCCTCGGACAGACCAACGCCGTTGTCCCGACAGTTGACGCGAATGCGACTATCATCTGCGTTCCCGATCAAGATGACGTCAATCTGCCCGGCTTGATCGTCAGGAAACGCATGCTTGAAACTGTTCGCGACGAACTCGTTGATCAAAGTGCCAACCGCGACGGCTTCGTTCGAGGTAACTTTCGTTTCGATTGTTTGGCAGGTGAGTGTGACATTGTCAGGCGCGATCTTCCGGAAATGCGTCATCAGGTTTTCGATGTACCGTCCAAGCTCGATGATACGGCCTGCGTCGGTACGGTAGAGTTCTTGGTGAAGCATCGCGACTGCGTCGATCCTCGACCCGATTGTGGTGAGCGCTTCTTGTGTTTCCTCCGCCTTTGCCTTTCGCCCCGATATGCGTACCAACGATGACAACGACTGCAGCGAGTTCTTCACCCGGTGGTCTACCTCCTTGCGCAACATGTCGGCGTCTCTAAGCGTCTTACGCAGGTCCAGTTGCGCCATCACTTGACTGGCGAGCACGCGGATCGTGTCGCGCTGAAGTGGCGTCAGCTCTTTTGGTTCGTTGTCCAGAACGCACAAAGTCCCGAGAGGCAGACCCTCAGCAGACTTTAGAAGTGCGCCTGCATAAAATCGCAGCCCGGAATCACCGCAACACAACGGATTGTCCGACATTCGCGGATCCAGCAACGTGTCGTTTATTTCAACAAATTCATCTTCCAAGATAACGTGAGAGCAAAGAGAAGTGGCCAAAGGCGTTTCTCGCACGCCGAGGCCGGTTTCGGCCTTGAACCACTGGCGCTCCGCATCAATGAAATTGATTACCGAGATCGCAGTACCACAGCTCGCGGCGGCAAGCTGCACGATTTCATCGAATTCGCGTTCCCGATCTGTTTCCAGAATTTCATAGGCATACAGCGCCGCGAGGCGTTCCGCTTGCTGAGGATGGGGAGGGGCAACTGGCATTTTCTGTAACGCTTTAAAGATGGGGTGTGTAATTATGATATCACATTTTTGCGCCATATAAAAACACCAAAGAAACGAGTAGACTGTTCAACAGCCACGCGATGCGAATTGAAGTCTGGCGGCCGCCGTGCCCTGCGACCAGAATGTAGCGCAATGCTGAAATCAGAAAGCGGACTCTGGTTCAGCCGCCGTGAACGGCTGTTTCGTCCACCAAACAGACAGTCCTTACTCCGCCAGAACCACCGCCTCGACACGACGGTTCGCCTCGCGCCCTGCCTCCGTTGCATTGGTCCCCAGCGGCGACAAATAGCCGATGCCGCGCACTTCCATGCGCCCCGCCTCAATCCCGTATTGGGCGCTCAGATACTCTCGCACCGCCTGCGCGCGCCCCTGCGACAGGGCGATGTTGCCCTCAAGGCTTCCAGTATTGTCCGTATGCCCCACAAGTGCAATTCGCAGGTCGGGGCTGGCCTGCAATATCTGCGCCAATTGGCCCAATGTCTCGAACGGCCCGGCGCCCAGCGCCGATGTCCCGCTCTCGAAATCCAGGCCGCCCAGCACCATATGCCCATCGCGCATCAATGCTTTCGCATCCTCCCCCGCAGGCAACACGGGCGCTGTCGCCACAACCTCAACCTGTGCAGGCGCACCTGCCTCGATAATTTGCACAAATGATGCACCGCTTGATGCGCTGGCGATGATGTTGACCGCCTCTGCACCATCGCCTCGCACGCCAGTAACCACATGATAGTTGCGGATGCTCACATACATGTTGGGCGCGGGAAGTACTTCGGCGGCAAAACGGAAATCATAGCCGCCGCACTCCGTTGCCGCACAATCAAGCGCCAGCGTGTATCCCGCCGTCTCCAGCTGATCGCGCATCGGGGCGATGATCTGGAGCGGCGTCAGCCCCGCCGCCTCGATCCGCCACGCAGAGCGCGCCACCGCACCCTCAATCATACGGGTGGGCAGCGCACCCTCGGCGAACACACCAACAGGTGCGAAGTAGCGGTCCTGAGACGTGTCCCGTGTCACCGTCTGCTGTGCGCTGGCAGGCAAGTGCAGCTCAAGCGCCTGCACGGCACCTGTCCAAACCGCCCCCGCCCATATCACCAACGCTGCGCCCAGCAGATGCTTCATCTGGATTGCGCGTGATATTCTTTGTTGGGGCGCATATCCGACGCACTCGCCACGCGGTTGGTCATGTTGAAAAACGCCGCGACGCTGGCGATGTCCCAGATGTCACGATCCGAGAAACCGATAGCGCGCAGTGCCTCACGGTCTTCTTCCTCGATGATCTCGGGCGCTTCCGTGAGTTTCACAGCGAAATCCAGCATCATCCGCTGCTTTGGATCAAGGTCCGCCACACGGTAGTTCATCACCATCTGCTCGCCCAAGATCGGGTCACCCGACAACTCTCGTACCGCCGCACCGTGGGCCGTTAGACAGTAGAAACACTTGTTCACCGCCGAGACGACAACGGCAATCATCTCGCGCTCCAGCTTGCTCAGGTTGCTCTGCCCCAGCATCAGATCGTTATAAAGCGCGGTAAAGCTGTTGAGCTTTTCGATATCAAACGCATAGGCCTGCAATACATTGGGAATCATCCCGAGTTTGTCCGTGCAGATATCAAAATATTTCTGCGTCGCCTCGGGCAGCGGATCAACCATCGGCAGGTCAAGGGCGGTGGGGGCGTCGTCAGTCATGGCAGGCTCCTGTTATTCGGGTAAGATACGATAGTGATATGTCCCCACGGCGGTAAAGCCCATGGCTTTATAAAGCGCATTGGCCGGCGCATTGGCGGTGACACACAGCACCGAGATATGGCTGGCACCGTTCTTATGCGCCCAAAAAGCAGCGGCGCGCATCATCCACTGCGCCACACCTTGGCGGCGCTGGTGCTCCAGCGTGACCACTGCATGCACCATCGCGGTTCCCTCATGCACCGCGGCAAAGGCCGCCCCCGCAGGCTTTTCGTTCCAGCGCGAGAGTATGCCCGTCTTGACCGCAGCACGCCCCATTACATCCAGTCGCGCAGGGCCGACCCCGTCCGTCTGCCAAATCTCCTCCATGATCGCCAGCGGCTCCCAAATGGCAAAGCACGTCACCCGCGGGATGGGTTTGTCCATCAAGGCTTCGACAGGCGCTACATAAAGCCGGACCTCGTCGATCAAGTCATAGTCCCGCGCCATAAGCATCGCATCAAGCGCATCATCACCCTCTCGGATCATAAAGAGCGGCTGCTGCCCCATCTCGCGCATCGCATCTTCCGCGCGCGGAATATCACTGTCGCTCACATCACCCAGCGCAGTCGCCGCAGACACCCGCTTACCGCCGCCTGCTCCGTCGCGCAGGGTCCACTTCCCCTCCGCCCAACTGCGCGCAGGGGGCCAAGTCCCCTCACACACGCCGTACAAAGTGGCCGCATCGGGCATCATGCGAATATCTCGGAGAGCTTGCCCATCGCTTCTTCCAACAGGACAGCGTCCTGTCCCCGCACCACCAGATTGGCACCGTATTTGCCATCGCGCTGGAAGGGGTAACTGCCCATCGACAAGCTTGGATATGCCTTGGCCAATTCCCCGAACGGGCCTGCAATATCGCCCTCACCACGGTAGACTGTCAGCGTCTCGCTCAGCATCGGCGCACCCCCCGTCAGTGTGGGCAGAACACTGGCTACCATAGCTTTGAAGACACTCGGCACCCCTGCCATCACATGCACGTTCTCGATGATAAATCCGGGTGCTGCGGAAACGGGATTGTCGATCAACGCCGCGTCCGCCGGAATCCGTGCCATCCGCAGGCGCGCCTCGTTCAAATCGGTCCCCGCCTTGTCATAATGCGCCTGCAAAATCGCGCGCGCATCGGCACGTACATCAATGCTCTGCCCGAAAGACTCCGCCATGCAGTCAGCCGTAATATCATCATGCGTCGGGCCAATTCCGCCCGAGGTGAACACGGTGTCATAGGCCGCCGACAGCGCCTTGACCGCAGCCACAATCGCGTCGCGGTCATCCGAGACGATCCGCACCTCCGACAGCGTAATCCCCACCGCCGTCAGCTCACCTGCCAGATAGTGCATATTCGCATCGCGCGTCCGCCCCGAGAGGATCTCGTCCCCGATCACCAACATTGCCGCCGTTGGGTTCGCCATATCGCCTCTCCTTGAGCCTGTGTCCGCAAAGGTATAGCCACATCCCATGCGCTTTCAATCCGATCTTGTCCCCGCCCGTCTCATCCGCCGCTACAAAAGGTTTCTCGCCGATTGCACGCTGGAAGACGGGACCGAGATCACAGCGCATTGCGCCAACCCCGGCTCGATGATGGGGCTGGCCGAGGCGGGCACGAAGGTCTGGTTAGAGCCGAACGACGATCCCAAAAAGAAACTCAAATACGGTCTGCGCCTCGTGGATCACGAGAACGGCCACCTCACAGGCGTCGATACGTCCCTGCCCAACCGCGTCCTGCGTGCCGCGTTGGAAGCGCGTGAGATCGAAGCGCTGGCCTCCTATGGTGAAGTCCGCCCCGAAGTCCGCTACGCCGAAAACTCCCGCATCGACTTCCTGCTCACGGGCGACGGCCTGCCCAACGCCTATGTCGAGGTGAAATCAGTCACCCTTTGCCGCACCCCCGCGCTGGCCGAATTTCCCGATTCGGTCACTGCACGCGGCACCAAACACATTTATGATCTGGCGGCTGTCGCGGCAGAGGGCCATCGTGCCGTGCTCATCTATCTTGTGCAGCGCACCGACTGTACCCATGTTGATATCGCCGCCGACATAGATCCGAAATATGCCGCCGCCCACGCGGCTGCTACGCAAGCAGGCGTTGAAACCATCTGCATCGGCACCCACATCACGCCGCAAGGAATAAGCATTGCCGCCCCTCTGGCCCTTGGCCGCCCCACGCGTTAAGACACCGCAAAACCATGGAGAGAGAGCCGTGACAGATACCCATAAGGGCCGCACCACCAAAGACGGCATTCGCATTCACGAGGAGGCGGATTTCGCAGGCATGCACGCCGCAGGCCGCCTCGCCGCGACCATCCTCGACGAGATCGCAGAGCACGTGACCGTGGGCCAGACCACGGGCGAGATTGACCGCATCATTCAGGAAAAGGTCGAGGCCGCAGGCGCGAAGTCCGCGACCATCGGCTATAAAGGCTACCAGCACGCCAGCTGCATCTCGATCAACCACGTCGTCTGCCACGGCATTCCGGGCGAGAAAAAGCTCAAGGACGGCGATATCGTCAACATCGACGTGACCGTAATCGTGGATGGCTGGTTCGGCGACACCTCCCGCATGTTCGTTGCAGGCAAACTGGCCCGCAAGCCCGAGCGCCTGATCGAGGTCACCCACGAGGCACTGATGCGCGGTATCGAGGTCGTCAAACCAGGCAACACATTCGGTGACATCGGCCACGCGATCCAGACCTTTGTCGAAGGCCACCGCATGTCTGTCGTGACCGACTTCTGCGGCCACGGTCTGGGCCGCGTTTTCCACGCGCCGCCCAATGTGCTGCACTATGGAAAGCCCGGCACAAAGGCCGTGCTTGAGCCCGGCATGTTTTTCACGATCGAACCGATGGTCAACCTTGGCCGCGCCGAGACAAAGACCCTCGCCGATGACTGGACCGCCGTGACCCGCGACAAATCGCTGTCCGCGCAGTTCGAACACTCCATCGGCGTGACGGAAACAGGCTACGAGATTTTCACGCTGTCGCCTGCAGGTAAGTTCCACCCGACCTACTAGCCCTCTAAATCATCCCGCGCCATCCGCTTGAGCAGCAGCGACAGCACCGTCTCCCCGCACAGCGGCGTGATGCAATCGGAAATGAAAACCGACCCGCCAAACGGTTGCGGTCTGGGCAGAGGCACGGACGGTTTTTTGATCCGTCCGACCCGTGGGAGCGAAGAGGCGGTTGCATCGGTCATACATTAGCCTAACCCAACTCAAGCCATCCCGTCAAAATTCGAGCCTCAGATATGCTGCTCAGAGACGGAGCTGGTGTCGTGGAAACGGCATACGGGGGGTGCACAGGGGATGTACGCTTAGTGTACCCAAAGCACACCCACGTCATTCCCGCTGTAAAAGCGTCACATGCGTATCGCCGAATTTACGCTTGTCCGTCCGCTTGAAGCCATGCGGCGCGTCCATCGGCGCGCTCTCTTCCCAGACAATCACTGCTTCGGGCGCCAGCCACCCGCCCGCCAAAGCAGCCGCCAGCGCCTGCTGGCCCATGCCCTTGCCATAGGGCGGATCAAGAAACACGAGATCGAACGGCGTCATAGGCCACGCGCCCAGAGCGGTCGCATCCTGTGGCATCATCCGCGCCACATCGCGCGCCCTCAGCTTCTCGATATTCTCGCGCACAAGCTTCTGCGCAACCTTACCATTTTCAATAAAAACAATCTGTTGCGCGCCGCGTGACAGCGCCTCCAGCCCTAGCGCACCTGTGCCTGCGAACAAATCCAGCACCCGCGCCCCATGAATCACATCGAGATGTGTGAGCATGGAAAACAAACTTTCGCGCACTCGGTCAGACGTGGGCCGCAGATGCGCTGCCGCGTCCCCTTTGCCCACATCAGCCAGCACTGTGCCACGGAAATCGCCTGAAATGATCCTCATGCCTTGAGCAGCGCTTTCATATCCGTATCGGGATCGGCAATCACTTCGGGTGCGGGCGATTTACCGCTTTCAATCAACCGCTTACCAATCATATAGCCACGTGGATCATTGGCCGCATCCACCGCCAGCAGCGTCTCGCCCTTGTAGTACCAGAATGACACGGGGCCTCCCGCAGCCCCCCTCGTGACGACCCGATCGTAGCCCGTATTCAGGCCCGCAATCTGAAGCTTGATGTCATACTGGTCCGACCAGAACCACGGCTTGGCCACGTAATCCTTGCCTGCGCCCATCAGGTTTTCCGCAACAATTTCAGCCTGTTCAATCGCGTTCGGCACACTCTCCAACCGGATGCGCCCGCCACCATATGGAAATGATGTGCAATCGCCCGCAGCCCAGATGTGCGGCACATCCGTGCGCCCCTGCGCGTCCACTGCGATCCCGTTATCAACTCCCACGCCAGCGGCTTCGGCCAGTGTCGTTGCAGGCGCGATGCCTACTCCGACAATGACGAAATCCACGTCCAGCTTCGTCCCGTCCGTCAGCACGGCACCGCTCACCGCACCCTCGCCTGTGAGGCGGTCGAGGCCCACCCCTTCGCGCAGGTCGACGCCATGACTGGTGTGTAACTCCCGAAAGAAATCAGAGGTTTCAGGCGCAGCCACCCGCTGTAGAATGCGTGGCGCCATCTCGACCAGCGTGACCTTAAGTCCGAGCTTCGCGGCCACGGACGCCGCCTCCAGCCCGATGTATCCACCACCCACGATCAGCACGCGGGCACCTTCCACGAACCGCGGCGCCATCGCATCAACGTCTGCAAGACCGCGTACGACATGAACGCCGTCCAGCGCGCCTCCAATGGCGGCAGGCAGACGGTGAGGCACCGACCCCGTGGTCAGAACCAGATCATCATAGGACAGGTGCTCTGCGCCTAGATCGATCATTTTCGAAGCCGCATCAATGCCTTGCACATGAGTGCCAAGGCGCAAATCAATCTGCTGCTCGGCGTAAAATGCTTCGGGACGCAGATACAGACGCTCCAGCGTCATGTCCCCCATGAGATAGGCCTTGGACAACGGCGGGCGTTGATACGGCGGCTGCGTCTCGGCCCCGATCAGGGTGATCTTACCATCAAAGCCGCCATTGCGCAGCTTGACCACACAGGACGATCCCGCCTGCCCTGCTCCGATCACAACGATATGGCGCATGGGTTATTCTCCTCTGATGCACTGGCCCCGCCTGTGTGCAGACCCTATATCTCGCAGTAGGACAATTACAATCACATGAAAGGTGACCCCATGCCAATTTCCCAAGGCGACACACTCCCCGATGCAACACTGGTGCGAATGGGCGCGGAAGGCCCCGCTCCCGTCCAAATGAGCGATCTGACAAAGGGCCGCAAAGTCGTCGTCTTTGCCGTGCCGGGTGCCTTTACGCCAACCTGCCATTCCGCCCACGTACCCAGCTTTATGCGCACCAAGGACCAGTTTGACGCAAAGGGCGTGGACGAGATCATCTGCATCTCCTGCAACGACCCGTTTGTGATGCAGGCATGGGGCGATGCCACAGGTGCGACAGCCGCAGGTATCACCATGCTGGGCGATGCCTCATCCGAGTTCACAAAGGCGATCGGCATGGATTTTGACGCAGCACCTGCAGGCCTCGTCGCACGCTCAAAGCGCTATGCGATGCTGGTGGATGATGGGAAAGTGACACTGCTTCAGGAAGAAGAAAACCCGGGCGTCTGTGAAGTGTCCGGCGGCGAGGGTCTGCTCGCTAGCATGTAATTGCGATGGACAGGGCGGCATCCGATGCGGCCCTGTCCATAGCACTGATCAGTCCGTTTGCGCTTGGATCATCGTGCGCGTGGGGAACGGAATATCCACCCCGCCTTCGTCAAATGCCTCTTTGATCTTGCGCGTTATGTCTGCGCGAAATCCGAAATACACGGACGCATCGCACCACACCCGCACCAGAAAATCGACAGAGCTATCGCCAAGGTTTGTTACCTGAATAAACGGTTCAGGCTCGGCCTTTGAGCGCGAGTCGGCCATGATGATGTCGCGGATAATGTCTTCGGCGGTCTTGAGATTGGCCCCGTATCCCACACCAAAAGTCCATTCCGCACGCCGCAGCGGATTTGTGGAATAGTTGGTGATGATATTGCCCCATACTTGCGCGTTCGGCACGATGACCTGCACATTGCTGAGGTCTGCCAACTCGGTAAAGTTGAGGCTGATCGCCTTTACCGTGCCCATTTCTCCAGCAACTTCGACGAAATCTCCGATCTTGATCGGGCGAAACAGGATCAGCATTACACCCGCGGCAACATTGGACAATGTCCCTTGAAGCGCCAGACCGATCGCCAGACCTGCCGCACCGATGATGGCAACTACCGAGGTTGTCTGCACCCCGAAAGTGTTGAGCACAAACAGGACCGTGAAGCCCATGATCACATAGCGCGCAATCGACGCGAGGAACTCAAACAGCATATCATCGAGATGCTTGTTCTTCTGACTCAGCTTAACAATCCGGCGCTGCATCCACGCCGACACGGTCCAGCCCACAAAGAGAATGGCAATCGCCCCGAGTACAGACCCCGCAGCGGACGCCAGAAATTCGAGTGTCAAAAGCTCCGACACCGACCGACCGTTCCAGATTTCAGTATTCAGCAAATTCGTAAGGGTTTCCATAAATCACAGACCGTCCATTTTGCGCGCCAGCTTGGCGTCGAGTGTGCTGAGACCATCTACATCATGGGTCGTCAGCGTGACGGTCACATTATTGTAAACGTTCGACCATTCGGGGTGGTGGTTCCACTTCTCCGCCCAGATCGCGGCAGAAGTCATCCACCCGAAGGCATGTGCAAAATCATCAAACTCATAGGTTTTTGTAATTGCATCGCGCCCTTCAGTCATCTTCCAGCCGTTTTGCAACAGCGGGTCAAGCAGCGGCCCGCGTGTCTCGGCGCTCAGTTTCTCCGTCATTCCTGTTCCTCAATTTCTATCTTCTTAAAAGGCCCATACTCTGTGAGCACCTCGATTTCCTCATCTACCGCAGCGCGCTCTGCTTCGAGATAGTCCCCGACAGCACGCGCAAACCCAGCATCCCGCATCCAGTGCAGCGACCACGTGGCATGGGGCAAGTACCCCCGCGCCAACTTATGCTCCCCCTGCGCTCCCGCCTCGACCGTGCCAAGCCCCATGGAAATCGCCAGATCGATGGCCTGATAATAGCACAGCTCGAAGTGCAGGCACGAGTGATGCTCAGTGCAGCCCCAATATCGGCCATATAACGCGTCTGCGCCGATAAAGTTCAGCGCACCTGCGACCCAACGCCCGTCACGCTCGGCCAGCACCAGTGCGATATCATCGCGAAGAACCTCATGCGCGACGTCAAAGAACCTCCGCGTCAGATATGGCGTGCCCCATTTACGCGCGCCAGTGTCCTGATAGAAAACCCAGAACGCCTCCCAATGCTCGGGAAGGATTTCATCTCCCGTGAAGGTCCGGATCGTACCGCCGAAGCCTTGCGCCGTGGCGCGTTCCTTGCGCAAATTCTTGCGCTTGCGCGAGCTGAGGCTGGCAAGAAACGCATCGAAATCAGCGTAGCCGTCATTGCGCCAATGGAACTGCTGGCTTTTTCGGGACATGAGGCCTAAAGCTTCGGCCCGTTCGGCCTCCTCACCGGTGCAAAAGGTGATGTTGAGCGAACTAAGCTGATTGTTCTCCGTCAGCTGCACAGCCCCTTGCACCAGCGCATTAAATCCCACCTCCTCGAAGCCCTCGCGCGTCAAAAACCGCCGCCCGGTCGCAGGAGTGTGCGGCACGGCGATCTGGAGCTTGGGGTAATACCGACCGCCTGCGCGCTCGTAGGCATGGGCAAAGGAATGGTCGAAGATGTACTCGCCCTGCGAATGGGACTTTGCATAAAGCGGTGCCACGCCAATGATTTGCCCATCAATACGTGCCGTCAGGTATTGCGGCTGCCAGCCCGTGCCAGCGCCGACACTGCCGCTGACTTCCAGCGCTTTGAGAAAGCGGTACGTGGTGAACGGATCATTCGGGCGCGCGCCATCTACCGCTTCGGGGCAAGCGCAGGCATCCCAATCTGCAGCCTCGATCTCGGAGAGAGACTGGATGATCGTAATCTCGACCTCTTGCGCGCTCATGTGGATTTTCCTGTTGCTGCACCTGCGGTTATAGGTGGCGCGCATGCGGCGATGTTCAAGCCTTCAGCGCCGCATCATACCCCTCGAAGGTGATTGTATCGGCAATCCTTCTGGCCTGCGCTTCTTGGGTTGCACTCTTGACCGTCCAACACCCGATCACGGCGCCTGCCGCTTTGAGTTCAGCTACGCGCTCACGGTCCAGATCTGCAACCTCATGGCTGATAAAGGATGCGCCAACGCGGACGTAATCGGGGATATCGCGAAGGTTCTCGCACACCGCCTCTGGCAGGCCCCATCCGTCTGGATCAAATGCCGAGGTGGTGAGCCCGCGTGGAATATCGCCACAAAGTTCTTTCATCGCTGCCACAGAATGCGGATTGAAGGACATGACGGCCACTTCGCCGCGATATCCCACAAGCGCCTGTGCCGTGGCGCGCTCAAGCGGGCCGATATCAGGGCCCATCATGCCGTCCTGATCCTTCAACTCGATCAGGAGCGGTACACGTCCCGCGACGATCTTCAGGACCTCCGCAAGATCGGGAATACCTTCCGTGCTTCCAGACAAGATGGCCGCCCCAAGCGCCTGCGCATCATGCGCGATTAAAGCGCCCGTGCCATTGGTCAGTCGCTCAAGCGTGTAGTCGTGAAACACCATCGCTGCGCCATCGCGACTCAGCTGGACATCAATCTCGATGCCGTATCCCGCCTCGATTGCGGCACGAATCGCCGCCCTTGAATTTTCAGGGCGGCCTTGGGTCACGTCATGCAAAGCGCGATGGGCGAAGGGTGTCTGCGCAAAACTGCGCGGCAGAACGGCCTGCGTCATTCGATCTCGAAGATGCCTTCGATCTCGACGGCAACACCGAAGGGCAGTGCCCCTGCCGACACAGCAGAGCGGGCATGACGGCCTACGTCGCCCAACGCATCCACCATGAAGTCGGAGCATCCGTTGATCACTGCGGGCTGCTGGGTAAAGTCTTTGGTCGAGTTAACGAAGCCCGTCAGCTTTACAACACGCTTAAGACGGTTGATGTCGCCGCCACAGGCCGCCTTCACCTGCCCCAAAAGCTGGAGCGCGCAGGTTTGCGCCGCAGCGGCTCCCTCTTCCACGCTCATGGTGTCGCCAAGGATACCAGTGATAAAGCCCGACGCATCCTGCGAAATCTGGCCTGAAACGTAGAGGGTGTTCCCTGTCTGCACGAAGGGCACATAGTTGGCCGCAGGTGCCGCCGATTCTGGAAGCGTGATGCCCTTGTCGGCAAGGCGTTGTGAATTGCTCATGAGTGCGTCCTTTGATTAGAGTCTTTTGCAGACGCTACCGCCGTTCCGCCGCGCTTGATAGGGTCTGTTTCAGCTTTCGCGCCATGACTTCACAAAATAATCCGTGAGCGGTTTGACCAGATAAGTGAGCGGTGAACGATCCCCCGTTTTGATAAACGCATCCACGGGCATACCAGGCAAAAGCTGGGTACCCTCCGGTAGCCGCTCTACCTCCCCCGCGGAGAGGGTAATCTCGACGCCAAAATAGCTTTGTCCCGTCGACGGATCATCCAGCGCATCGGCGGAAATCAGGACAACCTGCCCTTTGAGTTCAGGAGTCGTGCGCTGGTCCAAAGAGGAAAGTCGCAGGTTTACTTCCTGACCCACGGTTATCTCGTCCACATTGGTAGGCGGCACCTGCGCAGCGATCACCAAAGGGCGATCCTGCGGGATCAGGAACAACAGCGGATCAGCAGGACGGATCACCGAGCGCGGCGTTGTCACCTGCATCGAATAGACAATGCCAGACACAGGCGCACGAATATCGAGGCGGTCGATTTGGGCCAGCAGGGCGCGGCGCTGTTCGATCAGCGATAATTCGCGGTAGCGGGTCTCGCGCAACTCGGCGATAGCCTCTTCACGACCTGACGTGCCCACCTTCAACTCGATGATCTCGATTTCCGTCATCCGCCCCGCCGCTTGCGCCCGCGTCGCCACAAGGCGGCCGATCTCGCCTGTCAGCCGAGCCTTCTCCTGCTCCAGCCGCAGGACAGAAGCCGCCTGTGCCAGCCCGTCACTTAGCAATTTCTTCTGGCTCACCAACTGCGGCTCTATCAGGTCAAGCTGCGCCGCCAGCGACTGTTCTTGCGCGCGGATACCGTCGATCTGGTCTTCGATCTGGTTCCGTTGCTTTGCCAGTTGCTCAACCTCGCGGGCGACACTGTTGCGGCGTGCCTCGAAAAGGTTGCTCTGGCCCTCCATCAATTCCTGCGCGTCAGGATTATTGGCCCCAGCCTCGACCAGCTCGGTCGGAAAGGTGATTTGAGGTGTGCCATCACGCTGCGCCTCCAGCCGGCCGCGCCGTGCCATTAACTCAAAAAGCTGCCCCTCGATCAGTGTCAGTTCAGAGCGGAATTGCGCAGGATCAAGCTCCAGCAGCAGATCGCCTGCGTTGACGAGATCCCCTTCATCGACATGGATTTGCGCGATTGTGCCGCCTGTATCGTGCTGGACGACCTGCCTGTTGCGATCCACTTCGATCCGTCCGGACGCGATGATCGCCCCCGCGATGTTGGAGGTCGCGGCCCATGTGCCAAAGCCACCAAAGAGCACCGCGATACCGATCAAGCCTATTACGACAGGCCGCATCGCGGACCAGTTTTGCGTTCCGCTCATGTAACACCCCCCGCATCTTTGGGGGCTCTTTGAATATCACGGTGGTTTTTAACCATTCCTTTGAGGACCTCATCCTTGGGGCCAAAGGCCGTACGCATGCCATTGTCCAGCACCAACAGCATATCACACTCCTGAATAGCGGCTGGGCGGTGCGCCATAATCAGCACAGATTTGCCCCCTGCTTTCATGGCACGGATCGATTGGTTCAGCGCTTCTGATCCTACGTTGTCAAGGTTCGAGTTCGGCTCATCCAACACCAGAATAACAGGATCATCGTAGAGCGCGCGCGCAAGGCCGATCCGCTGCATCTGCCCGCCCGACAAACGCACCTGACCTGCATGGACGACAGTGTCATAGCCATCTGGCAGCTCGAGGATCATCTCGTGGGCTGCTGCCTTTTTCGCTGCCGCGACCACCTTTGTATCGTCAGGCGTATCCGCAAGGCGTGCAATATTCTGGGCGATAGTGCCGTCGAACAATGTAACCCGTTGGGGAAGGTATCCGATATGACGGCCCAGAACCTCGGAACCGTAATGCTCAAGGGCCGCCGCATCCAGCCGGACCGAGCCGCCAGCAGGCCGCCAGACACCCGTGAGTGTGCGTGCCAGCGTTGACTTGCCTGCGCCCGACGGGCCGATCACACCAACTGCTTGACCTGGCTGGACGTCGAAAGAGATAGATTTCAGCGATGCCTGCTTCTGCCCCGGAGGCACCACCGTAAGGTTCCTCGCCACAAGCGAGGCACGCGGCGTGGGCAATTCCGTACGCGGAGCTTCGGGCGGGACAGCCCCCAATAATTCGGACAGATTTGACCATCCCTGCATCCCGCGTTGCACCACAGGCCATTGGGTCAAACCAACCTCAACGGGCGCCAAAGCGCGGCCCAGCAGGATCGATCCCGCAATCATTGCACCTGGCGTCAGTTCATTCTGAAGAACCAGATACGCACCCATGCCCAACATAGCGGATTGCAAAAACAGGCGCATCGTCTTTGTCATCGAGGTGAACGTTCCACTGACATCCGCAGCATGGACCTGAGCGGCAAGCGCCTGACCACGAGATTTCTGCCAACGCGTAAACGTTGCATTGCGCATCCCCATTGCCTGCACCATTTCGGCTTCGGTGCGTATCTGGGCGCTCATCTCGGAGGCCTGCTGGCCCGCTTCGGCACCTTTGAGCTGAGCCGCGCGGGACAGATATTGGTTGGCCACAGCAAATGCGATCAGGACCGCAGCACCCGCCAAGGCGAGATAGCCAAGATAGGCATGAAAGACGAAAATTCCTGCGAAGAATAACGGGGTCCACGGCAGATCAAATGCGGCCATCAGAACGGGTGAGGTGATCGTGCGTTGCACGGCTTCTAGATCGGCAAGGCTGCCGTTGGTCTTGGTATCAGGCGCCACCGCAGATTTGCGCACGACGGCATCAAAGGCGCGGCGGTCCAGATTATCCTGAAACCGTGCACCCACGCGCGCCATGATGCGCCCGCGCGTATAGTCGAGCACACCCATAATTGTGTATAAGAACGCCACCAACAGGGAGAGCGCCACCAGAGTCTCGACGCTGCTCGACCCCAGTACGCGGTCATAGACCTGAAGCATGTACATCGGGCCAGTGAGCATCAGAAGATTGGCAAACGCCGAGAATACGCCGACCGTCCAAAAGAGCGCACGACTGCGCTTGCGCACTTGGCGCAGTTCCTCTGCTCCGCGTTTGACTATGTCACTGCGCATATCAACCTACTCGAAATTTCTTGTTGCGCTCTGGCCCTGCCACATGACCCAACTTCTCAAAGCCATCCGCGCTACAATCCACAACCACCGTTAACATCACATTTCAAACCGCCATAGTTTATTCTGCCAGACCTCATTGCATCCCGAATTAGCGGTCAGAGGGATCCGGAGCTGGCGACGAACTTCCCCCCGAACCACCACCGAATATATCCTGCAACACCCTATCAATGATATTGGTAGGCTGCGTGCGGACAGGGTTTTGAGGCAACGGGCTCACCTCGTTTACGTCCCCGTCAAACACGACCTGCGCAGGCGCGGGCAAAACCATTGGCAAAGCACGAACGGGAACCCCTTGATGTACACGTTGCATCGCTTCGCGGAAAATCTCGGCGGGGAGCCCGCCGCCTGTCACACCCTTAAGCGGAGTGTTGTCGTCATAGCCCATCCAGACGCCTGCAACATAATCCGCCGAAAAGCCGATGAACCACGCGTCTTTTGCCGCCGATGTGGTGCCCGTCTTGCCTGCAATCTGGCGTCCGTCAAACGCCGCTCGCTCGCCTGTACCTTCAGAGACGACTTTCTCCATCATATAGATAAGCTGCCCTGCGGCACTTTCCTGTATAACACGCTCGCCGATGCCGCCGCCCGATCCCATCAACGGCTCCGCTTCGCCACGCAGACTGAGATCAATAAGGCCATAAGGCTTTACCGAAGATCCCCCGTTGAGGATGCCTGCGAAAGCGCCTGTCATCTCTATAAGTGTACTCTCGGACGCACCCAGTGCCAGCGCGGGGCCAGCAGCGAGATCGTTCTTGATGCCGAACTGGGACGCAACAGCACTGACCGTATCGCGCCCGACGGATTCAGATATCTTGACCGCAGGGATGTTCAAAGAACGTTTCAGCGCATCCGTCATCGTAACCTGACCGTAGAAACGGTTGGTATAATTGCGCGGGCACCATTCACCAGAACCCGGGATATTCAGACAATAGGCGCTGTCATCTACCAGATCATTGGGCGAATACCCCAGATCGAGTGCTGCGGCATAGACAAACGGCTTGAACGCCGACCCCGTCTGACGCAACGCCTGTGTGGCGCGGTTGAATGCCCCTGAGACACGCGTTTTGCGCCCTCCTACCATGGCACGTACAGCGCCATCCGCACTCATCACGACAATTGCGGCCTGCGCCTTTGATCCTTCGCGCACCTTGTTCTCGAAAACCCAGTTCAACCCCTCCTCGGCGGCGCGCTGCATCCGCTGGTCAAGAGTTGTGCGGATGATCACATCTTCCGTGGTATTGCGGGTGAAGAACTCAGGACCTGTGGACATAACCCAATCGGCGAAATAGCCACCTGCGCGCGCCTGGGCCGCCTCTGACAACGTGGCAGGTGCTGCCATTGCAACGGCCGCATCTTCCTCGCTCAGATACCCCTGCTCGGCCATCAAGCGCAGCACAGTTGCCGCACGGTTGCGCGACCGCTCGAGGTTCGAGGTGGGCGAAAGCGTGCTCGGCGCGGTCAGCAGACCCGCGAGCATTGCAGCCTCGGCAGGATTGATGATCGCAGCAGGTTTGCCAAAGAACCGCTGGGAGGCTGCCTCGGCCCCATACGCGCCGCCGCCCATATAGGCGCGGTTCATGTAGATGGAGAGGATTTCATTCTTGGAGTACTTTGCCTCCATGGCCATCGCATAAACCGCTTCTTTGGCTTTACGCTTGATCGAGCCACGACGGCATTCGGCCTCATATTCCGCCTCGGTTTGTCCCGAGGTGGGATCGAAGGGTTCGCCCAGACACAGGAGCTTTGCGGTCTGCTGCGTGATTGTGGAGCCGCCATGGCCCGACAGCGGGCCACGCCCCTCGCTCATGTTGATGCGCACCGCAGAGGCAATGCCCCGTGGGCTGAGACCGAAGTGACGATAGAACCGTTTGTCCTCGGTGGCGATCACCGCGTTCTTGAGGTGGGGCGAAACGCTCTCCGCGCGCACGGCCCCACCGAATTGGTCCCCGCGCCATGCAAAGACTTCACCTGTATAGTCGAGCATGGTGACAGACCCGTTGGCCCGCCCGTCCAGCAGTTCCTCAACAGGAGGCAGCGTTGTATAGAAGTAACCGACGATCAGCGCCAGCACCGCACAACCAACAAGAATGGTGCGCGATGTGATCACCCAGATCAGGCGGAAGAACCAGCGAACTATGGCGCTGAAAAACCCGAGAATGCCGCCACGCCTCGGGCGGGCCGCTTTGCGCTGCCGTCTGGCCTTGGTCTTGGGCTTGGCTTTGGGCTTTACCGCACGCTTTACGGACGCTTTCGTCGCTGCTGGTTTGGATTTGCCACGGTACCTGTTGTCAGCCACCAAGGGGCGTCTGCGTTTGGGTGAATCACTCATTAATTTGGGCCTGCTCGCCATCTGTTTTTCGCATCATACGCACTTGGCGATGATTTGTTTAGCACTTGATCACAATCAATCGTTTATATTGATGCCTATTTTTTAGGCTAAACACAATTCTTGCCTATAATTTAATCTTATCAGTTCGAGAATCGGCAGGTCCTTGCCGCATTGCGCTTCCAATCCGCCGCCTTAATCCCGTTGTCTTACCACACATCCATGCAGGAAGACCTGCGATCAACAAGGGGACAATCAGGTGAAACTCATCATTGCCACGATCAAACCGTTCAAACTCGAAGAGGTCCGCGAAGCGCTGACCGAGGCGGGTGTGCGCGGTCTTATGGTCACAGAAATCAAAGGCTTTGGCGCGCAATCGGGCCATACCGAAATCTACCGCGGCGCCGAATATGTCGTGAACTTTGTACCAAAGGTGAAACTGGAACTGGTTGTCGCCGATGGCGCTGCCGACCAGATGGTCGAAGTCATTTCCAAAACGGCCCAAACCGGCAAGATCGGTGACGGCAAAATCTTCGTGCTCGACGTCGAGCAGGCCGTGCGCGTGCGTACCGGTGAAACCGGCGATGACGCCATCTAATCCAAGGATGTTAATGATGAATAAGAAATATCTCATTCCCGCCAGCCTTGCCGCAGCCCTGCTGCCCTCGCTGGCATTTGCGCAAGACGCGGCCGCGCCGAGCTTTGATGAAATCGGTCCCTATATCATGACCACGCTGCTTTTCCTCGTGGGCGGCTTTCTGGTGTTCTGGATGGCGGCAGGCTTTGCCATGCTCGAGGCAGGCCTCGTGCGCTCCAAGAACGTCACAATGCAGCTGACGAAGAACATCGCGCTCTTCTCTCTTGCCGCAATCATGTACTGGCTGGTTGGCTTCAACCTGATGTATCCAGGTGATTTTAACGGCTACTTTGCGTTTAACTTCGTGCCAACCGTGCTGGAGCCTGTGGGCCTCGCCGCAGCGGATGCATCTCTCGATTACGCCTCTGTAGCGTCTGACTTCTTCTTCCAGTTGATGTTTGTGGCCGCCACAGCGTCCATCGTATCGGGCGCACTGGCCGAGCGGATCAAACTGTGGCCCTTCCTCATCTTCGTGCTGGTCCTGACAGGTATCCTCTACCCGATCTCGGGTTCATGGCAGTGGGGCGGCGGCTGGTTGTCCGAAATGGGCTTCAGCGACTTTGCTGGTTCCACAATCGTACACTCCGTCGGTGGCTGGGCTGCTTTGGCTGGCGCACTGATCCTCGGACCACGCCTGGGCAAATACAAAGACGGCCGCGTCAACCCGATGCCAGGCTCCAACCTTGCACTCGCAACCTTGGGTACGTTCATCCTGTGGCTCGGTTGGTTCGGCTTTAACGGTGGCTCGCAGTTGGCTGCTGGTACCGTAGGCGACATCACTGACGTGGGCCGCATCTTTGCCAACACCAACATGGCCGCTGCCTCTGGCGCAGTAGCCGCGCTGATCCTGACACAGGTCCTCTACAAGAAGGTCGACCTCACAATGGTACTCAACGGCTGTCTTGCGGGCCTTGTGTCCATCACAGCCGAGCCTCTGGCGCCCTCGCTCTTCGGCTCGCTCTGGATCGGTGCCATCGGTGGTATGATCGTAGTCTTCACCGTGCCACTGCTCGACAAGCTCAAGATCGACGATGTTGTCGGCGCTATCCCTGTTCACCTCTTTGCAGGCATCTGGGGCACAATCGCGGTTGTCTTCTACAACGGTGACACAAGCCTCATGACACAGCTGACAGGTATCGTTGCCTACGGTGTGTTCACCTTCGTCGCAGCAGGCATCCTCTGGTTCATCCTCAAAGCGACTGTGGGCATCCGCGTCTCCGAGGAAGCCGAGATCGAAGGTCTCGACAAGGCAGAGCTGGGCATGGAAGCCTACCCAGACTTCACACGCGGCTAAATACGGCACGGCCCTCTATAATCAGAGGGCCGCTCCAAAAAGAGAAAGCCCCGCGCCATATCGGTGCGGGGCTTTTTTCATGTGTAGAGGTACGGCTTAGATGCCTGCATCAACAATCGCTTTGGCAAGGATCGGTACAGTTTGCACATTCAGGCCCGCGATATTCATGCGGCTGTCACCTACCATGTAAATCCCGTAATCTTCACGCAGCTTGGCCACCATTTCGGGCGTAGTCCCAATGCGTGAGAACATGCCACGATGCTGCGCCAGAAATCCAAAGCGGTCCGATCCCGACAAGCGCTGCAATTCAGACGCCAGCTGTGTACGCAAACCCAGCATCGACTGACGCACATCTTCAAGCTCTGCCTGCCAATCCGCGCGCAAAGCGTCATCGGTCAGGATCATCGTCACCAGCCGCGCACCATGGTCAGGCGGGAAGCTGAAATTCTGGCGATTGAGGTAAGCGAGGGTACCCTGATTAAGCCCCTGTGCCTTGCTGTCCGAACTTACCACCATCAGAACACCCGTACGCTCGCGATAAATGCCAAAATTTTTCGAGCAACTTGCCGCAATTATGCACTCGGGCACGGAGGCCGCCACTTTGCGCGTCGCTGCAGCATCTTCATTCAGCCCTTCGCCAAAGCCCTGATAGGCGATGTCGATCATTGGCGTCGCCCCGGTCTCAAGAAGCACAGCAATCACCGCATCCCATTCTGTAGCGTTCAAATTGGCACCCGTCGGATTGTGACAGCAGCCATGCAGCAGAACTACATCGCCTTTCTTGGCGGTCTTGAGATCAGCAATCATGCCTTCAAAATCAACGCCCCGCGTCTCGGTGTCGAAATATCGGTACGGCACCATCTCAATATCGAGGTAAGCAAGCATAGACAGATGGTTCGGCCATGTTGGATCGGAGACAAACACCCGTGCATCCGCACGCGCCATCTGGATCAACTCGAACGCCTGCCGCACAGCGCCGGTCCCACCGGGTGTGGCTGCTGCTGCAACATTGGCCCGCGGCACAGCACTTCCCAGCACCAGATCAACCATTGCATCGCCAAAGGCAGGATCACCCGCAAGACCTGTGTAAACCTTACTGTCTTGCGTCTCCCAAAGCTGGTGCTCGGCAGCTTTGACTGCCCGCATTATGGGCGTCAGACCTGTCGCATCTTTGTACACACCAACGCCAAGGTCGACTTTATCCGCGCGCGGATCATCGCGGTACATCTGGATCAACTCAAGAATTTTATCGGCGGGTTGGGACTGCAAGCTCTCGAACATCATGCGTCTCCTGTCGCAACCGGCACGGTGGGGAACATGCCCCATTCCGCCCATGATCCATCGTAAAGTGCCCAATCGCTATGTCCCAACCGCTCCAACGCGAGGGCAAGAATGGCAGCTGTCACACCGGAGCCACAGGACGTAACGATGGGTTTGCTCAAATCAACTCCCGCAGCCTCGAACACCGCACGGGCCGCATCGTTGCCGATCATTGTCTGATTCTCGTTCAGCAAATCGGTGTAAGGCACATTGCGCGCGTTCGGAATGTGCCCCGCACGCAGACCCTCCCTCGGCTCTGGCGCATCGCCACGGAACCGCGCAGCCCCGCGCGCATCAACAATCTGTGGTATGCCCAATTTCGATGCATGGGCAACTTGCGTTACATCGCGTACCAGATGATTCTGGAAACGCACCGTCATATGCCGATCCCGCGGGATCGGTGGCATATCTTCAACAGCATGCCCTTCGGCGACCCACTTGGGAAAACCCCCGTCAAGCACCGCAACATTCTCTTGTCCCATGAGTTTGAACAACCACCAGACACGCGGTGCCGACAGCATCCCTGCCCCGTCATAGACAACCACCTGATGCCCGTCACCTACACCCATTGCACGCATCCGCGACATGAACTTCTCAATGGGTGGCGCCATATGTGGCAAGTCAGAACGCGCATCCGAAATTTCATCAATGTCAAAGAACCGCGCACCGGGGATATGAGCCTCCTCATACTCCGCCTTCGGATCGCGCCCCGCATCCGGCAAGTACCAAGAGGCATCAAGCACCCGCAAATCAGGATCTTTCAGATGCGCCGCAAGCCAGTCGGTCGAGACAAGTGTTTTCGGATCATCAGTCATAGCAGCCCCCATACGGTATCACCCATTGCCTACTCCGACTGACAAATCGGTACAAGCCCAGCCAACATTACACGCAGTCAAAGCCACTTCTTTTGGGTTTAAGTATCCCGGGGGAAGCGGCCAAAAGCCGATGGGGGCTGGCCCCCTCCTACCCGTGATCCTTGAGCAAACGTGACTTCTGCCGAGACCAATCACGCTTTGCCGCATCTTCGCGCTTGTCATGCAGCTTTTTACCCTTGGCGATCCCGATCTTGATCTTCGCCATGCCGCGATGATTGAAATACATTACCAGCGGCACAAGGGTCATGCCCTTGCGCTGGGTCTGGTTCCACATATCCGCCAGCTGCTTGCGGCTGACCAACAGCTTTCGCCGGCGCCGCTCCTCATGGCCAAAGGTCTTGGCCTGTTTGTAGGGTGCAATATAGCTGTTCACGAGCCACAGCTCGCCATCCTCGACGGCGGCGTAGCTTTCCGCGATGTTGGATCCACCCATGCGCAGGCTCTTCACCTCGGAGCCCTCAAGCATGATACCACACTCGACGTCTTCCTCGATCGCATAATCAAACCGCGCGCGGCGGTTTTCGGCGATGACCTTATAATTCGGGTCGGATTTGGAAGATGATTTTACTTGTGACATAACAAGGGATGTAGGGCGCGCGCGCCCCGCGTGCAAGGGAGCGCTTAACGCAGCCCGTTGCGTGCAACATATTTGGCAAGGTCCAACACGATCTGCCCGCGTGCCCGCGCAATCGCCGCTGCCCCCCCATCGGCATCGTACTGAACATTCAGTTCAAACAGACCCGAACGCTCCCGCGCTTCATAGACACCTACAAAATACTGGCCCGTAGCGCGGAAAACACCATCGGTTCCTGCAATAAGATCGGTAAAGCGCACATCCAGCGTTGCCGCTGCATCCTCCTCAAAGGGCCATGGCTCTGACGCAACGCGGCGCTTGGTCAGCTTGGCAAGGTTGCGGCTCAGCTCAAGCCCGATTGCGCGTTCGGGCGCATCGGCCCACAACACTTTGGACGTGACCAAAGAGCCATCGGGCGCCTGCTGGGCCACTTCATCCGCCGATGCATAGCTGGGCAAAGACACGTCCTTCACCTCAACAGAAGAAAACCCGATGCGCACCGTCTCGGAGATCACAGGCGGTTGCACAGCGATGCGGTCAGGCGCACCACATGCAGCCAGAAAAGCCAGCGCGGCAGCAGCGGCAAATGATTTGATCAGTTTCATGTTATCGTCCCAGCAGCAGAGAATTCGGATTTCGTTCGATAGTGCGCGCCAGCTTTTCCAGCGCTTTTGCAGCCTGTTGAATATCGCGCAGCGCAGATTGAGCAGATCGGCTCAGCTCCTCACCTTGGTCAAAGCCGTCGATCGTACGACCCGCTTGGGCAAACAGGCCGTTCAAACGCTCGATCACCTGCGGCAAATCACGCGCAGAGACGGCGATACTGTCCGCCGCATTGCGCGCAGAGACCAGCGTTTGGTTTACGTTCTGCACGGCACCACCCTCACGCAGTTCTTTAAGGGTCGCGTTCAGCTGCTCCAGCGCGCCTGAGAGGGCTACGGGCAATTGCGCCGTCTCGGGGCTGCTGACCAGCGCCTCGGCAGAGGAGGTGAGTGCTGTCAGCTCTTTGATCAGCACGTCGAATTCCAGCGTTGCGGCCTTTGATGCCACAGTCTGGATATCTTCAACCAGCTCGGGCACGCCCGATACAGACGATGTGACCGCATCGGCCGCTTCAGATGCTGCCGTGAGGGTCGTGCCCAACACTTCGGCAATGCGCTGTTTCTCAAGCTCGGCTATCAGCCCCTCGACCCGTGTCAGGGTCGCATTAAGGGCGACTGGGATATTCTTCACATCTTCAGACGTAACAATGTCGGACAAGTCACTCAGCAACGTGCTCACGTCACCGGGTACTTTTTGCAAATCGCCGTTCGACATCAGCATCTCGGCAGAATTCATCACATTGATTGCACTGTCCAACAGCTCTTCGATGGGCAGATTGTTTATGCGGGTGAACACGCCCTCAACCGTCGCTGCGACGTCGGATGTCTCGCCTTTGGTGGTGGGCATGATCGGAATATCAAGACCCTCTTGGGTCAAACGCGCAGGAGGAGCATCCTCCACTTCGATCAATTCGACTTTGAGACCACCAGACAGCAGGCTGGCAGAGGCCAGACGCGCGCGCAAGCCATTGGCAACGCGGTCTTGCAACAGCGCCAAGGCGGCCGCAGCCGATACATCCCCCGGCAACCCGAGGCGCGCAGGCTGGATCGACAGGATCACGTTCAGACGCACGCGGCTGTCGCCGAATTGATTGAAATCGACGATGCCCGACAAGCTGTCCACGGCGCCGATACGAAAGCCGTTCAACTCAACGGGTGCGCCCACGGTGAGGCCCGATATGTTTTCGTCAAAGATCACACTGATCTGCAACGGATCAACGGCAGATGTGGTGAACAGGCTGTTGCGTGCGATCTCTTTCTCTTCAAAGACCTCGAACACCTCGCCATCGCTCACAGGCGCTCCGCCCGAAACAAACGTGTCAAAGGTGATGCCGCCACCAATAAGCGTAGCGATGGATGAAAAATCAATCTCCGCACCTGTAGCACCGATCGAGACGGTAAAACCCGACGTGTCCCAAAAGCGCGTAGAGGAGCTGATCAAGTGGCGGTGTTCCTCATAGATGAGGCCTTCGGTAATTGCGAAGGCACCACTGCGTGCAATCTGGGCGCGGCCAACCTGACCCACCTGGATACCCCGAAACATAATCGGCGCGTTATCCGTCAACGCGCTGTTGGAGGTGGTGCGGAAGGCGATTTGCAAACCGTCTTCACCGGGCTTGATCAAAGGCACCAAGTCACGTCCGCGAAACGTGCTTGCAGGCTCATCAATGTCGCCATCCCACGATCCCTCGATGTAGACACCGCTCAGCACCGTGCTGAGACCGGTGATGCCTTGCGCCGTAACCTCGGGCTCTACAATCCAGAACACTGAGCTTGAATCGACATAAGGGGCGATTTCTTTGTCGAGACGGATATGCACCTCAACCGCTTCCAGACCGTCGCCAAAGCTGACTTTCTCGACTTCGCCAACTTCAATGTCGCGGTACTTGAGCTTTGTCTCACCCGCCGCAACACCCGATCCGTCCAGAAAACTCACCACGATGAGCGGGCCGCGCGCGCTATAGGCCTGCCACGCCACACCCACAGCGACCACAAGCGCAAGTAACGGGATGATCCAGATGAAAGACGCCCCGCCAAGCCACGATTTCCGCGTGGATTCAATTTGGACCTTTGGTGGTGTATCAGTCATTCACAACAGCCCCGTCGTCATCCGCTTGCACATCCCAGATCATACGAGGATCAAACGCCTGCGCAGACAGCATTGTAAAAATCACCGACAGGGCAAAGAAGAAAGCGGCAGGCCCCGGAGTGATAGATGCCAAGCCTTGGAGTTGCACCAGTGCAGATAGAATCGCAACCACAAAGATATCAATCATCGACCAGCGGCCAATATATTCCACGACTTCATACATAAGCAGCCGGTGCTGGGAGGCAAACCCGCC
Source organism: uncultured Sulfitobacter sp. (assembly GCA_913060815.1). Classification (GTDB taxonomy): domain Bacteria; phylum Pseudomonadota; class Alphaproteobacteria; order Rhodobacterales; family Rhodobacteraceae; genus Sulfitobacter. The sequence continues at coordinate 30,980 of CAJXSZ010000020.1, read as the reverse complement.
TTTCTGCTTCACACTCACAGCGAGAAAGGCAATGGCCCAGAACTTTCCCAGCGGGATTGCCACAGATGCGAACAAAATAATCCCTGCCACTCCGTAAGAGCCATATTGCGCAAGCTCCACAGCACCGCCGACAATTGTACTCTCGCTCACGGAGAACAGCTGCTCTGTGCGCAGCATGGGGTATATGTTCGAGGGGACATAGCACATGATGCCAACCAGCCACAGCGCCCAGACCCGTTGCAAACTGGTCTGATCCCTCGAGACAAGCTTCGCGCCGCAGCGTCCGCATATTTCCGTCTCAATAGGCCACGCCCGCGTACACCGCGTGCAAGACACAAGACCCGCCTCGCGTGCGGTTACCGTCTTTTGGGATGTTCCAACGAGTTCCATACAGACCACTTACATAAAAAACCGTCCTGAACGAGGACAAGCACCACCAAAACACCAAACATCCAGAAAGCAGGCCCGAAACCCACCGAAGCGAGATCAGCGACCTTAACCAATGCAACAGCACAGCCCAGCGCAAAAATTTCAGCCATCGACCACGGACGCATCGCCTCGGACACACGGAATGCGCGGATGGCATGGCGCGCAGGCGGACGGTCCAGCACCACAGGCACCAACACATAGAGCGTGAGCAGCATCCGCAACAAAGGCACAAAGATAATGAACGCCGCCGTGGTGAGCGCCAGCACCAGCATCGGCCCCTCGGTAAACGTCAGCGCCGCATCAAGGATCGAGACGGCATTACTCCGCCCGCCTGCGGAAATTTCGAGGAAAGGGAACACACTGGCCGCGATGGTGAGCACGACGACAGCAATTGCCACCGCAATCATCTGCATCCCCGCCTTCGCTCGCGGGGCGATCAGAACGTGATGACAGCGGCCGCATACGGCACGCTCACCATTCTTGGGGCGTTGCAACTGGTACGTCGCATCGCAGACAGGGCAGATGATAAGGCCCTCTAGGGGGCCACGGGTGACATGGGCAGCGTCAGGCATATGCTGGATATAGCCTATTGCGATGCGAGTGACACTACGAAACTGTTCTCAAAGTCTGACCTCGCCTAGCGTCCGGTATCGACGTCTGAAGACGGGCCAATCCCCAACTCAGCAAGGACGGCGTCGGTATCCGCGCCTATGGCCGTGGGCGACTTGGGCGTAGGCGGCGCAGTGCGGCTAAACCGTGGTGCTGGGCTGGCTTGGACTATGCCGTCGGAGGCGATCAGAGTTTGGCGCGCAGCCATGTGCGGATGAAACCGCGCTTCGGAGAACGTGAGGACCGGGACGACGCAAGCATCTGTTCCCTCGAATATTTCGGCCCATTCGTTGCGGGTTTTTTCTTTGAACGCCTGCGCATACAGCGCACTGCGATCAGGCCAATGCCGCTCATCGTTCTGGCTTTGCTGATGGTCGGACGGCAGGCCTGCCTTCTCTAGCAACAAGGCGTGAAACTGTGGCTCAAGCGCCCCGACGGACAGATAGCCCCCGCAGGCACATTCATAGCAGCGATAGAAGGGCGCGCCGCCATCGAGCCAGTTGGTCCCTCGCGTCTCGCTCCACTTGCCCTGCGCCAGCATCGAATGGATGAGGCCCATCATCGCAGGCACCCCGTCGACCATGGCCGCATCCACCACCTGACCCTTGCCCGACACGCCCCGCTCGATTACCGCACTCAGGATTCCCATCAGGAGGAACATCGTCCCCCCTCCGTAATCCGCCACCAGATTGAGCGGCGGCACAGGTGGGCGGTCCGCGTCTCCCATCGCATGAAGCGCACCTGTCAGCGCAAGATAGTTGATGTCATGTCCTGCCGTCTGCGACAGCGGCCCCTCCTGCCCCCAGCCCGTCATACGCGCATAAATCAGGGTATCAGGGCATGTATCAGGCCCAAGACCCAACCGCTCCATCACGCCAGGGCGGAACCCCTCGATCAGCACATCGCTGGCAGCAATCAAGCGGCGCGCCGCTTCGAGGCCAGCGTCAGCTTTCAGGTTCAGCACAACCGAGCGTTTACCGCGCCTGTTAATGTCCGTCGGATCGGCAGGCGCCGCGGAACGGTCCACCGTCACAACATCCGCGCCCAGATCAGCCAGCAATTGCCCCGCCAAAGGCGCAGGACCCAGCCCTGAAAACTCCACCACTTTCAGCGATGCTAATGGACCTGCCATCGAAAACTCCCGATAATGTTACTTTACCCGCGCCGCCAATTTACGCAGCAGTTAGGTGGTCGTATAGGGCGTATAGCATCACAAGAGTGCCGATTTCGTTCAAACAAGGCGCTCTTGCCGCCCTTGCCAAGCAGCGGCTTAATGCGCTCTACACATTTAGACGTTAGCCAGAGCGTAGCCAGCCGGAGCACTACATGCCAGATTTCTCGACCCTCACCCGTTTCAGCACTTTTGCCGGGGTTATTTGTCTGACCGTCCTCAGCTTATTCGCGCTGATCGGTTGGTCGGGCTGGTTTGTCATTCCTTTTCTGGTATTCGGCGCGCTGTCCCTGCTGGGTTTGCGCGATGTGCGGCAAGCATCCCATTCGGTCCTGCGCAACTATCCCGTGCTGGGGCACATCCGGTTTTTGATGGAGAAAATCCGGCCCGAAATCCGCCAATATTTGCTTGAGGATGATCAGGACGAAGAGCCATTTAGCCGCGATCAGCGCAGCCTCGTGTATCAACGCGCCAAAGGTCAGGAAGATGCCCGCCCCTTCGGCACCAAAAAGCGTGTCTATGAAGGTGGCTACAGCTGGGTCACGCACTCCGTGCAGCCCACGCATATCGAGGATACGGATTTTCGCATCACCATCGGCAACGCTGCCTGCAAGCAGCCCTATAGCGCGTCTATCTATAACATCTCAGCCATGAGCTTTGGATCGCTCTCAGGCAACGCCGTGAAAGCGCTCAACATGGGCGCAAAAGAGGGCGGGTTTGCCCATGATACAGGCGAAGGATCGGTAAGCCGCTATCACAAGGAAGGCGGCGGCGATCTGATCTATCAGGTGGCGTCGGGTTATTTTGGAGCGCGGGCCAAAGACGGTAGTTTTGATCCAGAGAAGTTTGCCAGAACAGCCACGCTGCCACAGGTAAAAATGATCGAGCTCAAGCTGTCTCAGGGCGCAAAACCGGGGCACGGCGGGATGCTGCCAGCGGGGAAGATCACTGAAGAAATTGCTGAAGCTCGCGGCATTCCTATGGGCGAGGATTGCATCTCTCCTGCTGCCCACTCAGCCTTTTCGACCCCCATCGAAATGTGTGAGTTTCTAGGGCAATTGCGTGACCTTTCGGGCGGCAAGCCTGTGGGCTTTAAGCTGTGCATCGGGCACCAGCGTGAGTTCATGTGCATGGTAAAAGCCATGCTGGAAACGGGTATCGTCCCCGATTTTATCGTCGTTGACGGGGCAGAGGGCGGCACGGGCGCTGCTCCGCTGGAGTTTGCCAACCACGTAGGCATGCCCATGGTTGAAGGTCTTTCATTCGTGCACAATACGCTGCGCGGTGCCGGGATAAGGGACCAGATCAAACTGGGCGCTGCAGGCAAAATCATCTCGGCGTTCGACATTGCACGTGCTTTGGCTCTGGGCGCGGATTGGTGCAACTCGGCGCGCGGCTTCATGTTCGCCATTGGCTGTATCCAAGCGCAGGCGTGTCACACAAATCACTGTCCTGTAGGCGTCGCGACCCAGGACCCGCTGCGTGCACGCGCGCTTGATCCGGTTCACAAATCCGCTCGCGTCGTACGCTTCCACCGCGACACGCTTGAGGCTTTGGGCGAGATGACGGGCGCTGCGGGTCTGTCCAACCCAAGCGGCTTCCTGCCCCACCACCTGATGCAGCGACAATCAGACCGGTCCATGGTGCAAGGAAACAAGGCGTTTCCCTACTTGCCCGAGGGCTTTCTGCTTGATGACGAAGCAGAAGACCACCATGGCTACAAAGACCGCTGGTCACGCGCCACGGCTGAGATGTTTAGTCCGCCCGAGCATGCCTAGCGCACCCCAAGATAATGAATGCCGTATGCAGCCCTTCTGGCGGCGCTTTTACGGTGCGATTGTCTTTGGCGCAGCGCCGGACAAGCTCCCCCGCTTGGGGCATCTGGGCGTCACTTTCTGACCCTGTAATGCCAGTGCCGTAAATAACATAGGTCTGCGAGGCCACGGGCGCAGATGCGTATCCTTCCCAGAGGCCCAGATCGACGCCCCTTCCAAACAACCCTTGTGAGGACATGCGCACGGCGAGACCCTTTCCTATTGGTGTCCCACCTAAAAGCCAGATATCACTGTCAGACCGATCCTCCAGCGGCGAGAGACCCGTCACAGTGGTCCTTCCGATCTGTCGGGTCTCATCCTCTACAAAAACACCCGTCAAATGTGCAAAACCGTAGCCGTCGAGGCGGCGCAGGTTGGTCGTGATAATGGTGTCACCACTCCATAATCCGCTAACGGCATACCACAGGTTTTTCTTCATGCGCTCGCTAGGCGGAATGTGGACTTTAGTCCCCATAATATCGGCAAGTTGCCCCTCAACCGCGCGGACGGGCCCTACAATTGGATAGATCGCCAGCATTCGCTCGGCTACCAACTTGCCCGCAATGATTTCGGCGCGGATGGCAAAACTATCGCCGATTGCAATTGACTGATCCGGACCAAGTGGGCTGATCACACGAAGAGCGTCTGGCCTTTCAATGCGCTGCCCCGCTACAACCAGCGGATCAATGCTAGAGACAGTTCCGAATATGCCCAGCTTCAGGGTTTCCTGCGCATGGGCAACGGAGGCCAGCATCAACCATACCACAATGATAAACCGCTGCATGAACTACACTCCTTTAGTGTAAATCACATTAGTGGGCGGCTACGGAAAAGAAAACGCGCAATGGTGTTCCACTGCGCTCGCTTAGCTTAGGTTAGGAACAAAACGGGCAGCTGTAACACGCCACCGCGAAAGCGCTGACATGCTTACGTCTCCAGACCTTATTTGAGTTAGTTTTGTGCGTCTTCCGATCCGTGAGAATGCCGCTCGCGCTTTGAATCACGCGTCGATGTCATGAGGACAACGAGGACAGCCACAAGCATCAGAACCAAGAGGCCGCCAATATAGATATCAAATGTCATTTTCGCCTCCGTGTTTGCGTTTGGTGTAGGTAGTACCCCCACCAGCGCGCAAAGTTCCGCAAATTATGGCGAAATGCTGTATTGATGCAGATTAGTAATCGATGACTGCTTTATCTTTGATCGGCACAGGGAAATCGAGCGTAAGGATATACATCCCCCCGTCTTCTTCCACCTCAAGCGTTCCATTCAACTGCCGCGTAAAGGCTTGAATGAGCCGCGATCCAAGCCCCGTTCCCCCCTCGGGAGGCACCCCTCCCGAGGTGTTACTGATTGTCAGGCGTGCACACTCGGGATCTGTGTATTTGAGGCTCACCCCGATTGTGGCTCCGTCTTCGCTGTTTTTGGGCACATATTTAAGAGCGTTGGTAACACCTTCAGAGACCAGCAAAGACAATGGCGCGGCATCATCAGGTCGGATCAGGATGCTGTCATAGTCTTCAACCACCTCGATCCCTGCATTCGCTTCCATCCCCACCGCCAAATTGCGTGCAACGATCTCTCGCAGCAGGATGCTCCCGTCCGCACGGGTCATCTCATTATCTTGGTAAAGGCTCTTGTGAACGGTCGCCAAGCTCAGAATGCGGTCCTGCAGGCGCTGTAGCACGCGGCGGTTTGCTTCTGTCGGGGCCTGTCGGATTTGCATGTTCATAATAGAAGAAATGAGCTGCAGGTTATTCTTGACCCGGTGATGCACCTCTTTCAGCAATATGTTCTTTTCCCGCAGGCTGTCTTCCAGACGCGCTTCATCCTGCAGAATTGAACTCGCCATGCCAAGGAAGGACTTTTCCATCGCTACAATCTCGAATGGCACCTGCTCACCCAGCGGTTTACGCGGGAGGGTTCTGTTGAGAGCAAAGTGGCGCATCTGGCGGCCCAATTTACGAATATGTCTGATTGCCAGCCTGTTCAGCGCCCAGAACGCGACGATCAAACTTGCCACCCACATCACAATGGGCAGCAGTGCTGAGGCACGACCCGCGATATCTGTTTTCAGCAAAGGTGTATCAGTCGGCCAGACACTCATGGCAAACACAGCACCCTGCACCAAAGGAATCACGGCGTAGAGCCGCTCCGTGCCGTTGCGGTTTGTTGCGGAGAATACCTGACGTTCCGTTCCGGTCAGCTGTGCCAGATCGTATGTCTCCGGCAGTTCCAGATCGAGGTCCGATGCGTCTGCATCAGAGGTCAGCATTTCGCCTGCGCTATTAAAAGTCACAAGCGATAGTGGGGCCGCTACAAGCTTCTCTCCCCGTTCTTCGGCTAACTCGTCCTTCGCAATTGAAATGAAGACAAAACCAATGACAGTGTCCCCTTCGAAAACAGGAACAGTCACAACAACAACAGGCGTTCCAGACAAGCCGTCACGATCAACCGCGGTCACCATCCGCGATAAACGCTCTTTCGCCTTTTTCAAATATTCCGTCTGCGAAAGATCATAAGATATATGTGTGGACGAGCAATCCATCTGACCGTTTACTTTGATAAAACCGACAAGCCTGTATTTGCTCACCTCATCCTTGTAGGTCTGAAGAAAATCGGAACACTGGACTGGCTCATCGTGCACAAGCTTTACCACAGACGTAAGTGCGCGACCTGCACCCAATGCCTCCTGAAGCAAGGTTCTTTCAGTTGCAGCAGCCTGCTCTGTCACCGCAATCAAGGATAACTCGGCTGCGTTCTGGCTTTGCTCTGCGATTTGCTTGGTCTGGACAACGGCGATCATGCCGATGGGCAGCAGCGCAAGCGACAGAAAAAGCAGAACCCTAAAGGCCAAGCCGCCGAACAGGCTATTTCTTAAAAAACCGGATGTCATGGATCAGAAGCTAGACACTTTGGACGCTGAAAGCACCGACATCGTAGCGTCATCGGTCATCTCCATCGCCTCGTCCTCGTTTAAATCCATCAATTCAGCAAGCTGCTTACGCGCTCTGTTAATACGGCTTTTTACAGTGCCTACAGGCACGCCCGTTGTCTCGGATGCTTCCTCATAGGAAAAACCGAGCGCACCGACTAAAAGAAGCGCTTCGCGCTGCTCGTCTTTGAGTTTCCCTAAAGCTGTGCGAAAGTCGGCCATTTGTAGATGTCCATCGTGGGCAGGCTTTTCTGCGAGGTTCTCTGTGAATGCCCCGTCTACATCCGAGACCTCGCGCCGTGATTTACGACGGGACGAGTAATAGGTGTTTCGCAATATCGTGAAAAGCCAAGCCCGCATGTTCGAGCCGACATTAAAGCTGTCCATGTTCGTCCAGGCTTTCACAAGCGTGTCCTGAACCATGTCGTCCGCTACAGCGCCGTTTCGCGTAAGCGAAATAGCAAAAGCGCGCATGGCGGGAAGATGTTCTATCAGTTCTTCCCGCGGATCGATCCCGCTCATTTATTACGACCTTGATCGCTGTCCTGCTGCTTTAGTTGCTCTAACAACGATTTGAAGCGGTCGGGGATGCCTTCCTCGACAGCTTCTTCGTAGACCCGACGAAGGCTTTCATCGATAACCTCGTCGCGCCTATCGCTTTGTCTTTGATCTGTCATTTACCCTCGACTGCAAAAATAATTTCAAAAACCCACCAGACCGTGGGAACTTAACGCCTATCAGGGACGTTTGGTTCCAAGAAAGATAACAAGAGGGCCAAAAATATGGACGATGCACCCAATCCCCAAAGCGTTAGCGATCAGTTGGGGAGGTTCATCCCGTATTTGCGCCGCTATGCGCGCGCTTTGACAGGAAGCCAGAACAGCGGTGACACGTTTGCCGCAGCCGCGCTTGAGGCAATCTTGGTGGATCGCTCGGTCCTTGATGGCACCGATGTTAAAACCGGATTGTTTCGCGTGCTTTACGGCATTTGGGCGAGTGCGGGTGCCCCAACCGAAGAAGGCGAAAAGGGTGCGCAAGCGGAGGCTCAAAAGCATCTTGCAAAGCTCACCAACAACAGCCGCGAAGCGCTTTTGCTTTATGCGATCGAGGGTTTCACATACCGCGATATCGGCACGATTATCGGCGTTGACTCATCAGAGGCCGAAGAACTTGTTGCGATTGCGCGCCGTGAGATGGCAGATAGCGTCATGGGGTCCGTTATGATCATCGAGGACGAGGCCATCATCGCGATGGATCTCGAGAGCATTGTGGCTGACATGGGTCACCGCGTGACCGGCATTGCGCGCACTCGGGACGAGGCTGTGACGCTCGGTAAGGCAGATGTGCCAAATCTCATTCTCGCCGACATCCAGCTCGCCGATAATTCGTCAGGGATTGATGCTGTGAACGACCTTTTGGTAGAACTCGGGCATCGTCCAGTGATCTTCATCACAGCATTCCCAGAGCGGCTACTTACAGGCGACAAGCCCGAACCAGCCTTCTTGATCTCAAAACCCTACACCGAGGATCAAGTGATCTCCGCTGTAAGTCAGGCAATGTTCTTCTCCTCGACAGAAACACTCCACGCATAATCTGAGCGCGTTTCTAGCTGTTAGAAGTCGAATTATGTTGGGGCGTTTCATCTGACATTGCCGTTTCGTCGAAGGGCGACACAGCGTCTGGTTGCTCCATTCCATAGACATGCTTTTCTATCTGGGCGTTGACGACAGCGCCCAGTAGGATCAGGAAGCTGCTGATCCATAACCAGACCAGCATCGCAATTACCGCACCGATTGAGCCGTAAACCTGATTATAGTTCCCAAAATTCGCCACATAATAGGAAAACCCCACGGACAGGATGGCCCAGCTGGCTACGGCGACCACCGCCCCGACCCTCACAGCCCGTCGGTGGCTTATTTCTCTGTTCGGCCCAAAGCGGTAGAGCACACTGACCCCTGCCAGAAGCACCGAGAGTGCAATGGTCCATCGCAAACCCTCTGCCAAGATCCCCGCAATCCCGCCAAGCGGAAAGAACGCCAGAACAACAGGTGCGATAACAAGAGTTATGAGGGCTACAACCCCCACACCGACTAACGCGAGCGTTAGCATCACTGCGCGAAAATAATGCGACAGCGTCGCGCGGTTTCGCTCTCCGTAGACTGCATTTAGCCCTGTCATCATTGCGGCAATCCCAGCGCGCGCCGACCAAAGGGCTGCAGCTACCGAGATCGCGCCCGCCCAACCCAATGTGTCAGAGCTGGCTGTGACCAGACCCTCTATCTGAAGATAAAAGATGTCATAGACATCATCGGGCAATAGCCCCCGCATCTCCTCCAGCTGTGAAAGCACAACAGCCGGGTCAGCAAGCAAGCTCAGCAATGCGATCAAGGCTGCGATCGCAGGAAACAACGACAACATGCCGAAAAAACCTACACCTGCAGAGACCAGTGCCAGATTTGTCTCACCGATCTGCAAGAAACCGTCGCGAAATGCAGCGTAGGTTTTCCCCAATGCTGTTTTTGACATCTTCACCGTTCTCCCTTTCGGACGCCCCAGCGCCCGAACGCATACCTAAGCAATCAACGCTTGCGATCCTATCCGCAAACGTAATGATAGATGCAGACCTGATTACGCATACAACAGCTTTTTCGTTCAACCTAGGGACATCGTGCCATGACACCGCTATCTCTTGCGATTGCCGCAAAACGCGATGATCTGATCGCTTTGACACAGGATCTAATTCGAATTCCCACTCTCAACCCACCTGGTCAAGATTATCTCGCAATTTGCGAATACCTTGACGGCAGACTGAAGTCGCACGGGTTCGAGACACAATTGATCCGCGCGCATGGCACACCGGGAGACAGTGCGAAGTACCCCCGTTGGAACATTGTCGCCCGCCGCGACGGAACACAGGCGGGCGAATGTGTTCATTTCAACAGCCATACAGATGTCGTTGAAGAGGGCGCAGGATGGACCTTTGATCCTTTTGGTGCAGAGCTGAAGGACGGGAAGATCTATGGCCGAGGGGCCTGTGATATGAAAGGCGGATTGGCCGCATCCATTATCGCCGCCGAAGCCTTCATCGAGACGCACCGCGACTTTGCGGGTGCTATCGAAATTTCAGGCACCGCAGACGAGGAATCGGGCGGCTATGGCGGTGTGGCTTATCTGGCGGAGCAGGGCTATTTCGCGCCAACCCGCGTGCAGCATGTCATCATCCCCGAACCGCTGAACAAAGACCGGATTTGCCTTGGACATCGTGGCGGCTGGTGGGCGGAGATCGAGACGAAGGGCGAGATTGCCCATGGCTCAATGCCCTTCCTCGGCGATTGCGCCGTGCGCCACATGGGCGCCGTGCTGTCCGAATTCGAGGACAAGCTTTTCCCTGCCATGGCCCAGCGCACCACTGACATGCCCGTTGTGCCCGAGGGCGCGCGCAGCTCGACGATGAACATCAATTCCATTCACGGCGGGGCAAAGGAACAGGACGACGATTTCGACGGTCTGCCGTCGCATTGCGTGCCCGATAGCTGCCGCATCACAATCGATCGCCGCTTTCTGGCCGAAGAACCGCTGGACGATGTCCGCGATGAGGTGACCGCTCTCTTGGAAGGGTTGCGCGAAACACGGCCTGATTTCGACTATGAGCTGACTGAAATCAATTCGGTACTGCCCTCAATGACCGACCGCGAAGCACCCGTGGTAAAAACTGTCGCTAAGGCCATCCACGATGTGATGGGCAAGGCGCCCGAATATGTCGCCTCCCCCGGCACCTATGACCAAAAACACATCGACCGGATCGGCACTCTCAAGAATTGCATCGCCTACGGGCCCGGCGTGCTGGAGCTGGCGCATAAACCCGATGAATGGATCGGGGTTGAGGATATGATCGACAGCGCATGTGTGATGGGTGCGGCCCTTGAGACGTTGCTGCTCCCGAAAACCTGACCCCATTTCTTTTGGTCAAAAATATCCCGGGGGAATTGGCCGAAGGCCAAGGGGGCTGGCCCCTCACCGCTTCATTCAAATGCCGACTTACTTGCGAGCCCCAAGCCGTCCACAATAGCCGTAAGCGCATGACCATGGTGTACTTTTGCCTGCGGAAATTTCGCCGCTAACGCGCTGCGCGTAACCTTCATCAGGCTGGAGCCGCCAACGAAAACCAGATGTGTAACATCTTCGGGCGCGACCTGCGCATTCGCGACGGTGCGCAATGCAGCGTGGGCCATCTCGCCAGCCATAGGATCAAGCAGCTCTTCCACCATCCCTTCGCCAAGTGGCACGGACAGGTTTCGCTCTACAATGCTCAGATCAATCGCACCATTTCCGGCGTCATTTGCCGCGATCTTGCCCGCCTCTACAGCAAAGGCGATGTCGTGGCCGATCTCGTCCTCCAATACAGACACCAACCGCGCCAGCTTGAGAGGCTCAGCCGCATATTTCTCCAGATCCTTTGCCAGCCGCCTGCTTTCAGGTGCATAAAGAAACGGAATTTTCTGCCATGTGGCGAGGTCGTTGAAAATCGTTGTCGGCGCTGTATGCGTCTCATTGCCGAAGGCATGTTTGATCTGACTACCACGCCCCAACAGAGGCATAACCGTCTCTAAACTTACCATTCTGTCAAAATCAGTGCCGCCCAACCGCACACCAAAGCTCGCCAGAATATCGATCGCATCTGTCCCGTTGCGAAACAGCGTGAAGTCAGAGGTACCGCCTCCGATGTCCACGATCAGCCCCAGATCACCCTGCGCCAATACATCACGATTGGCGAGTGCGGCCGCCTCGGGCTCATACATGAAAGTTACGTCATCGAATCCCGCCCGCGCATAGGCTTCGCGCAGATCGAGTTCGGCCTGCGCGTTGCGGGCATCATCAGCGTGAAACCGTACCGGACGGCCTGAGAGCGCATGATCAAATCGCAATCCGGTCTCCGCCTCGGCAGCTGTCTTTATCCGCGCCAGAAACCGCGCCACAATGTCGATGAAATCCAGCTTCTCGCCCAGCATGTTGCGCCGCTCGCGCATCAAGGGCGCGCCCAGTAGGCTTTTGAGCGCGCGCATATAGCGACCCTCGTCACCCGCCAGCAATGCCTTCCCCGCAGCAGTACCGATCAGCATTTTCTTGGTGTCAAAATCAAAAAAAACAGCCGTCGGCAAAGTGGTCTGACCAGCCTCAAGCGCAATCAAATGCGGCTTGCCATCACGCGCCACTGCCGCCGCTGAATTTGACGTTCCAAAATCTACGCCCAATACGGCCATGTGCTTGCCCTTCCTTTACTCAAGGCGGCAGGCCTACCCCAGCGATTTGCTTGCCGCAAGGTTTCTCCTAGCCAAGGACTGCATCACAGCCTAACCTCTCGGCCAAACACAACGAGGGAGTCTCTCATGTTCAAACTGTCCCCCCTTCTTCTCGGCGTCAGCGCCGCCGCATTGCTCGCGGGTGCCGCGATGGCGAAGGATGATATCACCATTGCGATCCAGCTTGAGCCGCCGCATCTTGATCCTACCAGCGCTGCCGCTGGTGCGATTGACAGCGTGCTCTATTCAAACGTCTTCGAAGGGCTGACCCGTTTTGACAGCAGCGGCGCTGTAATCCCTGGCCTTGCAAAAAGCTGGGAGATTTCCGAGGACGGGCTGACCTATACGTTTATGCTCAATGAGGGTGTTACCTTCCACGACGGCACTACGATGGACGCAGAGGATGTGAAATTCTCCCTCGATCGTATCGGGTCAGAGGATAGCGCAAATGCCCAAAAGGCACTTTATGCCACGATCACGGAAGTGAATGTGATCGACCCCACGACGGTTGAAGTGAAGCTGTCAGAGGCCAATGGCAATATGCTGTTCAACCTCGCATGGGGCGATGCCGTGATCGTCGCACCAGAAAGCATCGAGGGGATCAAACAGACGCCCATCGGCACAGGTGCATTCAAATTCGATAGCTGGACCCAAGGCGACAAGATCGAGCTAAGCCGCAATGAAGAGTACTGGGGCACGCCAGCGGTCCTGACTTCTGCTACGTTCAAATTTATTTCAGACCCTACAGCGGCTCTTGGCGCGATGATGGCCGAAGACATCGACGTATTCTCGGGCTTTCCCGCGCCAGAAAACCTGCCCCAGTTCGAGGCCGATCCGCGTTTTCAGGTGCTCATCGGCTCCACCGAAGGCGAAACGATCCTGTCGACCAACAACAAGATGCCACCCTTTGACAACGTGAAAGTGCGCGAGGCGCTGGCCCATGCCATTGACCGACAAGCAATCATTGACGGCGCGATGTTCGGTTACGGCACGCCCATCGGCACGCATTTTGCGCCGCACAACCCCGCCTATGTCGATCTGACCGACATGAGCAGCTATGACCCCGACAAAGCGCGCGCGCTGCTGGCGGAGGCAGGGTTTGCAGACGGCTTCGAGACTACGTTGTTTCTGCCACCCCCCTCCTACGCGCGACGCGGCGGTGAAATTATCGCAGCACAACTGGCCGAAGTCGGGATCAAGGCCGAGATCACTAATGTCGAATGGGCACAGTGGTTGGAGTCGGTTTTCAAAGGCAAGAATTTCGGCCTCACCATCGTGAGCCATACAGAGCCGATGGACATCGGCATCTATGCCAACCCTGACTATTACTTCCAGTATGACAATCCCGCGTTCCAAGAGTTGATGACGACGCTCAACGCCACGACAGATCCTGATATGCGTACAAAGATGATGGGTGACGCGCAAAAAATCATCGCGCAGGATTATGTGAACGGGTATCTTTTCCAGCTTGCCGCGCTGTCGGTTGCAAAAGCAGACCTACAAGGGCTGTGGTCCAATGCACCCACGCAAGCCAATGATCTCACGGCGGTAAGCTGGGCGGACTGACGCTTCTACTTGTCACCAAAATACCAACAAAAGGCCCCGTTCTTCGGGGCCTTTCTCGTTATAGTCGTAAGGGAATGAATTACAGCGGGCCAAAAAATGCTACCGACCATCCTGATCGTTGCCATATATCTTGTTGGAGTCAACTTGGTGACCTATCGGGCTTTTGCCGCTGACAAACAATTCGCGATTAACAAGACACAGCGCACGCCCGAGAAAACACTTTTGCTTTATGCAAAGAGCGGCGGCTGGATCGGCGCGAAAACAGCACAGCAAAAGTTGCGGCACAAAACCTACAAACAACCCTTTGCCGACAACCTGAATACCATTGGCAAAATACAGGCTGCGTGCCTGATGACAGTCGCCTGTATTTTCACGGCCCTTATACTCGCGCCGACGCCTGACGAAGCACATGCATCCCTTGCGGCTGTCGCAGATATTCAACCCGCTGGCGCACCTGTTCACGTATCGCTCCGCCCTCCTGCGGCGCGTCCCTGAGTGTGTTGAACCAGTGCTCGGGCGGATTGCGGCCACGCCTGTTGCCATGAAACGTCAACGCTCGTAGAACCTCTTCTGCGTCGGGAGTGACATAGGCCTCGGGGGTGTATCCGTTCAAGACGCCCCAGACACCTGTCCATAAACGCCCCACTGTCCACGGGTTATATCCGCCACCGCCCAATACCAGCAAGCGCGGTGCATCCAGCGCCATCAGCCCGCGCAAAAGGTCCCAATGCGCGTTGTTGGTGAGCGAAAGATGCGCCAGTGGATCATCCTCCACTCCGTCCGCGCCGCACAGGAACACAATGGCATCGGGTTGGAACGCGGCAACCTTGGGCAAGATCAACGCCTCTCGCACATGCGCCATTTCCGCATCATTAAAGCCACGCGGCACGGGCAGATTGATTGCATTGCCGCCCGCATCATCTTCGATGAGCCCCGTGCGGGGCCACAGCCCCTCTTCATGGACCGAGATCATCAAACAATCAGGATCGCCCGCGAACCCGACGGCAACCCCGTCGCAATGATGCGCATCAATATCGACATAGGCGATGCGCCGCACGCCGTGGTGGCGCAGTGACAGCATCGCGAGAGCAGGGTCATTGAGATAGCAAAAGCCGTTGGCGCGAGATGGCATGCCGTGATGCGTACCGCCTGCGGGGTTATAAACGACCCCGCCTCGCGCCAAAAGCTCTCCGGCAAGGATAGCCCCACCCGCTGCCGTCGCAGGGCGGCTGAAAATCTCCGGAAAGACAGGATTGCTCACCGATCCGATGCCAAAGCGCTCCAGATCATCGGGCAAGGTTTCCTGCGCCGCCTCGATCCTTTGAAGCGCCTCCACGTAAGCGGGCTCATGCCATGCGTGCAATGCTGCGGGCTTTGCCCTTGGGGAGGTAATGTATTGGTCGGAAGGCAGCCACCCCATCGCGCGGCTAAGGTCCATTACTGTTGAAACCCTTGGCACGCGCAAAGGGTGATTATCTCCGTAGCTTGAGCCGCGAAAAATCTCGTGTCCTATGAAAAGCGGTCTATGCATTGGCACTACGGTATCGCGACCGCTCCAAATCACCAGCAAATATAGCAGGCAGCGCTGCGAAGAATTGTCGCTTCTGCAAACGCCGAACAAAAAAAGGGCCACACAATTGTGCAGCCCCTTGTTTCGATTGGTTTAGCGAAGCAGTTAGCGTGTGCCTGCCATACCAGCAGCAGCTTCACTCACCATTGCGTCCCAATTGCGTGAACACGTACGGTTAAGGACACGGATTTCTTCAGCGTAACGCGCCAGGTCATCGCCTGCACCTACTGTGGAAGTTGCGGTCGCAGTGCCATCGCTATCGGCGACGGTGTCAGCCGTTCCAGTTTGGCTTTCTTCTGCGGATGTACCCTCGACAGGGGCCGTTGCAGTTGCGGTGCCGTTATTGTCGGCGACAGTCGCATCGGAGTTGTTCGCCATATCGGCGATCACCATCAGTGCCACCTTGTCGCGATCTGCACCGGACAGATCGTTATAGGCCTCGCAGGTCATGGAGCTGGCGTCCAGATGTGCGGCGGCAAAAGCGGGTACTGCCGTTGTGATGGCAAGAGCGGCGATTGCAGTTGTTTTCAGAAGACGTGTCATTCTGTATCCTTTCGATGCCCTGTGTGCGGGCTCTGGTTTCGTTATCAATACAATGCGAATGACAGGGTATACGTTCCTGTTTTTCTCATTTCTTTTCTTTGGAACATTATCTTGGGGTCAGGCGTTATGCGGCGCTTGAAAAGGGCGAAAACACGCTGGACCAGCGCCATACCAACGCCTAGGCTCAGCCCGATGTTGCGGTATACTTTCAAACGAATGCTCTCTTTGATCATCAGCCTTGCCGTGGCATCGCTGGTGATCTTTACCGTGATCGAAGTAGCTCCCGGCGATCCTGCATCCTTTATGCTGGGGATGAACGCGCAGCCCGAAACTTTGGCCGCCCTGCGCGCCGAGCTCGGATTGGATGTATCCAAGACGGAGCGGTATTTTGGCTGGGTCACAGGCATGCTGACGGGCGATTTCGGCACCTCCTATACCTACCGCACGCCCGTTGCCGATATGGTGGCGCAGCGATTGTGGGTATCTTTGCCACTGGCAATCTATGCGCTGACCCTGTCGACGCTGATCGCATTTCCCGCAGGAATTTATGCCGCCTCGCGCCGTGGGCGAGCGGGCGACGTGGGTGTGATGAGCGCGACGCAGCTAGGCGTAGCCATTCCGAATTTCTGGTTTGCAATGATGCTGGTTCTGCTATTCGCGATCAAATTGCGCTGGTTCTCAGCGGGCGGCTTTGTGGGTTGGGATGAAGGGTTCTGGTCTGCGATGCGCTCACTCACCCTCCCCGCCATTGCCTTGGCACTCCCGCAAGCGGCGATCCTTGCCCGTGTCATGCGCTCCTCCTTACTCGATGTATTGGGCGAAGATTTTATGCGCACCGCCCGCGCCAAGGGCCTTAATCAGCGGCAGGCGCTGTGGCGGCACGGGCTGCGCAATGCGATGATCCCTGTGCTGACCATCATCGGGCTGCAATTCTCGTTTCTGCTGGCAGGAGGGATTATAATCGAGCAGGTTTTCTATCTGCCGGGCTTGGGCCGTTTGATTTTCCAATCCATCTCGGCCCGTGATCTGATCGTAGTGGAAAGCGTGACGATGCTTCTGGTCTTTGCCGTGATCTTTGTGAACTTTTGCGTCGATCTCGCCTATGCAGCAGTTGATCCACGCCTGAGGGCGCGCACATGACGCGAAACCTTATCTTTGGCTCACTGCTGTCTGCTCTATTCGTCGCAGCGGCGCTTGTCTCCTTTTTCTGGACGCCCTTCGACTATGCCACGCTCAGCATTCCTGATCGGCTGCAATCCCCCAACATGACCCACCTGCTTGGCACAGATCACTTTGGCCGCGATATCCTGAGCCTGATCATGGTCGGTGCGCGCACGTCGATTGCCGTGGCCTTGGTGGCTGTGGGCATCGGAATGGGCCTTGGCATACCGCTAGGGCTTTGGGCGGCGGCGAGGCGCGGCAGCCTGATCGACGAGGTGATCATGCGCGGCAATGATCTGGTGTTTGCATTCCCCAGCCTTGTGATCGCGATCCTGATCACAGCCGTCTTTGGCGCAGGTGCAGTCAATGCCATCATCGCCATCGGCATCTTCAACATCCCCGTCTTTGCCCGCATCACCCGAGGCGCAGCGCTCAGCCTATGGGAGCGTGATTTCATCCTTGCCGCGCGGGTCGCGGGCAAATCCAGTTTGCGCATCTCGGTCGAACATATCCTGCCAAACATCACCAATCTGCTGATCGTACAGGGGACGATCCAGTTCAGCCTCGGCATCCTCGCCGAAGCGGCGCTCAGCTATGTGGGCCTTGGTGCGCAACCGCCGACGCCGTCATGGGGCCGCATGTTGGCCGATGCGCAAACAATGGTGAGCATCGCACCGCACATGGCACTGATGCCCGGCTTTGCAATTATACTGACAGTACTCGGCCTCAATCTGATGGGGGACGGGCTACGTGACTATCTTGATCCGCGCCTACGGGTGAGCCGCACATGAGCCTGCTGTCTGTTCAAAACCTCGATCTGTCGATCCACAACTATTCCATCCTGCAAGGTGTGACCTTTGACATTGCCGAGGGCGAGATCGTCGCGATCACGGGTGAAAGCGGCTCTGGCAAATCCATGACGGCACTCGCCGCGATGCAACTGCTGCCGCAGGGTGCGCACACGGTGGGCCAGATTCTGTTTGGGAACGAGGACTTGGCCAAACTGCCCGAGCCAGAGCTTTGCGCTATTCGCGGCAATGATATTGGCATGGTGTTCCAAGAACCCATGACAGCTCTGAACCCCGTACAGACCATCGGTGATCAGGTGGCGGAGACGATCCTCATTCATGAGCCAACCAGCAAATCAGCCGCAATGGCGCGAGCAGCCGAGACCCTTGCCCGCGTTGGCTTGCCTGAGGCACAATTCCCGCTCTCGCGCTATCCGCATGAGTTATCGGGTGGCCAGCGCCAGCGCGTGGTCATTGCGATGGCGATTGCCCTGCGCCCGCGCCTGCTGATCGCGGATGAGCCGACAACCGCCCTTGACGTTACAACTCAGGCACAAATCCTTACCCTTCTGGAGCGATTGGCCCGTGAGGACGGAATGGGGCTCTTGATGATCACCCATGATCTCGCTGTGGTGGCAGACATGGCGGACTGTATCATCGTCATGCGGAAGGGCGAGATTGTAGAGCAGGGGGCGACCCAAGCGTTGCTTCACAATATGCAGCACCCCTACACCAAACAACTTTTTGCGGCCTCAACACATAAGGTAACCCTTCCGACGACAGCAACCCAAAGCCCTCTTTTGGAAGTGCGCAATGTGAGCCGTGACTACCGCACACCCCGCAAAACTCTCTTTGGCAAAGCAGGCGTGTTTCGCGCAGTAAATGACGTAAGTTTCACTCTGAACCGTGGTGAGCGCCTTGGCCTTGTCGGCGAAAGCGGCTGTGGCAAATCGACGTTAACGCGCGCTTTGTTGGGGCTGGAACAGGTACAGGGAGGAACGATCAAGCTTGAAGGGGTGCCCGTATTCTCGGGAAACAAGCCGAACCTGTCCGTCCGCCAGCGCATGCAGGTCGTCTTCCAAGACCCTTTTGGCAGCTTCAATCCCCGCCACCGTGTTGCGCGCCAGATCACCGAGCCGTTCCATCTGCTGGACACGCCTCCGACAGGGGCCGCGCGGCAAAAAGCAATCGACGAGGCGCTCATCGCTGTTGGCCTCAGCCCAAAAGACGCAGACCGCTACATCCATGAATTCTCGGGCGGGCAGCGTCAGCGGATTGCCATCGCCCGCGCCCTGATAATCCGCCCCGATCTGATTGTGTTCGACGAGGCGGTGAGCGCGCTAGACGTCTCGGTCCGCGCCCAAATCCTCGATTTGCTCGTAGAGCTTTGCGACTCCTATGCACTGAGCTTTCTATTCATTTCCCACGACCTCAGCGTAGTACGAACGATCACCGACCGTGTGCTTGTGATGAAAGCTGGCGAGATCGTCGAGCAAGGCCCGACCGAAGACGTTTTCAACAACCCGCGTCACGCTTATACAAAATCGCTCATCGAGGCAGCGCCCGTGCTGCCCGATCTAAAAGGCATCACATCATGAACTCTATCAACCAAGCTGCGAAGTTGAGCCAGATCAGCACCCATTGGGACCCTCATGTGATCGCCAGCAGCAAGCCGAGGATATGACTATGCACAGTGGTCCAACCAACAGCCTCACCGATATTGCAGGTCTGCGTGTTGGCAATGCACAAGATGAAAAACTGAAATCAGGCACGACAGTTGTTGTCGGGGATGCGCCTTTTACCGCCTCGGTCGCGGTGATGGGCGGAGCGCCCGGCACGCGTGAGACGGACCTGCTTGCCCCTGATAAATCTGTCGCTTCTGTTGATGCCCTCGTGCTGTCGGGCGGATCTGCCTTCGGGCTTGATGCCTGCTCGGGGGTTGTGGACGGGCTGCGCGCCGACAAGCGCGGATTTCAGGTTGGTTCTGCACAAATCCCGCTGGTGCCGGGCGCGATCCTGTTTGATCTGCTGAACGGCGGAGTAAAGGATTGGACCGAGAACCCCTACCGCGCGCTAGGGCTGTCGGCTTATAAGACTGCGCACCGTGAATTTGACATCGGCAGCGTAGGCGCTGGCACTGGCGCGTTAACCGCGATGCTCAAGGGAGGGCTTGGCACCGCCTCACTGGTTTTGCCCGACGGAAGCACGGTTGCAGCGCTTGTCGCGGCGAACCCTGTCGGTGCCGTGACCACGCCGGGGGACAAGCATTTCTATGCAGCGCCTTTCGAGATGAACGGCGAATTTGGCGGCCTCGGCCCCGACCCAGCGAGCGGTCTGGGCCTGAGCCGAGAGAGTCGCAAGATGAGTGCAATGTCCGCCCGCGCCAACACCACAATTGCCATCGTCGCCACCGATGCCGCGCTGACGAAAGCGCAATGCCACCGCGTGGCCACTGCCGCACATGACGGTATCGCGCGGGCATGCGTGCCTGCGCATACGCCCAATGACGGTGATCTGGTATTTGCCCTCACCACAGATGCGCGCCCTGCTGCGGATGTTTTGCTCACGGGTCATGCCGCCGCGCTTTGCCTCTCGCGGGCGATTGCGCGCGCTGTTTATGCGGCAACGCCTGCTGAAGGTGACATAATCCCCTGTTGGAGCACCGCGAATGCCAGTCTTTGAACACACAGACATCCAGCTTCATTATGAACGTTCGGGCGAAGGTTCGCCGCTGCTGCTCATTGCCGGCATGATGAGCGACAGTGCCAGCTGGGCGCCCCTAATCCCCTTATTAGAGCCACATTTCGATGTCATTCGACCTGATAACCGCACTGCGGGCCGAACCACTCCGTGGAATGCACCCGTTTGCATCGACCGTGTCGCAGACGATTGTGCAGCGCTAATATCGCATCTGTGCGCTGGTTCTGCGCATGTCATGGGCCATTCTTTGGGCGGTATGATCGGGATGCGCTTGGCAAAGCGTCATACTGCGGCGGTGGAGACCCTCACACTCGCGGCCGCTGCACCGCTGCGCCTTGAACGGAATGTTGCGCTATTCAAGACTCTGCTGGCGATCCGCCAAAGCAATGCGGCGCCTGATCTCTGGCTGCGCAGCTTGTTTCCGTGGCTCTTTGCCCCTGCATTTTTCGAAGCCTCAGGCGCCATCGAGCAAGCCGCTGCTGCATCGCTTGCCTATCCCTTCGCACAATCAATTGAGGCAATGGCACTCCAGATCGAAAGCCTCGACGGGTATACACCAGACATGATTTCCGATCTAGGATGCCCTGTGCAGGCCATTTTGGGTCAAAATGATTTACTGATGCCCACCGCGTTGGCCAAAGCAGCACTTGATGCGACGCCCGTTCACATGATTGAGGGTGCAGGGCATTCGATCCACTGGGATGCCCCTGATGCCGTCGCGGAACAGCTCATCCAATTCATCGCCCAATCCGAGGAGAGATTTGCATGACCACGGACCTCTATGGCCTTTCTGTAACTTGCGAGAGCCCCGATACGGTGGCTGGAATTAATGATTTCATTCACGGTTTTCTAAGTTATCAGCCTAAAGCGACAGGGATCATTGCGGCTGCAGATGCAGACCCCGACTGCGCGCTGGCCAATGCCTATGCGGCACTCCTTTGGATGTTCCTCGAAGCACCTGTCGCGCCACAGAAAGCCGCCCCTTACATCGCCCGCGCAAAGGCGCGGCGCGCCGATGTAACCCCGCGTGAGGCGTTGGTAATTGACGCGGCAGCCGCGTGGACAGACGGCAATGTCCCTCTGGTTATCGACATCTGCGACCGTATTACAACCGAACATCCCCGCGACATGGCTGTGCTCAAGCTCGCGCAATACCATCTGTTCAATCTTGGCGACGCGACGGGCATGCTGCGAATGGCACTCAAAGCGCTGCCAGAGGCGGAAGATATCCCCTATGCGCATGGCATGATCGCTTTCGGATACGAGCAGTGTCATTTGCTTGACCGTGCCGAGCAAGCCGCGCGCAAGGCCATGAAGCTCCAACACGACGAAGCTTGGGCACATCATGCGATCGCACATGTGATGCTCACCGAGGGGCGCGTGGCCGAGGGTGCTGCGTTCATGGAATCTGTGGCTGAGACGTGGGGCGACCTCAACAGCTTTATGCGCAGCCACAACTGGTGGCATCTGGCGCTGTTCTATCTCAGCCTTGGTCGCCACGATGACGTGCGCCGCGCCTATGACACCCATGTCTGGGGGCTGGCCAAGGGATACTCGCAGGATCAGGTTGGTGCCACATCCCTGCTGGCGCGGATGGAATTTGCGGGTGTCGATGTGGGCGGACGCTGGGGCGATGTGGCCAATCACGTAGCCTTGCGCGGGGCAGATACGGTCAATCCGTTTCTGACGCTGCAATACCTATATGCCCTAGCCCGAACAGGCCGTCCCGAAGCATCGCAGATGATGCAGGCCATCAGGGACCGCGCCGCTGATACCGACCAGCACGATCACATTGCTTGGCGCGATGTTGCCCTGCCTGCGGCAACCGCGATCATTGCCCATGCAAAAGGCGATTGGGAAACAGCGATCACCGATATGGCGCGCGCCCTGCCGCGTATGTCAGAATGCGGCGGCAGCCACGCACAGCGTGATCTGTTCGAACAAATCCATCTGGATGCGCTGGTACAGGACGGACGCGCCTCCGCAGCGCAGCAAGTGCTCGAGATGCGTCGCACTTACGATCCAGACGGTGTACCACTCAATTTGATGCTTGGCACGGTCTATGACAAATCAGGCCTTCCGGACCTTGCGCAAGAGGCCCGCGCGCGCGCGGCACAAACGCTGGCAGCGCAAAGCATTTGAGAACGTTGCAGCAGATCGGCATCAACGCTACGCTGGGATATGCCAACAAAGGGATCGGGACGAAACATGAGCAATGAGTGGTACTACGCCGTAGAGGGCGCATCGGTCGGGCCTGTATCGCAGGGAGAATTTGACCAGCTTGTCGCCGCAGGCACCGTGCGCAGCGATACGCTGGTCTGGCAGGAAGGCATGGAAGACTGGCTACCCTACAGTCGCGCAGGCGGCGCACAGTCCGCATCCGCCACTCCCCCGCAGCCGCTCATGGCTCAAACCTCTGACCCTGCACGCAGCGATGCCAATACTTTTACGGGCGCGCTCAAAGATGGCTTCGCCCGCTATGTGGATTTCAAAACCCGCTCTACCCGACCGCAGTTCTGGTGGTGGTTTGTGTGGTCGATTATTTTTGGCATCGTTTCAACCACGATTGATCTAAGCATTGGCGCGGGCGATTCAGGTCCGGTGAATGCGCTTGTATCTTTGGCAACGTTTCTGCCGTCCCTCGCAGTCGCCGTGCGACGTCTGCACGATATCGGACGTACGGGATGGTGGGTCCTGATTATGTTTATTCCCATCATCGGATGGATTGTCTTGCTGGTGTTTTATTGCACCAAGACACAGGACCAGCCGAACCAGTGGGGCCCTGTCCCGCAGGCATGATGCCGGTCAGGCCGCCCTAGGCGCGCGGCCCGATTGTCACCTCAAATTCGGCAATACCTTCAACCCCGCCGGTAATGACGTCACCTTCTACCACAGCGGCGACACCAGCGGGTGTGCCCGTCATCACTAGATCACCGGGTGCGAGCGTCATGCTTTCACTCAAAGTGGCGATATGATCAGCTACGGACCAGATCAGATCGGCGATATCCGCGTCCTGTCGCGTCTCACCATTAACGGCAAGCCATATGCGTCCGTTTGTGAGGCTGGGAACGTCAGCAATCGGTTTGATCGGCGCGATCGGGGCGGAGAGGTCAAACGCCTTCGCCCAATCCCAAGGGCGGCGCGTCTGCTTTGCCTCGGCCTGTAGATCGCGGCGCGTGAGATCAATGCCCACGGACGCGCCCCAAATATGATCCATGACATCCGAGGGGGCAATATTTGCACCGCCCTTGCCAATGGCAATCACCAGCTCGATCTCGTGATGCAGGTCATTGGTGAGCGGCGGATAGGGAATAGTGCAAGGCGTGTCACATGCCGCGTCAGCAGGTTTGGTAAAGAAGAAGGGTGGCTCGCGGTCAGGATCGTTGCCCATCTCGCGCGCATGGGCTTCATAATTGCGGCCCACACAAAAGATACGGCGCACTGGAAAACGCGCATCGGTGTCTTGGACGGCAAGACTGGCTTGCGGCGGGACGGGGACAACATAGCTCATGATCGGGACTTTCTGATTAGGTAGCCAACAGGCGTTCGACGACAGTCAAAGCCTGCATTATTGTTCAGCGAAACCCGTTCTCAATCACCCAGCTTTGCATGGACTTCATCAAGGTCGATCTCGCCAATGGGCATCTTGTTGGCGGGGTTTTCAAAATCGTATTTAAACAGATGAAAATCCCGTTTGTAGATTTCATAGACGAGATGCATCGACAGATCGTCGAAGTAGTCCTCGACCGGGTGCGCGCGTTTGGGGCCGTGGCCTTCGCTCTCGTTGAAGCGCGGGATTTTAGCCAGATCAATGGCATGCGGTGTCTCTACCGCATCAAGGACATCACGCATGCCGTCATTGAAACTCTCGGTCCAAACGATCTTGTCGTAGGTTCCGCCATTGACAATGAAAGTGCTTACGTGGCCCGCCATACCTGACCAGTGGATGTCAGGATCCATCGGGCGGCGCCAACGGATAGTATCACGGGCAAACAGCAGAAAACGGCGGAAGCTGGCAATCTGGTCAAACTCCTGCTTGCCGTCATCCCCGCCCACCTCGATGCCATATTTTTGGATCAACAGTGGGACTAAATTGCCACGGTACCGCTTTCCGTTACGCTGAATTCCACAGATTTTATCGAAGAACGAGCTTAGAATGCGGGTGTAAGGATTACGCACGCAGGTGAACGCATAGGAGCTGTGGTTTTGCACATTCTCGGTGATCGGCTGCTGGCTATGATCAAGCGCCCACTTGTGTAGGCCGCCCTTTGCATCATGGATATCCCCGTCAAAAAACTCCCCATGATCAGAGTAATACATGATTTGACCAATCGTCGAGCAAGCGCATTTGGGCACCACACGGTACACAACGCTCTCGCTCTCGGTCATCCAAGTTCCCGGGAAACCCATGCCAAATACTCCTGCTCAACCTGATGTTGCCGCCTCTGAGGGCAGCTTTTCTTCTACAAAAGCAAATAATTGGTGTTTATTCAATCAGTGTTCATCATTAACTGTGTAAACAGTGTAGCGTCAAAATGGTTTATTGTTTCTGAATGGCGAAAATTGCCTACATCTTGCTGTGCCATAAGGACCCCGATGCCATCATACGGCAAGCGGACCGACTGACTGCGGCGGGGGACTATATGTCGATCCATTTCGACGCCAGTGCAGACAAGCAAGACTACAAGACAATCCGTAAAGCGCTCGAGAACAACCCCAACGTCACTTTTGCGGCCAAACGCATCCGCTGTGGCTGGGGCGAATGGTCACTGGTTCAGGCCACGCTTTACGCCGTTGAATCCGCAGCTGAGGAATTTCCGCGTGCCACACATTTCTACATGCTCTCTGGCGATTGCATGGCGATCAAATCTGCCGAATATACCCACCGCTTCCTCGACAACAATGAAGGCGACTTTATCGAAAGCTTTGATTACTTCGAGAGTGACTGGATCAAAACAGGTTGGAAAGAAGAGCGGCTGATTTACCGCCATTGGTTCAATGAGCGCACTCAGAAAAAGCGCTTTTACGCGATGTTCAATCTGCAAAAGCGTTTTGGCTTTAAACGTGATATTCCCGCGGATATTCAGGTCCAGATTGGTAGCCAGTGGTGGTGTCTACGGCGCCAGACCATCGAGTGGATTCTGGATTTCTGCAAAAAACGCCGCGACGTGATCCGCTTTTTCCGCACTACATGGATTCCCGACGAGACATTCTTTCAAACTCTTGTGCGCCACATTGTACCAGAGAATGAAATTCACGCCCGCACACTGACCTTCCTGATGTTCACCGACTACGGGATGCCTGTCACGTTCTACAACGACCACTATGATCTACTGCTCAGTCAGGACTACCTCTTTGCGCGCAAGATCAGCCCCGATGCACAAGACCTCAAGCGGCGCTTGGGCTTGCTCTACTCCGCGCAAGGGGTGCATTTCCAGATTAGCAACGAAGGTCGCAGCCTGTTCAAATTCCTCACAGGTCGCGGACGGATCGGGCGGCGGTTCTCCACACGGTTCTGGGAGACGGAAAGCACGCTTGGCCGCGAGCGCGAATTGCTCATTGTTGTCTGCAAGAAATGGCACGTTGCCAAACGGGTGCTGGAGCGCATCCGCCAGACCACAAATGTCCCCGCCATCGAATATGTCTTCAACGAGGAAGACACGCCCCTGCCCGCCCTTGGTGGTATCGAGAAAACGCTTGGCAAACGAACGCGCCATCGCCGTGCGTTGATGCGGATGCTGTTCGACTACTTCGAAACAGATCGCCTGATCGTCTGCATGGACCCCAGCAACCTTGATCTGCTTGAGGATTTCGCCTCGGACCGCTCTGTGACACGTATTCTCGAAATCGAGTGCAGCTTTACCGAGGATTACCTCATCGGTCACGCCATGCGCGTGGGCCTTGCAGGGGAGCAGACCTCCCAAGAGACACTCGACCGCCTTTTGCCGACGATCCGCAATGATATGACCTACGAGAGCGATGCAATCCGCGACGCACAATTCGAGAACCATTGCCGCATTCGTGAGGCAGCCTCATCCGAAGAAAACGCTGATGA
This sequence comes from uncultured Sulfitobacter sp., assembly GCA_913060815.1. Classification (GTDB taxonomy): domain Bacteria; phylum Pseudomonadota; class Alphaproteobacteria; order Rhodobacterales; family Rhodobacteraceae; genus Sulfitobacter. Next base: position 4,339 of record CAJXSZ010000020.1, on the reverse strand, counting down.
ACTGGCGAAGTTTCTAGGGATCGGCAGTGATAAGGCGCACGAGATCGCAACCACCGACTACCTCTTTGCAGATTAAGGAAAAATCCATGGCATATGAATACGACGACCAAAACATCTTTGCCAAAATCCTGCGCGGCGAAATCCCGAATACCACGGTGCTCGAGACGGAGCACACGCTCGCGTTCCGCGACCTTTATCCGCAGGCACCTGTCCATGTTCTTGTCATTCCCAAAGGCCCATACGTGAGCTACGACCACTTCGCCTCTGCTGCATCAGACGCGGAAATTATCGACTATACCCGCGCAATCGGAGAAGTCTGCCGTATGGAAGGCGTGTCCCTAGATGCCGCTGACGGCTTTCGCATGATTAGCAACGCAGGTGCGCATGGCGTGCAGGAAGTGCCGCATCTGCACGTGCATATCCTTGGCGGTCGCCGCATCGGGCGGATGGTTCAACCCGAAAGCTGAACCCGCCCTTAGGCTCGTGAGCCGATCAACCCTTCTTACGCCACGAGCCGAACCAGCCTGTGACCGCACCTGATGCTTCGGCCAGATCATCCTCGATCGCCTCCATTGTCGGGTCAATCCGCGCCATGCGGAAACGCCGCCAGCGCACCCAGACGCCATACGTTACCGCTGCGAACAGGGTCAGGATCACGATGTTGAGCCATGGAATGCCCTTTGACGCATCAGGCCCCTCGACCGCACGCACCGATATAGCGTTCGGGAAGATCGTCAGAAACTCGTTCCGCCAGCCATAGTGCTTGATCGCGACATAGCGCGCTGCCGCCTCGGTCGATCTCAGATCGCCCGCTTCGGCCTGAAGGTTAGAGGTGTCGAATTTGAAATAAGGCGGCCAGCCCCAACCCGTATCCTCGTTGCGGTACACCATCACATCACCGTCCACACGCCGCGTCTGGATAAAGAACACATCGCGGTTGGCCAGCGTCCCGTCCGAGCCGACATCCGCCTGTGCCCAGAACAACGAGTTCTCACCCGGATCAATCCGCTTTTCATAGGTGTCCGTCACCCGCACGATATCAACCTGCGGCAACGTGTAATGAAAAAAGGCGGCGATCAGCACCCAAACCGAAATCCAGAATGTCCAACGGATCAAAGAAAACATGGCAACAACCCTCTCAGGCGAAATTTGTAAGATAGACGACCACTGACACAAGGATCAGCGGAATAACATAGACAGACAGGATCAATTTCCGGCGGAGCGACTTGTCGTACTCTGCCAACCCCTCGTCCAGAAAGGTATCCAGCGGCTGGTCTTTGGCACCTTCTTCCCATTCGGCACGCAGTTTTCCTTTACGTACTGCACGCGAATAGAGCGACAGGCACACGTAGATCACCGACAATACGATGAAGCCAACCACCATCAAACGGGCCAGTGCAACCATAGTCTATCTCCTCTTAACAGCACCCCATGGACCTGTTGGAACGGGCGGCGGGGTCTTGCGTTTGCGTGGCAGCGGTGGAACCTCTACTTGCGGCGCATGCCCGAACAGTGCGTCACGCACGCCTGCCTTGTCTACCTGATACTCGCGTTCCAGAAAATCCGTCACATAGGCCTGTTTCGCGTCGGACCAAGCGGCATAGGTGCGGTAAAACAGATCTTTGTGACAGATAAATAGCTGCCGAATGTCTTTGGGCGCAAGTTCTGCGAGCAGCATATTCACAAGCTCTGCTTCAGGGGTATCGGCTGCGCGCAGGGTGTAGAAATAGACGGGATCGGCACTGCTGATATTGGGAAAAGCCCCACCATTCTCGGCCCAATTCACCAAACGCCCCAGCGTATGAAACTCGGGCGGCAGCATATCACTGTGCTCCCGCGCAAGGCGGCGCAGATCACTGCGCGACAAATCGGTTAGCCCAACGCCCTGCCCTGCCACCGCATCAATCAGGATGAAATCCATCTTTTGACGCAGGATCGCCGCCGACTTGATCCCCCGCGCTTCCAATATTGGCTCGGTGAGACCGTTGAGCTGAAAGAACTTTGCAATGTGATTGCGCTGCCGGGCGTCGAATACATGGGCGATCGGAATCTCATCCAGCCCGTCCTTCCCCGAAGGCAAAATCGCGGCGGGATGGGCCACATCCTGAAATACATAAAGCCCGCCAAAATGCGCCGTCCAAAAATTACGCTGCTCGAAACGCATCGTCTCAAGCGTAACAGGATTGCGCACCACATCGCCCGTCTTGCTTGCCAATGTGATCATCTCCGCGATAAGCACATCATCGTACCAGCCATCCTCGGTGCCCCGAAACTGATCCACCATATCCGCCAGCTTGGCCGCATCCTTAACCGTACCGCCCGTGGTATCCGCCTCAACAGTTATGCGTCTGATATCAAACAGCCGCGCAGGCTCCGACACGTCATAAACCGAATTCACCAACTCCCCTGCAACCGCATCCTTCGCTGTCAAAGCAAACAACGCCGCTTCATTTTTCCCAATAAACTCATCAAGAACGGCCTTCGACGTCGAGAACTTTGCATTCAGCAAAGGCGCCGTCCGCTGCTCCATGCTCAGCAAGATAAACTGCCGGTTCACGCCTTTATGGTTAAGGTAAAGCGTATCCCCCAACTCCGCCCCGATCTCGGGCGAGAAGCCTGAGATATCGATGTAGAAATCAGTGAGCTTGGTGCGCTTGCCCGTCAGATGGTGGAGCGCACGGTTGTACCGCTCCACCAGCGCAGGGGAGGAGACATGGAAGAGGTTGCCGAACATGAGGCCGGCGCGGATGAGGCGGTTCATTTTCTTTTTGCCTCTAGCAGATCGGCAATAATCATAGCATCTGTCATTACTTCATCTGTCAAAGCTTGGTCAGCAGACAACTCACCATGAGCGACCCTATTTCTTAACTCTCTTATCACTCGATACTTTCTCCAGGTATCAGAGTGAGAGCCAGTATCATCAGCCAACATTTCTCGTGCAAGCTCGTTTAAGCTGCCAAGTCGCAATTCATTGCCACCAACAATTGCTTTTTCAATACGAATCCAAAGTGCGAAGAATTCTCCTAGTTTACTAGTTGATGGAGTGCTGGAGAACGAAACCGATGTTTCAAATAATGAATTGAATAATTGCTCTGCGATTTCCGCATAGGCTTCGACTTTAGATTGCTCAACAGTAAGGCCATTCCCTTGGTGATAGAGTTCATTTCGAAGCCGATGAAACCATTCTATCTCACCTAGGTTTAATCCTATTATTTTTGAAGCTGCATGCATTTCCAGACCATCTAGTAGAGCTGGAAAAGTCGCGCAGTATTCGTCTCTCTGCTTACGCGTCATATCAACGGAACTGATCCTCTTTGGTACAGAAAGAAACGTCTTTGCAGTAAGCTCAACAGCATTATCAATACTGATCATTGCGAGACGGCGGTTAGTATCCGTATCGTCAGCCAATAAAGAAAATCCATGCTTAAGAACTTCGGCTGGACCAGTACACCAGTGTGGTAGATTTTTCACCCGCCCTCTCCCAAAAACCGCTTCTTCGCCTCAACGCTCCGCCCCATATCCCGCACCATCCCTTCAATCGCCACCTCGTCAGACTTATCGGCATAGCGAAACTCTGAATCCGCGTAGCGGTTGATCTCCTGCACCACCATTTCCACCGTGATGGGTTGACGCATGTCCTCGATCATTGCTTTCTTGGTATCGTAGTCTTTGAACAGGAACAGGTCAGGCTGTTCCATCCATGCGTCGGGCAGCTCGAAATCCATCGCGCGGACTTTGACCGCATCGGTGATGTTCTTGATCGCACGGCCTGTAAAACGGGGGTCGGCCTCTTGGATGGCCTTCAGATACGTCCCTAGTTTGTTGATCGTATCCAGCGCACCGATCTGCGATTGCACCGCGTTATAAACCTCGAGCAAGCCCGCCTCATGCGGCTTGGCGTGGCTGGCAAAACTCGCTGCAACGGCCTTCTTGATCGCCTGTGCCTCGAACACTTCGTGGTCGCCCAGCGGAATGTCGTGGTTCTTTCCCATCAGCAGATAGAGGATATCGACATAGTCCTCCCGCGTTTGCGGCCCGTCTACAAGGAACCGCGCGCCTGCCCGTTGGCGCAGGGCGTCGTCCACATTCTCGGGGTAGTTCGAGAACATGCCGAAGGTACAATTGCCGCGCACAACGGTGTTGGCGCCCGCAAAACTCTCCATCAACACAGCCGTAATCTCCAGCTGACCCGCCGAGGATTGACGGTCCCCGCGTTTGCCCGCCAACTGGTCAATATCGTCGATCGTGCCAAAACCGATCACCGACGGGTCGATGATATTATTGATAAACGCCTGTCTCTTATACACATCTCCGAGCCCACGAGACAGGCAGAAATCTC
>CAJXSZ010000019.1 GCA_913060815.1 uncultured Sulfitobacter sp. | reverse complement strand
AGCACAGACGCAGCACCCGGTAGCTAAATAGAAAAGGCCGCTCCCCACAAGGAGCCGCCTTTTTGCTTTGCCAGAGACGTCTAAACAGGGAATCCTCACCAGCACAGCTTGCAGCCGTGTTTTAGCTTTGCGGGAGACGTCAAAGCCCGCCACACGCACCAGAGAGGAAAGCACATGAAAGCCACGCCCCCGCATTTTCCCAGCCCCGAAAAGGTTCATCCTGTTACGCTTCCTGACGGGAGCGCACATGAAGGAACTGTTTTCTTGCGCGCAAAGATATCGCATCCGCGCATCGAAGTTGGCGACTATACCTATGCCAGCGCCCATGTCCCGCCCGCCGATTGGGCAGCGCAACTTGCGCCGTATCTCTATGACTTCAGCCCAGAACAGCTGCGGATCGGGAAGTTCTGTCAGATCGCCGACGGGGTGCAATTCATCACGTCTTCCGCAAATCACCGCTATGACGGTATTTCCTCATATCCGTTTGCGGTCTTTGGCGGTGATCGTGAGGGACGCCCTTCGTTACCGAAAGGTGGCGCTGACACGGTGGTGGGGAATGATGTGTGGATCGGGCAGGGTGCCACCATCCTGCCAGGTGCAATCATCGGCAACGGGGTCATCATCGGTGCAGGCTCTGTCATGGGCGGGGTGATACCAGCTTATTCTATCGTAGCTGGAAATCCCGCCACTGTGCGACGCTACCGCTTTGATCCCGCGGAAATTATCGCGCTGGAAGCCGTCCGCTGGTGGGATTGGCCTATCGATGAAATCCTGGCGCTTGAAGCGGAAATCAGCGGCGCTGACGTTGCCAAACTTGCGGCGATTGCCGCCGCAAGATAATTTCAGTCGCCATCGTGGACTTGTCTAGCTGACGGGAGAAATCGCCTTAGCCTCTGCAAACGATACCAAGCGCTTGCTGTCCTCATCCCACAAATGCAGCCGCGCATTGATCAGGCTCTCGCGGATTGTCATGCGGTTAATATCGGCCAATCCTTCGTGGTTCTTGAGGACTTCAGGCAGGCGATAGAATGGAATGCGGCTGTAGAGGTGGTGTACGTGGTGAATGCCGATGTTCGCCGTCAGCCATTGCAGGGGCGCAGGCAGGACATAGTGCGAGCTTCCGTTGAGTGCGGCCTCGTGCATGTCCCACTCAGGCTCTTCTTCCCAATGGGTCGTCTCGAACTGGTGCTGGACGTAGAAAAGCCACACACCCGTCGTAGCTGCCAGAAGGGTGGACGGAAGAAAGATCAGCAGGATTGGCATGATCCCTCCGAAGTACCAGATCACTGCCAGCGCAGCCAACAACGTCAGGTTCGTTCCCATCGCGCTGATCCAGTACCGGGTTTGGTTCATAAGCCCGAGCGGCAGGCGGTTGCGCAGGAAAAACAGATATCCCGGTCCAAGGCCGAACAGAACAATGGGATTGCGGTAGAGGCGATATTTGAACTGACCAAAGCGGGAGAGCCCGCGATATTCTGCAACTGTGAGGGTATCCACATCCCCGATGCCCCGCTGGGTGAGATTGCCCGACGCGCTGTGATGCATAGCATGGTCACGCTTCCAGACATCATATGGCGTAAGGGTGAGAACGCCCAGAACACGGCCGACCCAGTTGCTCAGCGTGCGGTTCTTGAAGAACGAGGCGTGGCCGCAATCATGCTGGATCGTGAACAGTCGCAGGATGAACGCTCCGTTCACAAGCGAGATTGCAAGCGCCAGCCATCCGCTGACCGAGAGTGCCCACCAGGCCAGCGCCCAAAGGGCGACAAACGGCCCGATTGTAATGCCTAATTCATAGAAGCTGCGTGCGGTGCTGGGGTCGCGGTATTCTGAGAGGACCTTGATCCAGTCGCGTGCGCGCACAGGCTGCTCCGCTTGCTTTGGTAGAGGGTCAAACGGTACGGAAATTTTGTTCATATGCCTGCTTCTTCTAAGGTGTCGCGCACTTGTAAACGATTGCGCGTTTCGAACAACTGTTATTGATGCCGCACCCGTAACGATCAGCTTAACAGGGGAAACATCACCTCTGCGCAGTTGCTTTGCGATGCTTGAGAAAATGGGTGTTTAGCGCTTGCCAGCTGGGGCGACTCGCCCTATACGGCGGCTATTGATCGGGGTGTGCCATTGGCGTGCCCCGTGTACGTTAGACTAAAGCGCGAAGAGGGGGCACGATGAGCGTGCCTCGTCCAATCCGTCTCCATCCCGAAGATAAGGGATTTGTATTATGGCTGCCAGCCAGAACATCCGCATCCGCCTGAAGGCGTTTGACTATCGGGTGCTTGATGCCTCCACACAGGAAATCGTCAACACCGCAAAGCGCACAGGCGCTTCCGTTCGCGGCCCTATTCCGCTGCCGAACAAAATCGAGAAATTCACTGTTTTGCGTGGTCCCCACGTAGACAAGAAATCCCGTGACCAGTTCGAGATCCGCACGCACAAGCGTTTGCTGGATATCGTTGATCCGACTCCCCAGACCGTTGACGCGCTGATGAAGCTCGACCTCGCCGCTGGTGTGGATGTCGAGATCAAGCTGCAGTCATAAGCGTAGGAGGGTAATACTATGTTGCGCTCAGGCGTTATTGCAAAAAAGATGGGCATGACCCGTCTGTTCATGGAAGACGGCAAGCAGATCCCTGTAACCGTTCTTCAGCTCGATAACCTTCAGGTTGTTGCACAGCGTACCATCGAGAAGGACGGCTATGTTGCTGTTCAGCTTGGTGCAGGTACCGCAAAGGCAAAGCGTACGTCACAAGCGATGCGCGGCCACTTTGCAGCAGCAAAGGTTGAACCAAAGCGTAAGGTTGCAGAATTCCGCGTTGACGAGGATGCAATGCTTCCCGTTGGCGAAGAGATCATTGCAGATCACTACTTCGCGGGTCAGTACGTTGACGTTGCGGGCACTTCTATCGGTAAAGGTTTTGCCGGTGCTATGAAGCGTCACAACTTTGGCGGTCTGCGTGCGACACACGGTGTGTCTATCTCCCACCGTTCGCACGGTTCCACAGGTCAGTGTCAGGATCCCGGTAAGGTTTTCAAAGGCAAGAAAATGGCCGGTCACATGGGTGCAGCCCGTGTTACGACCCAGAATCTTGAAGTTGTTAAAACAGACACAGCCCGCGGCCTGATCATGGTCAAAGGCGCTGTTCCAGGCTCCAAAGGTGGCTGGGTTACGGTCAAGGATGCGGTGAAAAAGCCGTTCCCCGAGAACGCGATTGTTCCAGGTGCTCTGGCCTCCGCCGCACGTGAAGCCGCTAAAGCAGCCGAAGAAGCAGCAGCCGCTGCAGCAGCAGAAGCCGAAGCAGAAGCAGCACGCCTTGCAGAAGAGCAGGCAGCAGCCGAAGCAGAAGCGCTGAAAGCAGCCGAAGCAGAAATCGCAGCAGAGGGTGCCGAAGCGGCAACCGATGATGCAGACAAGAAAGAAGGTGACGCATGAAACTAGATGTCATCAAACTCGACGGCGGCAAAGCAGGGTCCATCGACCTTGACGAAGCGCTGTTCGGTCTCGAGCCACGCGCAGACATTCTGCACCGTGTGGTCCGCTGGCAGCGTAACAACGCGCAGCAGGGTACGCACAAGGTAAAGACACGTCGCGAAGTCAGCTACTCCACCAAGAAGATCTACCGCCAAAAAGGCACCGGTGGCGCACGCCACGGCGCACGTTCGGCTCCGATCTTTCGCGGGGGCGGTATCTACAAGGGGCCAACCCCTCGTAGCCACGGCCACGAGCTGACCAAGAAGTTCCGCAAACTGGGTCTGCGTCATGCACTCTCCGCAAAGGCAAAAGCCGGCGCGTTGGTCATCATTGACGATGCAGCATCCGACGGGAAAACCGCCGCTCTGGCCAAACAGGTTAAGTCCTTGGGTTGGAAGCGCGCGTTGATCATTGACGGCGCGTCCGTCAACGAGAACTTCCTGCAAGCCGCGCGTAACATTGACGGTCTGGATATCCTGCCAACAATGGGCGCAAACGTATATGATATCCTGAAGCGTGATACACTTGTCATCACGAAGTCAGGCATCGAAGCACTGGAGGCCCGTTTGAAATGAGCGCGAAACCAGAACACTACGACGTGATCCGCAAGCCGATCATCACTGAAAAAGCCACCATGGCCTCCGAGAACAACGCCGTTGTTTTTGAAGTCTCCATGGACAGCAACAAGCCCATGATCAAAGAAGCCATCGAGGCGCTCTTTGGTGTTAAAGTGAAGGCGGTCAACACCTCCATCACCAAGGGTAAAGTAAAGCGCTTCCGCGGCCAGTTGGGCACACGCAAAGACGTGAAAAAAGCCTATGTGACGCTTGAAGAAGGCAACACAATCGACGTCTCCACAGGCCTCTAAGCCCGTTAGACGCATGTAATGAAAGGCCCTCGCAGAGATGCGGGGGCCTTTCGCATTGGCGCGTAACGTAAATCCGCCGATCACGACGCTTGATTTTATAGTCCTTGCTATTGTGCTGCCAAAGGCGCATGAGGGCGGTGCGACGTTACTATATCTATCGGAATTACTGCTCCTTACGGCTCAGTCATACGATCTTTGAACTGACTTAGCCGACCTGCCGCATTTCGTGGGCAGTTAAAATAAGGAATACGATAATGGCCACTGGTACAGTAAAATGGTTCAACACAACTAAAGGCTTCGGCTTCATCGCGCCCGATGGCGGCAGCAAAGATGTATTCGTACACATCTCCGCCGTTGAGCAGGCAGGCCTCACAGGTCTCTCCGATGATCAGAAAGTTACTTTCGACATCGAAGCCGGCCGCGACGGTCGCGAATCTGCGACAAACCTCGCACTGGCATAAGTTGGTTCAGCTCCGCGAGGAGCTGATAGGTTAGAGAATTTTGAAGGGCGTAGCTGCGAAGCTGCGCCCTTTTTCGTGTGCACTCTACAGATTGGAAAGAGGCCTGTCGGACCGCAGTTAGGCAAATCCATTCTGCGCTGTCAGTCTTTTTAATCACCGTCTGTGTGCGTGGAGTCCACGGCCTCACCTTGGGATCAAAATCCTCTATTCTCTGAACTTGCCGATCGCCGCTATGATTCAATCTATGCAATCAAAAGGATACAGAATGGATTTTGCACGTAACCTTGCCTCATCGGACCGGATCGCACAGATTGTCGTTGGCGCTCTTCTGGTGTTGGGTTCCCTCACGGGTACAATCGGCTTCTGGGGCTGGCTCGGTGCCATCCTATTTGCCACAGCAGGTATGAACTTCTGCCCGATCTACAAAGCACTGGGCGTCAAAACCTGCACTGATTGTTAAAGACACCGCTTGTCGCGCGGCCCCTGTCGACCTGCTGTGCAATCGCGGATATAGTGATGCTGAGCAGTGCGGTTTCGATTATGCCTTTCATGTCTTGACCGCGCGCCGCCGTGCCCCTATCAGACCCCATCGGCACAGCCCCAGATTCGTCTGGGGCTTCGTCTTTGTGCACGGATCAAACCGCGCATACTACTCAGGCACCTACGGGGGCCTATAACCACAGCGCACCTACGGGGGCGCATAAGCAAAACGGAAGACAGAGAACATGGCACTCAAGTCGTACAAACCGACGACGCCAGGCCAGCGTGGGCTGGTACTGATCGACCGTTCGGAGCTTTGGAAAGGTCGCCCTGTCAAGGCCCTCACTGAGGGACTTAGCAAGCACGGCGGACGGAACAACACCGGACGGATCACAATGCGTCGCAAGGGTGGTGGTGCAAAGCGCCTCTACCGCATCGTCGATTTCAAGCGTAACAAACTGGACGTCACCGCGACGATCATGCGCATTGAATATGACCCGAACCGGACCGCGTTTATCGCGCTCGTGAAATATGAAGATGGTGAGCAGGCCTATATCCTTGCGCCCCAGCGTATCGCCGTCGGCGATCAGGTGATCGCTTCGGCCAAGGCCGACATCAAGCCTGGCAACGCAATGCCATTCTCCGGCATGCCCATCGGTACAATCATCCACAACATCGAGATGAAGCCAGGCAAAGGCGGCCAGATCGCCCGTGCTGCGGGTACCTACGCTCAGTTTGTTGGCCGTGATGGTGGCTACGCCCAGATCCGTTTGTCTTCGGGCGAACTGCGTCTGGTCCGTCAGGAATGCATGGCCACCGTTGGTGCCGTGTCCAACCCCGACAACTCCAACCAGAACTACGGTAAAGCGGGCCGCATGCGTCACAAAGGCATCCGCCCGAGTGTTCGTGGTGTCGTTATGAACCCGATCGACCACCCGCATGGTGGTGGTGAAGGCCGGACCTCTGGTGGTCGTCATCCGGTTACCCCATGGGGCAAGCCGACTAAGGGTGCAAAAACCCGGAACAAGAAAAAAGCGTCAAGTGCACTGATCATCCGTTCACGCCACGCCAAGAAGAAGGGGCGTTAATTTATGTCTCGTTCAGTATGGAAAGGTCCTTTTGTTGACTCTTATGTCCTCAAAAAGGCCGAAGCCTCCCGCGAGAGCGGTCGCAACGAAGTGATCAAAATCTGGTCGCGCCGTTCCACGATCCTCCCACAGTTTGTTGGCCTGACGTTCGGCGTCTACAACGGTCACAAGCATATCCCAGTAAACGTCACTGAGGACATGATTGGTCAGAAGTTTGGTGAGTATTCGCCGACCCGCACCTATTATGGCCATGCAGCCGACAAAAAAGCGAAGCGGAAATAAGCCATGAGCAAGGATAAAAATCCCCGCCGCGTGGCAGACAATGAAGCACGTGCAAAGCTGCGCATGCTCAAGACGTCACCGCAGAAACTCAACCTCGTTGCCGCAATGATCCGTGGCAAGAAAGTGGACAAGGCCCTCACGGACCTGACTTTCTCCAAAAAGCGGATCGCAGTAGACGTGAAGAAATGCCTTCAGTCCGCGATTGCCAATGGCGAGAACAACCACAACCTCGACGTAGACGAGCTGATCGTGGCCGAAGCCTATGTAGGCAAGAACATGACACTCAAGCGCGGTCGTCCGCGTGCGCGTGGCCGTTTCGGCAAGATCCTCAAGCCTTTTGCGGAGATCACCATCGTCGTGCGCCAAGTTGAGGAGCAAGCATAATGGGTAATAAAGTCAATCCAATCGGCATGCGCCTTCAGGTTAACCGTACATGGGACAGCCGCTGGTACGCCGATACAAAAGACTACGGTGACCTTCTTCTTGAAGACCTCGCAATCCGCGATTTCATCAAGAAAGAGTGTCATCAGGCGGGCATTTCCCGTGTGATCATCGAGCGTCCGCACAAAAAGTGCCGCGTTACGATCCACACAGCACGACCTGGTGTGATCATCGGCAAGAAAGGTGCAGACATTGAAGGTCTGCGCAAGAAACTTGCCGCGTTCACCGACTCCGAGTTGCACCTCAACATCGTTGAAGTGCGTAAGCCCGAGCTGGATGCCGCCCTCGTTGGGGAAAGCATTGCACAGCAGCTCGAGCGTCGTGTGTCCTTCCGTCGCGCGATGAAGCGTGCGGTACAGAACGCCATGCGTATGGGTGCCCTTGGTATCCGTGTGAACCTCGCAGGCCGCCTTGGCGGTGCCGAGATCGCGCGTACTGAATGGTACCGTGAAGGTCGCGTGCCTTTGCACACACTGCGTGCGGACATCGACTATGCCCACGTTGAAGCCATGACCGCCTACGGCATCATCGGCATCAAGACGTGGATCTTCAAAGGTGAGATCATGGAACATGATCCCGCTGCCCGTGACCGCAAGGCACAAGAAATGCAAGACGGCCCAGCACCTCGTGGTGCCGGCGGTCGGCGTTAAGGAGTAGATCATGCTACAGCCAAAACGTACGAAATTCCGTAAGCAGTTCAAAGGCTCGATCAAGGGTCTTGCAAAGGGCGGGTCTGACCTGAACTTTGGCACCTACGGCCTGAAGGCGCTTCAGCCTGAGCGTGTAACCGCACGCCAGATCGAAGCCGCACGTCGTGCCATGACGCGTCACATGAAGCGTCAGGGCCGTGTCTGGATCCGTATCTTCCCAGACGTACCTGTCACCTCCAAGCCCGTCGAAGTACGGATGGGTAAAGGTAAAGGTTCCGTGGACTTCTGGGCCTGTAAAGTGAAGCCTGGCCGCGTGATGTTCGAAATCGACGGCGTCAACGACGACATCGCCCGTGAGGCGCTTCGCCTTGCCGCGATGAAGCTGCCGATCAAGACACGGGTCGTGGTCCGCGAGGACTGGTAACCGACGCACCCGCGTAAGCGGGTGCTGTCGAGCTGGAGGCAGGGTATTTCGCAGAAATGCCCGTTTCGGCCCCGTTAAAAATGAAAAGCCCCCGCTGTGATGAACGGCGGGGGCTTTTTTTATTTCCGGTGCAAGCGTATAGCATCTGCCATCTAGGCAGATTGGAATACGATGAGAAAAATTTCACCACATGACGTTCTATGGGATTTTGAAGCCCAATTGGAAGAACAGTCGGATTATTACGATAGTTCTTGGAACAAATTGAAGAGAGGACAGCAGCGAAAAATTGCTACAGAGAATTTCGTTCTTTCTGTCGGAGTGATGTTTGAAGGCTTCATCAACGACCTTATCCTTGCCTATGCAAATAGAGACTGTTCGAAGGTAATGGATCACCTTGAAAGCAGTGTGAAACACTCTTTTGCTAATAACAGTAAAGCAGGAAGGGCATTTGCTAAATTTGGTGAATTCAAGCGGCGAAAGCACTTGAGCAAACAAGAATTGAAGGAGGTTCTTGATCCGAATGGGCGCAATGTCTCATTTCCAGACTATTCTGCTATAGAAACTCAAGCAAGGCAGTGGCTTGTACCTTTGCACTGTGAGGCTTTCGTAGCGCTATCAGCAAGAGATAGAGCAGTAGTTGATGCGACAATCGCTGCCAGAAACAACATGGCACATCGTAGCAAGAGCTCTTTGGACAAGGTAAATTTGGCGTTTGAAGCAGGTCCGCTGCACGATACCGGACTCAGACGTGTTCAAAATAGGATTCAGCGAGTTGGGCACTATCTCAAAACTATGCCCAACGTAAATATAGAACAAACGAGAGCTGATATTTTGGCCGGCCTACTTGGGCAGGCTGCAGAGCGGCTTGTCATTGAGGAGGAATAGCGGCTTAAGTTGTATCGCGGCGCTCAACAGATAGTACTGCATTCTATGGTTGCTCTGGATATTGAGCGAAGAGGCAGCTAATCTCTACTAAAGTCACACAAAGGACGCCCCTCCCATGAAACACGTCCCCAAACCCACCACCGACGCCGACCTCATCGCGGAGTTCCTCAACAAAGGCGGCGAGATCAAGAAGGGCAAGACCAAGCCGATGCCTGCCGATCTTGGCCTCTCCAACAACCAGTGGGGCAACAAGATGACCAAGGAGGAGAAGGCTTTGGTCAAGGAGCAGGAAGAGGCGCGGAAAAAGGCGCCGAAGTAGCATGGCCCGCGTCATCCCCGAGCGTATGATCGCCGAGATTGAGGGCGATTTCGTTGTCTTCATCATCGGCATGCGGATCAACCGCCCTTGGATGCTGCATAAATGGATACCTGCAACGTTCGCCATGCCGCGCATGCTGGCCGAGTTGAGCAAGCTCCCAAAAGAAGAGACAGGATTTCTGGGCTACAACAACATCGGCTTTGGCCTGGTCCTGCAATACTGGCGCAGCTTCGAGCATCTGGAGGCCTATGCCACCGCCCGTGACCGCGCGCACCTGCCTGCCTGGTCCGCCTTTAACAGAGCGATGCGTGATGATCGCGGCGCTGTCGGAATTTTCCACGAGACATTTCTGGTGCAAAGCGGCCAGTACGAGACGCTCTATTCGGGCATGCCGCCGTTCGGTCTTGGCAAGGCGAGCAAGCTTGTACCCGCGAGCGCTAAAACCGCCAGTGCGCGCAAGCGCCTAGGCCGTGATTAGGCCCAAGCGTAGTTGAACGATACTGAAATCCGGTCTTCCTCGCTCATGTTCATCGGCACCTCATGGCGAATGAAGCTCTCCCATAAAAGCACATCGCCCACCGCAGGGGCAACATAGGCAAAGGTGCGCAACTCCTCGCGCGCGTCTTTCAGACGGGCAGGGGCCGCCATCATCATGGGCAGACGCGGGTCTTCGAATTTGATCGCACTCGCCCCCTCGGGCATCGCGACATAGGTCGTGCCTGAAATCACCGAATGCGGGTGGATGTGGCCCGAATGGGTGCCGCCTTCGGGCAGGATGTTGATCCAGATGTCTTCCAGCTTCAGCTCCCGCCCGTCCAGATCAAGCTCCAGATCTGCTGCAAATGCCGCCACATGGCTTTCGATCGCTTTGATCACATCGGCAAAAATCGGAAAGCGCCAGCCAAGATCCGTCAATGATGCATAGGACGTATAGCCCGGAAACCCGTTCTCCTCACACCATTCCTGCCCGGCCTCGTCATCCTCCGCGATAGAGTAGCACGACGCCTCCAGCTCGGCAGTGTCGATGTCGCCCAAGGGCGCTTGGTACAGGCGGGTCACGAAGAGGGATTTGATATGTGTCATACAGAGGTGTCTAGCGCGCCACGTGGCGGTGCGCCAGTGCCAGTACCTTTGACATCTTTGCCGCATTCCGCTGCTTTTTTCACGCCAGCTGAAACGCCCGATTTACCGCTGCGCGCTCCGTCGTGCTAGGGTCGCTTCAAAAGCAGTACATAACAGGCAGGACAAACCCATGCTCGACCAGAACCCGATGACTTTCCTTCTTGAGGCCTCCAAGCGCGAGAGCTTTGAGCATTTCCGCGATCACATGGAACAGGCCATGCTGTTTCGCAACAAAAAGCAGCAGCGCCTTTATAACGTGCGTCGCGCAATCAAGAACGAAATCGAAGGAGGGCTTTATGTCGAGTTCGGTGTCGCCAAGGGGGACGGTTGCCGCACCTTCGGTGAGGTTCTGGGAGAGCATGATCTGACCCTTACAGGCTTTGATAGCTTCGAGGGGTTGGAGGAGGACTGGACCGGCATGCACACAGGCCGTCAGGCCGGGGCGTTCTCGACAAAGGGCAAGCTGCCCGAGGTGCCTGACAATGTCGCCTTCGAGGAGGGTTGGGTGCAAGACACGCTGCCGGGCTACCTCAAGGCTAATGGTAAAGCGCCGTTTGCCTTCATTCACATGGATATGGACACCTATACCCCTACGGCCTATGCGCTCGAGGCGGTCAAGAGCAGGCTGCGCAAGGGGACTGTGATCCTCTTCGATGAGCTTTACGGCTACCCGGGTTGGCGGCACCATGAATACAAGGCCCTGACCGAAACGCTGTCCGAGGGCGACTACCAATACATCAGCTTCTCGGCAGAGGCGGTGGGCATCGAGATGCTACGCACACCCAAGAAATAGACTGTCGCGATTAGGGGGTTGCGTGGGGGCCTGAATGCGCCTAAACGGCCCTCTCTACCCATGTACTCCACGGGAATCAGGGTCATGCGCGCGCGCAGCCTTCTCGTGATGTTGAAAAGGAAGCGGCATGAAAGCCAACGAATTGCACGACAAGACGCCGGACCAGCTCCGCGACGAGCTTGTTAACCTGAAAAAAGAAGCGTTCAACCTGCGTTTCCAGCAAGCCACTGGCCAGCTGGAAAACCCTTCGCGTCTTCGCTCCGTCAAACGTGACGTTGCCCGCGTGAAAACAGTTTTGAACCAAAAAGCAGCATCCGCTGCAACAGACGCGTAAGAGGAGCTTAGTAGAATGCCAAAGCGTATCCTGACAGGCACCGTAACCTCGGACGCCAACGAACAGACAGTCACCGTATCCGTAGAGCGTCGCTTTACTCATCCGGTTCTGAAGAAGACCATTCGTAAGTCCAAGAAATATCGGGCGCACGATGAGAACAACACATTCAAAGTGGGCCAGCAGGTCCGCATCATTGAATGTGCACCACGATCCAAAACCAAACGTTGGGAAGTGATCACTGCGGAAGCATGATCGTTCACGCAGTCACCCTTAGGGGCGGCTGCGTTATCCATTCCGGATAGCAATATTAATCGAAACCCTAGGGATCAGGCACGCATCGCCCCCTACAGGTCGGGAGAAACCAAATGATCCAGATGCAGACCAACCTGGATGTTGCTGACAACAGTGGCGCTCGCCGCGTTCAGTGCATCAAGGTCCTGGGTGGTTCCAAGCGTAAGTACGCATCCGTAGGCGACATCATTGTCGTCTCGGTCAAGGAAGCCATTCCACGCGGCCGTGTAAAGAAGGGTGACGTCCGTAAGGCCGTCGTCGTTCGTACCGCAAAAGAAGTTCGTCGTGACGATGGCACCGCCATTCGTTTTGACCGCAACGCAGCAGTTATCCTCAATAACTCCAACGAGCCTGTAGGCACGCGGATTTTTGGGCCAGTTGTTCGTGAATTGCGCGGCAAAAACTTCATGAAAATCATCTCACTCGCTCCGGAGGTGCTGTAACCATGGCTGCTAAGCTTAAAAAAGGTGACACTGTCATCGTTCTGGCCGGCAAGGATAAAGGCAAAGAGGGTAAGATTACCTCTGTTGATCCAAAATCCAACAAAGCTGTTGTCGAGGGTGTAAACGTTTACGTCCGCGCCACGCGCCAGTCACAAGACTCACAAGGTGGTCGCATCCCCAAGTCGATGCCGATGGACCTGAGCAACCTCGCGATCAAGGATGCCAACGGCAAGCCTTCGCGTGTTGGCTTTAAAATGGACGGCGAAAACAAAGTGCGCTTCGCCAAAACAACAGGGGATGTCATCTGATGCTCGATACCGCAGCTTATACCCCCCGCCTCGAAGCCGACTACAACGACCGCATCCGTGCGGCGCTGAAAGAAGAGTTCGGCTACAAGAACGACATGCAAATCCCGCGTCTGGACAAGATCGTCCTGAACATCGGTTGTGGTGCTGCTGCTGTCCGTGACAGCAAAAAGGCCAAATCCGCTCAGGAAGACCTCACACTGATCGCCGGTCAAAAAGCAATGACAACCATCGCCAAGAAATCCATCGCTGGTTTCCGCGTTCGGGAAGAAATGCCAATGGGTGCGAAGGTCACACTTCGCGCGGACCGCATGTATGAATTCCTTGATCGTCTGATCACGGTTGCAATGCCCCGTATCCGCGACTTCCGCGGCATCAACGGCAAATCCTTTGACGGCAACGGCAACTATGCCATGGGCCTCAAAGAGCATCTCGTGTTCCCCGAAATCGATTTTGATAAAATCGACGAGAACTGGGGCATGGACATCATCATCGCAACTACTGCGAAAACCGACGCCGAAGCGAAGGCAATGTTGAAACTGTTCAACATGCCCTTCAACTCGTAAGCGGGAAGGACATTAGATATGGCTAAGAAATCCATGATCGCACGCGAGAAGAAGCGTGAAGCACTGGTCAAAAAATACGCCTCCAAGCGTGCGGCGCTGAAAGCAATCATCAGCGACGAGACAAAGCCGATGGAAGAGCGTTTTCGCGCGACCCTCGACTTGGCGAAACTGCCACGCAACTCTTCGGCTGTGCGTTTGCACAACCGTTGCCAGCTGACAGGTCGTCCACACGCGTATTACCGCAAATTGAAAATCTCGCGTATCGCGCTTCGTGATCTCGGCTCCGCAGGCCAGATCCCGGGCATGGTCAAGTCGAGCTGGTAAGGGAGCATATTGATATGACCGATCCTATCGCAGATATGCTGACACGCATCCGCAACAGCCAACTTCGCGGCAAATCCACAGTCATGACACCAGCTTCCAAGCTGCGCGCATGGGTGCTCGATGTGCTGGCCGACGAAGGCTATATTCGCGGCTATGAGAAGATGACGGGCGCCGACGGCCACCCCGCCATCGAGATCAGCCTCAAGTATTACGAAGGCGAACCTGTTATTCGCGAGCTGAAGCGGGTCTCCAAGCCCGGTCGCCGCGTCTACATGGGCTCACAAGACATTCCAGCGGTCCGTCAGGGCCTCGGCGTGTCGATTGTCTCCACCCCACGGGGTGTGATGTCGGACGCAAACGCACGCGCAGCCAATGTTGGCGGCGAAGTGCTCTGCACCGTATTCTAAGGAGAATTTGATGTCTCGTATTGGTAAAAAAGCGGTCGATCTGCCCAGCGGTGTAACAGCCTCTGTGTCTGGTCAGACCATCGAAGTGAAAGGCCCCAAAGGGGTTCGTACCTTCAAAGCAACCGACGATGTGACCATGACTGTTGAAGAGAACGCGGTAAGCGTAACTCCTCGCGGTAAGTCCAAGCGCGCGCGCCAGCAGTGGGGCATGAGCCGCACTATGATCGCGAACTTGGTCACTGGTGTCACCGATGGTTTCAAGAAAGAGCTTGAAATCCAGGGTGTTGGTTACCGTGCTGCCATGACTGGCAACACATTGAAACTCAACCTCGGCCTGTCCCACGACGTCGATTACACCGCACCCGAGGGTGTGACTGTAACCGCGCCAAAGCAGACCGAAATCGTTGTGGAAGGCATTGACGAACAGCTTGTTGGTCAAGTCGCTGCGAACATCCGCGCATGGCGCAAGCCCGAGCCCTATAAGGGCAAAGGCATCCGCTATAAGGGTGAATTCGTCTTCCGCAAAGAAGGCAAGAAGAAGTAAGGACGCACAGAATGGCAAACAGCAAAAGACAACTGTTCATCAAACGCCGCTTGCGCGTTCGGAACAAACTTCGTCGCACGAACCGTGGGCGCATGCGCCTCTCCGTGCACCGCTCCAACAAGAACATCAGCGTTCAGCTGATCGACGATGTGAACGGCGTAACAGTCGCTTCTGCATCCACGCTCGAGAAGGATCTTGGTGTGGTTGGCAAAAACAACGTCGAAGCCGCGACAAAAGTGGGCACGGCAATCGCCGAGCGCGCGAAGAAGGCGGGCGTTGAAACGGCCTACTTCGATCGTGGCGGTTTCCTCTTCCACGGTAAAGTGAAGGCCTTGGCCGATGCCGCCCGTGAAGGTGGTTTGAAAATCTAAAGACTGTAGGGGGCGCATGTTGTGCCCCCTCGATGACCCGGGAGCCTCGCTCACCAAGGGTTGCGACAACAGGGCACCCGCCCGCAGATTAAGGAGGCCAGCATGGCCAGAGATGACAACCGTGGCGGTAACCGCCGCAACCAGCGCGACGAAGCGCCCGAATTCGCTGACCGTCTGGTCGCGATCAACCGCGTATCCAAAACTGTAAAAGGCGGTAAGCGCTTTGGTTTTGCTGCTCTCGTCGTCGTAGGCGACCAGAAAGGCCGCGTAGGCTTTGGTAAAGGTAAAGCGAAAGAGGTCCCCGAGGCCATTCGCAAAGCCACCGAGCAGGCAAAGCGCCAGATGATCCGCGTGCAACTGCGCGAAGGTCGCACGCTGCACCACGACATGTCCGGCCGTCATGGCGCGGGCAAAGTGATCATGCGCACAGCCCCAGAAGGTACCGGTATTATTGCGGGTGGTCCTATGCGCGCCGTGTTCGAGATGCTCGGCGTCAAGGATGTTGTGTCCAAATCCATCGGCTCCCAGAACCCCTACAACATGATCCGCGCCACCATGGACGGATTGAAAAAAGAGCAGTCACCACGCTCCGTTGCACAGCGTCGCGGCAAGAAAGTCGCCGACATTCTGCCCAAGCGTGACGATGCTGCTGACACGTCCACTCAAACCGCTGAGGAGGCATAAGCATGGCCAAGACTATCGTCGTAAAACAGATCGGCTCCCCGATTCGTCGCCCCGCAGACCAGCGCGCCACACTTGTTGGCCTCGGCCTGAACAAAATGCACCGCACCCGTGAGCTGGAAGACACACCTTCCGTCCGCGGCATGGTTCGCAAGGTCAGCCACATGGTCGAGATCATCGAAGAAAAAGGCTAAAGTCGCGAGACGGCCCTTATCTTTGACAATTATTGAAACGCCCTGCATCAGATGCGGGGCGTTTTGCTTTTGGGATCTGCTCAAGTATTCAAAAGGTGGATTTTCGGCTCAAAATTCCCCTAACCTTATTTTTCCGTCTCGTTATGAGTAGTACGCACTTTACCCACGCCTGACCGTCAAGAGCCGTAAGAATGATCCAAGCCCCCTCGCGATTTGACGCTATTGATAGTGCCAAAGGCATCGGAATTGTTCTGGTTGTGTTTGGGCATGCTTGGCGTGGCGCTTTCGGTGCGGGACTTTTCCCCGAAATTGCAGTCTTCAACGCGATTGATGCTGCTATCTATGCGTTTCACATACCGCTGTTCTTCTTTCTGTCGGGTCTCGTGTTTCTCGATACCCTCGCGAAATACGATATCGGAGCGCTATTGAAAGGGCGGGTAACGCGTCTGTTGTGGCCTATGGCCCTCTGGACCTGGATTTTTTTCGCGATCAAGCTGTTTGCAGGGGGTGCGGTGAATGATCCCGTCTCACTCAGCGATGCACCGCTCCTGCCGCTTCCGCCCTATGAGCATTTGTGGTTTCTTTGGGCGCTGTTTACCTGTCACACAGGCGTTATCCTGCTCTACTTTGCCGCTCTGGGCCGTCTGTCACGGACTGTCGTTCGATTCATCATGGGCGCGGCGGGCATTGGCTTGGCGTATGTGCTTCCGCAATTGTCTGTGCCCTCACTGGTTTGGGGGGCGACAGTCGCGCATTTACCCTTTTTCCTGATTGGTGTCGCAGTTGCTGATAGCACCATAGAAGGCTCAACTGCCAGAATGACGGCGTTTTTGGCGGCCTTGGTCTTTGCCGGACAGTTGTGGCTGGTGGCTATCAGTGGGCCGATCAAACAGTCCGCGCTGTCATCCTCCCTCATTGTGTTGTTTGCCTGGATGGCATGGCCTCAAGTTGACCGAGGCGGCGATACGGCTGTTTTGCGGGGCTTGCGGTACTTGGGCAAACTCTCGATGGTGATCTACCTGACCCATACAATCTTCTCAGCCGCCCTGCGCATTGTGATGGTGCAGCTGGAGGTTGATGATCTGGCTCTTGTTGTAATGGCTACGACGGGTATCGGTCTTGTGGCACCGCTTGCGGTGCTCTGGGCCGCCCGTAAAGCGCGGGCGGTTAAACTGTTGGGTTTCTAGCACAGTGCGCCTCTTGCCTCAGATGCAGGCATCCCCTATACGCCGCAAGTGGCCTCGAATCTGGCTACTGTATTGTAACGCCGCGTTTGCTCACTCCCGTCGCTGGGGAGCACATCCGGCAAAAGGAGAAGCGACATGAAACTGCACGAACTTTCAGACAACGAAGGCGCCACCAAACCCCGCAAGCGTGTGGGCCGTGGTCCAGGTTCCGGCACCGGTAAGATGGGCGGCCGTGGTATCAAAGGTCAGAAATCCCGCTCGGGTGTGGCGATCAAAGGGTACGAGGGCGGCCAGATGCCCCTCTACCAACGTCTGCCAAAGCGCGGCTTTAACAAGCCGAACCGCAAGACATATTCCGCGATCAACCTCGGTCTGATCCAGAAATTCGTCGACGCAGGCAAGCTCGACATCAAAGCAACCATCACCGAAGACGCGCTGGTCGCGGCAGGTGTGGTACGTCGCAAGCGTGACGGCATCCGTATCCTCGCCAAAGGCGACGTAAGCGCGAAGCTGAACCTCGATGTGACAGGCGCGTCCAAATCCGCCATTGAAGCTGTCGAAAAAGCAGGCGGCTCCCTGACCGTCAAAGCGGCGGCAGCGGCAGAAGCCTCCGAATAACCTTCGGACTTGTGGGCGGCGCGCGCGCCGCTTACATAGTGTTTCAAGTTTTCCCAAACGCCGCCCGCCGGAAAACGGTTCGGGCGGCGTTTTGTTTGATAAAAAGAGAGCCTTCACATGGTATCTGCCGTCGAGAATATGGCCGCCAATTCAAGCTGGTCCGCCTTTGGCAAGGCGACCGACCTGCGTCACCGCATCCTTTTCACGCTAGGTCTGCTGATCGTTTACCGTCTGGGGACGTTCATCCCCGTGCCGGGCATCGACGGCGGCGCACTGCGCGACTTTATGGAGCAGGCGGGGCAGGGCATCGGCGGCATGGTTTCCATGTTCACGGGTGGCGCATTGGGCCGCATGGGTATCTTTGCCCTCGGCATCATGCCCTATATCTCGGCTTCGATTATCGTTCAGCTTCTGACCTCTATGGTGCCTGCGCTCGAGCAGCTCAAAAAAGAGGGTGAGCAGGGGCGCAAGAAGATTAACCAATATACCCGCTGGGGTACTGTGGCGCTGGCCACGGTGCAGTCTTACGGCCTCGCCGTCTCGCTTGAAGCGGGCGACATTGCCGCTGATCCTGGCTGGTATTTCCGCATTGCCTGCATGATCACACTGGTCGGTGGTACGATGTTCCTGATGTGGCTGGGTGAGCAGATCACCGCGCGCGGCATCGGCAACGGCATCTCACTCATCATCTTTGTCGGCATCATCGCCGAGGTTCCCGCCGCCATTGCACAGTTCTTCGCGTCTGGCCGCTCGGGTGCCATTTCCCCTGCGCTGATCGTCGGGGTGCTGGTCATGGTCGTAGTCACCATCATGTTCGTGGTGTTCATGGAGCGCGCCTTGCGCAAGATCCACATCCAGTACCCGCGCCGTCAGGTCGGTATGAAGGTCTATGATGGTGGCTCCAGCCACCTGCCGGTCAAGGTCAATCCATCGGGCGTTATCCCTGCGATCTTCGCCTCGTCCTTGCTATTGCTGCCCGTCACGATCAGCACGTTTTCGGGTAACTCCACCAATCCTGTGATGTCTTGGCTGCTGGCCAACTTTGGTCCGGGTCAGCCGCTGTATCTGCTGTTCTTCGTGGCGATGATTGTGTTCTTTGCCTACTTCTACACGTTCAACGTGGCGTTCAAGCCTGACGACGTAGCTGACAATTTGAAGAACCAGAACGGCTTTATCCCCGGCATCCGTCCGGGCAAGCGGACGGCAGAGTATCTTGAGTATGTGGTCAACCGTGTGCTTGTGCTCGGCTCGGGCTACCTTGCGGCGGTCTGTATCCTGCCCGAAATCCTGCGCGGACAGTTTGCCATTCCATTCTACTTCGGCGGCACGTCCGTGCTGATTGTGGTCTCGGTCACGATGGACACCATTCAGCAAGTACAAAGCCACCTGTTGGCGCATCAATATGAAGGCCTGTTGGAAAAATCGCAGTTGCGCGGTAAATCTGGCAAAGGTCGCAAGAAACGGAGCCCTGCACGCAAATGAATATTATCCTTCTCGGACCACCGGGTGCTGGCAAAGGCACCCAAGCAGGCTTTCTCGTAGAGAGCCGTGACATGGTACAGCTCAGCACGGGCGACATGCTGCGCGAAGCAAAGTCCTCAGGCTCTGAGATGGGTAAGATCGTTGCAGAGGTTATGGACAGCGGCGCACTTGTCACCGACGAGATCGTCATCGGTCTGATCAAGGAAAAGTTGCAAGGCGACAATAAGGGCGGTTTCATCTTCGATGGATTCCCCCGCACCTTGGAACAGGCGGATGCCTTGGCCCAACTGCTAGAGGCCGAAGGTCAAACTCTCGATGCGGTGATCGAACTGAAGGTCGAGGATGAGGTTCTGGTGGACCGTATTCTGGGCCGCGCTGCAGATGCAGTGGCAGCCGGTGGAACAGCACGCGCCGATGACAACGCCGAAAGCCTCAAGACACGTCTGATGGCCTACTACAAACAGACCTCGCCGCTGATCGGTTACTATTATGCGAAGGGCGGGCTTACCTCCGTCGACGGTCTGGCGGATATGGCTACCGTACAGAAAAGCATTGCTGCTGTTCTCGACGCCTGATCAATCATTCCTTCCTTCTGGGTGCCTTCAAGGCACCTGTAGGGATTTTACGCGATGAAGCCACACCGCGTTTTTGACGGCGACCTGCTCAGAGCTGATCTGTTCAATCCCGAAGCGCCGCGGCTGTTCGTATCCTTCAGGCAACGCGTCGCCGAAGCAGGTACGTTTACGGATGCCACGCCTGTGGGGAGCTTTGTGGGTCACGGCTTCGCCCGTTTGCATCTTCAGGCATAGTACAACGATTGGTACATCAACGATGAAACCGATGCGTTGGATAGCAGACTGGCCGAGCTAGGTGAGAAATACAGCGGGACCCTCGCAATG
This sequence comes from uncultured Sulfitobacter sp., assembly GCA_913060815.1. Lineage (GTDB taxonomy): Bacteria > Pseudomonadota > Alphaproteobacteria > Rhodobacterales > Rhodobacteraceae > Sulfitobacter. The sequence goes on along the minus strand of CAJXSZ010000019.1, from coordinate 40,083 downwards.
GGTTTTTCCATGGGAGGCTACGCCGCCCTGCGGTTTGCAAAGGCTTTGCGCATTCGTGATGTGCTGCTGATCTCGCCTCAGGTTTCTATCCATCCGGACGTCGTGCCATGGGATCGCCGTTACCGCGCAGATGCAGGCTCATTTGACCGGACACGCGGTGATCTCGGGCTTCACGGACACAAGAGTACCCGAGGATTGGCCATATACGATCCGTTCCGTCCTAAGGACCGACGGAACGCACAGGCGATCCAAAGCTTGTTTCCCCAAATTCTGCCGTGTGGCTTTGCCGGCGGGGGTCATCCTGCAACGCAGGTTTTGCGCTTAACAGCGGGGCTCGGAGCGCTGCAAACTGGTTTTCGGAAGGGAACATTGTCGCGCAAGCGGGCCGTAGCTCTTCACCGCGCCTCGCGGGCAGAATCACCGCTCTATTGGCGCCGATTGGCAAAAGCTGCGCTTGCTCATAATAAGAATGAACTGGCCCAATTCGCGCAGGCACGTGAGATGGAATTACACAACGCCACCAAGGGTTGACGCCCTGCGAAAAAGCCCATACTGAGCGCTATCTCATGCGAGAATCAAATTATGTGTACGGTCGCTCCATATACATAAGATCACCTGATCAGCTGTAGCCCGTTGGCAAAGACGCCTCGGGCTTACGTTGTGAAAAAAGGGTCTGGTATAACGGACCCGCAACGAAAAGGAATTGCACACGTGGCACGTATTGCCGGCGTAAACATCCCGACTGCAAAGCGGGTTCCAATCGCCCTCACTTATATCACTGGTATCGGCAACACTTCAGCAGAAGAAATCTGCGAAGCGGTCGGTATTGATCGTACTCGCCGTATTAACGAGCTGTCGGACGCCGAAGTTCTGAAGATTCGCGAATACATCGACGAAAACTACACCGTTGAAGGTGACCTGCGTCGTGACACTCAGATGAACATCAAGCGCTTGATGGATCTGGGTTGCTACCGTGGTCTTCGTCATCGCCGTAACCTGCCCGTTCGCGGTCAGCGTACACACACCAACGCACGTACTCGCAAAGGCCCCGCAAAGGCCATTGCCGGTAAGAAGAAATAAGGGAGGGCACGGATCATGGCACGCGATACAAAACGCACCAAGAAGAAGGTCTCCAAAAACATCGCCGCAGGTGTGGCGCATGTGAACTCTTCTTTCAACAATACAAAAATCCTCATCTCCGATGTGCAGGGCAACGCGATCTCTTGGTCGTCTGCTGGCACGATGGGCTTCAAAGGGTCGCGTAAATCAACGCCCTATGCTGCTCAGATGGCTGCCGAGGATGCAGGCAAGAAAGCACAAGATCACGGCGTCAAGACGCTCGAAGTTGAAGTGCAGGGCGCAGGTTCTGGCCGCGAGAGCGCATTGCGCGCACTGGCCGCTGCCGGTTTCAACATCACTTCGATCCGTGATGTGACACCAATGGCCCACAATGGCTGCCGCCCACCAAAGCGTCGCCGCGTCTAAGCAGCGATTATTCTATTTGGGTTCGCGTTCACACGCGGACCCTTTACGACTTTTTGAAGCCTCGGGAGTTTGCACCGGACGGACATACGGATGCGAACAAGAATGGAGGGACTAATGATCCACAAAAATTGGGCCGAATTGATCAAGCCAACACAGCTTGACGTAAAACCCGGCAATGATCCTGCGCGTCAGGCCACCGTGATTGCAGAACCGCTCGAGCGTGGTTTCGGCCTCACGATGGGCAACGCGCTGCGCCGCGTTCTGATGTCATCCTTGCAGGGTGCCGCGATCACATCCGTACAAATTGACAATGTTTTGCACGAGTTTTCTTCCGTTGCAGGCGTTCGTGAAGATGTCACCGACATCATTCTGAACCTCAAAGGTGTTTCCATCCGCATGGAAGTCGAAGGGCCCAAGCGCCTGTCGATCTCTGCGAAGGGTCCAGGCGTTGTGACGGCTGGCGATATCAGCGAATCCGCTGGCATCGAGATCCTCAACCGCGACCATGTGATCTGCCACCTCGACGACGGTGCAGACATCTACATGGAATTGATGGTCAACACAGGCAAGGGCTATGTTTCTGCCGACAAGAACAAGCCTGAAGATGCGCCCATTGGTCTGATCCCGATCGACGCGATCTACTCGCCCGTCAAAAAAGTAAGCTATGACGTTCAGCCGACCCGCGAAGGTCAGGTTCTGGACTATGACAAGCTTACCATGAAGATCGAGACTGATGGCTCCCTGACGCCTGACGACGCCGTGGCCTTTGCCGCGCGCATCCTGCAGGACCAGCTGGGCATCTTCGTCAACTTCGACGAGCCAGAGTCTGCGTCCCGTCAGGACGACGACGATGGTCTTGAGTTCAACCCGCTTCTGCTTAAGAAAGTGGACGAGCTTGAGCTGTCCGTACGCTCTGCCAACTGCCTCAAGAACGACAATATCGTCTACATCGGTGATCTGATCCAGAAGACCGAAGCAGAGATGCTGCGCACGCCGAACTTCGGCCGCAAGTCCTTGAACGAGATCAAGGAAGTGCTGTCAGGCATGGGGCTGCACCTCGGCATGGACGTCGAGGACTGGCCGCCGGACAACATCGAAGATCTGGCCAAGAAGTTCGAAGACAACTTCTAAAGCCATTGAGGGGCGGGGCATGATCTCCGCCCTCTCTACAGACTGGGTTTCGACCCCAAGGAGAGTTGACGCTACGCACGTCAGCCAGACAAAGCAAAACCGCCTGTAGAAGGCACCAAACTGGAGAAGAAATATGCGTCACGCACGTGGATACCGCCGTCTCAACCGCACACATGAGCACCGTAAGGCGCTCTGGGCCAACATGGCCGGCTCGCTGATCGAGCATGAGCAGATCAAGACAACCCTGCCCAAAGCAAAAGAACTGCGTCCCATCATCGAGAAGATGATCACGCTGGCCAAACGTGGTGATCTGCACGCCCGTCGTCAGGCCCGCGCGCGCCTCAAAGAAGACCAGTATGTCACAAAATTGTTCGACATCCTCGGCCCTCGCTACAAAGACCGCCAAGGTGGCTATGTTCGTGTTCTCAAAGCGGGCTTCCGCTATGGTGACATGGCGCCCATGGCGATCATCGAATTCGTAGACCGCGATCGCGACGCCAAAGGCGCTGCTGACAAGGCCCGCGTTGCAGCGGAAGAAGCCGCAGAATAAATCATTTCAAATCATTGAGATGCAAGAGCCCTGCCATTTGGCGGGGCTTTTTGTTTTGGGCGCAGTATCGGGATATTTTTGACCAAAAAAAATAGAGCGGTTGCATGAGGCGCGGTCGCTGCGCATATCTGAAGGCATGAAGTATTTCGTTTTGATCTTTACGCTGATTGCTGGACCGCTGAGTGCCCAGCAGGTGCCGCAATCGCAAGCTGAGGTGCAAATGAGTTTTGTGCCTGTTGTGAAACAGGCCGCTCCGGCGGTGGTGAATATCTATGCAAAGATCGTTCGTGAAGTGCGGCGGACGCCGTTGCAGTCCGATCCGTTCTTCGAGCGGTTGTTTCGTGACCCTTTTGTAGACCGTCAACCGCGTGTGCAGAACTCTCTTGGTTCGGGCGTGATCCTTTCTGCGGACGGGATCGTGGTCAGCAACTATCATGTTGTGGGCATGGCGACAGACATCCGTGTGGTGCTGAATGACAGGCGTGAGTATTCTGCACGTGTCCTGCTGGGCGACGAGGACAGCGATCTTGCTATTCTGAAGATTGATACGCCTGATGCCCTCCCGTTTCTGGATCTGCGCAAGAGCGACAGTGTGGAAGTGGGAGAGCTGGCACTGGCTATCGGAAACCCCTTTGGTGTGGGCCAGACTGTGAGCAGCGGCATCGTCTCAGGGTTGGCGCGTTCGGGTGGTTCTGGCGGGCAGGGACGTGGCTATTTCATCCAGACGGATGCGCCGATCAATCCGGGCAATTCGGGGGGGGCACTGGTGGACACGGCTGGTCGGTTGATTGGCGTGAACACCTCCATTCTGACGCGTTCGGGCGGCTCGAACGGGATTGGTTTTGCGATCCCTGCTGATCTGGTGGCGGCGTTTGTGGCGCAGGCACAACAGGGCAATCAGACGTTTGGGCGCCCTTGGGCGGGCATCAGTGGTCAGCCATTGGATGCGGATATGGCCGCGACGCTGGGCTTTGATCGCTCAGGCGGAATCATCATTTCCGGTCTGCATGCGGCGAGCCCGTTTTTAGAAGCGGGGTTGGATGTGGGTGATGTTATTCTGGCGGTGGGCGGTCAGCCTGTGAACACTCCCTCCGAGATGATTTACCGCATGAGTGTTGCAGGGCTTGGCGCGCAGGCAGATGTCAAGTTCAGCAGGCAAGGGGTTGAGCAAGAGACAGCTGTCGCGCTTATTGCGGCGCCCGAGGTACCAACCCGTGATTTACTGATCTTGCCAGAGGAAAGCTTGTTTCCGGGTCTGTCGCTCGCGCGGATCAATCCGGCGGTACTGGCGGAGCTCAACCTGCCGCTGGAGGTCGAGGGTGTGGCCGTCACGGATGCGGGGCCATATGCCGCGCGCGCGGGCCTGCGCGCGGGTGATGTTATTCTGGAGCTCAATGGCGTCGCGCTGACACACCCTGATGAGGCCGGCGCGATTTTATCAGGTCAGGTGCGGTGGATCGAGATGATCGTGCAGCGCGGTGCGCAGCGCATGAGCATGCGGTTCCGAGGTTAGTATGGCCGACTTGTTTGGAGCATCGCCTGCCGAGGCACCAAGCGGCCGCAGGCCGCTCGCGGACCGCTTGCGCCCAAAGGCGTTGAGTGAGGTCATCGGTCAATCCCAGATTTTGGGGCCAGAGGCGCCGCTCACGGTGATGCTGGAGGGGGGCACGCTCAGTTCGCTTATTTTCTGGGGTCCGCCCGGTGTTGGCAAGACCACAATTGCGCGTCTGCTCGCCGGTGAAACAGACCTGCATTTTGTCCAGATCAGTGCGATCTTTAGTGGTGTGCCAGAGCTGCGGCGTGTGTTCGATGCCGCCAAGATACGGCGACAGAACGGGCAGGGCACGCTCCTGTTCGTTGACGAAATCCACCGTTTCAACAAAGCGCAACAAGACGGTTTTCTGCCGCATATGGAGGATGGCACCATCCTGCTGGTAGGTGCCACAACCGAGAACCCTAGTTTTGAGCTGAATCGCGCTGTGATGAGCCGTGCACAGGTCTTGGTGCTGGAGCGGTTGGGCGCAGAGGATTTGCACAAGCTGGTTGCGCGGGCGGAGGAGGAGCTGGGAATTGCTCTGCCGTTGGACGCTGGCGCGCGGCAATCCTTGCTGGATATGGCGGACGGTGACGGACGTGCCTTGCTCAACCTGATCGAGCAGGTTGCGGCGTGGAAGCTGGAGACCCCGATTGACAGTGCAACGCTCGGCGCGAGGCTCAGCAAACGGGCGGCGCAATACGATAAGGGCGGTGACGAACACTATAACCTCATTTCAGCACTGCATAAATCAGTGCGCGGCAGTGATCCTGACGCTGCTGTCTACTGGTTCGCACGCATGTTGGAAGGGGGCGAGGACCCGCGCTATCTTGCGCGCCGCATCGTGCGTATGGCTGTGGAGGACATCGGGCTGGCCGATCCGCAGGCGCAGGCGGTTTGTTTGCAGTGCTGGGATACCTATGAGCGTCTCGGCTCCCCCGAAGGCGAATTGGCGCTGTCCCAAGCCGTGATCTATCTGGCTCTCGCGCCCAAGAGCAATGCCAACTACGTGGCCTACAAAGGCGCGCGCAAGGCGGCCAAAGCGACGGGGTCGGAGCCGCCGCCGAAGCATATCCGCAATGCCGCTACTGGGCTGATGAAGGATATGGGGTACGGGGCGGAGTACGCCTATGATCACGATGCCGAGGACGGGTTCTCGGGGCAGAACTATTTCCCAGACGGGATGGAGCGCCCGACGCTTTATGCGCCGGTCGAACGTGGGTTCGAGCGGGATTTGAAAAAGCGGTTGGAGTATTTCGCCAAGCTGCGGGCGCAGCGGGGCAGTTGACTCTTGGCCGCGCGCGCGCGATTGGAGGCCATGATTTCAACCGTTTCTCTCGTCGCCCTTGGGGGTGCTATTGGCGCTGCATTACGTTACCTTTTAGGGGTCGGCGTGATGCGTCTAACGGGGCCGTCAGAGTTTCCGCTGGCGATCCTGAGCGTCAACATCATCGGTTCGTTCCTGATGGGGGTTTTCGTGGTGACCGCTGCGCAGAAAGGGCTCACCCACCTTGGCCCGTTTGTGATGACGGGCGTGCTGGGCGGTTTCACGACCTTCTCGGCTTTCTCGCTTGAGACGGTGACGCTGATCGAGCGCGGCCAGATCGCGGCGGCGGGGGCTTATGTCACGCTGTCAGTTCTACTGAGCATCGGTGGATTAATGTTAGGGCTATGGATTGCCCGAGGAGTGTTGGCATGAGCCAAGTACAGATGATGACGGTCGCCGAGGGCGACGGTGACCAGCGCCTTGATCGGTGGTTCAAGCGGATGTTCCCGCAAATCCCGCAGGGCCGCATCGAAAAGATGTGCCGCAAGGGTGAGATTCGTGTGAACGGGGGCCGTGTTAAGGGATCGACCCGCGTTGAGGTGGGGCAGGAAATCCGTATTCCACCGCTGCCCACGGGCGATGCGCCGCCTCCCCCGAAACGCACCACTGTGACCGAGGCGGAGGCCAAGATGATCCGCGCTTGCGTCATCTACCGCGACGATCACGTGATTGCGCTTAACAAGCCACCGGGCCTGCCTGTGCAAGGTGGCTCGGGGCAGGGGGAGCGGCACGTGGATGCGCTTTCCGAGGCGTTGATGTTTGATCTGGAAGAGAAGCCACGCCTAGTGCACCGTTTGGACAAAGATACGTCAGGCGTGCTGGTGCTGGCCCGCACGCGTGAGTCGGCAAAAGCGCTCACGGCGAATTTCCGTCACCGCGAGACGCGCAAGATTTATTGGGCCGCTGTTGCGGGCACACCGCATCCGCGCAACGGCACGATCAAGTTTGGTCTGGTCAAGGCGGGCGGCCACGGCGCACGTGGCGAGGGCGAAAAGATGTATGCCGTCCATCCCCGCGACGTAGACGAGACCGAGGGAGCCAAGCGCGCGACCACCGATTATTCCGTGCTCGAACAGGTCGGCACCCGTGCATCATGGATGGCGCTCAGCCCTGTTACAGGACGTACGCACCAGTTGCGCGTGCATATGGCCGAGATCGGGCACCCGATTGTTGGAGACGGCAAATACGGCGGCTCGGGGCAAGAGAACATGGGCGATGGCTGGGGCGCGCAATTGGGTGGTGACATCTCCAAGAAACTACATCTGCATGCGCGCAGCCTCACGATCGAGCACCCTGCGACCAAGGCGATGCTGAATTTAGTCGCGCCGCTGCCCGAGCATATGCAACGCACGTGGGATACATTTGCATGGCACACCAAATGGGCACCTGATGATCCGTTCGGAGACGATTGGGGATGAGCGATACGCCACTGCGGCTTGTGATCTTTGACGTGGATGGCACGCTTGTAGACAGTCAGGCGGACATTTTAGGCGCCATGCATCTTGCCTTTGCCGCCGAGGGGCTCGGGACGCCACCGCGGGAGACCGTGCTCGGGGTTGTAGGCCTGTCGCTGGACGTGCTGATGGTAGAACTGGCCCCTGACGCCGATGAGGGAACGCGCCGCCGCTTGGTGCAGGGCTACAAGGATGCCTACATGACATTGCGGGCAGAGCAGGGAGGCGCTGTCTCCTCGCCGCTTTATGATGGTGCGCGTGCAGCGATTGACGCGCTTCAGGCGCAGCCCAACACGCTGCTGGGCGTCGCCACTGGCAAATCAAAGCGCGGGCTCGATAAACTGATCGAAGCGCACGGGCTGGAGGGGCTGTTCGTCACGCGGCAGGTTGCGGATTTCCATCCCTCAAAACCGCATCCTGCGATGCTGTTGGAGGCCCTGCGCGAAACCGGTGTTGAGGCCTGTGATGCGGTGATGGTGGGCGATACCAGCTTTGACATGGATATGGCGCAGGCGGCAGGGATCACGGGGATTGGTGTCAGTTGGGGGTACCACCCTGTGGCACGGCTGGGCGCAGCACAGCATATGTTGGAGCGGTTCGATGCGCTCCCTGCGCTGCTGAATAATATCTGGGAAGGGTGAGAAGATGAGCGAGTGGAAAGCAAAGCGGTTCTGGAAGGCGGCTGCCGTTGTGCAAGCCACAGATGGCTACGCGGTAGAGCTTGACGGGCGGAGCGTGAAAACACCTGCCAAACGGGCGCTTGTTCTGCCGACACAGGCATTGGCACAAGCGGTAGCCACCGAATGGGATGCCCAGACCGAGGTGATCACCCCCAACACGATGCCCGTTACAAAAACGGCCAATGCTGCGATCGACAAGGTGTCGGTGCAACATGCGGAAGTGGCCGATATGCTCGCAGCTTATGGTGATAGTGACCTGTTGTGCTACCGCGCTGACGCCCCCGAAGAGCTGATTGCCCGACAGAACGAGCAGTGGAATCCTATGCTGGATTGGGCTGAAGAGGTTCTGGAGGTGCGTCTGCATCCGCGTACAGGCATCATGCACGCACCGCAGGATGCTGATGCATTGGCCAAGCTTACGGCCCGTACACATGCTTTCAGCCCGTTCGAGTTGGCTGCGTTTCATGATCTCGTGAGCCTGTCCGGATCTTTGGTTCTGGGGTTTGCAGCTGCGATGAAAGCCCGCCCTGCTGAAGAGGTCTGGGATTTGTCGCGCCTCGACGAGAATTGGCAGGAAGAGCAGTGGGGCGAAGACGAGGATGCGACTGCCTTGGCTCTCATTAAGCGCGACGCATTTCTGCACGCTGTTCGGATGTTTGAACTTCTGCATGTTGAATAGACGGTTTTTCAGCCTTCCCCTTGGTAAACCGAGTGGCGTAAGCCGTTTTCGGCCGCAGAACCCTTGACCTTCTTGCAGGAATCCGCCCACAATCACTGCCACTATACGGGCACGCCCCGTGCAGTATCACCGCCGGTGTGCAAAGCGCCGGTACTATCCATCCGAAAAGTGGTGGAAACTCAGGAAGAGGTAAAAATGAAAAAATCAATTATTCTTGGCGCGCTTACCGTTGCTGGTTTGTCTGCTGGTGCAGCTGCCGCAGGTACGATCGACGATGTGAAAGCACGCGGCACATTGAACTGTGGCGTTACAACTGGCCTCGTGGGCTTTGCTGCTCCAGACGCCAATGGCGAATGGCAGGGTTTTGACGTTGCAGTATGCCGTGCGGTTGCTGCGGCTGTTTTGGGCGACGCGACTGCGGTCGAGTTCGTTCCAACAACAGGTAAAACACGCTTCACCGCGCTGGCGTCCGGCGAGATCGACATGCTGGCACGTAACACAACATGGACACTGTCCCGCGACGTAGACCTCAAGTTCGATTTTATCGGCGTGAACTACTATGACGGTCAGGGCTTCATGGTCCCCAAAGAGCTGGGCGTGTCCTCCGCAAAAGAGCTTGATGGCGCAACTGTCTGCATCCAGACAGGCACCACAACAGAGTTGAACCTGGCCGATTTCTTCCGCGCCAACAACATCAGCTATGAGCCAGTGCCAATCGAGACAAACGCAGAAGCACAGCAGCAGTACCTTGCTGGTGCATGTGACGTCTACACAACAGACGCTTCCGGTCTGGCCGCGACACGTGCGACATTCGAAGATCCAAGCGCGCACGCACTGCTGCCCGAAATCGTATCCAAAGAGCCACTCGGTCCGCTGGTACGTCACGGTGACAACGAGTGGGGCGATGTTGTTCGCTGGACTCTCAACGCACTGATCACAGCTGAAGAGCTGGGTGTGTCCTCCGCAAACGTTGCAGAGATGGCGACATCCACAACGAACCCCGAAGTTGCACGTCTGCTGGGTACCGAAGGTACACTGGGCGAGATGCTCGGTCTGGACGCAGATTGGGCCAAGCGCGCAATCGAAACTCAGGGCAACTACGGTGAAATCTTTGCCAAGAACATCGGCGAAGAAACACCAATCGGTCTGGCGCGTGGTCTGAACGCACAGTGGACAGACGGCGGCCTGCTGTACTCCCCACCATTCCGTTAAGCTGCTAATGCCGAGGGGCGCGGGTCAAACCGTGCCCCTCGCGCACACTTAAGATCAAGACGACCACAATAAGCGACCCGACACTGACGTCAAAAGACGCACATTAAAAATCGGGCCAACGGGGATACATATCATGTCGACACTTTCGGACCCACCACAGGGCTCGTTCCGGCTTTCTATGCTGTTGAACGACTCGCGGTACCGCTCGATGACGTTGCAGGCGATTGCCGCGATCTTGCTGGCGCTGGCATTGTTCTATCTCTACTCCAACCTCGCCGCGAATTTACGCGCTGCCGGTTTGAACATCTCGTTCGGGTTTCTGGGCAGCACGGCAGGATATGATATCAACCAGACGCTGATCGAATACACGAGCCAGTCGTCAAACCTGAAGGCCGCCATTGTCGGTATTTTGAACACGCTGCTTGTCGCCTTTCTAGCCTGTGTCACCGCGACAATATTCGGCGTCATGGCGGGCGTTCTGCGCCTCTCGAACAACTGGCTCGTACGCAAGTTGATGGCGGGCTACGTGGAGATTTTCCGAAATATTCCGGTCCTGATCTGGATCATTATTATTTTCACCATCATGACCGCTGTGATGCCGAGTCCGCGTGATTTCCGCGGTGACGATCCCGCGTCTTCGATGCTTTTTGACATGTTCGCCTTTACCAATCGTGGCGTTTACACTCCTGGTCCCTACTTCTCACGTGGCATTGGCGGCGCAGACGGCAGTGTGCTGAATTGGGTGCTGGTGATTGCGACGCTGATCGCGTCCTTCTTCGGGGCGCGGTTCATGACCAATCGTGCCACGCGCATTCAGGAAGAGACGGGCATCCGTCCCAACACACTTTGGACCAATCTCGCGATCTGGCTTGGTCCCATCATCGTTTTGTGCCTGATCCTCGGGCTGAGCTGGGAAATGCCTGCGCTTAAGGGCTTTAACTTTGCTGGGGGTATCAAGGTCGGTGGGCCGCTTATTGCGCTGTGGTTCGCGCTGTCGATCTATACGGGTGCATTTATCGCCGAGAACGTGCGCGCGGGTATTCAGGCCGTCTCCAAAGGCCAGACCGAAGCGGCTGCGGCATTGGGTATCCGTCCCAACCGCATCATGAGTCTTGTGGTTCTACCGCAGGCCCTTCGTGTCATTATCCCTCCGCTGATCTCGCAGTACCTCAACATCACCAAAAACTCTTCACTGGCGATTGCTGTGGGATACGCCGACATCACGGCCACGTTGGGCGGTATTACCCTCAACCAGACGGGCCGCGCGATTGAATGCGTGCTGCTCTTGATGCTGTTCTATCTTGTGATCTCGCTGACGATTTCTGCTGTGATGAACGTCTACAACAACTCTATGAAGCTGAAGGAGCGCTGATATGTCTGATACGCATGAACATTCCATCCCCTTCGTTCGCGAGACGGAACTCCCACAACAGCCCGCGCCGTCAAATGCGGCTGGTCCAGTCAAGTGGATGCGCGACAACCTTTTCGCGACATGGGCGAACGCGCTGCTGACAGTAGCAGCGGCCTACATCCTGTTCCTCATCTTCAGCTCGACATTGCCGTGGATTTTTGGCGGATTGTGGACGACATCCTCCTTGGCTGAATGCCGTGAAATCCTTCAAGGGACGTCAGCGGCGTGCTTCTCGGTGCTGACGGAACGCTGGAACCAGCTTATCTTCGGGTTCAAGTATCCGCCGGAATACTATTGGCGCCCGACTGTGGCGCTGGTGCTGATGTTCGTGGCACTTGCACCTGTCTTGTTCTTCGACCTGCCGCGCAAGCTTTTGATCCTGACAGCGCTCTTTCCCTTTGCAGCATACTGGCTGATCTGGGGCGGTACGATCTGGATACCTATCATGGCACTGGTTGGGTTCATCGTTGGCTATTTCGTCTATGCCCGATTTGTCGCGCAGAACTTCGCACTTGGCTTCTTCGGCGGCGTCGCTGCGGCGATGGTGACGTGGTATATCGGTGGACTGATCGTGCCAATGATCGCGCCTGCTGTACCTGCTCTTGAGGCAGTGCCGTCGCGTGATCTGGGGGGCTTCATGCTCAACATGATGTTGGGCCTGACATGCGTGTCCCTGTCGATCCCGTTGGGCATTGCACTGGCTCTGGGGCGTCAAAGCTCTATGCCACTGATCAAATGGATTTGTGTCGTATTCATCGAATTCATCCGTGGCGTGCCGCTCATTACGCTTCTCTTTGTGGCGAGCGTGATGCTGGCGTATTTCTTCCCGCCAGAGGCGACGGTCGATCTGTTCCTGCGCGTGGTAATCATGATCACGATGTTCTCGGCGGCCTATATCGCCGAAGTGATCCGCGGTGGCCTCGCTGCTCTGCCAAAGGGCCAGTATGAGGCGGCCGACAGTCTGGGCCTTGATTATGCGCAAGCAATGCGTCTGATCATCTTGCCTCAGGCGTTGAAAATCTCGATCCCCGGTATCGTGAACATCGCGGTGGGCCTGTTCAAGGACACCACGCTTGTTTCTGTTATCTCTATGTTCGATCTGGTTGGCATGATCCGCGGTCCCATTCTTGCCTCCACGGATTGGAACGGGGTTTACTGGGAACTGCTTGGCTTTGCTGCCGTCCTCTTCTTCGTCGTGTGCTACGGCATTTCACAATATTCGCAGTGGCTGGAACGCCGTCTCGCGACAGATCATCGTTAAGGAGATCACATCATGGCCGATACAAAACTGAAAGTGTCCGACGAAGTCGCGATCTCTATCCAGAATATGAACAAATGGTACGGCACATTCCACGTGCTGCGCGACATTGATCTGACCGTCTATCAGGGTGAGCGGATCGTTGTCTGTGGCCCGTCGGGCTCGGGTAAGTCTACGCTTATCCGCTGCATCAATGCGCTGGAAGAGCACCAGAAGGGCTCGATCGAGGTGGATGGCACGCTGCTGTCCTCGGACCTCAAGAACATTGACAAAATCCGCTCCGAAGTTGGCATGTGCTTTCAGCACTTTAACCTCTTTCCGCATCTGTCAATCCTCGACAATCTTACGCTGGCACCAATCTGGGTGCGCAAGACGCCAAAGAAGGAAGCCGAGGAAGTCGCGATGCACTTCCTTGAGAAGGTGAAAATTCCCGATCAGGCGGATAAGTTTCCAGGACAGCTTTCGGGTGGCCAGCAGCAGCGTGTGGCCATTGCGCGTTCGCTCTGTATGAAGCCACGCATCATGCTCTTTGACGAGCCGACATCCGCCCTTGACCCCGAGATGATCAAGGAAGTTCTGGATACTATGATCGAGCTGGCTGAGGAAGGTATGACCATGATCTGTGTAACACACGAGATGGGCTTTGCCCGTCAGGTCGCCAACCGCGTGATCTTTATGGACCAAGGTCAGATCGTTGAGCAAAACGAGCCTGAAGAGTTCTTTAACAACCCGCAAAGCCCGCGGACACAGTTGTTCCTGAGCCAGATTCTGGGCCATTAAAGCGACAACACATTAGCATTGAAAAACGGGGCGGGAGAAAACTTCCGCCCTTATTGCGTGAGGAGGCGTGGCACGATGAAATGCCGCACCACTCCGGTCCCTGATTTTATCTCCGACCATGCACTTATGTCGAAATCTGCGACAAGTGTCGCGCAGGTTGGGAAGTTGTCAAATTCGGGATCTTTCGGTGGTTGAACCACCAACTGCTCTGCCAGAACAGCAATGCCCGGATTATGCGCCACCAGCAGCAGAAAATCCCCTGTTTGCTTCTTGATCGCCCGCAGCATGACTTCGGCCTGCGCCAGATAGAGGCCATGTTGGAAGGTCACAGGAGCCTCGGGAAGCCTGAGGAGCTCAAGCGTCTGCCGCGTGCGGGCAGCGTCTGAACAGAGAATCTGATCGGGTAGAAGATCGTTTTGGCTCAACCATGCCCCCATCGCAGTGGCACTCTGAATGCCGCGTGGGTTAAGCGTGCGCTCGTGGTCGGTAGCATCCAAGTCGGACCAGTCCGATTTGGCGTGGCGCATGAGGATAAGCCGCTTCATCTAGGCAGGCGAATGATGGAGCCTGCCCCATGTTCGGTGAACAGCTCAAGCAGACAGGCATTTGGCGCACGACCATCCAGAATGACTGCCGCTCGCACGCCTGCGTTCAGGGCATCCAGCGCGGTTTGCGTCTTGGGTATCATGCCTCCCGCAATTGTCCCCTCTGCGGTCATATCAGCGATCTGGTCGGGTGTGATTTCGGTCATCACTTCACCGTCTGCATTTTTGACGCCCGATACATCGGTGAGCAACAACAGGCGATCCGCCTTAAGTGCAGAGGCAATGACACCAGCGGCGGTATCACCGTTGATGTTGAAGGTTTCGCCATTCATCCCCATCCCCAGTGGCGAAATCACGGGGATCAGCTCCTTCTCTGCCATATCGGTGAGGAGGGTTGGATTCACTTTTACCGGCTTTCCGACGAGGCCCAGTTCTTCGTTCTCCGGCTCGCAGATAATGAGCCCGCTGTCCTTGCCCGAGACGCCGACAGCGCGACCGCCCTGGGCTGAAATCGCTTGAACGATTTTAGCGTTCACCAAGCCTGACAGAACCATCTCCACCACTTCCATGGTGGCCGCGTCCGTCACGCGCTTGCCGTTTATGAACTCCGATTTGATGTTCAACCGTTTCAGCATATCGTTGATCATGGGACCGCCGCCGTGCACGATCACAGGCTTCACACCGACCTGCCGCATCAGGACCACATCGCGGGCGAACTCAAGCATCGCCGCATCGCTGCCCATGGCGTGGCCGCCCAGCTTGATCACCACTGTCGCGTCATTGTAGCGCTGCATATAAGGCAGCGCCTGTGAAAGTGTGGCTGCGGTGGCGGCCCAATCGCGGTTCATGTCTTGTTTTCTCATATTGATAATCCCGATGCTCTCAGGGATCATAGGTGCTTATTCAAGCGTGGCAATGACCGAGCGCAACGTGGGAATGCCCCAACCTTTTTCCGACGAGGTCACGATGATCTCGGGGTAGGCGGCGGGGTGTTTGCTTAAGGCACCGCGCACTTGATCGAGCACTTTTTCGCGCTCCTTTTCCTTCACCTTATCGGCTTTGGTCAGGATCGCCTGAAAGGTCACAGCAGAGCTGTCGAGAAGGCTCATAATCTCGTCATCGACCTTCTTCACCCCGTGGCGGGCATCAATCAGGACAAAGGCACGACGCAGCGTCTGGCGCCCTTGCAAGAACTGCTTGAGCAGGCGCTGCCATTTTTCGACCACAGGCAACGGCGCATTCGCATAGCCATAGCCCGGAAGGTCGACGAGGTAGAAGTCATCGCCCGCAGTGAAGTAGTTGATCTCTTGTGTGCGGCCTGGCGTGTTGGAGGCGCGTGCCAGTGCCTTCATCCCTGTCAGCGCATTGATCAAGGTTGATTTTCCCACGTTTGAGCGTCCCGCAAAGCAGACCTCGAGGCGGTCCGCTTCGGGCAGGCCCGACATAGCGACGACGCCTTTGACAAACTCGGTCTCACCCGCAAACAGCAGGCGGCCTTTCTCGCGCGTTTGGGCGTCTGGTTCTTTTGCGAGGGGGAAGGGGAGTTGCATCAGATAAGCTCCAACTGATCGCCGAGCGCCACATCGCCCGATTGGATCACAGTGGCGTAGATACCAAAATCCTGATGACCCAGCGTGTTCAGCGCCTTCAGGGTGTCGACATCGCGCACAC
Organism: uncultured Sulfitobacter sp.; assembly: GCA_913060815.1. GTDB lineage: Bacteria > Pseudomonadota > Alphaproteobacteria > Rhodobacterales > Rhodobacteraceae > Sulfitobacter. Next base: position 24,366 of record CAJXSZ010000019.1, on the reverse strand, counting down.
CTGTATCGGTGTTGGCTGTGGTGGCTCTACACCGTGTGATACGATCTTCGACCCGCAGAACGGCAGAGCCGAGGCGCAGATCACGGCCGAGCCAATCGAATTCCTGCCACGCTGCAGCACCGTCAAACCAGATGTTTCCGCGCCAACGTTGCTGCTGGAGCGGTGACTGGGCCAGCTCTTCGACGGCCGCATGGGAAGCTATATTGCACAGAGAGATTGAGGCGAAGGGCGTATCCGTAAAGCCGCGGTGATCTAGCCTGAAGACCTGCTGGGGCTGTGGGCGGCTCGGGTCTGCCAAGGGCTTTACCCAGTCTAGCAATCCTGCGGAATCCTCGTCGGGTCGCACCGTCAGATCGGGCTGGTCAGGGTGGCTGAGCGTGAGTGTCTCTGTGGCCTCATCAAGCGTGGCTGTGATCGCCATAAGGCGCGGAGATTGCGCGCCCCTGTTGAAGTTCTGGCAGGCGGCCCATTCGCTGCCATCCGCTTTTGTTGCGTCATGGGCAATCGCCCACAGCCGGTCGTATGGCATTGCTCGCCCATGGGTTAGCGTGACACGTTCCAGCGCCTCACGCCCGTGGCTCTTGATCGGATGACGCCAGAGCGCGGTGACATTCATCACTTCTTCGGCGCGGGCTTCGCCTTTTTGGCAAAGCTCCCTTTGATGTTGCCCATAAGGTCGGGTTTGTACCCCTGGCTGCGCATGATCAAGTACTGCTGTGTGAAGGTGATCGTGTTGTTCGCGATCCAGTACACAACAAGGCCTGAGGCAAAGCTGCCCAGCATGAACATGAAGACCCATGGCATCCACGCAAAGATCATCTGCTGTGTGGGATCGGTGGGTGCGGGATTAAGCTTTTGCTGCAGCCACATGGAAATGCCCAGAAGCAGGGGCAGGATGCCGATAAACACCAGCGCCATAATGCTACCCGGCTCGGGTGTGCCCCACGGGAACAGACCGTAGAAGTTGAAGATAGAGGTTGGATCAGGCGCGCTCAGGTCCTGAAACGGGCCAAAGAATGGTGCGTGGCGCAGCTCGATCGTGACGAAGATAACCTTGTAGAGCGAGAAGAAGATCGGGATCTGCATCAGGATCGGCAAACAGCCCGCAGCGGGGTTTACCTTCTCCTTTTTGTAGAGCGCCATCATGCCCTGCTGCATCTTCTGCTTGTCGTCGCCTGCCTCTTCCTTGAGCTTCTCCATCTTCGGCTGAAGCTCTTTCATCTTGGCCATTGAGACGTAGGATTTATAGGCAAGCGGGAACAGCAGTGCTTTGATGAACAGCGTCAATGCGATGATCGCGATGCCCATATTTCCAATCAGGATGTTGAATTGGTGCAGCAGCCAGAAGATCGGCTTGGTGAAGAACGAGAACCAGCCCCAATCGATCGTATCGATGAAGTTATAGACACCGGCGTCTTCATAGGCCTTCAGCACATCCCATTCCTTCGCCCCCGCGAAAAACTGGCTGGTATTTGTGATGACCTGACCTGGTGCGACGGTCTGGACCGAGCTGACGGCTTCGGTCTGATAGATATCACGACGCTCGTCATATTTCGCGACGGACTTAAAGGCGGTGCCTTGCGTCGGGATCAGAACACTCATCCAGTAGTGATCGGTAAAGCCGATCCATCCGTTTTCTGTAATGTTGCGCTCCTGCGTGCGGGCGCCTGCACGTTGGTTGAATTCAAACTCCGGCAGCTCGTCCCAATCTGTCTCGGAGTATTCGCCGTCGGTCATGGCGACAACGCCTTCATGCAGGATGAAGAAGTTTTTGAGGTCTGTCGGCTCCCCGTGACGGGCAAGAACAGCATAGGGCGCCATGGAAGCCGCCGCATCGCCGTTGTTCTGGACGGATTGAGTGATGGTGAACATAAATTCGGCGTCGATGCTGATTTCTTTGGAAAAGAGCAGACCCGCGCCGTTGTCCCACGTTAGTGTGATCGGGGTATCGACGGTAAGCGTCTCACCGTTCGCTAGCGTCCACTGAGTATTTGGGCCTGGTACGGCAGTCGGATCAACACCGACAGCGGCGGCCCAGCCGTGCAGGGCATATTGTGCGCCAATTTCATTCGCGGGGAACAAAATCTCAACAACCTGAGCATCTTCGCCGAGTGATGTTTTGTAATCTACCAATGACAACTCATCAATGCGACCACCCAGCAGCGAAAGGGAGCCGTTCACGCGAGGCGTCTCGATTGCAACGCGGGGCGCTGTATCAATTGCACTTGGCTCGGTTTGCGTGCTTGCGGTTGTCGTCGCAGCAGGGACATCCGCAGTGGGTGTCGCCAATGTACCCTCAGCTGGCGCCGTTTCTGATGCAACGGGGCCATCAAGTGTCGCGTCGGGTTCCGGTGGAGGGAAGAGTACAAACCACACAAGGATAACAACAAAGCTGAGCGCCGTTGCGATGATAAGGTTCTTGTTCTGATCGTCCATTGTCACCACCGTCCGATGTCTGAAATGCGTTCGGTGGGTACACAACGGGCAGGGCCAAAGGTCAAGCGGATTCGGCTCTGCTCCCAGTGCAATACAAGGGTTTCTAGCTGTTTTTCAGCCTATTTCTGGCGGCCCTGCATGATTTGGGGAACATCCATGATTTTGGCATTGTGCGCCATGATCCAGTCTATAGTTTGATCAAAGGGCATGGGCCGTGCGATCCCGAAGCCTTGAACGTGATTGCACCCCAGCTGTGCCAACATCACGTGCTCTCCGACGGTTTCGATCCCTTCGGCAAGCGTTTCTACCTGCAGCCGTTCTGCCATAGTTAGAATGGCGCTTATCATGCGCTGTTGCTCGGGGTCGCGGTCCGCCTTCATTACAAAACTACGGTCAATCTTGATCCGGCTCACAGAAAAGCGGCGGATAGAAGCGATAGAGGCATTGCCTGTCCCAAAGTCATCCAGATCAATGCGACAGCCAAGAGCGCCCAAAGCGTTGATGTTTCGAGTGATCATATCGTCAGGTTCGCTTGCGACGACTGTTTCAAGGACTTCGACAGCCAATCGATCCGGCGTCAGCTCAAATCTGTCGAGGTCCCATTTAACTTTCTCAAGTAAACGCGGATTGCTAAGTTCGGATCCTGCAAAATTCACACCGACCTGAGGGATATCAAGACCCGCGCTATCCCATTTTTTGAGCGCACGAAAACTGTGGTACATCATAACCTCGGCAAGGCGCTCGAGCAGGTTTACGGATTCCATAATAGGCAGGAACTCAGCAGGCGGAATGACACCCCTGACCGGATGGGTCCAGCGCGCTAAAGCTTCGCAGCCCGTAATACGACCTGTATCGGTGCACAGTTGTGGTTGAAACCATGGCGCAATTTCACCGTTGTCCAAAGCTGCGACCACGTCTTCGTTCAACGCGCGACGCGTCTGCCGCTCTTGGTGCATCTGGTCAGAGTAGGCGCGAATACTGGACGCCCCCCGGGCCTGCGCGCTGCGAAGCGCAAGGTTTGCCCCCTCCAACCATTCAGTAGCCTTTCTGTCGGGTGCGCGGGAGTGCTGGCAAAAGCCGATGCAGACGTCGGTGTAGACGACGGTTCCGTCAAGGGTGAATGGCTCCTCCGCTGCTGTTTGCAGACGACCCGCCAGCTGAATGCACAGCTCTAGCGACAGGTGCCGCACAGGGGCAACGCAAACCGCAAATCGAGCGTCGCCAATTTGCCCGATGGTATCACCATCCCGTATGACGCCTGACAAGCGCTCGCTCATCCGCTCAATAATTGTGTCTCCCGCAGAGGGGCCATAGCGGTCAACCAGCTCTGGAAACTTCTCGATTTCAATCACATGGATACAGGTATTCAGGTCCTGCGACGTGGCCTGTTGAAACACGGTGTGGCAATGCTCATTCATCGCGGCGCGCGCCATTAGCCCGTTCTTGGTCAGGCTACTTGGCTTGAGATGTCCGACCGTTGCGCCGAATCCGCCCGAGATGAGATACGCCGCGGGAACCAATGCTGCGACAACAAGCAGAGCTCCTTCGCCGCCGAACCAGAATGCTGCAAGCGAGAACGCTGGGATAAAGGCAAGCGCAGGCGGGCCAGTGAGCAGATCAAAGGCGCGTCTACGCAATGTCGAAGCATTCGTTGCGATCTTGTCTTGGCTTGGTTCCGGCATTTGAGCCCCTCTTGTGCGATACGCCTGTGCGTTTCGTGTGAGAACATTAGCGAACATGACCTCAAGCAGTCGTTAACGCGGCGCGGCACCCTTGGCAGGGTTTAATTAAAAATGTCGGTATCTGGCACGCCCAGGCGCTTTGCCTCTGGCGCGGGTCTGAGACCGCGACATGAACTCGTATCTTAAATTTGGACAGCTTGCCTTTTTGGAGTGCGGCTTACTTTTATTGGCAATCGAGGGGAGTTTTGAAATGCGGTTCTTATTATTTGCATGTGTAGTGTTTTTGGGTGCCTGCGTGGGTAAGCCTGCGCTGGATGATCAAAAACTCTCTTCGGGTAACTTCGATCTGGAAGAGTTTTTCGACGGGCGTGTCCTTGCGAAAGGGCAGTTTCAGGATGTATTTGGTACGGTACGCCGACGCTTTGACGTGGTTGTGACGGGTACGTGGGACGGTAAAACGCTCAAGCTTGTTGAGGATTTTGCCTATGCTGATGGCACAACAGAGCAGCGTATCTGGCGGCTGGAAAAGACGGGGCCAATCGTGGCCGATCAGACGTGGACAGGATATGCGGATGGTGTGTTAGGGGTCGCGCGCGGCGAGGAGCGGGGCGATACCTTCAATTGGACTTACCGAATTGATCTGCCCGTGCCCGAAGGAACACTCCGTGTGAGTTTTGATGATTGGATGTGGGATCTGGGCGGGGGCCGCGTTCTAAACCGCGCTTATATGAAGAAATATGGTGTCGATATCGGGGAAGTGCTCATCACCTTCGAAAAGCAGTAGCTAGTCGCACGTCGGAAACACCTGCTCTGACGGAAGTGCCAGACCTAGAGCTGATCTCGGTCGGTGTGGCCGTGTAACCAGATTCTTCGGTGGGGAAGAGAGAGCGACCGAGTTTGTAGTTTGCCTTGGAAAACTCTCACGTCTGAGCTCGGCTGTCTTCTCCAAGACCAGCACGAATAGAAGAAGACTGCTGCCGATGGCGATAGTGACCCCGTTAAATCGCAAAACCCATTTGAAAAAGCCGTTCTGTATCACTCGTCGTTCTTGGGGACGGGATCATAGCCATCACCGCCCAACGGATGGCACCGCCCGATGCGGCGCAGGGTGAGCCACGTGCCCTTGATCGCGCCATGGGTTTCCAGCGCTTCAAGCGCATATGCAGAGCATGTCGGCTGATAGCGGCAATTGAACCCGACCCACGGGCTGAACACCAGACGGTAGGCGCGGATCGGCAGAGCCGCGATATGCGCCAGCGGGCTCATTTCTTTTTGCCGTGAAGGATGCCCAGCGCTTTTTCAAGATCGGCGAGCAAGGTGGTAAACGGCAAAGCGGCAGTGGCGCTGTTGCGCCCGATCAGGACGTAGTCATAGCCCTGTTCTGCGCGCAGGGGCAGCACAGCGCGCGCAATCTCACGCAAGCGCCGCTTGGCACGATTTCGCGCGACCGCATTTCCGACTTTCTTCGAACAAGTATAGCCGATGCGGATGCCTTGCGCGTCCCCCGCGGGTCGCTCAAGCGATTGCAGCACAAACCCCGCCATCGCCACCCGTTTCCCGCGCGCCGCGCGCTGAAAATCGCGGCGCTGGGTAAGGACAGTTAGGGGAGGACATGACAAAACCGCCGAAGACGATCCCGTCTTGGCGTTGCTGCCAATCTGGTCTGTCTCCGACGGTGTCATAGCACTAAGCTTGTGGCGCGTTTTACGCGCTCAGCTCTTTGCGGCCCTGGGCGCGGCGCGCGTTGATGATCTTGCGACCTGCTTTTGTAGCCATGCGTGCGCGGAAACCGTGGCGCCGCTTGCGAACGAGGTTGCTGGGTTGAAAGGTGCGTTTCATCGCTCCGTCTCCATCTAGGTCAGTTTGCGCAAAGCGGATTCGCCGTTACGCGTCAATTCAGACCTGTCCCCTAAAGCCCTGCGCAGGCCAAGTCAAACCCCGTCGCATGCCAAATTGGCCCGATCTGCAATAAATCGACACATCGGGCGGTCAATTGTTTCAGTCTGCGTCGCTGGCCCCTCTGAAACACCACTATTCGCGCACATATGATCAAGCGCGCGTGAGTGGGCTGTCTTTCATGCGGGCAAAGGCGCATCTAGGATGCAGAACCAACGCATCGGGTGTAGATAATGACAGAGATGAGTCAAAACATGAGCGATAAATCACGACTGATGCGGTATGCGCCGCTGGCGATGATTCTAACCGTAGCGTTGATTGGGGCGTTTTTTCTGCGTGACTACCTCAGCTTTGATGCGCTGCGCGACAACCGTGAAGCGTTGATTGCTTTTCGTGACAGCAATTTTGTGCTGACAGTGTTCGCCTTTATTGTAGCCTATGTGCTGATCGTGACGTTCTCGCTGCCGGGTGCATTGATTGCCACACTCACGGGTGGATTTCTGTTTGGTACAGGCCTTGGGGCCGCAATTAACGTCACTGCGGCCACGATGGGTGCGACGGCTATCTTCCTTGCGGCGCAGATGGGTCTGGGGGACCGGCTAAAGGCGCGGATGGACGCATCCGAGGGCATGGTCGCCAGCATCAAGAAAGGATTGGACGAGAACCAGTGGTCGATGCTGTTTTTCATTCGCCTTGTTCCTGCTGTGCCGTTTTTTGTCGCCAACCTGATCCCTGCTTTTCTGGGCGTTCCGCTGAACCGCTTTGTGATCTCGACGTTCATCGGGATCATTCCGGGTTCACTGGTGTATTCTTCGGTAGGGGCTGGCTTGGGCGAGGTTTTTGCCCGTGGCGAGAGTCCTGATCTGGGAATCATCTTCGAGCCGCATATCTTGTTGCCCATTATCGGGCTTTGCGTGCTATCCGTGCTCCCCGTCATCATTAAAGCCGTAAGCGGCAAAAAGGAGGCTTTGAATTGAAGCATATCAAAGCAGACATTCTGGTAATTGGGGCGGGGTCAGGCGGCCTCTCGGTGGCGGCAGGTGCTTCCCAGATGGGGGCCGACGTTGTCCTGCTTGAAGGACACAAGATGGGAGGCGATTGCCTCAACTATGGCTGTGTGCCGTCAAAGGCTCTGATTGCAACGGGAAAGGCAGCCTACGGTCAAAAGCATAGCGCGCAATATGGCGTCGCCGATGCGGCAGGCACAGTGGATTATGCTGCGGCCAAGGATCATGTTGCCGATGTTATTGCCACCATCGCGCCTGTAGATAGTCAGGAGCGTTTCGAAGGGTTCGGGGTTAATGTAATCCGCGAGTTCGGTAAATTTATCTCACCCACCGAAGTGCAAGCCGGCGATACCATTATCAAAGCACGGCGCATTGTGATCGCCACGGGCTCTTCCCCTTTGGTGCCGCCGATCCCGGGGCTGGATTCCGTCCCCTATGAGACGAATGAGTCTCTCTTTGATCTGCGTGAAGCGCCTGAGCATTTGCTGATCATTGGCGGTGGCCCGATCGGAATGGAAATGGCGCAAGCGCACATTCGCATGGGCTGTCAGGTCACGGTGATCGAGGGCTCAAAGGCGCTGGGCAAGGATGATCCTGAATTGGCCGAAGTCGTGCTGTCATCGCTCAAGGAAGAGGGCGTCGTGATCGCCGAGGACGCCTTGGCCGCCGAGATACGCGGCACGGCGGGCGCGATTGAGGTCGAGGTTGAAGACGGGCGCATTTTCAAAGGATCGCACCTGCTGATGGCCGTCGGGCGTAAGGCCAATGTAGACAGTCTCGATCTCGAAGCAGGCGGGGTCGAACCTGCGCGCAACGGGATAAAGGTCGATGACAGCCTGCGCACCAGCAACAGGCGTGTATACGCGATTGGCGATGTGGCAGGTGGGCTGCAATTCACGCATGTGGCCGGCTATCATGCGGGTGTAATCATCCGGTCCATCCTGTTCGGCCTGCCGTCCAAAGCGAAAACGGCTCATATTCCTTGGGCCACTTATACAGATCCCGAACTTTCTCAGGTTGGCCTGACAGAAGCGGAGGCCAAGAAGGAGCACGGGTCTGCGCTGGAGGTTGTACGCTTTCACTACTCCCACAATGACCGCGCCATTGCCGAGCGGAAGACGAAGGGGTTCATTAAAGTGATGGTTGTCAAAGGACGACCCGTCGGGGCCTCTATCGTCGGGTATCAGGCGGGGGAGTTGATTAATCTATGGGCGCTGGCACTGGCAAATAAGATGAAAATGAGCCAGATTGCGGCTATGGTTGCTCCCTATCCGACAATCGGCGAGGTTAATAAGCGCGCTGCGGGCGCGTATTTCAGCCCGCGTCTGTTCGAGAGTAATCTTGTCAAACGCGCGGTAGGATTTGTGCAGCGGTTCGTCCCGTGACGCGCGTCTGCGACGACGCCCCACCCGCCGTCCCGTACGCGTTAGGGTGAGACGATGATCAATTCGCTTTCGGGTCGATTGCTGATTCTGACAACGATCTTTGTGATGATCGCGGAAATCCTGATCTTCGTGCCCTCCATCGCACGGTTCCGCGAAGATTATATGCTGGATCGGTTGGAGCGTGCACAAATTGCGTCTCTTACGCTGCTCGCCGACGAAATGATCGATGCCGAGCTGGAGGCGGAGCTTCTGCGTAACGCCGAAGTATTCAACGTCGTCTTGCGCCGCAACGAAGTGCGGCAGTTGATCCTTGCTTCGCCTATGCCGCAGATGGTTTCGGGCACGGTTGATTTGCGCGATAACTCTGCGGCTGTGCTGATTCGTGATGCTATGTCGCGTCTGATGGAGCCTGAGAACGAAGTCATCCGTGTGATTGGTGCCCCGGTGCGAGATGCAGGGCTGCTGATCGAGGTGACGATGGACACCCAGCCGATGCGTGCGGCAATGATCGATTACGGTTTGCGTATTTTGGTCCTGTCAGCCGTTATTTCCATAATCACGGCACTGCTCTTGTTTGTGGCCATGCGTGTGTTGCTGGTGAAACCGATCAAGGGCGTTGTGGGCCATATGCAGCGCTATGCCGCTGCACCCGAGGATGCGCGGCGCATCATAACGCCCTCGGCAGGCATTACAGAGTTGCGCGAAGCCGAAGAGGCCCTCAAGACCCTCCAGACCGAGCTGACGGGTGCGCTTAAGCAAAAAGAGCGTCTGGCGCAGCTTGGCTCGGCTGTGAGCAAGATCAGTCATGATTTGCGCAATATTATGACCTCCGCCCAGCTCTTTACGGACCGGATCGAGATGTCCGAAGATCCCGTTGTTTCCCGCTTGGCTCCGAAGCTGGTCGGTTCCATCACCCGCGCTGTGCATTTGTGCGAATCGACCCTCGCCTTTGGTCGCGCAGAAGAGCCTGGACCGACGCTTACGCAGGTGTCTTTGGCCGAGATCGTCGATGATGTGCTTTATGCCGAAGGTCTGGCGGCAGGTGAGTTCGACCTCGAGCTGGTCTCGGAGTTGCCGTCTGGACTTTATATCCGTGCAGACCCCGAACAGATGCACCGCGTATTAAGCAATCTGGTCCGCAACGCCCGACAAGCGATCATGGCCACGGGCGACGCCGGCACGATCCGTATCGCAGCAACAGAGACGGCCACTGCATGGGGTATTGTGCTAACAGATACAGGGCCAGGTCTTCCTGCGAAGGCTCAAGAGCATTTGTTTTCTGCTTTTCAGGGATCTGTACGCAAGGGTGGCTCAGGGCTTGGCCTCGCGATTGCGGCAGAGTTGATCCGGGGCCACGGCGGAAGCCTTGAGCTGGCGCATACAGGTGCTGAGGGAACAAAATTTGCGATCACGCTGCCCAAAGGGGACAGCATCATCTAAGGAATTTTGCATCCGAGCGTTTTTAGCTTGAGAGAGGGCTTGCATTGCCGAGACGCTGCTACTAAACCGCCCCCTGTGGACCGATAGCTCAGCTGGATAGAGTACCTGACTACGAATCAGGGGGTCGGGGGTTCGAATCCTCCTCGGTCCGCCACTACCCAAAATTAGTAATCGAAAACAGGTACCTTTTTGAGAGGTTTGATCCTTTTTAGCAGTTTTTTCGGACGTTGGACCACCTTCTTGAGGTTTGCGGTCTTGCTGCTAAGGGTGCCAACGCGTTCTGATCCCTGGCCTGAGCTCGCTCAGCGCTGATCTCTGTCAAGCGTGTGGTGTTTCAAACATAGGCTATTTTCATAGGCCGGGTTGCTCCCCCCCGCTAGACCTTGAGGCAGTTGTTTGCAGCGCTTGAGCTAGGCGAGCGTGTAGAAACAAGCCGGATGTGTTCTGCTGATCTGTCAACGAAAACGGCCTTTCCATATGGTTTCCTGAAACTGTTCAGGGCGCGCTGTTGGGAATATTGGGTGCTGATGGCACGTCCAAGGAAAACCTCTGAAGCCAAATCTGGCCTATGGCGGATCCAGCAGAGCCTCTGCCGTACTGCGCTGGGCCAGCATCAGGGCTGCCTTCGTGTTCTGACAAGAATTCAAAATACCGCGGTAAAAAAATAGCGTTGTCTATAGAGGCGTCTGGTAGCTGATCCTTTCCCTTTGCAGTGGCCCGCACCTATAGTCAGGAGAGCGGATGACCAGAGATGGCGCTTACAAGATCCAATCCCGAATAGAATGTCGTGAAGTTATGGCCGGTTGAGGTTCTGATGAGTCAAGGCATGCCGTCGGATTGATGGGATCAGATAGATTTTTGTGACTGGAAAAATCGTTATCGCCAAAAAAAGTGCAGCGGAATGGGTGCGGAGCAACTCAAGGAACTTAAACGGCTAGGGAAACAGAACGAGCGTCTGCGTCGTGCGGTTGTCGACCTGACATTGAATGAGTGGATCCCGAAGGGAGCTGGATTTGGAAACTTCTGAGCCCCTTGCCTAGTCTAGCCTGCATCGACCCATACACCGCCGTTTACGGTATGGGCGCGCTGATGAGGAAGGCTTGGCCGAATACATGGCCGAGCTGACGCGCAAGTGCGGCCAATATTTTCATCGCCGCGTTGAGGCTGTGGCTGAATGACGGGTTTCGTATCCGGCTTTGCCCTGAGTATCGCAATAACGGCTGGTTCTATGACTTTTCGCATCATTGAGAGGAGGAGTAACCGCTACACTACCAAACGTGCCCACTGTGCAATGTGCTAATGCTCTCCACCGCCAGAGGTCATCGTACCGATGGACCAAAGCTCGGTCATCCACCAAATTTTAAACCCGACCATTCACAGACGAGGTTCACGGCTTCGCCTGCGCTGGCAGCCGCGACATAGCCGGCCAAGGATCGCTGTCCACATCCTCTACACAACGGAAACAATAACCAAAAAGACCAGCGGTATGCCACGTAGGGCAATAGATAGAGTTTGCACGTATGAATGGAGGGTTTGCTCTTTAAAATAGAATGTAGCATGACCCATTACTTGCGTTATGCTCAAAAGATCAGGGCATGTGGGTGTATTTTGCGCGTATGCCTTCACTGTTCGGAGCCGCTATGTTCGCATCGATATTCCAGAGCTTAACCGCCCTCCTTCTGGCGGGCGTGTTTTGCTACCTGATTTTCGTCTCGGAACGATGGAGAGAACAAAAAGCCAAACAACAAGTGCTCGTCGGAGTGGTGTTTGGAATTCTTGTTATCTTGCTTGGTATGGACGCGTATTTGTTGGCGCCACTGAATGTGTCAGTCTCGGCTGAGGCGGGACCATTGATCCTCGCTGGTTATCTGGGTGGGGTGTTCGGCGTTGCGACAGCTGGTGTGTGCGGGGCTGTCTTTGCTTATTTCAGCGGTGATGAACTGCCTGCAATACCCATGATCATGAGCCTGGCGATTCCGACCATGGGCCTCACCATCCGCTACCTATTCCCGCCAAAAGACTGGCCTGTCATACCGCCGAGGACCATTAGTTATATGCTGATCGGATTTGGTGCACTTTTCATTGTTCCAATCCTGATCGGAGGCGCGTTGATCCAGCATGGCAACGGATATCTGATTGCAGTACGTATTTCGTCCGTCATCGCGGCAGTCGGTGCCGCCTCGATCATTCTGACTTGGCAGATTGTCAATCTTGCGGCTCATTTTGCCAGATAGGGCGCGCGATCTACCAGATTGGCAACGCAGTTGAATCTTATTCTTGAGCACTCCCAGATGGGGCTATTCGAGCATGACATCGACCACCCCGATGCGTATTTTGACGCTGGTCTTGTCTCGATATTCGAACTGGGGACCGAAGGGCAAATGGTGCCGATGACCAAGTGGGACGCGTTGATCCATCCCGATGATCAGGAAGGTCTGCGCCACAACATCCAGCGGACTTGGTCTGGCGAATGGGAGCGAGGCCAAAGCGATGTCCGCATCATCAGATGCGACGGCGACATCCGTCATGTACGTGCAAACTGGATCACACAATGTGACAGCCGTGGACGCGTGACCCATGTTCTGGGCCTTATATCCGACCTTACAGATATTCGCATGGCAGAGGAAAACCACCGCGCAATCGATAATCGACTGGCCGTGATTGCAGCCAATTTGCCGGGGGTCCTGTTTCAGGCCGATGTTACTGATCTTCGAGCGCCAAAGCTCAATTATGTCAGTCCGCAGTGTTTTGCGCTTTGGGGATACACGGACGAAGAGTTCTACACTGATGTATCACTGTTCTATGCAGCCCATGATCCCGAGGATCATCCCTTTTTCGAAGCCGCACTTAGGGAGAGTGTCACCACTGGTGAAACTGTAGCGCATCGGTACAAGATCAACAGGCGCGACGGTGGAGTGCGGTGGGTCGATTTCAGGGGGGCACATACCGTAACGAATGGGAGGGTTCACCTCGAGGCAATCATTCTCGATGTCACTCAAGAGGTCGAAAACCATGAGCAAATGGAGAAAGAACGCGAGATCGCCTTTCGGGCCCAGAAAAGCGAGAGCATCGGATTGCTGACTGGCGGCGTTGCCCATGATTTCAATAATTTGCTGGCGGTTATTCTTGGTAATCTCGAACTGCTCGGCGAAGAGAGCGATGCCGACATTAGAGCGGAGCTAAGGGAAGCGGCGATCGCGGCGACGTTGCGGGGGGCAGACCTGACGAAAAGCCTATTGGCCTTTGCACGTCGGGCGCGGTTGGAGCCGGAAACCTTGGATCTGAACGTCATCGCGCGCGAATCCAAGAACTGGATGGCGCGCGCACTGCCAGAAAGCGTGTCTATCGAGACGTCCCTGCTGGCGGGGGTTTGGCCGATCGAGGCGGACCGCTCTTCGCTGGAAAGCGCATTGCTGAATTTGATTCTGAACGCCCGAGACGCGATGGGCGGGCAAGGTGCGTTGACGATCGAAACTGCAAACGTTCGAATTGACGACGCCTATATTGATTCACGGCAAGTAGAGCTGACACCAGGTCGGTATGTCATGCTGGCTGTCAGTGACACCGGAGAAGGCATCGCGCCCGCCAATCTGGAGGCGATTTTTGAGCCGTTTTTTACCACCAAGCCAACCGGATCAGGGTCCGGTCTTGGTCTATCGATGATCTCCGGCTTCATGGAGCAATCCGGTGGCACGGTGCAGGTCTATTCAGAGCTGGGCGAGGGGACGACCTTCAAGCTCTATTTTCCTGCTGTCGATGCGCCCGATGACCCAACCGACAGGCAGGTCTCGCGCGTGGCACCGACCTCTGTTGAGGGGGAGCGGCTCCTTGTTGCAGAGGATGAGCCAGCGGTTCGCGATATGCTACTGCGTACGCTTGAAAAGGCAGGCTACGACGTTACAGCGGCAGCATCGGGGGACGAGGCATTTACTGTGTTCAAGGCCGATCCGACGTTCGATCTGTTGCTGACCGACATCGTGATGCCTGGCACATTGCAGGGCACTGGATTGGCTAAGGAACTTCGTCAAATACGGTTCGACCTTCCTGTCGTCTTCATGTCTGGATATGCCAACGAGGCCACAGTCCACGGCAACGGTCTGCGCCCGGAAGACATACGGCTAATGAAGCCCATACAGCGCGCCGACCTGATCGCGGCGGTGGCTATGGCGCTTCGATCTTGAGCCGGGTAGCTGCACTGCGAGACAAAGGTTATCGCTTTGGCGAAATGCCCTATCAACTGCGCTTTCGCCTATAGTAGTCGCGAAGGTTACGCTTCCATCATCGCTGAAAATGAATCTGACTATTTTTGTCGGATAAGCCTTGATCTGGTCGGATGATCCCATTATGCGTGCTCACCAAAGCAAGCGAACCTCTTCCAGAGTAGCCAGCACAAATGTTGACTATTTATCGCGAGGATCAAATGCGAAAAACTTCCGAAACTACGAGCGGCGTGGCTAGAACCCACCGGAAATCCACCTTGGTTGTGGGAGGTTTCGGTGCATCCTTGGCGATGGCCTGTATGTCCACGTCTGCGGCTGCGCAGTCATCCGACCCGATTCTCCTGCCTACAGTTGAAGTCGAAACAACCGAAGCGCCTGTTCAGCCCGCCAGAACAGCGCCTGCACCCGTAAAGGCAAAACCCGCACCGCGACGTGTCGCCAAGCCTCGGAATGTAGCGCCGACAGTATGTACACCAGCCTTGGCTGGAACGCCCGTTTGTGCCGCGCAAGAAGCAGCAGAGCTCGAAGCGCTGCAGGCAGCAGAAGCGCAGGCGCTTGCAGAGGCGAAAGCGGCAGCGGGCGGCAGCAGCTATGTAGACCCCGACGCACCGTTCAAAGCGAATACTCTGGCGAACAGCCGGATGCCTGGCCCTGTTAAAGACAATCCACGTACCGTCACCGCCATCACCCAAGAGGTTCTTGAAACCACAGGCACAACCAGTGTCCGCGAGCTGGCACGCTCCACACCGGGTATCTCACTCGGCTTTGGCGAAGGTGGTAATTCGTTCGGGGACAACATCTATATTCGTGGTTTCAAGGCCAATAACGATACATACACAGATGGAGTTCGCAGCCCGGGCACCGGCGTTGCGGAAACATTCAACACCGAGCAGGTCGAAGTCGCAAAAGGCCCCGCAGGTACCGTAGGTGGGCGCGGCACCACTGGTGGTGCGGTTGATGTCATTTCCAAAGGTACACAAGACATTGATTTCACCCGTAGTGTTACGACCATAACCGATGCGTCCACCGTGCGTCAGACCATCGACACCAACAAGGTCATCAATGATCGCGTGCAGTTGCGTTTTAACGGAATGCTTCAAGATGGTGGCGTTGCCGGCCGTGACGAAGTCATAGATGACCGGAAGGGTGCAGCGCTTGCGATGAAGGTCCAAGCGACTGACCAGCTGATCTTCCAAGGGAACTTGAGCTATACCAAGATCGAACAAACACCCGACTGGGGCGTCCCGTATGTGAACAACGAGGACCTGAATTTGATTGGTCCGGTGACCGAATTCGGAATCGACCGCGAAACTTTCTACGGTGTTCCGGGGCGCGACTTTCAGGTTTACGAGGAAACTGTTGCCACAGCCAAAGCACAGTATGACTTTGATAATGGTATGAAGCTGACCAACACGTTCCGTGCCTCGCGGTCGCTGAACGACTACGTTCTCACAGCCCCCAGCAGCCTGATCGACAACGGCTCCACCAATCCAGAGGACTGGCAAGTCGGGCTCAGCTTCAAAAGCTGGAACCAAGAGACCGAAGTCCTTGCGAATGTGCTTGAGCTTAGCGGTGAAGGAGAGTTGGGCGGGGTAGGGCACAACTATGTCTTTGGTCTGGCGATGTCGCGCGAAGAAATTGATAAGCTGAGCTATTCCAACCTGAGCAGCGAAGACTATCTCCCGCCAGAGGGACAACGCGGCTGTACGGTAAGCGCTATTAATCCCAATCCTATCGCCGAAGGCTGCTGGTCCGGTGAGCAGCCCGAGCTTGGCACCGATGTCACCTCGACCACAGTCAAAACCACATCTCTGTATGCGCTCGATACGGTCACCTTGTCCAATCGTTGGAAGGTCAACGGCGGCTTGCGTGTCGATATGTACGACATTGAACGCTCTGGTGTGAGTAATGGGGAGGCCTATACGCTTTCACGCGATGACGTCATGTTTAACTGGAACCTCGGCACGACCTATGCCCTCACCGACCGGTTGAATGTCTATGCAGCAGCCGCGACGTCGACCAACCCCGCGGGTCAGGAACTGGAAGCGGGCGGCGGTTTCTATGGCGGCCTTGACGACAACGGCGCTGGATTGGCACCCGAGGAAAACACCTCCTTCGAAGTGGGTGCCAAATTCAGCTATACGCCAGATTTGTTGCTGACCGCAGCGCTGTACCAGACAACCAAAGACAACGCGCGCGAAGATATTGGACCACGGGGCGCCGCTGTGGCATCTGATACATTGAAGTACCGTATTCAGGGTCTCGAGTTGGGTGTTGCCGGTAAAGTGACCGAGCGCCTGAATCTCTTCGGGGGTGCCAACTTCATGAGCAGCAAGGTTCTGCGTAGTGCGGACAGTGAAAACGTCGGGCTTTCGGTAGCAAATG
Source organism: uncultured Sulfitobacter sp. (assembly GCA_913060815.1). GTDB lineage: Bacteria > Pseudomonadota > Alphaproteobacteria > Rhodobacterales > Rhodobacteraceae > Sulfitobacter. Next base: position 7,915 of record CAJXSZ010000019.1, on the reverse strand, counting down.
TAGCCCACGAGCAGCTGAACATTCTGGCGACCTACCAGCTTACAGACAAGCTGATGGTTGGTGGGCGGATCAACTACCAAGGGTCGATCGACTTGGGCAGCGTTGCAGCAAACGGCAGATCTATTCCCGATGCGCTGACCTTCGACCTTTTGGGTGAATATGAGGTTGCCGATAACGCCAAGCTGAAGATGGGTATCACAAACGTCGCTGACAAAACCGTCTATGACGCGGCCTACCGTTCGGGCACGCCGTTTACATATGTCGCGCCGGGTCGTGAGATTTCTGTTTCTCTCGAAATGAAATTCTGAACGAGCCCATAAAAATCTGCGGGCAGCCTGACGGCTGCTCGCAAGCAATCAAGGAAAAGCCATGCTGATTACCATTCCCTCTGTTCTGAGCAAAGACGAGGTTGGACAAGTGCGCGCACATCTGGATGCTGCGGATTGGGAAGACGGGTCCGCCACGGCTGGTCCGCAATCAGCCAAGGTCAAGCGCAACCAGCAACTGCCGCCCACATCCGAGACCGCACAAACGCTTGGCAAATTCATCCTGGAAAAGCTGACAGAAGACCCGCTGTTTCTATCAGCTGCGCTGCCGTCTCGTATTCTTCCGCCGATGTTCAACAAGTATGAGCAGGCGGAGACATTCGGCTCTCATATCGACAACGCCATCCGCGTGAACCCACTTACCCAAGAACGGCTGCGGACAGACTTGTCGATGACCTTGTTTCTGAGTGAGCCCGAGGATTACGACGGCGGCGCGCTTGTGGTGGAAGACCACTATGGCACGCAGACGGTAAAGCTCCCTGCGGGCGATATGATCCTCTATCCCGCGACCAGCCTTCACGAGGTGACACCGGTCACACGCGGCGCACGTGTGTCGTCTTTTTTCTGGCTGCAAAGCATGATCCGCTCGGATGCGAACCGTCGTATCTTGTTTGATCTGGACCAGACGATCCAATCCTTGAGCGGCAGCATCGGAGCAAACGATCCCGAAACGGTGCGCCTCACGGGCATCTACCATAACCTTATCCGCACATGGGCCGAGACCTGAACAATGAAACTTTCCACAATCCTAATCGCCATCCCCCTATGTGTCGTCGCCGCTCCCGCTGTCGCCTTCGATATTGAGACGCTCACCACGTTGCTTGAGAACGCAGAGCATGACGAGATGTCGCCCTTGGGCATGTTCATGGCGGCGGATTGGGTCGTCAAAGGCGTCATGCTGTCGCTGCTCTTTGCCTCGGCGCTGGTTTGGGTGATCTTCGTCACACGGGTGCTGATCCTGCAATGGGAACGGGGCGCACTGCGCCGCCGATATCGCGCCTTGGATCAAAAGAGGTCGCTTGTTGCGGCCAGCGAAGTCTTTCGCAAGCGCAAGGGCGTCATGGGTCAGATGGTACGGGCGGCCGAGCGCGAACGCGCTGCCTCGGGCGAAGGGGCTGCGCTGAAGGCGGGCATCAAAGAGCGTGTCGGTTCGGAGATTGCCCGGATCGAAGCCGGAGCTGCCAGACGCATGGGGCACGAGGCAGGGGTGTTGGCCATCGTTGGCTCGACAGCACCTTTTGTCGGGCTGTTCGGCACCGTCTGGGGGATCATGAACAGCTTCATTTCGATCTCGGAGAGCAACACCACCAATCTGGCCATTGTCGCTCCCGGTATTGCCGAAGCGCTGCTGGCGACGGCCATCGGCCTTGTCGCGGCGATACCGGCGGTGATCTTCTATAACATTCTCGCGCGTGGCTTGGGGGGCTACAAGGTCATGTTGGCAGACGCTGGCGCGTTGGTTGAGCGGACCCTGTCGCGCGATTTGGACCTCGCCACCTCCGAGGCAGCTGAGAGCCGCCCTGTTTTCCATCTGGGTGCCGTTTCGGCCCCAGCGGCGGAGTAGGCAGCATGGGAGCGCGGCTGCGAGGTGATGACGACGGCGATCTCAGCGAAAACAGCGAGATCAACGTCACCCCCTTCATTGACGTCATGCTGGTGCTGCTGATCATCTTTATGATCGCGGCGCCGCTGTCGACTGTCGACATTCCTGTGGAACTGCCAGTGGCAGTGGCGGAAGCCCCCGAACGTCCCGCTGATCCTGTATTCATCACGATTACCGAAGATCTCGCACTTTCGGTGGGCGAAACAGGAACAACGCTCGATAGGCTTTATATCGACGTAGGCATTGCCACTTTGCAAAAGCGCGACACACGTATCTACATTCGGGCGGATAAGTCTGTGCCGTATGGAGAGTTCATGCGGGTGATGAACATTCTGCGCGCTGACGGCTTTTTGAAGGTCGGGTTGGTCGGCTTGGACGAAAACGTAGAAGAGGCGGGTATGCCACAGCCAGAGGCGTCAGAATGAGCCTGACCTATGCGTCACGCAGCATCAGGCCGGTGTTTTGGGGCGCTGCAATTGTTCTGAGCGGATCGCTGCACGCAGGGCTTCCCGTCCTGTTGCTGGATCAGACCGTCGTGGCAGAACCAGCCGAGCCCAAGACTGAGGGCATCACTGGCGCAATGATGTTCGACTTATCCGACATCATTGCGGCGCCCTCGGCATTGCAGGAAGACAGCGTGGCGCAGATTGAGGCGCGTGAGGCGCCAACTGTCACCGAAAGCCCTGAAGTCTTGGAGGCCGCCAAGGCCGCCGAACAGCCGATTCTGAGCCAGATTCCCTACGAAGTTGACGACGACAGTCTCAAATTCGGCGTGGCCGCACCTGAGCCTGAAGCCGATACGGAAGAGGTCGCCGAAGAGATTGCCACTGAGCAAGACCCCGAACAGATCGATGCGGAAAGCCAGATTGGCGCAGAGGACCGGCAAGCTTCCGACCAGTCTGTCGCGGGGGTTGAGGCCGAGACTGAGGCCGAGACGGCCAAGGCCGAGAGCGAAGGCCTGACCGCAGAGCAGACAGAAGAAATCCGCGAATGGCAGAAGAAAATCGTCTTGCTGATCAGCGGCGCCAAGACCTATCCGGCCAAAGCACGCAGTGAGAAGATCGAAGGCGAAGTACAGGTGCGCTTTACGCTGGACCGCTTTGGCGCAATTCTATCGGCGCAGGTGGCGCAAAGCTCCGGCTCGGACGTTCTTGACGGGGCTGCCGTGCAGACAGTCGAGCAGTTGGAAAAAATGCCCACGCCGCCAAACTATCTGAATGGTGAGCAATTTACCCTCATCATCCCGCTGCGCTATAGTTTCAGGTGAACCATCTCTCGGTGGATGTCCTCTACCGTGGCACAACCGCTTAGTAGCATAGCAATTTCCAACTCGTCTCGCAGCAGCCTCAGCACATGACTTACCCCTAGATCGCCCGCCACGGCCAAGCCGCAGGCGATGGGACGCCCGACCAGAACGGCCTTCGCCCCAAGGGCCAACGCGATAAGGATGTCGACCCCGCGCCGGATGCCCCCGTCCAACAGTACAGGATAGTCGGGCCCGACCTTATCGATGATAGAAGGCAGGGCGCTTAGCGTCGCAGGCGCACGGTCCAGAACCCGGCCCCCGTGGTTGGAGACGATAATCCCCGCCGCTCCGATCCGCTGAGCCTGCGCCGCATCTTCTGGGTGCAGGATGCCTTTGAGCAGCAGCGGAGCCTGTAGACTTTCAATCAGCCAGACGACATCTTCCCACGTGGGCAGAGTTTCGGCGATGTGGTCGAAAATGACTGACCGCGCATTTTCATGCCGCGTGATGCGAGGAGGGGTGAATTGTGCGAGATTAACAGCGCTGACATCGGGCGGCAGTTGAAATTGCGCCTCGATTTCTTGGTCACGCACGCCTTGGACAGGCGCATCAACGGTCAGGATCAACCTGTTATATCCCGCGGCCAACGCCATCTGCGCAAGGGCTTGGGTGTTCTCCCTGTCGCCCATCCAATGAAGTTGGAACCAGTCACTGCCGGAGCTGTTTGCGCGCACCTTCTCAATCGGTTCGCTGCTCTGTGCGCTCAGCACCATCTTGATCGACTGGGCCTCGGCCCCTCGGGCCGTTGCGGTCTCGCCTTCGTCATGCAGCAATCGCTGATAGGCAAAGGGCGCAATCAGAAGGGGTGCAGCAAGCTTTTGTCCCAGCAGCGACATCTCCGTCGATCCGCCCCGCAGATCGCGAAGCATTCGAGGTGTGACCTGAGCTTGCAGAAAAGCAGCTTCATTGGCGGCGGCTGTCTGCTCATCGCCGGAACCGGCCAAAAAATAGGCTCGGTTGTGCGGGCTCATGCCTGACCTTGCGCGGCTGTAATACTCGCTCAACGTGCGGGGCAATTGGTCTGAACCAGTCATTGTAGAACTCAACCTTCCGGTTCTGTGCAGGGCTTAACTGCTGAAGCAGTTGCAGCCTCCACTTCGAGAAACAGATACTACTTACCGCAATAAAAACCTGGGTAGAAGCCATTGTGTGCCTGATCTCGCTTGCAAAGCTTTTGGAGGAGACGCGATAGATTTTGCTTGTTCGACATCGCTTTAAGCAGCCTTAAACCAATCCGCGAAACTGGACATATTAAGCGGTTCCGCTCATCAGAAATCTACCCGTGGATGCTGCGATATGGTGCCCTGCGAGGGGTATTCGACTGCGACTATGAGCGGATCTGCTATGCACTTCGCACCTATGAGGGCCATGGCGATGATACAGCGTTGCTGCACCTTCGGCTCCACCCCCACGGGCTGTTGCACAGGTCACCCTCTGCGACTTTGAGAACCCCAAACAGCTCCGCCTGATCTGTAGTGGCGGTTCTGATATCAAGGGCGCTCTCAGCCTCTCGGCAGTGCAATGCCAACAAGCGCAGCGAATCGAGCGCCAAGAAAATCGATTAGCGCAAGTCACAGCGTGGATTCGCCAGAGCCAGATGCACCAACGAGGCCAACGCGGCCTCAGAGTGAGACATTAAGTGTCGTCGGGTGAAGGATAGTCCGGCCCGTGCGTTGCGGGTGCCGCTCTTCAGGATCTCTAGTTCTCCTCAGCAGCTTGTCGCAAAGATAGAGCATTGGACCTTCTGCCCCGAATGGCAGCATCGTCACAGCAATTGGCCAATATTTACACTACGCTGTCCCCTCTGGATCCTTCGACTTAAGTACAAGGTATTCCCAGCAGTAGTTGTTCACATGCGTGGCAGACAAAAGGCCGTAGCCACGGGTGCCAGACATCTGTCTGCTATCGGGCAAATTTGCATGCGACGCGAATTCCAGCCCCCAGCTGTTGCGGAAAACGAACCACCCGCCCAGCGGTTCCGCAGGATCGGGTATGAAGCCGGTAACACAAACCACATGACCGTCAGTACGCGGCCCCTCAAACGTGGGCGCACCGGCGTCTTCGGGGCACAAGATGATGCCACTTCGAATGGCAGATGGCGTGGTCCAATTGCTCAGACCGCTCGCGTGCCGAAACAATGGAAGCCCAACCGCTACGGGTAGATCTGCTCGCAAAAATGATAGGAGCGTTTCAGCGGTCTGTTCGCCCGGTGCGATTGCCTCGACACTGGCGACATTCAGCTCTGGGGCGTCACCAATCGTGCCATAGGCGTGGATGTCGACAGTGTTGCCGGTTCCTGTATTGAGCACTTCAGCCATTTTTTCCGGTTCATGATTGAAGCCGATACCTGCAGGTTTGTAAGGCGCGATTTTTGCGTCGAACACACCGTGCTTCTGCACCGCACTCAATGCCTGATGCAGCAGCACACCACCCTCGGGCACCTCCGCAGCAGCGGCATCACCCAAGGGGTGCATATGAATGATGGTGTCATGCAAGAATTGCTCCGAGAGGCGTTCTGGTGGCATATCGGCGCTGCGGGCTTGTAGGAGCTCGACCGCGGCGATGGTCGCGAATGCGACGCATGTGCCGCGCCCGAATTGGTCCCGCGCTGGCCATTGATGTCCAAAGGACTGATCAAGGCGTATCTCTTCGGGCGGCATGGGAGCCGTAATCGTCGGCATGCCGCCTGATCGCGGTGTTGCCCTTGGGGTGCGCGCGGTACGAATGGTATCAACAGCGTCTTTGCTTGGTGCTCTGCTTCCGAATGAAATGTTCATGTGACTATTCCTGATCTGGCGCAGCTGGTGCGGGAGCTGCCGGCAGCAAGGTGCTGCCGGGCTTGATCTGGTTCAGGTATGGCAGATTGCGTGCAGCGACGTGTCCGCTTGCTTGCCATTCGGCCTGCGCCTCGGCGACGATGGTTTGCACGGTGTCCAGATTGCCAATGTAGTTGGTGTCCAACCAATGTGCGACTTGCCGCCCCGCATCCGAGTCTTGGGTGAAGTGCAGGCCTGCGATCTCGCGGTTTTCCCCGATCCTGTATCCTAACGACCGGATTGCGTCACCGTAACAGGCCTGCAATTCATCGGGCAAACAACGCAGCGCAAGGAGCCCGACAAGTTCGTTCTGCAATGCGTGGTTGGACGGGAATGATGGATGGTTTGGCGTGGGAAGTACCGTCATCAAAGCGGGAAAATAATGCGATGGCCTCGCACGCGAAAAGAAGTCCTTGAAATACATGCCAACCATTTGGCCAATCGCAAATCCCGATGACATCAAGGTCATCGTCGCAGGTTTGTTGGAGGGTGTCAGTGACAGCAAATTGGTCCAGTAATCCATAGAATGATCAGCTTGATGCGCGATCTCGTTCATCCGCGCCCCGTTGCGATCAAAGGCACGGCGTTCGAGCAAGTGGGACAATTCGGCTTCGATGTTGTCAGGATGCTCAAGCGACGGGGGCGCAATTTGAAACCCGTCGATATGCTGCCACAGCTCGCCAATCTCTGTTTTTACGTCATCGTGTTCACGCCAATTTGTACTGGCGAATTCGCCCAAGATAAGTTGCGCACGCAGATCCGGGCTCCAACTTGCCTTGGGAAAGGCGACGCCGGTGGGTAGGTGGGCTGTCTCAAAGTCGTTTAGCTCTAGCAGGCTGTCAAATGGCAGGCTGCTGGATCCAGCGGAGGATGACCCGGATCCTGCTCCACCGTACATCCCGCCATTCATGCCGCCGTTCATCCCACCATTCATCCCGCCGTTCATGCCGCCGTTAAGAAAGCCAAACATTCTTATTCTCCATCAATTCCACAAAATCGGTTCTTGGAAAGAACCTAACGGCTCGTCCGTCAAGCTACCGTCAAGCCGTTGTGTCGATGGAAAAAGGTGGAAATACGGGAAGCTGTGCAGACTAGTTTGGAAGGCCCGCTTGCACCAGCAATTTGCCATAGAGTGCACGTTGTGCAGGATCACGAAATGGATGATCAGCAACCAGCTTTGACACACGGAAATCAGGTTCGATGGCCAGAACACGGGCGGTCATTTCGCGGGCTGTGTCGAGTTTTCCGATGGCAGCGCTGGCTGCTGCTGTGACGCGGAGGTTGGACACATAGCGTCCGTTCCGCACCGCAGACGCAAGGCCCATTTGGGCCGCCTCTTCCATGCGGTCAGCTGCAAAATATGCAATAGCGAGAAAATGATCGTACCGGAAACCCAAAGGGTTCTCGAAGTTGAGTGCTTTTGCTTGTTCCAACCTTGCGATGGCCTCAACTGCTTGACCGGTAAAGGCCAATGTGGGGCCGGTCCACATCAATGTCTCCGCATCACCGGGTGAAACAGAAAGCGCTTCGTCGAATAGGGCAAGTGCCTGATTTGGGTGGCGCGCGTAGATGGCCATATTGTGCCCCAACATCGCCAAGGCACGTCCGTTGCGGCGGTCATTTTCTATGGCATTATTCAGATGCCGTTCAATATGCTGAAAATCCGCTTGGACGTCTTGCGACCATCCTTGCCCAACCGCAAGACTATGCCAATCTGCAAGGACGACTTGAGCTGGGGAGAAGTCATCCCATTCTGTCACGATTTGCCGGAGTTGTTGGCCAGCTGCCTCAAATTTTGGAGCAGACAGTGTATAGACTGTCTCTTATACACATCTCCGAGCCCACGAGACAGGCAGAAATCTCG
>CAJXSZ010000018.1 GCA_913060815.1 uncultured Sulfitobacter sp. | reverse complement strand
CTGGTCCTCCGCTTTCCTAACTATAGGGGCGGACCACTTCAAAGGGGGAGGCTCAGTGTGCCCTGCACAGGGTAAGTCCAGAAAAACAAATGACCAATCCTTTGTTACACCGTAACAAAGGAGGCGCAGCGAGTGGCGATTAACGTCCGATTTAGGAAAGCCGCGTCGCAGAACTTGCTTAATTCGCGAAGGTCCGCTTTGAGCCGTTTGCGTTCCCCGCACCAAGGGCGGATTGCATACAATCTCTGCGCCCGCAAACTAGATCGGGTAGTCCGAAGAGAGCGGGCGCTTGGATCGGGCGATGTCTGTCTTACGAATAGGCACCTGCGGAATAGGTCAACTCATAGCTGTGGCTATAGATCTCGAAGATGACGCCGAACGGGTCCTCGACATAAACCATGCGGAACGGCTTTTCGTCGGGAAAGTATTCGCGGACGGGCATGCGCTGCTTGCCACCGGCGGCAAGGATTTTTTCCAGAAGATCCTCAAGGTTCGGGTCCTGCACCGCGAAGTGAAACGTTCCGTGTCGGCGATAGGCGAAATTGTCGTCGGGCGCCTCGTTGCCTTTGAACTCGAACAGCTCGAAACCGATGCCATCGGCAGTCGACAGATGCGCGATCCGTAGGCGATCCCAGCCGGGGCCAAAGACGTCGGTACACATAACGCCGATGGCGCTGTCGTCTTCGGTCACTTCACTGGGCTGCATGATCACGTAAAAACCCATGATCTCGGAGTAGAATTTGACAGCGGCGTCCAGGTCGGGGACGGAGATGCCGATATGGGAGAATGTGCGTGGTGTAGGAGCCATTTGTTCAATCCTTTATTTGCTGTGTTGCAGAAGAGATAGACAAGGCTGTGCAGGTTGTGAAATTATCATATTTGATAACTATGATAATATATTGAAATCAAAATGCTTAACGCGACATGGCTCGAAACATTTGCCACCCTGACCGAGACCGGGCATTTCACCCGCGCGGCGGAGAAGTTGAACATGACTCAGCCGGGTGTGTCACAGCATTTGCGCAAGCTTGAGGAACAGGTGGGCCAGAGCCTGATCGCGCGAGAGGGCAAAAGCTTTACCCTGACGCCCGCAGGCGAGGCGGTGCGCGACCTTGGACTGTCGCGGCGAGCAGAAGAGCGGCAACTCCGCGATACCATTATGGCCGATGATCCCGAAGTAGGAGAGGTGCGGATTGCCTGTTCGGGCAGTTTCGCCCAGCTGCTCTACCCACGCCTTCTGGCGCTGATGAAGGACGCGCCGCGGCTTTTGATCCATTTGGAAGCCGCCCCGCAAGATACCGTTGTGTCAGGTGTTTTGGATAGACGCTTTGATCTGGGTGTTGTGGGGCAGGATACGGGTCATTCCCGCCTCAATGCCCAATCGATTGGACGCGAAGAGCTGTGCCTGATCCTGCCTGACGATGCCTCTGATGAGACGGTCACATTCCAGTCCCTCGAAGATCGTGGATTTGTCGCCCATCCCGACGGCTTCGCCTATGCCGATGATCTCTTGTCGTTGAACTTTCCGGAAGCGTTTACGGGGTCGGATGGGATGACCGTGCGGACCTTTGTAAACCAGATCGGGCAGATCCCTTCGCCAGTGGCCGAGGGCATCGGTTACACTCTGCTACCACGCAGCGGGATTGAGGCATTCTCTGAGCGCGACCGGCTGAAAATCGTCTCTCTGCCGCATCGAAGGTACTATGAGCTTTGGTCCATCACCCGGCGCGGTCCCGAGCCAACCGCGCGGCTCCGTGCGATTATGAAGATCGCCCAGGAGGTCGCCAGAGAGATCGGATGACTTTTCAGACCACCCGATCTACTCCTTTCTCGACCTGCTAACAAATACTTACTTCCAAGGCATGACGAGGTATTTCTCGCCTGTCCTCATCGCGCGGTATTCGGTGACAGCTTCCTTTGTCAGCATCTCTTCGAGATCGACCCGTTTCTTGTAACTGCTGGCAAAAGTCGTCGTCAGATTTTCGAGTACGCGCTTGCGCATCCGCCCCACCGTTTCCGTTCCGGCAGATTGAAGAAACGGGAACAGGAGCCAGCCGGACAGGGTCCAGCCGAAACCAAAACTGGGCGACAAGGTCGTTGGGCCAGTGTCGAGACGTCCGTAGATGAACATGCGCTTTTGCTGGTTTGAGCCGTAGCGTGAATACTCGGTCATCTTGGTCACTGCGACCTGCTCCATAGCCTTGAAAACAGTATCGACCGATTTCCCGCCACCAATGGGATCAAACCCATAGAAGGCGTCGGTATCGTCGATGGCGGACTTGAGTTGTTTCATGAAGTCATCATCCGAAGAGTTGACGACATGGCTCGCGCCAAGCTCTTTGAGCAATGCAACCTGTTCCTCTTTGCGCACGATATTGACCAGCCCGATGCCGTCCTCTTTGCAGATACGGGTCAGCATCTGGCCTAAGTTGGAGGCTCCGACCGTATGAAGGATCGCGTTCTGTCCGTCCATTTTTGCATTTTCGGCAAAACCCAAGGCGGTCATGGGATTGACGAAGGCGCTGGCGCCGTCCTCGGCTGAATGATCGCCGAGCGGGAGGCACATTCCGGCCTCGGCAATACAATACTGGCTGTAGGCATTGCCCGGAACGCAGGCAACGCGCTGGCCCATCAGCGCCTTGGCCTTGTCGCCGTCACCCGTCGCGATCACAGTGCCCGCGCCTTCGTTTCCGGCGGGAAGTTTCAGACCGTGCCGCGCTTTGGACCCTGCATTGAACGGCTCGGGCATCTTGGCGACATATTTCCCAGGCGAATATTCGGCATTTTCCAAATCAGCTGCACCGGCAAGAATGGCGAGATCTGACGGATTGATCGGCGCCGCTTCCATTTTCACAAGTACCTGATTGCCGGTAGGATCTGGAAAGGTGGCATCCTCGATGGCGACGGTAAGCGTGCCGTCGCTTTCTAATGTGGTGAATAGCTGTTTGCCGGTAGTGCTCATGTTAGTATCTCCTCGTTTCGGATTAAGGATGCAAAGATCTGTTTGTATCGAAGAACTGGCCAAATGGGCTGAAAGATGCCTCGAACCTACGGCCCTCTATCAGACACGAAAGGCGTCGGAGCAGTAGTTGGCCACACTGAACACAGGTCATACCCGTTTGCAAACAATATGGTCGTATTGCTGCCCGCTAAGTTCGAAGAATGGACATTGGTCAATAAATTGCTGTGTTTACTTGTAGATGTCCACTTCGGGGCCGCTGCGGCGCGGCGACCATGGGTGAATGTCCGGTCGGCGCCATGCTTACTGGGAGCTGCGGAACCTGATGAGTAAAATGCTGCAATCGATCAAACCGCGGCAGAGAGCCTATCTTGACCGATGCGGCGTTGCGCCCATACGGCCGGTTTGGTGGTTCCTGATAATGCGGGTGTTTAATGGCTGAGAGCCGCGTCTAAGGCCGAGCGATCGTTTTGCTTTGCTTTTCAGGGGGCACCCAGACGTTCGCGGTATCGGGCGGGCGGAACCCCCATCGATTTGCGAAATTCGCGGCGAAAGGTCTCTGCAGAGCCGAAGCCGCAGCTTTCCCATACATCAGACAGCGGAATAGAACTGTTTTCCAACAACTCCGCCGCGCGCGACACCCTTTCCAGTTTTAACCAGTTCAGCGGGGTTGTCCCTGCTTCTTCATGAAAACGCCGTGACAATGTGCGGCCACTTGTGGCGGCGAAACTGGCCATACGCTCAATCGGCCATTCTTCGTCAATCGATGCACGGATATGATCCTGAAGAGCGGCCAAGCCAGATCCCATGCGGACCTTTGGTTCTGGGCGGGGCACGAACTGCCGCTGGCCACCGTCGCGTTGGGCGGGCAGGACCAAGCGTCGTGCCACGGATGCGGCAACCCGCGCACCAAAGTCCTGTCGGATGATATGCAGCCCTAAATCCAACCCAGCCGCTGATCCAGCAGAGGTATACACACGCTCGGCCTCAACAAACAGAACGTCGGGATCGACGGTGATGTCGGGATAATCTTCGGCAAGCTTTTCCGTATATCGCCAGTGTGTTGTCGCGGATTTGCCGTTCAACAGCCCTGCGGCGGCCAATACAAAAACCCCCGAGCAGATAGATGCAACGCGCGCGCCACGCCCGTAAGCTGCACGTAGGGCCTCGCACAAGTCTTCTGGAACAGGCGTATCAGCGCCGCGCCATCCCGGAATAATGATCAGGCTGGCGGCTTGCAAAAGGCCAAGATCGTCTTCCGCGTCTAGTGTAATGCCGCCCACGGCGCGAATGGGGCCTGGCTCGGCCTTCACGGTGGCGAACTTGTACCAATTGTCGAATTCGGGTCGTGGCAGTGCGAAAAGCTCGACGGCGATTCCAAACTCGAATGTGCACAACCCGTCATAGGCAATGGCGCACACAAGCGGGTGTTTTTGAGGGAGAGAGGCAAATTTTGTCATGTTGGCAGAATCCGACCGCACCTTGTCTATAATGCCAGTATCGCGATTTGTTCAAAGATGGCAAGCCTAGGCCATCACATTGAAACGGAGACATACGATGACAATCCACGCTGACCTTCTCGCCGCAATCGAAACCTACTTTGACGCGATCCACGAGTGCGACACCGCCAAATTGGGTGAAGTTTTCCATCCGCAATCCAGCTTGTTCGATGCCGACAATGGCACCGTTTTTGTCGAGCCGATCGACAGTTTCAGCCGCGATGTTGCAGGCCGTGTTTCCCCCGCCAGCGTTGACCAGCCGCGCGAGGCCGAGGTCCTGATGGTCGATTTTCTGTCCCCGATCAGCGCCACCGTCAAAATTCGGATCCGCGCGCACCAATCCGTGTTCGTCGATCACCTAGGTTTTGTATGCGGCGCTGAAGGCTGGCAGATTGTGTCCAAGATCTGGCACTTAGAAAGCACCATTGATGCTGATGAAAATCCGCAGAGCATAGCCACGTAAGCAAAACCTCTCCAACTCTTTGTATGCAAATCGAAAAAACAGCTGTGATTAGAAAGACTGCTGTCGGATAGTTCGATCTTCAATTAGCCAATCTGGATCGGGCAGTGGCCCTTTGTGAAGCAATTCTGGGCTCTAAACTCGAACCAATGGGTTATCCCACTGGTGCATCACAAATGATGAGCCTTCCAGCCGAAATGAGCGCCTATGGCGCGGGCGGTGCCCTGAGCAAAGCGGCGCATGGTGGTCCAGGTGTCGGAGGGATAATTGTGTACTTCATTGTAGAAGACTGCGCCGCAACACAAGGGCGTGCGGTTAAAACTGGCGGTTCAGTTGTAAGTGCAAAATTCTCTATCGGCGATTTTGGCTGGGTTCTTTTATGCCGAGACGCGGAAGGAAACATGATTGGTGTCAAATCAATAAGTAGCCATTTTATAGGCAAGACCACAGCGGGCAGTCAAAAGGTTGCCCGCTGTGCAAACAATTAGCTGCCATTGGCTCGTTCGAAGTGAACGTTCATGCGTCAGCATTCCCGCCTCTCGCCCTCCAGTTGAACAGAAAATTCTGTAAGCAAGTGCAGCGAAGGTCGGCTTTGAGCCCATCTTGACCGATGCTGCATGGATGCATGAATGCCGGCTAATGTGAGGCAGACAAAACATGATGTTCCTAATTGCATCGAGTAGGAGGACCTTAGGAACGATATCCTTGCGTCGACCATGTAGCTCAAGAAAAGTGCGCGGGAAACCCTGAGCAATGGCACCTAGCGGACCAATGCGATGCGTAGTCGAAAGATAACATACTACCAAATGGACTTTCACCTCTTTTAAAGATTCTCACCTTACTGAGGTATTGTAACACTCTGGAGCACAGAAATGCGGAGTATGATGCCCAAATTCTCTATCCGAAGCAGCCTCGTTGCAAGTTCCATTTTACTTACGACATGCCTTGTCGTGATGATGTTTGTCATAGCAGACAGCAGTAAAAGGAATGCCCTTCTACAAAAAGCACAAGAACAACAAGATACTGGTCTGCGTATTCTTACTTCTGTCTTTTCTGATAGCTATGACGATATTGCCATATCATATGACAGCTTGGGAAACGTCTCGACAGTATCATGGGACAGTATTCCAGATTTTGAAAGCCATGAACTTATCGACCGAGTCGGTGCGATCTCTGGAGAGACCGCAACATTGTTTGTGTGGGATGCGGCGGAGAATGACTTTATCCGGAGAAGTACGAATATCATCAAGCCTGACGGCAACCGGGCCATTGGAACAGCGCTTGGGCAATCTAGCCCTGTGCGGGCGAAGATATTGAACAATGAGACGTTCAGAGGTGAAGCAAACATTCTCGGGCGGCCCTATTTGACAATCTATGAACCGCTGTTGGATGGTGCTGGTGACGTGGTTGGTATTATGTACGTTGGCGTGGATAAAACGACGATTGAAGCAACGATGGCCGAAGCTCGAAAACTAAGTTTGTTAGTAGCTAGCGCGCTTATGATTAGTGGCTCAATTTTGCTGGGATATATAATCTCAATCTTGTTGAAGCCGTTAACAGCCATCGCCACCAGAATCGAACACGTAGCATCCGGTAATTTTACTGAAATCGTTCCTTATACGGAAAGAACTGATCAGATCGGCACCATTGCAAAGAAACTGGACGTATTTCAGACATCCTTACAGAAAAAATCTGATCTTGAAGCGGTTCAGAAACAGCATGATCATGATTTGAAAGAGGTTGTCGAAACACTCAGTCTTCACTTGTCCCGTTTGGCACAGCGCGATCTGACAGCAAGTATTCACACCCAATTCCCGCCAGCTTATGAAACACTAAGGAATGACTTCAATAAAACCGTAAACGGCCTCAACTCTGCAATGCAGGACGTTATCAATTCGGCCAATAGCATAGGGAATGGCGCAAACGATATTGGTTCGGCTTCCGGCGAACTCTCCGGTCGGACAGAGAACCAGGCTGCCACACTAGAAGAAACAGCGGCAGCATTGGATGAAATGACCGCAAGCGTCAGATCAGCAGCTGAAGGTGGTAAAACTATTGAAAAAATTGTGAATGAAGCACAGGCTGAAGCTGAGGCAAGTGGGGAAGTCGTCGGGGATGCTATTTCGGCCATGACTGAAATAGAAACATCGTCAGAGCAGATTTCCCAAATTGTTGGCGTCATCGATGATATCGCCTTTCAAACCAACCTGCTGGCACTGAATGCAGGCGTAGAAGCCGCACGCGCAGGTGAAGCGGGTAAAGGCTTTGCCGTTGTTGCATCCGAAGTCAGAGCCTTGGCACAACGTTCTACGGAAGCCGCGAAAGAGATCAAAACACTCATTACCAGCAGTACAGCTCAAGTGGACCGTGGCGTCGATCTTGTAGGTGGTGCAGGGACCGCCCTAAGTACTATTGTTCAGCGCGTGGTGAAAATCTCTGAGCTGGTTCGTGAGCTGTCGACTGGTACGTCAGAGCAGGCAGTAGGACTAAGCGAAATTAACATTGGGGTTAGACAGCTTGACCAAGTCACACAGCAGAATGCCGCTATGGCTGAGGAGGCGACTGCCGCGAGCCAGACTTTGAAGCTTGATGCGACCCGCCTGCAGGAGCTAGTCCAGAGGTTTAAGACAGACGTAATTAAGCATGATTTGGCGGAGCCACTCCATTCAGATCGCTCTGAGAACCTAGCGCATGTTCAGTTAAGACGGGCGTAAGAGGACCAATTAGAACAATGGACGCAGATGGTAATACTAGCGCGTAGATAGAGCTCCGAGTCCCAAATGCCGTGATTGTCACAGCCAAAAAACTACGTTTTATTGAACGACGCGCTGAACCTGACATTGATGCTGCTGCGGCGAAGGTCCGAAAGGTCCGGCAGAGTAGTCATCATATCCCGTAGCTTCTACGCTATCATGCCAGTGGCCGCCTTGGGCCGTTTGTATCGACCTCGACTTCGTTGGTGCAAGCCCATCTCGGAATTGTCAAAGACCATTGGCAGGTTGCTGAATTTCCAAAGGTCAAGTGTGCTGAGATTACGCAAGCATCTGCTACACAAATAGCTACACAGCCAAGAATGCTGAAGGCCAATAATGTGCTTTTAATTTACATTTATTTTCATTTTTCGAAGTCAACCTAAAGGACTTCGTCTCCGCCACTTCCCTCCAGTTTGGTGGGTAGTTCCTGGCTTCAGCATTTAGACGCATGCTTTACAAATACCGTCGGAGAGCATTGCAGAAGTGACTTTTTCAGGCCCTGCAATCCTCACACTGCGTGCAAAAGTCGGAACCTGTTCAACACGGTGCAACAGATCAGGCCAATGTTATGTGGTCTCGGAAGGCGTAATCGAGTATATTTCTACGGAATGGAGCGGCTTGTTCGAACCAAGCCAAAAACGACGAACCCGATTATCGTGCCGGGGAGAGCGGTCAACAGGAAATCTGTACTAAAGCCTTCGCCAATTCCAAGGATGGATCGGCCCAGAGTCATACTGGCAATCACCAATAGTATCAGCGGGTATTCATTTTTCCGAAAACCGTTCGGCCGGCTCAAATAAAAAGCCACGAACGCGATTGCAGTGATCAAAGACACTTCAGCGAAAGGCTTCACGTTTAAGAACTGCTGAAGCCTTTCCAGCTGTGCAGTGTCTATTCGCCCGTCTCCTGCTGAGGTCAACTTGGGTTTAAGCGCTAGAAGAGCATGATCTATCAAGGCCGTACCAAACATACAGATTACGAACGCCCAAGCAGTTCTTATTCTGGAATTGTTTCTGAACATCATAGCCTTCTGCTTTGCCCTTTGGTGTGACGATACATTTGACGTGTTTTCAAATTGATGGACTCAAGAAGTGCTGTCAATTTTGGCATGCACCGTATTGCGAGAGTTCGCTGGCTGTCACGCCTCAAGCAACGCGCTGATCTGAGCCGTAAGAGTGGGGTGGATCAGCGCACAGGGTAAGTTGTTGACCACTTCTTAAGCAAATAACACCAAGTATATGAGCTCAAGACTGTCTCTCGATTAGGAACAGCCAGCATGCTTGATTACATCTTTGAACTTTTCAGCTCTGCGCAGTTTGTGCCGCATGCAGTTTGTCTGCTCTGGCGGCCTGATCTTCTCATCATGCACGGGGTCTCGGATTTCTTGATCTCCGCAGCCTATCTGGCGATCCCCGTTATCATTGTAAAAGCGGTTAAAAGCCGTCCAGACCTTATGGACCCGCAGTTGGCGCGACTCTTCGCAGCCTTCATCACGGCTTGTGCGCTCAGTCATCTCGCTGGCCTTATAACGCTGTGGTTTCCCGCTTATGGTATCCAAGGTGTGATCAAGCTCGGAACAGCAGCTGTTTCAATTTATACCGCCATTCAATTGGCGCGTCTGTTGCCGATGTTCCTGACAATGCCTAGCCGACAGGAAATGGCCCGCAAGGAAATAGAGATTGCGCTTGGGCAGGCTCAGACAGCTGACGCGCGGGCAGCGCGGGACAAGCTCAGCGAATTCGCGTTTATCGCCTCGCATGATTTGAAGGCACCTTTGCGTGGGATTTCCAATCAGGCCCGATTCCATGTCGAAGATCATGCTGATACGCTACAGCCAGATGCGCAGCGCCGGCTTTGCCGCATGCAGGAGCTCTGCAACCAGCTTGAGGGATTAATCTCGACACTGCTTAAGTATTCGCGAATTGGCGGCACCGTGGCACATGAGGAAATCGATCCTGCAGGCGCGGTGGCTGAAGTCAAAAATTCGCTGCTGGAACTTTTGGCAGAGAAGAACGCAGAAATCGTAATCGAAACAGCACTGCCGAAACTCAAGGTCAGTCCGCCCGACATGGCAACCATTCTGCAAAACTTGATTGTTAACGGTCTCAAGTACAACGACTCTGATCAAAAACGAATAGCAATCGGCTTCGTTGATGAAGTCAGTGTGCAAGGTAGAAAGCTGTAAAACGCATATTACGTTCGAGACAACGGCATCGGGATTGATCCTGAGTTCCACGAGGACGCGTTTCGCATGTTCAAACGGTTGAACCAGCCTGAAAGCTACGGAGCAGGCTCGGGTGCGGGCCTCGCATTTGTAAAGAAGGTCGTCGAGAATAATAATGGCCGAATTCTGTTGCAATCCGTACCCGGACAGGGGAGCACGTTTTACTTTTCTTTTGCGTCCGTAGCAGAGAAACCAGCCGCAAAAATGGTCCCATCGGGACCGAAGATGCGCCATGTTTGAGCGCCGTTCCAGCCCGACCATCCTGATTGTCGAGGACAATGACGACGATTTCGAAGCAACCGAACGTGCGTTGCGCAAGAACAAGAACCTCTCCAATCCGATCACGCGTTGCCGTGACGGATTGGACGCATGGGCATATCTGCGGCAAGAGGGCAAATACGCCCCGCCGAATGACCCACCACAACCTGGATTGGTTCTTCTTGACCTCAACATGCCCGGGCTATGTGGGCGCAAGCTGCTGTCACGGGTGAAAGGTGATCCGGTCCTATGCAAACTGCCTGTCGTTGTGTTGACCACCTCGGCAGCAAACGAAGACATTAACGGTTGTTATCGCGCCGGTGCCAACACCTATATCCCGAAACCTGTTTCCTGGACAGAATTCGCTGCCTCCATCGACCGGCTGCACGAATACTGGTTTCAGGTCGCGTTATTGCCAAGATGAGTTTCATATGTCGCTAAACATTCTAATCGTCGATGATATTCCAGACGACCGAGAAACGATGCAGAGACTACTCGCCAAAATACCGGAAGTCACCGCACCGGTTTTGGAAGCAGTAGACGAAGCGACCTGTCACGCGAAGCTTGAAGACAATACCCCTATCGATTGCTTCCTGCTCGATTACTCACTGCCTGGCCGCGATGGCCTGAAGGTGCTTCAGAAACTTTTACAGCGCGACCCCATGGCGACGGTTGTGATGGTCACGGGGCAGGGCGATGAGGTTATTGCTGTTAAGGCTCTGAAGGCGGGCGCGCAAGATTATCTGGTGAAAGATGCGTTGTCGGTGGCAAGCCTGACGCGCGCAATTTCGAATGCAATGGAGCGCCCGCGACTGCGTCGCAAGATCAGGGATCAAAAAGAAAGCCTCCAGACCTTTGCGCAGGTTATCGTCCATGACCTTCGCGCGCCGCTCAGAGCGATCAGTGACGCAATCGGGATGTTGAGTGAAGATCTGCCTGAAGCCATCGCTACGGGGAACGCAGAGATGCTGGAGTTCATTAATGCGGGTGCCCAGCGGATGGATGCTCTGATCCTTGCGCTCAAATCCTATACCGACGTTGATTGCGCGCCTCCGACTTTCGACAAAATCGACTTGAACGAGAAGATAACACATGTGTGCTTAAATCTGGCGGCAGTTATTAAAGAGAAACGTGCAAAAGTGACATGTCAGAATACGCTGTCCTCCGTTTGGGGAAGTCCACCACTGATAGAACAGCTTTTGCAAAACCTGATTGGGAACGGGATCAAATACAACCGGTCCGATGTGCCTGTAATACGTATCTCCACAACGGAAATCGCGGATAGTTGTGTGATCAAAGTGTCAGATAACGACATTGGTATAGGGCCGGATTACCTCCAGCTAATATTCGAACCCTTCAAGAGGCTGCACGGGCAGGGTGACTTCGAAGGGACCGGTCTTGGACTGGCCACCTGTAAACAAATTGCAGAACGGCACGAGGGAACTTTGACCTGTGAGTCAAAACCTGGATCTGGTTCCACATTTACGATTGTCCTCCCGAGTGGCTGTCTTTCGAGCGGGCAAGCTACCTCGTGTTTGTCCAAGCTCACTTAGTAATTTGACCTTGCCGTAAAAGCCTGAATACGGGCTTGAAGAGTTTGCTGACCGTTGCGTACGGCTCTGCCGCGGCTGCTTAAGCACCGGAGCCTGTCAGACAGCTTTCATCTCACGTCGCTTGCTGTCGCGCTCCAACTTTCCTGTGATCGCAAATGACTGCAACGTCCTGCACAATCTGAGTTTTTCCATTGCCTGATCTTGCACACTCAGTGAACCGCAGGGTCGTTGCGCGCGCCGTATTATTAGGAATTTAAGATGAGGTCGGCTCTGGGCCGCAATGGTAAGGTGCGGCGCTGCTCTAGGCTTCATTTAAGAATTTTGTACGAAAAATTCTGCACGCTTACGGGGATATTTCCGCAGCACTCTTTAAGGAGTGGGAACAGGGCATTGCGTACAGAAGGCGGTGTTAGTCTTCGGATAATGATGAAGCTGTGCAGAAAACCATAGGAACGGAACAGGCGCGCGCACGTTACTCAAGGAATAGAGACAAACAGACCGAGAGTGAATCATGTCAGCTGATAAGAAAACCCCGCCCACCACTACCGACGCAGGTGTCCCCGTACAAAGCGATGAGCATTCGCTGACAGTAAGCCCCGATGGCCCGATCGTTTTGAACGATCATTACCTGCTTGAGCAGATGGCGAATTTCAATCGCGAAAGGATTCCAGAACGCCAGCCCCACGCCAAAGGTTCAGGCGCGTTCGGTACTTTCGAAACGACGGCGGACGTATCAGCCTATACCAAGGCAAAGATTTTTCAGCCGGGTGCGAAATGTGACGTGGTGATGCGGTTTTCTACCGTGGCTGGCGAACGCGGCAGCCCAGATACGTGGCGTGATCCGCGTGGATTTTCGGTTAAAATGTACACCGAAGATGGCAACTTCGACATGGTAGGCAACAACACTCCGGTTTTCTTCATCCGCGACCCCATGAAATTTCAGCACTTCATTCGCAGTCAGAAACGTCGTGCCGACAACAACATGCGCGACCATGATATGCAGTGGGATTTCTGGACGTTGTCGCCCGAGAGTGCGCACCAGGTCACCTATCTGATGGGCGACCGCGGCATTCCTAAGACATGGCGCGAGATGAATGGCTATTCCAGTCACACATATTCTTTGATCAACGACGAAGGCGAGCGGTTCTGGGTGAAATTTCACTACCATACCGATCACGGCGACGGGAATGCCCATTTCACTCAGGAAGAAGCCGATAAGATGGCTGGACAGGATGGTGATTATCACCGCCGCGATCTTTTTAATTCAATTGCCGAAGGGAACTACCCAAGTTGGACGCTTAAATGGCAGGTGATGCAGTTCGAGGACGCAAAGGAATACCGGATCAACCCGTTTGACCTGACAAAAACTTGGCCCCACGCGGATTACCCTCTGATCGAGGTAGGAAAGTTAACATTGAACGAGAATCCCACAGATTTTCATACTCAAATCGAGCAGGCTGCCTTTGAACCGAACAACATCGTCCCAGGCGTTGGTTTGTCACCGGACAAGATGCTGCTGGCGCGAGGCTTCGCCTATGCGGACGCCCACCGTGCAAGGTTGGGTGTGAATTATAAGGAAATACCTGTGAACAGCCCGCAGGCTGACGTGCACAGCTATTCAAAAGATGGAGCAGGTCGTACCAAAAAGGTCGCCGATCCAGTCTATGCACCAAACTCCTATGGCGGACCGTCTGCCGAGCCTGACCCACATGAAGCAGGTGTTTGGTATGCCGAAGGAGATATGCTGCGCCAAGCCTACACGCTTCGGGAGGATGATGACGATTGGACCCAAGCGGGCATATTGGTGCGTGACGTTATGGATGATGGTGGTCGCGAACGGTTGGTCGGCAATGTGGTGGGTCACCTGTGCGATGGCGTCAGTGAGAGGATCCTTGTACGGGCATTTGAATACTGGCGGAACATTGATGCCGATATCGGTCAGAAGATCGAGGACGGCGTGCGAGAGAAGCTCGGTGGGAAATCCGAGGCAGCGGGCATGGCCTCCGCAAAAAGCATAAGCGGTTAATCTGTTCGGGGGCGGGGCAAAAGCGTCGCCCCCCGATTAGACTATGTAAAGCGACTTGCCACGCCTGCCGCCCAACGATGAGTTGAGGCGCCAAAGCAATCGTGCAGTGAGTCCGTAGCAATAACGCTACCGAGAGATAGACGGCCCAGCAGACACAGACCTTTTAGGACAGTGCCATCGGGAGAGACCAGCGACCCGTCAGGCTGGGTACGGGCGCCAAATCCTTCCTGCACCGTTGCAATAAGATTTTTGTCCATCGCCCGCGTAATGACAGGGGCCGTGACGCTCTCCAGATTTGGGCTTGGGAGGACCGCGTCGATCATCGCTTGGGCCAAAAGCGCATCATCGCCTTCGATCAACCGCCAGCCATTCGCCTCCATCAAGATATCAGGGTCATCAACCGCTTGCAGGCTTACCAACCCGTCGTTGATCAGAGTGAGCAGCTGTTCTGACGCTTCAATAGGTGGGCCATAGCTGTACCGTTTCATTCCCTCGTCAAAGCCGACAATCGCGATGGCAGTGTCTTGTTCCAGTACGGCGCTGTTGAATGCACTACGAAGTTCATTCTGAAATTTTCGCCAGATTTGCCCGATGACATACCCTTCGGAGGGAGGGATGCTCTGATGAGCCATTTGGATCGTGACACGCAGGGCGGATTTGGTGTCCTGAATGTCTTGTGTGCCCGGATCTTCGCGTTCTATCGTGAGCCACTCTTCGACCCTCTCACGAGAGGGCTGACCATCGCACGCGCCAATAATGCGAAGCGTTGGGGAGACCAGGGCGTTACAAATTGTCTTTAAGGCGTCATCAGGTGCTTGGCCGACAGCCTTCTTTAGCGCGGCTTTGAAATTCTCGGTCTCGCTTATGACGGGGTCGAAGAGCGCGTCGATTTCAGCTGTGGCAGGCTTGGGTGCGGGTGGCTTGCCGTCGCGTGAAAAAGGTAAGATTTTGCGGGGCTCGCGGCCGGATTTTTGGTAACTATCGCCTGCGAATTTTCCGCCCAAGCCAACCGTCAAGAGCCGCAATACATCATGGGTTGAGAGACCCAAACCCCGGATTGCCACGATTTTATCCTGCCATTCGTGCGCGGCATCTAGGAGATCCGTGCCCGGATACGCAGGTAGAAGGTCCAGCCCGTGCTCCTCAGCGTGATCGGTCCATTTTCCCATCTGCGGGTCGAGCTTTGTAGCCGGCTGGCCAAGGGACATCACAACTTCGTCGTAGGGGCCGTACTGCCCGTCATCTGTTGTGATGTGCCAGCCGTCCTTTTTGTCGATGGCGCATGCTTTGGCCTTGATGTTTGTTACCTTAAACACATCGCCTGCCGCCTGACACAAAGCGTGAAACCGTGCCTCGAGATACGCCCCCAAATCGGCGCGGGGTGGAAAATCATCGCCTTCGTAATCTGTTTCGGACCATTCACCAAAGGGCGCAATTTGGTTGGACATACAGGCAGGCGGATCAATATCGAGGATACGCACGGGAATATTGAGAATACACAGCGGGTCTTCATCAGGGTGGAAGTTTGGCCCTGCGCCCAAAGCATCGAGAGTGTCGAAGATGTCGATCTTGAAGCGTGTGCCGCGTTGCATGGCATCAACTGCCAAAGCCTCAAGGGCGCCAAGCCCGCGCGGGCCAAAGCCGATCACAGCGAGCGTTCGAATAGGTTCTGACACACAGTGTCCTCTCAAAGGGTTCACGCGTTAAGCGTGAGAATAGAATTCGATACCTTATACCGAAGTTCATTTATATGAGCCACGGGTGGTTTGGAGTTAATCGGTTTAGGCAGTGCGATACTCCCGGCAAAGACCTTAGCGCTCTGGGGATTCCCAGAGAGCTTAAATGTTCGAAAGTGTTGGTGTCAGGGAAGCTTATAATGGGACAGGGGGGAACTCTGCCGACCTGAGAAAGCGGATACGGCCGTTGGGTGGAGAATGCGGAGGCATCCATGAATCTGTCACGCACTTTGAGCGATGGGGTGCAGGTCCAACCGCCAATCCGCGCTCTACAGCGGTGTCTTCCCATTCAGGCCTGCATTCTTTTCGTGCAAGCGCTCTGTCGGCAAAGAATTCGCACACCAGCATTCGGGGCAAGCAAAGAGAAAGCTCTGGCACGTGAGATCGTTTGGGGACACTTAGAGGAAGCAGTCTACAAGCGAATATGCGCTATGACCGGGCTTGGAGAGGTTTGATCTTCAGCACGTTAATGATACTGAGCGGAGGCTGGCTCACCCGACTGCGCAGAACGGAATTCGAAGCTATGAATACAGAAATTACTACGATCGACGCCGTCGGCCAATGCCGCACGGAACGCGCGGAGAAATTTGCACTGATCGTCGATGCATGCGCCTATTTCAAGGCGTTGCGGAAGGTGATCCGCACTGCTCGCCAACAGGTTTTGCTCGTCGGGTGGGATTTTGACCTCGAAATCGAAATGCTGCCAGGGGAGAGTGATGAAGACGGCCTTGCGCCTGACGGCTTTCCCAACAAACTGGGCCCATTCATTGAAAGGGTTGTGGAAGAACAGCCTGACCTCGATCTTTATTTGCTGAAATGGAACGGGTCTGTGTTGGTGGCACCAGGAAGATTGGTCCCCACCGTGAGCCTCGCAACGTGGGGAAGTGACCGGATTCATCTGGCGCTTGATGGGCATCACCCCTTTGGCGCCTGCCACCATCAGAAGATCGTTGTTGCTGACGACAGGATCGCGTTTTGCGGCGGTATTGATGCCACAGAGAGCAGGTGGGACACGCCAGAGCATTTGCCCGATGATCCGCGGCGGGTGGATAAAGAAGGGAAGCCAACCGAGCCCTGGCATGATGTGACCTCTGCCGTTTCCGGTAAGGCTGCTGCCGCGCTCGGAGATCTGTCGCGCGAACGTTGGTTGCGCGCGCGCGGCGAAACGCTTGAGCCGCCGCAGCAGGGGGAAGGGGCAGTCTGGCCTGATGATCTCGAAGCGGATGCGGTTGATATTGATGTGGCCATCGCCCGCACCGAGCCGCCTTTTGACGGCGACCCCCTGTGCAACGAGATCGAAGAGGCGTTCCTATCAGGGATCAAGAAGGCAGAGCACACGATCTATATTGAGTCGCAGTATTTCGCAGCCGAAACGATATGCGCAGCTCTTGAGGCGCGTCTTGCCGAAGCGGATGGACCGCAGATCGTTGTGGTAAACCCTGAATACGCACTCTCGTCGTTCGAAGATGATGCAATGCATGAGTTGCGGGACAGGGCTGTCACACGGCTTTATGAAAAAGACCCTTACGATCGGTTTCGGATCTACTATCCTGTAACGTCAGCGGACACCCCGATTTATGTGCACGCCAAAGTCTTTATTATTGATGGAAAAGACCTGCACATCGGGTCAGCAAATATGAATAACCGCTCAATGGGCTTTGATACCGAATGCAATGTGATCGTCCCAGCGCAGAGCGATATTGTAGGCGAAATACAGGACCGTCTGCTGTCCGAGCATTTGGGTGTCAGTCAGTCTGAATTTTCGAATACGCTGGCACAAGAAGGCGCTCTTATCGGCGCCATCGAGAAGCTGAATCCTTCTACGGGCCGAAGATTGCGCGACCTGATCAAGCGTCCCTCGAATGTGCGGGGGAATGTTCTTGCAGATACACGCTTAATGGATCCGCGCTACCATCCTGATGAGCAAACCTCGACAGGTCAGGGGATCAGGCCGCGTCATGTTGGCATGGTTGCGGGGGCAGTGGTGCTCGCCTTTCTTGTCTGGCGGGTTCTGGGCTAGGGCAATGACTTGCTGCGTTTAGGGTAAGGTGAACCCTTTTTTGCCGATAACATCGTGCAAGCTGTCTAATTCGTGCTGCGATAGCTTGAGATGTTTCGCGAGGCATTCCAGATAATCGAGGTCACTCGGCTTTGTCGGCTCCCCGATGAGCAAGGCAGCCGCGTAGACTTCCTTGCGGCTGTGTGTAGGCACATTGGCACACAGCATCTCCGGATCTACGGGATCGCGCAGCGCTGACCAAAGAACTGATTTCTGCTTTCCATCGGCAAAGCCAAGCACTTTCATAAACGTCTGTTTTTCCTCACAAGAAAAGCTGCCGTCGGCACGGGCCATCTGGATCATTGCGCGCAGTATCGGCTCGGCCTGATCGTCAATTACGGCGGCGGATGTGCTGAATTGATTTTGCAAGTCCCGCTCACAGGCTTCAGGAGGATGTCGCTCCGAAAGCACCGCCGCTAGCTTTCCAAAGGCATTGCTGACAGATTTGGCATGAAAAGTTTCAGGTCCTAACAGTCCTCGACTGATGAATAGGGCACTTATCTTCTCGCCCACAGCCTCGCTGACTTCGTCCGGGCTGCTCTGTAGTATGGATCGAACACCTTTTATCCCGTCTACACGATGCAATGCTCTGGAGCCTTTTTCGGCGGCCAGAGCGATAGCAACTGTCAATGTAAGCTTATTAATTTACATGTGGATCTCCCAAGTGATCGATCCAGCGCAAGGCGGCGCACCCATAAATAGATGCGCCGCGTTACAGTCACCTCGGGACGGCGACGTTGTGTGGGGTCAGCTGTGTGCGTTTGACACATCGCGCAGCGTCGACTTGGCTGCAGATGACGCTTTCTCAAGCTCCTGCTGAAAAGCCTGGCGTGCTTGCGCCATGGCGGCGTCACGGTGCTCGCCCAGCAGGTCGTCTTCGCGACGTGTAGAAGGCAGCAGTGCGCCGATTAACGCTCCCATACCCAGAGCAAGCGCTCCCACGGCCAAAGGCTGATCATGCATGAAGGTCTGAGATTTGCGCGCAGCGTTGCGTGCTGTGGCTTCTACCTTCTCTTGCGCGTCCAGCACCGTTTGGCGCGCTTCCACGACACGTGCGCGTGCCTCGGGGGAGAGTGTTTCCAGACCATCGTTCAATTTTGCGCGCAACCATGCGGCGCGGGGTGTTTTGTCAGGCTCTATCATTCCAGTTGCCCTTTCATTAATTTTTTCATCTGCCGCCGCGACACGCTCGTCAAAGCCAACGTAAGCCTCGTCGGTCGGGACGAGAGTTGGTTCGGGTGCGTGTGTCTCGGGGCGTGATCCAGTTCCGGTAAGGAGCAGGCCGATACCTGCACCGACCAGTGCGAACGCGGCGGGGTTCTGACGCGCAGCCCCCCACGCCTGCCGTCCAATGTCGCCGCCATATTCCTGTGCAATCACGGCCGCTTGGCTCTGGATGTTTTCGGGGGCGATTGCACTTGAAAGTGTATCAAGTGAAGCGGCCAGCTTCTGACGCTCGCCTGCGGCGTTGCGCTGTATGGATTCGTAATCAGACATTTGTGGCTCCTTTTACAGCTGCTGCATCGCGCTGTAGATTGTTGAGCGTATGCGATGGTTCCATTGCCTTGGCGGACAGGCGCGATTTTCCGACCAACACCAGTACAACGGCAATCAACAGAACGCCTCCACCCACCAACAGAGCGGAAGTGCCAGCTGACAATCCCGTAGTGGCCAGATAGGAGACCAGCGCACCAGCAAGGACATTCAGCCCTGTCAGCGCCAGAATAACCGCCCCGATAATTAGTCCGACACCTACAGCGGCGCGGGAAATATTGTCGGAAATCTCCGCCTTTGCGAGACGCATCTCGGTCTGCATTAGGCTGGTGAAATTACGCAGCACGTCTACCAGAAGGGTAGGGGCTTGCCGTGGATCAGGATGGGACATCATAGCCTCGCGACGTTGGTGATGCACCATTTTGCGCGCCCCATGGGTCGCTGTCAGTGCTGCTATGATCGACGCGCTGCGGATCGCGGGCTTTCAAGAAACGAGTAGCCGCAAAACCGAGAAGAGCAGCGCCGCCAATGAACAATGCGGGGTTCTTACGGGCGAAACTGCTGACCTCATGCGTCACCGTCGTCAAATCTGCTGTGCGCAACCGCTCTGCGAGACCTTCAACCTGATCCGCTACCTGCTGTGCTGCACGAGCTTGTAGGCTGTCAGCATCGAACTCCGCCGCGGCGGCATCCGCCGCGTTAGCTGCGTTTGTTACACGCGCTGCGGCTTCATCACGAACAGCTTCTGCCTTGCGCTCGGCTTCGGAATAGACGGCGTCTTTAGCCTCTTGTCCCAAATCTTGCGCCTTGGTCTTTACGTCTTGTGTGAGATTGTCATGTTGCATTTCAAATGCCTCCTTCAGATCGCGCTGATTTACGAACGTTTGGTCGCGAGTATACCGATCAAAGCGCCAACACCTACTGCAGCAGCAAGTGACACTGCCGGGTTACGACGCACGAAAGTAGTTGCGTCAGTCGCGAGGTTCTGGATATCGACGTTAGTCTGGTTTTTCAGCGTCTGTGCCATCTCGTCAAAAGATGGCATCGCTTCCTTTGCGCGACCGATCGCTGCTTGCGCGATGTTTTCGGAACCGTTGTTGAGCGTGTCTTCACCAATGTGCTTGGGCTCGATATCGCTCGTGGTTCCGGCGGGGGCTTTTGTCTTTGACTTGGTCATTTCGTGTACTCCTTTGTTGCGCAGTCAACGTGCGTTGCGGGTGAAGAGTTCCACTTGGATTGGACAAATCCGTCTAAGCGCTCGTTTCGCCCAGTTTATCGGCTTTTTCGGCGTCGCGCTGACCCATAGGCAGGTCATCGCCTTGGGTTGTGTCATGGCGTGTCTGCGCTTCCAACTCGGCATTCAACTCAGCGCCAAGCAAGATGATGAACGCGCTCAGCCAGAGCCACGTCAACATGATCACGACACCAGCAAGGGAACCGAAGCTTTCGTTATATGATCCAAATGTTTTGACGTAGTACGCAAAGCCAGCAGAGCCGATAAGCCACAGCGCACAGCCTACGACACCGCCTACAGAGGCCCATGACCATTCTGGTGCGTCGCGGCTGGGTCCGTAGCGGTAAAGCACCGATAGGCCGACAGTCGTCAGCAAAGCTATGACTATAAAAGACACCGCAAAAATGACGGGTTCAACGGTCGAACCTAAATCGACGAAAGACAGAACTGCGGGCAGACCAAGCATGACTGTAAGAGCAATCAAGAGACCAAACACCAGAAATAGCGTCAATGCGAAGGTAACGAGCTTGAGTTTGAAGAACCCGCGTTCTTCCTTCTCATCATAGGCGACATTGATACCATCCATCAGGCTCGCCATTCCCTTTGAGGCGGAGTAGAGCGCCAGCAGAATTCCGACGAGGGCGGTCAGGCCCAAACCACTGCTCTGAGAGCCGGTAACGGCGCGGGCCTGACTTACAATAATTTCGATAATATCTTGCGGGAGGATATTTGAGAGGCTGCGCAATTGCTCGGTAACCTCTACGGGTTCCACGAACAGACCGCTTACCGCCATGACCGCCGCAATTGCTGGAAAAATGGCGAGGAAGCCATAAAACGCGACGCCAGCCGCAATTAGGCTCATGCGGTCTTCAGTGACCTCGTCTTTTACGCGAAAGGCGATGTCCTTCCACCCTTTGGTGGGTATCTCTTGTGGAGCTTCAGCGGTACGGCCTCGGGACATGTGTTTTCCTTTCGCAAGATATCGCAGTGGAGCGCTGCCTTATTCGGAGGAGGCGCCGGAATAGAGCGGAATGGTAGATACCGACATCTTGGCAGAGCCGTTTTGCACCTCGTTTGCGTGAGCGATGTAGATCAGGGTATTGCTTCCTGCATCGAGTATTCGCGTGACCCGCAGGCTCTTCCAGATGATAGAGCGGCGCTGCGAGAAGATATTTTCGCCCTCGATCGAGCGGTCGATATCACCAATTGTGATTGGCCCCGTCTGGCGACATTGAATGGAAGAATTCGAGGGGTCTTCAAACCAGTTCCCATTCTGTAAACGGTCTACAAGTCCCCGCTCAAAATACGCGACATGGCAAGTGACACCTGCCACTTCGGGATCGGCAAAAGCTTCGATCACAATATCATTGCCGAGCCAGTCGACATCAACCTTACCGACCTTCTCGGCTGCCGCGCCAGATGCGCAAAGTGCGAGAGCGAGTGTCGCAAGAGCCTGTTTCATTGAAAAATCCTGTCCGTATCTGGAATATGTATTGGAACAAACCGGCGGTGCTGGGTTTGGTTCCATCTGGCGAGCTGGTATGCTTGCGTGGGAACGTTCTTTCGAAGCTGGTGTTGATAACTATCACGAGCCTGAAGGAGCCGCCCCCCCAGATGCCTCAACCAAACACCAATACCCGCCACTCATTCGTGTATTTTCTCGCAGCCTATGCCGTGATTGGCTGTGTCGTCTTTGCGGCGTCAATTTTTGTAGCAGACCAGATGGTGCCAAATCACGACTGGATCGCTGATACGATCAGTGATCTTGCCGCTGGCGAGCTCGAGTTCATCGTAGACGCTGGCCTTTATGTCTTTTCTTCTTCGCTCACCGCGATCGCCCTGCTTGCTGCCCATGTTCACCTCGGGGACCGTTGGTGGAGCGTTGGTATTCTGGGCTTCGCGCTCTTCGGGTTAATCGTCTTTCTTATCGGGGCACGTGACGAGTATGGAGATGGTGACAACGAGGGTTTTGTGATCCACTATTATCTCGTTTACGCAATCGGCGCATTAATGACAGGTCTGCCTCTTATGATGATGAGCGGAGCAGCGCGTGTCCACGCACGCTACCGATCCGCTTTTGTCGCAATTTCGACAGTCTGGACGATTTCCGCTCCTGTGTTCTTCATCATGTCAGATGATCTTGACGGCGTTTACGAGCGATATCTCGGCTGCATCTCGATTGTTTTCGTCTGCCTGATGGCAGATATGTTTGTCCGTTGGTGCAGATTGCGGAACGCCACTTAGTCCTGTGCGTCGGGCCGATCTTTTTGCCCGCGATGCGCCATAAAGTGGCTGATCCACAGAACACCTGCGGCCAACGTCGCCGATGTAAGCGCAAGACCCTCGTAGCCGAGGCCGGAAGCTAGCCCAATCGCGCCAGCGACCCAAAGGCTTGCGGCTGTGACCATGCCACCCACGCTTTTGTCGCCTTGGATAATCGCACCAGCACCAAGAAAGCCAAGCCCGCCGACAAGACCCTGTATGACGCGGGACGGATCAGAGGAGAGGCCTTGAGCGACCATGTCGTGTGCCATTTCAATAGAAACGATTGTGAAGACCGCAGCGCCGAGCGAGACCATCATATAGGTACGAATTCCGATGCGGCGTCTGCGTACCTCCCTGTCCAGTCCCAGAACGGCCCCTGCGAGAAGCGCGCAGCCCAGACGCATGAGCCATTCAAAATAGCCACCGGCTTGCGAAAATATGTCTGCGATTTCCATGGTGGACCTCTCAATTTCTCTAGGCAAACGTGTAGCCGCGTCGTCCGGTTCCTGTCGTGTCTACAGCAAGGTTTCGCTCACGTGCAGGGATTTCTACAGCGCCGCCTTGGAACGATCTGCTGCACCGCCTGTTATCTAACCAACGAAACCATTCGATAGGAGATAAGTATGACCCTCACGACACTTAAAGACGTATACCTTGACCAACTGCAGGACCTGTGGAGCGCAAACAAGCAATCGCTTGACGCTGTGACCAAGCTGGGCCGCGCCGCTGGTGACAAGGAACTGTCAGAAGCGCTTATCCGTGGCGGTACAGGCATCAGCGACGGGATGGAGAAGATCGCCGAGATTTGTAACCGTCACGACATCAACCCCAGCGGTGAGCACTGCAACGGCATGGAAGGTCTCGTCAAAGAAGCGCATGCGCATGTTCTTGAAGCAGAATTCGGAAGCGACGATGTGCGCGATGCAATGATTATCACTCAATACCAGCGCATGGTGCATTATGCCCTTGCCGGTTATGGATGCTTGGTGGCTTTTGCAAACCGCTTGGACCTTGATGAAGACGGTGCGATTTTGCAGGCTTGCCTCGATGAAACCTATGATGGCGACCGCGTGATGACAAAGATCGCAACGGGTCACGTGAACAAAGA
Source organism: uncultured Sulfitobacter sp. (assembly GCA_913060815.1). Classification (GTDB taxonomy): domain Bacteria; phylum Pseudomonadota; class Alphaproteobacteria; order Rhodobacterales; family Rhodobacteraceae; genus Sulfitobacter. Next base: position 36,863 of record CAJXSZ010000018.1, on the reverse strand, counting down.
CGCAGCATAACTACACTCGCGTCCACACAAAAAGAAACGGCCCTGTTTTGCAGGGCCGTTTTTTTTGTAGGTTCTATAGGAACGTTTAGCTGGCTTCGCTGGCCGCCAGCAAAACTTTCCGCAGATTTTCGATCGAGACCGGTTTTTGCAGCACTTTGTCGGTGCTGTCGACGAAAGGTATCTGATCTGCATCGTAAGCAGTGATGAACACGTAAGGGATGCCACGTTCTGCGAGCAGCTTGGCTATCGGTTCGGACGTTTTGCCTTTACCCAAATTTACATCAAGGCAGGCTACATCGATGTCCATCTCTTGCGCCATATCCAGTGCGCTCGCCAGATGCGTGGACGGGCCCACAACCTCAAAGCCAAGGTCCTCCAGCGCATCAGCCATCTCAAATGCAATCAGAACCTCGTCCTCGACGACGAAAATTCTTTTTTGTTCGGCTGTCATATCTTCACTTCTCCTGGGTCAATGGCATTTCCAAATGCCATGTGAAACCGCTTTCTGGATAATCTATCGCGACTTTTCCATCTGTTTCAGCGGCAAGAATCTGGTTGGTTATCTTTGATCCAAATCCTCTGGTTGTAGGTACAACAGGTTCTGGCCCGTCCAGTTCCGTCCATGCTATTTTGACGCAGTTGTTTTCGTCAGAGGTATAGCCCCAGCTCATTTCGACGCAACCCTCTGGCACCGAAAGACTGCCGTGTTTTACCGCATTTGTGGCCAGCTCGTAGATGGCCATAGAGAGTGCCATCGCAATGCGGGAGGGCACCTCGATTTCATCGCCTGACATCTTGATGCGGCCGCCAGCGATCCGTCCGATGGTATCTTCGACAATCGTGCCGATTTCGGCACGGTCCCAACGGTTTCCGATAAGTTGGGAATGAGCCTTGGCATAGGCGTCGAGCCGGTTGTCGATGGTTTCGCGGGCGGCGCTGGAGGCGTTTGCGCCGCGCAAGGATTGGCTGACGATCGATTTCACAACGCTGAAAGCATTCTTCACACGGTGATTCAGCTCAGCGATCATCACGTCCTGCTGGGCTACCAGATGCCGCTCGTTGTCGATGTCTACCAGCGCGACAGTCGCACCCCGCACGGCTCCATCCTCGGCCTTCACGGGTCGTGCAATGATCCGTATCCACAACATGGTGCCATCACCGCGCTGATAGTGGGCATCAAGCTCGGCGTAGTCGACACCGTCACGGATAACCTGCGAAAGCGGGTACTCATTGCTTTCGACCCGTCTGCCATCGGGATGGAAGCAGATCCATTCACCGTAGGAGTCGACATCGTCGGATGTATATATCGGGTGTCTGACCAATTCCTCTGCATAGGAATTCCCCATCGTGATCCGACCGCTGGGTGCTTCGGCTACGACGACTCCGATGGGCATCGTCTCAAGCATCGCTTCGAGGAAGCTGATACGCTCGAGCGAGGCCTCCTCGACCAGCGCGTCCTGGGTTTGTTTGAGAAGGATATCGCTCAACTGTTGCTTAAGCTTTTCGTTCTCGGATCTCAATTCAGCAAGTTCGTGGACATCGACCATGGGTTCTCTCCGTCTAAGTCTTCGGACAATTTGACGCAGAGCAAAAGAATATCCAGAGCTTTTTAGCGAAAGGCCGTCTAATCAGGTGATGAATCGCCCAGAAAACGGCTAAGTGTCTGGCAACCCTCTAATTCATCGCAGATAATTTTCAACACAATAAGCACTGGCAGGGCGACAACCATCCCGATGACAGACCAAATCCAAGCGAAGAAGGCCACGAACAGAAAGACGATTGTTGTGTTGAGGCGCATTTGTTTGGAGATAAGAAAGGGTGTCACCAGCTGCCCTTCAATAGACGTTAGTGTCATGTAGGTCGCAAAAACGCCAAAACTTATCCAAGGCTCCTCGAAGGTGACGAATGCAACGGCGGCAGCGATACAAGCCCCGATCATCCCACCGATAAAGGGAACAAAGTTCAGCGAGAACGCCATAAAGCCAAAGATCAAAGGCCCAGGCAGTTCCCACATGTACATCGCGATGCCAATGACGATGCCGAGACCCGCGTTAATGAGGGTGATGCCGCCAAGATACCTTCCGAGCCGTTCTTCGATTGCATGAAGAACTGTCACTGCGCGGCGCTTGTCCGTAAAGCTGCTGAAGCTCTGGATTGTTTTTTGCAAAAACGTATCGCCTGACGACACGAGGAAAAACAATAGAATAAGCGCGAACAAAATGCTGCTGAGAAGACCTGGCGCGGTGCTGAATATCGCTGCAGCTATACCGCTGCGAGAGACGACCTCCACCTCGACGGTGTCAGCCTCCTTATCCGCGATAATCTCTTCAGCAGCAGTAGTCGCTTCATTGATTGCTTCCAATGTGCCGCCAGATGTGGCCAGCTTCAATTTGATCTGCTCAACAAGGGCAGGCAAATCTTCGATAAACTGCGCAGTCGGCGCGGTAAGCTGTACCGAGAGAACCAGTAAAAAACCGGTGAGCACACCTGTAAACAGGATCGCCGAGAAAAACGGCGCAACTCCCAAGGTCTGCAGAAAGCGCCGCGGACGGTTGAGTACGAAGTACCCTAGAAACGCGGCCGTGACGGGAACCAGAAATTCGGCTGCCCAGACCATCCCCTGCAGCACCATCATCAAGAAGATGCCGATGATTGCCACCTGTACCCACTTGTCCCGTGCATGGGACGGAGAGACTTCGTCATTTTCGGCGTCAGTCGAGTTCAGCATGATAAGGCCCTATTTGTGCGCCCGCATGCGAAAGCGGGTGTGACATTTTGTAGCCATAACGCGCGCTGGGCCAATTCGTTCAATTTAACCGACCAGATTCAGCGCCACACGATTGCACGCAACCATTAAGGGAGATGCCGCGTTACCATGGCAAGATCCGGCGCATGATGCGCTGGCGCATAACTAAAGTAAGGTCATATCATGGATCTCATTCGTATCATTCTATCCGTCATCATCCCGCCCTTGGGTGTGTTTCTACAGGTCGGTTTCGGCAAACATTTCTGGCTCAACATTCTCCTGACCATTCTCGGCTATATTCCTGGTCTGGTCCACGCGGTGTATATCGTTGCGCGGAAGTAAACCCGTGTTGCAGAGCGAATTGGACCAGCTGGATCGTTTGTCGACGTTGTTGGATGCGAAATACCGCATCCCGTTTACGCCGATCCGGTTCGGCTGGGACAGCCTTCTGGGCCTCATCCCCGGTGTCGGCGATGTCGCCGCGCTTGGACCTTCTGCTTATCTGATTGTCAAAGCGGCGAGGCTTGGTGCGCGCAAGCGTACGATCGGTCGAATGGCAGTCAATACAGGGCTGGATTTTACCATTGGCGCAGTGCCGCTGATCGGCGATCTGTTCGATCTGTTTTTCAAAGCAAACAATAGAAACTTTGCATTATTGCGTGACGAGCTATCTCGCACTGTGGATGCGGGCGCACCGCCGCCATTGGCATAACGGACGAGAGATAGGCACCAATATGACAAAGATCGAGACACTGCTTTTCGGTTCGATCGGAACGATCGTCGAAACGTCCGAGCTTCAGCGAAAAGCTTTCAATCTGGCATTTAAGGAATTCGACTTCGGGTGGCAGTGGGATAGCGCGATATACAAGGACCTGCTTGCTGTGCCCGGCGGACGGCGGCGGATCGAAGATTTTGCTAATGCGCGTGGCACCGCGGTGGATGCGAAAGCAATCCACAAGCGCAAGACGGAAATCTACAATCAGATGATGCTGGAAGCCGGTGTCGAAGCGCGACCCGGTGTGGCCGAGACCATAGCACAGGCGCGCGAGCATGGCATTACACTGGGCTTTGTGACCACCACGGTACCCGAGAACACTGATGCGATTTTCAAGGCGCTGGACGGACAGATTGCGCGGAGTGATTTTGCCTTTGTTGGTCACAACGGGATGGTCGAAAACGGCAAACCCGCGCCCGACATCTACCTCAAGGTGCGGGAGATACTAGACATTGATCCCGACACCTGTCTCGCCATTGAAGACACCGCGCCAAGCATGGCCGCAGCAGTTGATGCGGGTTTGGCCTGTATCGCCTATCCGGGTGCCTATGCAGATATGGACGCGTTTGATGGAGGCACACACATCGAGCGACAAAAGCTTTCGCTGGATTCGCTGTCCGAGCTGTTGGGCAAGCTCAGATAAATCTGAATACCAGCGCGGCAATCAGGGCGTAGGGTATTAGCGCCAGCATGAGCAGAATACCATCGCGCGTGAAAATCCCGATACCCAAGAGCGCAACTGACAACCCCATCAACGAGGATGAAAAGGGTATAAGCTCCATCATCGGCAAAACCATTCCAGACAATACGCAAAGGCATTGTGGGACAAAGACGAAGGGGCGATGCGTCAACAGGGTGAGACGGGAATGCGTTCGCCTGTCCAGCCAGTCTACGAACGGATGTATCCACCTGAACATAGCATGCACACGTGGGCGGGGGGCCTTGAGGTCAAGTATCCACTTCGGAAGCCACAGTTTTTCGCGCCGGAACAACATTTGCACCGACACAAGGAAGATTATGATCCCCATGGCTGACGAAAAAAGGGGTATCCCGCTAAGCGGAGTAACCAGAGCGATAGCGGGCACAATCAGAAGCGGTGCAAAACTCACCTGACCTGTGAGTTCAACGACTTCGCCCACGGTAATGCGCGGACTTCCTTCCGCATGCTCGATCTGGTCGAGCACGCTCGTGAGGTTGGCCGTTCTTGATGGCATCTGATTCCCCTGAAACGTTGCGCCCTAGTTAAATAAGGAACGGCGCTGCTTCCAGTATAGTTCCCTCATCGGCCAAAGCGTTTTCGATTGGAACCAAAAGAGGTGACGGGTGTTCTTTTCCCAAGCTCCGCTACGGCGGCAATGCAACGCGAAAGAAGGAGTATCCAAATGACCGATACATCATCCAAACCCAAGAACGACAGCAGCGAAGAGACAGTGATTGGCTTTAAAGGGTCAGAGCAGCATCATGACCTCAAGAACCAACCTGGCGAAAATGCCGACGCAGATCATGCCGAAGGCGAAGCTGCCACGGACAAAGAGATGAGGCAGGCTGTCGAAAACACCAAAGACGACGGCCCAGTGGCCGAAGCGCTTAAAGACGCTATTTCCCACAAGTAGCACTACGTGACCTGCGTCCGCCTATCAAGACGGGCGCAGGCCGGACTTTCAAGACAAGGATGAATGAAATGGCGAATTTTTCAGAAGGTGACAGTGTTAAGTGGGAATGGGGCGACGGGCAGGCCGAAGGTAAAGTGCGGTCCGTGTTCGAAGAAAAAACGACCCGTACCATCAAGGGCAACGAAGTGACCCGCAACGGTACGCAGGACGATCCTGCCCTGTATATTAAGCAAGACGATGGCGACGCGGTCCTCAAACTGGCTTCCGAGGTTGATGCCGCATGAACTCGGACCTCGTCTACGTCACGGATGCGGATCCGGGCATCTCACGCCGCAGACGTGGCCGGGGATTTTCCTATATCGCACCAGACGGGACAACGATCGCACGCGGGAAAGAGCGGCAGCGCATCGAAGCGCTGGCCGTTCCCCCCGCTTACGAAGATGTCTGGATTTGCCCTAAGATTAACGGGCACCTTCAAGCGACGGGGCGCGATGCACGCTTACGCAAGCAGTATCGCTACCACCCCGAGTGGTCAGCGGCACAGGCTGCGACCAAGTATGATAAGCTACAGGATTTCGCCGAGGCACTGCCACGGATCAGACGCAGGGTTGACCGTGATCTGGAAGACGATGTCGGAGACGAAGCATTCGCGCTGGCCGCTGCTGTGATGATGATTGATCGCGCAGCGCTCAGGGTCGGCCATGAGGAATACACCCGCGAAAATGGCACGTTTGGTGCGCTTACGCTCAAACGGCGTCACATGCGTATATCAAACGATCAGATCGAGTTGAGGTTTACCGCAAAGGGCGGGACTCGCGTGCGCAAGACCCTGAACGACAAGAAACTCCAGAAGCTGCTACACAAAATTAACGACGTGCCCGGCGCGACTTTGCTGTCTTGGGTTGATCATGACGGTCAGGCGCATAGCCTCTCGTCCCAACAGCTGAATGCCTATCTTGCTGATGCTGCGGGCATAGATGAGGTCACAGCCAAGACTTTTCGTACATGGGCGGGGACCGTTGCGGCGTTTGAATGCGCCGAGCAGGGCAACGCTACGATCAAGGAAATCTCCGAAGCGGCCTCGCGCCGCTTGCACAACACGCCAACAGTCGCGCGCAATAGCTATATCCATCCCGCTGTCATTGATCTGTGTGGCGGGGGCGTCACGATGCCAGAGCCTGTGCGCAAGTCTGGCTTGTTCGCTGCCGAGCAACGCTTGCTCGCGCTGCTGGCAAGCGCTGCGTAGCTTACAAAGGAACCTCCCGTGTCAAATGATAAAACACGCGACCTGACCAAAGGTCCGGTCTGGAAAGCGTTGACGGCAATGTCAGCGCCGATGAGCTTTGGCATATTCTCGGTCATCGCCGTGGGGCTCGCCGATGCCTACTTCCTCGGCAAGGTAAGCGGAGCTGCGCTGGCTGCGGTCGGGTTTATCTATCCTGTGATCACAGCGCTGACCTCCTTGTCCATCGGGGTGAGCGCGGGAGCCAACGCGGCGCTGTCTCAACGAATTGGCAAAGGTGCTGACGCAGAGCATACGCGCCGCTTAGGGCTACACTCCATTGCGCTTGGTATGGTGATCTCGATCATCGCGGGTTTGATCGTGTGGCTGACCTATCCCTATGTGTTTTCCGCACTTGGTGCATCAGGCGATGTGGCGGAAGAGGTGGGCGAGTATATGCCGCTATGGGCGCTGTCGTTTCCGTTTCTTGTCGTGATGATGATTACAAATTCGGTTTTTCGGGCACATGGGGATGGTGCGACATCGGCAGCTATCATGGTAGTGGCTGCAGTCTTTGGTATCGCCCTCAATCCCGTGCTCATCTTTGGCTGGGGCCCGATCCCCGAGATGGGCACTGCGGGTGCAGCGCTCTCCACACTCATCGGGCGCGTAATTGCAATGTCGCTGGCGTTGTGGATCGCATGGCGGCGCGGCCTGCTGGGGGTTTGCGGCAATCTCGCGGAAAATGCTTGGGCAAATGTGCGCAAAATTCTCAACGTCGGCGGGCCTGCGTCGCTGTCCAATGCGATCAATCCTGCGGGTATGGCGCTGGTGACTGCCGCCGTGGCAACGATTGGTGATGATGCTGTGGCAGGTTTTGGTGCTGCAGGACGTGTCCAGTCGATCCTTTTGGTTCCCTTGATGGCGCTTTCGGCGGGCATTGGCCCCGTGGTCGGCCAGAACTGGGGCGCGCAGGAGCAGGGCAGGGCGCAATCGGCAACAAGATGGGCCTTCGGATTGAGTTGTGTTTATGGGGCGCTTGTGGGTGCGGTCCTCCTTTTGTTTGCGACCCCCATCGCAGGGCTGCTTGCAGCGGGTGAGGCGGATCAGGAATACGCTGCCCTCTATCTGCGCATCGTTGGCCTGACGATGTTTGGCTATGGTATCCTCGTGATCTCTAATGCCGCGATGAACGCCCGCGACAAGGCCGTGTGGTCCATGTCGCTCAGTGTTGGACGTGTTTTCGCGTTGTATCTGCCTATGGCATGGGTCGGAGTTCTCATGTTTGGCTACATCGGAGTTGTTGGCGCCGCGGCGATTACAAATCTGGTTTGCGCGATCGTGGCGGTATTCATGACCCGTCACGTAAGTGTCTTTGCGCTTCCTGAATGGCGTGCAATGTTCACCCTGTCAGTTTCGAAAACCTGACCCATATCTAACCAAGGAACGATCTGGCATCCCGCCAAGTTTGATTGCGATTGATGGAGTACGAATATGCCAGATACCGAGTGTAAAGAAGCCAAGGCCGTTGAATCAGCCGAAGGTCTATCTCCCAAACTCATCTTTGAAGTTATCCGCCGCGACGGCATGCTGGAGCTGGAGCGTCCCGCACGCTCGATCATGTGGTCTGGGGTGGCAGCAGGTTTGATGATCTCCCTTTCGGTGCTGGGGGAGGCGGTGTTTCGCACCTATCTTCCCGATGCGCAGTGGTCTTATCTGGTTGAAAACCTCGGCTACAGTCTGGGGTTCATGGTGGTCATTCTGGGCCGAATGCAGCTGTTTACCGAGAACACGATCACAACATTTCTGCCCCTAATGCAGGAGCCGACGGGGGTCATGCTGGGCCGCGTGGCGAAACTCTGGGCTGTGGTTCTGACCGCGAACGTGGTGGGTGCTTTTGGTGCAGCGTTTGCATTTGCCCATACCTCTGCCATTCCGCCTGAATTGCTCCCAGCGATTGAGGAGCTGTCCCGCCATGCGACGGGCTTTGCCCCTTTCGAGGCGTTTCAGCGGGCGATTCCTGCGGGTGTTCTGGTAGCGGCGATTGTCTGGATGTTGCCTGAATCCGAGAATTTCAGCTTTTTCATCATTCTTGTCTTCACATGGATGATCGCGGCGGGTGATTTCACCCACGTCGTAGCAGGCTCTGTCGAAATGGCGTTCCTGATGGTGCAAGGTATGCTGTCGATAAGCGATGGGGTGTTCGGCTTCTTCTTACCCGTGCTTGCCGGTAATATATTAGGCGGCACAGTGATCTTTGCATTGTTGGCGTTTGGCCAAGTGCGCCACGAGATCAAAACAAAGGCGCGCAGCGACTAAAAGTCGGGTGTTTCGTGTTGAAAGTCCGCGACGGTAAAGGTGACGATGAAGACGTAGCGCCCGTCTTCATCCGTCGTCTCCATCTGACCGCCAAGTTGTAGTGCGAATGCATTCATCAACCCACGCCCCAAGCCGGTGCTGTCTGCAGGAGTTTGGGTGCCGATGACATTTTCGATACGCAAGATACCGTGGTTGTCATTCTGCGTGAGCTCTACCTCCAGCGCAGGGCGCGTGCCATCAGAGGGGCCAAGGTGCTTGATCGCATTGGTCATCGCTTCTGCCGCGAGCAGGGATAACGGTACCGCCTGATCGGGATAGAGCAGGACGGGGTCGATCTGTATATCAAACTCCGACGATGCAGGGTCGGAGACGCCTAGCTCAAGTGATTTATGCACAATCTCGGAGACAAGGTTTGCAGCGTCGACGCGGCCGTCGTGTTCGGACTGGTACAAATCGCGGTGAATGGTGGCGAGGCTCAACACACGGTCTTGCACGCGTGAAAGGACGGTCTTGGTCTCTTTATGTTTTGCGGCGCGGATCTGCATGTTCATGATAGAGGCAATTAATTGTAGATTGTTTTTGACGCGGTGGTGCACCTCCTTAATCAATACGTTTTTCTCGCGCAGGCTGTTTTCGAGACGCGCCTCCTCCCGCATAATCTCACCTGACAGGCGCGTGAAATTCTCGTTGAGTGCCTGAATTTCGCGCGGCATAGCGCGTTGTTGCACTGCGGTGTTGACGGTGCGGTTACGGGAAAACGCATCCATATCGCGGCGCAATCGCGACAAGTGGCGCAATACCAGCGTATAGATCGACAGCAGGGCCACGCCCATGCTGGCCAGCCACATCAGGAGAGGGAAAACAGCGGGCTTAACCAGCGCGTCCAGCGTTTGGGGAACCCCATTTTCTGCGTTCCATATGCCAAGAATAGTTGCGCGGCTTCCTGCGATCGGGGCAACCGTATAAATGCGCGGCTCTCCGCGCGCATTGTTCGCCAGAAATGAGTAATTGTTGGTGCGGGATATCGTCCCCAGCGCGCTATCTTGCGGCAGTTCCGCAGGATCAAACGCTGCCCCGTTTTGCGTAAAGACAACGTCGCCGTCCGCGTTGAAAGTCAATAGTTCAATGTTGCCAAGGGCCGCAGTGGTGCTGATCTCGGGCAGTTCGCTGTGAGGTATCGCAATCACGATCTGCCCCGCCACTGTGTCGTCCAGAAAATAGGGTTCAGTCAGGAGGAACCCGTCGCTACCATCAAGCGGGCCTAATACGGAAAGCAATAGGTTTGGTTCGGGCGCAGCAAGATCTGCTACAAGAGCCGACCAGTCGGTGGCGGAGAAGTCTTGCGTTGTAGAACTACACAACACGGGGCCATCGAGGGGTATGATCCCGACAAAGCCATAAGCAGGTCGCTTTTCGACAAACCGTATAAGCGTGTCGCGGCACCTCACAGGATCGCTGATCAATTGATCGCTGCTTTTAGACAAGAACCGCATCACATCAGCTGCGCGCCTCAGCGTCAGCTCTTGCGCGCTCGCCATGCGCGTTGTCACACTCAGCAAGGCGAGCCTTTCGGTCTCCGCCGAGTGCTGCTCAACCTGTGCTGTCTGGTATACGGCCACCGCACCCAGCGGGAGCAAAGCAAGTGTCAAAAGTGCAATGATCTGAAATTTCAGGCTGTGAAGCCAGTCGTTCTGGATCATGAAGGCAGGCCAGGACTTCCGATGACAGCCATCGTCGCAGTATCGGTCAGCTCTAGTTTATCACCCTCATCGAGATGCAAAAGTTCGGTCAATTTAGCACGTGCACGGTTCACACGGCTTTTGATCGTGCCAGTAGCCACGCCACAGGTCTCCGCAGCTTCGTCATAGGAAAACCCCTGTGCGCCCACAAGCACCAGTGCTTCACGTTGCTCGACGGGCAACTGTGCGAAGGCTTGCTTGAAATCCATCATCTGCAAGCGACCGTCATGTTCGGGTTTCACCGAAAGCGTATCAGAGAAGACGTTATCGACATCGGCGACTTCGCGGTTCACCTTGCGGGTGCTGCTGTAAAAGTTGTTTCGCAGGATCGTGAAGAGCCAAGCGCGCATGTTTGTTCCGGGTTCAAACTTGTCCAGATTTGTCCAAGCTTTCAAAACCGTGTCCTGAAGCATGTCGTCCGCAGTCGCGCGGTTCCGGGTCAAGCTCAAGGCGAAGGCGCGAAGAGCGGGCAAGTGCGTAAGCATTTCGTCTTTGGGGTCAGGAATGCTCATTTTTGTTCCTTGCCCTCGAGATCTTGGGCGCGCAGCACAGACAACAAGTCCATAATCTCACCAGGCATCCCATCGTCTTCAAGCTCGGCGAAGACCTCTTTGAGATTGTGGTTGATCAGCTGCTTTATTTCTTCGTTTCCTTCATCGCCATCAGGGTTCATGGTAGATATATCCTCAAAAAAGCTTACGTACGCGGGGAACTAAACAGCTCGATCGCTGTTTGGTTCCTATTGTACAATAAAAAAGGTCAAAAAAATGAACACTGCTGCTGAAGCTACCACGTTTTCCGATCTCATTACGGCGGAGTTGGTCTATCTCCGTCGCTATTCCAGAGCATTGACTGGTTCCCAGCAGCGTGGTGACAAGTATACGGTCGCGACACTAGAGGCCTTGCTCAAAGATCGCTCGCCCTTTGAAAACGAGCACCCCCCGAAAGTGAACCTGTTCAAATGCTTCCATGCAATATGGAGCAGTTCCGGCCAGCAATTTGTAGAAGAAGACGAGGGTCTGCGTGCACGGGCCCAAGGTCTGCTGTCAAACCTCACCTCCAACTCCCGCGAAGCCTTGCTGCTGCGTACAATTGAGGATTTCAGCCATGAGCATGTGGCTGTCATCATGGATATTGATGTTGAAGAGGTTAAATCCCTGATCGCGACCGCAAACGCCGAGCTTGCTGACGCGTTCAAAGGACGCGTGATGATTATCGAAGACGAGCCGATCATTGCTTCCGATCTGGAGGCCATCGTCAGCAGCCTTGGTCACACGGTCACAGGAATTGCACGTACGCGCCAACAGGCTGTTGAGTTGGGGAAAAGCGAGCCTGCCGATCTTATTCTGGCTGATATTCAACTTGCGGATAATTCGTCTGGTATCGACGCGGTCAACGACCTGATGGAAGTGATGGATGTGCCAGTAATCTTTATCACGGCCTTTCCCGAACGACTTCTTACTGGTGAAAAGTCCGAGCCTGCGTTCCTGATTTCGAAGCCATTTCATGAGCTTGAGGTTAAGTCAGCTGTCAGCCAAGCGATGTTCTTTGCATCAACCGAAACACTTCGGGGTTAAGCTTTCAGGCCCGCAGCAAAAGCTGCGGGCCTGCGGTGTTTTATGGGATATCACTGTGCACTTAGTGCCTTGAGCATCCAAGCGGCTTGCTCGTGAAATGCTGCGCGCTCGGTTGCTAGATCTTCAGTGACCGGATCTTCGTTCGCTCCTGCCAACTTGATCAGCGCATGGAAGCGGTGAGCGACCCGTTCATGGTCGCTGGCAAGAATCTGACACATCTCGCCTGCTGTTGGCTTCTCGGTAACATCAGCTATGACCGAATTTTCCATAATTTCGCCCATCTTCATCGGGGCGAGTTGTCCAATGGCGCGGATACGCTCCGCCAAAGTGTCCGCAGCAGCGAACATATCTTCGTACTGCTCTTCGGTCAGGTTATGCAGTGAAAAGAATAGCGGTCCTTCCACATTCCAGTGAAATGCATGACTTTTGAATGTCAGACTGTACGTGTCTGCGAGTACGTCTGTCAGCCCTTCGGCGATGGTCGACGGGTTACGGACACCCGATGTAATTTCCGTTGTTTCTGGAACGACGTTTAATGCGCTGGTCATTGGTGATCTCCTTTATCCAGTGTTGCGTTCAACTCTTGACCGCGCGGAAAACAAGCGCGCCGAGAAACAGTACCAAGAAGACGAAGAACAAGATTTGTGCAATACCTGCAGATGCAGAGGCGATGCCGCCAAAACCGAACAATGCAGCCACCAATGCGATGACCAAGAAAACGAGTGCGTAATAGAGCATGATACTCTCCTATGTTTGCGTGTAGGCCACCCGCAGGTGGCATATTTGGCTAAACAACAGGTCGGTCAGCGCAAAAGTTCCGCAAAAGTTGGTGTATCGGCGCGCCGTTTTGCAGATTCACTGAACTGGATGCGTAGTGAAAAGGGGGTCAGCCTTCTGCGCTAACGCCCGAGACTGCAGCGGAGATCATCTTGGAATTGAATGGTATCTGGACCACTTCAACCGGAAAGTTAAGGTCTCGCACGGCCCCGAAACAGATCACCCGCCCACCGTTCGCTACGCAATCACGTAAAAGCCCGCTCACGGTGTCCGTAATCAGATCGCCATTGATCAAGACGCACAGAGGCCCGTCCGCTGCCCGCAACGTGTCTTCGGCATGGGCGCGGGTCATGCAGATTGTCACCGTGGCCTGCGGATACTCGGCGGTCAAAGCTCCCTTGAGGTCGAGACTTACCACGGGGTGTCGTTCTATCACCAAAAAATGGTGAAAATTCTGCTCAAAACATTTATTCATCATTTGCAGTAGAATGCGCCACGCAAGGTTGCATTAACCTATGACGTATCGCGGAGCATATAAGTGACCACAAAATGCGAAAACTGCGCCCTGCGGCGCAAGGATACTTTCGAGAGCATGTCAGCCGAAGAAATCAAATTTATGGAGCGATTCAAAGTCGGGGAAATGGTGGTGGAAGCAGGGACTACGATCTTGATGGAGGGATCGAACAGCCCACAACTATTCACAGTGCTACACGGCATGGCGCTGCGGTACAAAATCTTGCTCAATGGTAAGCGCCAAGTGCTCAACCTGATCTTTCCAGGCGACTTTCTCGGGCTGCAGGCAGGGATCATGGGGGAGATGAGCCATTCCGTCGAAGCTACCACAAAGCTGACATTGTGCGTCTTCGACCGCTCAGAATTCTGGAGCTTTTTCAAAGAAAGGCCTGATCGGGCCTTCTCGCTCACTTGGCTTGCTGCGTTAGATGAACATTTCATGGGTGAGGCTGTTTCAACAGTTGGACAGCGCACAGCTGTACAGGCAGTCTCTTGGGCGCTGGTACGTGTGTTCCTACGCGCTCAGGGTCTTGGCTTGGTCAAGAACGGCGCCATGCGCTTCCCCTTTGTGCAACAGGACCTTGCCGATGCCTTGGGTCTGTCGCTTGTCCATACAAATAAAACGCTTGCGTCTCTGCGCAAGCGGCAGCTTGCCCATTGGTCTGACGGTACGCTGCGGGTTCCGGATCTGGAGGCGCTGTCACAGGTTGCCATGCTCGAGGATATGTCCCCGCCGAAGCGCCCCATCATGTAACTTACATGGGCTCTCGGTTTTCATGCGGAACGATTGGATGCGCCAAGTGTTATCGAGGAAATGATATCACGAGAGGAATTCCAATGACGCAGATCAGTACAATCAATCCCGCCACCGATGAGAAGATAGCCGACTACACGCTCATGTCGCGTGACGAGGCATTTGGAAAAATCGACGATTGCCATTCCGCGTTCAAGGAATGGCAGAAAAAGAGCCACGCAGACCGCGCTCCCTACCTCACTGCAATTGCAGACAAGCTGCGTGAAAGCGCGGACAAGCTGGCCGCGTTAATGACGAACGAAATGGGTAAGCTGCTGCGCGATGGTAAAACCGAAGTAGAACTATGCGCGCGCATCTTTGAATATACTGCGGAAAACGGCCCTACCATGCTGGCTGATGAGGAGCGCACCCATAGCGGAGGCAAGAAGGATGGCATTGTTACCTACAGCCCGCTGGGCGTGATCTATAGCATTCAACCGTGGAATTTTCCGATTTACCAGCCCGTTCGCGTGCTTGCGGCAAATCTTATGGCGGGTAACGGCGTTATCCTGAAGCACGCGTCTATCTGTACGGGCAGCGGCTTGATGCTTCGTGACATTTGTCTTGAGGCGGGTCTGCCGCAGGGATTGTTTGACGTGCTGATCGTTGACCATGACACTTCGGATGAGATTATCGGGCACGATCTGGTGCGCGCTGTAACAATGACAGGCAGCGACGCGGGTGGTCGCCACATTGGGACGAAAGCCACCGAGGCGCTCAAGAAATCTGTCCTCGAGCTTGGCTCGAACGATGCGTATCTTGTGCTTGAAGATGCGGACATCGAACTGGCCGTGAAAACCTGTGTGCAAGGACGCCTCTACAACAACGGCGAGACTTGCGTATCCGCCAAACGGTTTGTCGTGACAGAAACAGTCTATGATGAGTTTGTAGAGGCTTTCGTCGCGCAGATGGATGCGATCAAGATGGGTGATCCACGCGATGAAGATACCCAGCTTGGACCGCTATCGAGCGAGGACCAATTCGAAACGGTCGCCAAGCAGGTCCGCGAGAGCGTTGAGGGCGGTGCAAAAATACTGTGTGGCGGTGAAGCGCCTGACCGCACAGGGCAGTACTATCCCGCCACTGTTCTTGTTGATTGTAAGCCGGGCACGCCCGCGCACGACGATGAGATTTTTGGCCCAGTCGCTGCAGTGATCAAGGCAAAAGACGACGAGGATGCGATGCGCATCGCTAACGAAAGCCGCTACGGCTTGGGCGGTGGCATTTTCTCTAAGGATACAGAGAAAGCTGTGAGACTTGCGCGCGATCATTTCGACACAGGAATGGTGCGTATCAACTCCTTTGGCGCTGCCGATCCCAATATGCCCTTCGGTGGTGTGAAGAATTCAGGGTTTGGCCGTGAACATGGCGGCTTTGGCATGAAAGAGTTTGTGAACGCAAAAGCGATTTACCTGCCCTGATCCAGACGGCCCCGCGCGATGTGATTATTGCGCGGGGCCTTCAAATTAATCGAGGAATTCCCGCACGGCTTTCGCATAGATATCTGGAAACTCTACATGCGGCGCATGTCCACAGTCGGGTATGCTGTATAGCTTACAATGCGGCATCAGCTCCAATAATTGAGCCGAATGTTCGTAAGGAGCGAAAATGTCCTCTTCCCCCCAGATCGCAAGCGTTGGTGTCTCAATCGAAGGCATTTGATGACGCAAGATACTCCTTGGACCCTTAAGATATCCACGTGGCCCGACCAATCCGCGCAGCTGTCGTGTAAAGGCAGTGCGTGATGGGCTGTCTGTCACGAGAGAAACGCGCCGTGCCGCGAATTTGAGGAGCCGCCACGCGTTATCACTCTGCGTGGCATTTCTCAAAACACGCAGGCCCGACGCCGTCGGCCGCGTCACGATCTGGCTCAGCAGTTCGGGCAGAGGCGCATCAAGCTTTACGATAGTGTCCGCACCAATTCCCGCAGGCGCGGTGAGAACCAATCGCCTGACTTGTTCAGGCGCAGCATAGGCGATCTGCAGCGCGATGCGCCCCCCGAGGCTCCACCCCCCGATATCAAAAGTCGCAAGGCCGAGCGCCTCTATCGTGCCTTGCGCATGGGCCAGCATATCGGCGGGGGTATAGGCACAATCAGATGGCTTGTCTGTCTTCCCACATCCCACCAGATCAAACGCGATAACTTCGCGGTCGAGGGCCAGCGGGGTGATTGTGCCGACCCAATCCTCGATGGTGCCGCCCAAGCCGTGTAGCAGGACAAGTGGCACTCCGCCCCGTCCCACCCGCCAATAGCGAGTTTGAACACCGTCTACATCGGCGTACTCGTCCGTGAATGTCATAGCGGCTGATCGGCGACCGCCTCGAGAATTTGCGGGGCGAACCCTTCGAAATTCGGTGCATGAAGCATCAGCGCTCCCTCTGCACTGATCTGCTGCATCGCTTGGGTACTATGGGCGTCTGGACCTGGCCCCGGTTCACGTAAAACAACGGCCACGATCCGCTCGGGATGCCGTGCTAGGGCATCGCGGTAGACAAAGGCGTCATGCTGGCCCGTGTCCCCCACCAGTACAAAGCGCAATTCAGGGTTCGCGGCGAGGATGGTATCAATGCTGCCCCCCTTGTGGTCGCCATGCGTGCCTGTGATGAACTGCCCTTCGCTCACGCCGAGGTCGCGCAGGAACATCGGTCCGCTCGTAAGTCTGGTGCGTTTGAAAATACTCGCGAGAAAGTGGTGCAGGTTCCATGGGCTGGAGCTGACGTAATAGACAGGATTGCGCCCCTGCGCGGCAAGAGTGTCGACAAAACGGATGGCGTCAGGAAAGATATGCCGTGTGGTGATGTTGCCTGTCATCGAGGTCCACAAATTCTTGACCAGTGAATAGGCACCAGTCTGAAGCATCGTGTCATCCACATCGGAAATTACGCCAAATTGCGCGTCATTCCTAGCGATTAATACAGGGCAGTGAACAGAGCCCTCGCGTCCAGTGATGGCCACGTCGATGTGTTGCCACCCGCCTTGATCTGCGCGCGGTATTTCTAGCGTGAAGTATCCCTCTTCATCTGAAAGAGCGGTAACTCCTTGTGCGCTTACCTCGACACCTGCCACCTCGTCTGTGAAAAACAGGCCCAACATCTGTTTGAAATTCGTCCAGCGCGACTGCGTTGCCTCAAGTTGAGAGCGCCGCAGCGTGGTGAGGATGCGGCCTCGCACCACCAGATGATCTGGCGTCGCATAGCCGATATAAGGCTCGATCACGCGGCGTGTGTCACGCTGCCCCACGATCCCGTCGATGAGCCGCTCAAGGCGCCAAATTGTGCTGTGTAGAATTTTCTTTAGCACCATTTCATCCGTCCGAAGGCTCCTGCTGCTTCAAGGGCAGCGGTTCTTTGAACGTAAGCGTACGGTACGGGAAGGGGATTTCAATACCCGCGTCGTCAAGGGCACGTTTTATGGAGCTGATCACCTCATCGCGAGAGGCGCGTATGTTTACAGGTTTGGAGCCTGTCCACCATGCGACTTCGAAATTGATCGACGAAGATCCGAACTCTTGCGCGAATACCTGCACTGGGCCGTGGTCCATCTCTACGCTGGAACAGGAGGTAACAGATTCTGTAATGACGTCCCGCGCAGCATCCACATCTGTATCATAGGACACGCCGCAGATTACCTCGACGCGGCGATATGCTTCATCGGTGCGGATTTTGACGGGATTTTTGAATAGAACCGAATTGGGTACGATAACAAGTTGCCCGTCTGTCTGGCGGATATGGCTTTCGCGCATTGCAATGTGCCGAACCTCCCCTTCAATGTCCTGACACTCGATATGATCTCCGATGCGCATCTCGCGGCGGAAAAGGATGATGATCCCTGCGAGGAAATTCTCGAAAACATCCTTGAACGCGAAACCTATGGCGACTGACCCGATGCCAAGACCCGCCAGAATGCTTGACGGCGTAAGACCCGGGAACATCACTACAGCTGCGATCATTATCCCAGTCGTTACGATGACGATGGAAATCCCGAGGCTGATGAGCTCCTGTAGGCTGCGGCGCAGACGGGTCTTGCGCAAAGCGCGCTCGGCAATAAAGCGGACCAGCTTGTTAACAAATATCGCCACTATGATAACAACCAATGCGATTGCGATCTGGGGCAGGGCTTCGATCGAGCCGCGCAATATCTCTCTGAGCTGGTCGATGAGGATCTGTTCAGGCTCCACAAAGTTTCTCCTTATTCAATCCCGAACACATCAATCGCAATTCGGTTCCTTGGGCGGTGTCAGCGGTTTGATTATGATCAAGATCAATGCGCCGCCGCACTAACGCATCTTTGACGGTTGGCCTTCCCTTAAAAAAGGCTAGATTTCGTGTCGGCAGCAGAATTGGCTAAAAGGACATTGTCGCTGATATTTGGTGTCCAGTTTTCGCCGTGCATTACCACGCACGCGGTCTCGGTCGCACCTTCGGTTTGGTACTGGACCATCGTCCATGAACCGCCAACGCCAGATGCCCAGATATAGGTGTCCTCACCCTCTTGGGATGCGAGTGTTTCATTGTGCCAATCCACAAGACTGGCTTCCAGCTCAGTTGCTGGCATGCAGACATCGGAGGCCTGCGCTGAGCTGGCAGACACGGCTGGCATGGACAGTGATACTGCCAAAGAAGAGATCGTGGTCAGATTTTGCGCTTCGGCGCTTTCAGAAACCTTAGTTTCAGAGATGGACGCGGCACGTTCCTCTGCTTGAGCGGTTGTCGTAAATGCGAGGGCAACTGCGGCGGGTATCAGAAAACGTTTCATGTTAGCTCCATTAGTCTTTGCTGGTTGCTGTCATTTGTTGCAGACCTAACCCGCCCTGAATCGGCTTAGTTCCAGAAAGATTCTGGAAGAGTTTTGGGAACTATTTAGGCCTCGCTGCATATCTCGAATTGCGGCAGAGCATCGCGTTTGCATTCTGGGCCTGCGCCCCGAGCGGCTACGAACCCGCGCACGGCTCCCATCGCTAGTCACCTGCAAAATGGGTTTGGCCGCACAGCCGATTAAGATAAAACACTCATCGCTCTTGGATCATTGCGGTACGTTACACGTGGCAATACAGCGGAGAAAAGCACGGCAGTAGATACGGAAGTTGCATCAGGTTGGGTCGGCAGCCAGTCGGAAGACGACCTTGAAGAATAAGACTTATTGTTCCGAACTATTATTGAGATCGCACATTAATGCTGTCCGCTGGCAGTTGCTTTGCATTTTGTGGCGAGATGGCATTCCTAAGCCGCTATCGAAAAGAAGCAAGCCGCCGGAGCTGTGGAGCTTATGCTTGATCAAGAGATATGCGAACGGCTGCCTCGCAGAGCCTTAGGGGTTAGAGGCAACGACTTGCGAGGGCGTCGCTAAGGCTCAAATTAAATGCAGTCTCTGACATAGGAGATTAAACACTCTGGACAGGGCGTCCGGTCTCGTCCCATGCTGCGTTGGAATGTTGGTCGTAGTGTCGTGCGTCACGAGCCCGCGAGCTGCCATACGCCTTTTTCATCGGATATCTTCCAACAGGACACCTCTTTGATGACACGCGAATACCTGAAAAAAGCGACCCTGACAGCCGCCTCTGGTGCGTCTGACGTTCACGATACTGTTGTCTCTATTCTGGATGAAATCAAAGCAGGCGGCGATGCTGTGGCGATGAAGTACGCTGCCAAGTTCGACAAGTACGAGGGCAATGTGATGCTGACGCAGGCCGAGATCGAGGCTGCCAGTGCGCTGGTTCCGGATAGGATCAAGGCTGATATCCAGTTCGCCCATGACAATGTGAAACGCTTTGCAGAACTGCAAAAAGGCACTGTGGCCGACGTCGAGATGGAGATCAGGCCAGGGTATGTCGCGGGACAAAAGGCGATCCCTGTCGATGCTGCGGGCTGTTATGTACCAGGAGGGCGCTACAGCCATATCGCCAGCGCTATAATGACGGTGACCACTGCAAAGGTCGCAGGGTGTAAGCATATCACAGCCTGCTCTCCGCCGCGTGCGGATGTCGGTCTGCCACCCGCGATTGTCTATGCGGCTCACATCTGCGGTGCCGACAAGATTCTTGCCATGGGAGGCGTGCAGGGCGTTGCGGCAATGACATATGGTCTGTTCGGCTTGCCAAAGGCCAACATTCTCGTAGGGCCAGGCAACCAGTTTGTGGCCGAGGCCAAGCGTATCTTGTTCGGTAGCGTTGGGATCGACATGATCGCAGGGCCTACAGACAGTCTGATCCTCGCGGATAAGTCGGCAGACCCGCATATCGTCGCGACGGATTTGGTATCTCAGGCAGAGCATGGCTATAACTCACCCGTATGGCTGGTAACAGATAGCCGCGCACTGGCCGAAGACGTTATGGCGCGTGTGCCCGCGCTCATCGAGGATCTGCCGCAGCTCAACCGCGACAACGCCTTTGCGGCATGGCGCGATTATGCGGAAGTCATCGTTTGTGCCGACCGTGCCGACATGGCCAAGTGCAGCGACGAATACGCACCGGAACACCTAACCGTGATCGCGGAGGATCTGGATTGGTGGCTGGAAAACCTGACCTGCTATGGCTCGCTTTTCCTTGGGGAAGAGACGACTGTTTCTTATGGTGACAAGGCTTCAGGCACCAACCATGTTCTGCCAACTTCGGGCGCGGCGGGCTATACAGGCGGACTATCGGTGCACAAGTACATGAAGATCGTCACATGGCAGCGCGCTACGCGTGACGCGTCAAAAGATGTGGCCATTGCTACTGCACGCATCAGCCGTCTTGAAGGAATGGAAGGGCATGCCCGCGCCGCAGATGCGCGTCTTGCAAAGTACTTCCCCGGTGAGAATTTCGATTTGACAGTTAGTGAGTAGTCCAATCGATCTGTCCGATCTCAGGGATAGAGTTGCCTGCATCATAGGGGCGAGTTCTGGCCTAGGTCGCGGCGCATCCCTCGCAGAGCCGCTGCCACTCAAGGCGATGGGTAGGGTAGACATGTCACGGACTAATCTGGTTTTGCCCGCAAGCTGCACTTCAAGCCTCGGTGACCTTTATCGTCAGCGGGGGTGCTCCGCCGATGATCTCTAGCAATCGGTCGATATTGGGATGCGCTCCGGGGCGGGCTCTGGCATCTGCTGTATGTTCCGCGAAGACTTCGAGCGCATGGGTCGCGGCGGTGGCGTCCAGCAAGCTGAAATTCTGCGCAATATACTGGTAGACAGCAAGCGATCCTTGCTTGCCAGCCTCGTTTTCAATGCTGGCTACAGTCGTACCAGTGGGATCAATCAGATCAATGCGAAGGATCGCTGCGATAGAAGGCAGAAGGGCGAGGTTGTCTTTGAATGAGGCTGTGGGCTGGATCACGGCAAGCTCCTTTTGGGTCGGTGTCAAACGATTTATCAGCTTGTGTTGCGTCCATCAAACGTCTGGACCGTAATGCCTGCGGCTTCCAAGGCACTGCGCACAGAACCTGCAATCTGAACTGCTGTGGGGGTGTCACCGTGCAGGCAAATGGTATCGACAGCGGCGGGAATGTGTTTGCCGCTTTGCGTGATGATCGCGCCTGCTTTGACCATCTCCACCATGCGAGCTCCTGCAACGGCGGGATCGTGGATCACGGCACCCTCTATGCTGCGGTCTACCAAAGTGGCGTCCTCGTTATAGGCGCGGTCGGCGAATATCTCGCCCGCCCATGCGCATCCGAGGTCTTGCACCGCTTGCTGCTGTGCCGTGGCAGAGAGGACCATGATGATGAGATCGGGATCGACCGACAGGGCGGCCTCAAAGAGGTCACGCGCCAGTACAGGGTCTTCGGAAGCCATGTTGGCCACTGCGCCGTGCAGCTTGAGATGGCGGACCTTTGCGCCCACGCTGCGGGCCATGCCGACGCTTGCAGCGACCTGATATCTGATCTGGTTTTGCAAAGTAGCGCGCGGCACGGACATCCGGTTACGCCCGAAACCCGCCAGATCCATAAATCCGGGGTGCGCGCCAATACCCACACCGTTCGCATGGGCCAAGGTCATTGAGGCGGTCATGACATCCGCATCCCCCGCATGCCCCCCGCAGGCGATGTTGGCGGAGGTCACTGTTTGGAGCAAAGCGGCATCATCGCCCATCTTCCACGGGCCAAAGCTTTCTCCCATATCGGCATTCAAATCTACACGCATGGCTATTCCTCGTTTTCAAATGGGTTTGCTTCGGCGCTGACCACGCCGCTAATGAGTTGATAGGACAGCAGGTCACGCATTGTATGCGGATCGCGTAACAGCGGGATCACCGTTTGACCCAGACTTTTGCGCTGGGCCAATGCGCGCTGTTCAATGGCGCGGGCCTGATCCATGTCGATGAACTCAAAGCTCAGGCTGTCGCCTGCGGTGGCTTGTGCCACACGGCCCAGATCACAGGGCAGTACCGTGCCGATGCGGGGGTAGCCGCCTGTGGTCTGACATTCGCACATCAGAACAAAGGGCGCGCCGTCGCCCGCGATCTGGATATCACCGGGCACGATAACGTCGGACAGTATCGAAAGCTGGTCTTTCGCAGCAAATCCCTCCCCGTCGAAATCCATCAGCACGCCCATACGGTTGGCGCGCGCATCGCGGCGAAACTGTGTCGCGGCAAAGCGCTGCTGGGTCTTGGTGTCAAACTGCTCGGTCTGCATGGAGGCGATGATACGAATACGCCCGCCGTCCCAGCGATCATCAACGGGCAAGGTCATAGCGGTAGTGGTGCCTTTATCGTGGCCCGTGGGCAGCATATCACCTGCGACGAGAGCTGCTCCAAGCCCCGCGCTCAGATGTGCGCCGCGTGCGCCCATCATCGGGTCGGTGTCGATCCCGCCGCCCACATGAAGGTAGCCGTATGTCCCACTGCGCGCACCGCCAATTTTGAGCGTCGATCCTGCCGGCATGAGGTGGCTGGCATGCCACGTCAGCGGCGCGTCATCGAGTGTTGCTGTCATCGGTGCGCCTGTCAGGGCAATGCGTATGTCGGCGTGGGCATAGAATGCGCCACCCATGCCGACCATCTCGAGCGCGGCCAGTTCAGCGGACTGCGATAGCAGCGCGGCTCCCTCGAACAAGGCAAGCACATCCGCTGCCCCGCCGCGGGTCAACCCTTGGGCCAGAAAGCCGGGTCTGCCTTGGTCTTGGACAGTCACCGAAGGACCGCAAGACAGGACTTCTAAACGCGCGCTCATGGCAGCACCTGCGTCTGCGCGCCGGCATTGCCACTGGTGTCACGTTCCAGAATGCGGGCGTATTCGGCCTCACTCACGGCGGGAAAGCACATCTCGTCGCCAGGGGAGAGCGCGATCGGCGTCTCGCTTTGCGGGCGGAATGTGCGGAAAGCTGTCTGTCCAACATGCCGCCATCCTGTGGGCGTATCATTGGTAAAGACAATCAATTGCCGGATCGCCACCACCAGTGCCCCGGCGGGGACCGATTTGCTCAGCGCTTGTTGGCGCGGAATGTCCCAATGCGCAGGAAGCTCGGCGGTATAGGGCTGGCCCGGAGCAAAGCCGATGGTCAGGACACGCATGCGCGCTGTCGACAGCTCCTCGATTGCGGTCTGCGGGGAAACGCCTGCGGCCTCGGCAGCCTCCTCAAGCTGTGGCGCAGCATCGGTGCCGTAGAGCGTCGGGATTTGCCAAAGTGTGCGCCCTGCGGGGAGAGGGGCTGCAAGCCAGTCTTGGGTCGCCAACAGCGCCTCCAACTTTTCGGCAATCGCTTCGGGCGCTGTACCAACCAGATCGACGCTTACGAAGGTAGAGACGAGCGAGGTCGATGTCTCTCGGACTTCGGGCCACTCCTGAGCTTCGACAGCGGCGCGGAAGGCGATGGCGGCGCGGTTGGCAGGGTCGCTCATCTGCTCGGCGAATTGCACCAGCATTCCAGAGAGGCCCACAGGGCGGATGCGAACAGGGTTAGCCATCAGAAGCGAGATTCCTTCGGTAATGCGGGGGCAGCAGCACAGGTGTGAGACACATCGGCAATTGCCAGCATCCTATAAAAATGAACAGAGGTGCAAGTACATCTGGCGGCAGAGCCACAAGGAACAGAGTAATGTTGCGAATTTCAGCACCGATCGCAAAGTCGAGCGCTGCCCTAGGAGCGCGATCACGATACTGCTGAACGCCAGAACCGATGTGCCGTCGAGGGATCGTGATCAGCGCCGCGCGCGGCGTGGTCTCCGATCCGAAGTGCGGTGATGATCTGCGAGGCTGCGACAATTAGAGGGAGCCTAAGCGCCAGTGCATTTGCCAAATTCAAGCAGCGGGCCTGCCGCCAACCCAATTATAAGATAAGCCGTGATCAGGGGGGATGTATAATGATCAATGGGACTTGGATCACGATCCTCTCGCTGGGATCACGATGTTCGCCATGTTCGGCGCAATTGCGTTGCTGGTCATCTTCGATTGGGTTGTCCGTTGTAGTTTCTTGATCGGCCTGCTGCTGAAAATACGGGCAACGATGCGCTTAGCGCGTTTATTAAAGGCTTTGCGCTGATCGCGATGTCCGAGAGACACATGATGGTCTATCTTGCCCGTACCGAGACGACGTGGCCGCAGCACATCCAGCTGCCAATAGGCACGCAAGTGGCAAAGTGTACCTCAGCTCTCTCAAGCCACGCCTGTTTGCCGAATATCTCAGCATCGTGACACTGGATGCGCGCACGTCTCAAACAGTGACAGACCCCGACGCGCTCTCGGCCGAGATCGATGCTATACGAGCGCATGGATACTCTGCAGAAAACGGAGTCTATGGTGGTCGAGGCGGTCCCGCGTCTCGATGCGGAGGGTCGTTTGATGCCGACAGTGTCCATACATGCCCCGACCCAGCGCAAATCCTTGGAGGGTTTTGAGAAACACTTGCAAAGGTTGCAGGAAGCCGCCCGTGATCTATCCGAACTGGTGCAGGATCGAAGGCCTCAGCCAGCCGTCCTCGAATGTGATCTGGCTTACGCCTGCAAGGCGCTTAATGCGGTCAAGCTCAGCCTCGAACGCGGCTTGCCGACCCTTGCCCCATTCCACGGACACTTCAGGCCAAAGCGCGCGGACGCGCAGAGTGTCCTCGCCGCGAAATGCTTTCATATCGACGCGACCGACAAGCCGCTCACCTTGCAGCAGAGGAAAGACGTAATACCCGAAGATGCGTTTGGCTTCGGGCACAAAGACTTCGATGCGGTAATCAAAGCCGAACAGGAATTTTGCGCGTTTGCGGTCTCGCAACGCGGGGTCGAACGGGCTTAGAGCGCGCAGGCGGTTTGGCGCGTCTGTCTCAAGGGCTGGATCATGGCCGATATCCGGTCGCGCATAATACGTCTTCACCGTGCCATCGACGCCTTCGATTTCGATTTCTTCGATTTCACCCGCGCTTAGTGCATCCGCACACCACGCCTTTGCTTCAGCGGCGGTGACATGGGCCCAGAAGGCTGCGATCTCGCCTGAGGTGGCAAAGCCAAGGCGGTCCAGCGCGCCAGCACAACACCATTCAATCGTCTGATCCTCTGATGGCATTGCGTTGGCGGCCCAAACCTGCGGATCAAGGGCGCGCTCGGTTAGATCATAACGCTTCTGGAAATTCTCCCGCCCGACCACATGCAACGCACCGCTGCGCCACAGATACTCCAGCGCCGTCTTGGAGGGGTGCCAATCCCACCAGCCGCCGGAGCCGCGCTTCTCTCCCTGACCCACATCGGCGGAGCGACAGGCCCCTCTATCGCGGATGTGGTCTAAGACTGTCTGTAGCTGTGCTTCAAACCCGTCACGGCGGTCGGTGCGCCATTGCTTTTGCAGCCGCACGGCATCGCGGGTGCGTCGCATCTGCCACTGCGGATAAAAGCTGAGTGGGATCACAGCGGCATCATGCGTCCAATGCTCGAACAGGCCTGCGTCGCGTTCATATAACCGCTTGAGGTCACTCGGGCGGTAGCGGGGTTTGCGCGCAAAGAGTATCAGATCATGGGCGCGGGCCACGGTATTGATGCTGTCGAGTTGCACAAAACCCAGCCGCTCGATCAATTCGAGAAGGGCGGAGCTGCTGGCTTCGCCTTGTGGCGGTTCCAACAGGGCATGGCGGTCCAGGAATATTCGCCGCGCTGCTGTGTTGCTCAAGCGCTGCTTTGTCATCCGCGATTTCTGCGGCGCAACGTGTCTCCCAGACTGAGCGTCGGTTTCATTGTGACCAGCTTGGGCTGGTCTGGGTCGGGCTCTGGGCTGGAGGCATTGAGGATGATCTGTGCGGCCTGACTTCCTATCTCATGGCGGCAGGCATCCGTTGTCGCAAGCTGCCTTGGCAGACCGTCCAACAGCTCGATTCCATTGAATCCGGCCAAGCCGATTTGACCCGGCACGTCGATCCCGTTGTCCAGAAGGTGCATCAATCCACCTGCACCGATCATGTCGTTCGAGTAGTAGAGAAAATCCAGATCGGGCGAGCGTTCAAGCATCTCTTGGGTCATCTCACGGCCTTTCAGCAAAGCCGAGCCGCCAGAATAGAATGCGCGGTCCTCAATTTCGATGCCTTCGCGGGTCAGGGCTTCGGTGAACCCTTCAAAGCGTTTGCGCGCACGGTGATCGAGCGGCATCTTGGTGCCAAGAAAACCGATGCGTTCATAGCCTTCGCGCAGGATCGCTTTTGCCATATCGCGGCCCGCCTGACGGTGCGAAATTCCAACGGCTGCATCCACGGGATTTCCGTCAACGTCCATGATCTCGACCACGGGGATGCCTGCGTTCAATAGCATCGCATGGGTTGCTTCGGAATGCTCAAGCCCTGCAATGATGATGCCTGAAGGGCGCCATGACAGCATCTCATAAAGCACCTGCTCCTCCTTTTCGGGGCGATAGTCGGTCACGCCCACAACCGGTTGGAGAGGGGTGTCATCAAACACGGTGTTGATGCCGTTCAATACCTCGGGGAACACCATGTTGCCCAAAGAGGGGATAATCACTGCGACCAGATTCACCCGCTGGGAAGCAAGCGAACCTGCAATCTGGTTGGGGACATATCCAAGCTCCTTTGCGGCGGCCAGAACACGCTCGCGGGTGGTCGCCGAGACATCCCCGCTTTTGCGCAAAACGCGGCTCACGGTCATTTCCGACACCCCGCAGGCCTCTGATACATCGCGCAGGGTAAGGGGCCGTTTTGGATGGTTTGACAAGGTAAGTATCCTGAAGTTCGATTGCGTTAGCTTCAGCGTAGTCGGTGAACAGACAACAGGCAATCGGCGATGTAGGGCGTAGATCAATGCGCTTATTTGTTCTAGGAGGGTCTCGTGGCCCCGTAGCTCAGCTGGATAGAGCAACGGTTTCCTAAACCGTAGGCCGCGTGTTCGAATCACGCCGGGGTCACCACTTAGCAGTTTGCGGGTGCGTTTTTACCGACCCAGAGGTGCTTTTCCTCGCCACACCAATGACTGTGCATTCAGCATCGCCAGATCGGCATCCCCCGCAATGATCGCCTCACATAGGGCTACGGCATCCTCTGCCTGTTTGAGCGTAAGGTTCTTGTAGGCAGGGCGCGCGATATGATCGTACCAGACCCCGCCACATACAGCATCCAGCACGATGCGTTGAAAACAGTGGTCATTGCGCACGGGCCAATGGCTGTGCGTTGTCTTGGCACGCTCGGGCATCACCTCTTTTGTAAGCACCATGTAGCGCGCAGCAAGGTCAGCGGAGCGTGGGGCGGTGGCGGTCATTTGCAAATGTTTCAGCATAAGCGAGAGATAGCGCTCGAATGCCTGCGGCACAGGCCTAAAGGTCGCAGGCAGACGGCCTAGACGCGGCGGTCTCCGCGGCTATCTGATTTGGTATGAAACGAACGGATACACGCCCTTTGATGCGGCTTTTGACACTTGTGTTGGGTCTGCTGCACGCGCCCAAAGGCGTTGCGCGGATTTCCACGGCGCTGCTTTACGGCATTGTGTGTCACATAGCTTTTGCGGCCGCTGTGCTGGCCATGATTGTGGCAATGTTCTTTGGCATGTCCGAGAGTTTTGGCCAAGTGCCCGCACCGTGGTCTTACTTGGCAAATGCTGCGCTTGTGGTGCAGTTCCCGCTGGTCCATTCGCTACTCTTGTCGCGGCGCGGCGTGCAACTTCTGGCGCGGCTGGCCCCGCGTGCCTTCGGGCCGACCTTAGCCACGACAACCTATGCCATCGTCGCGTCAATGCAGTTACTGGCGCTGTTCGCGCTCTGGACGCCCAGCGGTATCATCTGGTGGGAGGCCGAAGGGGCGGTATTCGTACTTATCTGCACGCTTTATGTGATATCGTGGCTGCTGTTGATCTGGGCCAGCTATGATGCTGGTGCCGAAGTGCAATCGGGCGCTCTGGGCTGGATGTCGCTGGCGCAAAATATCAAGCCTGTCTTTCCCGATATGCCCACAAGTGGTTTGTTCAGCGTAATCCGCCAACCGATTTACGTCGCATTTGCGCTGACAACATGGACTGTGCCTGTCTGGACGCCCGACCAGCTTGCTTTGGCGCTGGGGCTGACGGGTTATTGCCTGATCGCGCCGCGTTTGAAAGAGCGGCGTTTCGCCAAACGCTATGGTCAGCAGTTCGAGCAATACAAGCGGGAGGTGCCCTATGCCCTGCCACGTTTCTCAGGGGCAAAAACGCCGCGATGAAAACAAAGACGATCATCGCGGATTTAAGCCAACAGAACGAAATGCCCGATTTCACGCCGACGCGGGCGGCAGGGCTCGCGCGGCTTGCGCTATTTGCTGATCGCAGCGGTGAGATTTATGATCGGTGCCGCAACTATGATTTGGGACCTGATCAGCGCGCCAATGTGTCAGCGCTCTCACCGTGGATCAGACATCGGTTGATTTCAGAGACGGAAGTGCTGCAAGGCGCCCTGAGCGCACATAGCGCTGAAAAAGCCGAACGGTTTATCCATGAGGTGTTCTGGCGGACCTACTTCAAAGGCTGGCTGGAGCAGCATCCGACCGTCTGGCCCGCTTATCAAGCCGGCCTTTTGCGACAGCTCAACAGCGTCGACAAAGACCGCCGCTTGGCCGCTTCCTACGCTCAAGCTGTCGGCGGCGAGACAGGGATTGCGTGCTTTGATGCTTGGGTGGAGGAGTTGCTTACGACGGGCTACCTGCACAATCATGCGCGGATGTGGTTTGCGTCGATCTGGATATTCACACTGCGCTTGCCTTGGGAACTGGGAGCCGACTTTTTCCTGCGTCATCTGCTGGATGGTGATCCAGCCTCGAATACACTGGCGTGGCGCTGGGTTGCGGGGGTCCACACAAAGGGACGTCCCTATATCGCCCGCGCCTCGAATATCTCGAAATTTACCAACGGGCGGTTTTGCCCCACACACCAACTGACAACCGATGTGCGGCCTGTAGTTGAAACAGCGGAGCATCTGCGAAGGCCGTTTCCCCCTGCGATGACCGCTGACCAGATCGAAGGGGACTACCTTCTGCTCCTGACAGAAGACGACATGGGACTTAACGATATACTGAGCCATCCGCCAGTGGCCACAGTTGGGGTGCTGGCAACACAAGGGCGATCACCGCTCCCTGTCGGGCCCTTACCGCAAGGTTTTGCAGCAGAAGCGATGCGCAGCGTTTGCGGCGCGCGATGCATCGCCGATCAACATAGCTGGGCGCAAGCGATCATATCAGCTTGTCGCACGCATCAGGTCAAACAGGTGGTAACGGGGTATGCCCCTGTCGGGCCTGTTGCAGAGGCGCTGGAGGCCGCCCAGTCAGATGTGCAGGCGGCGGGTATTCAAATCCATCAGGTGCGCCGCACCTATGACACTGTGGCGTGGCCGCATGCGACCAAAGGGTTCTTTGCCCTCAAGAAAGCGATCCCTACCTTGCTGAAGCAGTTGTTTCCGTAAGAGTGACCCTGTGCGTATGTGTCAATCCTGTCTGGGCAAACCGTCTGTTCTGAACTAGCGTTTTCATATGAGCTTTCTTGGAATTGATCTTGGGACATCTGGCCTACGTCTGGTCCTTGTGAACGAACGGTCCGAACTCCTTGGGGTGGCGGAAGCTGGATATAGCGTGGCCCAGCCTCACACAGGGTGGTCAGAGCAGGATCCGCAGGACTGGATTGATGCTTTGCATACCGCCGTTGCAACCTTGCGGCAGAACTGTCCCGCATTTGCAGCGTTGAAAGGGATTGGTGTTGCCGGCCACATGCATGGCGCGACCCTGCTGGATGAGAGCAACAATGTATTGCGCCCCTGCATTTTGTGGAACGACACGCGCAGTCATGCGCAGGCCGCGCAGATGGACGCGGATCCCGCCTTTCGCGAGGTCTCAGGCAACATCGTCTTTCCCGGTTTTACAGCGCCCAAGCTGGCTTGGGTAAAGCAGCATGAACCAGAGGTCTTTTCTCGCATTGCAAAGGTACTTTTGCCTGCGGCGTTCCTGAACCACTATCTCACGGGGGCTCATGTATCAGATATGTCTGACAGCGCGGGCACCGCGTGGCTTGATGTGCGCGTGCGGGACTGGTCGCCAGAGCTGTTGGAGCGCAGCGGCATAAGGCCCGATCAGATGCCAGAGCTGGTAGAAGGCTGTGCGCCTGCTGGAACCCTGCGCCCCGAAATCGCGGCGCAGTGGGGCGTCTCGAGGAATGTTTCTGTCGCGGGCGGGGCGGGTGATAACGCCGCTGCTGCTTGTGGTATGGGCGCGGTACATGAAGGGCAGGGGTTTGTCTCGCTTGGAACCTCGGGCGTGGTGCTGGTTGCGCGCGATCAATTGGTTCCCGCCCCCCAGACATCCGTGCACAGTTTTTGCCATGCGGTGCCAGAC
This sequence comes from uncultured Sulfitobacter sp., assembly GCA_913060815.1. Classification (GTDB taxonomy): domain Bacteria; phylum Pseudomonadota; class Alphaproteobacteria; order Rhodobacterales; family Rhodobacteraceae; genus Sulfitobacter. The sequence goes on along the minus strand of CAJXSZ010000018.1, from coordinate 6,048 downwards.
CGCTGGTATCAAATGTCGGTCATGCTGGCCGCAGCCGATAGCATGACATGGCTGGGCACGATCACGGGGCAAAGCCCTGCGGCGCTGACGGCGGGTTTGGGCGCCAATTTGCGCGACCCCGGTCCGGTGCATTTCGCGCCTTATCTGTCGGGCGAGAGGACACCGCATAACGACGCCCATGTGCGCGGTGGCTTCACAGGTCTAGGCACGAACACCACACCGCAGGATTTGACCCAAGCGGTGCTGGAAGGCGTCTGTTTCGGCCTACGCGACGGGTTCGAAGCGATTGCCTCTACGGGTGCGCGGTTCAAGACTTTGTACGCAATCGGCGGTGGTGCCGCGTCGCGCTATTGGCTCGAGATGTTGGCAACTGTGCTGCACACGCCGCTGCATATTCCTGCAGGTCAGGAGTTTGGTGCAGCCTTGGGTGCTGCACGCCTCGGTATTGTTGCCGCAACAGGGGCTGCGGTGGAGGATGTGATGACACCTCCAAAGACCGCTGAAGTAATCATGCCTAACGACCGCTTGGTGCCAGCATATGATGCGGCATATTCGGATTTCCGCAGGCTTTACCCCGCGCTCAAAGCACTTGGCTAGGCTAGGTTGGTCGTGAAGTCACCGCGTAAGGCGACTTCGAGCAATTCCATATCTTCTGATGCGTCGAGGTACTGCACTTTCATATCTGGCGGGATCACGAAGCCGTCGCCAGCTTGCAGGCTGCGCGGTTCCTGACCATCGGCACTCAGGGTCATGGTGCCTTCCATCATGAAGGTGAAATGGATGTCTGCATCGTGCGAGAAAGCGGGGGAAGGCCCCTCGCCACGGCGGATCACATGGATGCCTGCCACGCCCTTGGTCCCCGCTGTAATGCCAGTGTCGCGAGCGGTGAAGCCGGGGATATGGGCGGGTGCCCATGTTGCGGTCTCTTTGACGTGGTGCACGAACGTCTGGCCATCCCATTCGCGTGAGGGATCGCCCTTACCGTTAGGCAGGGTGAAGTCGTGGTCAATCGTGGTCACATGCTCGGCTGGCACGCCAATCTCGATTACTTCGATATTGGGGGACGCCTCAACCACGCGGTGGCGAATGCCAGGGGGCTGGGTGACGCAATCACCCGCGTGCAAGCGGATAACGTCACCTTGGTCCTCGTATAAAACATCAACCCAGCCGCGATAGCAGAAGATAAGCTGAAACCCGACTGTGTGATAATGCACCATGTCGGGCACAGGCCCGCCATCGGGGATGCGGATATGGCTCGCAATGATGGAACCGCCCAGCCGTGAGGGGATGAGATCGCGGTAGTGCATGCCAGCACGACCAATGACCCAAGGCGCTTCATCGGCAAGACGGCGCACGGCAAATTCATGCTGTGTATCGATCTGCTCAATTTGCGGCGTGAGCGGGACAATCGAGACGCGGGTGCCATTAGGCGCTGTCAACTCCCGGGCACCATCTGCAAAGCCATCCACATCATCGGTCAGAATGCGCAGATGGCCCACACCGACATCCGCGCCCTTCTCGATCCGCAGGCGCATGCCGTGGCCCGAAAAGCTTGCCACACTTGGATCATCGGCGGGAAAGATGCTCTCGAGCCGCATGCCCAGCGTCTTCGTGTAGAACGGAAGATCATCGCGCAGTTCATTGGTGGGCAAGAGGAATTCGGCAAGGATGGGCGTCTCGGTCATGGGGTGATCCTGTAGCAATGATGTGACAAACCTGCCTGTTTTTGCAATTACGCTCAATCGCGAAAGGGCATTAAATCAAATGCCACATTTCCGCCGCTTTATCATCTGACGCTGAAGGCAGCAGAAATGAGGCGCAGTATGAAACTTTCAGCCATCGACCTTGCAGGCAATATTGCCGTCACCGGGATCGCACCTTTGAGTGATGCGGAACGGCACGACATCGCGGCCGAGCTTATCTCCAGCAACGGCTATCGCTGCGGGCGTGTCCTGTCTGTCCTGCCAACAGACACGCCGCATGTTTGGCGCGTCTGCGGGATGCAAGACGGGGCAATGGACAGCCTCGTGACGTTTGAGATGAACGCCCGCAAAGGTCTGGTTGCCCGCGCTTAAAGGCTCTCGTCGAGGGCTTTGAGGATGACATCGCCCATATCGGTGGTAGAGATCGGCGTGCCACCTGCCTCGCCCATCAGGTCCGCCGTCCGTGCGCCATCGGCGAGTACTTTCTCAACCGCTTGCTCCAGACGTGTCGCCTCATCACCCTGATCAAAGGAATAGCGCAGCGCCATGGCGAAGCTGAGGATACAGGCAATCGGGTTGGCTTTGCCCTGACCTGCAATGTCGGGGGCGGAGCCATGCACGGGCTCATACAGCGCCTTGGGACGACCATCTTCATTGGGCAGACCCAGTGAGGCGGAAGGCAACATACCCAGCGACCCTGTAAGCATCGCAGCACAATCGCTCAGGATATCGCCGAAAAGGTTATCGGTAACGATCACATCGAACTGCTTTGGTGCGCGGACCAGCTGCATCGCGCCATTGTCAGCGTACATGTGGCTGAGCTCGACATCAGGATAATCCTCGTCGTGGACTTTCTGGACGACTTCGCGCCACAGGATGCCGCTTTCCATCACGTTAGCTTTTTCCATGGAGCAGACTTTGTTGCCACGGCGGCGCGCCAGCTCAAACGCGGAACGCGCAACACGGTCAATCTCGCTCTCTGTGTAGCGCTGGGTGTTGATGCCGACACGCTCGTTGCCTTCTTCGAAGATGCCGCGCGGCTCTCCGAAATAGACGCCGCTGGTCAATTCGCGCACGATCATAATGTCGAGGCCCGCAACCAACTCCGGCTTGAGCGAGGAGAAATCGGCCAGTGCGTCAAAGCACTGCGCAGGGCGCAGGTTGGAGAAGAGGTCCATCTCCTTGCGCAGGCGCAGCAACCCCCGCTCGGGCTTTACCGAGAAATCCAGATCATCGTATTTCGGACCGCCCACAGCACCGAGCAGCACCGCGTCTACTTCGAGCGCGCGGGCCATCGTGTCGTCATGCAGCGGCGTGCCGTGTTTGTCATATGCCGCACCGCCAACAAGATCATGCTCAACATCGAACTTGAGATCACGCTTGGCACCGAACCAGTCGATGATGCGGGTGACCTGACCCATAACTTCGGGGCCGATGCCGTCACCGGCGAGGATCAAAAGGGTCGGGTTTGCCATGGGAAAATCTCCTGAAATATGCTCATGACGGGCTAGCCTACGGGCGCAGGAGCGTCAAGGATTGGTGGGGGCAATGTCTACCCACAACAGGCTATGGCGGCTTGCTTGTGCGTTGGCCACTACGCCCTGTGTCGTGATGCGCAAGTCTGACGAAGGCAAAAGGTAATCCACCTGTAAACCGTCTGGCATCTTATCCGAGAAAACTGCGGTGGGGGTGTCGCCAAATGGATTTTGCAAAGCGTCTGATCCCAGAAGCGTCTGGATCGCGCAGCACCTGCCGCTGCCCCGCTTCGGGTCAACATTGGCAGTGCCAAGCAAGATGATAGGATCGGTGCCCGTGTCCTGCGCGATATAGCGGTTCCAAAAGGCAACCTCATCATGGTTGCGACGGCCATTGCGATCCTCGCTCCCGTCATAGAGCGGCGGCGTTGCGTGAAATGTCATCAAACGCAGCGTGCCACTGACTGGTGTCGCGATCGGGATCACCCAATGGTTTCGTGACGACAAACGGTGCGCGGCAAATACTTCCGCACCACCAAAAGGCTCGCCATCGACAATGGGGAAGATGTGACCGTCCAGATCACGCCAGAGGAGGGTTGTGTAATCCTCAACCGCGTCGTGCAGAATTTCAAACCGCGACAGGACGGCCATGCCGCCCATGCCGTTGTAGCGGCCAAATCCGTGGGCATCATCGGCATCGCCAAGACGTCCGTTGCCGTTCAGGTCCAGCCCGCTTGCCTGCCCTGCATTCGGGGCAGCGGTGAAGCTGTAAGGGTAGGGGAGGCCCGCCTTTTCCAGCGCCTTGATCAGCTCGGTAAGTGCGCGTTGCTCCAGATCGTAATCGATGCCCTGCAAGGCGATCACATCCGGGCGGATGTCTAGCATCAGCGCAGTAAATGCCGCGAGCTGCGGGTCTTCACCTTTGAGTATGTCGCGCAGCAGCAGGCCAGGGCCCTTGCGGGTCAGCTCTGCATTGAAAGTTGCGATGCGGATGGGGTCTGCTGTGGCAGCGGTTATCGCGCTGCACAAGAGCAGCACCGCTCCCAAACAATGACGGATCAGGCGGCTTGCAAGCCTTCGCTGGCCGCCTGTTGGGCATAAGCGCGCTTGCGCTTCTCCTCGATCATATCGGCGATCTTGCCCATAGCGATGCCGCGCATGATGATGCTGGCGGGAAGAAAGGCCCATGCTGCGATTGTCCAAATGAGGGTTTGCGGGTTCTGCAATGTAACAGGGTCTATCAGATCAGCGGCCAGTTTGACCATCGCGGGCAGTGCAAATGGCAGCAAAAAGCCAAGAGCAATGTTGATCCGCGCATCGCGCTGCAACCGCTCAAGCACATCACCCCCCGCGGTGGGATCAAACAAAGGCAGGTTGACCCAGACATTGAACGCGCCAGAACGTGCGGGCCAGTTCATAATGCGGACCAGAATGAGGAAGGCCGTCATCGCAATGAGGGAGATAAGATAGGACAGCCCTGCGGCCATGCGCACAAAGCTCACAGTCTCGTAGTTGGAGTCAGAAGGAAGCATCAGTACAACCATCCGCACGGGCGAGTAGGGAAAATCCATCGCTTCGCCCACAATCGTGCCGATACGTGTGAGGCTCGCTGTGAGCAATGTCGGATCGCTCATGCCTTTTACGATGGCGCTGAGCAGAAAGATGATGGCGAAAAGGGTTGTAAACCGCAGACGGTTGAACGGCGCCGCATCGCGGAACTCGACGATACTGGGGAAGTCGGAGTTGTATTCGACAAAAGTCATGACCGCAGCCAACAGGGCGACAAGCAGGACAATCTGCGTGGTGTCACTGGACAGACCCGGCAGAATAAGCGCCGGCGTCATGATCATGGTCGCAACCAAAAGTCCACGCGCCGCAGCGCTGGTCATACGTACTATCAACGTTCTATCCCTTTCAAACTGGTCAGCCGCGTTTGTCGCGAGCTTGTCCCAACTTGATGCCTTCGGGTCGAGAAGGCCTGCCTCATTGTTGTCACAATCGTGCCTCCTTTCGCCTTAGTTCTCAAGACTGTAAGATCACTTGACCCAAGGGAGGGGGCGTTTTGAGGGAGAGGGTGGTGCGTTCTTGCATCATTTGCGGGGCGCAAATGTGGCAGCCGCAACATCTAGTGGGCCATACGTCATAGCCCACTAGGGAAATCGCTTAAATTTTAGAACAACCTAATTAAATGTTAATCTATCAAGTCTAAACCCAAGGGCGGCTCTGGCTGGCGGCGGCCTCGAATGTGTCAATGGAGGCTGCTTTCTCCATTGTGAGGCCGATATCGTCCAAGCCGTTCATAAGGCAGTGCTTTTTGAAGGCATCGACTTCGAAGGTAAACACATCGCCGTCCGAGGAGGTGATGGACTGGTTTTCCAGATCAACCTCGATGCGTGCGTTTGCACCTTTCTCCGCGTCCTTCATCAAAACATCTACCTGCTCTTGCGGAAGAACGATTGGCAGGATGCCGTTCTTGAAGCAGTTGTTGTAGAAGATGTCCGCATAGGACGGCGCAATCACGCAGGTGATGCCGAAATCGGCAATCGCCCAAGGCGCGTGTTCACGCGAGGAGCCGCAGCCGAAGTTGTCGCCTGCCACAAGGATCTGCGCATCGCGGTACTGTGGTTTGTTGAGCACGAAATCGGGGATCTCGTTGCGGTCATCGTCATAGCGCATCTCGTCAAACAGGTTCACGCCAAGGCCCGAACGTTTGATGGTTTTGAGGAATTGCTTTGGGATGATCATGTCCGTGTCGATGTTGATCAGGGGCATGGGCGCGGCGATGCCGCTGAGGGTGGTGAATTTGTTCATTGGTGTGGTCCCTGTCTCTTATACACATCTCCGAGCCCACGAGACAGGCAGAAATCTCG
>CAJXSZ010000017.1 GCA_913060815.1 uncultured Sulfitobacter sp. | reverse complement strand
TGTAACTCCCTCGCGGAGACGCACGCCTGGTTCGATTCCAGGGTCGCCCACCACTATCCTACATCACATGGCGAAACCGATTGATCCCTTGGACCAATCCGCTCCCTATGACATGGCAGAGACACCTGCAGGTCCCGTCCCACATCGCGTGCTTGGTTTCATTCCAGCTCAACTGCACCGGTTTTCCTGCCCCCGCTGCCGAAGGTTCTTCCACACTGCAACTGCTCTTCGCAGATCAGTCGCCGGCGCTTTGGCATCAAGCGAAGTAAATTTGTTGTCCCCGCAAAGACGACGCACCTATAGCGTCGCTAATTCACTCACGGAATATTTTTCCTCAATCCAGCCCCCAATCATCCGGCACTCACGATCGGGAAGGTCAGCCTGCCTGTAAATATGGATGAGAAACGCCTCCATGAACTTCGAATAGAAGCCAACATTCCTCTTGAGATTACGGCGCACTATTCTCAGGCTGCGCCCTTCAATGCCGTTCAGCCGACTGAATTTATCCCTGATTTTCCGCGCACGCTTGTACTTTGAGTGCGCAAGACAATTCAGATACCTCAAGACAACATAGCTCAGGTTTTCCCGATCACATAGGAAGGCCTTTTCCAGATATCCGTCCAACTCCAAAAACGCGGCTGTATCCCAATTCAGCACAAACAGATTATAATTGATAAATGCGCGTTGAAGTTTCGTATGGCGGGTGTGCACGCTCTTGCGAAGGCCCGTTTTAAGGACGTGGGTTTCGGATGGCTTTGAATAGATATCAACATTTGTCACCCATTCCGCAGACCCGAGATAGTTGGCCAACCTAACGACTGCTGATGCCTCGGCAGAAAAAATGCGCCCGCATTGGGAAATCAGACTTGCATCACGGATCACCGCAAAAGGACCGGGCAGATGCGGCAAGTCTATCTGTTCGGCGAAGACCGCATTTGCACAGCGGTTCTGCACAGATTCAAGATCTGGTTTTGAAGCGCTAACTACCAGACATTTTTTGTCCGCTCTTGCCGCCAAATTACAGAAATCCGTGGCCAGAGGTGCAGAAATTGAAAAATCCATGCGGCGCGGGAATTTCTTCCTGACCTCCCCGTACACAACGTCGCCGGATCGAAGATGTACGGCCCAGAGATCACGCAACTCAGCCATATTTTCGCTTTGTTGTAGGAGCTGTTCAATTTCGGGGGCAAAAATTCCGCTTCTCGCAACAGCCCTGCATCTCGCAAGATACCCCGGCACAAGCTCATCATTCAAAATATTTGGGGCAAGACCAAAAAAGGGGTCTTGGCGCGGAGTCTTTCTAAGAAAGCCAAACATGAGACCCGTGCTTTTTTTCAGCTCAGCCGCCCTGTTAAAGTCAGCTTTTGTATTCATTATTATGGCTTCGCGGCCCAACTGTGTTTGGGTATTCACGCGGTTGCGAACAAGCTCGGGCGGATAAAAGATATCTTCATCTTCGATGAAGTACTTATCAAGGAATGCCTCTGCAAAAATTTCACACGGGTCCTCCGGAGTATCATTAGGCGCAGTATAGTCGATGTTGAACCTTTGCTTCATGCTTTGCGTGTTCGGCCATGCCAATCTGAAGTCCAAATTATGCTCGGATGCTATGACCAGCCCGTTGATGGCCGAGGTCATTCTTTGGCAGAGGCCGTCACTCCTCCACGTCAAAATACAACGCTCTGGAAGCTTTGACGTTCTCGCGGCAGGTCCTTCCGACGGGGTATTCATATTTGTCTCACTAAAATTCTGTCTTTCCCGTCGATGAGTTCCCGCATCGGCGACGCACCGATCTGCTCGGCCCGAACGAAACGCGCACCGCTTAGGTTTTCCTGTCCCTATCGCTATCATGGTAGCGAAATTTAGAGAAGAATTCTCTATTTCATCCAAGATTCAAGGTGAAAGGTATCAAGGCAGAGCAATCCTCATTTGAAACAAAAAAGGCCCCTGCCCCATTCACAGGGCAGAGGCCAATTGTTTGCCTTGGCAAAAGTTTAGATGATCAGGTCATCTTCCTCATCACCGTCAACGTCCTTGATGGCTTCGACCAGCTTGTCGTTGCTGACCGGCTGGAGCACAGGAATGCCCGCAATATAGTCAACGTCGTACTGACCAGCTTTGCCATCGTCAGGGCCTTCAACTGGCGCTTCAACGGTCTCGGTCACTTCGAGGTTGTCTATGCGTACAACTTCGTTGCTGCCCGTGAAATCAGAAATAAAGCGGAATTGCAGATCTCCCTGCACATCCTCCAGTGAGCCACCTGAATAGCTCAGTGTTGAACTGTCCTGCGTGATCTCGTTGCCCGTCTCGGATCCAACCAGCGCACTGCCGTGGTCGTTGACTTCGAACACGTCAAGAGTCTGCCATTCGTTATCCTCGGTGCGCACCTGAAGTGTCAGGCTGTCCGCATAGTGACCGCTGTTTTCAAACAGGTGGGCACAGTCGGTAGAGGCATCAAAGCTGAAGGTAGCGTCGCCCTCTGCCTGCACAGTCGACGTCGTCAGCGTACCGCCATTATGGCCATCGGTGCGCAGCGCATCGTTCTCCACATCCCAGTGACCATCAGAGGCAATCGCATCTGAATCGTCAGGCTCGTGCACATCATCGAAGTCTTCGGACAACAACACATTCGTGGTCTCGCCCGCTGTACCCCCTTCGGTGACAACTTCTTCGCTCGACGTAATCTCGACGTTGTCGATCTTGATGTACTCGTCATGCGCAGAGATGTCGGAGACAACGCGGAACTGTGCACTCTCCTCGGCAGTGTCGAGGATGCCACCTGAATAAGACACGGTGGTAGACCCGTTTGCGTCAAAGGACTGGCCCGTTTCGGAACCGACAATCGCATTGCCGTGGTCGTTGACCTCGTATTTATCGAGCAGGACCCAGTCGCCGCCGTCAATGCTAACCTCAACGCGCATTTCGTCGGCATAGTGGCCCGAATTTTCGAACACATGCGTGTTATGTGTGGTCAGATCCATGGTCAACGACACAGGACCGTCTGTCGCCACTTCGGTAAAGCGCATCTCGCCATCGTTGTTGCCGTTGGTAACGAGCTTGTTCCAAGCAGCGGCCCAGTCTGTGTGGCCGTCCACGACCGCTGACTCTTCGGCTGCGTGGATGTCGTTGAAATCATCTGCAATCACGTTCTCGACCAAAGTCGTGGTCACGTTGCCGTCCACTTCCTCGGAGGCCGTCACTGACACGTTGTCGAGCTTGATGTACTCGTCAGATGCCGTCACATCGGAAACAAAGCGAAACTGCACTGTGTCCTCTGCCGTGTCCAGAATACCGCCCTCATAGGTGATGTTGCTGGCGCTGTTGCCGAAGGTCTGGCCCGTCTCGGAGCCGACAATCGCAGTGCCTGCATCATTCACCTGAAACTCGTCCAGAAGAACCCAGCCCTGACCGTCAATGCTGACCTCGACGCGCAGGCTGTCTGCCATGTGACCGGAATTCTCGAAGAGATGGGTGTTGTGTACGTTGGCGTCAAAGCTCAGCGTGGCGGGACCATCCGTGCTGACAGTCTTGAGAGCGAGAACGCCCTCATTGTGACTGTTGGTAACAATCTTGTTCCACGCCACGTTCCAGTCGGTCTGACCTTCGATGATATCGGACTGCTCAGGCGCGTGAATGTCGTTGAAGTTCTCGAACAGAACCTCTTTGGACACAAGAACTGGGTCCGCATCCGGCGTGTCACCCGTGGTCAGCACCTGACCGCTCACACCATCATCGCTGTTCACAACTGCTGCAAAGCTGGCGGTGTCCAGATCATCAATGCTCAGCTTTTGACCATTGGCCGAGAAGAGCGTGAAGTTAGCCTGCCCTACCTGTCCGTCTGTGGTGCTGTCCTGATTGGTACCGAACTGAATACCAATGTCATAGCCGTCAGCAACTTGCGCGCCGTTTTGCAGCGTATCAATCGCGTCCGCGGCGGCCTGAATACCTGTCACGGGCGAGAAAATGTTGGAGCCGTTGTCATTCGCTTCGGGCGAAAAATTGATGTTGTCGATTGTGCTGTCGTCCGAGAGGTTGAAGAACAAACCGTCGAAATCCACAGCCGCCTTCGGATCATCCGGGATTAACTGGATAAAAAGTGTGCCGCTATCGGTTTCGGAGATACGAACGGTGGCTGTCGGATCACACCCAAGAGTGACGGTGACGGAGTTCTGAGTACTCATAGTTTCTTCCCAATCATTAGACTTGATGACGCTGTCTAAGCATGCGGTCACGAGATCACCTAGCCAAATTCACAAATCCGCCCTGAATTGGACACAATTGGACAGAACAGACTGGATTGATCTCAAACCTCGACCGTTATTGTCGTGGTATACGAAACAGTTAAAGGTTCATTTACGTTTTGTTTACCCTTGACCTTTTCTCGAAGCGTCCGGCCCGAATCGCATTTACCGCGACATGAATTGGACCGCGAAAATCGGCTTCCTATCCCAAGCCGACACTGTGCAAAGTAGCTTCTACTGCTCAAAACAAGACTGGCCTAAATGGTGTCTTTCAATAAAGGCTCCGCTCCCTATACTGAGCGCCAAAATAGCACGCCCAAGCGTGCAACGAGCACCAAGGACCGAGCATGGCAACTGAAGCAACGTCACCCGCACCTTTCAATGTTGTCGTCGTAGGACAGCAGGGGCGTTTGGCGTATGAGGCGTTGCTATTTGTTGCGTCCCTGCGGACAATGAGCCCTAATTTCAAAGGGCGTGTTCTGATTGCCGAGCCACAGGACGGGCCGCTCTGGACCAAAGACCCCAGTATCCGCAACCAACCCGTGCGCGACGCGCTCGCAGACTTGGGCGCCGAGATTATTCCGTTCGAGAGCAAGCACTTCGGCGATACCTATCCCTTCGGCAACAAGATCGAAATGCTCAAAGCCCTGCCGAAGGGTGAACCCTTCGTCTTTTTCGACAGCGATACCCTCATCACCGGAGATCTGGCAGCGGTGCCGTTCGACTTTGACCGCCCCAGCGCCTCTCTGCGCCGCGAGGGCACATGGCCCCAGCCACAACTCTACGGACCGGGCTACACGGGGCTGTGGAAATCGCTATATGACAAATTCGGGCTCGATTTCGAAAGCTCGCTCGATACCAGCGAGCCGGATGAGTACTGGCGGCGCTATCTCTATTTCAACGCCGGTTTTTTCTATTACCGCTGCCCGCATGAATTCGGGGCAAAGTTCTTGGAATACGCCCTCGCGATCCGCGACACGCCCCCTGTCGAGCTTTGCGCGCAAAGCTTTGATCCGTGGCTCGATCAGATCGCCCTTCCCCTTGTGATCCATGCGCTCGGCGGTGGGCGTGATACGTTACCCAAAGGTCTGCTGGACGGTGCTGTAAGCTGCCACTACCGCTTGCTGCCGCTGCTTTATGCCCGCGAAAGCGATCATACTGTAGCGGTGCTCGAACATGTCACCGCCCCCAACAAGATCAAAAAGGTGCTCAAAACCTATGACCCGATCAAGCGGATGATCTATCAGGGCCGCGGCACCAAGGCGCGCGCGCTCTTTGACCGTGACAACCTGCCCCGCAAGGAGCAAGCCATCCGCAACCGCCTCAAATCAAACGGCTATTGGATGCGTTGAGCCGACAGTGACGCGCCGCCTGCAATATCGTTCCTGAAACCGCGCGCGTTCCAAAACTCCGTTCCACAGAGAGAGCCTATGGCAGACGCGCGTCCCTTCCCGCGCCCGTTCACTTGTCTGTGTGCGTCCGATCCCGTACTCAAAGCCCAACCAGTCCAGAGGAGAGACCAATGTCACACGGCTTTGATACACTGCAAATTCACGCTGGCGCACGCCCCGATCCAGCAACGGGCGCCCGCCAGACACCCATCTACCAGACCACAGGGTACGTCTTCCGCGATGCCGATCACGCCGCGGCGCTGTTCAACCTGCAGGAAGTGGGCTTCATCTATTCCCGTCTGACCAACCCAACGGTTGCTGTCCTGCAAGAGCGCATCGCGACACTTGAGGGTGGTGTCGGCGCTGTCTGCTGCTCCTCGGGCCACGCGGCGCAAATCATGGCACTCTTCCCGCTGATGTCACCCGGCAAGAACATTGTCGCCTCGACGCGCCTTTACGGCGGCACGGTTACGCAATTTTCTCACACAATCAAACGCTTCGGCTGGGAAGTTAAATTCGTTGACTTCGACGATCTCGACGCCGTGAAAGCCGCAGTTGACGACAACACCCGCGCCGTATTCGGCGAGGCGATCGCCAACCCCGGCGGTTATATCATGGATGTGCGCGCAATCGCTGACATCGCGGATGCGGCTCAAATCCCGCTGATCATCGACAACACCACGGCGACGCCCTATCTGTGCCGCCCTATCGAACATGGCGCGACGCTGGTCGTCCACTCCACCACAAAATACCTCACAGGCAACGGCACCGTCACAGGCGGCTGCGTTGTGGATTCAGGCAATTTCGACTGGTCTGCCACGGACAAGTTCCCGTCGCTGAGCGCGCCCGAACCCGCCTATCACGGCCTCAAGTTTCACGAGACGTTTGGCAATCTGGCCTTTACCTTCTTCGGCATCGCAGTGGGCCTGCGCGATCTGGGCATGACCATGAACCCTCAATCAGCGCATTACACGCTTATGGGGACCGAGACGCTAAGCCTGCGCATGGACAAACATGTGGCCAACGCCCAGAAGATCGCCGCGTGGCTCGAAGCGGACGACCGCATCGACTACGTCACCTACGCGGGTCTCGAATCGTCGCCCTATTACGAGCGTTCCAAAACCGTTTGCCCCAAGGGGGCGGGTGGCCTGTTCACCTTCGCGGTCAAGGGCGGCTATGACGCCTGCGTCAAGCTTGTGAACGCGCTCGAAGTCTTCAGCCATGTGGCCAATCTCGGCGATACACGCTCGCTCATTATCCACTCCGCCTCAACCACCCACCGCCAACTGACCCCCGAGCAGCAGGAAGCAGCAGGCGCGGGCCCCAGTGTTGTAAGGGTATCCATCGGCACAGAGGACGCAGACGATCTGATCGCAGACCTTGATCAGGCGTTGGCAACTGCCACAGCCTAAGACCCCGCCCCGCGCAGGTATGGCCTCTGCGCGGGGCACTCTGCGGCCCTCCGCCGATGCGAGGCTGCCTGCCTTTTCATGTGAACAACTGTGCGTTAATCTATGTTTTAACTAAGTTGTTGGTTATCCAGCCTCGTGATAAAGTGCGCCCCATGAAGCCAAATTTTGCCCTATCCCTGTCCTTCGATGGCATAAAACTGCTGCACCGCGCTGCGGGCGGTTGGCGTGAGGTCGGCGAAGTCGCGGTCACCGCTGATGATCTGGGCGCAGAGCTTGCGATGTTGCGCAAAACCGCCGCGAGCCTTGAGCCAGGTGGCGTGCGGACCAAGCTGATTATTCCCGCAAGCCAGATCAAGTATCTCACGATTGAGACGGCTGGCCTGTCGGACGCCGCGCGGCGTAAAGAGGCTGAGGCAGCGCTGGAAAGCGCGACCCCCTATGAGGTCTCCGATCTGTCCTATGACATCAGCATGGACGGCCAGCAGACCCATGTGGCTGCGGTGGCAAAAGAAACCCTCGCCGAGGCCGAAGCCTTTGCCACAGAGCACCGCTTCCATCCCGTCAGTTTTGTTGCCGTGCCCGATGACGCCCCCTATCTGGGAGAGCCGTTCTTTGGTCCAACGGTCGAGTCTGCAAAACTGCTTGATGCGGGTGAGCAGGTCGAGCCTGATGGCATTGCGGTGGTCATCGTCGGGGCCATTGCACAGCCTGTTGTCGAAGACCTCGTTGCTGAGCCTACACCGCCGATCTCCGATGCTCGCGAAGCTGAAGTGGAGGCCAAACCTGAGGTTGAGACCGAGACGCCAGCCCCGGCAAAAGCCGACGCACCTGTTGAAGCGGTAGCCGAGACACCTCCTGCACCAGCCGAAGCCGAGACGGCTGAAGACGAAGGTCAGCCCGAGCTTGATCTAACGCCGACTGCGTCGAAAAGCGCCAAGCTGGAAGAGAGCATCAAAGCCGATGAGCCTGCGGTCGAGCCGACTGCAAAAACTCAAAAGCCAGAGGCGGCACCTGCCGTCGAAGCTCCGCAAACGCCCAAGGCCTCTGCCGCGCCAGCCGCCGACACACCAGCGCCAGCAGATAAGGCGCCACAACCCGACACAGCCAAGGCCGCACTCAGCGCCGCTGCTGCTGCCACAGGCGCATCTGTCGACAAAGCTGCTCGTGTAGCGCCGTTACCTCCAGCGGACCCGCCAAAAGTTGCAGCACCCACAGGGTTCTCAAGCCGCCGCAAGGATGCAGGAGCGGCTGGTGCTTCGAAACCTGTCGGCGGCGCGCGCCGCATTGCTGTTGCACCGCTTTCTCCCGACAGCAGCTCCCTGAGCAAACCCGCGCCAGCACCGATGGTCGCGGATGAAGCCCCCGCTGAGGAGAGCACTGCATTCGCGCCCGGACTCGTCGCCGCCTCGCGGCGCATCAAGAGCGAATTTATGAGCCGCCGCAAACCGCGCACAGGCGCTGCCGCACCAATTGCGGCCCCTGCTGTGGCCGTCCCTTCCACGGGCAGCGAAGCGGAACGGATGACGGTCTTCGGCGCGCGCTCCCAGAACGTTGGCGGCAAACCTCGTTTCCTCGGCCTCATCATGACCGTCATCCTGCTGGTGTTCCTTGCGGGTGTCGCAGCTTGGGCAGCCGTGTTTCTGGATGAGGGCATCGCGGGGTTGCTCAAGGATGACAAAGGGCGCGTGACGGCCTCCGCGCCTGAGAACCAGATTGATCCAGAAGTCATTCGCACCCCTGACGGGATCGACCCCGAGCAGACATCTACGGAGGAAGACGTACAAGTCGCCGCACTCGACCCAGTTCTGTCTGCAGAAGACACCGCCGTTCTCGACGCGCTGCAAGACACGCGGCTTGAGCCTCAAGTGCCCGTTATCACCGAAGCAGAGGCCGCAGCACGCTATGCCGTGACGGGTATTTGGCCCTTGGCCCCCGAAACACCGCTTGCTGCGCCAGACACACCAGCGGAACCTGTTTTCCGCACGGGCATCGATCCTGTAAGCACTGCCGCAGACGCACTTGCTTTGCCTGCACCCCAACAATTCGATACAGATGTGCAGCTAGCCGCCGTTGTGTCCCCTCCGCCCTTCGGCCAGACGACCCAGCGGGATGCAAACGGCCTGATCGTTCCATCCGCCGAGGGAGTTGTCACACCCGACGGCTACACTCTGATCGCGGCAAGCCCACCTTTAAAACCACCGCAAGACCTGACCCGCTTTGCCACCCCACAAACAGAGACCGCCCCCGTTGTGTCCGCTCTTGCGGCTTTTCGCCCGCAAAACCGCCCGCTCGGCCTGGCTGAAAAGACCGAGCGTGCACAGCTGGGCGGCGTTACGCGTAGCGAGCTTGCCGTCTATCGCCCCAGCTTGCGTCCCTCCTCCATTCAGGATCGCGCCCGCAAACAGCAAGAAGACGCACAGGCAGCAGAACAAGAAGAAGAGGCGAACGCCGCCGCTGCCGCTGCTGCCGCACAGCTTGCCGCGGCCGCCTCCGCAGCAGTGCCTCAGCCCGCCGTTGCAGCAGTGGCCCCTGCTATACAGAACGCAACCCGCCTTGCCACGCAGAAATCCATTCGCCCCGACGTGCGTCCGCGTGACTTTAATCGCATCGTGAAACGCGCCCAACGCGCCGCCCCACGAGAGGAAACCCGCGTTGCCGCAGCCCGTACCGTGGCTCCGCGTACCGTCACGCCGAAAGTCCCCTCGAAAGCATCCGTATCCCGCAGTGCAACGGTCAAGAATGCAATCAACCTGCGCCGCGTCAATCTGATCGGAGTGTATGGCAAACCCTCCAGCCGCCGCGCGCTGGTCCGCTTGGCCAACGGGCGCTACCAGAAGGTCAAAGTCGGCGACCGCATTGATGGCGGCCGCGTCGCGGCCATCAGTAACTCGGAACTGCGCTATAAGAAGGGGAGCCGCAACGTGGTCCTCAAGATGCCGTAAGGCACGTATGCCTGCCTATTCCTTCGAGCCAACCGCGAACCTGAGCGCTTCCAAATAAAAAATATGCGCGGAGCAAAGCTCCGCGCACCTTTGAATCAAGCTATTGCAAAGAATTGCGGCTGTTAGTCAGCAACCAGCTCGCCGCTGTCGATCTGCTCCTGCTCGATGCTTTCAAACAGCGCTTTGAAATTGCCCTCGCCGAACCCGTCGTCGCCCTTGCGCTCGATAAACTCGAAAAAGATCGGCCCGATCACGGTCTTCGAGAAAATCTGCAAGAGAATGCGAGTCTCGCCGCCGTCCACCACGCCTTCGCCGTCGATCAGGATGCCGTGCTTTTTCATCCGCTCGATGGGCTCTTCATGCCCCACCACACGGGTCTTGCTCAGATCGTAATACGCATCAGGCGGCGGCGGCATAAAGCGCAGACCATTCTCGGCAATCGCATCGGTCGCGTCATAGACATTGCGCGCGCCCACGGCGATATGCTGGATGCCTTCGCCGTTGTACTTCTTGAGGTACGCTACAATCTGCCCCGTCTCGCCACGGTCTTCATTGAGCGGAATGCGGATGCGCCCACAAGGCGACGTCAGCGCGCGGCTGAACAGCCCCGTAAACTTTCCCTCAATGTCGAAGAAGCGGATTTCGCGGAAGTTGAACAAGTCGCCATAGAACTTGAACCACTTGTCCATGTTCCCTTTGAACACGTTATGCGTCAGGTGATCGAGGTAGTAGAACCCCACCCCCTCGGGCTTGGACTGCGCGATCCAGTCGTATTCCCAGTTATAGGGTGAGGTATCGTAATATTGATCCACGAAATACAGCAGCGATCCGCCGATCCCCATAATCGCAGGCACATCCAGCACTTTGCCATCGCCCGTGTATTCCTCGGCGCCCTGCGCCACAGCATGGGCAAGCGCCTTCTGCGCATCCACGACGCGCCACCCCATCGAGGGCGCGCAAGGTCCATGCAATTCCACAAACCCCGCGGCAAAGCTGTCGGGATCATAGTTCAGAACGTAGGTGATATCGCCCTGCTGCCAAAGCTCGATCTGTTTCGTCTTGTGATTGGCCACATGGGTATAGCCCATCTTGGTGAACACTTCGCGCAGCTCGTCAGGGTTCGGGGAAGCATATTCGACAAATTCAAACCCGTCCGTCCCTGCGGGGTTCTCCGGTGAAATGACAGATTTCGGTGCATCGTGCGGGAAAGGCCCCATGGGTACGCTCCTAAGTGTTAAATTCTCCGCATCATACCGCTGATCTGATACGGAATTTGCGCATAATTAGCTACAATGCTGGCCAATTGCGCGCACTTCGCGCATAGTATCACCATAAATCGTAGAAGGTCCGCACGATGCTGGATGAAATCGACAAACGCCTGCTCGACGCCCTGCAACAGGACGCGCATCTGACCGCCCACCAACTGGCCGAGACGCTCAACCTCTCGGCCTCCCAAGTGGGCCGCCGTCGACAAAAGCTTGAAGCAACGGGCGTCATCCGCAATTACACCGCGCGTCTTGACCCGCGCAGTCTCGGGCTGGCCGTGCAGGGGTTCGTGCAAGTCCACCTCGGCACCCACGGGCCAGAACATTCTGCAAGCTTTGCGCGACTGATCGCCAATCGTGCCGAAATTGTGAGCGCGTGGACCATGACGGGGGATGCGGATTACCTACTGCGGGTCTACTGTGAAGACCTACCCGCCTTGAACCGGCTGATTCACGAGGTGCTGCTGCCCCATCAGGCCGTTGCCCGCGTGCATAGCCAGATTGTCATGGACCAGCTTAAGCGTGACGGTCCCCTGCCCACCTAAAGGACCCCCATGGAAGGTTTTCTGTTTCAGGCCTCTATCTATCTTGCCGCTGCCGTGATCGCGGTGCCCATCGCCGCACGCCTCGGGCTTGGTTCCGTGCTGGGGTATCTGGCCGCCGGCATCCTGATTGGACCCGTGCTCGGCCTTGTGGGGGCCGAGACAAAAGACCTCCAGCATTTCGCCGAGTTCGGGGTGGTGATGATGCTGTTCCTCATCGGTCTGGAGCTTGAGCCGCGCGCTCTTTGGGATATGCGCCATAAGCTGCTGGGCCTTGGCGGGTTGCAGGTGGTGCTGAGCACGCTTGCGCTGATGGGCATAGCCATGGCCTATGATCAGTCTTGGGGTGTCGCGCTTGCCATCGGCCTTGCGCTCTCGCTCAGCTCGACCGCGATTGTGCTGCAAACACTGACCGAGAAAGGGCTGATGCAAACCGCGGGTGGGCGCTCGGTCTTTTCGGTTCTCTTGGCGCAGGATATCGCCGTCATTCCGATGCTGGCCTTCCTGCCGCTTATCGCTGTTACCCTGCCCGATGCGATTGTGACCAGCGACGGCTCGATCACGGTGGACCCTGAAGTTGATGCCGCCCATGGCGCAGGTCACGGCAGCTCTCAGGTCGATGCGGCCTTCAACTTTATCGACAGCTTACCCGCGTGGGGTGTGACCCTTGTCACCATCGGGGCCATTGCTGGTATCATTATCACGGGCGTCTTCTTCACGCGCCCTGTTTTCCGTTATATCCACTCTGCCAAACTGCGCGAGATGTACACCGCGCTGGCGCTGCTGATCGTGGTTGGCATCTCCTTTCTGATGATCCTCGTCGGCCTGTCTCCCGCCCTTGGCGCGTTCCTTGCGGGCGTAGTTCTGGCCAGCTCCGAATTCCGCCACGAGCTTGAGACCGACCTCGAGCCGTTCAAAGGGCTGCTGCTTGGGCTGTTCTTTATCACTGTAGGTGCGGGAATTAACTTTACGCTGCTGGCCTCGGACTTTGTCATCATCCTCGGCATGGCTCTATTGGTCATTCTGGTCAAAGGGGCGATCCTCTTTGTGCTGGGCCACATGTTCAAGCTGCGCGGCCGTGACAAATGGCTCTTTGCCCTTGGGCTGGCACAGGCGGGCGAATTCGGCTTTGTGCTGGTGAGCTTTTCGGTGACCACCAATGTCATGCCAGACGATGTGGCCGAGACACTCCTGCTGGTGATTGCGCTCACGATGCTGATCACGCCGCTGCTGTTTATACTGTATGATTTCATCTCGAAGCGCAGCGCAGATGCCCATATCCGCCCCCCCGACGACGAGATCGACGAGGAAGGCCCCGTCATTATCGCCGGCGTGGGACGCTTCGGACAGGTGGTGAACCGCCTTATTCAAGCGTCAGGGTTCGAGACTGTCGTGCTGGACCACAATCCCAATACCATCGCCGTGATGCGTCGCTTTGGCTTTAAGGCATTTCTGGGCGATCCGACCCGCGCCGATGTTCTGCGCAAAGCGGGGCTGGCCGATGCACGCGTGCTGGTGGTGGCGCTCGATAACCGCCAATCAGCCCGTGCGTTGGTCAAATATGCCCGCGCGCAGCGACCCGACCTGCATATCGTGGCCCGCGCCTATGACCGTGCCGATGTCTATCACCTCTATCAGGCTGGCGCCGATGATATTGTACGCGAGATGTTCGACAGCTCCTTGCGTGCTGGGCGCTTTGCGCTCGAAAAATTGGGCCTGTCGGAGTACGAGGCTGCGGAGGCACAACGTCTTTTCTACCACCATGACCGCAAATCAGTGCGCGAACTGGCCCCCCTGTGGCGGCAGGACATGGAGCCCTCCAAGAACGCCGAATACGTGGCCCGCGCCAAAGAGCTCGAGAAAGACCTCGAGACAGCCTTCCTCAACCGCGTCGCCGAGGAAGAGGAGAAACGCGCCTAGCCGCCGCTTACGCCAGCTTCCGCAAAGGTCGCCATGCCGCTGTGGCACTCAAGCGCGGCTTTCACGATCTGGATCGCCAATGCACCGCCCGATGCCTCGCCCAAGCGCATACCGAGGGCGAGCAGAGGCTCTTTGTCCAGAGCGGCCAGCAAGCGTCCATGCGCGCCCTCGCCGCTCATATGTCCTGCAATACAATGATCCAGCGCGCCCGCGGCTGTGTGCGCCAGACAGGCGGCTGCGGCGGTACAGATGAACCCGTCAAGGATCACGGGGATGCGCAGGCTGCGCGCACGGGCAATAGCGCCCGCCATTGCGGCCAGTTCACGCCCACCCAGACGGCGCAGCGTCTCAAGGCCGTCACCCTGCCCCTTGTGCAGCGCCAGCCCTTCGGCAACCACGCGGGTTTTGATCTCGAGACCTGCATCATCCACGCCCGTGCCGCGCCCTGTCCAATCTGCGGCGTCGCCCCCAACCAGCGCCGCTGCCAAGGCTGCCGCAGGGGTCGTATTGCCAATGCCCATCTCCCCCACCACGAGCAGGTCTGCATCTGCATCGACAGCGTCCCAACCAACCGCGAGCGCGCGCGTGACGTCTTCCTCTGACATGGCAGGCCTTCGGGTGAAATCCTCTGTGGGCCGCTCGAGATCCAGCGCGTGCACATTGAGCGAAGCGCTCGCCGCACGCGCCAGCTGATTGATCGCCGCACCGCCATGCTCGAAATTCAGCACCATCTGCTCGGTCACCTCGGGCGGGAAGGCAGACACACCCTGCGCCGCCACGCCGTGGTTGCCCGCAAATACGATAATCTGAGGGGCTGTCACCAAGGGCCGCGCATCGCCGCGCCAGCCTGCGTACCACTGCGCAACATCTTCGAGCCGCCCCAAAGCACCGGGCGGTTTGGTTAGCTGGCCATTGCGCTCAGCCGCACCTGTTCGCGCCATATCATCCGCCGCTGGCATATCGTTGAGAAGGGCGCGAAACCCGTCCAGATCAGAAAATTCAGTCATTGCAAAACCCTTCATTGCCAGCGCTACTAAGCCTGTTTACCCAATGCACCGCAGCCCACAAGCGACGAAAAGACCTGATGATGGATAAAAACGCCCCCTTGCGCCAACTCTGGCTCGCTGCCGTGCTATTGACCCGCCTGCCTTTGCCGCATTTGCCAAGCGAGGCCTTCACGCAAGGACCGCGGGCAGTTTGGGCCTATCCTGTGATCGGAGCCACTGTCGGTGTGCTCGGCGCGCTGACGGGCAGCATCGCTTTGACCGTTGGCCTCCCCGCAGTGATCGCGGCCCTGCTCGCTCTCGCCCTGATGATTGCGGTGACAGGGGCGATGCACGAGGACGGGTTGGCCGATGTCTTTGACGGCTTTTGGGGCGGCACCACACCCGAGCGCCGCCTCGAGATCATGCGCGACAGCCAGATCGGGACGTATGGCGTGCTGGCACTTGTGCTGGTCTGCGCACTCAAGGTCAGCGCCTTCGCGGTGCTGTTGGAAAGTGCGCCTGCCGCTCTCATTGCCGCAGCCGCTCTTTCGCGAAGCACAATGCCAGTGCTCATGCACAAGCTTGCACATGCGCGCAAAGACGGACTGTCTCATAGTGTGGGACGGCCGGAGGGAGGTGTGACGCTGTTGGGTGTAGGTATTGGTGCGCTCTTCGCGGTGTTGTGTCTTGGCTTGGCGGGGCTCTTCGCGCTGCTCGTCGCGGGAGCCATTGGTGCGATCTGCGCCTTCGTGGCGAAGCGCAAAATCGGCGGTCAAACAGGTGATGTTCTCGGCGCGACGCAACAAATTTCCGAGATCTCAATTCTGCTCACCTGCGTGGCCTTGATGTAAAAAGCCGCGCCTGACAGGATCAGACGCGGCTTTCAATCTTCGCTTAACCGTCGCTTAGGCCGCTGCGACACGGCTTTCAAGAACATCACCGATCTGCTTGGCGGCCCCTACCTCGTCCCCGCCTGCAACGGCCGAAACTTCGCGGGTCAACCGCTCAAGGGCAGCTTCATACAGCTGGCGCTCGGAGTAGGACTGCTCACGCTGGTCATCAGTGCGGTGCAGGTCACGGACCACTTCGGCAATCGCGATCAGATCGCCCGAGTTGATCTTTTGCTCGTATTCCTGCGCGCGGCGCGACCACATGGCGCGCTTTACCTTGGCCTTACCCTTGAGCGTCTTCATCGCATGGGCAATCACGTCGGGTGAGCTCAGCGCACGCATCCCGATCTCGGTCGCTTTGTGCGTGGGCACGCGCAGGGTCATCTTGTCCTTCTCGAAGGCAATCACAAACAGCTCGAGCGTGATGCCTGCAACTTCCTGCTCCTCAACGCTCACCACTTGCCCTACGCCGTGGGCGGGGTAAACGACGAATTCATTGGGGCGAAAATCAAGCTTCTTCGACTTACTCATAGTTCTGGGTCTCCTGATACAGCGGCACCTGACGGGGCAACGCGAAACACACGCAAATACCACGGGGCTAATACCCGCGATCTCGACGCTTAAATGAATGGATTAGATGCGCCGTGGCTGGGCGGCGTCTTTATGTGTGATATTTGATGTCATTGACGGCACTATACCACAAAAACACCCCCCCCGAAAGGGCGCGCAAAATGCAACGGGCTATGACCCGAAGCAGGTTTTGGCAAAGACCGCCCGAATCGCCGGGCGATGCTGCTTAACCGCCCTCGCCAGGCTTCTCGGAGAAGAATTCCATCTTGCCTTCTTTACCGTCCATCTCCTCTGCCGAAGGCAGCGGATCTTTCTTGGTGATGATGACAGGCCACAGGATCGAGTATTTGCGGTTGAATTCCACCCATTTCTCCATGTCCGGCTCTGTGTCTGGGCGGATCGCATCAGCGGGGCACTCGGGTTCGCAGACGCCGCAGTCGATGCACTCGTCAGGGTGGATCACCAGCATGTTTTCCCCCTCATAGAAACAATCCACGGGGCAGACCTCGACACAGTCGGTGTATTTGCACGAGATGCAGGCGTCATTCACGATGTAGGTCATAGGAAAATGTCTCTGTAAGGTAGGCTTGGGAGGTAGCTATTGCAGACGCGCCAATCAATCAAGATGGCTGTCCCGAGAAAGATGCTCCGCCTTCGAGCGATCAAGCTGGCGGCGGTCACGCTTGGTCGGACGCCCCTTACCATCAAAAGCGGGATTGAGGGGGATTTCGCCACGCGGCTTGCGTACAGGCGGTGATAAGTCGGTATAAAGGGCTTGCGCC
Source organism: uncultured Sulfitobacter sp. (assembly GCA_913060815.1). Lineage (GTDB taxonomy): Bacteria > Pseudomonadota > Alphaproteobacteria > Rhodobacterales > Rhodobacteraceae > Sulfitobacter. The sequence continues at coordinate 51,219 of CAJXSZ010000017.1, read as the reverse complement.
TCGTGCGCAGGGCCGCGGCGCTCCCCCAATGCGTCGATCTGGATCACGCGAATATGATCGTCTTTGGGAAAGGTCAGCACGTCACCGGGCGCAATTGTCGCACTGCGTTTATAGGCAGGCGTGCCGTTGATGCGGACGTGCCCTCCAGCGACCGTACTGGCCGCCAGAGTACGCGTTTTGAAGAACCGTGCGAACCACAACCATTTGTCGAGACGCAGTTTTTCCGTAGGTTGATCGCTCACTTATCGCTTTTGAGGCCCATCAAAGCGGCCGCAAACGGATTATCCGGATCAATCTTCTTCTCCGCCTTGGGGGGACGCGCCGAGAAGTTCTGGCTCTTGTCGCCTTTACCCCCGTCGCGCTGGCCCTTTTTGCCACGCGGGTTGGGCTTGCCCTTGCCCCGTGCTCGCTCGCCCCCTGCACCCTGCTGGCGGCGCGGTGCACGCGCCCATGTGAAGGTGTAAAATGTCTCCATCTCGACCGCTTCGACGGCTGCGTCAGCTGCCTCGCCCACGGGCGTTTCGGTCTCCGACATCTCGGAGATCGGCTCCGCTTCGGACGGAACCGCGTCCGTATTTGTCACGCCGCCAGCTGCTGCGTTGTCCGCGTCCATCACGGGCGTGTCCGCTGGTACTTCCCCTGCTTCGGGCACAACGGCAGTAACTGCCTTTACCTTGGGCCGCTCGCCCGCTTCGGCCTTATAGCCCAAGCCCTGCATCAAATCGGCGAACTGCTCCAACGTGGTGCCAGAGATCGAAAGCATATCGGCCTTCGCCTCAAAGCCGCCGCGCGAATCCTCACCGCGCAGCATATCGGCCAAGCGCTCGAGCATGTCGATGCGGATCGCACGGCTGCCTGCGTTGCGGTATCCAGACATCGTGTCAGCACCCGCTGGCGCGCCCTGCTCCACAGGGATCGTCACCAATCCGGGAGGGGGCGATTCGGGAAACTCCGACAAGCCGCGTGTCAGCGACCACAGTACCAAACGCAGGCGCGTCGGCGCGGGCTTCAGAAGCAGCGGCATGAAAATGGTGAACTGACCAAAACGGATGCCGTGCTTGCGCAGCGCCCCGCGTGCGTCCTGATCCAACGCTTTAACCTCGTCAGCGATCTCGCCACGGGTCAGCACGCCAAAGCTTTCGACCATGCGGAAGGCAAAACCACGCGCCAATCCTGTCAGCGCCTCGTCGTTCTTGAGCGCCAACAGCGGTTCGAACAGGCTCGCTACCTTGCGGTCGATGAAGTGTTGCAAACGGCGCTGCACCTTCTGGGCCACATCCGGACCCGCAACATCGTCAACGAAAACCTCGACTTGCGGCTTGAGGCCGTCTGCCCCAGCTACCAGCTTACCCACCGCAGCGCTGCCCCACATCAGGCCGCCCTGCTCGGTGAAATCGATCTCGGTGTCAGGCGCGTTATAGAACCGATCAGCGCGCAGATGAAACTGCGGGGCCAACGCCTGAAGCGCCGCCGTCTTGATCGTTTTATTCTCGGCTGTGCCAGCACCCTTGTCGGCGCGAAAACGGAAACCGTCCAACTTGCCTACAAATTCGCCTTCTACAGTTACTTCGCCCGTCTCGTTATTTACTTCGGCCACCATGGCTTCCTTCTGTCCTAGCCGGCGCAACAAAACCGAGGTGCGCCGGTCTACAAATCTTTGGGTCAGACGCTCGTGTAACGCATCCGACAGTCTGTCTTCTACGACACGAGCTTCCCCGCGCCAATGGGTTTCGTCATTTGTCCAACCTTTGCGCTGTGTCACATAGGTCCAAGTGCGGATAAACGCCAATCGCTTGGACAACGCATCAATGTCGCCATCGGTTCGATCAATCCGTTTAATTTGCCGCGCCAACCAGTCATCGGGGATGGAGCCGCGCTGATGCAGGTGATTGTAAATATGCTCCAGCAGATTGGCATGCTCGGCATTGGAGATGCTGCGAAAGTCCGGAATGCGGCACACATCCCAAAGCAGTTTGACCGACGGCCCGTCCGTGCAGCGCGCCGCAATCTCCGCATCTTCACCCAGCGTCTTGAGCACGCGCAAATCATCCGCCTCGCGCGCCTTGACCAGACGTTCGTGGTCTGGCCCCTCTTCCAGCGACTTAATCAGCGCGGGGATCGAGCCGTACTGAAGCCGCGGATTACGCCAGTTGATCTTGTTCTGCGGGGTGAACTGGTGATCCATGATTGCGCGGGCCACGCCTTCATCCAGCGGCCGCACATCGCCCGTGACACCAAACGTGCCGTTCTTCATGCCCCGCCCTGCACGCCCTGCGATCTGGGCCAGCTCATTAGGGGCCAGTGGACGCATCCGCCGCCCGTCAAATTTGCTCAAACTGCTGAACGCCACATGATCCACGTCCAGATTGAGCCCCATCCCGATGGCATCCGTCGCCACCAGATAATCAACCTCGCCGTTTTGGTACATGTCGACCTGCGCATTGCGCGTACGGGGGCTGAGCGCGCCCATGACAACTGCCGCGCCACCCTTTTGGCGGCGGATCAGCTCGGCGATGGCATATACATTCTCGACCGAAAATCCGACAATGGCGCTGCGCGGGCGCATCCGGCTTATTTTCTTTTGACCTGAATAGGTGAGTTCCGACATCCGCTCGCGCCGCACAAACTGTGCCTCGGGTACCAGTGCCGCTATGGTACCGCGCATGGTGTCTGCGCCCATAAACAGCGTCTCGTGCAGGCCACGGCTCCGCATCAGACGGTCGGTAAACACGTGCCCGCGCTCGGGATCGGCACAAAGCTGTATCTCGTCGATGGCGACGAAATCTGCGCCCATCCCCTCGGGCATCGCCTCCACGGTACAGACCCAATACTGCGTCCGCGGCGGCACGATGCGTTCTTCTCCTGTGACCAGCGCCACCACAGACGGCCCTCGTACCGCGACAACCCGGTCATAGACTTCGCGCGCCAACAATCGCAGCGGAAGGCCGATAACCCCCGTGCGATGCCCCAGCATCCGCTCGATTGCGTAAGTGGTCTTGCCCGTGTTGGTGGGGCCCAGAACGGCCACGACCCTGCCTTGCGTGTTCACCACACTGTCCTGACGTGATTAGAGGGTGCGACCGATGCCGCTTTTCTTAAGCTGCTCAAGCGCCTTGCTCGCATTCTCGTGGTGCGGGTTCAAGGCCAATACTCGGCGAAACAGCTCGGCTGCGCGGCGCTCCTCACCGAATTCCTCGAACAAGACACCAAGGCCGAAGATTGCATTGTAATTATCGGGGTTAAGCGCCAGCGCTGTCTCCAGATCATCAAGGGCGGGGCCATACAATTCGGCGCGGAAATAGGCGGTTGCGCGGGCATGATAGCCTTCGGCAAAATCGGGCGCATGGTCTGTCAGGGCCGTCAGGTGGTCAATCGCCACCGTGAACTCCCCCACTGCCAGCGCGTCGCGCCCGCGCTTCAGAAGCAGATCCATCGCCGCAGAGCCAGAGCGCGACCACGCCCGCTCCACATCGCGCTCAGCCGCTTGCGCCTGCTCGGGCGTAGCCGTGCGCAAAGTCTCCAAAAGCTCGGCAACTTTAGGGGATTGCTGCGCAAAAGCGGGGCCGCACAGCAACAATGACAGGCCAAGTGCCGCGACGGTATGTTTGAGGTTGACGATTTTGATCAGCATAACAAAAGTGAATGTAACAGGTGGGGGCCTGATTTCCAGTCGTGATCCCCGCCATCTGCCAAAAAGGGCTAAAAAATGAGTGATGTGATCAATGAAGCGGTAACAATGTTGTCTGCAAAGATGGACGGCGTTGATATCGGGGGCACCGTCAAGTTCGATATCGAGGGCGAAGGCTGCGTTATGGTTGACGATGCAGGTGTGCGCGCAGGCGACGAAGAAGCCGATGTGACGCTCAGCGCCGACCCCGAAACCTTTCAGGGTATGATGGACGGTGAGACGAACCCCACCGCTGCCTTTATGACGGGCAAGCTCAAAGTCGACGGCGATATGGGCATGGCGATGAAGCTGGCCTCGGCGCTGGCCTGATAAAGACGCTCCATGGATCTCGCGCCTGCGCCCCTTTTCACAGACGTCCACCCCGGTCCTGACACCGGCGCGGCCTATTGGGCGCGAACGTCTGACGAGATGCGGATACGCCTTGGTGTCTGGCCCATGGAGGGTGCGAAGGGGACGGTTCTGATCTTCCCCGGACGCACTGAATACATCGAAAAATACGGCGGGGCCGCAGCGGAATTTGCCGCACGCGGCCTTGCTACAATGGCCATCGACTGGCGCGGTCAGGGCCTTGCTGACCGGATGCTCGACAATCCGCTGATAGGCCACATCGATCACTTCCCCGATTACCAAAAAGACGTATCGACCATGATGCGCGCCGCGCGCAGCCTGAATCTGCCGCGCCCCTTCTTCCTCGTGGCGCATTCCATGGGTGGCTGCATCGGCCTGCGCGCCGTGATGGAGGGGCTGCCTGTCCAAGCTGCTGCATTTACCGGCCCGATGTGGGGCATTCATATTTCACCGCAGATGCGCCTGCCCGCGAAGCTCCTCAGCACATGGATGCCGAAGTTCAATCAGGGCCATCGCCTGCCTGTGGGCACCACCGCGACGCCCTACCCTCTTGAAGCGCCTTTTGAAGATAACATGCTCACCACCGACGAGCAGATGTACGACATGATGCGCGACCAGCTTTCCGCCCATCCAGAGCTGAAACTTGGCGGCCCCAGCTATATATGGCTGCGCGAAGCACTGGCCGAGACGCGCCATTTGGCCCAGCGCGCCGCCCCCAACCTCACCAGCATCGCTTTCGTCGGCACCAACGAGCGGATCGTGGACATCCCCCGCATCGAGGCGCGGATGGAGACGTGGAAAGGCGGCCAATTGCGCATGGTCGAGGGAGGCGAGCATGAGGTTCTGTTGGAGAGCGAGGCCATTCGCACGCCGATCTTTGACGAGATGGCGTCGCTCTTTCTTAACACCACCACTGGCTAGAGCCGCCTGCGCCCCTAAGTAGTGGGGCATGAGCAAGCAACCCGTCCTTACATTCACTCCCGAAGGTATTTATTGCCCCGCTGGCGATTTCTTCATTGATCCGTGGCGGCGCGTCGACCGTGCCTTGATTACCCACGGCCATGCGGATCACTCCCGCTGGGGCATGGGGAGCTATCTTGCTACCCATGAGGCGCTGCCCGTCATGCGCCACCGCTTGGGTGAAATTACCGCCGAGGGCATCGCCTACGGCGAACAGCGCCAGATCGGCGGCGCGCTTGTGTCCTTTCACCCTGCGGGGCATGTGCCAGGCTCTGCCCAAATCCGTGTCGAAGTGGCAGGCGAAGTCTGGGTCGCCTCGGGCGATTACAAAGTCATCGACGATGGCCTCAGCACCCCGTTCGAGCCTGTGCGTTGCCACCATTTCATCACCGAAAGCACCTTCGGCCTCCCCGTCTTCCACTGGCAACCCCAAGAGGTAGTGGCAGCCCAGATCAACGACTGGTGGAAAGGCTGCATCGCAGCAGGCAAAACCGCGCTTCTGGGGGCATATTCGCTGGGCAAGGCACAGCGCCTGATGTCGATGCTCGACCCCGACCTTGGCCCCGTCCTGTGCCATACTGCGGTCGAGAACACCAACGCTGTCATGCGCGAACAAGGGATCCAATTGCCCGATACCGTGCTCGCCAACAAGGACGTCACCGCCAAGACACACCCAGGCGCAATGGTCATCGCACCGCCCTCCGCGCTCGGCTCGGCTTGGTCGAAAAAGTTCGGCCCCCAAGAGACAGGTTTCGCCTCTGGCTGGATGGCCATGCGCGGCGTGCGCCGCCGTCGCGCAGGGGATCGCGGGTTTATCATATCGGATCATGCAGATTGGGATGGATTGCTCTGGGCAATCAAGCAGACCGAGGCGGAAAATATATACGTGACACATGGTTACACGGATATCTTTGCGCGGTATCTGAGCGAGAACGGCTGGAATGCGCAGGTTGTCCCGACGCAGTTCGAGGGCGAAAGCCTTGATGCCAAAGAAGACAGCGGTGAGGTCGCATGAAAGCCTTTGCCGACCTCTTCACGGCCATCGATCAAAGCACGAAAACAACGATTAAAGTCAACGCTTTGGCTGAGTACTTTAATGCAGCAGATGACATCGACAAGCTTTGGACTGTCGCGCTCTTCTCAGGCCGCCGCCCCAAACGTGCTGTCACCACGACACGCCTGCGGGAATGGGGCGCGGAAGTGGCGGGCATCCCGCTGTGGCTGTTCGAGGAATGCTACCCCGTTGTGGGCGATCTGGCCGAGACGATTGCCCTTGTCCTGCCCCCCAACCAAACCACCGATAACCGCCCCCTTTCGCAGTGGATCAACGATCTGCGCGAGGTCTACAAAGCGGACGAGGACGACAAGAAAGCTTTCGTGCTCGACGCATGGGCCCGGCTTGGTGGCACCGAGCGGTTCATTTTCAACAAGCTCATTACAGGCGGGATGCGCGTGGGTGTGAGCCAGAAACTGATGACCCGCGCGCTGGCCCGCGCCACGGACCGTGACGAGGCCGAGCTTGCCCACCGCCTTATGGGCAACTGGCATCCCGATGACACGACATGGCACGCGCTTATTGAGGCCGAAGACGCCAGCGCAGACGCCTCGCGCCCCTATCCCTTCTACCTTGCCTACGCACTTGAGGATGGGCCAGAGGGCCTTGAGGACCCCGCTGACTGGCGCGCCGAATGGAAGTGGGACGGCATCCGCGGTCAGCTCATCCTGCGCGGCGGCGAACACTTTGTCTGGTCACGCGGGGAAGAGTTGATGACCGACCGCTTCCCCGAACTGGCCCGCGCCGTCGACTACCTGCCCCACGGCACTGTTCTTGATGGTGAGCTCCTTGTTTGGCACGCGGGCGAAGCGCAGCCCGCCAGCTTCAACACGCTCCAGCCACGTATCGGGCGCAAGACCGTTCCCAAGAAGCTGCTCAAAAACGCCCCCGTCGTGCTCCATGCCTATGACCTGCTGGAGTGGCAGGGTGAGGACATACGCCACCTTCCCTTTGCCAAACGCCGCGAGACGTTGGAGCAGGCCTGCAAAGACCTGCCAGAAGACGCCCCTGTCAAACTCTCTCCGCAACTCCCTTTCAAGACACCCCAAGATCTACATGCCTACCGCGACACAGCGCGCGAAGCGAACGCAGAAGGTCTTATGCTCAAGCGCGCAGACAGCCCTTATCTCGCCGGTCGCAAAAAGGGCGACTGGTGGAAATGGAAGCTGGCACCACTCACTATCGACGCGGTGATGATTTATGCGCAAGCAGGCTCGGGCCGCCGCGCGAATCTCTTTACTGATTACACATTTGCCGTGCGCGATGGTGACGCCCTTGTTCCCTTTACCAAAGCGTACTCGGGCCTCACGGATAAGGAATTTCGCGAGATCACCGCTTGGGTACGCAAGAACACGCTGCAACGCTTTGGCCCTGTGCGTCAGGTCACGCCGCATCATGTCTTCGAGATCGCTTTCGAGGGCATTCAGGCCTCCCCGCGCCACAAGTCGGGCGTGGCCCTGCGGTTTCCGCGAATGCTGCGCTGGCGTCACGACAAACCCATGTCCGAGGCCAATACCTTAGACGATCTTAACGAGATGCTGCGGATATACGGCTGACGTCTTGCCCCCCGCACGACGCGCCCTTACGTATGCTTCAAACGCTCAAAGGATTTTCCATGCTCAACCTGCCCTTCCCCGTCCGTGATGCCAACGCCAGTGCTGGCGAGAACGCCTTTGGCGATCTGCCAGAATGGAACCTCGATGACCTCTACACGGGTGAAGACGCACCCGAGCTGAAGCGCGATCTCGACTGGCTCGAGCAGGCCTGCGCCAGCTTCGCTGCCGACTACGAGGGCAAGCTGGCCACACTGGATGCGACAGGGCTGCTCGACTGTGTTCTACGCAACGAGAAAATCAACCAGATCGCAGGGCGCATCATGTCCTACGCGGGTCTGCGCTACTACCAGCTTACGACCGATGCAGGCCGCGCCAAATTTATGTCGGACGTGCAGGAAAAGATCACGAATTTTACCACACCGCTGGTCTTCTTCTCGCTGGAGCTCAACAGGCTTGAGGACAACCACCTCGACACCCTGCTCGCCAAGAACGAGGAACTCTCCCGCTACAAACCGATCTTCGACCGCATCCGCGCCATGAAACCCTACCAGCTTAGCGACGAGATGGAGAAATTCCTGCACGACATGGGCGTGGTGGATGACGCTTGGGAGCGGCTCTTTGATGAAACGATCGCGGGTCTAAAGTTCGACGTGAACGGCGAGACACTGGGTATCGAGAGCACGCTCAACCTGCTCACCGACCCCAACCGCGACAACCGCGAGGCTGGCGCGCGTGAGCTAGCAGATGTGTTTGGCGAAAACGTCAAAACCTTCGCCCGTGTGCACAACACCCAAGCCAAAGCAAAAGAGATCGAAGATCGCTGGCGCGGGATGGAGACGGCGCAAACCGCCCGCCACTTGAGCAATCAGGTTGAGCCTGAGGTGGTCGAGGCGCTGCGCGATGCTGTGGTGCAAGCCTATCCCAAACTAAGCCACCGCTACTATGCGCTGAAAAAGAAATGGCTGGGCCTCGACACCATGCAGGTCTGGGACCGCAACGCCCCGCTGCCGATGGAAGACCCCAAGATCGTCGATTGGCCAACAGCCGAGAAGATGGTCATGGACGCCTACTCAGCGTTTGACCCGCGCATGGGCGATCTGGCCAAGCCGTTCTTCTCGGAAGGCTGGATCGATGCAGGCGTCAAACCCGGCAAAGCACCGGGCGCCTTCGCGCACCCTACCGTCACCGATGTGCACCCCTACGTCATGCTCAACTATCTTGGCAAACCCCGCGATGTGATGACCCTCGCCCACGAATTGGGCCACGGCGTGCATCAGGTGTTAGCCGCAGGCCAAGGCGAGATGCTCTCCTCAACGCCGCTCACACTGGCCGAGACGGCCTCGGTCTTCGGCGAGATGCTTACCTTCCGCAAGATGCTGGAGAACGCCAAAAACACATCCGAACGCCGCATCCTGCTCGCAGGCAAGGTCGAGGACATGATCAACACCGTCGTGCGCCAGATTGCCTTCTACGATTTCGAATGCAAACTCCACGCCGCGCGCCGTGGGGGCGAGCTGACGCCCGATGACATCAACGCCCTATGGATGAGCGTCCAAGCCGAAAGCCTTGGACCTGAATTCGAATTTATGGACGGTTACGAGACGTTCTGGGCCTACATCCCCCACTTTGTCCACTCCCCCTTCTACGTCTATGCCTACGCTTTCGGCGACGGGCTGGTGAACGCGCTCTACGCGGTCTACGCCGGCGGCCACGAAGGGTTCGAAGAGAAATACTTCGACATGCTCAAGGCGGGCGGATCGAAGCACCACAAGGAGTTGCTTGCGCCCTTCGGACTGGACGCGTCTGATCCCGCCTTCTGGGACAAGGGTCTCAGCATGATCTCGGACATGATTGATGAATTGGAAGCGATGGAGGAGTGACCCTCTCCGCCGCGCGCCTCACCCCCTACAAATGAGGCGCGCGCGGCCGAAACCATTTCGCCTCACATATAACATCAGCAACCCCGCCGTGGTCGCCAGCGACCAGCGAGGCCGCTTTGCGGACACGGGCTCAGTCGGAAGAAAGGGCATATAAGCTCGTTACTTCATGTGAAGAGCTCTCAGATCCCGTGAGCACGGCAGCTCGAACACACTGTTTCGGAATATTTCTTTGACACAGCAACCATGATCGGCCCACGTTGGCAGCACCTTAAATTGCCAAGAAAGGCCATCCACATGATCCGCACGCTCATCGTCGCCGCTGTACTCGCAACCTCCGCAGGTGCTGCCGACGCGTCCTCCCGGACCATGGTCGGTAAGTGGGATTGCATCGCCCGTGACGGCAAACACCTCGCAATCGCTATGCTGCTCGACTACCGCCAAAGCGGTCACTTCTACCACCTTGCCAACGTCGCCGCTGGAGATCGCCGTGGCCGCCTCGACGCTTCCATCGCGCTCAGAGGCCGCTGGTTCCGCGATCACGGCAAACTCAAAGAAACCATCAAGACATCGCGCCTGCGCTCAATCGCTATGAACGGGGCCGACATCAGCAAAACGCCCTTCGGACGCCAGATGGCCCGCACCATGCCACGCCAAATGAGCGGACCTTCCGACACCAGCGTGACCCGGGTCAAATTTCTCGCCCGCGACAAGGTCGAGTTGCGCAGCGGCCGCATGACCGCAACCTGCACACGCCGCTAAACTATTTGAGCTGACTGTCTTTTGAACCGCGGCGGTTGATTCCGCCGCGCGCCTTGTGCATCCCATCGCGGGCACGAACGCACTCGATACATAATTTTACTCCAGGCAAAGCCTCTCGCCGCGCCTGCGGGATAGGTTCCTCACACTCCGCGCAGAATTCGGCACTCTGGCCCACAGGCACACGCCGCGCCTTCAATCGCGCCAACTCGTCGTTGATCGAAGCCTCAATCTGCTCAGAAACCGCACCATCACGTGCCCAACCACCTGCCATCACAATTCTCCTGCAAAAATCCTCTACGCCGAAAACGGAAATCCCGCTTTTCTTTTGGTCTCAAATATCCCGGGGGAGCAGCCAACGGCTGCGGGGGCTGGCCCCCAGAGACCGGAACAAAGCAAAAAGGCCGCCCCAAAAAAGGAGCGGCCCGATCACACAAACTCCACCGTTTATTGCGCCGCAGCCATTCCCTTTTCGTCGGCCAGCTCGCGCATCCGTTTCTGAAGCTTCTCGAACGCCCGCACTTCAATCTGGCGGATACGCTCGCGGCTCACGTCATACTGACCGCTCAAATCTTCCAGCGTAATTGTCTCGTCCGACAGACGGCGCTGCATCAGGATATCCTTCTCGCGATCATTCAGTACGTCCATCGCTTCGGCCAACATCTCGCGGCGCGTCTCCAGCTCGTCACGCGCCTCGTAATCGCCTGCTTGATCCGCGCTCTCATCCTCAAGCCAGTCCTGCCATTGCATGGTCCCTTCGCCCTCGGACCCGACGGTCGCGTTCAGCGAGGCGTCGCCGCCTGACATACGGCGGTTCATCGAAATGACTTCAGCCTCGGTCACGCCCAACTGGGTCGCGATCGTCGCCACGTTTTCGGGGCGCAGATCGCCCTCTTCCAGCGCACCAATCTTGTTCTTGGCCTTGCGCAGGTTGAAAAACAGCTTCTTCTGGCCCGACGTCGTGCCCAGCTTCACAAGCGACCACGAGCGCAAGATATACTCCTGAATAGACGCCCTGATCCACCACATGGCGTAGGTCGCAAGGCGGAAGCCTTTCTCGGGGTCAAACCGTTTTACCGCCTGCATCAGCCCGACATTGGCTTCGGAAATCACCTCAGCCTGCGGCAGACCGTAGCCACGGTAGCCCATAGCAATTTTGGCAGCCAGACGCAGGTGCGAAGTCACCATACGGTGCGCGGCCTGAGTGTCTTCTTTTTCCACCCACGCCTTGGCAAGCATGTACTCTTCCTCAGGCTCGAGCAGCGGAAATTTACGGATTTCCTGCATATAGCGATTCAATCCACCTTCAGGTGTTGGTGCTGGCAGATTTGCGTAATTGGCCATGAGCCTCGTTCCTTTCCTGCGCGCCCCTCATGTAACGGGGCTTAACATCAATATGGGGTCGGTGTGGCCCGATACAAGATGTTGTATCTTCGTTTCCACCCTCGCTAAGCAACATGGATGAACAAATCCCTGCTGCAAAGCCCTCTCACCGCAACGTGCGGTTTGTGACAGTGTTCCATTATTTCTGCACGAAATTCCCGCGCGACAGAATCAACTTTCCCCATAAGCCGATCATCGCAGGGCTCAGGCCTTAGGCAAAATCACAACGCCCAGCGTGATATCTAACAGAAATAGCGTTTGCCCAAGTGGCGTAAAAACAAAGACGGCGCCGATCAACAGGCTACCAGGCAGGTTGGCCGTGCGAGGGGCCACTGTTACGCCCGCGCAGGCTCCAGCAGTGCCAGCAAGTCCGCCATGTCAGGCGGCAACGGTGCTTCGAAACGGATCGCCTCTCCGCTAACGGGATGTTCGAACCCTAAAACCGCCGCATGTAACGCTTGGCGTGGGAAATCCTTGACTGTCTGAGCCAATGGCTCGGCGAGTGCTGTGCGTGCCAGCTTGCGCTTACCGCCATAGGTCGGATCACCGACCAACCCGTGGCCTGCGTGCGCCATATGTACTCTGATCTGATGCGTGCGGCCCGTCTCCAGCCAACATTCCATCAACGCCAGCACGGGCGGCGTGCCAAAACGCGCAACAGTGCGCGCCCGCGTCACCGCATGGCGTCCGCCGTTGAACAAGACCGCTTGCCGCTGGCGGTCCGTCTTATGCCGCGCGAGCTGTGTGGTGAGTTTCAAGATATTGCCGCTCTCGAAGTTGGCGCCTTTCACCCCGCGAAGACGCGGATCATTGGCGTCAGGCACGCCGTAGACCAAGCAACGATAATACCGCTCGACCGTATGCGCTTCGAATTGCTTGGCAAGCCCGTGATGCGCCGCGTCCGACTTGGCCACCACCAGCAGGCCGCTGGTCTCCTTATCAATGCGGTGCACAATACCGGGACGCTTCATGCCCCCCACACCAGAGAGCGCATCGCCGCAATGGGCCAGCAGCGCATTCACCAACGTTCCGGAGGGCGAGCCAGGGGCCGGATGCACCACCATGCCCGCACGTTTATTTATCACCACCAGATCGTCGTCCTCAAACACGATCTCGAGTGGGATATCTTCCGCGCCGATGTGGCTCTCTGCCGCCTCCTCCACATCAATGTCGACGCGCGCGCCTTCAGCGACCACCGCACGGGGATCGCGCTGTATCTCCTGATTGACATACACCGCACCGCGCTCGATCAGCTTGGCAATCCGCGTGCGCGACAGGGCCGCCTCCTCTGGCACATCACGCGCAAGCGCCTTATCAAGGCGCGGCGGGGGCGTCTCTGCGATCAAAAACGTAATACGGCGGTGCGACATGGACGATGATCTTTCCGAACCCTCCCACCTGCGCTTTTTGCGGCGTATGGTGACGGTCCTGACAACAGTGATGATTGTGGGGGTCGTAGTCGTTATCGGCCTGCTTGTCACGCGGCTGTCGCGCGATACGCCCGTTTTACCACAAGCGATTGTGCTGCCCGACGGGGCGAAGGCCGTGGCGTTTACGCAGGCGGCGGATTGGTATGCCGTGGTGACGGATGCGGACGAAATTCTGGTGTTTGACAGGATGACAGGGGCGCTGCGCCAGACTGTGGTGGTGGAGTAGCTCTCTATTGAGAAGGGGTGCGAACTGCCTGTTTCCATTCTGTGAGGGGGTGGGAACGCGTGTTTTCTGCGAAAACAAGCTGCCTCCCACTCCTGACAAAAATCCTTCGGATTTATTGCAGGTGCTGCCTCCACCGCTTTCAAAATTCTTCGATCTATTGAAAGTGGTACCGGGGGATGGTTTCGAACCAACTGCCTCGTGGACCACAACCACGCGCTCTAACCAATTGAGCTACCCCGGCACTGCGCGTTGCATAATCTGCGCCAACAGCGAGGTCAACGCCCGTTCTTACAAAATTGCATGGCATTTTGCAGCGGCGCGCAAAGCGCTCTAGAGCGTCAACGCCATCTCCTGCTCAATCAAAGGCTGCCCGAAGGACACAATCGGGCGCTCCGCCGTAGTGCTCCAGCCATTGCGCTGGTACAGCGCACAGGCTGCCGCATGGCTCTTATGGGTCGCCAGCACCATCCGCGCGTATCCCGTGCTACGTGCGAAATCCTTGCAAGTTTGTAGCAACTGATGGCCAACCCCCTGCCCGCGTGCCTGCGCCGACAGCTGGAACAGCCGCAGCTTTGCAGTCTGCGCATCCTGCCGCATACAAAAGATCGACCCGAGGCGCACCCCGCCATCTGTTGCGATCCAGCCCCGCTCAAAGTCGGGGTTATGCCCGTCGATAAACCTGTCCAGAATATCGGCCACCAACACGCCGAAACTGTCGTCAAATCCAGCCTCTCGAGCATAAAGCTCTGCATGGGCGGCAACCACCCAATCCCGGTCACTTGGCACAAAAGACCGTATGATGATGTTGCTCATGGCACAGCGTAACCCCACAACCGCTTGCCTTTCAAGCATTGCAACGGTAGCGATACGCCACCGAACAGATGAGGATGAGCACCATGGGTATTAACGACGAGCGCGATATCGAAGCCGATCTGCAAATTGCCCCCACTGACCTTGGCATGGTGCGCCTGTTTGTTGAGGGTGCGGGCGTCGAAATCCCGATGGACTTTACCCCCGAAGAAGCCCGCGAGATCGCGGAAGAGATCGTTGCGGCCGCCCAAGCGGCGTCCCAAATGGGCAGCAAGAAAAAGCGCTAGGCGCGCCCTCAACCCCAGTCAGGGTGCATGTCAGGGTCGCGCAGCGTCTGTAGCCTGCGCGCCGCTGTGGTAGCGAATTTCTGCAATACGACCTTGCGCCGCGCCGCCGCCAGCTTGACCTGTGGCCCCATTCGCAAAATCTCTGCCGTATAGGCGTCAGCCATCATCAGTCCCTGATCCTCGGGCAATAGCTCTACTGGAAAATCCTCATCCACCGCGAAAAGGAAGTGGTCCGCCCACTCAAGGTATCCCTGCCACTTCGTGTCAGAGGTAAAATCCGCGCTGCATGATTTGCACTCCACCACCCAAATCTCACCCTTGGGCCCAAGTCCTATCACATCAACCCGCAGGCCGCGCGCGGGGACGAACTCCTCAAGACAAGCAAAGCCGAGACTGGCCAGATATCGTGATACGCCGCGTTGGAGCAGCTGGCCGGGTTGTAGAGAGCGCTGAGTGTTCATGCGGCACAATATGAACATATCATGAACACCCGCAATCATTATTTTTGTCGCACCCGCGCCGCCCCCTTGTTGTGTGCCGACAATGCGCCTATCTGTTGGGGGTGGCGGGTTCTGCCCTGCGCGGCTGACGTTTACATTCCAGTGGCCTTAAGCAAATCCTAGGGAGCTGGCTCTGTCTGAGCCCTGGTTCATTTATCTGGCGCCCACCTGTATATACAGGTCCCCGGGAATAAAACCGACCCGGCAACGGCGGTCCCGTCACACCATATTACTTCAAGACAGCGCGTTGAGGTTATCTTACGCGCAGTTTATCACTGAAAAGTCTCATCATTTCTTCTCGAGTGACTGCCTGCTCGGTGCCATCTTCCGACACCCGGACACCGCCGTTTTGCGTTTGTGCCTCTAGCCGGGCACGATAGCTCTGTCGCGTAGCATCCGAAGTGCCGGTCGTAGTTGCGACCTTGGCATCCTCTGCCCGCCGCGACATCAAAAACAAAAACAATTTTACCAAAAACATTGCTACCGTGCCCTCCTGCCAGACAAACCAACGGCTCATGCCAACAACTACTAGTAGAAGCCCTAGATCTCACAACATCAATAGATTTCACCCATCCCGTGCAATTTCAATTTGCGCAAGCTGATCATCAGCAATGGACTTACGGACCCGACATTGCCGCAGCTGGTAGCCTTTTTGGCAGATATGTTAACTTTCAGAGACTTAACGAAATGCGGTTTTGCAAAATTGCACAGAGTGTTGTTGAGGCGTGTCTATTTATGCAAATTCACGATGTGGCAGAAAAGCATCATCAAGGCTTGGTCACAGTGCCGACCGCTGTCACATCCAACGTCCAAGTTAACGAAAGTCGGGATTTACGTAAGCAATTGAACCACTCACAGGACGCGAGGACTGCTAATTCGTCCTGAGCAGCCCTCCTGCAAAACGACCGTCGAGCGCTATCGACATAGACTGATCATCCGAGGTAAGTGCAAATTCGCACACAAATGATTAACCTTAGGTTAACCGGACCTGACCCAATGGAACTTTGGCACGCGTAAGCTACCCCCTGAAGCGGTCCATTCAACACTCGTATCGATTAAAAAGTCACCGTTTCAGCAGCAATCAGAATGCTTCTGGCTGTGCTTCCCGTGCCATGTGATCCAGCACCGCGTTCACAAATCGCGCTTCTTTCCCGTCAGGGAAGAACGCTGCCGCCAGATCGAGATACTCTGCAATCACAACCTTAGGTGGTGTATTTGCGTCGCGCAATTCGGCCCCCGCCGCACGGAACAATCCGCGCAATGTGGGATCAATCCGCCCGATCGGCCATTTTGCTACCAAAGCACGGTCCGTCATCTGGTCAATCGCCGCCTGATGGTTCACCGCATCCTCCAGAACGCGGGTGAAATGGCTCTCATCACCTTCAAGCATCTCTTGCCCGTCCATCAGCTCGCCAAAGCGGTGATCGAGGAATTCGATCCGCACCTGATCAATCGTGAGGTTCGAGTGCTCCATCTGGAACAACGCCTGCACCGCATACAGCCGAGCGGCCGTACGCATTTTGCGCTTCATATTGCCAGTCATGTTATCGGTGCGTGAAGCATTCATGCGGTGGTGTTTCCGTCTGTGTCAAAGCTGCCCGCCATCACCGTGTCCTCGCCACGCGGCTTGAACCCGATGCCCTGCGGGCTGGAGCCCCACTTACGAGCCAGCGCGACCAGATGCAAGGCCGCCAGCGCTGCTCCGCCGCCTTTGTTCTGGCCATCGGGATCAGCGCGGACATCCGCCTGATCCTTGTTCTCGACCGTCAGTATGCCATTGCCGATGCACAGCCCTTGCAGCCCCAGCAATTGCAGCGCACGGGAACTGTCGTTGCACACCGTCTCGTAATGCGTCGTCTCGCCGCGAATGACACAACCAAGGGCGACAAACCCGTCAAAATTGCTACGCCGCTCGGCAATGCCAATGGCCGTGGGGATTTCCAACGCACCCGGCATTTCGACGACCTCATAGGTGGCCCCTGCATCCTCAAGCGCTGCCTTTGCGCCGCTCAGCAGTCCCGCCGCAATATCGCTGTAGTAAGGCGACACGACGATCAGCACCTTAACGGGGCGATCAAATTCTGGTGCAGGCAAAACCGTATGCTCAAGAGATGCAGCCATGATCTAGTCCTTCGTGATCGGGCGATGGCCCACAATTTTGAGGTTATAGGCATCAAGCCCTGTATATTTCGTTTGCGGATGATCCGTCAGCAGGATCATCTCGCTCACCCCCAGCGAGGCAAGGATTTGCGCGCCCAGCCCCGTGCGTTTGATCGTGCGCGGTGCCTCGTCCTCCTCGTCCAACCGCAAGCGGGGGTTAGGTTCACGGAACAGCAGAACCGCGCCGCGCCCTTCCTCCGCGATGATCCGCATCGCATTGGGTAGCTCGTCTGGCGCACTGGAGCCCAACCCCAGCACGTCTTCCAATGCATTCAAAGCGTGTGTGCGTACAAGCACGGGCGCGCCATCACCAATTTCGCCTTTGCTCAGAACCACATGGTCGGTGCCGCTGATCTGGTCCTCGAAGGTCCGCATGCGCCAGTCGCCCCCATAGGCAGAGGTTGCCTCGCGGTCATCGCGCTGCACCAGCATGTTGTCATGCTTGTTGCGAAAGGCGATGAGGTCGCTGATGGTGCCGATCTTCATGTCGTGCTCTTCAGCGATCTTCACCAGATCGGGCAGGCGCGCCATGGTGCCGTCAGGCTTCATAATCTCGCAAATCACCGCCGCAGGGGCCTTACCCGCCAAACGGCTGATATCGACCGAAGCCTCGGTATGGCCCGCACGCACCAGCACACCGCCATCCCGCGCCCGCAGCGGAAAAACATGGCCCGGCGTCGCGATCTCTGCGGCACCATTCGCCTCATCAATCGCCACAGCCACGGTCAACGCACGGTCGCCCGCCGAAATTCCTGTGGTCACGCCTTCGCGCGCCTCGATGCTGACGGTGAATGCCGTCTCGTGCCGAGAAGAGTTATTCGTGGCCATCATCGGCAGCTCAAGCGTGTCCACCCGCGCCTGCGTCATCGGCAGACAAATCAGGCCGCGCCCGTGGGTCGCCATGAAATTGATCGCCGCTGCATCCGCATGTTCGGCTGCGATGATGAAGTCACCTTCGTTCTCGCGGTCCTCATGGTCCACCAGAATATACATCTGTCCGTTGCGGCAGGCCGCAATCACGTCCTCGATCGGTGAGATCGCGTTGGCGAGTTCTGCCTCAACAGGACCGGGCGTTTCAAAGCTCATGCGTGCATCCTTTATTCACTCTCTCTGCCCTACCCCACCAGCGCTGCAAGGGCCAGAGCAACCGCTGCGTCACACTGCTTCAGCTCATCTCGGCGAGCCGCGCCACATACCGCGCCAGCGTATCAATCTCGAGGTTCACACGGTCACCAACCTTCGTGTCGCCCCATGTGGTCGAGACTTTGGTATGGGGGATGAAGTTAATCCCGAAATCACAGCCATCGACCTCGTTAACGGTCAAAGACGTCCCGTTCAGCGCAACCGATCCCTTCGGCGCGATAAACTTCGCCAGCGCCTCGGGCGCGCGCAGGGTCACCCGCGTGCTATCGCCCTCGTCCTGCATTGCGACGACTTCAGCCACACCGTCCACATGTCCGGACACGATATGACCGCCCAGCTCGTCCCCTACCTTCAAGGCCCGCTCAAGGTTCACGCGCCGACCCACAACCCAATCGCCGAGGTTGGTCATATCCACCGTCTCGCGGCTCACCTGCACCTCGTACCAGTCGGACCCAAGGTCCACGACCGTCAGGCACACGCCATCGCTGGCAATCGAAGCGCCCATGTCGATCCCTGATGTGTCATAGCCGCAGGCAATCCGCGCGCGCAAATCGCCTTCCTGCGTCAGCTCGGAAATGGTGCCTATATCGGTAATAATCCCCGTGAACATCGCAGATCCTCTCGTTTACGTTAATACTGTTGGCGTATAGGCCATATTAAAGACAAGTTCTTGAGACTAAATAAGACGAAGAGCAACCAAAGAAAGCCTCAGATGGCATCGCACGACCCAGATCAACGGGTATTTTTGTTCCTGCAAGGGCCACATGGTCCCTTCTTCAACCGCTTGGGCAAAATGCTCCGCGCGGCGGGGGCGGATGTATGGCGTGTAGGCTTTAACGCGGGCGACCGTGCTTTCTGGTTCCATCCACGCACATATATCCCTTTTCGCGGCACGTCCGAGGCGTGGCCCGAGACGTTTGCCGCCCTTCTGGATGAGAAATCCGTCACCGACATCGTGCTTTACGGCGACACCCGCCCCATCCATGCAGCAGCCGTGGCCGAGGCCCGCGCACGTGGCCTCACCGTGCATGTCTTCGAGGAAGGCTACATGCGCCCCTATTGGGTGACCTATGAGCGCGGCGGCACCAACGGTAATTCGCGCCTGATGGATATGAGCATCACGGACATGCAAAAGGCGCTGGAGAAATCCGATATGGAAGCGCCCCTACCGCCCGGTCATTGGGGCGACATGCGCCAGCACGTTTTTTACGGCGCGCTGTATCATTGGTTTGTGATGTTCAGAAATGGCGATTACCGCAACTTCCGGCCTCACCGCGACTTGCCCGTAACGGCTGAATTCGCGCTCTATCTCAAGCGCCTGCTGCTGATGCCCTTCCAAGCGGTCGAGCGGCGCATCGCCACCACGCGCATCCGTCTGGGCGGCTTTCCCTACCATCTGGCACTGCTGCAACTGGAGCACGACAGCGCGTTCCAGATGCATTCGCCTTTTGACACGATGACCGATTTTCTTGACGAGGTGATTACAGGCTTTGCACAAGGCGCACCCCGCCACCACCATCTCGTGGTCAAAGCGCACCCGCTCGAGGATGGCCGCGTGCCCGTGCGTCGCGAGATCCGCAGGCTCGCCAAACTCCACGACGTGTCCGACCGCGTCCATTTTGTACGCGGCGGCAAGCTGGCGCAGTTGCTCAATGATGCGCGCACAGCTGTCACCGTCAATTCCACAGCAGGCCAGCAGGTCTTGTGGCGCGGCATCCCGCTCAAGGTCTTCGGCAATGCGGTCTATGCCAAGCCCGAATTTGTGTCCGAACAGCCCCTTCCTGCGTTTTTCCAAACTGCCTCGCGTCCCGACAACAAGGCCTATAAAGACTTCCGCCGCTACCTGCTGGAAACAAGCCAGCTTCCGGGGGGCTTCTATTCCGCACGCGGACGCCGCCAGCTTATGCGTCAGGTCGTTGACATGATGCTCGGCCCCGAAGATCCCTACGCAGCACTTGAATCTGGCACCGCCCCTCCACGCCAGCAGTTGCGGCTTGTGAACTAGCGACCACAACCCCTTGTGGCATCACGGCTTATCGCGGCAGCAAAGCCACACATTTGCACGCTTGGGCTGCCGAAAAATGCAGCCTCGGTAGATTTTCCAGAACAACTCGTCTACGCTTCTGCCCAATACGTCGAAACAATCGGCGATTTGAGGCAGAACATAGGTCGAGGAGACCGCGCAGTGAAAACCTTTGGAATTCGGTGGGCAAAGCCCATCGCAGCAGTCGCGGCTTGTGCCGTGCTGGCCTCTTGCGGATTGCCGCAGGTTGGCCCCAATAAACGCCAGATTTACGCAGGCTCCGTACAGCGCGAAGGCGACGCCTTCATCGTAGCGGTCAACGACCGCGTGACACGTGCCACCGCCGTGGTCCCTGCGTTGGGCTTCTCGGATGCGTTTAAAAATGCGGGTCAGCTTGGCTCGGATACGATCCGCGCAGGCGACGTTCTGGGCATTACCGTCTATGAAAACGTCGACGACAGCCTGTTGGGCGTCGAAGGTGCGCCCGCCACGCTTGAAGAAGTGCAAGTCGACGGCGCAGGCTTCATCTTTATCCCCTACGCGGGACGGATCAAGGCGGCAGGCAACTCCCCCGAAGCCATCCGCCGCATCATCACCAACAAGCTGGCCGATCAAACACCTGATCCGCAGGTCGAAGTGCGCCGCGCAGCTGGTGACGGCTCAACCGTGTCTTTGACAGGGGCTGTGGGCGGACAAGGTGTCTACCCGATTGAGCGCCCTACCCGTTCGCTGGCCACAATGCTCGCCCGTTCTGGTGGCATCACGATCGAACCCGAGATTGCGCAGATTACCATCATTCGTGGCAGCCAGCGCGGCAAGATCTGGTTTGAAGACCTTTACCGCAATCCCGAACTCGACATCGCCCTGCGCGGCGGTGACAAAATTCTGGTCGAACAGGATACACGCGCCTTCACAGCGCTTGGTGCCACTGGCACACAGGCCCGCGTTCCGTTCGAAACGCAAAACCTCAGCGCGATTGAAGCCATTGCCCAAGTGGGCGGCCTCCTTGCCGCCGCCGCCGACCCGACAGGCGTGTTCGTTCTGCGCAACGAGCCCGAAGAAGTCGCCGAGCAGGTGCTGGGCCGAAATGACCTCGAGGGCACCCAGCGTCTGGTCTATGTCCTCAACCTGACCGAACCAAACGGCATGTTCATGGCCCGCGATTTCGTGATCCGTGATGGCGACACGCTCTATGTGACCGAGGCACCGTTCACACAATGGACCAAAGTGCTGACTGCGATAACAGGCACCGCCTCGACTGCGGGCACGCTGAACTCGCTGTCTGGCGGCTAAAGCCATGGGCCTCGGGCCAGAAATCCACGACACAAATGCCGCTGGTCCTCCACAGGACCAGCGGCTTTTTGTCTACAATGGCGGCTTTCTTACGCAAGGCCGCATCCGCCGCATCCTGCAACTATCGGGCTATTACATTCATGTGGGCCTGCCCGCGCAGGAAGGCGATGCTGTGGCCGTCTGGGGCAACTCCCCCACCGCCCACCGCGGGGAAGGCGTGGCAGAGCGCCGCGATGCCCCTATTGTCCGCATAGAGGATGCGTTGCTGCGCTCCCTCCATCCGGGTCGTGAGGGCGAGCCGCCGCTGGGCCTTGTCATTGACCACCGCGCGGCCCATTTCGACCCGTCGAAACCTTCCGATCTTGAGGTCATGCTCGCCACACATCCGCTGGATGATACCTCGCTTCTAAACCGTGCGCGCACCTGCATCGAACGGATCAAAGAGGCTCATCTAAGCAAATACGCCGCAATCCCCCTCGACACCCCTGCCCCCGAAGCGGGCTATGTTGTGGTCATAGACCAGACCGAGGGCGACGCCGCCGTCACGGCCTCGGGCGCCGACCGCGCGCGGTTTCTTGAAATGCTCTACTACGCACAAGAGGAACACCCCCACGCGCGCATCCTCATCAAGACACACCCCGAAACGGCGGCTGGCCACCGCAAAGGCTATTTCCGCGACAGCGACCTGCGCGACGGGATTGAATTCTTCGAGGACCCCATCAGCCCCTACACCCTGTTCGAGGGGGCTATCGCGGTTTACACCGTCTCATCAGGTCTCGGCTTCGAGGCGATCTTCGCTGGCCACAAGCCCCGTCTCTTTGGCCAGCCCTTCTATGCAGGTTGGGGCCTCACCACAGATCAGTTCGAGGTCCAGCGCCGCCAACGCACCCTGACCCGCGCTCAACTTTTTGCCGCCGCGATGATCCTCTATCCGCGCTGGTACGATCCCTACCGCGATACGCTGTGCACGCTCGAGACGGCGATCGATACGCTTGAGGCACAGGCGCGTGCGTGGCGCGAGGACCGTCACGGCTGGCACGCGGTGGGTATGAGCCTGTGGAAACGCGCACATCTGCAAGACTTCTACGGCCACGTGCAGCCGCTTACCTTTGGCGATGCGGTCGCCGATATTTCCGAGCGGCCGCAAATGGCATGGTCCAGCAAAGTCGAGGCAGACAGCAAAGGCATCACCCGTGTCGAGGACGGCTTTATCCGTTCACGCGGGCTTGGTGCAGCTTTGGTCCCGCCGCTCTCGCTCGTCACCGATGATCTGGGCATCTACTACGATCCTGCTATGCCCTCACGGCTCGAAAAACTCATCGAGGCTCGCGCGACACCGCGCCTAGACCAAGAACTCCGCGCTGCACGACTGATCAAATCGCTCATCGCATCGGGGCTGAGCAAGTACAACACGGGCGCGGCCCCCGATGCCCTGCCCGAAGGCTACCGCATCCTTGTCTGCGGACAAGTCGCCGATGATGCCTCGATCCAGCGCGGCACCAGCGATATCACCACGAACCAAGCGCTTCTGGACGCCGTACGCGCGGCCCACCCTGACGCGGTGATCCTTTACAAACCCCACCCCGATGTGGAAGCAGGCCTGCGCAGCGGGGCGCTGACCGATTCCTCAAAGGCTACGCAGATCGTCACCGGCACCGACCCCGCCGCCCTTCTGGCGCAGGTTCAAGAGGTCCACACGATGACCTCGCTCATCGGGTTCGAGGCGCTCATTCGCGGCATTCCCGTGACCACCTATGGTGCGCCCTTCTATGCAGGCTGGGGCCTCACGATCGACCGCTCCGACGTCCCCCCGCGCCGCCGTGCACAGCCCAACATCGAGGCGCTCGCCCATGCGGTGCTCATCGGCTATCCGCGCTACTTTGATCCAAAAACGAAGTTGCCCTGCCCTGCGGAAATCGCCGTGCTCAGGCTCAGCGAAGGCGACATCCCCGCGCCAACCCGCGCCAAACGGCTTGTTTCGAAACTGCAACGCATTTATCGCAACATCACCACCCTTCAGGGCAGCTGATTAGTCGCGGATACGCTGCCAGTGATGCATCACATCTGGCCCCACCGCGTGACTGCTGACCAGCTCAAAGCGTGGCGCAGCGCCCAGCCGCGCAACCCCCATCGGCCCGATCCCCGCCAGCCCTTCAGCCCCGAGTGCGACACCCGCTGTAAATCCGACCAGATAGTCCACCAGATCGGCGCGCAGCAGACTGGCCGCGATGCCTGATCCCCCTTCGGAGAAAATCCGCGTTAGTCCATGGCCGCCCAATTGCTGCATGGCATCGCTGAGGTCCATCTGCCCGCCAGAAACGCGACACGGCAACAGCACAGCCCCGATGCCATCCCAAGCGTCCACCAACGTAGTGGGCGCATCTGTGCCGTGACACAGGATCAACGGGATCTCCCGCGCAGTTTGCGCCAGCTTGCTGCTCAGCGGCAGGTCGAGATGTCTGGAAAGGATCACCCGCGCGGGTTGGGCACGCACGCCCATATCGCGCACAGTGAGCGAGGGATCATCGGCACGCACAGTACCTCCCCCCACCATCACCGCATCATGGCTGGCGCGCATGGCGTGCACCATACGGCGCGCAGGGGCTTGTGTGATCCACTGGCTCTCACCGATCGCGGTCGCGATACGCCCGTCAAAGGAGGAAGCCAGCTTGAGCGTCACCATCGGACGGCCCTGCTCTATACGGCTGAAAAATCCGATGTTGTCGCGGCGTGCCTCGGCCTCCAGCACACCTGTCACAACATCAATGCCTGCGTCGCGTAACATCGCAATCCCGCGCCCTGCAACGCGCGCGTCACTGTCCCCTGCCGCCACTACGACCCGCGCCACGCCAGCATCAATCAGCGCCTGCGCACAGGGCGGAGTTTTTCCATGATGAGAACAAGGCTCAAGTGTGACATAGACTGTTGCGCCGCGTGCCGCCGCTCCGGCCTGCGCCAGCGCCTGCGGCTCTGCATGTGGACGGCCAGAGGGTGCAGTCCAGCCGCGCCCCACGATCATACCCTCACGCACAATTACGCAGCCTACCGCAGGGTTGGGCCATGTGTTGCCCAAACCGCGCCGCCCCAGTGACAGGGCCAGCGCCATGTAGCGGGTATCGCTCAACTCTCGGAGTCGGGCGGCGTGTCGGGGCGCAGCTCTGCTACGAATTTGTCAAAGTCATCCGCCTGCTGGAAGTTTTTGTAAACGCTGGCAAACCGCACATAGGCAACTGTGTCGATCCGCGCCAAAGCCTCCATCACGATCTCGCCGATCTGCTTAGAGCCGACATCCGTTTCGCCCATGCTCTCCAGACGCCGCACAATGCCGCTGATCATCTGGTCAATCCGCTCTGGCTCGATCGGGCGCTTCTGCATGGAGATGCGAATGGAGCGTTCCAGCTTATCGCGGTCGAAATCCTCGCGCTTGCCCGACGTCTTGATCACCACCAGATCGCGCAACTGCACGCGTTCATATGTGGTGAACCGCCCGCCGCACGCGGGGCAAAAACGCCTGCGGCGGATGGATACGTGATCCTCCGCGGGCCGGCTGTCTTTTACTTGTGTATCTACATTTCCGCAAAACGGGCAGCGCATTGGCTTGTCCCCTTATTCCTGATCCGCCTCAAATTGTGGGATCACCGCCCCACTTATCCACAGGTATAGGGGAAGCCATAGGTTTTGGGTAGGACCAAAATTAACCACAACATGATGGGTGTGGCGCGATGGACCCATTTGCCGTCTCGTGCGTTGTGACCCCGAATTGGACAAAAGGAGATAGCAATGACCAAGACACTATTCATCACAGGCGCTTCCAGCGGTATTGGCGAAGCCACGGCAAAAGCCGCAGCACAGGCGGGTTGGAACGTCGGTTTGTTCGCGCGCAGCACCGATGAGTTGGAAAGAATTGCAGCCGACATCGGCGACCAGGCACTGGTGCTCACGGGTGATGCGACCAAGCTTGACGACCAGAAGAAAGCGCTGGACCAGCTTAAAGAGAAATTCGGCAGCGTTGATGCTGCATTTGCAAATGCGGGCCGCGGCTCGTCAGGGGCTGGCATTCAGGAAGGCGATCCAGAGGATTGGGACGGCATGGTCGATCTCAACATTAAAGGCGCGCTTTATACTGCACATGCCGCGTTGCCTCACCTTAAGCCGGTCAAGGGGCAGTTCCTCGTGACAGGCTCGATGGCGGGGCGCAACCACTTGAAAGGCTCGGTCTACGGCGCAACCAAATGGTTCATCCACGGCTTTGCAGGCAATCTCGCGCAGGAGATGTCAGAATGGGGTGGTCGCTGTATGGTCGTCTCACCAGGTATGGTCGACACTGGCTTCTTCGACAGCCCTAAGCCTGACAAGCTGAAGCCCGAAGATATCGCGGACGCCATGGTCTTTGCGCTCAACGCTGACCAACGGGCCAACGTGCGCGAAATCTACATCGCGCCGACAAACTAATCCGCTCTGAGATGCGCCGCCACTGTTCGGGTGTGCGGCGCATCGCGGTGCTCGAACAGGTAAATCCCCTGCCATGTCCCGAGCACCAACCGACCTGCGCGCACTGGGATGCTGAGGCTCACGGGTAGCATCGCCGCCTTGATATGGGCTGGCATGTCGTCCGGCCCTTCGATTGTATGGCGCAAATACGCCATCTGCGGCGCGTCACTGTGCGGCACGAGACGGTTGAAATAGGCCTGCAAATCCCGCTGCACGTCGGCATCTGCATTTTCTTGGATCAGCAACGACGCGGAAGTATGCTGCACCAGCAACGTCAGCAATCCGTCGCCCCACACCCAACGGCTCACCTCATCGGTAAACTCGTAAAGCGCGGGACCCCGCGTTTCGATCACGAAAGAGGTCTGCATTTTCTACTTGGTCGAGCGGGTGAAGGCATCGCGGCAGAAACGACGCGCCACGGCCGATTTCACCATCACACCAGCGACATCGACCGTCAGCGTGTTACGCTTTTGCGCTGCAGGAAGCCCTGACTTGCTCAGACTGAACACAACGCCGCGCCTGCCTTGCGCCGTGCGCGCAGGGCCAAGCGGGCTGCGCAGATAGATCGGTGTCGTCTCGGACAGACCGCGCCTTACCTCGACATAGCTCGCCGCAGCACACCACAGTTCCGCCGCGCCCATCTGCTGAAGGCGGATCACTTCAAAATCACTCCCGCCCAGCGGGTTGATGACGAAACGCGCCTCCTCTCCCAAGGTTGCAGCATCTGCGCCGCAAGTCATGGCAGCAAACGCCAGCGCGCCGAGAGCCCGCCGCATCAATTCCGCTCCAGAATGTCGTCATCGCGCCCGATGTTGTCGCGGCAGAACTGGATCGCGTGGGCGATGGGCAGGCCCGCGCCCACCCGCGATGTGCTGACGATCACAGACTGGCTCGGCCCCTGCGACAGGCTTGCTGCATTGGTGGTGAACACCACGCCCTTGCGCCCTTGCACAGAGCGCGAAGGTCCGCGCCCCTCGCGGATATAGACACGGCCTGACGCCCCCAAGCGCCGCTCGGCATACTCGGCAGCGGCGCACCAGATGCCACGCGCCCCCTCACCGCGCTGCTCGATCACCTCAAATGTAGACCCACCCAACGGCACCACAGTCAGCTTGTTGATTGCACGGTAGCTTTGCGCATGGGCCAACGCAGGCAACAACGCGGCGACAGCCGCAGTCAAAAATATACGACGCATGAAATATCTCCCTTGCCGAGGCGCTTCCAACAGGCGCGCGCCTCAATGTGAAAATCATCTATGAGATCAGATAGCGCGCATTCACACGCAGAAAACCACCCACTCAAAAACAATACCCCGCAACTGGGGATTCCGTTGCGGGGTATAACGCTGTTGTGATCGGTTGTTTTACTGGTCGAGGAACGAACGCAGCTTGCGCGAGCGCGAAGGATGCTTGAGCTTGCGCAGCGCCTTTGCCTCGATCTGGCGGATACGTTCGCGCGTCACGCTGAACTGCTGGCCCACTTCTTCGAGTGTGTGGTCCGTGTTCATGCCGATGCCGAAACGCATACGCAGCACACGCTCCTCACGCGGTGTGAGGCTGGCCAACACGCGCGTCGTGGTTTCCTTGAGGTTCTCCTGAATGGCACTGTCCAAAGGAAGCACAGCATTCTTGTCCTCGATGAAATCACCCAGCTGGCTGTCTTCCTCGTCGCCAATCGGTGTCTCCAGAGAAATCGGCTCCTTGGCGATTTTCATCACCTTGCGGACTTTCTCCAGCGGCATTTGCAGCTTTTCGGCCAATTCTTCTGGCGTAGGCTCGCGACCAATCTCGTGCAGCATCTGGCGGCCCGTGCGCACCAGCTTGTTGATCGTCTCGATCATATGCACCGGAATACGGATGGTCCGCGCCTGATCCGCGATAGAGCGTGTGATCGCCTGACGGATCCACCATGTGGCGTAGGTCGAGAATTTGTAGCCTCGGCGGTATTCGAACTTGTCCACGGCCTTCATGAGGCCGATGTTCCCTTCCTGAATAAGGTCAAGGAACTGCAGGCCACGGTTGGTGTATTTCTTGGCGATGGAGATCACGAGGCGCAGGTTGGCCTCGACCATTTCCTTCTTGGCCTGACGGGCCTCTTTCTCGCCCTTCTGAACCTGCTGCACGATGCGGCGGAATTCAGAGATATCTAGGCCAACATACTGGCCCACTTGCGCCATATCAGTGCGCAGCTCTGTCACCTTGTCGGCGGAGCGTTCGATGAACATCTGCCAGCCCCGACCGGGCTTCTCGGCCATCTGCTCCATCCAGTTGGGATCGAGTTCGCGACCGCGGTAGGCATCGACAAATTCCTTGCGGTTGATGCGCGCCTGATCGGCGAGCTTCACCATGGATGAATCAATCTGCATGATGCGGCGATTGATGCCGTAGAGCTGGTCAATCAAGGCTTCAATACGGTTGTTGTGCAGGTGCAGGTCATTGACCAGCAGCACAATCTCCGAGCGCAGCTTCTGATACGCCGCCTCGTTCTTACCCGAGAAGGAGCCATCCTCGTTGAGCGTGGCGGAGATGCGGTTGTCCTGCATCTGGCTCAGCTTTACGTAATCGTCGGCAATAATGTCGAGCGTTTCAAGAACCTGCGGCTTCAGTGCGGCCTCCATCGCGGCAAGCGACATATTGGCCTGTTCGTCCTCGTCATCATCATCGTCGTCATCACTGGTAATGGCATTGCCGTCGGCGTCCAGCTCGGGCTGGCCTTCGGTCTTGGCTGCGGGAGCAGCTCCTGCAACAGGCACCACAGGGGTCGTCTCTTCCTCGCCCATCGTGTTGCCGAATGTCGCCTCAAGGTCGATCACATCGCGCAGCAGAATGTCTTCGGACAGGAGTTCGTCGCGCCAGATGGTGATCGCCTGAAACGTGAGCGGGCTTTCGCACAGGCCCGCAATCATCGTGTTGCGGCCCGCCTCGATGCGCTTGGCAATCGCGATCTCGCCCTCACGGCTCAGAAGTTCAACGGAACCCATTTCGCGCAGGTACATGCGCACCGGATCGTCGGTGCGGTCCAGCTTCTCGGAGGTGCCGGACCCCAGCGTGATTTCTTTGGGGCCGTCGGTGGTCGCCACATCTGTGCCACCTTTGTCTTCTTCTTCTTCCTCGTCCTCGATGATGTTGATGCCCATCTCGGACAGCATGCTCATTACATCTTCGATCTGCTCCGAGGACACCTGATCAGGCGGCAGCACGGTATTGAGCTGGTCATAGGTGATGTAGCCCTTCTCGCGGGCCTCACCGATCATCTTCTTGACAGCAGCCTGCGACATATCAAGCGAGTGACCGCCCTCCTGATCGTCTGTCTTGGCGTCTTCGTTGGTGTCTTTGGCAGCCATCAAAAGCTCCTATCTGTCCCTTGGCGAATCACTTGGCAGCGATTCGTTTTTCGAATCATGCGGGGTCCGAGGTGATTCTTAAACCCGACATCGTAAATTTTCCGCGAATTGCGGCGATTAGGTAACCGCAGTGCCACATGCGCTGCCGCTTCCTCATACTCCTTGGCCCTCACGGGCCCTTTTTGCCACCCTTGGAGAAGTCGATCTGGTCAAACAGGCTGCGGCTCTTGGCCACCTGCTCACGGTCCAACCGCGCCCCGTTGTCGGCTATCACATATTCCGCTTTGTCTTCCTGTCCAGCGCGCTGCGCCAGATCCGCTGCTTTAGCTGCCTCAGCCAGCCGCCACGTCAGCCCCTCGTCGGCCTCACCGCTCAGATCGTCAGCGGCATCCATTACCTCATCCTGAAGGCCGCGCACCGCCGCCAGTTTTGCCAACTCCTCCGCAATGGTCATCGTCGTGATGTCGACGTCTCCGGGTTTGCGAATGCAGGGCGTGATTGCCACATGGCGCTGCGCCATCAGCTTTTCAAGGGCGTCAGGTCCCAAAGCGCGGATGATATTCTCTTCCAGCACCTCTGCCCCGTCAGGCGCATGGCGTAATACCAGATCGCGCAGCGTCCCGTGGTCTCCGTCCAGACAGGCCATCCGCTCCAGACCGCTCTCGAAGGGCTCGACCACCTCTGGGCAACGGATGCAGGCAGCAAGAATAACCGCCTCGCGCAGATGGTCTGTGGCGCGCGGATCGGAGGCTGTCGCCAAAAGCGAGGCTTTCGCGCCTACCGACGGCCCCTGCGGTGCTTTGCTCCCCCATGGCTGTCCCGCCCGTGCGACCTTCATGCCGCCGCCGGTAGGGGCGGATTTAGCGCGGAACAGGTCCCAGCGCATGTCCTTGATCGCTTGGCCGTAATGGCTGCGAATGCTGGGATCTTTGATCAGCATGATCTTTTCACGCAGGGATTTATCGAGCGCGGCCTTCCGTTCAGGGCTGTCGAAAATCTTGCCTTCGATCTCGCGGTCCCACAGCAGTTGCACCATCGGGACTGCCGCATCCAGCAGCGCCTGCACCGCGCCTGCGCCAGAGGATTTCAGCAGATCATCTGGGTCCTGGCCCTCGGGCATCATGGCAAAGCGCAAGGATCGCCCTGCCTCCAAGAGGGGCAGCGCCAGATCAATCAACCGCAGCGCTGCACGCTGGCCCGCCGCATCGCCGTCGAGCGTAATGATTGGCTCGTCGCTGATCCGCCATAGCATCGCCAGCTGGTTCTCGGTGATCGCCGTGCCAAGCGGTGCGACGGAGGCACCGAACCCCGCTTCGCTCAGCGCGATCACGTCCATATACCCTTCGGCCACCAGCAAGGGCTGCCCCTTGCCTGCTGCCGTGCGCGCCGCCTTCACGTTATAAAGACTGCGCCCCTTATCAAAAAGCTCCGTCTCGGGCGAATTTAGGTATTTCGCCTTATCTTCGGGGTCCATCGCACGGCCGCCAAAGGCAATGCAGCGCCCCCGCGCATCGCGTATGGGATACATGATACGACCCCGAAAGGTGTCATAAGGCTTGCCGCCCTTGGTCGAAGGCTTGGCCAGCCCCGCGCCCAAGATCAGATCATCGGCAATGTCCTTGCCCTTGAGCGCATCCCACAGCCCCTGCCAGCTGTCGGGGGCAAATCCGATCTCCCAACGGTCACAGACCTCACCATTCAGGCCCCGCCGCTCCAGATACTCCCGCGCGTCCGATGCCGCCCCCGTGCGCAGTTGCAGGCGGAACCATTTGACCGCCAACTCCATGACATCGGCCAGATCCTTGCGCGCATCGGCCTTCCCTGCGGCACGCGGGTCTCGTTCAGGCATGGGCATGCCTGCCTCGCCCGCCAAAATCTCCACCGCTTCCATGAAGCTCACATTCTCTGTCTCGCGGACGAATGAGATCGCATCGCCCTTGGCGTGACAGCCAAAACAATAATAGAACCCCTTGCGGTCATCGACATGGAAACTGGCAGATTTTTCTTGATGGAAAGGGCACGGCGCCCACATATCGCCCTTGCCCTGATTGGACTTGCGCGCATCCCACATGACCTTGCGCCCCACAACCTGTGACAGGCTGGAGCGTGTGCGTAACTCGTCAAGAAATCCAGGGGGCAGGCTCATGCCCCTCAATATGGGCAGTGCTGCGCCAGAGTCCAGTCAGCGCGGACGCCCTATTGCTGCAAACACAGCTCTTTCCACGCCGCCGCAAGATCGGCATTACGCACCTCGCCGCGCTTCATGCCGTAGACCCAAGGGGTGACCAGCGGCACCACGGCGTTGTATTTCTCGGGCCATTCAGGCGCGCTGTCGGCAACATGCTCGGCGACCTTACGCTCCCCCACGCGGGCAACACGGGCCGCTTGAACCGCAGCGACGACATCGGCCTGATATCCACAGTCCTCAGCCTTGGACGCCGCAACCGCAGGGGCCGCCAAGGCAATCAAAACAACACAACTTACTATGCGCAGCATTCGCCAACTCCTCGTAACGCTCGTCGCTTTCTAGCTGCGCGCCGCCACCGCTTCTAGTGCGCGCCGCAAATCGTGAACAAGCGTGCCCGCCATTGAGCGGAAAACCGCGATCATCACGGTCTGCTCGTCCAGCCGCGTGATGCTGGCGTTCATATGCCCGAGTTGCGTGCGCATGGTGGCGCCCACGCCAAACCGCGCGGGCCTCGTGTCCACAGGCACCAGACGCGCCAGCGCCTCGGGCCCCTGCGCACCCCGCAATGTCACCACCGCCCACGCGTCAGACTGGTCCACCACTGCGGCATAGCTCCTGAGGCTGGCGTCAGGCACAGCCCCGATCAGCAATGCCTCCCCCTGCCCGACCCAGACGCAGCGCAGGGCAGTATCACCCGTGCTCTGCAAAGGCGCGGGAAACGGCACGCCCAGCGCGCGCTCGACAGAGGCCATGGACGCCCCTTTGAACGGCGCTACAGAGGTGATCGGTCCCGCTTTCATCTCCTCCACACTCAGCGCCCCGACCGTCATCGGCAGCAACCCCGCACAGGGGCTTGTCGCTTGCAATCTATCCACGCACGCGCCCTCCCTCTGGGTCCACAAAGACGGGCGAGCATATCTCGACCTCTACCGTGAGGTCACGCACGTGATCGCGCACCACCATCCGCTCACCCATCCGCGCAGGTCCGTTCTTCACAAAACCCAACCCGATCATCGTGCCCACATCGGGCGAGAAACATACCGAAGTGACATAGCCCTGATCATTCTCATGCACGTGGGCCGCGCCAGCATCAAAGATATGCGCCCCCGCGCTCAAGCTCTTCACCGCCCCCACGGGTCGCAGCCCCACCATACGCTCGCGCATGGGATCAACCAAACCCTCGCGCGCGGCCAGCACCTTGCCCACGCAATCCTTCTTGTCCGAGACCATCCGTTCCATGCCCACATCAAAGGCCATGACCCGCCCGTGGATCTCAGAATGGGTGATGTGCCCCTTCTCGATGCGCAGCACATTAAGCGCTTCCATCCCGTAGGCACCCCCGCCCATCGCCTCGGCACGCTTCACCAACTCGGCAAACAACGCCGCCCCATAGCGCGCAGGCACAGCGACCTCATAGGCATGCTCGCCGCTAAAGCTGATGCGGAAGAGTCGCCCCGCAACGCCCAAGACAGTAGCTTCACCGCAGGCCATGAACGGCCAGCTCTCATTATCAATTGCCTCGCCCAGCACCCCGTTCAACAGCTCCCGCGACTTGGGCCCCGCCACGGCAAACTGCGCCCACTGCTCGGTCACAGAGGTGAACGTCACGTCCCACTCGGGGTGCAGCATTTGGCAGACAAACTCCAAATGCCGCATCACATCCCCCGCCGCAGCGGTCGTTGTGGTCATCACATAATGCTCTGCCCCCATCCGCGCACATGTGCCGTCATCCATGACCGTGCCATCCTCGCGCAGCATCAGGCCGTACCGCACGCGCCCTTCCTTGAGCGTCGAGAACATGCCCGTGTAGACAAAATCCAAGAGCTTGGCCGCATCTGGCCCTTGTATATCGATCTTGCCCAGCGTGCTCACATCGCACACACCTACGGCCTTGCGCACATAGCCAACCTCGCGGTCACATGACTGCCGCCACGTCGTCTCACCATCGCGCGGGAAATAGCTGGGCCTGTACCATAGCCCCGCCTCAATCATCGGCGCGCCCATCTCCTCGGATTGCTTGTGGGAGGTGGTCAGCCGTTCGGGCGCAAAGCCCTTCCCCTGCGCTCCCGCCCCCAGCGCTGCAATCGCTACAGGGCTGTAGGGTGGCCGAAACGTGGTTACACCCGTCTCGGGTATTCCCCGCCCTGTCGCATCGGCCAGTACCGCCAAAGCCCCCACATTCGAGTTCTTGCCCTGATCCGTCGCCATCCCTTGCGTGGTGTAGCGCTTCATATGCTCCACAGATCGGAAGTTCTCGACCGCTGCCTGCTTCACATCCTTCACACTCACGTCATTCTGGAAGTCCAGCCACGCGCGCCCTTTGCCCGCCACAGCCCAGAGCGGCGCAATCCTATAGGCCGCATCCTCCGCCTCAGGCATCTCGACCGAGGCCGCACCGCCCAGCGCTTCAACCACACGGGACGCCGCCTCGGCTCCTTCAGCCAAACACGCCGCAGTCGAGAACGCCCCGTTGCACGCCCCCGCGGCTTCCAACGATGGGATCGCGTCAGGCGTTGGCACAAAAGCGGCAATATCTTCGCGCCACGCAGGCCGCCCGTTCATGTGGCACGTCAGATGTACCGTCGGGTTCCAGCCGCCCGACATGGCTAGGCAATCGGCCTTGATGTTCACCTCGCCAGCGCCAGTCCGAACCCGCACAGACGTCAGCCCGCCACGCCCAGTGGAGCCACACACTTGCGCGCCCAAATGCACGGGATACGGCACGTCGCCCACCTCCGCATCGGCACGCGCGTCGATCAAGGCCGCAACCTCGACCCCTGCGCCGTGCAAATCCCGCGCGGTGCGATGCGCATCATCATTATTGCCGAACACCACGACACGTTGACCCGCCGCAACACCCCAGCGGTTCAGATACGCCCGCACCGCACCCGCCATCATGATGCCGGGCCGGTCATTGTTCTCGAATGCAATTGGCCGCTCCAACGCGCCTGCTGCCAACACCGTGCGCGCCGCCGTGATCCGCCAGAAACACTCCAGAGGCGCTCCACTGCGCGGCACATGATGCGTCACCCGCTCCAGCGCGCCAAACACGCCGCCGTCATAGGCACCCGTCACAGTCGTCCGCGTCATCAACCGCACATTCGGCATTGCCGCCAACGCTTCCACTTGCCGCTCTGCCCACTGGGCCGCAGGCACGCCGCCCACATCCTCGCGCTCGACCAACAGACGCCCGCCCATGCGAGAATCTTCTTCGCACAAGATCACATCCAGCCCCGCATCCGCCGCAACGCGTGCCGCCATCAGACCGCTCGGCCCTGACCCCACAACCAGCAGATCACAAAAGGCAAACGCCTTGTCATAGGTATCAGGATTATGCCGACCACTTAAGCGACCGAGCCCCGCAGCCCGCCTAATGACAGGCTCGTACAGCTTCTCCCAAAACGCTTTTGGCCACATGAACGTCTTGTAATAAAACCCAGCCCCCAGAAACGGCGCCGCCAAATCATTGACCGCCATCGCGTCAAACTTCAGCGAAGGCCACGCCGACTGCGAAAACACCTCAAGACCGTCGTAAACCTCTTGTACCGTCGCCCGCACATTCGGCTCCGCCTGCGCACCCTTGCCAACAGTGATCAACGCATTCGGCTCCTCACTGCCAGCGGTCAAGATCCCGCGCGGACGGTGATACTTAAACGACCGCGCCACTAACTTGACCCCGCTGGCAAGCAACGCCGAAGCCACTGTATCCCCCATACGACCCGAATACCCGACGCCGTCAAAGCGGAAACGAACCGTGTCGCCCGAACCCTGCTCGGAAACTCTCATGCGCGCGCACCCACGCTATACGCCGCAGCCAACTGCACGCCATACACCTCATGCGTGACCGTATCACGGCTCACCACCAGCCACGCACCACAGCCCGCCTCATGCTGCCACAAATCAAGGGTAGCCCCCGCAGGGTTCTCGCGCAGATGCACATAGCCATCCCAAGCCTGCGCACCGGCGTCCACATCAGGCCGCACCAACGCCGCGCCCTTGTAATAAAACTCGCGCCGGTCCCGCCCGCCGCACAAAGGACACTCAATCCTCACGCCAGCCCCCCATCATCATTTTTCCCTTTAAACTCAAATCCTGCAGGCCCCTCAGGCTCAATGCAAATTATGCTGCGCACCGGTCCCCTCCTCGTCCATCAAACCGCGCCCCGTGCGGAAACGGTCCAGTCTAAATCTCGCCGCAGGTGCATGATGCTCCCCCGTAGCCATCAAATGCGCAAAGGAATTGCCCGATCCCGGCACCGCCTTGAACCCGCCGTAGCACCAGCCGCAATTGACGAACAAACCCTCGGTTTCCGTCTTATCAATGATCGGGGAGCCATCGGGCGTCATATCCATGATCCCGCCCCAACTACGCAAAACCTTGGCCTTGCCGATCATCGGCATCAGGGTCATCCCCGCCTCCATCACATGCTCGACCATGGGCAGGTTCCCACGCGCAGCATAAGAGCTGTAGAAATCCAGATCGCCCCCGAACACGAGGCCCCCCTTGTCCGACTGGCTGATATAGAAGTGCCCCATGCCGAAACTGATCACATTATCAATGACGGGCTTCAGACCTTCGGTCACAAAGGCCTGCAACACATGGCTCTCGATTGGCAGGCGCATCCCCGCCATCGCCGCGACCTGAGAGGACCGCCCCGCAACCACAATGCCCACCTTCTTGGCACGGATCGCTCCGCGGGTGGTCTGCACGCCGCGCACCACACCATTCTCGATATCAATCCCAGTGACCTCGCACTGCTGGATCAGATCAACCCCGCGTTCACTCGCCCCACGCGCATAGCCCCACGCGACCGCGTCATGCCGTGCCGTGCCAGAGCGGCGCTGCAACAAGCCGCCGTAGATCGGGAACCGCGTGTTCTCGAAATCCAGATAGGGCGCGATCTTTCGCACCCCTTCCACATCCAGCAGCTCCGCATCATCGCCTTGGCCTACAATCGAATTGCCGCGCCGCGCATAGGCATCGCGCTGCCCGTCGGAATGACACAGCATCAGCTGGCCGCGCTGGGACAGCATGACGTTGTAATTCAAATCCTGTTCGAGGTTTTCCCACAGCTTGAGCGAATGCGAATAAAACTGGGAATTGCCGTCCAGAAAATAGTTCGCCCGAACAATGGTCGTATTTCGCCCGACATTGCCACCGCCCAGATAGCCCTTTTCAATCACGGCGATATTGGTCATCCCGTGCTCTTTCGCGAGGTAATAGGCCGTAGACAACCCGTGCCCGCCCCCGCCAATGATGATCGCGTCATACTCTGCCTTCGGCTCGGCATCGCGCCAATGGGGCTGCCAGCCCTTGTTGCCGCTCAAGCCCTCGCGCAAAATACGCCATCCTGAAAACCGCATCACATCACCTCAAACGCCTACCTCGCGACACCTTGGCAAACATGATCCAGCCTCGCAATCGCCAAATCAGCGCGGGACGTAAATCGGCTCTGCCGCAGCTGTTTCTCTGTGCATGTCTGAATCTCCTGTCGCTTATCCTCTATGTCTTTTCCTTATCGGCAAAGCCGCGCTCAAGCTCGATCAGCTCCTGCTTTCGCCACAAACCGCCGCCATATCCCGTAAGGCTCCCGTCCGCGCCCAGCACACGGTGGCACGGGATGACAATGGCAATCGGGTTAGCGCCATTGGCCCGCGCCACCGCCCGCGTGGCATCAGGCCTGCCCATAGCACGCGCCACCGCACTATAGCTGCGCGTCTGGCCCGCGGGGATCTCGCGCAGGGCACGCCAGACCTCTTGTGTGAACGGCGTGCCCAAGGGCAGCAGCGGCGTTGCAAACTGCGCCGACACACCGCCCATAAAATCCGCCATCTCCCGCTCGATCTGCTCCGTCGGGCCAAACCGCCCGAACCCAAGCGACCCTTTGGCGTCCCTGCGCAGCGCCGCCAACTCCGCAGGGAGCGCCTTGCGCTCTGGAAATTCCAACAGATGAAGCGCGGCGTGCGAGGCGACAGCAACCATCACGCCCATCGGCGTCTCGATCCAATCGGCGCGCAACACCGCATCCTTTAAGAACGCGCCAGGTGGCAGGCCCATCCACGCGCCAAAAGCTGCGCGAAACGCCGAGCCACTCTCATAGCCCGCAACCATCTGCGCTTGGATTACCGAGGCACCGCCAACCAGTTCCGCGCCCCCTGCACGCAAACGCGCCAGCCGCGCCATCTCGAGGAAAGTCATGCCGAAGTGCCGCTTGAACGCGCGCCGCACAGTGCTCAGGTCCAACCCCATCGCCGCCACATCCGCCTCCGCCCAGCGCCGCGCAGGATCAGCCTCCAACGCCTCCAACAAGGCGCGCACTACAGGCTCGCCTTCCGCTGCTGGCGCCATCGGATGGCACCGCTTGCACGCGCGGTACCCCGCTTCGATCGCGCCACCAATCGTATCGAAGAAGGAGCAATTGTCGCGCTTGGGTTTGCGCGCAGGACAGGTCAGGCGGCAAAACACACCTGTGGAAGTCACACCAACCCACGCGCGTCCCTCCCACGCGGCATCCCGCGCCAGCAGCGCATCATAGAGAACGTCATCATCAGGCAAATCAAACATCATGAACGCAGGCTACACGAGCGCCCATCCCCTGTCCGCAGCCCATCAGGCGTTTATTCAAAAAAGGTCAGCGCACAAAAGCACAGAGACACCCATCCCGCACGCATTGTCGATCAGACAGACGCAACCCGCGCGTTAATGAAGGAAGTCGCATAGATAGCCGTCATGCGCCCAGCCTTGCACAGGCAAGCCCTTATAGGCCTGCGCACGTCCCTCAGGCGTCGTATTTCGGTGCGCGCCATAGACACGGATCCAGTTGCCGCGCCGCTGGCTGGTGTCAAGCGCCAGCACCGCCAACCGCTTGAGCTTGCGCACAGCCTCATATTCCGTGCCTGGACCACTGCGGATCGAAAGATAGCCCTCAGGCCCGTTCACGTTACACACCATCGCATTCTCGTTGCCCTGCTGCATGTCTTGATCGCGCAGCAACCCGTTGAGATAGACCTCTCCATAGGTCGCTTCTTCGGCTGCCGCAGATCCCGCCGCCAGCAACAATACGACAATCACTGCGCGCATCTCAAAGCCCCTTCGCATGATAGCTCGCAGCCACCTTGCCAATCGCAACAAGATAGGCCGCTGTGCGCAAATCATGCACATCCTCGCGCCCGTGCCAGACCTTTGCCATATCGTCGTAGGCACTGCGCATCGTATCATCGAGCCCCGACCGAACCAGCTCCAACTCGCCCGCGCCGCGCAGATACTTCTCCTTGAAGTCAGGGCTGAGCGTCCAGTTGATAGAGCTGTCGCTGCTGATCCGCTCCAACTCGTCCACAATCAGCTGGTGACGGTTTTCTTCCTGCCGCCGCTGCATACGGCCAAACCGGATGTGGCTGAGGTTCTTGACCCACTCGAAATAACTCACCGTAACGCCGCCTGCGTTGGCGTACATATCGGGGATAATCACCGTGCCATTTTCGCGCAGGATGTCATCCGCTCCTGCGGTGACAGGACCATTGGCTGCTTCAATGATCAACGGCGCCTTGATCCGTGCCGCATTTCGCAGGTTGATCACCCCCTCAAGCGCCGCAGGGATAAGAATATCGCAGTCGCGTTCCAATAGGCTCTCGCCGTGCTCGATGAATGTGCCGCCCTCGAACCCTTCGGGCGACCCGTGCTCGGTGATATATTGCTTGAGCGCCTCGACATCGATGCCCTCTTCGTTCCAGATCGCACCGTTGTATTCGATGACCCCTACAACCAGAGCGCCATCCTCCTCGCTCAGGAACTTGGCTGCGTGATAGCCGACGTTGCCCAAGCCTTGCACGATAACCCGCTTGCCCTTCAGCTTCCCTTCCATCCCGGCCTTTGCGACACCCTGCGCATCGCGGAAAAACGCGCGCAGCCCGTATTGCACACCACGCCCCGTGGCCTCTGTGCGGCCCTGAATACCGCCCGCGTTGATAGGCTTGCCCGTGACACAGGCGGCTGAGTTGATGTCGGTGGTGTTCATCCGCTTGTACTGGTCTGCAATCCACGCCATCTCCCGCTCGCCCGTGCCCATGTCGGGCGCAGGCACGTTCTGCGCAGGGTTGATCATGTCGCGCTTGATAAGCTCATAGGCAAAGCGCCGCGTGATCAGCTCCATTTCCTGCTCGTCATATTCCTTGGGATCAATGCACAGTCCGCCTTTGGATCCGCCGAACGGTGCCTCTACCAGCGCGCATTTGAATGTCATCAACGCCGCCAGCGCCTCTACCTCGTCCTGACTAACCCCCAGCGAGAAGCGGATCCCGCCTTTCACAGGCTCCATATGTTCCGAATGCACCGACCTATACCCGGTGAATGTCTTGATATCCCCGCGCAGGCGCACACCGAACCGCACTGTATAAGTGGCATTACATACACGGATCTTCTCGACCAGACCCGGCTTGAGGTCCATCAGCTCAACCGCACGGTTGAACATCAATTCAGTACTCTCGCGAAAGCTTGGCTCGTTAGAATTATGGCTCATGGGACAGATCTGCCTTTTCAGGTTCATCGACAACATCGCGCAGCCGCGAAGAATCCGCGCCGCATGCAGCTACCCTAGTCCCGGCATTTTCAATCTGCCACTTTATTAATCGCACAATTCCGTGGTTTTTCTTTTGGTCTCAAATATCCCGGGGAGCTGCGGGCCCGCAGGGCGCGTCGCGGGGCAGAGCCCCTCTTGACCCCGCCCGAATGATTTGGCCCCTTACACGAGACAGTCTGGGAGATTCCAATGGGCAAAAGCGTCAAGCGCGTCGAACAAGCCGCCCTCGCGGCAGGGCTGGAAATTGACATTATAACTCTGTCCGACAGCGCGCACACCGCCAAGGACGCGGCAGAGGCGCTCGAGTGTGACGTAGGCCAGATCGTCAAATCCCTGCTGTTTGAAGGCCAGAGCACAGGCGCGCTCAAACTTGTACTGGTCAGCGGTGCACATGCGCTCGATCTTGGCCGCGCGTCCGAACAGTTCGGCGAGCCACTAGGCCGCGCAGATCCCAAACGCGTGCGCAGCGAAACAGGTTTTGCCATCGGCGGCGTGGCTCCCATCGGCCATCTGTGCGATATTGATACCTATATGGATGACGCGCTTTTTCAGCACACAACAGTCTGGGGCGCTGGCGGCGCACCCGAGACCGTATTCGCGATTTCACCAGATACCTTGCTGGCGGCCACACAGGCAAAA
Organism: uncultured Sulfitobacter sp.; assembly: GCA_913060815.1. Classification (GTDB taxonomy): domain Bacteria; phylum Pseudomonadota; class Alphaproteobacteria; order Rhodobacterales; family Rhodobacteraceae; genus Sulfitobacter. Next base: position 10,486 of record CAJXSZ010000017.1, on the reverse strand, counting down.
CGCTTTACCAACGGGTAAATGCCGCACCTTCGCGCGGCACTGCCAGCTTAACCATTTCTTAATAATGACCCAATAGGCGACTCACCGTTAACCTTGTCCTTGTGCAGGGAAGGCAAAAGACAGCCCATTGTTCACGGGGGCGAAACACTCCCCTACGTTTCGGGGAATTGTACCCCAAACCCCAGTAAAATATGAATATTTTGACCTATTTCGCCGCATTTTAGCCACGTTCATCCGTCATACATTCCGCTGAAATAAGCCATTTACAGCTGCATGGATTGCAGTTTGGGCCGGAAAGGTGACGACAATGAAAAAACTGTTTTCGACAACTTGCATGCCGATAGGTGCAGGCCTCAAAAACATCCCGTTCGCAACACGGTTTGTGAAAGACGAGGACGGCAACATTACGATTGTCTCTCTGGCATTCATGGCTGCAATCGGCATCCTGTCAGCCGTCGCATGGGATCTCAACTCGCATGAGTACCACCGCGTGAAGCTGCAACAGCTCTCTGACCGCGCCGTTTTGGCCGCGGCCGATCTGGACCAGACGCTGCCAGCGGATGTGTTGGTGCAGGATTACTTTGACAAGTCAGGCTACGGCGATGTGGTCAGTCAGGTGAACATTGACGAAGGCCTTAACTACCGCACCGTATCGGTGGAAGTGGACGGGCTGGTCGATACAACCTTCCTTGGCGGCGACTACTATGGCGCGGCCCTGATGGGCGGCAACGCAAAAGTCGATTCCCGCGCCGCCGCGCAAAAGCGCTTGGACGATCAGGCGGCTAATGACATCGGCAAGTCCTTTGAGGACATCTACGAAGAAGAACTCGAAAAGCGGACGCAGGGCGATGACACCACGCTTGAGGAAGCGCAGGAAATTGCACGCACCGCAGCGGACCTGCGCATCGACAGGCGCAACGACGCCATGGCCGCTCGCGATGCCATGAACGAGGACCGCATCGAGAAAGGTCTGCCGCCGCTGATCGCTGCCGTAGAGGACGAATACCTCTCCGACGAGCAGATTTTCGACGACGAATGGTATAAGGCGACCGAGAAAAACGGACCCTACATCAGCATGAAAGCCTTCTCGGAGGCCGAAGAGCGCGTCAATAACGTGGAAATCTCCATGGTGCTCGACATCTCCGGTTCCATGGGCGAAGGCGACAAGATCCGCCAGATGCGCGATGCCGCCTCCATCTTCGTCGATTCCGTAATCAACGACAGCACCGAGGACCTCGTCTCGATCTCCGTCATCCCCTACTCCGAACACGTGAGCGCGGGACCCGAGATCATGAGCAAGTTTTCGGTCAATCACGTGCACAACTACAGCCACTGTCTGGAGTTTAGCGAGAGCGACTTTGACACAACAACGATGGGTCAATGGTCCAACGGAAGCCAGAAAACGTATGGTCAGGTCCAGCATTTCTATTGGGGCAACACCCAGTGGAACCAACGTAGCGCTCCTGTCTGCCCTAATGGGGAAAATGAAGATATCGTGGCCTTTTCACAGGACGCGAGTGCACTCAAGTACAAGATCAGCCGCCTCGTGCCACGTGGCAGTACCTCGATCTTTGCGGGCATGAAGTGGGCCGCAGGCCTGCTTGACCCCAGCTTCCGTCCCATGAACGCGTCACTTGCCAGTGACGGCGACACCGATCCGGCATTTGCCAACCGTCCGGTTGCTTTTGACGATCATGAAACACTCAAGACTGTTGTTTTGATGACTGATGGTCAGAACCACTATTCCAAGCGGATCAACACACAGGTCTACGCGAACTCCAGCCACTACAACCACTGGAACAACAACAACTTTGACTGGTGGGTGCGCAACAACGTCTGGAGCAGCAACCGTCACTTGTGGTCCACGGATAAATACTGGCCCTCTTATGGCGACAGCCTGCTCAACAATGTCTGCGATGCGGCCAAAGACAACAACATCGTCATCTGGTCCATCGGCTTCGAAGTCACAGACCACGGTGCAAACGTCATGCGCGACTGCGCCTCCTCACCCAGCCACTTCTTCCGGGTTGAGGGCGTCGAAATCAGAGAGGCGTTCAGCGCAATTGCTCGCCAGATTAACCAACTGAGGCTCACACAATGATCAGCCATGTCAAAAACCGCCTGTCGCAGTTCCGCAAAGAAGAAGCGGGCGCTGTCTACACACTCGAATTCGCAGTCATGCTGCCCCTTCTGTTCATGGCATTGGCCTTTGGTGTCGAGCTGACAACCCACGCCAACCGCCAGTTTCAGGTGGACCGCGCACTCGAAGTCACCACCCGAGCGGTCAAGCTCAACACAGCCGCGAACCTCTCGCATGATGACCTCAAGACCTTCATTTGCCAAAACTCCGGCGGTCTGGACGATTGCGACAACAACATGCGGCTCGAGATGACACCGATCAACCCGCGCGACTTTGCCGGACTTCCGCCTCTGCCGGACTGCATTGACCAGTCCCAGCCGGTCAACCCCATCCGCGGATGGTCACTGGGACAGCAACACGAACTGATGATCATGCGTGCGTGCTATTCGTTCGAACCTGTCTTCGGATCCTTCGGTCTGGGCAATCTGCTCGGCACTGACGGCGCGGGAATGGGCAAGATGGTCGCAATCAGCGCCTTCGTACAGGAGCCAAGATAATGAATATCTCTAAACTCACCCGCGCTTTGCGCCATAAGTTCGCCCGCTCCGAAGACGGCTCAGGCAGCGTCGAGGCGGTCATCATGATCCCGCTGATGTTCATGGTCATCATCACCTCGATGACCGTTCTTGACCTGACGCGTCAGCACAACCTGCACTCCAAGGCAGCGTTCACCATCGGCGATATGGTATCGCGGGAAACCCTGCCCATTGACCCTGACTATCTGGCGGGTGCCCATGCGCTGCTCAACACCATGACGCGCACCCCGCAGGACAGTTCAATCCGCCTGTCCGTGGTACGCTTTGACGACAGCAACAATATTATGAAGCTCGACTGGTCACACAGCAGCGGCGGCTATACCCCGCTGACCAACCATCAGGTTCGCAATTGGGTCGATAAGCTGCCTCACATGGTCCACAACGAGCGTATGATCATCGTCGAAACCTTCGCCCGCTATGATGCGCCCTTCGAAGTGGGCCTGGGCACACCAGAGATCGACAACTTTGTCTTCACCCGTCCCCGCTATGCACCCCAAGTGCTCTGGACGGATGCTCCGCAGCCCGAATTCTCAGGCTAAGGCAGCAAGACTACAAAAACAAAAACCCCCGTGCAGCCTGACTGCACGGGGGTTTTCTTTTGTCCGGTGTCTGGTGGCGGCAAACGTCTAAAGCTTGCTATCCCCGTCGCGCGCGGCCTGATCACGCTCGATCTCGCGCTTCGCCATGATCACCGCAATGATCTCCGAGATTTGCTTGGTCTGGTGTGCGGACATCATGCCACCCACCCCGATGCGGCGGCCCACGCGCCACCACATGCCTGGATGCCATTGATTTGACGCAGGCGCGGCGGTGCGCAGCAAAAAGCCGTTGGATGGTTTGAACGCGAAAAACCCGCGGTCCATGTGCTCGATATCCGCAATCCGCGCGATCACCTCACCGTTGGCCTCCCGCAGTTCTGTCTCGGTGATCTCCAGATAGCTGGCCGTCGCGCGGCGCATGCGGTCCGCCAACCACAGCGCGCCTGCGCCCATCACCAGCAAGAACAGCCGCCACTCCAGCGCGGGCTGCTCGGCCACCGCGATGTAGATCAACATCAGGCCCAAAATCCCCAGCGACACCAACCCCAAGAACCGCCGCCCCGCCGAGGGGCGCGCCACGGCCAGCACCTCGTTCGGATCAAGCATGGGCATCTCCGCCTCTGGCGTAATATCGTCTTGGGTCATGGTGGCACTCCTTTGTCCCTTGCCCTAGCCGCAGTTTCAAAGCTGGGCAAGGCATGACCGCGGCTCCCGCCAAAGCGGTGCCGCGACGGTGTGCGCATGGCATCCCCTATGAAAATCCAATCGAAAACTTAAAAATATACAAGCATTTCAATGTCATAATTGACATAGCTAAACAATCACATTAGCCGCTTGGGCTTGACCTCATAGCCGCGCTCTTCAGGCTCGTCGTCGATCAATTCCTGCGGAAATCCGTCTGCTAGAACCTTAAGGCCCGTTGCTTCCTCCAACCGCTCGATCATGCGGTCCGACTGTGCGCGCTCCCCGTATCGCTTCTGCCCATCACTCATCAAGTCAATGATCATAGGCGAGATTTCCAGCGGCACACCCGCATCATCCGCCAGCTTTTGAAACAACCCGATGTCCTTTTGAATAAGGTCCATAGTAAAGTTTACATCCCGAGATCCTGACAAGATCAACTGGCTCTCTGTCTCATGCACAAAGCTGGTGCCCGATGACATGGCAATCGCCTCATAGGTCATGCCCATATCCATGCCCTGCGCCTTCATCACCGTCAGCGCCTCACACAGGGTGAGCAGATTCGCCGTGGCAAGGTAGTTCGTCATCACCTTGAGAACACTGGCATTTCCCAGATCACCCACGTGTAGAACCCGCCGCCCCATATGCGTGAGCAGAGGCAGCACGCGATCAAATGTCGCCCGATCACACCCTGCATAAATGCTAATGTTCCCCGTGTCCGCACGATGGCAGCCACCAGAAACAGGGCAATCAACCGCCGCCCCGCCCGCGTCTTGGACCAAAGCAGCCAACCGCTTGATCTCGCTGGCGTCTGTGGTCGACATTTCCAGCCAGATTTTGCCCTCGGCCACCTCTGGCAACATCGCCTCTACGACCGCTGCACTGGCGGCTGGGCTGGGCAAGCAGGTGATTACCGCATCGCAATCGCGCATCATATCGGCAGGGCTGCCGCCATCCCGCGCGCCCCCCGCGACCTTGGCCCTCACCAATTCTTCATCCAGATCATAAACACTCAGGTCCACACCATTGCGCAGCAGGCTCCCCGACAGCTTGCCGCCGACATTGCCCAACCCGATAAAACCAACCTTCATTTTCATATTCCTTTGACCATTTGAGCCACCCTCACCACGGCGTCCCATGCCGTCCATCCCAAAAGCGACGCGCGGGGCAATTGTTCATCTTTGCACAATTGCCGTGCGGCGCCCCGTCTTGCCGCACGCCCCCTTGCCTCCTACATCTGCTCCAACGCAGACACAGGAGAGCACTATGTCAATCCGCCCTACCCTTGAGACCCGCGCCGCCCAGCCCACGATGGAAGGCGCAGGCGTCAAACTGCACCGCGCTTTCGGATTTCAGGACCCTTCCGAGCTTGATCCATTCCTGCTCTTTGATGACTTCCGAAACGAGCATCCGATTGATTTTGAAAAAGGATTCCCGTGGCACCCTCACCGCGGGATCGAGACGATCACCTATGTCCTTGAAGGCACCGTCGATCACGCCGACAGCCTCGGCAACACAGGCAGCCTTGGTGCGGGCGATGTGCAGTGGATGACCGCAGGCAGCGGCATCCTGCATCAGGAAATGCCCCACGGAAACGCACGCGGCCAGATGCACGGCTTCCAGCTGTGGGGCAATCTGCCCAGCGCACAGAAGATGACTGCGCCGCGCTACCAGGATGTCACCTCCGACGCGATACCCGAGGTCATTGACGATGACGGCACTAAGGTTCGCGTCATCACGGGCGAGTTCTGGGGCAAACGTGGTCCCGTCGACGGAATCGCCGCTGATCCGCAATATCTCGACGTGACGGTGCCCGCAGGCGTACGCAAGACGTTCAAGATCGACACCTACCGCCGCGCCTTTGCCTATATTTTCCAAGGCGCCGGTGCTTTTGTGGATGCCTCCAATCCCGCAGGTGTGCTGCTCGAAAAAGAGGTCAGGGGCGAAGAGCTGAACATCCGCGATATGTCGGGCGACCGCACGCTTGTCCGATTTGGCACGGGCGATGAGGTCACGGTGCAGGCTGGCCCCGAAGGCCTGCGCTTCCTGCTCATTTCAGGCGCACCGATAGATGAGCCTGTCGCATGGCACGGCCCCATTGTCATGAACACTCGTGCCGAGTTGATGCAGGCCATGCAGGATCTGAACAACGGCACGTTTATCAAACCAGCCCACTAAAATCACGTCACCGCGCGGCGCACCATCTCCCAATACTGCGCGGTGACTTCCTCAATCGACAATCGTCCGCCTGCGCGGAACCACGTGTTTACGCCCGTCAGCATTGCGATGATCGCAAGCGTCGCAATCTTTGTATCAGCCACGCTGAACACGCCCTCGGCGACGCCCGCACGCAAGATCTCTTCCAAGCGGTCTTCATAGCTGCGCCTAAGCGCTTCGATCCGCGCAAAGTTGGCAGGCTCCAGATTCCGCAGCTCCATATAAGCGATGAACACCGCGTCGGGGCGCGCATGGTGGAATGCGATATGGAATGCCACGAAAGCCTGCAATCGCTCCTGCGCAGGCAAAGAAGTATCATCCTTACCAGCCGCCAACAGCTCGGACATATGGCTTTCCATTAGGTCAAACAGCAGACTCTGCTTGTCAGGCGTATAGGAATAGAGCGCCCCTGCCTGCACGCCCACCTCTGCGGCAATCGCACGCATCGATACGGCTGCATAGCCCTTTTGCGCGAACAGCCTGAGCGCCGTCTCCCGCACCCGCGGGCCTGTGATATCCGAATGTGATCCTGCTGTGCGCGCCATCCCTCATTTATCTGAACGCCCGTTCAAAAAGTAAAGGCTGAGGATGCAACTCAACGCAAAACCCTTGCATAATATAGCTCCGCTGGTGCACATCTTACTCCATGAAATGCACGCCCCTCTTTGCGGCCCTCGTGGCCACGCTCGTCCTTGCGGGAGCCTGCACGCAATTTCCTGAACTTGACCGCACCCTGACACCCGAACTTGAGGCACAGAGCTATCCAGCGCTGGTCCCCCTCGCCCCTATCCTTGCCTCGGCGCAAAGCACCACGGTTGAGCCTGCGCAAACCAACGCCGCCCTTGATGCGCGCATCGCAGCCCTCAGAGCCCGCGCGGCGCGCCTGCGGGGAAGCGTGCTCAGCGGAGCAGAGCGCCAGCGGCTGGCCGAGGGCCTGCGCTAGCATCGCCGCCATGGCGCGTTGCACGCACGCGTGAGACGGGCTACATCAGCGAAAAGCCATTCACGCAAAGGATTCCTTACCATGACAAAGCCACTTCGCCTCGGAATTGCAGGGTTGGGAACGGTTGGCGCAGGCGTGGTAAGCATCATCCGCAAGCAGGCAGCGCTGCTGGAAGCACGCACGGGCCGCAGCATCGAGATCAGCGCTGTCAGCGCCCGCTCACGCTCAAAGGACCGCGGCGTGAACCTGTCTTCCTACGCATGGGAGGACGACCCCGTAGCGCTGGCCAGCCGCGATGACGTGGATGTGTTTGTGGAGCTGATGGGCGGCGAAGACGGCCCCGCCAAAGCCGCCACCGAGGCCGCACTGGCGCTGGGCAAAGATGTAATCACCGCCAACAAAGCCATGCTCGCCATGCACGGCCAATCTATGGCGCTGGCTGCCGAGGAAAAGGGCTGCGCGCTGAAATACGAGGCCGCCGTTGCGGGCGGTATCCCTGTGATCAAAGCGCTCGGTGAAGGGCTGGCAGGCAACGAGATCACCCGCGTGATGGGTGTGATGAATGGCTCATGCAATTATATCCTCACTCGGATGGAAGACGCGGGCCTGCCCTATGCGGATGTCTTCGCCGAGGCCGACGGGCTTGGCTATCTCGAAGCCGATCCGCAGCTCGACGTGGGCGGTATTGATGCCGCACACAAGCTGGCGCTGCTGTCGTCACTCGCGTTTGGCACACAGGTGAACTTTGCGGGGATCGAGCTGGAAGGTATCGAGCGTGTCTCCATCGAAGACATCCACGCCGCCGCTGACATGGGCTATAAGATCAAGCTGCTGGGCGTGGCGCAAATGACAGGTCGCGGGTTGGAGCAGCGGATGCAGCCCTGCCTTGTCCCCGACACCTCCCCGCTGGCCCAACTCACAGGCGGCACCAATATGATCGTGCTGGAAGGTGATGCTGTGGGACAGATCGTGCTGCGTGGTGCCGGTGCAGGCGCTGGTCCGACGGCCAGTGCTGTACTGTCGGATGTCTGCGACATTGCGCGCGGCTACCGTGGTCCCGCCTTCGGCCAACCCGCCGCCACCCTGACCGAGGCCACCCCCGCGCTGAGCCAGCGCCCCGCTGCCTACTACCTGCGCATGGCCCTTACCGACAAACCGGGCGCGCTGGCGAAGGTCGCCGCGGTGTTGGGGGATTCGGGCGTGAGCATCAACCGTATGCGCCAATACGGCCATGAGGATAGCACCGCTCCCGTCCTCATCGTGACCCATAAAACCACCCGTGCCGACATCGACCATGCGCTTGCCGCCTTCGCCAATACTGCCGTTGTCGCAGGTGATCCCGTGGCCCTGCGGATCGAGGAAGTCTGAGGCCGCATGAGCCCTTCGGACACCAAGGCCGCCTTTCTAGGGGTCGAAGCCTCACTGACAGGCCGACGCTGGATCGGCCCTGATGTGGGCGCTGTGCGCGCCGCCGAGACACTGCACCAGCAAACTGACCTGCCTATGGCCGTCGCCCAAGTGCTGGCGCGGCGCGGGGTGGAGGCGCAAGAGGCCCCCGCCTTTCTGGCCCCCGCCCTGCGCGATCTGCTGCCCGACCCACGCTCCCTGCGCGATATGGAGAAGGCCACTGCGCGCTTCCTCCATGCAGTCAAAACCCGCCAGCGCATTGCTGTCTTTGCCGACTATGACGTGGATGGCGGCAGCTCCGCCGCGCTGCTGCTGGTGTGGCTGCGCGAGATGGGGCGGGAGGCCACGCTGTATGTCCCCGACCGCATCGACGAGGGTTATGGTCCCAATGACGAGGCGATGTCAGCTCTGGCCGCCAATCACGATCTGATCATCTGCGTCGATTGCGGCACGCTGTCTCATGGTCCGATTGCAGCGGCCAAAGGCGCGGACGTCATCGTACTCGACCACCACCTCGGGGGCGAGACGCTGCCCGAGTGTCACGCCGTTGTGAATCCCAACCGCCAGGACGAAGACGGCGCGTTGGCCCATCTGTGTGCTGCTGCCGTCGTCTTTTTGATGCTCGTCGAGGCAGGCCGACAACTTCGCGAGGTTGAGGTGAAAGGCCCCGACCTTATGTCCCTGCTGGATCTGGTGGCACTCGCCACCGTCGCCGATGTGGCCCCGCTCATCGGGGTGAACCGCGCGTTTGTGCGCCAAGGTCTCACTGTGATGGCACGCCGCGCGCGGGTGGGCATCTCTGCCCTGTCCGATGTGGCACGGATGGACACGGCCCCCGCCGCCTATCACCTCGGATTTATGCTGGGGCCGCGCATTAATGCGGGCGGGCGCGTGGGCAAGGCCGATCTGGGCGCGCGCCTGCTGGCCACGGATGATCCGCACGAGGCCGCCGCCCTGTCGGAAAAGCTCGATACGCTCAACTCCGAGCGCCGCGATGTGGAAAACGCCGTACGCGCCGCCGCACTCGCCCAAGCGGAAGAGCGCGGCACCGACGGTGCGCTGGTCTGGGCAGCTGGCGCAGGCTGGCACCCGGGCGTAGTCGGTATTGTCGCGGCACGCCTCAAGGAAGCCACAGGCCGCCCCGCGGTGGTCATCGGGCTTGAAGATGGCATCGGCAAAGGTTCGGGCCGTTCGGTCAGCGGAATTGATCTGGGGGCCTGCATCCAGAAACTCGCGCTCCAGGACGTGCTGCTCAAAGGGGGCGGTCACAAAATGGCAGCGGGCCTGACAGTTGAGGAAGGTAAGCTGGAGGAGGCAATGGCCGCCCTTGCGGCGCTATTGGAGAAACAGGGTGCGCATCTGCTGGGGCCATCGGATCTGCGCCTCGACGGGATGCTGATGCCCGACGCGGCCAGTGTCGAGTTGACCCAAGCTATAGAATCAGCTGGCCCTTTTGGCGCAGGCGCGCCCGCGCCGCGCTATGTATTTGCCGATATGCGCATTTTCTCTGCCCGCCGCGTGGGCGAGACACACCTGAAAGTGAGTTTTGGCGACGGTCACGGCCGCCGCATAGAAGCAATCTGCTTTGGTGCGTTTGATTCGGCACTTGGCCCTGCCCTCGAAGCGCATGGTGGCGCGCGTTTCCATCTGGCGGGGCGGCTCGATATCAATACGTGGCAGGGTCGTCAGAGCGTTCAGCTGCGACTGGAAGACGCAAGCCGCGCCTGATCCCTATATAAAACACGTTGTTTCGAAAATAATCCGCCCCAAAGTGAAGATTTCGACTTGCGCCATTCGCGGCGATTGCCTAAAGACGGCCTCACCAAGTGTGGCCCGTTCGTCTATCGGTTAGGACGTCAGGTTTTCAACCTGAAAAGAGGGGTTCGACTCCCCTACGGGCTGCCACTTTGGTTCTCCCCCTTTATCACACCAAGCGCTTCAACCGTTCTGGCTACGTCTAAAATCATGACATTATACCTGTCTCTTATACACATCTCCGAGCCCACGAGACAGGCAGAAATCT
>CAJXSZ010000016.1 GCA_913060815.1 uncultured Sulfitobacter sp. | reverse complement strand
TTGCATGGGTGGGCTTTCAAAGGGGTGCGGTCGTAAAAGGTTAATCACGCGTCACGCGTCTTGCCTAGGCTCAATCAGGGCGCAAATGGCTTTGTGAGCGCGCGCTCGACCATGTCGAGCCTGTCTTGTCCGTAGAACATATCACCGTCCACAAAATAGGTGGGTGAGCCGAAAACACCTCTCGCAATCGCCTCTTCGGTGTTTGCTGCGAACTGCGCTTGGATTTCGGCGCTTTGTGCGCTGCGCAAAAGCGTGTCTGCATCCAATTCGCAATCGTGGGCGATTGTCTTGAGTGCGGCGGGATCTGCGATGTCCGCGTCAAAGCGCCAATGGGCCTGTAGAATAGCAAAACTTAGCGCCTCTTTTTCAGGCGTGCCAAGGATCATCCCGCTGGCAAGAGCCAGTGAATTATCATGGTGGGTGGGGCGGTAATCAAGAATCTCCAGATCGCGCCACTGCGCCCAGCGACGCAATTCGCGCCCGAAGAAATAGGCGAGATGTGCAGCACTCCGGTCCTTGAACCCCTGCGCGCCCGCCGCCTGTACAACGGGCAAAAAGTCAAACGGGCGGTGGATGACTTGCGCGCCCGTCTGGCGCGCGATGCGCGCGAGTGTCGGCGCGCCAAGATAGGCAAAGGCAGAATGGGCGGAGTAGAAGTATTCTATTATCTTCTCTGTCATGTGCGGCTCTTCTTCCTAGGATGCAAATTTCTCTGGACCGGTGTCGCGGGCTGGGCCATCAATGGAGAATGAAAACACCCCTTATCGACAACCTGCAATACGCCAATTTCAGCCCCCGCATATTCGAGCAGATGCGGGAGGGCGGTGTGGATGCGGTGCATGTTACAATCGCCTACCACGAAAGCTTTCGCGAGATGGTGCTCAACCTCGAGCAATGGAATCGCTGGTTCGAGGCGCATCCCGACCTGATCTTCAAGGGCACTACCGCTGCTTGTGTGCGCCGCGCACAGGAGGAAGGGCGCACCGCGATTTTCTTTGGCTTCCAGAACCCCAGTCCCATCGAGGATGACATCGGATTGGTCGAGATCTGCCACCAGCTTGGCATCCGCTTTATGCAGCTCACCTATAACAATCAAAGCCTGCTCGCGACGGGGTGTTATGAGGATTATGATGCGGGCCTCACGCGCATGGGCCGTCAGGTCGTGGCCGAGATGAACCGCGTTGGGCTGGTGGTTGATATGTCCCACTCTGGCGAACGCTCGACGCTAGAGGCGATTGAGCATTCGACGCGCCCGATCGCGATTACCCACGCCAATCCTGCGTGGTGGCACAAAGCGCTGCGCAACAAATCCGACGAGGTGCTGAGTGCGTTGACTTCCAGCGGCGGAATGCTGGGATTTTCGATTTATCCACATCATCTTGCGGGTGGAAGTAATTGCACGCTCGAGAGTTTTTGCCAGATGATCGAGGAGGCGGCACGGCGCTACGGCGCGCAAAACCTCGGCATCGGCACCGATTTGTGTCAGGATCAGCCTGATAGCATCGTGGAATGGATGCGCGTAGGCCGCTGGTCCAAAACCATCGATTATGGTGAAGGATCGGCCAGCAACGCAGGCTTTCCTCCCATGCCAAACTGGTTTGGCGACAATCGCCATTTCGGTAACATCCGCGCGGGGCTTGAGGCGACAAGCCTGACCGCGGAGGACATCGATGGGATCATGGGCGGCAACTGGCTGCGGTTCTATGAAACAAGCTTTGGTGCGGCCCCATGAAGGATATCTTTGGCGCACCGCCGCAGGTGCCCCTGCGCCCGCCCGGTACAGTAATGCGCCTGTCGCGGATGGGGGCGATGTTCCCTACGCGGTTGTCTTTTCTGCGTAGCCTCATGCGCCGTCTCGCTGCTGAGCAGGTAAAGGTGACCCAGCGCGACTGGCAGATGTGCGAAGACGGCTTCGGCCACGCGGTGTTTAGCGTTGATCTGGGCGGCTATACCTATTCGCTGGTGGCGATCTCAACCGATCTGCCGCCAGAGCTGCGCACGGACCGCGTGATCGCAACGGCGTGGGACAGTGCATATGTCCTTTTCGATGGCATCCCTGATTCGGATGATATTGCGCGGATCAAGGCCAACGCACCGCTGCAGGAAGCGGGGCGCTTTGGTCCGCGTGATCTGATCCTGAGCCGCGCCAACAAATCCGTGCGCCTGTTTGCCCATGTGGTCGAGGCGCTGCGCGCAGGTCGCCAGCCTGACGCCGATATGATCCGCGACGTGGGCTACCTGATGCGGACCACCGCAGTGTACGGCAACGGCAAATTCGGCATTGCCGACCGCGCGAGTTTTGACACCCGCGAAGGGCTGGAAGGGCCATTTGCCGCCGAGATGCTGACCGTCTGGCTCATCCGTCATTTCACCCATGCGTTGGTTGAGCATGTGGGGCAGGGCACGCTCGAGCGTGAGACAAAACGGCATCTGGGCATTGGCAATTCAACGGGGCTGGGCATGGCGCCGTTTCTGGTGAACCATCCCGTCCTGCTGAACAACTGGATGCTCGCGCGTGAAACCGCGCTGGCGCGGGTGCTGGCGGTTGAGGTGCTAACGCAGGCGCAAAAGGCCCGCATCGAAGTGCTGGCCAATCGTGCCACGGCGCATCTGGCGCAATGGAATGTACCCGATCCTGCGCATCAGGCCCGTATCGAGACGCTGCGCAGCGATTGGGCAGAGGCGGTGCAATACCTGAGCGCGGACAAGCTGGATGCGCCGCACGCCCTCAGCAGTGCAATGCACTCCACGCAGAACATGAGCGAGGATGTGCAGGAGCTTTTGGCGTCACTGTTGATCGAGCCGTTTGGTAAACTGGTGGACGGGCTGACCGAATGTATGGCCGATCCCTACGGTGCCTTTGCGCCGCCGTTGTGCGACACCGAAAAGCTCAAGGCGCAGATCGAGGCAGAATTTGATTGGGCGCTGGGCGTGGACTATGACGCGCCAGCCCATTGTGGCCAGTTCTGGTATGTTTCCGAGGCCAAGATGGAGCCGCGTCTGGGCTTGCGGTTTTCGGAGGAAGGGGCAGGGCTCGAGAGCCCGCTCGACATCGGGCGACGTGTGGCCTGTGCTTATGCTGATCTTCCCGCGCAGTCCGAGCCTGTCTCGGCCTTCCTCACGCGCCATCCTGATCACGCGCTGGCGGTTGAGCGTGTGGCTCTGTCCCAGCGCTACGCTTACGCCGAAATCCGCGACAATCTGATCTGCGAGAGCTGTCTGCCCATCGACATGCTGCGCTGCAAACTGTCTTTCTTCGGGGCGTCCAAGTTTGATCCGAAATCCGACCGCTGGACACGGATAACCCTGTGTCAGGGTGCGCCGCTTGCGGATGAACTGTCCGAGGGCGTCGCCGATGATTGGTGGCTGCCCGTGTTCGGGTCGTGACGCGCTCGGTCAATGAGGTGACGGGGCTGGCGGTCAAGGCCGCGCGCGGTGCGGGCGCCCCTCCTGCGCAGGCCGCGCAATTTGGCGCCGCTGCTGTGGTGCATATTTGCGCGGGGCGTGACGTGCAGGTGCTCGGTGCTGCTTTGGATGCCTTACCCGCAGGCCCTATCATCGAGTACCCCCTCGTTCTTGCGCGGATCGCAGAGGCGCAGGTCGAGGGCATCGCAGAAGGTGCTTTCGAGGTGGATGAGGAAGAATTGGCCCGCAGCTATATCGAGGCGCTTCCCTGTCAGGCCAGCTTGACGACAGATTGTGTTTTGCATCTTGACCTCAACCGTCCCGCCGAGCGGCGTCAACTACCTCGCATTGAATTGCCAGATGAGGTTCACGCAAAATGGAGCGCGCTTGCTGCCAAACTGCTGGTCCCCGAAAGTGATGCCTCGCGGATTTCAGGTGCGGGCGCGGGCCTCACGGACAACGATTAGGCAAAGACATCCTGCGCGTAGCTGACCTGCGCCAGATAGAGACCATGGGGCGGGCACACAGGTCCACAGGCGGCACGGTCCTTTGCGGCCAGCGCTTTTTCCACATCGTCAGGGGTCATAGAGCCTGCGCCGACCCGCTCCAGCGTGCCAACAAAGCTGCGCACCTGATTGTGAAGGAAAGAGCGCGCGCGCACGTCAAAACGCACCTCTTTACCATACTCCGTCTCGACCTCTGTAACATCCAGACGGTCCAGCGTTTTGACAGGGCTGAGCGATTGGCAAATCGTCGAGCGGAAGGTGGTGAAATCATGCAAGCCAATAAGGCGGCTGGCGGCATCGCGCATAGCGTCAATGTCTAGCGGCTGCTTCACCTGCCAGACAAAGCCACGCAAATGCGTGATGGGGGCGCGGCGCGGCAGAATGCGAAAGATATATTTGCGCTCGAGGGCGGCAAAACGGGCGTGAAAGTCCGCGCTCACGCGGGCGCAGTCTACAATAGCTACGGGCAGCGGCTTGAGGTGATAATTGAGCGCTTCTGACAAGCGAAACGGCTCCCAATCACGAGGCATGTCGCAATGAGCGACCTGTCCCAGCGCATGCACACCGCGGTCCGTGCGCCCAGCGGCGGCTATTTTATGCGGGCCCTTCTCGATTTTATGCAGCGCGTCCTCAATAGCGCCTGCCACGGACGGAAATTCGTTCTGGCGCTGCCAGCCGTGGAACGGCTCACCGTCGTATTCTACTTTAAGGGCGTATCTGTGCATAAAGGGGGACTTATCGCGGGTCTCTCCCTGTGGCAATCCCTGTGCGCCTCACCTATGTAGAGGGCACTTACAAGGACGGAAACACGCGTGGTCATATCTCAAATCGCTGATGGCATCTGGCGGCAGATTGATGCGGTACAGGATACCGTCTCAGAGACATTTTTCGAGCCGGTGATCCGTCTCGGGGTCACTGGGCTGGCACGCTCGGGAAAAACCGTCTTCATCACCTCGCTGGTCGCCAACCTGATGGACCGCGGGCGTATGCCTGCGCTGGTCGCGGCGGGCGAGGGGCGGATCGAGGCGGCGTTCCTACAGCCTCAACCTAACGACACAATTCCACGGTTCGAGTATGAGGCGCATCTGGCGGCGCTCACGGCCAAGACGCCGAGTTGGCCCGATAGCACTCGCGCTGTCTCGGAGCTGCGGTTGAGCCTGCGGGTGCGACCCAACGGTTTGTTGTCAGGGCTGCAAGGCCCGCGCACGATTCATCTGGATATCGTGGATTATCCGGGTGAGTGGCTGCTCGATCTTGGCTTGCTGGACACCAGCTATGACGATTGGAGTGCGCAGACGCTGGAGCGCATTGCGCCGCGTAGCCAAGCGCAGGAATACTTGGCGCTGGTGGCCGACACCGACCCCCAAGCCCCGCTGGAAGAGCCGCAGGCCAAAGCGCTTGCCGCCAGCTTTGCCGCCTATCTGACGCAGGCGCGCAGTGACGGGTTTTCCGACTGCACCCCGGGTCGCTTCCTGCTGCCCGGTGATCTGGCGGGCTCTCCCGTGCTGACTTTCGCGCCTTTGCCCGCCGCAGACGGAGATGCTCGCAAGTCTTTGCGCCGTGAGATGGCGCGGCGGTTCGAGGCCTACAAACGCGAGGTGGTGAAACCGTTCTTTCGCGATCATTTTGCGCGCATTGACCGTCAGGTTGTGCTGGTTGATGCCCTCGGCGCGATTAACGCAGGCCCGCCCGCTGTTGAAGACCTACGCGCTGCCATGAGTGAGACATTGGGTGCCTTCCGCCCTGGCACTAACAGTTTTCTGTCAGGCCTTCTGGGCGGCAGGCGGGTCGAGAAAATTCTCTTTGCTGCGACCAAGGCGGATCATTTGCATCACAGCCAGCACGCGCAACTCACAGCCATCATGGAGGCGCTGACCCGTGAGGCGCGTGAACGTGCGCGCTTTGCAGGGGCCAAGACCGCCGCCATGGCCATTGCATCGCTGCGCGCCACCACGGAAGACACGATGCCACATGAAGGCGCTGACCTTGATGTGGTGCGTGGCACGTTGCTCGAGACGGGCAAGCAGGCCGCGTTTTATCCCGGTGCCTTGCCTGATGATCCCGCCCATTTGCTCAGCCCTGCGCGGGCGGGGGCGGAGAAATGGCTTGACGCCGACTATCAAATTATGCGGTTTGCGCCTGCGCCATTAAGCCTGCGTGCGGGCGACGGGCCGCCGCACATCCGCCTTGACCGGGCGGCAGAATTTCTAATCGGAGACAGGCTATGACATCTGTTCTTATACGCCCCGCAGGCTCGATGGGGCCCAGCAAACTGGCCGATATCCTTGCCGCGGCCAATGCCGAGCTGGAGTGGCTGCCCGACCTTTATACCTCTGCCGAAGAGATCAAGCTGATCGGTGATATGATCGAGCGGGGATGGGTCCGTGTCGCATACCTTGACGGTGAGGTCGCAGGTTGGATCGCGCGCAAGGGGACTGAGATACACGCGCTGTGCCTGTGGCCGCAGATGCAAGGGAAAGGCGTGGGCCGTGCGCTGATGCGCGATGCACAG
This sequence comes from uncultured Sulfitobacter sp., assembly GCA_913060815.1. GTDB lineage: Bacteria > Pseudomonadota > Alphaproteobacteria > Rhodobacterales > Rhodobacteraceae > Sulfitobacter. Next base: position 64,046 of record CAJXSZ010000016.1, on the reverse strand, counting down.
CGCAACGCAAAAAAGCTGGGGCTACATAGCTATCAAGCTAACACCCGTGCGACGGCCTTCTATCAGGCGGCAGGATTTGTGCAGGTTCACCTCTCTGACGGGACTGATAACGAGGCGGGTCTGCCTGCTTTCCGTTTCGAGTGGACCAAGGAGACAGAGTAATGGCCAAAGGCCCCGTTCTGTTTGATTTGGAGAGCGACACTGCGCCGCGACCTTCGGTTGCGGAGGCTCCGATGGTCGTTGATTTACCCGAACAGGATGCACCTCGGGGCCAAGCCATGCAGATCGCCGCACGGCTGGCTGCGCGCAAACCGTCACGTTTGACGCGCCTGTTCTGGACGCTGGCGGGGGTGATTGTCGCGGCGTTCGTCTCGCTTGCGGCATGGACGTTCATCACGGATCTCATGGCGCGCTATCCTGTTGTTGGCTTGGCGATGTCGGTGCTGATGGGGATATTTCTGCTGGTGCTCGCGCTGGTCGCGCTGCGCGAGATGGCCGCGTTTGGCCGCTTGGGTCGACTTGATACACTGCGCCACAATGCTGCAGAGGCGCTGGCGCAGGATGATCTGTCCGCCGCACGCACTGTTACGGACCAATTGGTGCGTCTCTACAAAGGCCGCGAAGACACGCGCTGGGGCCGCGAGCGTCTGGCCGAACTGCGCGGGGACCAACTTGATGCCGCGGCACTCCTTTCGGTGGCCGAGAACGAAGTTCTGGCCCCCCTTGATCTGGCAGCCCAGCGCGAGGTCGAGGCCGCGGCCCGCCAAGTGGCGACTGTCACGGCATTGGTGCCAATCGCACTTGCCGACGTTGCCGCAGCACTCACTTCCAACCTGCGCATGATCCGCCGTATCGCCGAAGTCTATGGCGGTCGGTCGGGGTTTTTCGGCAGTTGGCGACTGACGCGTGCGGTGCTGTCGCATCTGGTGGCTACGGGAGCCGTGGCAGTGGGTGACGATATGCTGGAGCCGATATTGGGCGGCTCGATCCTCGGAAAGCTCAGCCGACGGTTTGGAGAAGGGCTGGTAAACGGGGCGCTGACAGCGCGCGTCGGTGTTGCCGCTATGGAGGTCTGCCGCCCGCTGCCCTTCACCAAAACAGCGCGCCCGAAGGTGCGCCAGATTATCAAATCGAGCCTCGGTAGCCTGTTTTCGAAGGGTGATGCCAAGACCTAGCCGTTTGCACATTGTGCAGGGAGGCGGCACACGGGTAAGCTGTGGGCGTTTGGTTTTGCGGGCAGGAGTGTGGGCGTATGGACGGTTTATTGGTCATTGCAGCACTGGTGGTGCTGGCGATCCCCATTACTGTTGTGGCGCTGATTATCGGGCAGGCAAAGCTGCGGACGCGCCTCTATGACGCCGAAAAACAGATCGAAGACCTCAAAGACAGATTGGCCGGGGGGCTATCAGCACCAGCGGTAGCTGAGAAAGCACCTTCGCCCAAACCTGCCACGAAATCCGAGCACAACCCTGAACCGAAGACGCCGCCTGTTGCGGCTGCTGCACGGGCCGCACCACCGCCCATTGCGCGACAGGCTGCGGCTGCGCCGACGCCTCCGCCAGAACCGCGCCCACCGTCGCCCGTGGCCCAAGCACTTGCCGATCTCGGTCCGTGGCTTCAGCAGAACTGGTTCTACGCGGTATCTGCGGCGTCCTTGGCGCTGGCAGGCATTTTCTTGGTACAATACGGCATGGAGAACGGACTGCTGCCGCCGCGTGCGCGGGTCGCAGCAGCCTTGGCCTTTGGCGCGGGGCTGATCGGTGTGGGCGAATTTATCCGCCGCCGTTTTGGCGATGGCGAGCAATCGGCCACTGCCTATCTCCCCTCGGTTTTCTCGGGGGCGGGGATTGTGACGCTCTTTGGTGCGATCCTGTCGGCACGCATGCTCTATGATCTGATCGGCGGTGGTGCTGCGATGGGCGGTATGGTGGTCGTGGCGCTGGTGGCTGTGGTGCTCGGCTGGCTGCACGGACCATTGTTGGTGGCGGTCGGCGTGATCGGCGCCTATGCCGCCCCCGTAGTGTTGGAGAGCTCCAACGCCGACGCTAGCCCGCTCTTTGGCTTCTTTGCGATCATCGCAATGCTCGGGCTTGGCGTGGATACCTTGCGCCGCTGGGGCTGGATTTCCGCGCTTACGCTGGTGCTGGCGTATCTGATGGGCACGGCGCTACTATTGGGCGGAGGCGGCAATGTGGCTTGGACAGGCCAGCTCTATTTTGCAGCACTCCCGCTGTTGGCGATCCTGATCCCTGCACGCAGCTTTGCGCCCGATCACGCAGGCCCGCCGGCGCTTATTGGTGTGTTGGGGCGGATGACGCTTGGCGCGAAGGACCGCGGCCTGCTGTGGCCCACATTTCCCACGCTTATGGCATTTTCCAGTGTGGCCGCAAGCACGGTAATCCTGCTCATCATGTGGAAACCGGGCGCGGTCGAGATCTGGCTGAGCGTGGGGCTTCTAACCTTTCTCGGCCTAGTGCTGATAAGCTGGTCCGCGCGCGCGCCTGCGTTGCAGGATGCGGCCCTGTTACCGCCATTGGCGCTGCTGTTCTCTATTTTTGCGCAGGCCGAGAATGGCCGTGTGACGTACCGCACCTTTACCCAAACCTATGCGCAAACACCCGAAGCGGCGTTCCCCTGGGTAGTTACGGTTCTTGTTGGCATAGCAGCCTTGATATCGGCCCTTGGCCTGTGGCGGGCGCTGCGCGGTGGGCAATTCGGGATCCTTTGGGCTGCTTTTGCTGCGCTCTTTGCTCCTGCCATGGCAATTGTGCTGGAGGTTAGCTGGAACCCTGCGGCGGTGATTGGCCCTTACCCGTGGGCGTTACACGCGGCGGCGCTGGCGGCACTCATGGTTCTCTTTGCCGAGCGGTTGGCGCGGCAAGATGGCGAGGCACGCCTGCGGGTGAGTTTCGCCATGATGTCGGCGCTGTCTTCTATGGCGTTTGCTTTTGTTATCGTGCTCAGCGCTGTTGCCCTAACGGTGGCGCTTGCCGTCACCGTGGTGGCTGCTGCAGCACTGGACCGCAAGTGGAACCTGAAACCCATGGGCTGGTTCATCGCGGCGGGGGTGATCACGCTGGGCTACCGTTTGGTCGCCGATCCCGGGCTGGATTATGCGGGCGAGGGGCCTCTAAGCGGTGTCCTACTCGCCTATCTTGGCACATTGGCGGCCTTTATCGCCGCGCTCTGGCTCTTGCGCCCGCTGGAGCGTGAGACGGCATCGGTCATGCTCGATTCTGCCGCGTGGTCCACGGCTGGCCTCACGCTGAGCATTCTTTTGCTGCGCTGGATCGAGCGGAGCATCGGCACGGAGCTGATGCAGACCCATTGGAGCTTCGGCCTCAATGCCGCGATCTGGATCGGGCTGGCACTGGCGCAACTCCAGCGCAGCGGAGGGCGTATGAGCGGGCTGCTCGATAGGTTCCGTTGGGCGCTGGCAGGGGTCTTCGGACTGATCGGCGGTGGTGCATTGCTCGCGGCTTTGACCGAGGCGAACCCGCTTTTGGTCGGGGCGGGAACAGCGCCTCGCGGTTTGGACCTCGAAGGTCTGCTGCAGGAGAGTGAAGTGGTACTTGCGCCTGCCGAGTTGGTTTATGGGATTCTGGTGTTCAACACGCTCGCTGCGGCTTATCTGGTGCCAGCCCTTGTGCTGCTGGGAGGTGCATGGCGTTTGCGCATGATCGACAGCCGTTTGAGGACTGTCTTGGCGAGCATTGGTGCAGCGCTGGTGGCGTTTTGGGTCTTTGCTGCCGTCCGTCATTTCTGGCAGGGGGGCGAGGGGATGCCGCTCTCCATGGGAATCGCGCAGCCCGAGCAATATACTTATACTATCATGCTGCTCGGGCTGGGTGCGCTGTTGTTCTATCAATCATTGGCGCGCCGCTCTGCCATAATCCGCAAGGCGGGGCTGGTGGTGATCGGGCTGGCGGTTGCCAAGGTTTTCCTGATTGACGTGACCGACCTTGACGGGTTGACGCGGGTGTTCTCTCTGCTGGTGCTCGGCTTGGCGCTGGCGGTATTGGCGTGGCTCAACCGTTGGGCGCAGGAGCGTGATCACAAAGATGCAGCCCCGCCACCGCCTTTGCCAGAGTAAGACGCGCTTGCCCCCTATGCGAGGCAGGCCTATAAGCGCCGTCAACATGACAGCATTTTTGCCCATCATACGAATTACATCCCCGGCGCTCAGCAACGCATGAGCTGCCGGGCAAAGGTGTTTGAGAGCCTCGCACCGCCCCCAGATTTTTGACATTCTACCGATAAAAGGACGCCCCTCATGTGCGCCGACACCCCCGAGAAACTTGACTATAAATCAACGCTGAACCTGCCGAAAACGGATTTCCCGATGCGCGCAGGCCTGCCCAAGCGCGAACCAGAATGGCTTGCCCGCTGGGAGAAGATCGGCATCTACAACAAGCTGCGCGAGAAGGCGAAGGCGGAGACGCGTGAGCAGTTCACCCTGCACGACGGCCCACCCTACGCCAACGGCAATCTGCACATCGGTCACGCGCTGAACAAGACGATCAAGGACATGATCGTGCGCTCTCACCAGATGATGGGCCGCGATGCGCGCTATATCCCAGGTTGGGACTGCCACGGCCTGCCGATCGAGTGGAAGATCGAGGAGCAGTACCGCAAAAAGGGCCGCGACAAGGATCAGGTGCCGATCAATGAATTCCGTGGCGAGTGCCGCGACTTTGCCGCAGGCTGGGTCGATATCCAGCGCGAGGAGTTCAAGCGTCTTGGCATCACGGGCAATTGGGAAAACCCCTACCTCACGATGGATTTCCACGCCGAGCGGGTGATCGCCGAGGAATTTATGAAGTTCCTGATGAACGGCACGCTCTACCAAGGTTCAAAGCCTGTCATGTGGTCGCCCGTCGAGCAGACCGCATTAGCCGAGGCCGAGGTCGAGTATCACGATAAGGACAGCTTTACCGTTTGGGTGAAGTTTGAGGTTGTGGAAGCGGGTGCCGTTCCGATGCCCGCAGGCGAAGAGACAGGTGATTTCGACGGGGCAAATCAAACCTTGCTCGCAAAAGATCTGATTGGTGCCAAGGTCGTGATCTGGACCACCACGCCTTGGACGATGCCCTCCAACAAGGCTGTCGTTTATGGATCTGATATTTCTTACGGCCTCTACGAGATCACAGGCACACCAGAGGAGTGCTGGGCATCGGTAGGCGATAAGTACCTGCTGGCAGACAATCTTGCTGCTGACGTTTTGGGCCGCGCACGCCTTGAGGACGATCAATGGACCCGTGTCCGCGATGTGACCAACGAAGAACTCGCAGGCATGAGCCTCAAGCACCCGCTGGCAGGTGCCGAGGGGGGCAATGGTGAATGGGACGATCTGCGCGATTTCCGTGCGGCTGATTTCGTGACCGACACCGAAGGCACAGGCTTTGTCCATTGTGCGCCTTCCCACGGACTGGAGGAATACGACCTCTACCGCGAGCTTGGGATGCTGGAGCAGGTGATCACCTACAATGTGAACCCTGATGGCCGCTACCGCGATGATCTGCCCTTCTTTGGCGGCAAGGCGATCCTCAAGCCCAACGGCAAAGAGGGCAACGCCAACGCCGCTGTCATCGACAAACTGGTGGAGGTCGGAGGCCTGCTGGCCCGCGGCAAGATCAAGCACAGCTACCCGCACTCATGGCGCTCCAAAGCGCCGGTAATCTACCGCAACACGCCGCAGTGGTTCGCCGCCATCGACAAACCCGTGGGCGACGGGCTGGATCAGCACGGCAAGACTATCCGTGAGCGTGCCCTGACCGAGATCGACAACGTCAACTGGACGCCCAAATCCGGCCGCAACCGTTTGCATTCCATGATGGAAGCGCGCCCCGATTGGGTGCTGTCGCGCCAACGTGCGTGGGGCGTGCCGCTTACCTGCTTTACCAAGGTTGGCGTGCTTCCGACAGATCCGGACTTCCTGCTGCGCAACGCCGAAGTGAACCAGCGGATCGTAGATGCCTTCGAGGCCGAGGGTGCGGACGCATGGTACGAAGAGGGCGCAAAGGAGCGCTTCCTTGGCGGCATTGTGAACCCTGATGACTACACCCAAGTCACCGACATTCTCGACGTCTGGTTCGATTCAGGCTCCACCCATGCCTTCACCCTGCGCGACCGTGAGGACGGCTCGGATGACGGCATCGCGGATGTCTATATGGAGGGCACGGACCAGCACCGCGGTTGGTTCCATTCGTCGCTGTTGCAATCTGTCGGCACCACTGGCCACGCGCCTTATCGCAATGTGGTCACCCACGGGTTCACGCTGGATGCCAAGGGCATGAAGATGTCCAAATCCATCGGCAACACCATCGTGCCGCAAAAGATCGTGGATCAATACGGCGCGGATATCCTGCGCCTGTGGGTCGCGCAGACCGACTACACCAATGACCAGCGGATCGGCGACGAGATCCTTAAAGGCACCGCTGACAGCTACCGCCGCTTGCGAAACACCATGCGGTATATGCTCGGCTCCTTGCCCGATTTCGACGCGGGTAAAGCGGTGGCACGCGCCGATATGCCCGAGCTCGAGCAGCTGATCCTGCACAAGCTGGCGGTTCTGGACGGTGTGGTGCGTGACGGCTATGCGCGCTTTGATTTTCAGGGTGTGTTCCGCGCGATCTTTGATTTCGCCACGCTGGATCTGTCGCAGTTCTACTTCGATATCCGCAAAGACGCGCTTTATTGCGACGGTGATACGCCGCGCCGTCTGGCAGCGCTCACGGTGCTCGATCATCTTTATGCGCGCCTGACCACATGGCTAGCACCGATCCTGCCCTTCACAATGGACGAAGTCTGGTTGGAACGGAATGGCAAGGAGACCTCGGTGCATCTGGTGGATTTCCCCAAAACGCCTGCGGATTGGCGCAATGACGCGTTGGCGGCGCGGTCCGAGACTGTGCGTGCGGTCCGCCGTGTGGTGACCGGCGCGCTGGAAGAGCAGCGCACGGCCAAGGTTATCGGGTCGTCTCTCGAGGCGGGGCCAACGGTGTATCTGTCGCCCGAACTGGCCGCCGTCATCACAAACCCCGACACATTTGCCGATCTGTGCATCACCAGCCAGATCACGCTCGAAGAAGGCGCGGCACCCGATGGGGCCTTCACACTGGATGACGTGGCAGGTGTCGGCGTGGTTTTTGCCAAGGCGGATGGATCCAAATGTGCGCGCTGCTGGAAAGTGCTGCCGGATGTGGGCAGTCATGCGCACGCAGGGGTTTGTGGGCGCTGCGACAACGCGCTTTGAAAAACGCCGGGGGCAGGCTGCCGGTTTGCCCCCATTGCGCAGCATTCGGATTGAGAAAATGCGGCCGCCTGCGCATAGTGGATGAATGAAAACCTGCACCGTCCCCACGCAATTCGGCGATCTGATCCTGTTTGAAGAGGATGCGCATATCGTTGCCCTCGACTGGGGCGTTGCTGCGCGCGAGGACAGCACCGAAGTGCTGGAGGAGGGGCGGCGACAGTTGCTGGCGTACGATGCGGGAACGCTGGAAGCCTTCGATCTGCCTCTGTTTGTCAAGGGAAGCGATTTCCAGCGCGATGTCTGTGCTGAGATGTCCGCGATCCCGTTTGGTGAGACCTGCACCTATGGTGACATCGGGAAAAAGCTTGGCGCGCCTGCCCAAGCGGTAGGTGGCGCCTGTGGTGGCAATCCGATCCCGATCATCATTCCCTGCCACCGCGTGATGGGGGCCAAGGGGCTTACAGGGTTTTCGGGGGCAGGGGGCGTTGAGACAAAAGTCGCTTTGCTTCGCCATGAGGGCGCAGGTGGTTTTCTGCTCTAAATATCGCGGCCATCGTAGAGCACTTGCTGCACCGCACCCGCGAGCAGCAGGTAGACCGAAGTGACGACCAATCCCCAAGCGGCCCAGCTTTCGGGGTGGAAATCCACCCAAGCAGCCCAGCCGGCAAAGAACGTCCATGCCAGCGCCATAGGAAGCGTTACAGGTCGCCACCGTTCCGTGCGAACGGGATGAACAAATTTGACCGGCACAAACATCGCAATCGACAGGATCGTGACCAGCACAAGGCTGATGTACCACGAAACGTCGAGCGCAAAGATCACCAGCACCAGCATGTTCCAGCAGCCAGGAAAGCCGCTAAAGGAATTGTCCTTTGTCTTCATGCGGGTATCGGCGAAATACATCGCACTGGCGAAGGTAACGATGATGATCATCAGCCAGCCGCTCCACCCGTCCATCAGCCCTGATTTGAACAGGGCATAGGCGGGGATGAAGACATAGGTCAGGTAGTCGATAATCAAATCCAGTAGCACGCCATCAAATTCGGGTGCATTGGTTTTGACGTCGTATCGGCGCGCCAGTGGTCCGTCGATTCCGTCCACAAAGAACGCCACAACCAGCCACAAGAACATCAGGCTCCAGTTCGCCTCGACCGCGGCCAGCAGGGCCAACATTGCGAAAACGGCACCTGTTCCCGTGAGCAGGTGAACGGCGAGGGCTTTTTGTCGAAGTGTCATAACGTTGTCTCGCAAATCATCCCGCAGGATGCAAAAGGTTTAATGTCACGCACGCGGGTGGGCGCGGTTATAGACGTCCATCAGGCGCACGGTATCCACGGCGGTATAGGCCTGTGTGGTCGAGAGCGAGGCATGGCCCAACAACTCCTGAATAGCGCGCAAATCGCCGCCTGCATCCAGCAGATGGGTGGCAAAGCTGTGGCGCATGGCATGCGGTGTGGCAGAGGCGGGCAGGCCGAGCTGCATCCGCGCGCTTGCCATGACTTTCTGGATCGCCCCCGCCGACAGCGCCCCGCCGCGTACCCCGCGAAACAGCGGGCCTTGGGCCTCCTGCGCATGGGGGCAGGCACGCTGATAGGCCGCTACGGCATCGCGGGCAGCCGGCAGCACGGGGACCACGCGCTCCTTACCGCCTTTGCCTAGGATGCGCAGAACATCGGGCAGGGGCGCGTCCTTACCCTGCAGCCCCAAAGCTTCCGAGATGCGCAAACCACAGCCCCAGAGCAGCGTCAGCACAGCCACATCGCGCAAGGCGACCCATGGCTCACGGGCTTGCATCTCGACCACGTCGATCAGCTCGCGTGCGGCATCAACGGCGAGCGGGCGCGGCAGTTTCTTTGTGAATTTCGGTGCGCGGGTGCTGAGGACGGCTGTCGGCTCGAAACCTTCACGCTCGGCCAGCCAGCGGTAGAAGGCTTTGACGGCGGAGAGTTTGCGCGCAAGGCTGCGGGAGCCTACGTCATTGCCACGTGTCGCAGCCATCCATGCGCGCATATCGCTCACGGTGATTTTTGCCAGCGCGCCCAGCCCGCTTGTGCCGCCGTGATGCACGCTCATAAACGCCAGAAACTCGGTCACATCCCCGCGGTAGGCGATCAAAGTGTTTTCCGCCACGCCCTTAAGGGCGCGCTGATGCTCAAGCCATGTTTGCAGGGCGTCCCGCGATGCGGGGGATATCGCAAGTGTGTCTGCTGGGCTGCTCAAGACAGCCAGCGGCGCATGGACCGCTCAAACACGCCTGTGAAAAATACCAGCAGATCGGTTCCCTGCTGAGGGCCGAACATATGCGGGTCCTCGGCACCCATCACCAGCATACCTGGAAGGCGTCCTGCACCGAAATCCAGCTTGAGGCATGCCTCGGAGCGAATCCATTCCGCGTTGGGGCCATAAATCTGTTCGGAGGCATCCTGCACCGAGCGCAGGGTGACTTGCCGCACATTGCCGCCGCGCTCTTGGGTGAGGTAGCGGTCGATGAACCCCGGCTCCGCTACGCTGAGCACGTCGCCCAAGCGTTGCACGGCAGGATCATTGTCGTTTTGCACGCTCTCAAGTACAAGCTTGACGCTGTCGACGCGCAAAATCTCGGCGACTTCGCCTCCGAGGTCGCGCAAGAAGGCCTCGAACTCGACAGGATCAAGCATACGCAAGATGGCGCGGTGGATCTGGTTGGTGCCGGCAAGGTTCTCGTAGGCCGCCGCAATTACGCTGCGGTGGGTGTCTTCCAGACGGTCCAGACGCGTCTCGAGCCGCTCCATCGCGATGCCGCGCAGATCGACGATATTGCCGCCCATCGCTTTCTCATTAGCCGCAATCAGCGCCTGCATAACGTCGGTGTCATCCAGTATCACATCGGGTTGCGAAATGATCGCCTCGCGGACGGCGTCTTCAATCTTGGGGCTGCTGCTCATGCTGCTCTCTTCTTTATTTTTGTCTCTCATAGCATGGCCGTTTTTCGTTTTCTGCCCTTTTTTGCATGAAAACTGGGCAAACGTGCCAAAAATACCCTGCTCGGGGAGTGTAGCGGAGCTATTCCCCTATTTTGCAGGGCAGCCCATGGGGCAGGCTATGGCGATGAAACAAACATCAGCAAATAGCCCCGCCCCGCTTTTTCCGCTTAGCCCTGCGCATCTGCGCGAGCTTTTGGGTGCCCTGCGTTAGACGCCTTTACAGGATGTTCTGACCGGTCTTTTCCCAGTCCTTCATGAACTGCTCGAGGCCCTTGTCTGTCAGCGGGTGTGTGGCCAGCTTGCGGATCACTTCTGGGGGCGCGGTCATCACATCGGCACCGACCAGCGCACATTCGCGTACGTGGCCGACAGAGCGGATCGAGGCGGCGAGGATCTGCGTCTCATAGCCGTAGTTGTCATAGATGGTCCGGATGTCTTCGATCAGGTCCATGCCGTCGAGGTCGATGTCATCCAAGCGGCCGATGAAGGGCGAGATGAACGTGGCGCCCGCTTTTGCCGCCAAAAGCGCTTGATTGGCGGAGAAGCACAGTGTCACGTTCACCATGTTGCCCTCGCCTGACAGCACCTTACAGGCCTTGAGCCCATCCCATGTGAGCGGCAGCTTGATCGTCACGTTGTCAGCAATCTTGGCCAGCTTGCGCCCTTCGGCGATCATCGCGTCGGCTTCCATCGCGACGACTTCGGCGCTCACGGGGCCATCGACCAGATCACAGATTTCCTTGGTCACTTCGAGAATATCGCGGCCTGACTTCAGGATCAGCGAGGGGTTTGTCGTAACCCCGTCTACCATGCCCAGATCGTTTAGTTCGGCGATGTCTTTGATTTCGGCGGTGTCTACAAAAAACTTCATGGGATGTCCTATCTGGTTGGAATGGCCGCGTAAGGGGTTATGTTGGGAGTGCTTTAGCGGATCAGACGTGATGCTTAAAGCCCCCATGCCTCTAGCTTACAAAGAGAGACCTTTTTGGCGCCACAAATGTTCTTTGACGAAGGTGCGCTGGTCGCGGTGCTGACGACGCAACCGCTGGACCGTGCGCTGGACTATAAAGCGCCGGAAGGCGGCTGCCATCTGGGGGCTTATGTCGAGGTGCCACTGGGGCCGCGCAAAGTGCTTGGCGTGGTCTGGGGCGCGGGGCAGGGCGACTATGACTATGCCAAGGTGCGCTCTGTCATTCGCGTGCTGGATGCGGCACCGATGCGCGCCGAGATGGTGAGCTTTCTGGAGAAATCGGCCGCTTACACGTTGACGCCGCTCAGCGCGATGCTGCGTCTGACCACCCGCGCGCCGGGGCTCGGCGATCCGCCGTCAATGCGCAAGATTTACAGGCGTGGATTGGGCGAGCCCGACCGCGTGACGGCAGCGCGGACCAAGGTGCTGGACGCGCTGGCAGAATACGGTGATCTGGCATTTACTCTGAAGGAACTGGCAGAGATGGCAGGGGTGACATCCTCGGTCATCAAAGGGCTGGTGAAGCAAGGTGTTGTGCAAGAAGAGGACAGCCCGCGTGACCTGTCGTTCCAGCGCCTTGATCCTGATCTGCCCAGCAAGAAATTGACCGCTGATCAGGCCGCAGGAGCAAAGGTTTTAGCGGCGGGGGTGACTTCGGGCGACTACGGCACGACCTTGCTGCGCGGGGTGACGGGATCTGGCAAGACCGAAGTGTATCTAGAGGCTGTGGCCGCTGCTCTGCGTGCAGGTCGGCAAGCGCTGGTGCTGCTGCCCGAGATTGCGCTTACTTCGGAGTTCTACAAACGGGTCGAAGAACGCTTTGGCGCCAAGCCTGCGGAGTGGCATTCGGGTGCCACGATGACCGAGCGGCGGCGCATCTGGCGGATGGTCGGGCAGGGCAATGCGCAACTCGTCATCGGGGCGCGCTCGGCGCTGTTTTTGCCGTTCCAGAACCTTGGTCTGATCGTGGTCGATGAGGAGCATGATACCTCATATAAACAAGAGGATGGCGTGCTGTATAACGCCCGCGACATGGCCGTTCTTCGTGCCTCGATTTGCGGGGCGCATGTGGTGTTGGCTTCGGCGACGCCATCGTTGGAATCATGGGCAAACGCGGAGGCGGGGAAATACACCAAGCTGGAGCTTACCTCGCGCTTTGGCCCTGCGGTGATGCCGACGATGGGCACGATTGATATGCGAAGCGAAGGCCTGCCTTCGGATCGCTGGGTGTCGCCTACCCTGAAGCGCGAGGTGGATGCGCGGCTCGAACGAGGTGAGCAAGCAATGCTGTTCATCAACCGCCGTGGCTATGCGCCGATCACGTTGTGCCGTGCCTGCGGGCATCAGATCGGGTGTGATGATTGTGATGCGCGCATGGTCGAGCACCGTTTCCTGAAGCGCCTGATCTGTCATCAATGCGGGGAGAGCAAGCCAATGCCCACCGCCTGTCCGAGCTGTGAGGCGGAGGATAAGATGGCGCCCATCGGTCCCGGTGTGGAGCGATTGGGCGAGGAGGCGCATGCCCTATGGCCCGACGCGCGGATCGCCACGCTGAGCTCTGATATGTACGGATCGGCCCGTGCATTGAAGGAAGAGATCGCGGGGATTGCGCAAGGGTCAGCGGATATTATCATTGGAACGCAATTGGTTGCGAAGGGGCATAACTTTCCCAAGCTCACCTTGGTCGGTGTGATCGATGCCGATCTTGGGCTAACGGGATCAGACCTGCGCGCGGCCGAGCGGACGTTCCAGCTTATGCGGCAGGTAGCTGGGCGGGCGGGCCGCGCCGAGGCACCAGGCACCGCGCTTTTGCAGACCTACCAGCCCGATCATCCAGTGATCCGCTCGATTCTGGCGGGCGATGAGGAGGGCTTCTGGAGTGCCGAGGCCAACGAGCGCAGCCATGCGGGCATGCCCCCCTATGGTCGTCTGGCGGGGATCATTCTGAGCGGACCTGATGTGGCGGCAGTGTTTGAGGCGGGTAATCAATTGGCGCGCAATGACCGTGTGTTGCGGGAAGTGGGCGCGCAGGTCTTCGGGCCTGCACCTGCGCCGATTGCGCGGGTGCGCGGGCGACACCGTGTGCGGCTTTTGGTGAAGGCGGACAAGTCGGTGGCGCTGCAACGGGCATTGTCGGTTTGGATCAGCCAGATCAAATTGAAGGGTGATTTGAGGCTGGCGGTAGATATAGATCCGCAGAGCTTTTACTGAATTTCGGGCTGTCGGATTTTCAGTTTATTTTGCAATATGAAGAAGCGGCGCGTGAGGTTCGGAGAGCGGTGGCATGGGTACACCCTCCCGTACACTGGTCGGCATAGGTTTGCTGTAATCGGAGTTCCGCCCGTTCAGAGGCGAAGCTGTCGACATGAAAGTTTGCACGGGTCATCACCCTCCTCCTTCGCACCTGTCGGCGTCTTGTAAATTTGCGTAGCGTTTGAGGGTGGGCAGGCGTAGGGATGGGGCATGATAGATTTTCTGACCCTTGATCAAGCGCGGGACCAGCCTTTGTGGCGCCGGCCTATTACGCTTTTGTTTTTGATGGCGCTGGCAATGCCGATTGCGTTCTTCACGTGGTATGCGCTGCTCAATAACTTTGTTCAGGAGGTGGCGGATTTTGACGGGGCCGACATCGGCTTGTTGCATACGGTCCGCGAGATCCCGGGATTTTTGTCGTTTCTGGTGGTATTTTTGATCATCGTAGTGCGTGAACAGGTTCTGGGGTTGGTCTCCCTTGTCCTGCTGGGAGCTGCAACGGCGGTGACCGCTTGGTATCCGCAGCTTACAGGGATCATGATCCTGACCTTCATCAGTTCTGTCGGGTTCCACTATTACGAGACGGTAAACCAGTCGTTGCAGTTGCAATGGTTGCCCAAGGATCGCGCGCCGCAGATTTTGGGCTGGCTCATGGCGTGCGGATCGGCGGCGACGTTTTGTGTGTATTTCGTGATTATGGTTCTTTGGGAGCCGTTGGGGCTTACCTATAATACAGTGTTCATGGTCGGCGGCGGCATTACCGTAGCGCTGGCGCTGGTAGCGATGCTGGCCTATCCGCAATACGAGAGCCCGCATCCGCAGGTCAAAAAGCTGGTGCTGCGGCGGCGCTACTGGCTCTATTACGCGCTCCAGTTCATGTCGGGCGCGCGGCGGCAGATTTTCATGGTGTTTGCGGGCTTCATGATGGTCGAGAAATTCGGCTTTGCCGTGCATGAGGTGGCGGGGCTGTATCTGATCAATCTGGTGCTCAATATGCTCATCGCGCCCATGCTGGGGCGGATCGTGGCGCGGTTTGGCGAACGGAATGCGCTGATGTTCGAGTATACGGGGCTGGTCTGTGTGTTTCTGGCCTATGGCGGTGTGTATTTCTTTGACTGGGGGTTTCAGGTGGCTGCCGTTCTATATGTGCTGGACCACATGTTCTTCGGGCTGGCATTGGCGCTCAAGACCTACTTCCAGAAGATCGGTGCGCCCGGTGATATGGCGCCCACGGCGGCGGTAGCGTTTACGATCAACCATATTGCTGCTGTTTTCCTGCCTGTCTTGCTGGGGCTGTTGTGGCTGGCCTCGCCTGCGGCTGTGTTCGTGCTGGCGGCGGGGATGGCGTTTGTTTCGTTCATCCTGTCCACGATGATCCCGCGCCATCCTGAAGAGGGCAACGAGACGGTGTTTGTGCAGCGTCTGCGGGCTGCGGAATGAGCGGGGCAGAGGGCCGGTTCCTGACGGGCGGTACGTTCGGGCATGTGGTGCGGATGACAGCCACGGGGGCGGTAGGGCTCACGTTTATCTTTCTGGTGGATGCGGCCAATCTGGTCTGGCTGAGCCTGCTGGGCGATCAGCAATTAGTGGCGGCAATCGGCTTTGCCTATGCGGTGCAGTTTTTCACGGTCTCGGTCGGGGTGGGGCTGATGGTTGCTGCGACTGCCGTTGTCTCACGCAGTATTGGCGCAGGCGACCGTGATCGTGCGCGCAGGCAGGCGGGGGCGGCAGTGGCGCTTTCGGTCGCGGTGCTTACTCTTGTATCGCTGCTGGTGATCTTGTTCCGCTTTCGGCTGGTCGAGTTTGCAGGTGCGCAGGGCGAGACGGCACGATTGGCTGCGCGGTATCTGGCGTGGAGTGTGCCGTCGCTATCGGCGATGGCAGCGGCGATGGTGATGTCGGGGACCATGCGCGCCGATGGCTACGGGGCCAAGGCGATGTATGTGACGCTCTCGGGGGGCATGGCGCTGATGCTGTTTGATCCCTTCCTTATCTATTACTCGGGCTGGGGGCTGGATGGCGCTGCGGCGGGGCTGACGATCTTTCGGTTTACCATGCTGGCGGTGGCGACCTATCTAGCGGTATTCAAATTGGGGTTGGTGGACCGCCCACGTTTGCGGACGCTGCGCAATATCTCGCTTCCGTTTGTGGCGGTGGCCGTGCCCGCAGTCGCCACGCAGATGAGCTTGCCTGTCGGTAACTACCTGCTGACAATGGTGATGGCGCCGTTTGGTGACGATGCGGTGGCGGCGTGGGCCGTTGTCGGAAGGCTGACCGTGGTGGTTTTCGGTGGCATCTTTGCGCTGTCGGGGGCGATTGGTGGTATCTTTGGCCAAAACTATGGCGCGGGGCAGATGGAGCGCGTGCGCGCAACCTACCGCGATGCGCTATTGTTTTGTCTTGTCTACACGCTGGTGGCCTGGGCCGGGTTCGTGTTTGCGGTGCCGCTTGTAACCGCGCTTTTCGGATTGAGCGAACAGGGGGCCCAAGTGCTCTATAGCTTTGCTGTCTTTGGCGTGGGCGGATACGTCTTTGTAGGGGCGCTGTTTGTGTCTAATGCGGCGTTCAACAATCTGGGGAAGCCCATGCGTTCGACACTTGTGAACTGGATCAAGGACGGAGTGCTGTCGATGCCGCTGGCGCTGTGGCTGGCAGGAATGTTCGGCGCGGCGGGCGTGATCTACGGTCAGGCAGCGGCGGGGATTGTCGTGGGAGCGGCCTCAGCCACGTGGGGTTGGTTCTATGTGAAGGGGCTGCGGGCGGATGCGCCTCTTGACCCTGTGACAGCCGCGCCGTAGCTGGAGCAAACGCAGACAGGAGCCTCTCATGCCGACATTCACCGCACTGACCACCCTCACGGGCCGCGAGCCTGCCTATAAACTCGGCGAGGCGATGGAAGACATGACGCCAGAGCCGACAGGCGTGGGTGTGTTCGAGATGGAGGACGGATCGGGCCTGTGGGAAGTGGGCGGCTATTTCGAGGAAGCGCCCGACACCGCCGCTCTGGCCGTCTTGGCCGCAGCGTTCGGGGCAAAGGAATTCAACATTTCCGAGCTGCCCGAGACCGATTGGGTAGCGCATGTGCGCCGTGAGCTGGCCCCTGTGGAAGCGGGGCGGTTCTTTGTCTATGGCTCCCATGATGCGGAAAAGGTCCCCGAGGATTGTGAGCCGCTGTTGATCGAGGCGGCGATGGCGTTCGGCACGGGGCATCACGGCACGACTCTGGGCTGTTTGCGCGCACTGGACCGATTGGCGAATGACGGTTTTGTGGGCAAGCGCGTCGTCGATATCGGCTGTGGCACGGCGGTGCTGGCGATGGGGGCGGCGCGGATTTGGGCTGATCCCGTGCTGGCGTCCGACATTGACGAGGTCGCGGTCGACGTGGCGCGGGCCAATGTGGCGGCCAACGGTTTGGAGGGTCGGGTCGAGTGTGTCGAGGCAGCGGGGTTCGATCATCCCAGCCTGAGCAGTGCTGCGCCTTTCGATCTTGTCTTTGCCAATATCCTCAAGGGGCCACTGGTCGCGCTGGCGCCTGATATGGCGGGGGTAATGCAGGAGGGGTCTTACGCGATTCTCTCGGGGATTCTCAACGAGCAGGCCGACGAGGTAATCGCGGTTTATGCACAAAATGGCATCAATCTGCATCACCGCGAAAGCATTGGTGACTGGACGACGATAACGCTTCTGAAAATGAACGAGAACGCGCCTTGATTAACCACGATTAGGGCGAATTTGCCCTAATTGCCCAACTTTTGCCACAATCAATCGCTAAAACTTTATTCAACGACAGTGGGGGCTGTTGCTGAGAAAGACCGCTGCCATGGTTTATACAAGAGATCATTTTAACAAGCGTATCGGCGTTGTTGATAAAAAGCTCTCGCGTCGTGGGCGCAACTCGATTGTTGCGCGTGTGGATGCCAATGGCATCGTTTATGCCAAAGCCAAGCGCCGTTCACGCGGATTTCCCATCAAGGGCTTGCTCCTGACGGTGCTGGCATTTTTCTGTTTCAAAGCATTCATGCTTTCGGCGAATGGCCCCTCGTCCTATGAGGAGCGGCTGAGCGGGCTGCAAGAGGGCAACATGATCGAGGCGGCGGGTGCGCTCCTGTTGGCCGTTGATCCGTTGACCCAGTTTATCGCAGACCAGATGGGACCGATGCTCCGCTAGACAAACTCTAATTTGCCGCTGGCGCCATTGCGGGCGCGGCGGCACCTGACGCTTCTCCAAAGGCAAAGAAAAGGCCACGCCAGGATTACCCTGCGTGGCCTTTTTGTATGTCGGCATGCCGCCAAAAGGCAGGGACGTGCCCTGCCGCGATCGCAGTTAGCGGATCATGTTGCTGCGCGCGATGGAGTCGATGTCGCTGCGTGCGAGGCCGATGTCAGCCAGTTCGCGGTCTGTCAGACCTGTCAGTGCATTGCGTGTCACACGGGCTTCGTTCCATGCGGTGAAGACCGCTGCGAGGTCAGCCAAGCGGGCGAACGCGCGGTTTGTTGCGGACGCTGTGCCGTATGAAGTGCGGGTGGTGTCAAATGAAGTCATTGGGGCCGTCCTTGTGTGTGTCGTTATATCCGGGATTTGCCGCATCCTGCGGCGTTCTGATGCCCAAATAGGCAGAGTAAGAATTTCGCACAAGGGATGTCGGCGCACACCGGATATGCGTTTTCTGCATGGCGGCATTTTGCGCTCAATCCCCCGCAAAATATGGCAAATACAGGGGTTTTTCGGTGTCGTTTTTCAGGCGCTTTGGGGCGTATTTTGCTGCATTGCGGCATGATCTGGCGTTTGCGACATCTATTGTGTCGCGAATGGAGTGCGCGCGGAAAGATGTAGGCAATGTTCGCCTTTCGTGCTACTGCACCCAAAATACAACAAATTTGAGGGATTGTGGCAGATGATACGGGTGATTGGCATTGATCCGGGTTTGCGCAACATGGGGTGGGGCGTGATTGACGTGAATGGCAGCAAGCTGAGCCATGTGGCCAACGGCATATGTCATTCTACTACGGACGTGGAGTTGGCCGAGCGGTTGCTGAGCCTGCACGCGCAACTGACGCGGGTGTTTAGCACCTATCGCCCGACGACCGCTGCCGTAGAGCATACATTTGTGAACAAAGACGGGGTGGCGACGCTTAAGCTGGGTCAGGCGCGGGGGATTGCCTTGCTGGTGCCCGCGCAGATGGGGCTCGCAGTGGGCGAATATGCCCCGAACAATGTGAAGAAGACCGTTGTTGGTGTGGGCCATGCGGACAAGGGGCAGATTGCGCATATGGTGCGGATGCAATTGCCCGGTGTGGATTTTGAAGGGCCGGACGCAGCGGATGCTTTGGCGATCGCGATTACCCATGCGCATCATGGCGGCGGGTCGAGCTATGCTGCTGCCGTGGCGAAGGCCAGCGCATGATCGGGAAGATTACAGGACGCATTGAGTACCGCGCCGCCGATCACGTTCTGATAGATGTGCGCGGTGTGGGGTATCTGGTATTTTGCTCGGAGAGGACGCTGGCGGCCTTGCCGCCTGTGGGGGAAGTTGCAGCGCTCTATACCGATCTGTTGGTGCAAGAGACGAACTTGCAACTATTTGGTTTCACCACGCTAGTGGAAAAAGAGTGGCACAAACTGCTGACCTCCGTGCAGGGGATCGGAGCGAAGGCATCGCTGGCCATTTTGGGCGCGCTGGGGCCTGACGGGGTGGGCCGTGCAATCGCGCTTGGCGATTGGAATGCGGTGAAAGCGGCCAAGGGCGTCGGCCCAAAGATCGCGCAGCGTGTGGTGCTGGATCTCAAGAACAAGGCACCTGCAATGATGGCGATGGGCGGCACGGTGGTCGAGGCGCTGGGCGAGGCAGAGGCAGAGGCGGAGGTGTTTGAGGCCCCTGCGCCGACGCGCAAGGCAGCGGCACCTGCAGCGAATGCTTCGGCGCAATCAGAAGCGTTGTCGGCTTTGAGCAATCTGGGTTATGCGCCCGGTGATGCGGCGGGGGCGGTGGCCCAGGCGGCAGGGGAAGCCGAAGGTGCGGATACCGCCACGCTGATCCGTGCGGCGTTGAAACTTCTGGCACCGAGAGAGTAGTATGGCCGCGATGAGTTTTGCGCGGGCGGGGACGTGACATGATAGAGAGTGATCCGCTGGTGCGGCCCGAGGGCATGCCGGAAGATTTTGACCGCGCGCTGCGTCCGCAAATGCTCGACGAGTTTGTGGGGCAGGCGGAGGCGCGTTCAAACCTGAAAGTGTTTATCCAGTCGGCCAAGCAGCGTGAGGAGGCGATGGACCACACGCTTTTCCATGGGCCACCCGGATTGGGCAAGACCACGCTGGCGCAGATTATGGCGCGCGAGCTGGGGGTCGGGTTTCGCATGACCTCTGGTCCTGTGCTGGCCAAGGCTGGTGATCTGGCGGCGATTCTGACCAATCTTGAAGCGCGCGATGTCCTGTTTATTGACGAAATTCACCGCCTGAACCCCGCGGTTGAGGAGGTGCTCTATCCTGCGCTGGAGGATTTCGAGCTTGATCTGGTGATCGGTGAGGGGCCAGCGGCGCGCACGGTGCGGATTGAATTGCAGCCCTTCACGCTGGTCGGCGCGACAACGCGGATGGGATTGCTGACGACGCCGCTGCGCGACCGCTTTGGTATCCCGACGCGGTTGCAGTTCTATACCGAGGACGAATTGTTCATCATCGTGGATCGCAATGCGCGCAAGCTGGGCGCGCCTGCCGATGAGGGAGGCGCGCGCGAGATCGCCAAGCGCGCACGCGGCACGCCGCGGATTGCGGGGCGGCTTTTGCGCCGTGTGGTGGATTTCGCCGTCGTAGAGGGCAATGGTCGCGTGACGCGCGAGCTGGCGGATATGGCGCTGACGCGCTTGGGCGTGGATCATCTGGGGCTGGATGGGGCGGACAGGCGGTATCTGCGGCTGATTGCGGAGAATTATCAGGGCGGGCCTGTGGGCATCGAGACAATGTCGGCAGCCTTGTCCGAGAGCCGCGATGCGCTGGAGGAAGTGATCGAGCCGTTTTTGTTGCAGCAGGGGCTTATCCAGCGGACGCCGCGCGGGCGGATGCTGGCGCAGAAGGCCTGGGTGCATTTGGGGATGGAGCCGCCCAAACGGGATGCTGATCTATTTGGCTGAGCTGCGGATCTGGATATTTATGACCAAAAGAAATGGGGGTTTTTGATTTGGAACCTGATGCGATAGAGGCGCTGTTTACGCGGGGCGACGGGGAGTTTGTTTTTGCGCGGTGGGGGCGGCCGATCGCGCCTGTGGTGTTTGGTGTGGAAGAGGCGACTTTGCAGGTTGTGAAGGGGGCACTGGAGGCAGTGACAGCACTTGCGGGGCATAAGCTGGCCGAGACGGATATGGAGCTTGGCTCCAATCTGATGGTGTTCTTTTTCTCCGAGTGGGCGGAGTTGCCGGAGGTGCCAGGGATGGACCGTTTGGTGCCTGATCTGGGGCCTTTGGTCGAGAAGTTGAGCGCGGTGGAGGCCAATCAGTACAGGTTTTTCCGCTTTGATGAAAACGGGGCGATCAAGGCGTGTTTTGTGTTTTTACGCATGGACAAGCATTTGAGTGCGGTGCCTGCGGAGACTTTGGCGCTGAGCCAGATTGTGCAGTCGTATCTGCTTTGGTCGGATGAGGCATTCAAGGATCGCTCGCCGCTGGCGGTTGCGGGAGAGAAAGTGATTTTGCGCCCCGATGTGGCGGGGTTGATCCGTGCGGCTTATGATCCCGTGCTGCCTGCGGCGGCGACGGACAGCAGCCATGCGCTGCGGCTCTATGCGCGGATGCAGGTTGGAGAGGTCCAATGATTCACCGCAAGGAAATACGTGTCTATTACGAGGACACGGATATGGCGGGGATTGTCTATTATGCCAATTACCTGCGGTATATCGAACGGGCGCGAAGTGATTGGGTGCGCGATGTGGGCATTGACCAGCTTGCGATGAAAGACGCGGGTGTCGTCTTTGCCGTGCGCCGAGTGGAGGCGGACTACATCTCTCCTGCGCGGTTTGACGATATTCTGGAGGTGCGGACCACGCTGGACAGCCTGTCGGCGGCCAAGATGGTGATGGGTCAGCAGGTGTGGCGCGGGGAGGATTTGATTTTCACCGCGAGCGTATTGATTGTGTGCATCGGGGCCAGTGGAAAACCCGTGCGTCTGCCAGCGGAATGTCGCCTGCTGAAGATGTGATCGGGCGCCTGTTCGCTTGGCTCTCGCTTTTTGTGTTGCGCTGGTTTAGGTTTGTGCCAAATGGAGCCTGACAACAGGCCCGAACGAGGCGGCAGAGTAGAGTACACACCATGCAGACAGCACTGATCGCGGCCGAAATCGGCGGCAGTCTTACGATTTGGGGCATGTTTGCCCAAGCAACCCTGACCGTAAAACTGGTGATGATATCACTGGTTCTGGCCAGTTTCTGGACATGGTCCATCATCGTACAAAAGACGATTCAATACCGTGCCGTGCGGCGCGAAGTGGCGAAGTTTGATCAGGCGTTCTGGTCGGGCGAGCCTTTGGACGGGCTTTACGACCAATTGGGGCCAGAGCCGCAGGGGGCTTCGCAGAAGGTTTTTGTGGCCGGCATGACCGAATGGCGCCGTTCGCATCGCGATGACGGGGGCCTGATCCCTGGCGCCACGGCACGCATTGACCGTGCAATGAATGTGGCCATCGCGAAGGAGGCGGTGCATTTGCAAAAAGGTCTCCAAATTCTGGCCACGACCGGATCGACCGCGCCGTTTATCGGACTGTTCGGGACGGTGTTCGGGATTATGAACGCCTTTATCGAGATCGCGGAGCAGCAGAACACATCGCTAGCCGTTGTAGCGCCGGGCATTGCGGAGGCGCTGCTGGCCACAGGGTTGGGCCTGATCGCGGCGATTCCTGCCGTGATTTACTACAACAAATTCAGCGCGGAGAGCGATGCGATCCTTGGGGATTATGATGCCTTCGCGGATGAATTTGCCACGATCCTTAGCCGCCAACTGGATTCCTGATCCATGGGTGGTGGGGTGAGCCAGAGCAGCGGCAACGGTGCGCGGCGCGGGCGGCGGCGCGGCGGTGCGCGTGCTATGTCCGAGATTAACGTTACGCCTTTTGTCGACGTGATGATGGTGCTGCTGATTATCTTCATGGTTGCAGCACCGTTGCTGACAGTCGGTGTGCCGGTAGAGCTGCCCAAGACGGCGGCGCAGGCGCTGCCCGGTGAGCAGGAAGAGCCGCTGACCGTAACCATCACCTCCGAGGGCACCGTCCAGATTATGACCACCGAGACACCCCGCGCCGAACTGGTGCCCAAGCTGCGCGCTGTGGCTGCCGAGCGTGAGGGAGACCGTGTGTTTCTGCGTGCGGACGGGGCTGTGGCCTATGCGCAGGTGATGGAGATTATGGGTGCGCTCAATGCGGGCGGATTTACCAACATTGGTCTGGTGACGGACATCGGCGGTCCAACGCTGGACGGAACAGGCAACTAGGCCATGTCGCGCGCGCGCAAGATCGGCAATATCGTATCGGGGGTGGGGCATGCGGGCTTCATCGGATATGTGCTGTTCGGCGGGGTGTTTACCTCGACGCCCGAACCGATCGAATTTCGCGAGGCGGCGATGGTGTCGGGCGAAGAATTTGCCGCATTGGTCGAGGCCGCGCGCCAGCCCGTTGTGGAAGCGCCAGAGCCCGTGCCTTCGGCCCCTGAAGTGACCGAGGAGGCGCCCGAGATTGATGCGGCTGTGCCAGAACCTGAACCGGAGCCTGTAGCGCCACCCCCCGAGGAGGTGGCGGAGCCAGCCGAGGAGCCTGTGGGGGAAGTATTCCCACAGGTGTCAGAGGCGGCACCCGAATTGCCCGAGCCGCCAGCGGAGGTGAATGTGCAGAATGCGCCGCCTGACGCCAGACCTGTTGAGCGGCCTGCCCAAGTGGTGGCACCCGATCCTGCGCCGCAGCCCGAACCTGAGGTCGTGCAGGAGCCAGAGCCGCAAGAGGCGGTGGTCGCCGAGGATACAGGTGAGACGGTGACCCCGCCGCAAGAGGAAATTTCAACGCCAGAGGCCAGCGAGCGGATTGTGACGGAGGCGGATGATGCGCCTGCATCTGCGCCCGATGCCTCCCTGCGCCCGCCTGCGCGCAGACCTTCTGCGCAGTCAGAAACACAAACGGCCCAGACACCTGCACCAGCAGCGCCCACGCAGACAGTAGAGACTGCTGTCGATGATGCGGCGGTACAGGCAGCGCTGGAGGCGGCGCTGAGCTCGGCCACGAATGACGTGCCTACGGGGCCGCCAATGTCATCGGGTGAGAAGGATGCATTGCGCCTTGCCGTGCAAGGCTGTTGGAGCGTCGATCCCGGCGCGCGTTGGGCGCGGACTACGGTAACTGTCGCGATGAACATGACGCAGGACGGCAAGGTTGTGCAGTCATCTTTGCGCATGATCGCGAGCGAGGGCGGCGATGCCTCCACCGCGAATGCCGCTTTTGGTGCTGCGCGGCGGGCAATCTTGCTATGCCAGAAAGACGGCTTTCCTCTGCCGCCCGAAAAATACGGGCAATGGCAGGAGATCGAGATGACCTTCAATCCGGAGCGGATGCGCATCAGATGAGGTCGCTTGGTATTATATCGGCGCTCATGGCCCTTGCGTTGCCTCAAATTGCGCGGGCGCAGGAGTTAAGTGCTGCCGAGCGGGTCGCCTTTGGCCGTTCCGTCGCGGCCTGTTGGAATGTTCAGCAGGATGCGGCAGCGGTCACGCTTGGGTTCGAGCTTGACCGCGCGGGGCGGCCTGTGATGCAGAGTGTGCGGCTGCTGCGCAGCGGCGCGGGCACGGATGCGGCCATTGTAGCCGCGTTTTCGGCGGCAAAGCGCGCGGTTTTACGCTGTGGCGCCAAAGGGTTTGATTTGCCTGTTGAGAAATACCAGCAATGGCGAAATATTGAGCTTACGTTCGATCCTGAAAGGATGGTTTTGCGATGAAGTTTGTAACGATGTGTCTGGCGCTGGTCTGCGCCTTTGGTTTGACAGCAGGGGCGAGCGCCCAGCAAGGGCCGCTCAGGATCACCATCGAGGAAGGCATCATCACACCGCTGCCTTTCGCCGTGCCTACCTTTCAGGCGGAAACGGCGGAAGCGGGACAGCTGGCCCAGGATCTGGTGCGGGTGATTGCGGCGGATCTGCAAGGCACGGGCGTGTTTCGCGAAATCCCCAGCTCGGCTTTCATTGCGCAATATACCGACTTCAACGCGCCTGTCTCTTTCCCTGACTGGAAGGCGATCAATGCGCAGGCGCTGGTCACGGGTGCTGTGGCTGTCACGGGCAACTCCGTAAACGTGAAATTCCGCGTCTTTGATGTGGTTTCTGGTACCAACATCGGCGAAGGCCTGCAATTTTCGGGCACCACGGATGGCTGGCGGCGCATGGCGCATAAGGTCGCCGACGAGGTCTATTCCCGCATCACAGGCGAAGGCGGTTATTTCGACAGCCGCGTTGTGTACGTCTCCGAGACGGGCCCCAAGAACCAACGTGCCAAGCGTTTGGCTATCATGGACTACGACGGAGCAAACGTGCGCTATCTCACTGACAGCAGTGCGATCGTACTGGCGCCGCGCTTCTCGCCTACGGGTGATCGCGTGCTCTATACTTCCTATGCCACAGGGTTTCCGCGCATCTACGTGCTCGATATCGGTTCTGTACAGCAGCGCGTTCTGGAGAGTGCCGAGGGCACAATGAGCTTTGCGCCACGGTTCTCGCCCTCGGGCAATACAGTGGTCTACTCCCTGTCGCAGGGCGGCAACACGGACATCTACACGATGGATATCAACTCGGGCCAGTCGGTGCGCCTGACCAATACGCCCTCGATTGAAACGGCTCCCAGCTACTCGCCTGATGGCAGCCAGATTGTGTTTGAGAGTGACCGCAGCGGCTCGCCGCAGCTTTACATTATGTCCGCAGGTGGCGGCGAGGCGAAGCGCATTTCCTTTGGCGAGGGGCGCTATGGCACGCCCGTGTGGTCGCCGCGCGGGGATCTGGTTGCCTTTACCAAGCAGAATGCGGGCCGCTTTCACATCGGCGTTATGCGCACCGATGGCTCGGAGGAGCGTTTGCTCACGGCATCGTTTCTGGACGAGGGGCCAACATGGTCGCCAAATGGTCGCGTAATCATGTTCACGCGAGAGACGCAGGGCGAGGGCGGTGCATCCTCGCTTTATTCCGTGGACATTACGGGACGGGTTTTGCAGCGCGTCAACACGCCCGAAGGTGGATCGGACCCGAGCTGGTCACCGCTGCAACAGTAATTCTTTTAACCTCGCTGCCCGATGTGGTAGCGTTCTATTAACAAATAATGAGATGAGGCCACGCAGATGAAACTTCTTCCCGCAGCACTTTTGGTGGCAGCCGTTGCGCTGTCGGCCTGTACCAATGCCAACCGTTTTGGCGGTGATGATCTGGCTTCGGCCAATCCTACGGGTGGCACGCCGCTGAACGGTGTGATCGCGGGCAGTGCAAATGATCCTGCCTCCACTGCGTATTTCAACCAGACCGTGGGTGACCGCGTGCTCTTTGAGGTGGATCAATCCACGCTAACAGCCACAGGGCGCGCTACGCTCGACGGGCAGGCAGGGTGGCTTTTGACAAACAGTGACTATCAGGCCGTGATCGAAGGTCATGCGGATGAGCAGGGAACACGCGAGTATAACCTCGCGCTGGGTGCGCGCCGTGCCAATGCGGCACAGGAATACCTAGTTTCCAAGGGTGTGCCAGCATCCCGTCTGCGGGTGGTGAGCTATGGCAAGGAGCGCCCGATCGAGATTTGCTCGAACGAGGCGTGCTATGCTAAAAACCGCCGCGCGGTGACCGTGTTGGCGGGTGGCCAGACAAGCTAGTCCTGACAAGCTAATCAAAGGAGCGATCGCATGCGCTTTGCCTTCATCTTTGCCGTTGTTCTGGGCGCCCTGCCTGTCGGGGCCGCAGCGCAGGACGCGCAGACACTCGCGGACATTCGTCAGGAATTGACGACGCTGAGCGTGGAAATGACCAAGCTCAAGCGGGAGTTGTCCACTACGGGAACGGGGGGCGTTGCGGCGCTGCCTACCTCTGTGCTGGACCGTGTGAATGCGATGGAGAGCGAGCTTGCGCGGGTCACGGCCAAGGCAGAAGAGCTGGAGTTCCGCATCAACCGCATTGTTGCGGATGGCACGCGGCGTGTGGCCGATCTTGAGTTCCGTCTGGTTGAGCTTGAAGGCGGTGATATTTCTACGCTGGGCGAGACATCGACCCTTGGCGAGGACGGACAGGCGACTGCGCCTACGGCGACACCCCCCCCCCCGTCATCCCCCTCGACGCCCAATTCCACCCAACTGGCTATAGGCGAGCAAGCAGACTATGAGCGGGCGCAGGAGGCGCTCGCATCCGGTGACTTTCGTGCCGCCGCAGACCAGCTTGCGACCTTCGCTCAGACCTACCCCGGCTCTCCAATAGCAGCAGAGGTCGAGGTTTTGCGTGGCGATGCGCTGCGCGGCCTTGGCGACACGCGCGAGGCGGCGCGGGCTTATCTCGCGGCATTCGGTGCAGCCCCTACCGGTCCTGTGGCGCCTGATGCCTTGTTCAAACTTGGAGCATCCTTGGGCGCGTTGGGGCAAACGGCGGAGGCCTGTACGACACTGGGCGAGGTCGGCGTGCGCTTTGCGGGTTCTGCTGCGGTGCCATTGGCGCAAGCGGAGCAGGCCAAGTTGGGATGCAGCTAGACCCTGAATGGGTGGCGCAGCAGGGCGAAGACGCCGTGCTGCTGCATTCTGTGGATGTCGCATTTCCTACTATACCCGAAAGCCCGATTGGCATTGCTGTTTCAGGCGGGGGGGACTCAATGGCTTTGCTGCATTTGTTTGCCCGCTGGTCGGCGCAAACTGGCCATCCCATTGCTGCGGTGACTGTGGATCACGGGTTACGGACCGAGAGCCGTGCGGAAGCAGATGAAGTCGCGGCCTATTGTGCGCGAGCCAGCATTCCACATGATATTCTGACTTGGCAGGGCAGGCAGGCACGCGGAAACCTGCCTGCAGCTGCGCGCGATGCACGGTACGAGCTCATGGCGGAGTGGGCACGCTCCAAGGGCATTGCGCATATCGCTTTGGGTCATACGATGGATGACAGCGCAGAGAACTTCCTGATGCGGTTGGGGCGCTCTGCGGGGATTGACGGGTTGGCCGAAATGCAGACCCGATTTGAGCGCGGCGGCATTCTGTGGGCGCGGCCGCTGTGCCAGCATAGCAGGCAGGCGCTGCGCGAGTACTTGCGGCGCCACGATGTGAAATGGGTTGAAGATCCCAGCAATGATGACCCGCAATATCTGCGGACGCGGGCGCGCAAAGCATTGCCGTTGTTGGACGATTTGGGCGTTACAGTGAACACGATCCACGCTTCGGCGGTTGCATTGCGCGAGGCGCAAGCTGCGCTGGTGCATTACGCCCGGCAGGAGGCTGAACTGCATGTGATGCAGGAGGCAGGCGATTTGTTGCTACCCGAGCGCCCTGAGCCGCCAATTCCTGCGGAGATTGAGCGCAGGCTGATCACGGCGGCGCTACAATGGGTGGGATCGAACGACTATCCGCCGCGTGGGGTACGGGCCGGGTTGCTCGACGTGGATGTGGCAGACCAGCAGCGCAAGACGATCGCAGGCTGTATGATCTTGAAGCGGAAGGGCCAATTCCGGATCACACGCGAATATAACGCGGTTAAGGATTTGGTAACAGCTACGGATGCACTCTGGGACACGCGTTGGCGGCTGGAGGGGCCGCATGCGCCCGATCTGAAGATTCGGGCCTTGGGCGAGGCGATTGGTCAGCTGCCAGACTGGCGCGAAACGGGTCTGCCGCGGCCTACGTTGACGGCATCCCCCAGTGTCTGGCGCGGTGATATGCTGGTTGCTGCCCCCCTTGCGCGATACAATGACGAGTGGACTGCACAGATCGTCGCAGATTTCACCTCTTTCCTCGTTTCGCATTGAACAAATCGCGGCAGTCTCTATCTTAGGAGAGTGGCTGGAGGAGTCTCCCTTTGGCCGAATGTATTCAGGAGAGTTTCCTTGGGCAATTTTCGCAATCTCGCATTTTGGGCAGTTTTGCTGGTTCTCGTCTTTTCGCTGTTTAACCTATTCAACGGTGGCGGCACTGGCGGTGGCATGCAGAACCGTGAGATCAGTTATTCCGACTTCGTAACGTCCGTCGAGAATGGCAACGTGAGCAACGTGACCCTCGACGGGGAGCAGGTGCGCTTTCGCCAGTCGGACGGGAATGACTATGTCTCGATTAAGCCGTCCGATGCCGAAGTCACTCAACTGTTGACCGACAATGACGTGCCCTTCCGCGCCGAGAGCCAGCAGGAAAGCGGTTTGCAGACGTTCCTCGTCTCACTGCTTCCAATCCTGTTGCTGATCGGTGTGTGGATCTACTTCATGAACCGCATGCAGGGCGGCGGCAAAGGCGGCGCGATGGGCTTTGGCAAATCGAAGGCCAAAATGCTCACCGAAAAGCATGGCCGTGTGACCTTTGATGATGTTGCGGGCATCGACGAGGCCAAAGAAGAGCTTGAAGAGATCGTAGAGTTCCTGCGCAATCCGCAGAAGTTCAGCCGCTTGGGCGGTAAAATTCCAAAAGGCGCTCTGCTTGAGGGCCCTCCCGGTACGGGTAAGACACTGCTTGCGCGTGCGATTGCGGGTGAGGCGGGTGTGCCGTTCTTCACTATCTCCGGCTCCGACTTTGTCGAAATGTTCGTGGGCGTCGGTGCGAGCCGTGTGCGCGACATGTTCGAGCAGGCCAAGAAGAACGCGCCCTGTATCGTCTTTATCGACGAGATTGACGCCGTGGGCCGTTCTCGTGGAGCTGGCTATGGTGGCGGTAATGACGAGCGTGAACAAACGCTCAACCAGCTGTTGGTCGAGATGGACGGTTTTGAGGCCAACGAAGGCGTGATCATTATCGCTGCGACCAACCGTAAAGACGTGCTGGACCCTGCGTTGCTGCGCCCCGGTCGTTTTGACCGTCAGGTGACTGTCGGCAATCCCGACATCAAAGGCCGCGAGAAGATTTTGGGCGTGCATGCGCGCAAGACGCCGCTTGGCCCTGACGTTGATTTGCGGATCATTGCGCGTGGTACACCCGGTTTCTCCGGTGCTGATCTCGCCAACCTCGTGAACGAGGCGGCCCTGACCGCGGCCCGCGTTGGACGACGTTTCGTGGCGATGCTCGATTTCGAGAGCGCCAAGGACAAGATCATGATGGGGGCGGAGCGCCGCTCGATGGTGCTTACGCAGGACCAGAAGGAAAAGACGGCTTATCACGAGGCAGGCCACGCGATTGTCGGCATCAAGCTGCCGAAATGTGACCCCGTCTACAAAGCGACGATTATCCCCCGCGGTGGTGCGCTTGGCATGGTGATGAGCCTGCCCGAGATGGACAAGCTGCAAATGTTCAAGGATGAAGCCGAGGAGCGTATCGCCATGACAATGGCGGGCAAGGCGGCAGAAATCTGGAAGTACGGCGCTGAATCCGTGTCCTCCGGACCTGTCGGTGACATTATGCAGGCGAGCCAACTCGCCCGTGCGATGGTGATGCGTTATGGCATGTCCGACAAGGTCGGCAACATCGACTATCAGGAAGCTGCGGCTGGCTATCAGGCGAATGGCGGCGCGGGGGGCTTCAGCATCTCGGCGGCGACCAAGGAGCTGATTGAAGCAGAGGTAAAGCGCATCATCGACGAAGGCTATGCGCGCGCCTATAAGCTTATCGAGGACAACGCAGAAGAGTTCGAGCGTCTGGCCCAAGGCCTGCTTGAGTATGAGACACTGACAGGCGAAGAGATCAAGCGCGTGATGGCGGGCAATCCGCCGACCGAGCCTGAGGATGACGACAAGCCTGACAGTGGCTCCGCGCCGAGCATCACAGCGATCCCGAAGGCCAAGGGTAAGAAAAACCCTCCGTCAGGCGGGATGGAGCCTGAACCCTCTGCCTGATCACATTACGTGAATCGGACGACACAAAAGATCATAGGCCCTGCATCGTGCGGGGCCTTTTCTTTTTTGGCCATGACCTGCACGATTGCAGGAAAGGAGACCTTTGATGCCAGCTCTTATCCCGACGGACTTTTATGCAACGATCACATGGCTGGGCGTTGTTCCCGACCGTGCTTCGGATTTGCAGGCGGCGCCACAAGAGCGGTTGGATTTGAATTTCGCCGGTCCTGCGGGAGAAGATCACGGCGGGCTCACGCGGCCGTCATGCAGTCGCGTACTGTCGCAATATCCGCGCGACACGGAGATACGCAATACCCGCCAGCTGTGTGTCATGAGCGCCGAGGAACTGGCCGCGATTGCCGCCGCGATGGGGATTGAGAAGCTCGACCCCAGCTATATGGGGGCGACACTTGTGATCGAGGGGATTGCCGATTTCACCCATGTCCCGCCATCCTCGCGGCTGCAAGCGGCCTCGGGGGCGACGATCGTCGTGGATATGGAGAACCATCCCTGCATGCTGCCTGCGCGCGGGATAGAGGAAGACATGCCGGGCAAAGGCGCCGCGATCAAAGGGGCGTCCAAGAGCCGTCGCGGCGTGACTGCGTGGGTCGAGCGGGAGGGGACACTGGTGCTGGGTGAGAAGATGCGGCTGCATATTCCCGATCAGCGGCCTTGGGCGCCCACGATGCTCTGAGCGCTACTCTGCGAGGTGACAGGCGACGCGGGTATTGCCGATATCGCGCATCTTTGGCCGCTCGGTGCGGCACCGCTCCACCGCAAGCGGGCAGCGCGGGTTAAACGCACAGCCTGAGGGTGGATTGATCGGATCGGGGATCTCACCCTCTGGCAATTTAGCCTCGCGGCCAAACCCGTCCATGCGAGGGGCCGCCTCCAGCAGCATTTGCGTGTAGGGATGTTTGGTGTTGTTGAAGAGATCCTCGGGTGCTGCCTCCTCGACCAAGCGGCCCAGATAGAGCACGCCGATGCGGTCGGCCATGTGGCGCACCACGGTGAGGTCGTGGCTGATGAGCACGTAGGTGAGGCCGAAGTTGTCTTTGAGATCGCTCATCAGATTGAGGACCTGAGCCTGTACGGAGACGTCGAGCGCGGAGGTCGGCTCGTCGCAGACGATGAGCTTTGGTTCCGAGGAGAGCGCGCGGGCGATGCAGATACGCTGGCGCTGACCGCCTGAAAACTCGTGCGGGAACTTACCTGCGTCGAGGGCCGATAGCCCGACTTGCTCCAGCAGTTTCTCGGCCAGCCCAGTTGTGTCGCCACCGCGGGCGGCCACAGGCTCCACGATGATGTCACGCACGCGCCAGCGCGGGTTGAGCGAGGCAAAAGGGTCCTGGAAGATCATCTGGATGTCGGAACGGATGTGGTCGATTTTCGCGGCGTCCGTCTCGGAGGCAAGGTTGACGCCGTTGATCTCCACATCACCGCTGGTTGGCGTAAGCAGCCCCACAAGCATGCGCCCGATGGTGGATTTGCCCGAGCCGCTCTCGCCGACCAACGCATAGGTGGTCTGGGCCTCGACGTTGAAATCAACCTCGGAGACCGCGGTGAGAAAGGCCTTCTTGCGCCGCTCGATCACGCGGTTGAGCCATGGCTTTGACACATCGAACGTGCGGGTGAGGTGTCGGACGGAGATCAGTGACATCAGGAGGCCTCCTCGGCCACACGGGGGAACCAGCAGGCCGCTTGGCCGTCTACTATTCGGGGTGCGGGGGCTTGACGGCATTTGTCCGCGGCCCGCTCGCAGCGTGGATTAAAGGGGCAGCCTTCGGGAATAGCCGTCAGACGCGGCATGGCTCCTTCGATCTGGTGCAGGCGCGGCTGTCCTGCGGAGGCCAGCGGCGTAGAGGCCATGAGGCCGTGGGTATAGGGGTGTCTGGGCGCGGTGAGCACATCGCGCACGCTGCCCAGCTCGGCAAGGCGGCCTGCGTACATCACGGCAACGCGGTCTGCGGCCTCGGCGATTACGCCCATGTCGTGGGTGATGAGCATAACGGCAGTGCCACGGTTGCGGCAGAGGCGTTTCAGCAGTGCGATGATCTGCGCCTGGACCGAAACGTCGAGGGCGGTTGTCGGCTCGTCCGCGATCACGAGCGATGGTTCGGCGCACAGGGCGAGGGCGATCACGACACGCTGGCGCATGCCGCCGCTGAATTCATGCGGGTAGCTGTCGATCCGCTCGGCCGCACCGGGGATGCCGACTTCTTCAAGGGCGGCGATGGCGCGTTTGCGGGCGTCCTCGCGAGAGATGTCGAGGTGGGTGAGCATCGTTTCGGTAAGCTGGTCACCGATACTCAGCAGCGGATTGAGGGAGGTAAGCGGGTCCTGGAACACCATACCGATATGTTTGCCGCACAACCGGCGCATGGCGTCGCCCTTAAGCGTGTCGATACGTTTGCCGTTCAGCCAAATCTCGCCAGAGGCGATGCGGGCAGGTGGGTTCAGAAGGCCAATCACGGCGTTACCCGCCATGGACTTCCCCGCGCCGCTTTCGCCGACCACGCCGAGGATTTCACCTGCCGCGATATCGTAGCTTACACTGTCTACGGGGCGCACGATGCCCGCGCGCGTGGGGATTTCGACGCAGAGGTTACGGATTGAGAGGACAGGATCGGACATCAGCGCAACCTCGGGTTCAAAGCATCGCGGAGCCAGTCGCCCAGCAAGTTCACGCTGAGCGCCAGCATCAGCAGGGTGACGGCGGGGAAGAGGAGAATCCACCACTCGCCAGAGAAGAGGTAGCCTTGGCCGATGCGGATGAGCGTCCCGAGCGACGGCTGTGTCGCAGGGGCGCCGACGCCGAGAAAGCTGAGGGTCGCTTCGGCGATGATGGCCAGCGCGAGTGAGATCGTCGCAATAACCAGCACGGGCGAGAGCACATTTGGCAGGATGTGGCGCAGCATAATGGCGAAGGGCGTGCGGCCAATGAGGCGCGCGGCCTCGACGTATTCCTTGCGCTTCTCGACCAGCGTGGCCCCGCGCACGACGCGCGCGAATTGCACCCAATCGCTGAGCCCAATTGCCAGGATCAGTACCCAGATTGCCATTTGATCGCGGTATTCAACAGGGGTGAACCCTTTGGCCACGCCAAAGATCAGCATGGCGATGAGGATGGAGGGGAAGGTGAGCTGCACGTCTGCCACGCGCATGATGATCGTCTCGGTCCAGCCACCCACATAGCCTGAGATCAGGCCCAGCGTGATGCCCAGAACCATTGCCAGCAGCACGGCCGCTACGCCCACAAACAGCGAAACGCGCATGCCGTAGAGGATGGTGGAAAAGACGTCTCGCCCCTGATCGTCGGTGCCCAACAGGAAGGTATCACCTGTAAAGGCGTTGGGCTGCATCGGCGAGGAAAAGCCGTTCATCAGGTTGAGCGACGAGGGGTCGAAGGGGTTCGTGGGTGCAACCAGCGGTGCGAAGACAGCCGAAAGCACGAGAATAAGCACAACAACAGTGGACACGACCGCTACAGGCGAGCGGCGGAAAGCATAGAAGATATCGCTGTCGAGGAAGACGCGCAGGCGTGACTTCTCGGCCAGTTTGGGTGCGATGATCTCAGCGTCTGATTTATGGGATGTATCGGTCATCAGTGGCCTCCCGCGCGGTCGAGCCGCAAGCGCGGATCAATGAGGAAATAAAGCATGTCGACGATAAGGTTGATCGAGACGAACATGACGGAAATGAGCATTAGATAGGCCGCCATCACAGGGATATCGACAAATTGCACCGCGTTGATGAACAGCAGACCCACGCCCGGCCATTGGAACACAGTCTCGGTGATGATGGCGAAGGCGATAATGGAGCCAACCTGTAGCCCGATCACGGTGATCACGGGAACCATGGTGTTTTTGAGCGCGTGGCGGAAGTTGATCGCGCGGCTACGCAGTCCACGGGCACGCGCAAAGCGGATGTAGTCCTGCCGCAGCACTTCGAGCATTTCGGAGCGGACCAGCCGCATGATGAGGGTCATTTGGTAGAGGCCCAGTGTTATGGAGGGCAAGACAAGTGCTTTGAGGCCTGAGGAAGTCAGAAAACCGGTGGACCAGTTGCCGACCTGTACCGTCTCTCCCCGTCCGAAACTGGGGAGCCAGCCGAGTTCTACCGAGAAGATGTAGATCAGCAGGATGCCGATGAGAAAAGTTGGCAGCGAGACGCCGATAAGGGACGCTGACATAATCCCGTTTGCGACCCACCCGTCGCGGCGAATGGCGGTGAACACGCCCAAGGCGATGCCAAAGAGAATTGCCAGCACCCCCGACACGGCGGCAAGCTCCAGCGTGGCGGGCGCGCGCTCGATCAATATCTCTGCCACTGGGCGTCCTTGGCGGTAGCTGACGCCGAAATTACCCTGCACAGCGCCTTCTAGGAATTTGTAATATTGCACGACGAAATTCTGGTCGAGGCCAAGCTGTTCGCGCAGCCGCTCGATGTCGGCGGCGGTGCGTTCTTGGCCCAGCATGTTCTCGACGGGATCGCCGACGAAACGGAACATAGAGAATGCGGCAAGGCCCACCACAAGCAGGACAAGCGCGGATTGGGCAACGCGGCGGATGATATAGGCCAGCATGGCAAGCGCCTCAGAGGGTTGAGCGCGCAGGGCACGCCGTGGTCAGATAAGGATCGATGGAATAATGGGCATTGCCGCGCGGGGCAAGCAGGTAGCGGCGCGCCCGATTTCTCAGGCGCGCCGCGTAGCGTTTACTTCATGGTGAAGAATTTGACCTTTGGCTGGTCTTCGGCATCGACTTCGATACCGACGTTCTCTGCCATGCCCCAGTTCAGCACCTGATGGTGGATCGGGATATAGAGCGCTTCGTCCTGCACAGTGCGCCAGATGCTGGCGATGTCGGCGTTGCGTGCCTCAAGGTCTGTGTTGGAGGCCAGCGATTTGATCTTTGCGTTCAGATCGGCATCGTTGAAACCTGTACCGTTCCACGTACCGATTTCTTCTTCGCGACCGTGTACAAGGAAGTTGAACACATACTCGGAGTCGTAAGTCGGCACGCCCCAACCGAGCATATAGAAGTCTGTGCTGCCATCGGTGATCAGCGGGAAGTGCTGTGCCTTTGGCTTGGCATCAAGGTTCACGGTGACGCCGATCTGGCCCAACATGCCCACGGCCGCCTGACAGATGCCCTCGTCGTTGACATAGCGATCGTTCGGGCAATCAAGGCGAATGGAGAAACCGTCGGCATATCCTGCCTCTTCCATCAGCGCCTTTGCACCTTCGATATCAGTGGAGGACTCCGCGTCCATCTCGGCGGTCCAGCCGTTCACGAAGGGCGGGGCGATCATACCCGCAGGCTGTGACTGACCGCGCATAACGACCTGCTTGATGGCATCGCGGTTGATGGCCATGGACATCGCCTTGCGCACGCGCACGTCCGCCAGCGGGTTCTTACCATCGATGTTATCCGCCTCTATGTCATCCGCGCCTTGGTTCATGCCAAAGAAGATCACGCGGTTCTGTGGTGCCTGCTTGACCACCAGACCGTCGGCGGCGTTCACACGCTCGAGGTCTTGCACGGGCATGTCTTGCAGGAAGTCGATCTCACCCGACAGCATGGCGGCCACGCGGGTAGCGGCGTTCTGGATCGGGGTGTAGACGATCTCGCTTACTTCCATGGGGAAGTCGTTGATGCCCCAGTAGTTTTCATTGCGGGTCATGACGGTTTTCACATCAGGCTCGCGGCTGGTCAGCGTGTAGGGGCCGGTGCCGTTTACGTTGAGGGTTGCGTGCGTGATTTCGCCGCCTTCAAAGTCCTGCACGTCGACTGTGTTGTTCGCCTCGGTCCAGCCTTTGTCCATCATGAACAGGTTGGTCAGGTTGGAGGGCAGGATCGGGTTTGGCCCGTCTGTGACGATCTCGACAGTGAAATCATCCACAGCGCGCACCTCGGTGATGGAGCCGATAAGCTCTTTCATATCCGAGTTGGGCTGCTTGGCGCGGTTAAAGCTAAACACCACGTCCTCGGCGGTAAAGTCAGCGCCATCGTGGAATTTCACACCTTCGCGCAGGTTAAAGACCCAGACGTTCGGGTCGTCGGCCTTTGGTGCCCAGTCGGTGGCCAGTGTGGGCACGAATGCGCCTGTCACGTCACGGATGATCAGTGGCTCGTACATCTGGTGGCGGATGGTGTGGGTTGGCCCTTCGTTCTGGGCGTGTGGATCAAGCGTCAATGCATCGCCAGAGCGCGCCCAGCGGAGCGTCTCGGCGCTCAGCGGTGCAGCAGTGGTCAAAAGCATGGCGGTCATCGTCAGTGCCGTCGTGAGTTTCATCGTAGATTCCCTGTTTTATAGTTAGGTCAACAATAATGACCTGCGCGTTCAAAATGACAAGTGCTTTTGCAGGGTGACTGTGCGGAGGTTTCTTAAACGAAACGCTGGGGGGCATCTGCGCCGCAAGGCAGCTTTGATATGTCGCAATCCTGACGTGCTGTGCTGGCATGCGCTTGTATGCCAATGTTAGAACAGGCCGAAGCGGCATATTTATGGGGGATACCATGGCTTTCAAAACCGACATTCAAATCGCGCGCGAAGCGACCAAGAAACCAATTCAGGAGATTGGCGCAAAGCTTGGGATTTCGCATGAGGATTTGCTCCCCTATGGCCATGACAAAGCGAAAGTCTCCCAGACGTTCATCAATTCCGTTCAGGGCCGCAAAGACGGTAAGCTGATCCTCGTAACCGCGATCAACCCGACACCTGCGGGTGAAGGCAAGACAACGACGACCGTGGGTCTTGGTGACGGTTTGAACCGCATCGGCAAGAACGCAGCCATGTGTATCCGCGAAGCGTCG
Source organism: uncultured Sulfitobacter sp. (assembly GCA_913060815.1). Classification (GTDB taxonomy): domain Bacteria; phylum Pseudomonadota; class Alphaproteobacteria; order Rhodobacterales; family Rhodobacteraceae; genus Sulfitobacter. The sequence goes on along the minus strand of CAJXSZ010000016.1, from coordinate 26,795 downwards.
CTTGGGCCTAACTTCGGCATGAAAGGCGGGGCCGCTGGTGGTGGCTATGCCCAGATCGTTCCCATGGAAGAGATGAACCTGCATTTCACAGGCGACTTCCACGCGATCACCTCCGCGCATTCGTTGCTGTCTGCGATGATCGACAACCACATTTACTGGGGTAACGCGCTCGAGATCGACACCCGCCGCGTGGTGTGGCGCCGAGTTGTCGACATGAACGACCGTGCGTTGCGTCAGATCACGGCGAGCCTTGGCGGCGTTGCCAACGGCTTCCCGCGTGAGGCGGGCTTTGACATCACGGTTGCGTCCGAAGTGATGGCGATCCTGTGTCTGGCCAAGGACCTTGCAGACCTGCAAGAGCGTCTGGGTAGCATGATCGTAGCTTACCGCCGCGACAAATCCCCCGTCTTTGCGCGCGATATCAAAGCGCATGGCGCGATGACCGTTTTGCTCAAGGACGCGATGCAGCCCAACATCGTACAGACGCTGGAAAACAATCCTGCGTTCGTTCATGGCGGTCCTTTCGCCAATATCGCGCATGGCTGTAACTCTGTCATTGCCACAACAACTGCGCTGAAACTTGCCGATTATGTGGTGACCGAAGCGGGCTTTGGCGCGGACCTTGGTGCCGAGAAGTTCCTGAACATCAAGTGCCGCAAAGCGGGGCTGGCGCCCTCATGCGTGGTTGTGGTGGCCACTGTGCGCGCCATGAAAATGAACGGTGGCGTGGCCAAGGCCGACCTTGGTGGCGAGAACGTCGAGGCGGTGCAGAACGGTTGTGCCAACCTTGGCCGCCACATCGAGAACATGAAGAGCTTTGGCGTTCCGGTGGTTGTTGCGATCAACCATTTCGTCACCGACACGGATGCCGAAGTGCAGGCCGTGAAGGACTATGTCGCAACCCAAGGCGCCGAGGCGGTACTGTCGCGCCACTGGGAGCTTGGCTCCGAAGGCTCTGCTGATCTGGCGACCAAAGTGGTGGAAACCATCGAGGCAGGTGAACGCAATTTCGCACCGATCTATCCCGATGACATGCCACTGGCCGAGAAGATCAACACGATTGCTACGAAAATCTATCGTGCAGACGGCGCACAAATGGATCAGAAAATCCTCAACCAGCTCAAGGAATGGGAAGAGCAGGGCTATGGCAATCTGCCTGTTTGTATGGCCAAGACGCAATACAGCTTTACCACTGATCCCAACGAGCGCGGCGCGCCAACGGGCTTTGACATTCCTGTGCGTGAAGTACGCCTGTCGGCGGGTGCAGGGTTCGTGGTGGCGATCTGCGGTGAGATCATGACCATGCCGGGGCTGCCACGGGTACCATCGGCTGAGAGCATCGGTTTGAACGACGCGGGCGAAGTTGAAGGTCTGTTCTAGGGCATCTGGACAAGAGGAAAACGGGAGACGGGGTTGACCCGCCTCCCGTTTTGATTTGGCCTCAAAGGGCCAAACCTCAGTTTAAGGGCAAAATAAAGAAGAAGGACGCGGTGAGATGACGGCGACGATTATTGATGGCAAGGAATTTGCAGCACGGGTGCGGGGGCAGGTTGCTGACCATGTGACACGGCTCAAAACGGATCACGGCATCACGCCCGGCCTCGCGGTTGTGCTGGTGGGGGAGGACCCTGCCTCCGAGGTTTACGTAGCGGCCAAGCATCGCCAGACGGTCGAGGTTGGCATGGCCTCCTTTGAGCACAAGCTGCCTGCGGATGTGACCGAAGAGGCATTGTTTGCGGTGATTGATAAGCTCAACGACGACCCGAGTGTGCATGGTATCCTGTGCCAGTTCCCTGTACCCGATCACCTTGACGAGCGCCGCGTCGTGGCGCGGATCAACCCTGCCAAAGATGTTGACGGGCTAAGTGTCACCAATGCGGGCCTGCTGGCCAGTGGCGAAACGGGGCTGGTGTCCTGCACGCCGCTCGGGTGTCTGATGCTGCTGCGTGACGAGATCGGGAATATGTCGGGAATGGATGCTGTTGTTGTCGGACGCTCGAACCTGTTCGGAAAGCCGATGGCGCAATTGCTTTTGCAAGAAAACTGCACTGTAACGATTGCCCATTCGCGGACCCGCGATCTGGCCGATGTCTGCCGCCGTGCGGATATTCTGGTCGCAGCCGTGGGCCGCGCCGAGATGGTGCAGGGTGATTGGGTGAAACCCGGAGCGACGGTCATTGATGTAGGCATCACGCGCATCCCGCATCCAGACAAGCCAGGCAAGTCCAAGTTGCTGGGCGACGTGGAATTTGCCAGCGCCTCGGAGGTTGCTGGCGCGATCACGCCTGTGCCCGGTGGTGTGGGGCCGATGACGATTGCTTGCCTGTTGGCCAACACGGTCACGGCCTGCTGTCGCGCGCACGGGTTGGCCGAGCCTGAGGGGCTAACCGCCTAGAACTACCGCATGCATGATGCGTCCCGGAAAAAGGGTCAGCGCGCCCGTGATGGCGAGCGCGCCGATGGACATGCCTTGCATATAGCGTTTGTGATCGGTGATGCGTCCGCTGCGGGCGGCGCGCACGCTGCCCACCAGTTGCAACAGTACGAAGATGGAGAGCAGATGGATCGGGCTGAACGGGCCGATGAGTTTGATCGTGCTGATCCAGAAGCTGCTGACTGCGACTGTCGCCATCATAGTGACCCACATCCAGCCCATGATGCGGTGGTGGCGGCTGCCCTTGCGCAGGCTAAAGATTGCGAGGGTCAGCGCTGCGGCTGCCACGGCAAAGGCGGTATGGATCTGGATCATCAGGGAGGCATCGGCGAGAGGGGTGAGGGTCATGTGCAGGCTCCATTGTCTTGTGCCTGTTTCTTGTGGCAATCTCGTACTTAGGGGGCCAGTTGCGTTACGCGGGAAGTCCCGCAGCATACGTGAATGACAAGGACGCAGGCCCCGATGCAACTCGCGCTTCGTGAAATATCGCGCCACCGTGTGCCGCTGATGATCTGGGTGGTGGTGACGGCACTGACGGCGGTGGCGGGGCCGTTCGGCACGCTGGATGCGATGGGTCTGGGCGGGCGTGCGCTTTATTGGGGCGGCGTGTCGGCGATATCGATTGTGCTGAGCTTTGGCGCGCAGGCCTTGGCGCAGCGGTATGGGAAGGTGGGGCGCATCGGGGTCTGGACAGTATTTGTGCTGGTGATCGCGGGGCTGTCGCATCTGGTCAACACGCTGCTGTTTGAGGGATGGGGCGGTTGGACCGATTGGGCCTATCTCACGGGCGCGGTCTGGCTTGTGACGATTTCGGTATATCTGATTGTTGCGGTGCTCACGCCAGCGGTGTCCCAAAAACCGGAAGATACTTTCATGCGCCGTCTCCCGATTGACGTCCGTGGACCGCTGGTCCGGATCGAGGCGCAGGATCATTACCTCAATGTGGTCACAGCGCGCGGCAGCACGCTGATCCTGATGCGGCTGGGCGATGCGATCTCTGAGCTGTCGGATAAGGGACTGCAGGTCCACCGCTCCCACTGGATCGCCGCGCAGGCCGTGGCTAAGCACCGCCGCGAGGGCGGGCGCGATGTGCTGGTGATGGCGGACGGGGCCGACGTGCCTGTAAGCCGCAGTTTTCGCAAAGCGGCACAAGACGCGGGTCTGTTCTAGCGCGGGACGGGGACCATCGTGCCTTGGAGGATCGCGATGAGGGTCTGCTGGCCGTCTTGATCGGCGTGCACTTCGGACGTGACCACGCATAGCCGCTTGCCCGGCTTGATGATGCGGCCCGTTGCAATCAGGCGCTGCCCGCGCGCAGGAGCGATAAGATTGATCTTGATCTCGGCGGTGACCACTTCCATGTCCAGCGGCATCACCGTGAGAGCGGCATAGCCCGCAGCACTGTCGCCGATGGAAAAGGTCAGACCCGCGTGGCCGAAGCCCTGTTGCTGTTTCGCACCCTCAAGGATGGGGGCGGTGATACGGACCAGCCCTTCTTCGATATGGTCTATCTCGGCCCCCAGCGTGGCCATCATGGATTGCGCATTGAAGCTGGTGTGGATGCGGTCGCTTGATGTGGTGTCCATGGTTTACCTCTGTAGCGGAATGGCGGTGGGGGCGGGACCTGTGAGCACGGCAATCGCCTCCGCGCGCATCAGGTTCGAGAGCACAGGCGCGTTGGCGCGCAATCCGCCAGTATATGTGCCGTAAGCGGGCATGATCACGCGGTCGGTGTCAATGAGGAACGCGGGCCGTGTGATGGTGCGGCCACGCAGGGCAAGGGATGCTTTTGGATGATAGTGGCCCGAGATTTCACCGCTGCCACCTGTTTGTGCAATATGGCGAAAGGTTAGCGGGGGCAGGGGGAGTTCGGCCAGATGCGCGCCGCCGAACTCGATCGGTCCGGGATCGTGGTTGCCCTCGATCCAGACCCAGCGGCGGCCTGCCTGTAGCTGGAAAATCCACTGGCGCTCTTCTTCGGGCAGCGCTTGCGAGGCGGCGATATCATCGAAGCTGTCGCCCAGACAGATCACCGTGCTCGCATTGCACAGCGCAAGATCAGCCGCCAGCCGCGTGAGCGTGTCGCGGGTCTCGTAAGGGGGCAGGGTAGTGCCGCCGCGCCGCGCAATCCGTTCGGATTTGCCCAAGTGTAGATCCGAGACGACCAGCAGGCTTTCGTCTGGCCACCAGAGTGCGCCAGAGCCAAGGGCGGTCAGGGACGCACCTGAAAGAGTGAAATTATAGCCCTTCATGGCCGCAGGTTTGAAAGATAATCGCACTGCCCGCAAGGGGCCTAGTAGCCGACGCGCCAACGCGGTTTGTCGGAGGGGCCAGGGGTGATCTGCGCAAGGCCCGATTGCTCCATCAGACGTGCGGATTCCTCAGCAAGTAAGCGCTCTTCAGCGTCGCCCTTGACGGGGACGCGGCCCATTTCAAGAAACAGCGGCGCAGATAGAGGGCTCACGCGGGGCAGCTGCAAATGGTCGATGTGGCCCTTCGTGCGTTCCAGCATTTCCTCGATACGGCCAAAGTCCACGAGGCCACGCAGAGCTTCCTCGCGGGTGATCTCCAGCATCAGGTGGTCAGGGTCGTATCGTGTCAGCGTGTCATACAGGATGTCGGAGCTGAAGGTGGCCTGCCGACCAGATTTGCGCGCCTGCGGCGAGTTGCGCTCTATCAGCCCTGCGATGGTCGCGGAGGCGCGGAACGTGCGCTTCATCACGGCATTGCCTGCTAACCACGTTTCCACCCCGTTTTGCAGGGCGTGAGGGTCGAGCAGAGCGTCAGCGTCTTCTACGGGATCAAGCGACCAGATCAGCGTGGCATAATCGGTAGCAACGAAGCCGAGCGGACTGTGGCCCATCTCCTCCATGCGCTTGCTGAGCAGCAGGCCCAGCGTCTGCTGGCCGTTTCGGCCCGCAAAGCCGTAGATCACTGTCTGGGCGCGCCCATCGTGGGGGAAGCTCTCTACCAGCAGGCGGCCGGGTTGCGGCAGTTGGCTGTGGGTGCGTTGCAATTCAAGCCATTGGGCCGTGTGGGACGGCAGCTCGGGCCAGCTGTCTTGCGTAAACATGCGCTGCACGCGGGCGCTGAGCTGGGTGGATGTGGCGAATTTCGTGCCGAGGAATGTGGCGACCTTCGGCTTTTTGGCGCTGTCGCGGGAAACCTCGACGGTCATCTCGCGCAGGCCCTCATATTTGACGATCTGGCCCCCGATGAGGAAGGTATCACCCGGTGTGAGGGTCGCGGCAAAGCCCTCCTCGATCTCGCCCAAGGGTTTACCGCCGCGGTTACGCTTCATGCGGACCTTGAGCGTATCGGTGTCTTGGATGGTGCCGATGTTCATGCGGATGTTGCGGGCCGCGCGGGGGTCGCGGAGTTGCCACAACCCGTCTGGCCGCTGTATCAGGCGCTGCCATTTGTCATAAGCGCGCAGGGCGTAGCCGCCTGTGGCGCAGAAATCGAGGCAGGCGTCGAATTGTTCTCGGGTGAGGGTGGAGTATGCGCCTGCGGAGGTGACCTCGGCATAAAGGGCGTCGGCATGAAACGGACCTGCGCAGGCAGTGATGAGAATATGTTGGCACAGCACATCGCGGGGGCCAGCGCCGCGCGGATCGCCGTCAAGTTCGCCATCGAGGACAGCTTCAAGCGCCGCCACACATTCGACGACCTCAAAGCGGTTAGCAGGGACCAGCAGCGCCTTGGAGGGCGCGTTATAGCGGTGGTTGGCGCGGCCGATGCGCTGGACCAGACGCTTGACGCCCTTGGGCGCCCCGATCTGGATCACAAGGTCCACATCGCCCCAATCAAGCCCCAGATCGAGGGAACCAGTGCAGACAATGGCGCGCAGATCACCGCGTACCATCGCGGCCTCGACGCGGGTGCGCTGCTCGCGGTCGAGGCTGCCGTGGTGGATGCCGATGGGCAGGCCTTCTTCATTCGCCAGCCAGAGTTTGTGGAAGAAAATCTCGGCCTGCGCGCGGGTATTGTGGAAAATGAGTGTGGTGCTGTGTTGCTTTACCTGTTCGAGCACGGCGGGGATGGCATAGGCCGCACCACCGCCAGACCATGGGGGCGGCTCGTCAATCTGGAGCATCTGGATGTCGGGCGGCGGGCCAGCATCGGCTTCGAGAATTTCGCAAGGATCGGGGTGGCGGGCCATAAGGTGGGCGATGGCGGCGGGGTCTTCGACAGTGGCGGAGAGGCCGACGCGTTTGAGATCGGGGCAGATGGTTTGCAGGCGGGCCAGTGCAAGCATCATCTGGTCGCCACGCTTGCTTTCTGCCAGCGCGTGGATCTCATCAATCACCACGCGTTTGAGACCGCGGAACATGCGCGGGGCGTCTTCATAGCTCACCAGCAGTGCCAGGCTTTCTGGTGTGGTGAGAAAGATATGGGGCGGGTCGGCGCGCTGGCGTTTGCGCATGGTGGCTGTGGTGTCGCCGGTGCGTTCCTCCACGCGGATGTCGAGCTTCATTTCTTCAATGGGCGTGCGCAGGTTGCGTTTGATGTCTGCGGCCAGCGCCTTGAGCGGGGAAATGTAGAGGGTGTGCATGCCGCCGTGGGGCGCATCATGCAGGTCGATCAACGTGGGCAGGAAGCCCGAGAGGGTTTTGCCGCCGCCTGTGGGCGCGATAAGCATGAGGGCGGGCGCATCTGCGCGGTCCAGCATGGCTTGTTGGTGGGGGTGGATGGACCAGCCTTTTGAGGCGAACCAGTCCTGAAAGATTTGGGGGAGTTTGCGCATGGGCTTAATTTAGGGCCGGTGCGAAGGGGGGCCAGCCCCCATCGTGCCTTTGGGCACGATTCCCCCGGGATATTTGCGACCAAAAGAAAGGTAGGGCTATTTCAGGCGGGGTTTCAGATTGGCAATTTGGGTCTGGATGGTTTCGGGGAGGGTGGTGTCGGCCTGCTCAGGTGCTGCATCAAGGGCGCTGGCGATGTCTTTGACAAGAATGGCAATTGTGTTGTCAGGGGCGTGGCCGTCGCGGGCGAATTCGATGGAATTGAAGCCGCTGGCGAACCAGTTCTGACCTGATGAGGTGTGAATGAGATCAAGCAGCGCGCTTATGTCCAGATTGGCGGCGTCGGCCCATTCAAGCACAAGGCGGGTCATTGCGGTATTCGAGGCGGCGAGCAGGTTGTTGAGCACTTTTGCCTGCATGCCCGAGCCGTAGTCGCCCATGCGGTGAAAGTGTTTGCCCATGGCATGGAAGAGCGGCATTGCGCCGTCGATATCCGCGCTGTCGCCACCCAGCATAAAGCTCAGGCGGCCTTCTTGTGCGGCGATTTGGGCGCCAGACATCGGCGCGTCGATCAGGGCGATATGGGATGGGATGCGGGCGCGCAGGGAGGTGACATATCTGGGCGAGAGGGTCGAGCAGATGATAATACGAATGAGCGTGGGCGTGGCGGCGAGGTTTTGATCGCCAAAGAGCACCGCTTCTGTCTGGTCAATGTCGCGGACCACTGTGATGAGCGTATCGAGGTCTTCGGCGAAGACCGCGATGTCATCGGTAATGTGGGGGCTGTCCATCGGGACAACATCATAGCCGCGCGCGGGCAGGCCTGCCGCGCGCAGAGCAGCCAGCATTGGCGCGCCCATGCGGCCGCAGCCAGCAATGCCCGTGCGGGAACGCATTATTTCACGATGTGTTCGTCGCGCACGAACATGTTGGCCCATGCGCGGTCCATCAGCTCGGGTGACATCTGGTATGGGATGCCCTCGAATTCGCAGATGGCGATAATCTGATCGATCAAAAAGATCGGCTGGTAGTTGGCATAGACGTTGTCGATGGTGGGGTATTTGTTCTTCAGCAGGTGGATGAGGGTTGCCTCATCCAGTGGCATCTTGCGCTTCTTGGCCATCATGGCGAAGATTTTAAGGAAGTTCGCCTGATCCGGCCCGTCAATTTTGATCTTGAAGAAGATACGGCGTAGGGCAGCTTGGTCAAATATCTCGTTCGGGTGAAAGTTGGTGGAGAAGATCACAAGCGTGTCGAAAGGCACCTCGAATTTTTCGCCCGATTGCAATGCGAGGATATCCTTGCTTTCCTCCAGCGGGACGATCCAGCGGTTGACGATGGCCTGTGGCGGCTCTTTCTGGCGGCCAAGGTCGTCGACGATGAAGATACCGCCTGTGGATTTAAGCTGGAGCGGGGCCTGATAGGTTTTGGCAGTTGGATTGTAGACCAGATCGAGCATGTCGATGGTCAATTCACCGCCCGTAATCACAGCAGGCCGCGCGCAGCGGACATAGCGTGCATCATAGCGGGTGATGCGGCGCAGAGATGTAGGGTCTTGCTCCTGCTCCTTGATCTGGCTGTGCACGATGGGGTCATAGACGGTGATGACCTGTGAGGCATATTCAATCGCGTGCGGGACATAGACGTGATCGCCGAGCGCGTCGCGGATGCCGTTGGAAATACTGGATTTCCCGTTGCCCGGAGGGCCGTACATCAAGACCGAGCGACCCGCCGAGACGGCAGGACCGAGATTGCCGAGCAATTCGTCAGGCAGGATCAGATGACCCATGGCACCTGTCAGCTGCGCGCGGGTGATCTGCATGTTGCGCACCGACTGCCGCTTGACTTGCTCGCGGTAGACATCAAGCGGGACGGGCATGGGGCCGAAATATTCAGACTGCGCCAGTGCGTCGAGCGCGCGGGCCTTGCCGCCATCGGTGAGCTGGTACCCCAGCTCGCCTGCGCCCTCGGAGGTGATGCTACCCGTAGCCTCCACCAGACGCTGGGTGCGACACATATCAATGAGTTCCTGCACCACGGGAATGGGCAGGCAAACAGCCTTTGACAGATCACTCACCAGATCGAGGTTTTTACGAAAGATCGTTTTGATCAGGATGTCGCGCATCATCACGATGGGCAGACGCATATCGGATAGCGTCTTTGGCGGGGGAGGTGACATGACGGTTGTGTTCGGGGCGTTCATGGGATTTTCCCTGTGACTAAATCGGATCTCAACGACCCTTAGGGTATGAAAATGGCCTTAATCAGGCACCATAGAGGAAGCCGAGGCTCAAATAGATGATCAATGTAGGGCCAAGTGCGAGACCCATGGGGAACTTCTTGCCCTTCTCCCAGCTGGTCCAGTGGGGGGCGAGATTGCGCAGGCCTGTCATTCGGGCCGCGCGGTGGGTGACAATTGCAGCGATCATGACGGCGCAGAATAGCCATGCCAGCATGATCAGATCGCCCAGTGCCACGAATGGAGCAGCCGCGGCGATGAATTTACTGTCGCCCGCGCCCATAACGCCCGCAGCATTGAGGATGATGCCCACGATGAGCACGATAACCATGCCGCCCAGACGCCAGAGGTACTGGTCAAAAGGCATTACAAACAGGCCGATCACCACAAAGACCGCCAGCAGGGCCAAATTGGCCGTGTTGGTGATCTTCATGCGTGCCAGATCGGTGTACATCACATAGAGGCAGATCGGCACGACGAAGGGCAGGAACCACATCGAGGCGTGAGCGCTGATCGCCATGGGTCAGGCTTCGAGTGCGGCAAGCGCGCGCGAGGCTGCCTCGAAGTGCTGTGGATGTGTCTCGATGGCATCACGCAACAAGCCTTTGCCTGTCTCCACATCGCCCTGTTTGATCGCAGAGAGCGCCATTGTGTGCAAAAGCTGCGCCCGCTCGGTCTGGTCCATAGGGATGACGGGGAGATTATAGTTGCGCTGGGCACCGCGTGACAGAACGAGGTTGTTCTTGGCCGTGAACAGCCCACCGTCTTGGGCAATCGCACTGGTGAACAAGCGCTCGGCGTCTTTGTAGTCGCCACGGGTGAGTTTGGAATAGCCCCAGTTGTTGAGCACAGGCGCGGGCGAAGTGGTCAGGCCAACGGCGATTTCATAGAAGCTGTCGGCTTTCTTCCACTGTTGTTTGCTGTCGGCCACGATGGCCTCAAGGCGGTAGCGCTTGAACGTTTCATGCGTGGGCGGAATCGCGGTCAGGATTGTTTCAGCCTTGGCCCAGTTGCCGGACCGGATCAGCGCATCGGCGTATTCAACGCGGTCCTCGTCAGTGGCATCGGGCAGGGCCACTGTGCGCGCCCATGCGGCGGCACCTTCATCGTTGCGTTTGGCACGTATGAGGGACTGCGACAGGCCACGGTGGAACTCGATGTTCTGGGGCTGCTCGCCCACGACTCGCTGGAAGTAATTCACGGCCTCATTGGGGTCAGCAACCGTGAGCATGACGTCATTGAGGTTTGCATCGTCGATCACGTTTACATCCTGAAATGCACGCTCGACTGTTTCCTCGCCGCTTTGCTCACCGCATGCGGATAGAAATGTTGCCCCCGCAAGAAGGGCGATCAAAACGGAATGGTGGCGCATTTTTGCGTCCTTTACTGCTACTGCCTCAGGTGGTGCCCCTGCGCGGAATGCTGGCCATGCCTATTTTTAGGTCACAGCCCCGTGCGGATCTTGTAGTCACCAGATCCACGGCGCACCAATTTGAATTCTTCATTGTTAACAGTAGCTGTACCAGAATTCTCTGATTTTTCGAGCGCTAATCGCAGATTGTCGCGGATTGAGACACTTTCGCCATTATCGAGGGCAAAAGCCTTGCGAAATATCTGCATTGCATCGGCATTCTTGCCACGCTCCATCAGAACAACACCCAGATTATTCCAGATTTCGGGCTGTGTAGCGTCCCGCTCGGTCGCGCGACGCAGCAGCGTTTCGGCCTGTCCCAGACGGCCCAGCCCCAAATTGGCGGTGCCCAACCCCGACAGGATCTCGGCATCAATGGTGCCGCGGTCAATGGCGGCGCGGTTGAACGAACGGATCGCAAGCTCGTATTGCCCTGCGGCGACAAGGCGGTGGCCTGTCTCAAGATTGTCGGCCCCGTCTGCGCGCAAATCCACACCCGGCGCGTCGAGGGTGTCGGGTGTCTTGGGGCCGAACACAGACGCGCCAAGGCCGCCCGAAGAACAGGCGGCCAAAACAAAGGGTAGGAGTAGGGCGGCGCTGATGCGCCTCAAACTTGGTGTCATTACTGTCCGGGTGCGCCCATTTCACTCATCTTTGAGATGCCCATAACCGAAGGACCAACCAGAATGATCAGCAGCGGCGGCACCGTGAACATCATTGTGGCAAGTGTCATCTTGGTTGGCAACTTGTTTGCTGCCTCTTCGGCGCGCATCACACGTTTGTCGCGCATTTCTTCGGCATAGACGCGCAGGGCGTCAGCGATGGAAGTACCAAAGGCGGCAGATTGCACCAGCACGGTCACAAAGCTCGAGATGTCCTGCACTCCGCAGCGAGTGCCCATATCGTTGAGCACGTTGACCTTGTCTTTACCCGCTTTCATCTCTTGGCCGACCACTTCAAACTCATCGGCGAGAGCGGCGTAGGAGGCTTTGAGCTCACGAGAAACACGGACGATACATTGGTCGAGCGATTGGCCCGCCTCGACACAGACCAGCATCATATCGAGCGCATCCGGAAAGCCCTGTTCGATCTCTTCCTTGCGCGCGGCCACGCGGCGCGTGACCCAATATTTAGGCAACCAATAGCCAGCAGCACCAGGTCCAAGGGTCCACATGATCGTCTTTTGCGTGGTCATTTCGACCTCGACGATGATGTTGGTGTAGATCACACCAAGGATAAGGCCGATGATGCCAAGGGCCATCTGCGCGAAATAGAACATGCGCACGGCGTCGCGGCTTTGATACCCCGCCTGGCGCAGTTCGAGCTGCTTCTGGCTCAATTCGCCCGCATCCTCGGGCTCGAGGAACTTGGCGAATTTCTGTAGCTGGGCGTTGCCCTCTTTCTGCCGCAGGGTAGCAACCTCGGCTTCCCCTTCGCGGCGGGCGGTCTGGTCGCGCTTGAGCTTGTCGAGCGGGTCTTCAGGCTGGTTCACCATCATGACAACGGTGGCAAGGATCAGGATGATGCCTACGACCCCCACGATAATCATAAGGCCAAAAGGCCCCATGACTTCGCCGATTGCCGTGTTGATTTCGTTAAACATAACTGCCCCCTACACTTTGATGTTTGTGAGCACGCGCATCACGATCAGGTTCACGCCAAGAAAGATTCCGACAAAGAAACACGCGGGAATAAAGTAAGGTGTCTCCATGACTTCGTCATAGTAATTCGGGTCGCCAATCTGGATCACGATCAGCGCGCCCAGCGGGAAGGCGGATAGAAACTTGCCGGACCATTTGGCCTCCGCCGTGATCGCCTTGACGCGGCGGAAGAGGCGAAAGCGGGCGCGGATCACCTTGGCCAGACCTGCGAGGATCTCGGCGAGGTTACCACCCGATTGCTGCTGGATCGTCACGGCCACCGCGAGGAAGCGCAAATCCTGCATGTCCAGACGCTCTGCCATTTCCTTGAGCGCCTCACCCACGTCACGGCCATAAGCCGCTTCATCCGCGATCACGCCAAATTCGGAGGCAAGCGGGTCCTGGATCTCTTTGGACACAATGGTGATCGCGTTGGTGAACGGATGGCCCACCTTCAAGGAGCGGACCATCAGCTCAACCGCATCGGGGAGCTGTTCTTCGATTAATGCCATGCGCTTGTTGGCTTTCATGGACACCCACATGAACACAGCACCGATCCCCATACCGATGGAGACGACGATGCGCACGGGGACTTCGGTCGCGGTGCCGACGGTCAGGCCGAGAAAGCACAGAACCGAAAGACCGGCCATCACCATGATTAACTGCTGCGGAGAAAAGGCGATCGCAGCCCTTTGCGCTTTTTCGGACAGCAAGGAGTAGAGCGGAATGCTCTTGGATTTCATGTGCTGCTGCATTTCTTTGCGCAGCTTTTCGAGCACTTCTTCGCGGCGGTCGCCTTTCTCGATCATCTCGAGGCGACGGTTCACGCGCGAGTTTAGCGAGATGGATTTGCCAAATGCTACCAGATAGAGGCCTTCGACGAGCACCAGCACGCCGATAAAGATCAATCCGTAGATGATTGGTTCTGCACTCATGGTTTTAGTCCTTCAAGGCGTCTTATGGTGCCGGGTTATTCGGCGGCAACGGGTTCGTAGATCGAGGATGGCAAATCATAGCCCCACATGCGGAAGCGCTCGGCATAGTGGCTGCGCACGCCTGTGGCGGTGAAGTGGCCAATGATCTTGTTTTCGGGTGTCAGGCCCACACGCTGATAGCGGAAGATTTCCTGCATCGAGATAACGTCCCCTTCCATCCCTGTAATCTCGGTGATGGAGGTCATGCGGCGGGAACCATCCTGCAAGCGCGACGCCTGCACGATAAGGTTCACAGCCGAGGAAATCTGGCTGCGCACAGCCTTCAGGGGCATTTCAATACCGGCCATGGCAATCATGTTTTCCAGACGTGACACACCGTCCCGAGCAGAGTTCGCGTGGATCGTCGTCATTGAGCCGTCATGGCCGGTGTTCATGGCTTGGAGCATGTCGATGACTTCCTCGCCACGGGTCTCACCTACGATGATGCGATCAGGGCGCATACGCAGGGCGTTTTTCAAACAGTCGCGCGGCGATACCTCGCCTTTGCCCTCGACGTTGGGCGGGCGGCTTTCCATACGGCCCACGTGGGTCTGCTGCAGCTGGAGTTCCGCTGTATCCTCGATTGTGAGAATGCGTTCGGCGTTGTCGATGAACGAGCTGAGCGCGTTAAGCGTGGTTGTTTTACCAGAACCCGTACCACCCGACACGATCACGTTGAGGCGCGTGGCAACGGCAGCTTGCAGATATGCGGCCATTTCTTCGGTGAACGCTCCGAATTGCACCAGGTCATCGATGCCGAGCTTGTCTTTTTTGAACTTACGAATGGAAACAAGGCTGCCGTCCACGGCAACGGGCGGCACCATCGCGTTGAAACGTGAGCCGTCTTTGAGCCGCGCATCCACATAAGGGTTTGATTCGTCGACGCGGCGACCGACGGCGGATACGATCTTGTCGATGATGCGCAGCAGGTGACGTTCGTCTTTGAAGGTCACGTCTGTCAACTCGAGCTTACCCGAGCGTTCCACGAAAATCTGTTGCGGTCCGTTGACGAGAATATCGTTGACGCTTTCGTCTTGCAGCAGCGTCTCGAGCGGGCCGAGACCAGTGACTTCGTCATAAAGTTCTTTGTTGAGGGTGATGCGGTCTTCGCGGCCTAGAACAATCGCATTATCGTTCAAATGCTCGGCAGAGATGGCGTTGATCTCGGCGCGCAAGTCGGCCTCCGAGGCGTGCTCGAGGGCTGCGAGGTTCAGGTTGTCGAGAAGAACGCGGTGCAGGTCGAGCTTGATATCGCCCATCCGCTGCTTGCGCTTGAGCTCTTTGTCGACGGCCACGGGGGCGGCGGCGGGGGCTGCGCGGCGCATGCTGACTGCGGCTTCCGGTTTGGCCTCCGCAATCGGTGTGACGACGGCCTGCGGTGCGGGTTTGGCCTCGGGCTTTTTGTATTTTGAGAACATGCTGTGTGCTTTCTATGCTCGGAGGTCAGGCCGCGGCGGATGTGTCGTCGCGCAGGCTGTGAATGGAGGCGGCAAGTTTCACGATTTCCTTGCGCAGCGGGCTTTTGGGGGCGGAAGCGGACAAGGGCATGCCGTGGTCGTTGGCCTGCGTGATCGGCTTACCCCCGTCGGGCATTTGCAAATCGATCGAGATATCAAGGCTTTCTGCCATACGCTTGACGCGGCTTTTGGCGTTGATGTCGGTGAATTTTGGCGCGCGGTTCAGGACGTACCGCAGCTTTTCAATCGGCAATTGCTCGGACTGGAGCGCACGTTTGAAACGCAGCGTGTTCTGGGCCGAGCGCATGTCGAGCTCCAGCATCGCGAAATACACATGTGCGGAGGTCAGGACCGTCTCGGACCATTGCACCAGCGTCGAGGGCATGTCCACGATGACATAGTCAAACTGGTTGCGCGCAATATCGAGAACGCGCTGGATATCTTCCGCGGAGACCAGATCAAGTGGCAGCATATCGGCGGGTGCGGTTAGCACCGACAGCTTGTCCTCATAAGTGAGCAGTGCCTGACCAAAGATCTCTTCGTCCAGCGCTTCGGTATCGGCGAGCATTTCATAGACGACCTCACGGCGCGGCAGGTCAAGAAAGGTCGAGACGGAGCCGTACTGCAAATCCAGATCAAGCAGACATACCGATGGTTTGTCCGTCGTGCTCAGGGAGGCAAGCTCCCATGCGAGGTTTACGGCCATCGTGGTGGAACCGGTGCCGCCCGCAAGTCCGTGAACAACGATAAGAGCGCCGTCTTTCTGCGCACTTGCGTCCAGTGTGTTGCCCTGCCCAGCAGAGGCCGCAACAGGGGCAGGGTCCGGCGTGCGGATACGCTCGATCGCCTGGGCCAGCTCACCTTCGGGGAGGGGGTAGGGCACGAATTCATCGGCACCCTGTCGCAGCAGGGAGTGCAGCGCCGCGGCGGTTACATCCTCGGCGATCAGGATAACCTTGATGTCGTGTTTCTTGGCCTGTGTGATGATCTCCGTCATCAGGGCCATATTATCTTCATCCGCGTCATCCATCGCCAGTGCGATGAATTCCATGGCTTCTGCTTCGGGCTGGTTGAAAAAGCTGAGGGCTTCGGCAAATCCCAGATCGCCCCAGCTTTCGCCAAGCGCGCTCTCCATGTCCTCGATCAGCAGATCGAAATTCTGCACATCGCGGCTGACCGTGCAGGCCAGGATCATGTCTTGTTCTGGTTGTGGCATTACGCTGCTCATTGCCTTCATTCCTTCAAT
This sequence comes from uncultured Sulfitobacter sp., assembly GCA_913060815.1. GTDB lineage: Bacteria > Pseudomonadota > Alphaproteobacteria > Rhodobacterales > Rhodobacteraceae > Sulfitobacter. The sequence continues at coordinate 10,649 of CAJXSZ010000016.1, read as the reverse complement.
CAAAGGGCAATTGGCCAATGCGAGGCTGTACTTTTGCACATCACCAGCGCGAGGGCCTGCCCCCGCCAGACTTTTGTCCGGACAGAGTTTTCTCGTTGAGGAATAAATGGCAGTGAACTGGGGCGAGATTGGGGCCGAAAAGCTGCGATTGTTGGGTTTCTTGAAACGATCACAGGATTGAGACGATGATTAGACAGCGTCTGATAGACCCTAAAACGTGCAAAAAGCGCCCCGTCAGGAGCGCTTTTTCCATAAATATTAGTGTGTTACTCGGAGCCGAGGCCCGTTACCTGATCCGAGGACAATGTCGACGGGCTCACCGAGCTTATCACATAGTCGCGGTAGATGATCTGCGCATATTTACCGTCCAAGACAGTGGGGTGGCGCTTCACGAAACCACTGACTTCTGTGACGGTCCGGCGGTTGCGGCGCTCGCGACCCTCGGTGACGACGATGGGCTGTGTTTCACCGAATGAAACGACCGCCTCAAGCCTGCTTCTGCTGATGCCCTGGGTCGTGAGATACTGCACGACCGCATTGGCACGACGCAAACCGAGGCTCTTGTTGGCGCGGTTGGAGCCAACGGCATCGGTGTGACCATAGACGCGGAAGCGGATTTCGGGGAACTGTCTGATCCAACCCGCCTGCTGACGCAAGATGGCTTGGGCCTGCGGGCCCAGCTTTGCGGAGTTGAAGTCGAAGGTGACGGTGCTGTCGACCTCGGAGGCGAATCGTTTTGCCAAATCAAAGGTATACTGGCGCTCACCCGTCATCACGAGGCGGTTGTTCAGCGTCGCGTTGCCAAAATCACCCGCGTCAATCAGAGAGCCTGCTTCGGAGTAAAACTGCGTGTAGACTGCGTCCTCGCTGGTTGGGGCAGAGCAGGCTGTCAGGGTGACAGCGCCTGCTAACAAGCTGCCTGTGAGGAGGGTCCGTTTGGGGGTGCTGGCCATTTTTTAATCCAATACGTAACCGTAGGACCCGGTAAAGTCCTGCTGGGCAACTTCGCCCGCAGCACCTTTCTTGGGGGTGCGTGTGCCCGCTGCGGTCCGTCCGTAGAGGAACAAGTCCTGCTCTGTCGGGGGCTTGATCCTGTCGGTAGGCAGGGCCAGTGCTTCGCCGCGTGTGGGCGTGACCAGATGCGCGCTGATAATAATGACCAGCTCGGTCTGGCGACGCTGGTAATTGGCGGAACGGAAAAGGGCACCGAGGATGGGCACATCGCCGATCCATGGCAGCTGTGACGAGCTGTCTGTAAAGTCATCCTGCAAGAGGCCCGCAATAGCAAAGCTTTCGCCATCGCGCATCTCGACCGTGGTCGATGTTTCACGCCGCGAGAAGGCTGCGATTGTAAAGCCACCGTCGACAGTTACACCGTTGGCGGGGTCAATCGCAGAGACTGCTGCCTTAAGTTCCAAGTTGATGAGGTCTTTGTCCACAACACGCGGAATGAACGACAGTTCGACACCGAAAGGTTTGAATTCAACGGATGTTCTGTCGTCAGCCTGCGCCACGGGGACAGGGTATTCGCCCCCTGCGAGGAACTTTGCCTCTTGGCCAGAAAGCGCCACGAGGTTCGGCTCTGCCAGAAAGCGGACGACGCCTTTTTGCTCAAGCGCTTCAAGCAGAATGCCCACTTGCGTGGACCCCGCGTTAAAGCCGAAGAGCACGGCGCCAGTGTTTGTATTCGTCTCGGGCAGGGAGCCTGCAATTGCTGCGGTGCTGCCAGCATTCGTGGTCAGACCACCCGTGCCGCCGCGAATGCCAACATCACTCCCGAGGCCACCGGAAAGGGACAGGGAGGCGCTCAGCGATTTGGACACGTTGCGCTGCATCTCGGCAAAGCGGACCTTGAGCATCACCTGCTGGATGCCGCCTACGCTCATCAGGTTGGAGACACGTTCGGGCGCGTAGCGCTCGGCCAGTTCGAGCGCGCGGGCCAGTTTGGGGGCGGATGTCACAACCCCTGACAGCACGATACCGTCATTGGCGGAGCGTACTTCAATCTTTTCACCTGGAAGGATCTGGCGAAGTCGTTCTTTGAACTCCGACAGGTCAGGCGTGACGATAACGTCCACATTTGTGATCAATCGACCCGCGGCGTCAAACAGGGTGAGCGTCGTCGTGCCCGGTGACTTACCAAGAACATAGATGGTGCGATCGGAAAGGGAGGACAAGTCGGCGATGCCTGGGTTGGCAATGCTCAGCTCGGCAAAGGGTGTATCGCTTTCTACCACGATCGCGCGGTTAAGCGGAACCTGAAGTCGCGAACTGGACCCGCTTTTTACAACGCGTAAGTTATCTGCCGACGCAACGGTTGGGGCCGTCGCGGCGATGCCGGATACACTTAGCGTCAGCCCGACAAGGGCTGCCTTAAGAAATCTATCAATTTTCATGTGACCTGCCTTTGTGATCACGCCTCAAAATAGGGTCTTAGCGCCCGTCGTTTGTATAACCCTGCTGCAATTCCAGATTTTTTGCAAGAATCAATGCGTTCAGTAGCGAGGTTGCTGTGGATAAATAGCAACAGCGTCAAATGAGCAACGCCGCCCCCGGCACGGGAGCGGCGTCGATTTCACAAGGTAAGCGGGGTAAATTGCTTAGTTGGTGCAGGGGATCGGCAGGTTTACAACCTCTGCGCCACGGCGTGTGCGGATTGTGCAAACTTTCTCTGCAACGGCTTCGGGGGCGGGTGCCGCCTCGACAATACCCAGCAGATCCTGCTGATTGACTTCGATGTTGCTGGCGACTTCAACGTCATCGCCGACACCGACAAGCGACAGAGACAACTGGCCCGTGGATTGAGCCTGAGCCAGTGCGGCGACCTGCACAGGATCTACTGCAACGGTCACGGTGCGGGCAATCTGCGCGCCTTCAACATCGCCAGAGCGCTGGTCGACCGCGATGAGGGCAACGCTTGCCTCGATCAGCTTTGTGACTTCGGTGCGGCTGCCATTTCCACCTACGCGGCCAGTCCAGTAGACATCGACACGGTCACCGGGGCGTAGAAAGCCCGACACACCGGAGGAGACGTCAACATTGATCGCAAAGGCGCGCATGCCAGGTGCCAACCGTGAGGTCAGACCAGCATCTTCGCCCGGTTTGGTCACTTTGACCGACAGGATCAGCTCGTCCTTTTCAATGGGGCGCAGGATTACCCGCGGCTCGTCTGTTGTTTCGGGGAAGAGAGACGTCATTTCGGCGTAATAGCCTTCGGGCAGTGCGTTAACCGGGAACTCGACCGAGCGCACATCCTCTGCAGCAAGCTTCTCACCGTACTTGAGCGCGCGGGAGGCAACGATCACAGTCTGCATCGGAATAATTTTCTGTTTTGCGGCCTCAGCGCGTGCGATGGCCGATTTGTATTGGCCAATCTGGCCTTTAGCGAGATAGACAGCCCCGCCGGCCAAAGCGATGCCGACCAGCAATACTAACCCAAAAATCATACGCATTTTGTGCTCCTCTTTACCTCATGGCCCCACGGCTGCAGGACTTGTTTCTTACTCTGACTATTGTGTCAGTTGATTGTGGTTATTCTACGGTCAGGTGATGCAAAAAGATGGCATCCCTTACGGTGGATTAACTGCCGAGGTCCATAATTTCCTCGGGCGTGGTGTCTGTCAGATAGGTGCCGACATTGTTGCCCACGCTGACGCTGCCCTGATGGATGGCGGCGAATGCGGCAATGGCAAGACCGACGACTGCGGCTGTCAGAACAACCCAATCTACGGTTACGGCACCATCTTCGGATGCGGCGAAGTTTTCGATTTTATCAAACATGACTTTTCTTTCGAAAGGGGCCACAAACCTGCGACCGTACAATGGCAAAGGGGGCTGCATTCCATGCAGAACGCAGCCCCCTCAGGTTGTGGCAATGGCGCGGGGCCGTTACCGCAGCTAAAGCTTAGTCAGCTGCTGGTGCGCCAACTTCACCGATTGTCTGGCCGGCCAGGAAGGTGGATGTGGCGGCTGTCATGTCTGTGGCACCGGTCTGGATGGAGCCGTATGCGGCAATCGCGAGACCAACAACCGCAGCTGTCAGAACAACCCAGTCAACTGTTACGGCGCCGTCTTCGTCATTGCGGAAGTTTTTTACGAATTTCATCATGGTAGTATCCCTCCAAAGGATTTTAGGTTTCAAAGTTTCCAACCCTGCCTTGCGTACCGGCCCGCTCTCATTCAGGCCTGCTCGACTTGGTATGACGCTATATAGCTGTATGAATGGGGCATGAATTTGACGGCAAATGCGGCATTTGCTTCCATCTGACGGAATGATTGCAGTTTTTTTCCAAGCACATGAATTTAAACGATTTTTTAAATCGCATTGCTGAATAGTGGTTAATGGCTGCGGCTGAAACATCGCAATTGTGGCGAAATCGCCATGGTTGAAGGTCTCATTTGCTAGCCTCAGCGCCGGATTTCCGCAATATTGATGGAAAAAAGCAGTCAAAAGTAAAAGCAGGTTCCATGAAACGGATATCTCTATTGGTGATCTCGGGCGTTCTAGCGGCCTTTATGCCTGTTTCGGGTGAACTGCGCGCTGAATCCCCAGCGCCTTTCCCTGATTTCAAGCCAAAGTTTGTAAAACCGCCCAAGGCGGGTGAGACAAAGCGGGTCACGGTTCAGATTAACCGTCCGAAACCTGCTGTAGCGCCTGCCGCATCGGCAACGGTTGCGCCGTCTGGCAGTGTGGCGCGGACGTCCCAGGGGCAATATGACTGGTTCTGGACGAAAATCTCACCTGATGTAGAGGATTCGGGTCCGGGACGGCTCGAGATGGCGATGAACACACTGGCGGGCGCCGGTGCACAGGTCCAAGCGCCACGGCTTCAGCATATGCAGGACATAGCAAAGCTGCACGGGATTGATATCTTGCGCTCTAGTATCGGGACTAAAGTGTCTCCCGCGCTGGCGCTTGCCGTGATTTCGGTGGAATCTGCGGGACGTGTGGATGCGGTTAGCTCGGCGGGCGCGCAGGGGCTGATGCAATTGATGCCTGATACCGCCAGCCGCTTTGGCGTATCAGACAGTAGCGTGCCACAAGAGAACATCGCAGGCGGGATCAAGTATCTCGATTGGTTAATGGGGCATTTCAGCAATGACCCGATTTTGGTGCTGGCAGGATATAATGCGGGGGAGGGGTCGGTGCGGAAACACGCAGGTGTGCCGCCATTCCCCGAGACGCGCGATTATGTGCCCAAAGTCTTGGCCGCATTTCAGGTCGCCAAGGGGCTATGTAAAACGCCGCCCGAGTTAATCTCGGACGGCTGTGTGTTTGCGTCGATGAAATAGGACGCAAACACCGTTTGCTATCTAGTAGAAGGCGCTTTGCTAGACCAAAGTCGCATCCGTGGCAGCGCGCAGTTCTTCTTCGCTCACCCCTTCGGCACATTCGACAATGCGCAATCCGCCCTCGACCACGTCCAGTACGCCTAGATTGGTGATGATACGGTCCACAACGCCTTTGCCCGTAAGCGGCAAGGTGCACTCTTTGAGTACCTTGCTTTCGCCGTGCTTGTTTGCGTGATCCATGACCACGATCACCCGACCCACACCCGCAACCAGATCCATCGCGCCGCCCATGCCTTTGACCAGCTTGCCGGGAATCATCCAGTTGGCCAGATCACCGTTCTCGGCCACTTCCATAGCACCAAGGATTGCCGCTGCAATCTTGCCGCCACGGATCATGCCGAAGGAGGTCGCGCTGTCGAAATAGGCGGTGCGGTCCATCTCGGTGATGGTTTGCTTGCCTGCGTTGATCAGGTCAGCGTCCTCTTCACCCTCATAGGGGAAGGGGCCCATGCCCAGCATGCCGTTCTCTGACTGAAGGGTGATATCCTTGTCGCCGACATAGTTGGCCACCAGCGTCGGAATGCCAATGCCGAGGTTCACATACATGCCGTCTTCAAGTTCTTGAGCGGCGCGTGCCGCCATTTGATTACGATCCCAAGCCATGATTATGCTTCCTCGCGTTTACGTGTGGTGCGTTGTTCGATGCGGTTCTCGTGCTCACCCTGGATAATGCGGTGCACGTAAATGCCGGGCAGGTGGATGTGATCGGGATCAATGCTGCCTGTGGGCACGATCTCTTCAACCTCGACAATACAGACCTTGCCGCACATGGCCGCAGGCGGGTTGAAGTTGCGCGCTGTCTTGCGGAAGACCAGATTGCCCGTCTCATCCGCTTTCCAAGCCTTCACGATGGCGAGATCCGCAAAGATACCTTCCTCAAGGATATAGTCCTGACCGTGCCAGTTCTTCACATCCTTGCCTTCTGCGATCACAGTGCCCACGCCTGTTTTGGTGTAGAAGCCCGGAATACCGGAGCCGCCTGCGCGCATCCGTTCGGCCAATGTGCCCTGCGGCGTGAATTCCAGCTCAAGCTCACCGCTCAGATACTGGCGCATGAATTCCGCGTTTTCCCCGACATAGGAGGAGATCATCTTCTTGACCTGTTTTGTTTGCAGCAGGATGCCGATGCCAAAGTCATCAACGCCTGCGTTGTTCGATGCAAAGGTCAGATCTTTGGTACCTGCATCGCGGATCGCGGCGAGCAAAAGCTCGGGGATGCCGCACAGGCCAAAGCCGCCCGATGCGATTAACATGCCGTCCTCGAGGACCCCGTCGAGGGCCTCTGCGGCGCTTCCGTATATTTTCTTCATCTTAAACGCTCCCGTGAACCGTGAAGTGGTCGAGGGAGTTTGTGACGCTGGGCGCAGCAGGTGTCAATGATATGCTGCGCCGCAGCGGCGGCAGAGAGCTAGAGCAGGCGCACCTGCGTGCCGACTGGGGCGATGGCAAAGAGTTCTTCGACCTTGTGGTTGTAAAGGCCGATACAGCCGTCGGAGGACATGCGCCCTATCTTGCGCGTGTCATGTGTTCCGTGGATCAGATAGGCAGGCCATGACAGATACATGGCGTGTGTCCCCAGTGGATTACCGGGGCCGGGGGGCATGTATTTGAGGGTCGGATCACGCTCCATCATCGAAGCTGTCGGGGTCCAGTCGGGGCCCACACGTTTGCGCACGATACGGGTATAGCCTCGCTTCGTGAGCTCTTCTGTGCGGGGGACGGACGAGGGATACATTTTGTAGGTCTCTCCGTCACCGCTCCAGAAATGGAGCGTGCGGGAGTCGATATCCGCAACAATCGCCCCTTTGCCGAGTGTATCAAAGTGATCCTGCCAATGCTGTAGCGTGAAGCCCATGATGTTGCGGCGGTTGACTGCGGGGGCTTCAAGAACCTGCGCGTGCGCAGTCGCAGGCAGTGCTGTAGCGGCCGCCGCTGTCAGCATGAGACGTCTGCGTGAAATGGATGTGGTTGTCATTTGGCTGCTCTCTTTCTCAACAATTGAGTTTTTAAGGGCAGGTAAAGAGGGAGCAGGCCTGTGTGCAAGGCAGATCGACCAGTCTGACAGCATCGTGAACTTGTGCGCTATGGCCTCATTGAAAAGGCCATAGCGTTCGGCTCTTTATGTTTCTTTCTTCGCCGCTGTCTTTTTTGCAGCGGGCTTTTTAGCAGGTGCTTTCTTTTTCGCGGCAGGTTTTTTGGCGGCGGCCTTTTTCTTGGGCGCTGCCTTCTTTTTGGCCGCAGGTTTCTTCTTTCCTGCCTTCTCTGCACGCTCGTCGATCAGAACCACGGCCTGATCAAGGGTGATCTCCTCAGGCTCGATCGTGTCGGGGATGGTCGCGTTGATCTTTTCCCACTTCACGTAGGGGCCGTATTTGCCCTTCATCACGTTCACAGGACCACCAGCAACAGGATGCTCGCCCAATTCCCGCAGGGGGGCCGCCGCGACACCGCGTTGCCCGCGCGAGGCGACTTTTTCGGCAAGCAACTGCACGGCGCGGTTCATCCCGACGGTGAACACCTCGTCAATGCCTTCAAGGTTGGCGTTCGTACCACCGCGATCAGAGGTCGAGGGCGCGTGCTTGAGATAAGGGCCATAGCGCCCGATGTTGGACCAGACCATGATGCCATCCTCGGGGTGTGGCCCGATCTGGCGCGGAAGCGACAGCAACATCACAGCGCGTTCGAGGTCCAGCTCTTCTGGCGCCCAATCCTTGGGGATCGACTGGCGCGGCGGCTTTGGTACTTCTTCGGTTTGCGGGCCGCGCTGCACGTAGGGCCCAAAGCGGCCTTTGAACACACGGATCTCGTCACCGTTGTCCTCGCCCAGAAGCTTGCCATCGGGGGGGATGGCGGAGGCTTCGGCCTCTGGATCGGGCGGGCCGAAGGGGCGGGTGTAGCGGCATTCGGGATAGTTTGAGCAGCCGATAAACGCGCCGCCAGAGCGCGCGGTGCGCATGCTCAAACGGCCAATCTCGCAGTTGGGGCACAAGCGCGGGTCTTTGCCGTCACCCTGATCTGGGAAGATATGCGGGGCCAGCACATCGTTAATTTTTTCCAGCACTTCGGTGATGCGCAGCTCTGATGTCTCGGCAATAGCGGCAGAGAAATCGCGCCAGAATTTGTCGAGCACGTTCTTATACTCGGCATCGCCAGCGGAGACTTTGTCCAGTTGGTCCTCAAGATCGGCGGTGAAGTCATATCCGATATAGCGGCGGAAATAATTCTCGAGGAATGCGGTAACCAGACGGCCCTTATCCTCGGGGATCAGGCGCTGACCGTCGCGGCGCACGTATCCACGGTCCTGAATGGTGGTGACGATGCTGGCGTAGGTGGACGGGCGGCCGATGCCCAATTCTTCCATCCGCTTGACCAGAGTAGCCTCGGTGTAGCGGGGCGGCGGCTGGGTGTGGTGCTGGGTGCCAAGCACGGCGGCACCCTCGGCCAGCAATGCGCCTGATTTGCGTTGCATGCCAGCGGCGGGACCGTTGTCTTTATCGTCCAGAACATCACCCTCGGCGGCAACACCCTCGGATTTGTTGAAATCCGCCTGAAGCCGTGTCGCGCTCGCCTTTAGCAGCGCATCGCCACCCGTGATCTGGGGCAGACGTTTGTCATCGTCATCGGCGGCCACATCATCGCGGCCTTCTTCATAGACTTTGAGAAAGCCGTCAAAGATCATGACCTGACCGCTGGCGCGCAGGCCAACCTGTTTGTCTGCTGACCCGATCTCGACAGTTGTACGCTCGAAGCGGGCCGTTTCCATCTGGCAAGCCAGCGTGCGTTTCCAGATCAGATCATAAAGCTTGCGTTGGTCACCATCCATCAGTTTGAGATCGGAGGCGTCACGGCTCATATCGGTGGGGCGCACGCATTCGTGGGCCTCTTGCGCGTTCTTGGCCTTGTTTTTGTAGACCCGCGGCTTCTCGGGCACATATTTCTTGCCATAGCGGTCGGTGACGACGTCGCGGGCCATCTGTACGGCCTCGGGCGCCATGTCGATGCCATCGGTCCGCATGTAAGTAATGTGACCCGCTTCATAGAGACGCTGCGCCGTGCTCATCGTCTGGCGCGCGCCCATGCCGAATTTGCGGCTCGCCTCCTGCTGGAGCGTCGAAGTCATGAAGGGCGGCGACGGGTTGCGCGAGGCGGGTTTCGCCTCAACGCTGCTGACGCTGAGATCGCGGGAGGCCACGGCCTGCACGGCCATCTCGGCCTTTGTTACATCGCCCAGATCGAATTTATCGAGCTTTTTGCCCGCAAGCTCCGTCAGGCGCGCTTCAAACTCCTGCCCTGCGGGCGTGGTGAGCACGGCCTTGACGGACCAGAATTCACGGGGGCGGAAGGCCTCGATCTCCATCTCGCGCTCGCAGATGATGCGCAGCGTTACCGATTGCACGCGGCCTGCGGATTTCGCGCCGGGCAGTTTGCGCCACAAAACGGGGGAGAGGTTGAAGCCCACCAGATAGTCCAGCGCGCGGCGGGCGAGATAGGCCTCGACCAGCGGCATGTCGACCTGACGCGGGTTTTTCATCGCCTCTGTCACGGCGGATTTGGTGATGGCGTTGAACACAACGCGGCTGACGGGCGTGTCTTTCTTGATCGACTTGCGCAGAGTGAGCGCTTCTTGCAGGTGCCAGCTGATCGCCTCGCCCTCACGGTCGGGGTCGGTTGCGAGGATCAGTTCGTTGTCATTTTTAAGTGCGTCGGCAATCGCTTTGACGTGTTTTTTGGAGCCGCTGTCGATCTCCCACAGCATCTCGAATTCATTGTCGGTGTCGACCGATCCGTTCTTGGGAGGCAGGTCACGGACGTGGCCGTAGGAGGCCAGAACCGTAAAGTTGTCACCGAGATATTTGTTGATTGTCTTGGCCTTGGCGGGAGATTCGACAACAACTACTGGCATAAAATTCGGTCCTTGGAGTGCGTGGTACGCGGCGTCTGTGGCCAGTGTCATGTGGGATGGAGGGGGGCAATGTCAATGCACAGTGCACCAAGTGGCTGCGCAGAGTGCGGGGAAATTACTGATTTTTGATGCTTATCGAGGGCGCGTACCACTGGCTGATGGTTTGTCGTGACTAGACAGCCTTGGACAAGAGGCCGCCCGCAGTGCGCAGCACCTTGCCGTCCATCTCAAGCTCGACCAGCGCGGGCGTGAGTGCTGCAGGCGGGAGTTGTAGATCGCGGATAAGCTGGTCCTCGGCCACGGGTGAGGGGCCAAGGCGTTGCAAGATCGACAAGTGCAGGCTTGCCGCTTCGCGCAGGGTGCGGCGCGGTTTTTTGGGGTGCGGGGCAGGGGG
>CAJXSZ010000015.1 GCA_913060815.1 uncultured Sulfitobacter sp. | reverse complement strand
AGATCCGGCGCGCGAGCGAGCAGACATCCCCCCAGGTGGCGCGCGCAGTCGGACATACCCACTCAAATGTGGGCTAAAGCGGCGGGTTGATCAGTGGCAGCAGATCAATCCGCCCTTTTTACTTCTGGGGCGAAATACAGCGCAGGCAGCGCAATAAAGGGACAGGCACAGTGAGCCGAAGGTTCAGAGGCGAAAGCCAGCACAAGGTCGACACGAAGGGGAGGGTATCTATACCCGCCTCTTTTCGTCGTGTGCTGGAAGCCGCTGATCCGAACTGGAAGCCAGGCGAGGCGCCCGAGCTTGTGATCGTCTATGGCGACCACCGCCGCAGCTATCTGGAATGCTACACGATGGAAGCGATTGAAGAGGTCGATACCAAGATCGACGCGCTTCCCCGTGGCTCCAAGGCGCGAAAGATGTTGCAGGCGCTGTTCCACGGTCAGTCCTTCCCTACAACGGTGGACGAGACAGGCCGCCTCGTGCTGCCCGCCAAGCTGCGCGGCAAGATCGACCTCGAAAAAGAGGCGTATTTCGTCGGCGCTGGCGATACCTTCCAGATTTGGCAGCCTGAAACCTATGAGCGTCAAGAGCGCGCCCAGCAGGAGGCTTGGCTGGACGAATTGCCGGAGGACTTTGATCCGATGGAGTTCCTGGACGGCGCGCCGGGAGTGTAACGGGTTATGGCTGCCACCAACTCCTCCCCCCACATTCCTGTTCTTCTTCGCCCGCTATTGGCGGCTGTGGCCCCTGTGCAGGGCCGCTGGCTTGATGGCACGTTTGGCGCAGGCGGCTATACCCGCGGGCTGATCGAGGCAGGCGCTGACAGTGTCATCGCCGTAGACCGTGATCCCATGGCCCATGAAATGGCCAAGCCTTGGGCGGGGCCGTATGGCGACAAGATCATCATGCAGCACGGCGTTTTCTCCAAGATGGATGAATACGGACAAGAGCTTGACGGTATCGTGCTCGATCTTGGCGTCTCCTCCATGCAGCTTGATCTGGCCGAGCGCGGATTCTCCTTTATGCGCGACGGACCGCTGGACATGCGCATGTCCCAAGACGGCCCAAGCGCCGCCGATCTGGTCAATGAGGCCTCCGAAGAGGAACTCGCCAACATCATCTTTCTCTACGGTGAAGAGCGCGCCAGCCGCCGCATCGCGAGCCTTCTGGTGCGTGCGCGGGAGGAGGCGCCGATCGTGCGTACCGCCGAATTGTCACGGTTGGTCGAGAGCTGCTTGCCCCGTGCCAAGCCTGGTCAGAGCCATCCCGCTACACGCACGTTCCAAGCGCTGCGCATCGCGGTGAATAATGAGTACGGCGAGCTGTGGGAGGGCCTGATGGCCGCCGAGCGTGCGTTGAAACCTGGCGGCAAGCTTGCCGTGGTCACGTTTCATTCGGTCGAAGACCGCATGGTCAAGCGCTTCCTGACGGCGCGCGCAGGGGCAGGCGGCAACGCCAACCGCTTTGCGCCGCAGGTCGAAATGGACGCACCGCAATTCACACTCAAGTCGCGCAAAGCCATTGGGCCGGATTCGCAAGAGCTAGAAGAGAATCCGCGGAGCCGCAGCGCGAAACTGCGCGTGGCCACCCGCACGGATGCAGCCGCGGGATCAATTGATGCGAAAGCTATCGGCATGCCGATGATGAGGGAAAAGAAGCAATGAAAAGCGTTATTTACGTGATGACTGCATTGTGTGTGATCGGGCTGGCCTTCTGGGCCTACCGCGAGAATTACGCGACCCAAGCAGTGCTGAACCAGACCGACCGCCTTCATGCTGAAATCCGCACCAGCCACGCACGCCTCGCCGTGTTGCGCGCCGAATGGGCGTTTCTCAACCGCCCCGACCGCCTGCGCGATCTGGCAGAACTGAATTTCGAACGGCTCCAGCTTTTGCCGCTGCACCCTGACCAATTCGGACAGGTGGACGAAGTGCAATATCCGGTGGCTCCGCTGCCGCCCATTACCAATTCCGTCGATGTCTCCACCATGAATTCGGAGAATGATCTGTGATCCGCACCCCGCTTCGCCCACTCGCCCGTATCCTTGAGGCCCGCGCCAAGGGCGAAAACCCTGACGCCATCGAGAAGCAGAACCGCCGCCTGCGCCATGAGCAGATGCGCGACGCCGACCGCAGCCGTGCGGAAGGCCGTCTTCTGGTGCTGGGTGTCTTCTTTTTCTGTGCATTCGCTGTTGTGGGCGCACGGATGGGCATGCTCGCTGTGTCCGAGCCTGTCGAGCCACGCGCGCATGCTCCGGGCTCTATTATCGCGAACACGCGTGCCGATATCGTGGACCGCGAAGGGCGCATCCTTGCCACGAACCTCGACACACATGCGCTTTATGCCCAGCCGCCCCAGATGATCGACAAAGTGGGGGCGGCCAAAAAGCTGGTCCAGATTTTCCCCGATCTCAAGGAAGAACGGCTGATTAAGGATTTCACAGGAAAGCGTAAGTTCCTGTGGGTCAAAAAGAAAATCAGCCCCGAGCAGATGCAGGCCGTGCACGACATCGGTGACCCTGGTCTGTTGTTCGCACCGCGTGATATGCGCCTTTATCCCAACGGCAAGCTGGCTGCGCATGTGTTGGGCGGGGCCAGCTTTGGCCGTGAGGGCGTGCGCGCCGCCGAGGTGATCGGCGTGGCGGGGGTCGAGAAATATTTCGAGGACTACCTGCGCGATCCTGCCAATGCGGGCAAACCGCTTGAGCTGAGCCTTGATCTGAGCGTTCAGGCTGCTGCTGAGCGCGTGCTTGAGGGTGGCATGACGTTGATGAACGCCAAAGGGGCCACATCGATCCTGATGGATGTGTATACGGGCGAAGTGGTCAGCGTTGTCTCGCTTCCCAGCTTTGATCCCAACAACCGCCCGCGTCCTGCGGTGGAGGGGGATCCCTCGGACAGCCCGCTCTTCAACCGCTCGGTTCAGGGTGTCTACGAGCTTGGCTCGACCTTCAAGATTTTCGCCGCCGCCCAAGCGATGGAGTTGGGGCTGGTCAATCCAAACACGATGATCGACACAAAAGGCCCGATGAAAGTTGGCGGCCACAGGATTGGCGAGTTTCAGAACAAGAATTACGGCACACTCTCCGTGAGCAAGATCATCGAGAAGTCGTCCAACCGTGGCACGGGTCGGCTTGCCCTGATGATTGGCAAAGAGCGGCAACAGGAATTTTTGCGCAGCCTTGGTCTGTTCGAGAAATCCCCCTTCGAGATCATCGAGGCATCGGGTAGTACACCGCTGCTACCACCAGAGGGACGCTATTCCGATTTGTCTGCCGTGACGATCTCCTACGGCCACGGCATATCTACCACAGCGATGCACCTTGCCGCAGGCTATGCCGCGATTGCGAACGGGGGCCGTGCGGTCAAGCCCACGCTGCTCAAGCAGGATGGACCACAGATGGGCCCGCGCGTAATGCGTGAGGAAGTTGCCGCCGCGAGCCGCAAAATGCTGCGCGACGTGGTCGTGGGCGAAGATGGTACGGCCAGCTTTGGTGAGGTTGAGGGCTATTTCGTGGCCGGCAAAACAGGCACGTCCGAGAAGCTGCGCAGAGGCGGCGGCTATTATAAGAACAAGAATATAAACACGTTTGCCTCGATGTTTCCTGCGCATAATCCGCGCTACGTGCTGGTTGTGACGATGGACGAGCCCGTGATCACCTCGGGCGACAAACCGCGCCGTACCGCAGGCTGGACTGCCGTGCCCATCGCAGGTGAAATGATCCGCCGTGTTGCACCGCTGTTGGGGATGCGTCCTGCCATTGAACCCGCAGGCGTCGCTGGTATAACGCTCACCAGCAGTAACTGACCTTCGAGGCCTGACATGACGACGCCCCCGCGCGGCTCTTTGAATTCTTTAGGGCTGATGGCCGTCGGGGGCGAGAATCCCGAGCTTTCTGGCATCGAAGTCGACAGCCGCCGTGTGGGCCAGGGCACGCTTTTTACCGCCATGCCCGGAACGGCCGTGCACGGCGCGAATTTTGTAGACAAAGCCTTGGCACAGGGGGCTGTCGCGGTGCTGACCGATGCCACGGGCGCGCAACTGGCAGGTGATGCAATCCGCGCCGCAGGGGCCGCCCTCGTGATCTCTGAGCAGCCGCGCGAGGCGCTTGCCCGTGCCGCAGCCCTTTGGTTCGGCGCGCAGCCCCAGACAATGATTGCCGTCACGGGCACCAATGGCAAAACTTCTGTCAGTACGTTCGTGCGGCAGATCTGGATCGAGATGGGTCTGAGCGCCGTCAATCTGGGCACGACTGGCGTCGAGGGTGCATGGGCAGCACCGCTCGCCCATACCACGCCGGAGCCGATCACGCTTCACCGCACGCTAGCGCAGGCCGCACGCGAGGGGATCACCCACGCCGCGATGGAGGCCTCTTCCCACGGGCTTGACCAGCGCCGTTTGGACGGGGTGACGCTTCGGGCGGCGGGTTTTACGAACTTTACTCAGGACCATCTGGATTATCACGAAACCTTCGAGGCCTATTTTGACGCTAAAGCGGGGCTCTTTGCGCGCGTGCTGCCGGAAGATGGCACAGCGGTGATCAACATTGATGACCCCAAGGGCGTCGACATGGCCGCGATTGCGCAGGCCCGTGGCTGTGCGGTAATCACTGTGGGGCGCGACGGAGGTGATCTGCATCTCACGGGGCAGCGGTTTGACGCCACAGGTCAGGATCTGCGCTTTGAGTGGCGGGGCAAGGCGTTTCAGAAACGGCTTAATCTGATAGGCGGGTTTCAGGCGGATAACGTGCTGTTGGCTGCCGCTTTGGTCATTGCCTGCGGGGCCGAGCCCGCGGATGTATTCGACACCATTCCACATCTTAGTACCGTGCGGGGCCGTATGGAGCTGGCCGCGACCCGCGACAATGGCGCAGCTGTCTTTGTCGACTACGCGCATACGCCTGACGCCGTGGCCACAGCACTTGCAGCGATGCGTCCGCATGTGATGGGGCGGCTGATTGCCATTGTCGGCGCAGGCGGAGACCGTGACACGGCCAAGCGCCCGCTCATGGGCGCGGCGGCAGCACAGAATGCCGATGCCGTAATTGTGACAGATGATAATCCCCGCTCCGAAGTGCCCGCCAACATTCGTGCTGAGGTGCTGGAGGGATGTCCGGAGGCGACTGAAGTAGGTGACCGCGCCGAAGCGATCCTGCGCGGGATCGACATGCTGGAGGCGGGCGATGCCCTGCTGGTGGCGGGCAAAGGGCATGAGACGGGCCAGACCATCGGTGATGATGTGCTACCGTTTGATGATGTGGAACAGGCAAGTGTCGCGGTTGCGGCTTTGGACGGGAAATTGGCATGAGTTTGTGGACAGCAGCAGAGGCGGTCGCCGCCACGGGTGGTCGCGCACAGGGCGACTGGGTCGTTGATGGCGTCTCGATCGACACGCGCACGATTGAGAAGGGCGATCTGTTTGTCGCCCTCAAGGACGTACGCGACGGGCATGATTTTGTCGCGATGGCGCTGGAAAAAGGGGCGGGGGCCGCGTTGGTCTCGCGCATTCCTGACGGTGTGGCGGATGATGCGCCTTTGCTCATCGTAGAAGATGTGCTTGCGGGGCTTGAGAAGCTGGGCGCAGCGGCGCGGGCGCGCACGGACGCAACTGTGATCGGCATCACAGGATCGGTGGGCAAAACCTCGACCAAGGAAATGTTGCTGGCGATCCTGTCCGAGCAGGGGCGCACCCACGCAAGCGTTGACAGCTACAACAACCACTGGGGCGTGCCGCTGACGCTGGCGCGGATGCCTGTAGACACCGAATATGCAATTATCGAAATGGGCATGAACCACCCGGGAGAGATCCAGCCGCTTACCATGCTGGCGCGGCCTCATGCGGCGATGATCACGACCGTTGCAGCGGCACATCTTGAGGCTTTTGACGATATCACGGGCATTGCGCTCGAGAAGGCGAGCATCTTTGACAGCCTCGAGATTGGATCCCCTGCGGTTTACAATGCGGATGTCGAGACGTCTGCGATCCTTGCGGCCAAGACCCATGACAAGCGTCTGCATGGCATCGCCTTTGGGGAGCACGGCTTTGACTGGAAGCTCAAGGAGCTAAGCATTCAGGGCGATACCACTGTGGTGCAGGCCGAATTCGACGATAAGCCAATCCTGTTCAAACTCGCCACACCGGGGCGGCATTTTGCGATGAACGGTCTGGGGGCGCTGGCGATAGTACAGGCGATTGGTGCCGATGTGGGGCAGGCAGTCACCTCATTGGGCCGTTGGAGCCCTTATAAAGGGCGCGGCGTGCGCGAGGTGATCCAGTTGGACCCGACCGAGACGGCAGAGCGGCTCTCTCTTATCGACGACAGCTATAACGCCAATCCGACCTCCGTTGCCGCAGCGCTTGAAGTGCTGGCGGGGGCCGAGACGATGGATGGTGTGGGTCGTCGCAAGCAGGGCCGCCGCATCGCATTTTTGGGCGATATGAAAGAATTGGGCGAGGATGCTGTGGCGCTGCACGCTGGGCTTGCGCATCTGGAGGCGACGAAATCGCTCGACGTGATCCATTGTGTGGGGCCGCTGATGCGTTCGCTTTATGACCTGTTGCCAGAGCATCAGCGCGGTGACTGGTTCGAAACATCAGCCGAGATGTGTGGGGGATTGCGTCACCGCATTGATGCGGGCGATGTTGTCTTGGCCAAAGGATCGTTGAGCATGAAGTTGGGTCTTGTCGTTGACGCGATCCGAAAAATGGGTCATCGGGTTACGGATGTGTGACGCCTTATCGCGGGTGCGGAGACGCGCAGACCACAAGATATGGGTGCTGCGCGGTTGAATATGTAAGGACGATGTATGTTGTATTGGTTGACCCTGCTGTCGGATGGCGGTGATTTCTTTAACCTTTTCCGCTACATTACCTTTCGGGCAGGTGGCGCGTTTCTGACAGCGCTGATTTTCGGTTTTCTGTTTGGTAATCCGCTGATCAATATGCTGCGGCGCACCCAAGGGAAGGGCCAGCCCATTCGCGATGACGGCCCCGAGGGGCATTTTGCGAAAGCAGGCACACCGACTATGGGCGGTTTGTTGATCGTAGGCGCGCTATTGACCTCCACATTGCTTTGGGCGCGGCTCGACAATCCGTTCGTCTGGATGGTGCTCTTTGTCACCATGAGCTTTGCTGCGATCGGGTTTGCGGATGATTACGCGAAGGTGAGCAAGCAAACGGTCGCGGGGGTATCTTCGAAACTCCGTCTGTTTTTGGGCTTTGCCATCGCGGGGATCGCCGCCTATTGGGCAGCGCAGTACCACCCCGAGCATTTGCAGAACCAACTGGCTTTGCCCGTGTTCAAAGATACGCTCCTCAATATGGGCTTCTTGTTCGTGCCTTTCGCGATGATCGTGATTGTGGGCGCGGCAAATGCTGTAAACCTTACCGATGGCCTCGACGGTTTGGCGATTATGCCTGTCATGATCGCAGCAGGCACGCTGGGTGTGATCGCCTATGCAGTAGGGCGTGTAGACTTCACAAACTATCTGGATGTGCACTACGTGCCTGGTACGGGCGAAATTCTTGTATTTACGGCAGGCATCTTTGGCGGAGGCCTCGGGTTTCTGTGGTACAATGCGCCGCCTGCGGCCGTGTTTATGGGCGATACAGGCTCGCTTGCGCTTGGTGGTGCACTGGGGGCGATTGCGGTCGCGACCAAGCATGAGTTGGTGTTGGGCATTGTGGGCGGTCTTTTCGTCGTTGAAGCGCTTAGCGTGATCATTCAGGTTCTGTATTTCAAGCGCACGGGCAAGCGGGTATTCCTGATGGCCCCGATCCACCATCACTATGAGAAAAAGGGTTGGGCCGAGCCACAGATCGTGATCCGCTTCTGGATCATCTCCTTGATCCTTGCGTTGATTGGGTTGGCCACGCTCAAGGTGCGATAGGGCGGAACGGGGGCCAGCCCCCACCGATGCAATGCGTCGCTTCCCCCGCATTTAATTTGGCAAAACGATAAGGTGCCCCTTTTCAGGCGGTGCATCTGATGGGACGTGAGTAGGGAGAGACGAGATGATACCGGTACAGGGCATGCGAGGTCTTAAGGTGGCGGTTTTGGGGCTGGGTCGGTCCGGATTGTCTGCGGCGCGCGCGCTTGAGGCTGGTGGCGCAGAGGTGGTCTGTTGGGACGACAATCAAGCGGCACGTGCAGTCGCCGAAGCTGAGGGGTTCGCCTGTGCCGAACTGACCAAGCAGGATGCGTTCGACGACATTGCACGGCTTATCGTCAGCCCCGGCATTCCGCATCTTTATCCCGCGCCTAATACGGTCATCGCCGCCGCTCTTGAGGCAGGTGTGCCTGTGGATAATGATATCGGCCTGTTCTTCCAAAGCTTCGCCACTCGCGAATGGAACACTTTTGAAACCGCCCCGCGCGTGATTGCCGTAACGGGATCGAACGGGAAATCTACCACCTCTGCACTGATCCATCACATACTCGAGCATGCGGGTCGCAACAGCCAGCTTGCGGGTAACATCGGTCGCGGTGTGCTCGATATTGAGCCTGCGCCGAATGGGGGCGTCGTGGTGCTGGAACTATCAAGCTACCAAACCGATCTGGCGCGCAATCTGACACCTGACGTGGCGGTCTTCACCAATCTTAGCCCCGATCATCTGGACCGCCATGCGGGGATGGGCGGTTATTTCGCGGCCAAGCGGCGCTTGTTTGCCGAGGGCGGTCCTGACCGTGCTGTAATCGGTGTGGACGAGCAGGAGGGTGCGTTCCTTGCGGGGCAGCTTAGCGAGGGGGCGGTGGATGACCGTGTGATCCGCGTGAGTGTGGATCGCAAGCTGGCGGGCAGAGGCTGGAATGTGTTTGCGCGCAAGGGATTCCTCAGCGAATACCGAAATGGCAAGCAGGCGGCATCCATTGATTTGCGCGATGTGGCGGGTTTGCCGGGAGAGCATAACCACCAGAATGCGTGTAGCGCCTATGCGGCATGCCGCGCGATCGGCATTGCACCCAAAGTCATTGAGGCCGCGTTCCACAGCTTTGGCGGCTTGCCCCACCGCAGCCAGACCATTGGCGAGAAAGACGGTGTGCGTTTTGTAAACGACAGCAAGGCGACCAACGTGGATTCCGCCGCCAAGGCGCTGGCCGCGTTCAAAAGCATACGCTGGATTTGTGGTGGGTTGGAGAAAGAGGGCGGGTTGGACGGCCTGTCGGACGCAAGTGCTACGGTGAAAAAAGCTTATGTGATCGGGCGCGAGGCGGCGGGTTTTGCCATGCAGCTTAGCGTGGAAGCCGAAGTGTGCACGACGATGGAGGTGGCCGTGGCCCGTGCGATTGAAGAAGCGGAGGCTGGAGATGTCGTTCTGCTTGCGCCAGCGGCGGCGAGTTTCGATCAATACGACAGCTTTGAGAAGCGCGGCGATGCGTTTGCTGCGTTGGTCAAGGCGCATCTTGAGGCTTAGGCGTTGATCGCCTCGGATGCGGCCATGGCCGATGACCACGCCCATTGGAAGTTATAGCCCCCCAGCCAGCCCGTCACATCCACGGCTTCTCCGATGAAGTAAAGGTTGGGGTGGGTTTTGCTGGCCATGGAGCGCGCGTTTAAAGCATCCGTATCGATACCTCCTGCCGTGACTTCGGCGGTGCGGTAGCCTTCGGTGCCGCTGGGGGTTAGCTCCCATTGCCGCAAGCTATCCATCAGAGTGGACAGTCGCGCATCCGACCAATCGGCCAGATTACCGCTCAGATCGAAAATGCCCGCTAGATGCTCGACAAGACGGTTGGGCAGGTGGCGCGCCAGTTCGGTTGTCATGTTGCGTCGCCCTGCCTCTTGGCGTTGACGGCGGAGGTCCTCAAACATGTCGGGCGGGACGATGTCGAGTGTGACGGCGTTGCCTTCAGTCCAATAAGAGGAGGCTTGCAGGACCGCAGGACCCGACAGGCCGCGGTGGGTGAAAAGAAGAGCTTCCTCGAACACAGGCCCGTCAGCGTGCACGCGCGATGGCACAGCCACGCCGGAAATCTCGGCAAAGCGGCCCCCCTCGAAGGTAAAGGGGACCAGCGCGGGGCGTATGGGGGTCACAGGTATGTCGAACTGGCGCGCCACGTCATAGGCAAAGCCTGTGGCCCCCATCTTCGGTATGGATTTGCCGCCAGTGGCGATGATGAGATTTCTGGCGCTGACATGGTGTGTTTTGTCAGGGGTGTGCAGCGTAAAGGTGAAGCCCTCGGCGGTCTGCGCAATGTCGCTGACGGAAGATTTGAGCCGCAGTTCAGCGCCGCGCGCCACCATCAGGCCATGCAGCATGGCGATGATATCCTTGGCGCTGTTTTCACAGAAAAGCTGGCCCAATGTCTTTTCATGCCATGCGATGCCATGCGCCTCGACCAATGCGATGAAATCCCATTGGGTGTAGCGCGCCAGCGCGGATTTGGCGAAATGCGGGTTCTGGCAAATGAAGGCTTCGGCGTCGGTGTAGAGGTTGGTGAAGTTACACCGACCGCCGCCCGAAATGCGGATTTTCTCACCTGCCGCTTTTGCGTGGTCCACGACCAATGTGCGCCCTTCAAGATGGCCTGCACACATCATGCCAGCGGCGCCTGCGCCAATGATCGCCGTATCAAATTCCATGCCTGTCAGGTGCCTGATCAGGTCCGAGTGGTCAAGCCTTCGTGAGGAGGGCTATGCGTCACAGGACATTCCCGTTAGGCCTGAGGGAAATGATAAGGAGAACCCTATGCCAACCCTCGCCGCCGCAAGCCCGTTTCCGCAGACTGATGTACCTTCGCTAGGCGGGCAAACGCTTAGTTTGGGGCGACCACGCGCGGGGCATGACTGGCAGATGGTGGTTGTTTATCGCGGGCTGCATTGCCCCAAGTGCAAAGACTATCTGGCCAAGCTGCAAGAGCTGGAGGCCGCGTATAATGAGCTGGGTGTGGATGTGGTCACCGTTTCTGGCGATCCACAGGAAAAAGCGCAGGCATTTGCAGAGGAAAAGTCACTCACCTTGGCGGTAGGCTATGACCTGAGCGTGGCACAGATGCAAAGTCTCGGGCTCTACATCTCCGAGCCGCGCAGCCCGCAGGAAACCGATCGTCCGTTTGCCGAGCCCGCGTTGTTTGTAATCAACGAGACGGGGGCGATCCAGATCGTCGATGTCTCCAACGCCCCGTTCGCGCGGCCTGATCTGGAATCGCTGTTGGGCGGGATCAAGTTTGTACGCGCCAATGACTATCCCGTGCGTGGCACTTATCAGGGCTAGATCGGCGCAAAACGGAGCAAAGACTCTAGCAAAGCGGTGATTTTCGCGCTACACTGGATGCCAGACCTCCGAAAAGGGGGCGAGACAGGCAGTGTAAGGCACAACCCATGACAGAAATGGTTTATGGCGCTATCCCCGTTCGGGATGGCGAACCAATCCTCCCGAAGTGGTGGCGCACGCTCGATAAATGGGCGCTTTCATGCATTTTGATGCTCTTCGGTGTGGGCATGTTGCTGGGGCTTGCCGCCTCTCCGCCGCTTGCGGAAAAGAACGGGTTCGAACCGTTTCATTATGTCCAGCGACAGGCGTTTTTCGGTGGGCTGGCGATGATAGCCATGATGCTGACTTCCATGATGTCGCCGACCGTAGTGCGCAGGCTTGCTGTCCTTGGTTTTATCTTTGCATTTGTGGCGCTGGCGATGCTGCCCGTTTTCGGGACGGATTTCGGCAAAGGAGCCACGCGCTGGTATAGCCTTGGGTTTGCGTCGATCCAGCCGTCCGAATTTCTCAAGCCCGGTTTTGTGGTTGTGGCCGCGTGGATGATGGCGGCGAGCCTTGAGATCAACGGCCCGCCAGGTAAGGCGTGGTCTTTCGGGCTGTGCATTTCCATCGTGCTTATGCTGGCGCTTCAGCCGGACTTTGGTCAGGCTGCATTGGTGCTGTTTGGCTGGGGCGTGATGTATTTTGTGGCGGGTGCGCCGATTATCCTGCTGGTGGGCATGGCCGCATTGGTGGTGATGGGCGGCACAGTGGCCTATTCCAATTCCGAACACTTTGCCCGTCGAATTGACGGGTTTCTCGCCGTTGAAATTGATCCAACAACCCAGCTTGGCTATGCCACGAACGCGATCCGTGAGGGTGGACTGTTCGGCGTTGGCGTGGGCGAGGGCGAAGTGAAATGGTCGCTCCCCGATGCACATACTGATTTCATCATCGCCGTGGCCGCTGAGGAATACGGGCTGGTACTGGTGCTCTGCATTATTGCGCTTTACGCAAGCGTTGTCGTCCGCTCGCTGCTGCGCTTGGTGCGCGAGCGTGATCCTTTCATTCGCCTCGCTGGGACGGGTCTTGCGTGCATGTTTGCGGTGCAGGCGATGATTAACATGGGCGTGGCCGTGCGCCTTCTGCCCGCAAAAGGCATGACCCTTCCGTTCGTGAGCTACGGCGGCTCTTCTGTCATTGCCTCGGGAATTGCCCTCGGTATGCTCCTCGCCTTCACCCGCTCGCGTCCGCAGGGCGAGATCAGCGCACTTCTGTCGCGGAGCCGACCATGAGCAAACAACCCCTTCTCGTGATTGCCGCAGGCGGCACGGGCGGACATATGTTTCCCGCGCAAGCGCTGGCCGAGGTGATGCTGGCGCGTGGTTGGCGGGTAAAGCTGAGCACGGACGCGCGTGGAGCGCGCTACACTGGCGCTTTTCCTGATGCTGTCGAGATTGAGCAGATTGCCAGCGCCACGTTCGCGCGCGGTGGTCTGCTGGCCAAAGCAATGGTGCCATTCCGTATCGCGGGTGGCACCGTGGCCGCTGCTTTTGGCATGTTGCGCGACAAGCCTGACGCGGTTGTGGGCTTTGGCGGATACCCCTCCATCCCTGCGCTGGGGGCGGCCACGCTGCTCCGTCTGCCGCGTATGATTCACGAGCAGAACGGTGTCTTGGGCCGCGTGAACGAGATTTTTGCCAAACGTGTGGACCGCGTCGCCTGTGGCACATGGCCGACCAAATTGCCTGAGGGTGTCGAGGGTGTGCATGTGGGCAACCCTGTCCGTGCCGCCGTTCTGGAGCGCGCAGGCGCAGGCTATATCGCGCCGGGCGACTACCCGATGGAGCTTTTGGTGATGGGCGGCTCTCAGGGGGCGCGTATCCTGAGCGATGTGATCCCACCCGCGATCGCCGCCTTGCCCATCGAGATGGTGCGCAACATCCGCGTCAGCCATCAGGCACGTGACGAGGATGGCATGCGCGTTGCTGAATTTTATGCCGAGCAAGGCATCAATGCCGATGTACAGCCGTTTTTCCATGATGTGCCGCGCCGCATGTCCGAGGCGCAGCTGGTCATCAGCCGGTCTGGCGCGTCTTCGATTGCGGATCTGACAGTGATTGGGCGGCCCTCGATCCTGATCCCCTTTGCCGCTGCCGCAGGAGATCATCAGGTCGCCAATGCACATGGTCTGGTCGACGCGGGCGCGGCAATCGTGATCCGCGAAGATGCCGCAACGCCAGAGGCGCTGACCGAGCATATCCTGATGGTGCTTCGCGACGGGCAGGCCGCACAGCAGATGTCCCTTAATGCGCTGTCGCTTGGCAAGCCCGAAGCGGCCGAGACCTTGGCGGATATGATAGTAGAATTGACGACAAAGGAACCTTCCGCATGAACGCTG
Source organism: uncultured Sulfitobacter sp. (assembly GCA_913060815.1). Classification (GTDB taxonomy): domain Bacteria; phylum Pseudomonadota; class Alphaproteobacteria; order Rhodobacterales; family Rhodobacteraceae; genus Sulfitobacter. The sequence goes on along the minus strand of CAJXSZ010000015.1, from coordinate 61,912 downwards.
TAACCAAACTGCCCGGCGATGTGGGCGCCATTCATTTTGTAGGCATTGGCGGCATCGGGATGTCCGGCATTGCCGAGGTGCTTCTGAACCATGGCTATCAGGTGCAAGGGTCCGACCTGAAATCCACGCCCATCACCGACCGTCTGGCCGAATTGGGGGCCACGGTTTTTGAAGGTCAAAAGGCCCAGAACGTGGAGAACGCCCAAGTGGTCGTGATCTCCTCCGCGATCAAACCCGGTAACCCCGAGTTGGACGCAGCCCGCCTCAAAGGTCTGCCTATCGTGCGCCGCGCCGAGATGCTGGCCGAGTTGATGCGGCTCAAGTCGAACATCGCCGTAGCGGGAACGCACGGGAAGACGACCACGACAACGATGGTTGCGGCGCTGCTTGATGGCGGCGGCTTTGATCCAACGGTTGTGAACGGCGGGATCATCCACGCCTACGGCTCTAATGCGCGCAAAGGTGAGGGCGAGTGGATGGTCGTTGAGGCCGACGAGAGTGACGGCACGTTCAACCGCCTTCCAGCCACCATCGCCATCGTGACCAACATCGACCCCGAACATATGGACCATTGGGGCACCATCGAGAACCTGCGTCAGGGGTTCCTTGATTTCACCTCCAACATCCCGTTCTACGGTGTCGCCGTCTGTTGTATAGACAATGCCGAAGTCCAGTCGCTGGTGGGCAAGCTCACCGACCGACGTGTCATTACTTATGGCTTTAACGCGCAGGCCGATGTCCGTGTGGTGGGGCTACACTACAAAGCAGGCGTGGCTCATTTCGATATCCATTTGCAGAACGAGGATATCGTGATCGAGGATTGCGAATTGCCCATGCCGGGCGATCATAACGTCTCCAACGCGCTGTCGGCTGTGGCCGTGGCACGGCATCTGGGAATGAAGACCGACGAAATACGTGAGGCGCTCAAGAGCTTTGGCGGCGTTAACCGTCGCTTTACAAAAGTGGGCGAAGTTGACGGCGTGACAATCATTGATGATTACGGCCACCACCCTGTCGAGATTGCCGCCGTGCTCAAAGCCGCGCGGCAGGCCACGGAGGGCCGCGTGATTGCCGTGCACCAGCCGCACCGCTATAGCCGCTTGAGCCATCACTTCGACGAGTTCTGCGCCTGCTTCAACGATTGTGACGTGGTCGGGATCGCGGATGTCTATGCAGCGGGTGAAGAGCCGATTGAGGGTGCCGACCGCGACAGCCTTGTGGCGGCGCTGATCCAGCATGGCCACCGCCATGCGCGGCGTGTGGATGGCCCCGAAGATCTTGCCAAGCTGGTGGCCGAACAGGCGCGCCCCGGTGATATGGTTGTCTGCCTTGGCGCAGGCACCATCAGCGGCTGGGCGGTGGGTTTGCCCGATGCATTGCGCGCGCTCAAAGGGGCGGCGGCGTAGTGGTTCTGATCTGGTCAGCAATCGCGTGGGTCTTTGCCTCCGCCGCTGTGGCCACACTTCCAGTGCGCCACCAGTATTTCCCAGCACTTCTATTGCTGCTGGCCGCACCTGTGCTCATTTTCATGGCGGGGATGCAGTTTGGCTGGCTGTATGCGGCACTTGCATTGGCTGCTTTCATTTCCATGTTCCGCAATCCGCTGCGCTATATCGCGGCGAAGCTACGTGGCGAGAATCCGGAGATACCTGAATGAGCCTGTCGCTTATCCTTGCATGCCTTTGGGCGCTGGTGGCCAATGTGCTGGCCATGACACCGAGCAAGGATCACCATTGGCGCAATGCCTATATCCTGATCGCAGTTGGCATCCCGATTGTTGGCTATATCGTGATGCAGCACGGGCCGTGGATTGGTTTGTTGGTGCTGGCAGGGGGGTGTTCGGTCTTGCGTTGGCCCGTCATTTATTTGATGCGGTGGCTGCGCGGCGTGGGCCGCAACACACCAGCGGAGTAACGGGGATGGTACTTCTCATGATTGCGGGCCTTGTGGTTTGGATGTTCGGGTGCGCTTTTGCGGGCTATCACAAACGCTTTGGCTTGTTCCTTCTGATCCTTGTTGGTGGCATGTCGCTAAATACAGCTTGGATGGTGTTCGGCCTTGATGCCAAGCCACTGTCCAATCCTGCGATCATGGCACACGCGGGTGTGCTGCTCTATGCTTTTGCTGCCGTCGGGTTTGGTTGGCTTGCAGGGCGTATGGTGCGCGGTTTCCGCGAGAGCAGTGTGAAAAGCCATGACTGAGACACTCCCTACATCGCGCGGCAAGCTCACTCCGCAACGCAGCCTGTCCGAGCTGACGTGGCTGCGCGTTGGCGGGCCAGCCGATTATCTTTTTCAACCCGCCGATCTGGAAGACTTGCAAGATTTCCTGCGGAATCTGCCTGACACGGTCGAGGTCTTTGCGATGGGCGTCGGTTCGAACCTGATCGTTCGTGATGGCGGATTGCGCGCTGTGGTTATCCGTCTGGGGCGTGGCTTCAACGGGATCGATGTTCAAGACGGGGAAGTCACTGCAGGGGCTGCGGCGCTTGATGCGCATGTGGCGCGTAAGGCGGCGGACGCAGGCCTCGACCTCACATTCCTGCGCACTATTCCGGGGAGCATCGGCGGCGCTGTACGCATGAACGCGGGGTGCTATGGCACCTATACGGCGGATCACTTTGTGCGCGCGCAAGCTGTCACACGGGCAGGGGAGTTGATCACGCTCACGGCGGACGACCTGAACTTCGAGTACCGCCAGACAGAATTGCCCGAGGGCGCTGTAATTGTCAGTGCCACTTTTGCCCCTCCTGCAGGCGATCCATCAGCGCTCCACGCGCGCATGGAGGAGCAGTTGGCCAAGCGTGACGCGACCCAACCCACCAAGGATCGCAGTGCAGGGTCCACCTTCCGCAACCCAGCGGGGTTCAGCTCTACGGGGCAGGCAGATGATGTGCATGATCTCAAAGCTTGGAAAGTCATTCAGGACGCTGGCATGAAGGGTGCGACCCGCGGCGGCGCGCAAATGTCGCCCAAACATGCTAATTTTTTGATCAACACCGGGAGCGCCACCGCCGCTGATCTTGAGGGATTGGGCGAAGAGGTGCGAAAAAAGGTTTACGATTCCAGCGGGATTAAGCTACAGTGGGAGATAATGCGAATAGGCGAAAAATAAGCGCCTAATTTGCGGTGATACAGCTGGAAAAAACAGCACCCACTACCAAAAACAGAGCCGAAAAGGCTCACATAATAAGAAGAACGCGCGCATAGCGCTGGGACATTGAAGGCACTTGGGTATGTCGAGCAGGACAAACCCCACGGTTGCGGTACTCATGGGCGGCCCCTCGGCAGAGAGGGAAGTCTCCCTTGCGTCAGGGCGCGCATGCGCCGCTGCACTGCGGGAACATGGCGGATATAATGTGATCGAGGTCGATGCTGGCCCCGATCTCGCAAATGTTCTGACAGATATGGATCCCGATGCCGCGCTCAATTGTCTGCATGGCCGCTGGGGCGAGGATGGTTGCGTTCAGGGCATTCTTGAGTGGCTCCACATTCCCTACACCCATTCTGGCGTACTGGCCTCTGCCGTGGCGATGGACAAGCAGCGCAGTAAGGATGTGTTTCGCGCGGCAAACCTGCCCGTGGTCGAGAGCCTGATTGTTCCTGCCGAACAGGTGCGCGGCGGTCATGTGATGGTGCCACCCTATGTGGTGAAGCCCAACAACGAAGGCTCTTCCGTCGGAGTCTATCTGGTCGCTGACAAATCCAATGGTCCGCCACAGCTTGATGAGAGCATGCCCGAGATGGTCATGGTCGAGGCCTTCGCACCAGGGCGCGAGTTGACGACAACGGTCGTGGGTGATCGCGCGCTGACAGTGACCGACATCATCACCACTGGCTGGTATGACTATGACGCCAAGTACAAAGAGGGCGGTTCCTCGCATATCGTGCCTGCGGATGTCCCGTCCGAGATTTTCGAGCTGTGTCTCGACTATGCGCTGCGCGCACACAAAGCTTTGGGATGCCGCGGTCTGAGCCGTACTGATTTCCGCTGGGACGAGGCGCGGGGCGTGGATGGTTTGATCCTGCTCGAGACAAACACACAGCCTGGCATGACGGGCACCTCGCTCACGCCAGAGCAGGCGCAGGCAACTGGGATGAGCTTTCCCGAGCTCTGCGCGTGGATGGTGGAGGATGCCTCATGCGGGCGTTGATCCGGAAAAAGCCTGTCAGCAATCGGCCTGATCCTGCACCCTCGCGGTGGGCATGGCGCATCCAGCGCATGATGCTGACGCCCGGTATTCGACTTGCGCTGCGCGCAGGCGTTCCCTTCTGCATCACGCTGGCCTTCGGCACGTGGTATCTGGCCGATGATGCACGGCGTGGCGCAATAGAGCTGGCCGTGGCCGAGGCCCGCGCCAGCATCGAGACGCGCCCCGAGTTTATGGTCAATCTCATGGCCGTCGACGGCGTCAAGGACGAGCTTGCGACGTATATTCGCGAAGCGCTGCCGCTTGATTTCCCTGTTTCCAGCTTTGATCTGGATCTTGTTGCGATGCGCGAGACGGTTTCGGCCATTCCTGCTGTGAAAACCGCCGCTGTGCGCATCCGCCCCGGTGGGATACTCGAGATTGATGTAGAACAGCGCAAAGCCGTCGTTCTGTGGCGCAATGACGATGGCTTGGCCCTTGTTGACGAGAATGGATATTACGTCGCGGGCGCTACCAGCCGCCATGCGCGCCCCGATCTTCCGTTGATTGCGGGAAAGGGCGCTGATGCGCATGTGGGCGAAGCGCTCGACCTCATTGATGCGGCGCGCCCGTTGGGCAAACGCCTTCGTGGATTGGTGCGCATGGGGGAGCGGCGTTGGGATGTGGTGCTGGACCGTGACCAGCGGATCCTGCTGCCCGTCGAAAACCCCCAGCGCGCGCTGGAGCGGGTGATCGCTCTTGAGAGCGCGCAAGATATTCTGAGCCGTGATGTGGCGCGTGTTGATATGCGTCTGGCGCATCGCCCCACAGTTCAAATGACAGAGCAGGCCGCCGAAGAGCGGACCGCACAACAGGCAGCTTTTAGGGCAAGAAACAAATGAATGATCTCTACAACAGCCAGCGCACGATGCGTCAGATGCGTAAAATCGCGATGCAACGCGGTGTGGTTGCCATCCTTGATGTGGGCAGCTCCAAAATTGCTGCGCTTGTGCTGCGCTTTGACGGTTCGGCGCGCATGGACGAGGAGGGGGAGTTCGGCTCTCTTGCGGGGCAGTCGGGCTTTCGCGTCATCGGTGCGGCCACCACACGTTCGCGCGGTGTACAATTCGGCGAGATTACAGCCATGGCCGAGACAGAGCGCGCCATTCGCACAGCACTGCAAGCCGCGCAAAAGATGGCGGGCATCCGCGTCGATCACGTCATTGCCTGTTTTGCTGGAGGCGACCCGCGCAGCTACGGACTGGATGCGCAGTTGACCCTTGAGGATCAGGTTGTGTCCGAAGATGACGTGGCGCGCGTGCTGAGCGCCTGCGATGTGCCCGAATACGGTGAGGGGCGCGAAGTACTACACGCGCAGCCTGTGAATTTCGCGCTCGATCACCGCAGCGGCTTGATTGATCCGCGCGGCCAGCTTGGCAATGAGCTGAGCGTGGATATGCACATGCTGACCGTGGATGCGGCAGCGATCCAGCATCTGGCCTATTGCATCAAGCGTTGCGATCTTGAACTGGCAGGCATTGCCTCTTCTTCCTATGCCTCGGGCATCGCGGCCTTGGTTGAGGACGAGCAGGAGCTCGGCTCTGCCTGTATCGACCTTGGTGGCGGCGCCACTGGAGTGTCGATCTTTATGAAGAAACACATGATCTATGCCGATAGCATCCGTATGGGCGGCGATCACATCACCTCCGACATCTCGTTGGGCCTTCAGGTGCCGATGGCAAATGCCGAGCGGATCAAGACATTCTATGGCGGTGTGCACGCCACAGGCATGGATGACCGCGAAATGATCGAGATCGGCGGCGAGACAGGCGATTACGAGCATGACCGTCGCACTGCGAGCGTGTCCGAGCTGATCGGCATCATGCGCCCGCGCGTCGAAGAAATTCTGGAAGAAGTGCGCGCCCGTCTGGACGCCGCGGGTTTTGATCATCTTCCCAGCCAGCAGATCGTGCTGACAGGCGGTGGCAGCCAAATTCCGGGCCTTGATGGCTTGGCAAGCAAGATTTTGGGGCAGCAAGTGCGCCTTGGCCGCCCCCTTCGTGTGCACGGCTTGCCACAAGCCGCGACAGGCCCGATGTTTTCCTCTGCTGTGGGCCTCGCGCTGTTTGCAGCACACCCACAAGACGAATGGTGGGATTTCGATATTCCCGCCGACCGCTATCCGAACCGGTCACTCAAGCGTGCTGTAAAATGGTTTAAGGACAATTGGTGACGTCTATATCGGGTGTTTGAGACGACATACGGTGAATTACGGCAGAAAATTGCCTATATTTAGCGTAAAAAGGGGCTTTTTTACGTGACGGCAGCCGACATGGCGTTTAATGTCGGGAAAAATTTGGGACAATCGACCCGCGCGGTGCGGGCAAACAGACAGGCGGAACCAAAATGACTTTGAATCTTTCAATGCCGGGGCAGGATGATCTGAAACCACGTATTACCGTTTTCGGTGTTGGTGGTGCAGGCGGGAACGCCGTGAACAACATGATCGAAAAGAACCTCGATGGTGTGGATTTCGTTGTTGCCAACACCGACGCCCAAGCGCTTCAGCAAGCCAAGGCCGAGAACCGCGTTCAGTTGGGTATCAAAGTGACCGAAGGTCTGGGGGCAGGGGCGCGCGCGTCCGTTGGTGCCGCTTCCGCCGAAGAGTCAATCGAACAGATCGTTGACCACCTCGCAGGCGCGCACATGTGCTTTATCACTGCGGGCATGGGCGGCGGTACAGGCACGGGTGCCGCTCCTATCATCGCACAAGCAGCGCGTGAACTTGGTGTTCTCACCGTGGGTGTTGTGACCAAGCCGTTCCAGTTTGAAGGTGCCAAGCGCATGCGTCAGGCTGAGGATGGTGTTGAAGCCCTGCAGAAGGTCGTCGACACGCTGATCATTATTCCGAACCAGAACCTGTTCCGTCTGGCCAACGAGAAAACCACTTTCACCGATGCCTTCTCTATGGCCGATGATGTGCTGTATCAGGGCGTTAAAGGTGTGACCGATCTTATGGTCCGTCCGGGCCTGATCAACCTCGACTTCGCGGACGTTCGCGCCGTGATGGACGAGATGGGCAAAGCCATGATGGGCACAGGCGAGGCAGAAGGCGAAGATCGCGCGATCCAAGCCGCCGAGAAAGCCATTGCCAACCCGCTGCTCGACGAAATCAGCCTGCGCGGCGCCAAGGGTGTTCTGATCAACATCACAGGCGGCGATGACCTGACATTGTTCGAATTGGACGAGGCGGCAAACCGCATCCGCGAAGAAGTCGACCCAGAGGCGAACATCATTGTCGGCTCCACATTGGATCAAGGCCTTGGCGGTGTAATGCGCGTGAGTGTTGTGGCCACTGGCATTGATGCTCTGGACGTGAATACTGATATGCCTGTACCGCGTCGCTCCATGTCTCGTCCGTTGAGCGTCGAGACCGTGGAAGCACCCGCCGAAGAAGCCGCAGCGCCTGCACCAGTTGTGGCCTCCGCAGCAGCGGCCCCTGTAAATGAGCTGGCTGAAGAGCCAAGCTTCTTTGATCACGCTTCTGAAACGGCAGCGCCTACTGAAGAAGATACTGCAGACATGTTTGCTGGTCGCCGCTACGAAGATGCACCGGCACATGATGCTGTACCTGCGCCTGCCTACACGCCTGAGCCAGCACCAGTCGCGGCACAACACGACCCGCTTGAGGCCGAGCCAGAGGCATTTGTAGCACCGCGTGCGCCGACACCTGGTACGCCGTCTCCCGAGGCTATGGCGCGTCTGCGCGCAGCGGCCCAACGTGCGGCACCTGCGGAGCGTTCAGCCACTGCAGCGCCCGCACCACAGCAGCCCGCAGCCCCTGCGCCTACAGCGCAAGGCGAGCGTCCGCGCTTTGGTATCAACTCTCTGATCAACCGCATGACAGGCTCCGAGGGTGACGCCCAGCCACGCGCCGCAGCGGCGCCACAGCCCGCGCGTCAGCAGCCGCCTGCGCAGCCGCGCCAGCAAGCTGCAGCAGCGCCAGCGCCCCGTCAGGAAGCCGATCCAGAGCAGGAGCGCATCGAAATTCCAGCGTTCTTGCGCCGTCAGGCAAACTAAATCACTGTAAATTGTGATGAGAAAGGCTGCCTTCGGGCGGCCTTTTTTCATTTTAGATCAATAGTTTCGTTTCCCAGTGGCGATAATGCGCCCGTTTGTAACAGTCATGTTTCAGTCGGTTACAATCATTGATTTGAGTGTTTGGAACGCGATCCATAGGTAGGGGTTAATCAGGTGTAAACTTGAACTTTATCGAGGACGGTCGTGTGCAGAACACAGTAAAAACAGCAGTTCGCTTTGCAGGGAAAGGCCTACATTCGGGCAAGCCTGCAACAGCTACGGTTCTGCCTGCCTCCACAGGGTTTGGCATCTGGTTTAAACGTACTGACATCGACGTAGGGGACCGCATGGTTCCTGCGCGTTGGGATGCAGTCAACCGCTCTCCTCTTTGCACCAAGCTCGAGAACGCGAGCGGCGTTCAGGTTTCGACCGTTGAGCATTTGATGGCGGCCCTCGCAGGCTGCGGCATCCACAACGCCCTCATCGAGATTGATGGCCCCGAAGTGCCGATCCTTGATGGATCCGCTGCACCATTTGTGCGCGAGATTATGAGCCAAGGCATCCGGATGCAGGCAGCGCCTGTCATGGCGTTCGAAGTGCTCAAGGAAGTAACCGTGCGTGACGGAGACGCATCCGCCACGATTGCACCCTCAGATACGCTGCGGATAGATTTCGAAATTGATTTTGCGGATGCGGCGATTGGACATCAGAGAAAATCACTTGTGATGAACAACGGCTCCTTCGCACGTGAGCTCTGTGATAGCCGCACCTTCTGCCGTCAGGCGGATGTAGATGCTATGCAGGCCAACGGTCTGGCCTTGGGCGGTTCCGCTGGCGAGAACGCTGTTGTGTTTGACGGCGACAGCGTATCAAGCCCTGGCGGGTTGCGCCACGCGGATGAGCCTGTGCGCCATAAAATGTTGGATGCGTTGGGTGATCTGGCCTTGGCTGGAGCACCTTTGATTGGCCACTACACTGGCATCAAAGCAGGGCATTCACTGACCAACACGCTGTTGCGCGCGCTGTTCGCGACGCCGGGTGCTGTGCGTCTTGTCGAGTGTGATGCATCAATGGCGTCCCGTTTGCCGGGTCACGGTCTGGTCTGGGATGAAATCCCCGACGTTGCCTAGGCTCTTTTTCTGCTCCTGATTGGGGCAGGGTGACAGGCATTCATCAGGCTTTTTCACAAAGTGTTAAATGGACGTTTTGCACCGCTGAATATTGTGCTACCACCTAGCGCAAACACGGGTTAAACCTGTGATCAAGAGATTGCGATAAGAGTATAAGGATAGCCACTGATGGGTTTTGGAAGGTCTGCAAGACGTCTTTCCGTCACACTTGTGGCTGTTGCAGCGCTTGGCGCATGCGGGATCGCGCGTGATGCGGGCCGCACAACGGCAAATTTCTTCAACCCTCAGGAAATTCCGCTCGAAACATACACGCCTGAACAGATTTTCGAGCGCGGCGAGTTCGAATTGAACCGTAAGCGGCCCGAAGATGGTGCGTTTTATTTCTCAGAGATCGAGCGTTTGTATCCTTATTCCGAATGGGCCAAACGCGCGCTGATCATGCAGGCTTTTGCCTATCATCAGGATGCCGACTACGAGAACAGCCGCTCTGCTGCGCAGCGTTTCATTGATTTCTATCCCGATGATGATGATGCCGCTTATGCCGCTTATCTTCTGGCGCTCAGCTATTACGATCAGATTGACGATGTAGGCCGTGACCAAGGTCTTACATTCCAGGCGCTGCAATCTTTGCGCGGGGTGATCGAGCGGTATCCGGATAGTGAATATGCCAGTGCGTCGATCCTGAAATTCGATCTCGCCTTTGACCATCTTGCGGGCAAAGAGATGGAAATCGGACGATATTACCTTCGCCGCGACCATTACACCGCCTCTATCAACCGCTTCCGCGTTGTGGTCGAGGATTTCCAGACGACGACCCACACGGCCGAAGCACTGCACCGTCTTGTCGAAGCTTATCTGAGCCTCGGTCTTACGGATGAGGCGCAGACGGCGGGGGCGATCCTTGGTCATAACTATCGCTCTACCGACTGGTACGAAGATAGTTTCAAGCTTTTGACGGGCCGCGGACTGGAGCTGAAATCGTTTGGCAACAACTGGTTGTCAGCGATTTATCGTCAAACGCTGAAGGGCGATTGGATATAACCTGCGCGCTTGCGCATCTGCACGGATAGCTGACAATGCTGCGCGGTCTGGACATCTCGGACATGCTGATCATCGACCGGTTGGAGCTTAGCTTCCAGCCCGGATTGAACGTGCTTACAGGCGAGACTGGGGCGGGTAAATCTATCCTTCTCGATAGCTTGGGGTTTGTTCTTGGCTGGCGCGGTCGGGCTGATCTGGTGCGCCAAGGGGCAGCGCAGGGCGAGGTGACGGCTTGTTTCGACCTTGGTCCCGATCACCCCGCGCGCGCCGTGCTCGAGGATGCGGGCCTGCCCGTCGAGGATGAATTAATCCTGCGGCGCATCAATACCGTTGAGGGGCGCAAGACCGCATGGGTCAATGACCGCCGCTGCTCCGGCGAGGTGCTGCGCGCCTTGAGCGAGACACTCGTGGAGTTGCATGGCCAGCACGATGATCGCGGTCTGCTCAACCCGCGTGGCCACCGTGCTATTCTGGACGCCTTTGGCGGTTTGGACGGGGCCCGTGCCAAAGTGCGCGCTGCATGGTCCGAAATGGCGCGTACGCGCAAAGCCGAAGCCGCTGCCGCCAAAGCGCAGGAAGAAATCCGTGCCGAAGAAGAATTTCTGCGCCATGCGGTTAAGGAATTGGACAAGCTCGCACCCGAAGAAGGGGAAGAGGCGGCACTCGACATCAAGCGCCGCACCATGCAGGGCGCAGAGAAGATCCGCGCCGATGTTGTGAACGCCTATGAGGCGATGGGCCAAAGCGGAGCCGAGGCGCAGTTAGCGGACGCGTTCCGCTGGCTCGATGGCGCGGCATCGCGTGCCGAGGGTATGCTGGAGGAGCCGATGGCTGCCCTCAACCGAGCCATGATCGAGCTCGACGGCGCCATGGACGGTGTTGTGCGCGCCATTGAATCCATGTCCTTTGATCCGCATGAGCTTGAAGATACGGAAGAGCGGTTGTTCGCCATTCGGGGTCTCGCCCGCAAACATGATGTGCAACCTGACGATCTGGCAGGATTTGCAGACACATTGCGCGCCAAGTTGAATGCGTTGGACGCAGGCGAGGCAGAGCAGGCCGCCCTGCGCGCTCAGGTCAAAGCCGCCGAGGCTGCCTACGCCGCTGCGGCGGGTGCATTGAGCGCGGCTCGGAGCAAGGCGGCGGCAAAGCTCGACAAAGCGGTCAGTGCAGAACTGGCCCCCCTCAAGATGGAGCGCGCGGTCTTTGCAACCAAGATCGCGGATGAGACCGAAGGGCCGGAGGGGCGCGACGAGGTTTCCTTTACCGTGGCGACGAACCCCGGTGCGCCGGCAGGGCCGCTGAACAAGATTGCGTCTGGCGGGGAATTGAGCCGCTTCTTGCTGGCGCTGAAAGTGTGCCTGACCAAGGGCCAGACGGGTCTCACGCTGATCTTTGACGAGATTGACCGCGGCGTTGGCGGGGCCACTGCGGATGCGGTAGGCCGCCGATTGGCCACCATTGCAGACGGGGGGCAGGTGCTGGTTGTCACGCACTCGCCGCAGGTCGCAGCCCTTGGCGCGCACCATTGGCAAGTCGCCAAATCCGTAAGCAAGGGCGTGACCACCACCGATGTGATCCCGCTTAGCGCGCCCGAGCGTGTCGATGAAGTCGCCCGCATGCTGGCAGGGGACACCATCACAGATGCCGCGCGTGAGGCTGCCCGCGCCTTGTTGAACAGCTGATGTCTTGCGCAGGGGATCACGATATGGTTTCCGCTGGGTTAAGATGATGTTCTGCTGCACTCTTCCGAGGTCCCGATGACCGAGCCAACCCGCTCTTTTCTATCCACCCAGATAGCACTGGCGTCGCAGAATTGCGGTCGCGCATGGGAAGTGCTGCGCGACAAGGGACCGGGCAAGATCACGTTCTGGTTTATCGCATTGATCATCGGGATCGCGGCGGGGTTTGCGGCGCTGTTCTTCCGCAAAGGCATCTCGTTTTTGCAAACGAACCTCTACGGCACGGATGATGTGCAATATTTACACAGCTTCATCACAGGGCTGGAGTGGTATTGGATCATCGCCATCCCCACGGTCGGCGGGTTGGTGTCAGGACTGATCCTGCATTACTTTACCAAAGACGCGCGGGCGCGTTCGGTCGCCGACGTGATTGAAGGCGCCGCATTGCGGGATGGTAGGGTCGAGACGCGCGCAGGGCTTGCCTCGGCGATGGCGTCTATGGTCACGCTCGGCACGGGCGGCTCGTCCGGGCGGGAAGGGCCTGTGGTGCATTTGGCGGCTGTGATCTCGACATGGGTGAACCGCAGGATCAATGCGGATGGTATCACAGGGCGCGACTTGCTGGGGTGTGCGGTTGCCGCTGCTGTCTCGGCCAGCTTCAACGCGCCCATAGCGGGCGCGCTCTTTGCACTTGAAGTGGTATTGCGGCACTTCGCCGTGCATGCTTTTGCACCAATCGTGATTGCCAGCGTGGCAGGCACGGTTATCAACCGCCTCGAATTTGGCGGGATCACAGAATTCGCACTCCCCTATGAAGGGGTGCTGCAATTCTACGTCGAACTGCCCGCATTCCTGCTGCTGGGGCTGACCTGTGGTTTGGTGGCTGTGGTCCTGATGCGCGCCGTGTTCTGGGCGGATGACATTGGCAATCACATTCAGGAACGCACCAAGCTGCCACGCTATTTGCGCCCTATGGTGGCGGGCGCGATGCTGGGCATCATCGCGCTCTGGTTTCCGCACATCATCGGGGTCGGATACGAGACGACATCGCTGGCCCTGAGAGGGCAGCTGGCGCTGCATGAGGTGACGGTATTTGCGGCGCTCAAAGTGCTGGCTGTGGCGATCACACTTGGTGGCAGGATGGGCGGTGGCATCTTCTCACCCTCACTGATGGTTGGCGCGCTGGTGGGGCTGGCCTTCGGCCTGATTGCGACGGGGATAATGCCCGATGTCTCGGGCTCCACCTCGATTTATGCGCTTGCTGGCATGGGGGCAGTCGCCGCGGCGGTGCTGGGCGCGCCCATTTCGACCACGCTGATTGTATTCGAGCTTACGGGTGACTGGCAGACAGGTCTGGCCGTGATGGTTGCCGTGAGCATGTCCACAGCGCTGGCCTCAAATCTCGTGGACCGCAGCTTCTTCCTGTCCCAGATCGAGCGGCGCGGTATCCATCTGGCTGCAGGTCCGCAGGCTTACCTGCTGGCAATGTTCACCGCGGCCAATACGATGCGCACGGCAGAGCATCCGCGCGCTGCACAAGAAGACCAGTGCTGGGAAATGATCGGGGAGGGCTTCTATGTCGATGGTGCGGCAACGCTTGAGACCGCCATTCCTATTTTCGAGAAAACAGGCGTTCAGTTTTTGCCCGTTGTGACCCTTACGGCAGATGCCGCCCCGCCCGAATTGTTAGGGGCATTGTTCCACGTAGATGCTTTGCGCGCCTATAACCGCGCTCTGGCGGCTACGGCGGCAGAAGAGCATTCTTGAGATAAGCTGATCCCTAAATCTGCTCGACGGTCACTTCGTCCACATTATGGAAGGCCAGATAACCGCGAAGTTGCTCGGCAACCTCGTTCGGCTCTTCATAGGACCAGACGACATTCTCCAAGGTGGTGCTTTTCGTGACAACACTGAAGTAGCGTGCATCGCCTTTGCGCGGACAGTGGGAGGTTTTGTCACTTGGGTCCAGAAACGCCATCGCAATGTCCTTGCGCGGGAAGTAGATGACTGCGGGGTAATCGCCCTCGATCAGCTCAAGCGCGTCGGAGGTTTCGCCCAGAACCGCACCGCCTGCACGAACGGTCCATGTACCTGCCGATTTACGAATTGAAATACCGGTGTTCATCATTCTCTCCCCCAAAACATCACGCAGCCTAAAGCGCTGCTGTTGCTGCATCTAACCACTCTTTGGCCGCAGGCGTAACCCGTGGACCGATCTTTACCGCGACGTCGCGGTGGTAGGCATTGAGCCAGTCGCGTGCCGCAGGATCTAACATCTCTGGAACAATGAGACGGCGGTCAATTGGCGCATAGGCCAGCGTGCGCCACTCCAGCATCGCGCGATGCGCGTCACCGGTAGGCAATTCAGGTGCTTCCTGTACGACCAACAGGTTCTCAAGGCGAATGCCGAATGCCCCTTCACGGTAATAGCCGGGCTCGTTGCTCAGGATCATGCCTGGTTCAAGCGGCACATTGCTTACGCGGCTCAGGCGTTGCGGGCCTTCATGCACACTCAGATAGGCGCCGACACCGTGGCCCAGACCATGGTCAAAATCCTGACCTGCCAGCCACAAAGGCATCCTGCCAATCGCTTCGATATGCGCACCGGCAAGGCCTTGGGGCCAACGCAGGCGGCTCATGGCGATCATTCCTGCCAGAACACGGGTAAAGGCCTGCGCTGCCTCACGCGGGGGCGTGCCGATGGCTATGGTGCGGGTGATGTCGGTGGTGCCGTCGAGATACTGCCCGCCGCTGTCGAGCACGATGAGATGCCCGTCCTCCAGCACGCTATCCGTCTCTTCGGTCACTCGGTAATGCATGATCGCGCCGTTTGGGCCCGTTCCTGCAATGGTCTCGAAACTGATGTCCTGCAAGCCATTATCGCGGCGGCGCAGGTTCTCCAGCTGGCTGACCACTTGTGTTTCGGTGAGGCTGCCCGTCGGCTGCTGGTCCATCCAGCACAGCATTTCAACCATGGCTGCACCGTCACGCAAATGCGCCGCAGCAGCGCCTTCAATCTCGGCACTGTTTTTGCAGGCTTTGGGCAACGCGCAAGGCTCTGCACCCGTGACCGCAGCATCGCCCAATGTATCGGCCACAATCTGCGGCGCGGTCGCAGTGTCGATGCGAACAGGCCCTTCAAGCCGCGCCAAAGCATCAAGAAACGCCGAAGGCGTATGCAAACGGACGTCGGCGCCGAGGTGGTCAGCCAGCGTGTTGAACTTCGAGGGCTCGGAGAAAAGATCAACCGTGCCATCCGCGTGCAAAATAGCAAATCCGTGCACCACGGGATTACGCTCTACATCCGCACCACGAATGTTGAGAAGCCAGCAGATGCTATCAGGCAGGGTGATCACGGCGGCGCGCTCATTCGCGTCTTCCAGCGTCTTCGCAAGACGTAAACGCTTGTCCGCATGGCTTTCGCCCGCAAATTCAATCGGATGGATTTTCGCGCTGCCCATTGGCGGATCGGGCTGATCTTCCCAAATAGCATCCACGAGATTGGGGCATTGCACCAATTCAATCCCTGAACCGATGAGAGCCTTACTCGTTTGCGCAATCTGATCCACCGTGTGCAACCATGGATCAATTCCGACCTTCCCACCGCTCGGCAACTGCTCTCGCAACCACTGTGCCATAGACACTTCGGGCCATGGCACAGGTGTAAATTCAGCGGCCACCTGCGCCTTGACCTGTGTGCGGTAGCGACCGTCGATAAACACGCCAGCAATATCGCGCAGTGCCACACAGAATCCCGCAGACCCGGTGAAACCTGTAAGCCACGCCAGCCGCGCATCGCGCGCGGCGACATACTCACCCTGATGTGCATCTGCACGGGGAATCACGAACCCGTCGAGCACTTGGGCCGCAATCTGTACGCGGAGTGCCGCCAGACGGGGCGGGCCCTGCTCAGGCCGCGCTGTTACTTCAAACGACTGAAACATATCGCCCCCTTCATTTTGCCAATTAAACTGAAATCCTGCGGCTTACCCTGCGCGCTTCATCCCCATGACGCGCGCCCGTTTGCGCGGATCACTGTCAAAGAGCGAGGCAAGCTGCTCGGTCATCGCCCCCGCCAATTGCTCCACGTCGGTAATGGTCACCGCGCGGTCATAATAGCGGGTCACGTCATGGCCGATCCCGATGGCGAGCAATTCAACCGCCTTCCTCTTCTCCACCATGGCGATCACATCGCGCAGGTGTTTCTCGAGGAAGTTGGCGGGGTTCACCGACAAGGTGCTGTCATCCACAGGGGCGCCATCCGAGATTACCATCAGAATCTTGCGCGATTCCGTGCGCGCCATCATGCGGCGATGCGCCCATTCCAGCGCCTCACCGTCGATGTTCTCCTTGAGCAAACCTTCCTTCATCATCAGCCCCAGATTGGGGCGCGTGCGCCGCCACGGGGCGTCTGCGGATTTATAGATGATGTGGCGCAAATCATTCAGACGGCCTGGCCCCGTGGGGCGCGCCTCGTTCAGCCATGCCTCGCGCGATTGGCCACCCTTCCACGCTTTAGTGGTAAAGCCCAAAATCTCGACCTTCACATTGCATCGCTCCAGCGTGCGGGCCAGAACATCGGCGCAAATCGCCGCGATCGAGATCGGCCGCCCGCGCATGGAGCCCGAGTTATCCAGAAGCAGCGTCACGACTGTATCGCGAAACTCCGTGTCCTTCTCGACCTTGAAACTCAGAGGCGTGGTTGGGCTTGCTACGATCCGCGCAAGGCGCCCCGCATCAAGTGTGCCTTCTTCGAGATCGAACTCCCAGCTTCGGTTCTGCTGTGCTTGAAGGCGGCGTTGGAGCTTGTTGGCGAGTCGGCTCACAGCACCCTTCAAAGGCTCCAGCTGCTGGTCAAGGTAAGCGCGCAAGCGCTCGAGTTCGGCAGGCTCAGCCAGTTCTTCCGCGCCAACAGTCTCGTCGAAATCGCTCATGTAGACGGTGTAATTGGGATCGGCATCACTGACAGGCTGCGGGGCAGGTGGCTCCATCGGCGCCTCGCCCTCGGGCATTTCGGCCTCTTCGCCCATCTCCTGATCGGCCATCTCGTCCATGGAGACTTGGGCCTGCGAAGCGTCCTGCTGCTCTTCCTGCGACTGCTCGGGGGAGGCCTCGGCGTCCTCGTCTTCCTGATCGTCGCTGCCTGTGCTGTCTGGATCGTCCTGCTCGTCGGTGCCTTCTTCGGCCTCGTCCTCTTGGTCGTCATCCGCACCGTCAGGGTCATCGCCCAGCTGATCGGCATAGCCCAGATCGGTAATCATCTGACGTGCGAATTTGGCAAAGGCCGTTTGATCCTCCAGCGCGTTCTCCAGATCATCCAGCGTGCCACCGCAGCTGTCCTCGATATAGCCGCGCCACAGCTCCATTACGTTCTCGGCCCCGGCAGGCATCTCGCGTCCTGTGGCCAGATGGCGCACCAGATATCCCGCAGCCACCGCAAGCGGCACGTCCGAGGCGCTCTTGGCCTGATCATAACCCTTGCGCAGAGCCTCATGTTTGATCTTTGCGTCAATGTTGCCCGCCGTGCCGGGCATGTCCCGCGCGCCGACTGCTTCACACCGCGCCGTCTCCATCGCTTCATAGAGGTCGCGCGCCATCTCACCCTGCGGCTGATACCGCGCGTGGGTTTGCCCGTTGTGGTATCGACGGTTGAGCGCCAGCGCGTCCGCCGTGCCCCGCGCCAATAACACCTCGTCGCGCGTCATCCGCCGCGTGACCTGCGGCAGGCGCATGGCGTCTCCGGTCAGGCCCGAGGGGTCAACGGAATAGCTGACAGTCAATTCGGGGTCATTGGCCATTACCTTTGACGCCTCGGCCAATGCCTTTTTGAATGCGTCTGCGGGGTTGTCTGTGCTGCTCATGAGGCCCTCACCGAATTTCTACTCACGATATTTCGCAGGTTTTGGAAGCAGGGTCAAAGGCGCGCCGCACCTTGGGGGGCTTATATCGGGTCATTTGCACATTGTGTCGCAGCGTGGCGCGCGCTGTGTCGCCAGGAGACAAAAAGAAACAATGTTTTAAATTATTAATAATCAAATGGTTACACGATTTTTCGTGGAAAATGTTTCTTCGTCAGGAACGAAGTTCGGTCCGCTCCGTTGTTTCACCATACAAGGAAGCGCAGCACGAAACGCCGCGATATCTTCCAGATTAAAGGAGAACGAAATGACTAACTTTAAGACAACAGCCGCCCTGATCGCACTGATGGCAGCCGCTCCAGTGGCCACCTTCGCAGCCGAGTCGGGTTCCCCCGCACAATCCATCGAAAATGACCCGAATGAGTATGCCACAGATGAGGCAACTGGCGAGTCAATGGAAGACACAGCCAAGGCAGGTCAAGGCGACGCGTATGAAGAGACAGACGTGGTCGAAGACGCCGATGGTTCTTTGATTGAAGAAGACGCCAAAAACGACGGCTAAACCATCCTAATTCTCTGTGGCTATGCCGAGCAAACGCACGGCATGGCCAGGGAAGACCACAGTTTTACACAAATTAAGATATACGAAACGGAGACTATCATGACCAAGATGAAAACAGCAGCAGCCCTGATCGCACTTATGGCAGCAGCACCAGTAGCTGCAATCGCACAGCCGGTAAGCGGTTCACCCCAGCAGAGCGTTGCACAGGACCCCGATGAAAAAGTAGAAGCCGATGCGATTTACAGCACGTCCAACAGCTTCAACACAGAGCCACTGTACGACTCATTCGATCACGCCGATGTGGTACCAGAAGCACGCGGTTCCATCCACGCGGACGACGCCAAGCGCGACAACTAAGCTACTCTAAAACGAAGAAAAGCCCCGGTTTTTACACCGGGGCTTTTTTTTGTTCGGCGTAGCGCGCTTAACCCAAGCTGACGCTTGCCGCTGACTCTGGCAGCTCTTCGTCAAACAAACGCTGATAGAATTCGGCGACCGTCTGCCGCTCAAGCTCATCGCACTTGTTGAGGAAGCTGAGGCGGAAAGCGTAGCCCACATTATTAAAGATCTGCGCGTTTTGCGCCCATGCGATGACGGTACGCGGTGACATAACCGTGCTCAAATCGCCATTCATGAAGGCCGTTCGCGTGAGGTCCGCAACTGTGACCATCTGCTTGACGATCTTACGGCCTGCCTCTGTATTGAATTGCGGGTTTTTGGCCAAGACGATCGCGCTCTCTGCGTCAATGCTCAGGTAGTTGAGCGTAGAGACGAGCGACCAACGGTCCATCTGGCCTTGG
Organism: uncultured Sulfitobacter sp.; assembly: GCA_913060815.1. GTDB lineage: Bacteria > Pseudomonadota > Alphaproteobacteria > Rhodobacterales > Rhodobacteraceae > Sulfitobacter. The sequence continues at coordinate 42,630 of CAJXSZ010000015.1, read as the reverse complement.
TTGATCTGCTGTGTCCCGTGATAGAGACCTGTTGTATCGCCCAGACCCACGGTGTTGGCCGTGGCAAAGATGCGGAAATAGGGGTGCGGCGTGATCACTTTGTTCTGGTCGAGTAGGGTTAGCTTGCCGTCCGTTTCCAAAACACGCTGGATCACAAACATCACATCTGCGCGGCCCGCATCATATTCATCAAAAACGATCGCGGTTGGTGTGCTGAGCGCCCAAGGAAGGATACCTTCCTGAAAATCCGTCACCTGCTTGCCATCCACGAGTTTGATCGCGTCTTTACCAATCAGGTCGATGCGGCTGATGTGGCTGTCGAGGTTGACGCGCACAGCAGGCCAGTTGAGGCGGGCGGCCACCTGTTCGATATGGGTGGATTTCCCTGTCCCGTGATAGCCCTGCACCATGACGCGTCGGTTGTGCGAGAAACCCGCAAGGATCGCCAGCGTGGTATCAGCGTCAAACTTGTAGGTGCTATCAAGGTCGGGCACACGGTCCGTGCGCTGCTCGAACCCTTTGACGGTCATGTCGCTATCAATACCAAAAACCTCGCGCACCGAGATATCCTTGGTGGGGGTTGCGTTGAGGTCCAGTCCGCCGTCAGCCATATTGAATTATCCTAAATGTAAGTGCGCCCCGCGGGGGGTGTTGTGCATTGGGTGCAACATATCGCGCAGGGCTTCAAGGGAAAGGGCTAAAATCTTTCCCCACCTGCGGTACGGGTGCGCCTCAGTCCTTGAAATTGCGGCTCGATTTGAGTTGGTCCCACGCCCAGACGACCTGCTGCAATTGCTCCTCCTGAGAGCGGTCACCACCGTTCATGTCGGGGTGCAACACCTTGATCAGGGATTTGTATATTTTGCGGATTTCCGGCTTGGTCATGTTGTCCTTGGCGTCCAGAATTTCCAGCGATTTCCGCTCTGTGGGCGGTAGACGGCGACCTGCCTGCGGGCCTTTGCCAGGGTTCTGCGTGGCATTGGCACCCAGCACCTGATGCGGATCCTCAATGCCCAGACGGGCCCAGGCCCGCGCCTCGGGATCTCCCATAGGCTTGGTGGGGCGATCCCAGACCTTGCCATCGGACATCTTTGCATTCATCTCGGCCTCGGTCGTGCCGTGGAAGAAGTTCCACTTGGTGTTGTATTCGCGCACATGCTGCTGGCAGAACCAGAAGTAGTCGTCCAACACATCGGGTGCTTTGGGCGCACGATACTTGCCCGCCTCCTGACAGCCCTCGTGATCGCACACACGGGTAGACGTCTCGGACGCGCCTGACATGCTTCGACGGCCGCGCGGGTTCTTCTTCTTCGCGGAAGACACAGACATATCAAAACCAAAGGGATCGTTTTTTTGCATGAGCAGACCTTTCCTGACCGAGGACGACACTTTAAACGTGTGACAGTCAGAGGGAAGGGGGCGGCGGAAAAAAATCGCCCCGCGAGGAGGGTTTATGTTGGTAAGAGACGAGATTGAGGCCGCGCTACAGGCGGCGTTTGCGGTTGAGCGGTTGGTGGTCGAAGACGTGAGCGAAGCGCACAGAGGCCATGCCGGCTTTCGTGAGGGAGGGCAGACGCATTTTGATGTGGCAATCACCGCGCCCGATTTTGAGGGGCTAAGCCGTGTGGCAAAACATCGCGCTGTGCACGGGGCGCTCGGGGCGGAGCTGATCAGGCGCATTCACGCACTGTCGCTGGATATCAAGCCCTAAGCGTCTGGTCTGGCTTCTTTTTCCGATTCGGAGGCGTCGGTTGACGCTGCTCCGTTTCGCGCGCGGGCGAGGATACTGAGCGATGCGCCGATACTGCTGTCGGCTTCTGTGTCTTCGACGCCGTTGTCGGGCAGAGCGTCGTCGCTCGCATCCTCATTTTCAAATGGCATTTCAATGGGTTGCTGGGCGTCTTGCAGGGCGGGTGTAGGCGCGGGAAGCAGCTCTGGTTGGAACTCTTGCGCATCGCCTTCACGCAGGCGGCGGAAGACGAGGACGTTGCGCCATTCGGTGGTGGTGCCTGTAAGGCCAGAGCGTTCGATCGAGGGGAGCGTCTCGGCGCGCTGATATTCCCAACCGTAGCCTGCCATTCCGTTCATAAGCTCTTGGACGGCAAAGGAAAACCGCGCCTCGGCCCCGCGCACGCCTTTACCCTTTAGACCCTTGGAGGGGGCGGGAACGACCTTGTATTCGTAACGGGGCATGGGCGGACCTTTGGTAATTTGGCATGTTTTAGCGCGCAGGCGCATGAAAGGGAACAGGGAGTGTCGGACTATGGGTGTTTTGCATGCAGCATGTGTTCACCATTTTGTGCGCGGAGAGGGGGTCGAATGAGGTTAATCGGATAGATGAAGTGAGGCTTGAGCCGAATTGGCGGCGTCAGTAAGCGCGGAGCCGTCTGGATTCAGTTTAAGGGCAGAATGAAGGGGGAAGGTTTGGCGGCGAAGGGACGGGCGGCGTAGGTTCGTTTTTGGAGAGCGCATCGGCCAGTTTGCTCACTGCGGAGAAGTCTGCGGCGCTGCTGCGCAGGGACTTCATAACTTGAGGTGAGCCTGCGGAATCACCTTTGCCGAATGCACACCCTACAGCTTTTTGGGGATGCCGATCTTGCGGCCTGCGCGCTCGGGCGTGGGGAGGTGGGCTTGAGACTGTTTCAGGGCTTCGAGATTGGCCAAGATGTGCGCGGGCATGGGGGCGACGCGTGGCGTCTCGCCTGATTGGTCGACGTGGAGGGTAAGGGCTTCGCCAGTGGCCGCCAGCCAGCCATCGGAGTGCCAGAGTTCCTGAAATACGTGGAAGCGTTTGGCATCATAGTCGATCAGGTGGAAGGTGGAGGTGACTAGATCGCCTTCGTGCAATTCACGCACGTAGCAGATGTGGAATTCGGCTACATAGGTCGTGCAGCCCGTCTGGTCGCGGTAGTCGGGGCCGAAGCCCAAGCTGGGGTAGGCTTGGTCCGCGCATTGGTCCATCAGTACGGAGTAATAGGCCATGTTTAGGTGGCCGTTGTAGTCGATCCATTCGGGCAGGACGGGCATGGGAGTGGAGCGGAATTGGGTCATGGAACGGTGCCTCAGGTCAGGCGGCCAACGTAGGATCAGGCCGGAAATGTTACAGTTAGGGCCGTCCCGCGGGCGCGGCTTTCGTAAGACAGTTGCCCGTCTAGCTGGGTCGCGGCGGAGGACATGATCTGCTCTCCCAATCCGGTGTCGCGGGGGGGCGTATCGGACGTGTCATGTCCCGCCCCGTCGTCTGCGCAGGTCAGGAGCCAGTGGCCGATCTGCGAACGCACCAGCGAGATCGCGATTGAGCCGTCTTGCCCGTCCGGAAAGGCATGTTTGATCGAATTGGCGACAAACTCGCTTATGATCATACCCAAGGCGGAGGCTGTGCGTGCATCAATGGTCTCGTTATGTGCCTCAAGTGTGATGTTCACGGTGTCTGGCGCGGCTTCTTGTAACAGGTTTGTGACGCGGGTGAGGTAGCCAACAGTCTCGACTGTTCCTTCGCCGCTCTGGCCCATCAGTTCGCTGTGGAGCGATGCAACCGCGTCCAGCCGCCGTTCGACCAGCCCAAGCACGTCGAGCGCCTGAGGGTCCGATACCCTGCGCGAGGCCATCCGCATGATCGAGGCTATCGTCTGGAGCGAGTTCTTGACGCGGTGGTCGATCTCGTTGCGCATGGCCGCTTCTTCGCGCAGCCTTTTACGCAGCTCAAGCTGGGTGACGATCTGTTGGGACAGGGTGGTGAGGGCTTTGCGCTGGAACGCGCTAAGCTTGCGCGGGGTGTGATCGAGAACGCAAAGGGTGCCGATGGGCATGCCATTGGGAGAGACGAGGTTCGCGCCAGCGTAGAACTGGACCTCCGGTCCCGAGACATGAAGCGGGTTGTCCTTGGTTCTTGGATCTTGCGCCATATCCTCGATCTCGAAGAACCCCTCCTGAAGGATCGCGTGTGCGCATACGGATTGATCAAGCGGCGTCTCGGCGGGTTCAAAGCCGACACGTGCCTTGAACCATTGGCGATCGTTATCAACCAAGCTGATGAGGGATACGGGAACGTCGCAGATTTGCGCAGCCAAAGCGACGATATCCTCGAATTCCTCCTCTGGGGGCGTGTCCAGAATGTCATAGGACTGGAGCGTACTGATACGCTCTTGCTGATCGTCATGTTGCTTAGCGATCGTCATTTGCACTCCAATACTGCGCAAATTTGGTGAAAGAGGACAAAGCGTTAAAATCGCCGCCCTCTAGATCATGCCGCATCCCGACTCTGGTTCCCCCGAGGGGAGGTCCGGTGCGTCATTCCTTGAGCTTGGCCGCGACCAACTGATTTACCGCTTTAGGGTTGGCTTTGCCGCCTGTGGCTTTCATCACCTGACCAACAAACCAGCCTGCGAGCTTGGGGTTCTCCTTGGCCTTGGCGACCTGATCGGGGTTTGCGGCGATGATCTCGTCCACGGCGGCCTCAATGGCGCCAGTATCCGTGACCTGTTTTAGGCCTTCGGTCTCGACCACCTCCGCAGGATCGCGGCCTGTTGTATATGTGATCTCAAACACGTCTTTGGCGATCTTGCCGCTGATCGCGTCGGAGGCGATGAGGTCGATGATGCCGCCCAAAAGCGCGGGAGTGACGGGAGAGTCCGAGATGTCTTTCTCGTCCTTTTTCAAGCGGCCAAACAGCTCGTTGATCACCCAGTTGGCGGTCATTTTGCCGTCACGGCCCTGTGCGGTCTCCTCGAAGTAGCTTGAGCTGTCGAGGTCTGCGGTCAACACGGATGCGTCATAGTCGGATAATCCGAAATCGTTGATAAAGCGTGCTTTCTTGGCATCTGGCAGCTCGGGCAGGGTGGCTTGGATCTCGTCCACCCACGCCTGTTCAATCACCAGCGGCAGCAGATCGGGATCGGGGAAGTAGCGGTAGTCGTGGGCTTCTTCCTTTGAGCGCATGGAGCGGGTTTCCTGTTTGTCAGGGTCAAACAGGCGGGTTTCCTGCACCACTTCACCACCGCCCTCGACGATGGCGATTTGACGCTTGGCTTCTACCTCGATCGCTTGCTGGATGAAGCGCATCGAGTTCATGTTCTTGATCTCACAGCGCGTGCCGAGGTGGGAGAAATCGCCGCTGGCTTTGTACTTTTCATACTGACCGGGTGCGCAGATGGAAACGTTGACGTCAGCGCGCATGGCGCCGGACTGCATGTCACCGTTGCACGTGCCCAGATAGCGCAGGATCTGGCGCAGTTTGGCAAGATAAGCGGCAGCTTCTTCGGGGCCACGGATGTCAGGGCGGGAGACGATCTCCATCAGCGCAACACCCGTGCGGTTGAGATCGACGAATGACATGTTCGGGTCCATGTCGTGGATGCTCTTGCCTGCATCCTGTTCGAGGTGGATACGCTCAACGCCGACAAGGCGCGCAGTGCCGTCGCCCATCTCGACCAGCACTTCGCCTTCGCCCACGATGGGGTGGTAGAGCTGTGAAATCTGATAGCCTTGGGGAAGGTCGGGGTAGAAATAGTTTTTGCGGTCGAACGCAGACCACAGATTGATCTCTGCCTTGAGGCCTAAGCCCGTGCGCACGGCCTGCTCGACGCAGAATTCATTGATGGTGGGAAGCATGCCAGGCATTGCGGAATCCACAAAGGCCACGTTTGCATTGGGCTCTGCACCGAATTTGGTGGAGGCGGCGGAGAAGAGCTTGGCGTTGGAGCTCACCTGAGCGTGGACCTCCATACCGATGACCAGCTCCCAATCCTGCTTGGCGCCTGCAATCGTGCGTACTTTGGGTGTGTCATAGGTGAGGTCGAGCATGGGTGTGCGCCTTTTGCTGAAGATTAGTCGAGGTTTAGCGGGGCGCGGGGGGTGGTTCAAGAGGGGCGGTGCGGCGGTGCGCGCATTCACTGTTTCAATACGACAGTTTTATGAAATTACTTGGCGGCCATTGTTCCGTGCATGCACCGATTGTATTAGGACAGGCAATCATAGCCCCCAGAAAGAGGTGAAACCCATGACGGAGCTTCCCGATCTCAAAACTGCCGAACCGATCCCTGAAGCGGCCCGTGCCGAAGTTGCTGCCATTCTGAATTCGGGCGACCTGTTTCGCTATACTTCTGAAAATTCGCCTGTGTCGTTGTTGGAGGCGGAGTTTGCTGAGGCATTGGGCAGCCGCTATGCATTGGCGGTTTCCTCATGCTCGGCGGCGCTGTTTTTGTCACTCAAGGCGCTGGGCCTGCCACGTGATGCGAAGGTGCTTATCCCCGCGTTCACATTCGCAGCGGTGCCTTCCTCGGTGGTACATGCGGATTGCGTGCCTGTGCTGTGCGAATGCGGTGCGGATTACCGCATCGATCTGGAAGACTTTCGCGCCAAATTGCTCGCTTGCGATGCTGTTATAATCAGTCACATGCGGGGCCATACGTCGGATATGGATGCGATCATGGCGGCCTGTGATGCGGCAGGAGTGCCTGTGGTCGAGGATGCGGCCCATAGTCTGGGGACCACATGGAAGGGCCGTAATATCGGCACCATCGGGCGGGTGGGGTGCTTTAGCTTCCAGTCCTACAAGATGCTCAATGCAGGCGAAGGTGGCATCATGATCACCGATGATGCAGACCTGATTGCACGGGCCATCATCATGTCAGGCGCGTATGAACATAACTGGCGCAAGCATCCTGTGCTGCATGACGCTTTTGCCAAATGGCAAAACGAGCTGCCGCTGTATAATCTTCGGCTCAACACGCTGTCGGCCACGTTGATCCGGCCGCAGTTGGAGGTGCTTGGCGCGCGCGTGGTGCAGGGGCGACGCAACCACGATCATGTGGCGGCAATCCTACAAAAGAACCCTGTAATTGATGTGCCCGCCCCGCTGGACGGTGAAGAGCGCGCACCTGATTCAATCCAGTTCAACCTTGTGGGGGTCACGGACGCGCAGGCGGACCGTATCGTAGATCACGCTGCACAGGCGGGGCTGGTGTTGCAGATTTTCGGACGCACGGATGACAATGCACGCGCGTTCTGGAATTGGAAATTCCTTGGCGAGGCACCCGCATTGCCCAAGACCCGCGATATGCTGGAGCGTGCCTGCGATGTGCGCCTGCCTGCGCGGCTGACGCTGGCGGAGTGCGAGGCCGTAGCCGATGCGATCCTTGCCAGCGTGACCGCAGCAACAACCGAACAGGCGGCCTGACGCGCAGACCGTCTGCCGCTTTTCGAAACGTTTGGCCTACCGCTGCAACGTTTCCATATAATCCAGAAGAGCCACCATATCGCTGGCGGTGACTTCGCCTTCGGATTGGGCGTGCTCCAGACCCACGGTGCCGAAGGTGGGCATGGCGGCGTCAGGGTCTTCTTTTTCTAGTTGCCCCAGCACGAAGCGTTGCACAAAGGCGCGCGGGAACACCCCATCGTTGCGCGCGCGCAAACCTGTGAGGTCGGGCGGGGTCATGCCGAGGCCGAGAGACGCAGCACCTGCGCCATCACCCGCAGCACCATGGCAGGCGGCGCATTCTGCCGCATAGATGGTCGCGCCGCGTGTGAGGCTTTCGTTCGGTGCAGGCATGAGCACGGCACAGGCCCCCAAGACAGTGGGAATGATCAGGGCAGCAAGAGGCTTGGAAAGGGTCATCGCGATCTCCTTCGGTGATATGCGAGGCGTTCAGGAAGGATCGCATGCGCGTTCTGGTTCGACCTTGATATGCATCAAATCGCGCCGCCAATCAATCTGCGTGATCGCTGAGCGGTGCAGGCCCGTGCGTGACGGGCCTGCGCCACATATCAGGCCGAGGCCTGCGCTTTGAGCACGCGGCGCAGGATTTTGCCAGACGCGGATTTCGGGATTTCGTCCACGTAGTTGACCTGCTGCACCAGTTTGTACTTGGAGAGTGTTTTGGCCATGTGGGCCTGTATCTCTTCCATGCTGGGCGCAGGATCGGCGCAGACGACAAAGGCCACGGGCAGCTCTCCGGCCTCGTCATCGGGCAAACCGATCACGGCGGCATCGGTGATGTTCGGGTGCGTCACCAGATTGGCCTCAAGTTCGGCAGGGGCGACTTGGAAGCCTTTGAATTTGATCAGCTCTTTGAGGCGGTCGACGATGAACATATAGCCTTCTTCGTCAATATAGGCGATGTCGCCTGTCTTGAGCCAGCCATCCTCGGTAAGCGTCTCGGCGGTGGCTTTCTCATTGTTGAGGTAGCCTTTCATCACTTGCGGGCCTTTGACCCACAGCTCGCCCTCGGAGCCTGCAGGCAGGTCCTCGCCACTCTCCGGATCGACGACGCGGCACAGGGTGTTGGGCAGCGCGAGGCCCGAAGAGCCTGATTTGGGTTTTTCCGCTGGCGTGGTGTGGGAGACGGGCGACAACTCGGTCATGCCGAAGCCTTGCAGCGAGACGCAGTTAAGGCGTTTGGCCACCGCATCGGCGATCTCACCGCCCAGAGGGGCCGCGCCCGAGAAGATTTGCTCGATGCTGCTGAGGTCGTAATTGTCCACTATGGGGTGTTTGGCCAACGCCAGTGCGACGGGCGGCACGATCCACATGCGGCGGGCTTTGTGATCCTGCGATATCTGCAAAAACAGCTCCAGATCAAAGCGCGGCATGGTGACCAGCGCGCCGCCCCCTGCGAGGTGGACGTTCATCAGCACGTTCATGCCGTAGATGTGGAAGAAGGGCAGGAAGGCTGCGGCAACTTCGCCTTTGCGCAGCTCGCCCGAGATGATGACCTGATCGGTGTTAACCACCAGATTGCGGTGGCTGAGGCAGACGCCCTTGGGCAGGCCTGTGGTGCCCGAAGAATAGGGCAGCACGACATAATGCTCGTCGAGATCGACGGGGACCTGAGCTTCCATGGGTTCGCCGTAGTACGCGCTGAGCGGCTCTGCGCCCTCGGCCTCGCCAATTACTACAAGGGGCTGGCCTGCTGCTTCCTTTGCTGCGGCCGTGGCCGTCTCGAGGAACATGGGGATGGTGATGAGCATGTCCGCGCCGCTGTCGCGCAGCTGGTGGGCGACCTCGGAGGTGGTGTAGGTGGGATTGATCGTCGTGATCGTGCCACCGGCCCAAGCGACAGCGTGGAACACAACGCAGTAATGCGGAATATTGGGCGCCATCAGGGCGATGGTTTTGCCTGCACCCATGCCGCGCGCGGTCAGACCCCCCGCCAGCTGTTTGACCTGCGCCATAAATTCGGCAGCGGTCATGGTTGCGCCAGTCATGCCATCGGTCAGCACAACCTCATCGGGGCGCGTCTCGAGGTTTTCGAAAACACGCTCGGTAATGGATTGATCGCGCAGAGGAATCTCTGCGGCGGCGGTGTGATATGTCATAAAAAAGTCCTCCCTGAGCGAAGTTTAGGCACAGGGCGAACGGGGTGTCCAGAGTGCGGCAAATGCACGCTACGTCAGCTTGGTGCGCCGTGTTTAAAAGGCGGTTGCAACGGCACCTTGGTCGGTAAAGACGATCTGCTTTCCCTCTGATATTTCGCGTTTGAAGATGCCCGAGATAATGCGCAGCGCGTCGTCGTATCCTGCGGCGGCAAAGCGTTGGGCAGAGGCCACGCGCAGGTTGTTGGCAAAGCCCTGAGCCGCATGCGCCCAAATCATCGGGTGCAATTCGGTCAGATGTTCGCGCACGATCCATTCGGCGCATTTGGCGATTTGGGCGCGGATGTGATCGGCGCTGTCATTGCCCGAAAACGCCTGACCCATCGTATTGGCGCAATAGGCGGCCAGCAAGTTTGCGGTGTGTGGATCGGGGCGGCGGTTCAGGATATCGCGCAAGCCTTCGATAAAGAATTCAAGGTCGAGACGGGCGCAGGCCTCGTCGTCCACGCAGATGGCATCAAACATCACCCACGCATAGCCACCTGCGCCCCAGTGGGGCTTTAGACGTACCGCAGTGCGGCGTGCTTCCAGCTCCAGCGCTCCATAAGAACCATACCAGCGCGGCAACATATGGCTGCCGAGCGCGCGCAGCGAAGCCGTGTTTTGCGGATTTAGATCGATCAGCGCTTCGTAACGGTCTGCCACGATCTTGGTGCTGAAGTGCTTACCCCGCAGCAGGATGCACGACGCGCTGGCCATCAGCGCCGATCCTTCGGGGCGGCCTTTGAACGATGCAATGATATCTTCGGCGCGGGCCAGATGCGCGTCGAATGCTTCGCGGTTGCGCGGAGCGATTTCGACATCCCAGCCGATGCCGCGCCACGACCATGCCAGATCAATATGCGCTTGGGCCACGATACAGCCGATAACATAGTCGTCTTTATGCTCTTCGAGCACGTGTTCCAGCGCTTCGATCCCGCTCAACACGGGGGCATCCTGCGGCGGGGAGCGGTGCAGCAACGCGTGCTCAACCGCCAACACGACATCCGCACGCGCCCCGAAGGCGAGAAGCTCGGCCACGCTCATCCCGCCGGGGGTGAGGGTGCGCGCGGCATCCGCTTCGGCGATCAGTGCAGACAGGGTTTTCCAGTCTTCCTGCCGCACCAGCCGCAGGGCGCGGTTTTGATGCGCGTCGCGGGTGCGGTCCTCGAGCGTTGGATCGGGACAGGGGATCGACAGGAAGTCCTGCCTGCTTTTGCATGCGCTTTCGAGTTTTGCTTGGCAGGGGGCCGATTTGACTGCGCTTCTGCGCGGGCTGTCTGCTGCGCAGGGGGGCGATTTGGCATCTTGTGGCTTCACTACCGCGCAGGCATCGGCTTTGGGTGCGCGGGGCCGTCGTTTTAGGGGGGCAATGGGCCGAGGCTCTTCAATCCTTTGCGGATCGGGTTTTTCGCTGCGGCCCAAACGGGGCAGCTTTTTCAGAAGAGAGGCCAATTGCGTCATGTAATATCCAATGATTGGAGCTGAAATCTGTTGCGACAACAATTGAATAGCAATGGGGCGTGATCGTGGCGGTTGGGCGGTGATCGCGGGATATTTGTCAGCCAAGATCACGGATATATTGCACAAATGGGGCGGACTGTTGCGCGTCGGGGTGCATTTTAAAGCGCGCGGGCGGAGTGTTGCGCAAGCCTGAACAATGGGTTGCATTGCGACGTGCGAACCGCTTGCCACGGTGGGGGTGGGGACGGCATACTGGCGCGCGATAACGGGGTGTGTTCTGTGCGTAAACTGACTTATCTTGGACGAGGCGCGGCTTTCTTTGCACCAGCTTTGTTGGCGTTCACATTGTTTGGCAGTGCAGTGGCGGCGCAAACAATCAAGAACCTGCGCCCGCCCGCCGCTCTGCGCACAGCGCCTGCGGCTGTTCCAGCGCCCGCCAATGTACCTGAGCCTGCCGCGCCTGTTGTTCCTGCACCAGTGGGTGCGCCAATGCCTGACCCCGCTTTGGAGCCTGATCTTGTCGTGACGGCTGCGGTTGCGGCGCCAAACGGCGCGCTACTCACACCCGAGATGATGAGCCTGCGCCCCCCCGCGCAGCGTACGCAGCTGCCGCACACACGCTGGCAGCATATGAAAGGCCACAGCCTGTGGACCCGTGGTGCGCTGTCGGCGCTCAAGACGCATGGCAAGCCGCTGGTCGATATTGTACCGCGTGACATCGAGAATTGGTGCCCTGCATATGAGGACAACTCAGATGCGCAGCGGCGGGCATTCTGGGTAGGCTATATGTCGGCGCTGGCCAAATACGAGAGCACCTACAAGCCGTGGGCCGTGGGCGGCGGGGGACGTTGGTACGGGCTGCTGCAAATCCTGCCTGCGACAGCACGGGGGTACAAGTGCAATGCGCGCACGGGCGAGGCGCTCAAGAACGGTGCCGCCAACCTGAGCTGTGCGGTGCGGATCATGGCCTTTACCGTGAACCGCGATGGGGTGATCCATGCGCGTGACAAGAAGTGGCGCGGGGTCTCGGCAGATTGGGGGCCGATGCGCAGCGCCAAAAAGCGCGCGAGCATCGCGAGCTGGACCAAGCGGCAAAGCTATTGCCAGCTCACCAGCTCGATCCGTCCGCAGATGCGGCCCGCCAGCCGCGATTAACCGATCAGCGAAAAGTGGTAGCGGCGGGTTTTAAGTCCTGCGTCTGTGGCAACCGGCTCGAATATGTGATGCGGCGGCGTGGCGGGAACGGGCACGCGGATTTTCACGCCAGAAGGGCGCACGACCGTCAGGCGCACCGACATATCAAGGCGGGTGTCAAAGCGTAGGTGATCGATTTCCGCAAGGGCGATCTGCGCCTCTTGGCGGCCTGAGGACCAGCGCAGGTGCGTCTCGTTCAGTGAGAATGTGCTGCGTGGATTGCGTCCCAGATCATAGAGCGCGGGCAGGGTGAAGCTGCCTATGACCACAAGGATCAGGGGGGCGGCGTCCAGCAGCAGATAGGCCGCGACAAGGGCGATCCAGATCAGTGACACGGCTATGGCGGTTGCGGGGCGGCGGCCTTGGCTCTGATACGTGTAGGGCAGATTCATGCGGTACGGAAGATACGGGCCAGCGCGCCCATGGCGTCGGCCTGTGCCGCACTTGGCATACCTTTGGTCCCCGCAGCAGTCACATCGCCCAGCACGCGCATCAGTTTGTCAAAGTCAGGCCCGTGGTCGAGTTGTTTGAGGCGTTTCGTCAGCCGCTGAAACGCAGGCGTATCCCCGCCACCCTGCTCCACGAGCCACGGGGCAAGGGTGGCCATGTCGGTGGCCTCGGCCTGTGTCACCTGCAATCGCTTGCGAAGGGAGGTGATCAATACCTCGTCAGGGAGCTTTTCTGTTTTATCCATGTGCGCGTAGGCGGCGGCCATGGCGGCCACACAGAGCTCGGGCGTGTGGATGCTGTCGGTGGAATGGACATTGGGCTGAGCGCGGAAGCCAAGACGTTTGGCGGCGGCGCGAATGGGCGCAGGCGCGGCCATGGTGCCGGCAGCAATATAGGCACCGCGCTGGAGGCGACGAAAGACATATGCGGCGATCAGCACGGCGCCCAGAAGGAGGAGGAGTGTGGTTCCCATTAACTTATCTACCGCCTGTCACGTCTAAGGTGGAGCCTGTGATATAGCTGGCCTCGTCCGACATGAGCCAAAGCACGGCGTTGGCAACCTCTTCCGCGCTGCCGGTACGCTGCATCGGGACCATGTGGGCAAGGCGCTGGGCGCGGTCAGCGTCGCCGCCTTTGCCGTGGATCGGCGTCTCAATCAGGCCTGGGGCGATCCCCATAACGCGCAGCCCTGTCGCCGCGACCTCGTCGGAGAGACCTTTGGTAAAGATATCCATCGCGGCTTTGGTCGCGGCGTAGTCGACGTATTGGTTCGCCGAGCCGAGGCGCGCGGCAGCGGAAGTGATGTTGACGATGGTGCCTGTCCCGCGTGGCTCCATCCGCTGCACGGCGGCGGCTGCCACCAGCATGGCACCGATGACGTTGATGTCGAACATCTCGCGCAGGCGGGCGTGGGTGAGATCCGTGGCGCGGATGGCGGGGCCAACGATGCCTGCGTTGTTGATGAGAGCTGCGAGCGGGCCTTTGGCGTCTACAATCGCAAAGACCCGGTCGATGGCGGCGGGGTCAGCCACGTCCGCTTGAACAGTCTGCGCGGTTGCGCCGTGGCTGATGCAGGCGTCGGCGGTGGCCTGCGCCCCCGCCGCATCGCTGTTGTAGGTCAGGATCAGGTCATAGCCGCGTTGGGCGGCAAGGATCGCGCAGGCGGCACCGATGCCTGTAGAGGCCCCTGTGATCAGACAAAGGGGGCGGCTCATGCAGACGCGATCCGTGTCAGCATCTCATGCGTGTCGCGGCTGAGATCGGGCGTGGCGAGGATGCGGTCCAGTTGCTCTTTGATCAAGGCTTGCCGATCTGCGTCATAGCGCTTCCATGTCTGGAAGGCCGAGCACATGCGCGCCGTGGTTTGCGGATTCACGGGGTCAAGTTTAATGAGCCAGTCAGCCAGCAGCTTGTATCCCGCGCCCGAGGCGTGGTGAAACCCTGCGTGGTGCATCGCGAGCGAGCCGAACACGGCGCGGAAGCGGTTGGGGTTCTTCCAGTTGAAATCGGGGTGCTTGGTGAGGTTTGCGGCGACCTCATGGGCGTCCTCGGGATCGGCCTCGATCACTTGAAGCCCGAACCATTTGTCCATCACCAAACGGTCGTCTTTCCATTGTGCCTCAAACGCTTTGAGTGCTGCCTCACCGCGGCCTGCGCGGATCAGGAAGGCTAGAGCGGCCAGCTGTTGGGTCATGTTGTCAGCAGCGTCATATTGCTGCTGGGCAAGGTTGCCCCCATCGCTGCGGGTCAGCAGGGCGAGGGCGGCGTTGCCAAGGGCACGCATGCCCGATTGCGCGGCATCGGGGGCGTAGGCCTCGGTGACCAGATTGTCCTCGTAAAGCACGGGAAGGATGTCCTCCAGCTTTGCGGCCATGGTCTCGCGCATGGCTTCCAGCGTGGCATAGATAATGTCAGGTTCCGGCACGTGGCCCGCGTCATGCAGGGCAGTGGCCAGTTCCGATTGTGTCGGCAGGGCCAGCATCAACTGACGATAGGCGGGGTCGAGGCTGGTATCACTCACCACGCTGTGCAATCCGCGCAGGTATGCAGGGTCAGGGCGGGTGCCCTTGAGCATCATATCCATGAGCGTGTTACGCGCCAGCGTGCGCCCCGCCTCCCAGCGGTTAAAGAGGTCCGTGTCATAGGCCAGCAGATGCGCGTGATCGGCTGCGTGATCGAGCACCACGGGCGCGGAGAAGCGGCGCAGGATGGAGGCTGTGGGGCGCTTGGCCAAACCGTCAAAGGTGAAGCTCTGCGTTTCCTGCGTCATCTCGAGAATGGTGGTGGGGGCGACTTCCGATCCGTCTTCCCCGATGAGACCCACTGCCACGGGGATCACGAAGGGCTGCGGGGCGGGGGTTGCCGCACTTGGTGGTGTGTGTTGGGTCAGCGTCAGGGTGAGGGTGCCGTCGGCCCATGTCTCTTCCACCTTAAGGCGCGGTGTGCCTGCTTGGGAGTACCAGCGTTTGAACTGGGTGAGGTCACGACCTGTGGTGTCTTCGAATACCTTCAACCAGTCCTCGATGGTGCAGGCCTGCCCGTCGTGACGGTCGAAGTAGAGATCGAGGGCCTGCGCATAGGCATCATCCCCGACAAGGGTTTTGAGCATGCGGATAACCTCTGCGCCTTTCTCGTAGATCGTGGCGGTGTAGAAGTTATTGATCTCCTGAAAGCTTTCGGGGCGCACGGGGTGGGCCAGCGGGCCTTGGTCTTCGGAAAATTGCCGTCCGCGCAGGTCCATCACATCTTCGATGCGTTTGACGGGGGCAGAGCGCATGTCTGAGGTGAACTGGCTGTCGCGGAAGACGGTCAGCCCTTCCTTGAGGCAGAGCTGGAACCAGTCGCGGCAGGTGATGCGGTTGCCAGTCCAGTTGTGGAAATACTCGTGCGCGATGATCGCCTCGATCCGCTCGAAGTTGGTGTCGGTGGAGGTTGCTTGGGAAGCGAGAACAGCCGATGAATTGAAGATGTTCAACCCCTTGTTCTCCATCGCGCCCATGTTGAAGTCGTCAACGGCCACAATGTTGAAGAGGTCGAGATCGTATTCACGGCCGTAGACGTCCTCGTCCCATTTCATGGAATCCTTGAGCGCCTGCATGCCAAAAGCGCATTTGCCCTCATCACCGGGGCGCACATAGAGGTTGAGCGCTACGTCGCGGCCCGACCGTGTGGTGAACCCGTCCGAGTGTGCAACGAGGTCTCCTGCCACGAGAGCGAAGAGATACGCGGGCTTGGGCCACGGGTCGTGCCATTTGGCATGGCCATCAGACGTCTCCACAGGGTTGCCATTGGACAAGAGCACGGGGTGGGGGCCCTCGATCGTGACAGTGAAGACTGACATCACATCGGGGCGGTCGGGATAGAAGGTGATCTTGCGAAAGCCTTCGGCCTCGCATTGTGTGCAGTACATGCCGTTCGACATATAGAGCCCTTCGAGGGCGGTGTTGTTTGCGGGATCAATCTCGACCTCGGCTTCCCATGTGAAGGGGCCAGTGGGTACGTCCACGGTCAGGCCCGCCTCGGTAAGCGTTGGAGATACGTCAGCACCGTCGATTTTTGCCGATATCAATTTGAGCGCCTCGCCGTGCAGGAACATGGCGCTTGCGGCGGCGCTGTCGGGATTGGGGGTGAAGCGGATGACGGAGCGGACGCGGGTCGCGTGCGGGTCCAGCGTGAAGTGCAGGTCGACACTCTCTACCGTCCAAGGGTAAGGCGCGTAGTCGCGAAGGTAGATTGTCTGTGGGGCGGCATCGCGCATCGGGGGCTCCTGCGTGGGGTTTGGTCGGTGGGCTCGAATTCTTGGAACTTTTACTCTGGAGCGCACGTTAATTCCGCAACAGGCCTCCCGCAAGGGACGGTCAGCGTAAAAAGGAGAAGACAATGTCTGCACCAGATACAAATGTCGAAACACAAGAGAAACAACATAAGCCCGCATTGTCTGGCATAAGGTTCGCACTGATATTCGGTGCGCTTATGATGGTAGGCCTTCTCGGGTATAACCTAATCAATGCTGGTGATGGTGCGGCAGTGTCCAACGCTACTGCTGAGGGCGAATCTTCAACAGCTGCGGCAACTGACACCTATGAGCCTGGCACGAACAGCTCAGCGACGCCCACCGCGACGGATTAAACGGCGAAGCACAATTGATATTCAAGATTGGGGCGCCCTTCGTAGGGCGACCTTTCCTATGTAATAGGGTGCGCTAGCTCTGATACATGGCGAAGCATGTGAAAAAATCCGATCTGCCCCAGAAGGTTTGCGCGACCTGCGGCTTGCCTTTTACGTGGCGCAAGAAGTGGGCGAAGGTTTGGGATGAGGTGCGCTATTGCTCGGAGCGGTGCAGACGCGCGCGATAAGAACGCGTTTGTATTTGGTTCAATATTTTGGGAAGAGTGCGTGTAGAAAGCGCCGAGGGGCCGGCCCCTCGAACACCCCGGGATATTTAGGACCAAAAGAAATCGGTCTGCAGCAGAGAGATTTTGAGATGAGTGTATCGTTGAGAAAAGCGCGGACGGTGATCCGTAAGGCGTTTGAAAAAGGTGCGGAGTTGGAGCTTAAGCCTTTGTCCGTTGTTGTGTTGGATGCCGGCGGTCATGTGCTTGCATTCGAGCGTCAGGACGGGGCCGCGCCAGGGCGTTTCGCGATTGCGCACGGCAAGGCGTATGGCGCGGTGATGTTGGGGATGGCGGGCACGGCGCAGATGGCGCGTGCGGAGCAGCAGCCCTATTTCATGGCGGCCGTGAACGGGGTGTATGGCGGGCAGGTAATCCCTGTGCCTGGTGGTGTTCTCTTGCGGAGCGCCAAGGGTGTGGTGATTGGTGCTGTTGGTGTGACGGGTGATACCTCGGACAATGATGCGATTGCTGCCATGGCGGGAATCGAGGCGGCCAATCTCATTGGAGAAGTCTGATTATTAGGCAATAGCCTCCGCTCAGCGGCGGCTATTGTCTGTGTGGACTTGAGGCATCGAGCGGTGCGGGGTAGTCTGCATCGAAACGCCATTAAGGAGATATTTCATGGGTCGGCCAATCATCGGGATTATCGGCAACAGTTACTTGTTGAACGATCAGTATGCGATGCATGCAGGTGGGACCATGAACTCTCAGGCGATTGCCGAAGTGGCGGATTGTTTGCCGCTGTTAGTGCCATCGTGCCCCACGCTTGTGTCGGTCGCCGAGCTGATGGAGGCCTGTGACGGCTTTTTGCTGACGGGCGGACGGCCCAATGTGCACCCTGAGGAATATGGCGAGGTGGAGACGCCTGCGCACGGCGATTTTGACCGTGCCCGCGATGCCATCGCGCTGGAGCTTACGCGGGCCTGTATAGCAGCGGGGCAGCCTGTGTTTGGCATTTGTCGGGGCTTTCAGGAAGTGAACGTCGCCATGGGTGGCACGCTTTATCCTGAAATCCGTGATCTTCCGGGCCGCATGAACCACCGCATGCCGCCCGATGGCACACTGGAAGAGAAGTTCGAGCTGCGTCATGATGTGACTTTTACCGAGGGTGGTGTGTTCCATGGCGTGATGGGGGCGCAGACAGTGCGGACCAACACGCTGCACGGTCAGGGTATTAAGGACGCGGGACCGCGTGTTGTTGTTGATGGCTGGGCCGAGGATGGCACACCTGAAGCGATTTACATTGACGGAGCGGCGGGGTTCACGCTCGCCGTGCAGTGGCATCCCGAGTATGACGCGGCCAATGACCCTGTGTCGCGGCCCTTGTTTGAGGCATTTGGCAATGCGGCGCGGGATTGGGCGGCGGGCAAACGTCCGCAGACAATGGCGCGCGCGGTTTGAGCGACGTCTTTCTGGCGTTTCAAGTCATCCCGCGGGTGCGGCAGGGCAACAACTTCGAGGTTGTGGACCGCGCCATTGCAGTGGTCGCTGATGCGGGTCTACCCTATCAGGTCGGTGCAATGGAGACGACCATCAAAGGACCACTCGATCAGGTGTTGCAGATCGTAAAAGACGCGCAACAGGCCTGTCTGGATGCGGGCGCGGTCGAGGTCATCACAAATATCAAAATTCATACCACCACAGATGATGCGCATGATACGTTCTGCACATATGACCGCGGCGTGACCGCGGCCAATGCGATGTTTGTACCGAAGGGTTAGCCCTACATCATGCCGCCTGCGATCTCGACGCTTTGACCGTTGACGGAGCCTGAATCGGGCCCGACAAGCCATGCGGCGGCTGCGGCGACTTCTTCTACGGTGATCAGACGTTTGTGGCGGTTGGCTTTGACCATCATGTTGCGTGCTTCCTCCTCGGAGATGCCTGCGCGCTCGGAGATCGAGGCCGTGTTGCGGGTCACGATGGGGGTATCCACATAGCCGGGGCAGAGCGAATTGAATGTATAGGGTTTGCCCATGTATTCCTCTGACAGGGAACGGATCAGACCGATCATTCCGTGTTTGGAGGCGGAGTAGCAGGCCGCACCAGGCAAGCCTTTGAGGCCCGCCATGGAAGAGACAGCGATGACGCGGCCCCAATCGGTTTCGCGCATGCTGCGCAGGCTTTCGCGGATGGTGAGAAACGCGCCATCAAGGTTGGTCGCCATCATGTCGCGCCAGAAGTCCATGTCGGTCTTATGCGCGGCTTTGCCTGTGGCGATGCCGGCGTTGGGCACGCAAATCTGTATAGGGCCGCGCGCCTCCACGGCGGTTGCGATCTTGGTCATCACGTCTTCTTCGCTGCGCACGTCCATGGCCATTGCTGTCATGCCTTTGGTGGCGACTTCCTCGAGCACCTCCTGACGACGGCCGGTAATGGTGACATGCGCGCCGCGCTCTACCAGCATGTGTGCGATGGCCAGCCCGATGCCTGTGCCGCCGCCTGTGATCAATGCGTGTTTATTTTCTAGTGTCATAACTCTCTCCCTGTTTTTTCCGAGCCTAGGGGGCGGTTGGCACTGCGCCTAGGGTGTGGATGTTTTTACGTCACGGCAGGGTGATTCTGTTTTTTGCGGCGCGATGCAATGTTGCGTGCGCTAACAGCGTCGCGAAAGAATGTTGCACGCGTTTCATTTCCGGATATTTCGCATTTTTTGCGCAGAGGCTCGTAAAAAGCTGCACCATTATGCTCATTTTGCGGGCGCGGCGCTTGTTTGTCCGGAGGCCCCGCGCTAGGTCATCGGATCAAGTACGACACGCCAGTTTCGGCACCAAACATGAATTGTTGGGAGATTTTGAGTGAAGATCGGGACACCTAAAGAGGTATTCGAGGGCGAGCGACGAGTGGCGATGACGCCTGACAGTGCCGCACAATTGCAAAAGCTGGGCCATGAGTGCCTGATCGAGACGGGCGCAGGCAATGCGTCCGGCTTTGACGATGCGGCCTATAAGGCGGCGGGTGTCGAAGTGGTCAAGACTGCTGCGGCCTTGTGGAAGGCGGCTGACGTGGTCGCAAAAGTGCGTGTGCCCGACACCGCAGAGATGAAGCGGCTGCGCGAAGGCCAGACGCTGATCTCTTTCTTCTCTCCCGTGGCGGATGAGAAGAAGATGGAAGCGGCGGCCAAGAAGGGTGCCACCGTCATCGCGATGGAGATGATCCCGCGTATTTCGCGTGCCCAGAAAATGGATGCGCTCAGCTCAATGGCGAACATCGCGGGTTACCGTGCGGTGATCGAAGCGGGCAACAACTTTGGCCGTTTCTTTACGGGTCAGATCACCGCTGCTGGTAAGGTTCCGCCTGCCAAGGTTCTGGTTATTGGTGCGGGTGTTGCGGGTCTTGCCGCGATTGGCACGTCCACAAGCCTCGGTGCGATCACGCTGGCCTTTGACGTGCGCCCCGAAGTGGCCGAGCAGGTCGAAAGCATGGGTGCCGAGTTTGTCTATCTCGATTTCGAGGAAGAGCAGCAGGACGGTGCGGTGACGGGCGGTTATGCCTCTGTGTCCTCCCCTGAATTTCGCGAGGCGCAGCTGGCGAAGTTCCGTGAGTTGGCCCCCGAGGTTGATATCGTGATCTGTACCGCGCTGATCCCCAACCGCGAAGCGCCCGAGCTGTGGACCGCTGACATGGTTGCCTCGATGAAGGCAGGATCGGTGATTGTCGATCTGGCCGCCGAGAAGGGTGGTAACTGCAAGCAAACGGTCATGGACGAGAAGATCGTGACCGAGAATGGCGTCACGATCATCGGCTACACTGACTTCCCAAGCCGTATGGGGGCGCAGGCCTCGACGCTTTATGCGACGAACATTCGTCATCTGATGACCGATTTGACGCCCGAAAAAGACGGTGTGATCGATCACAACATGGAAGACGACGTGATCCGTGGGGCTACGATTGCCCACGCAGAGGCCGTGACCTTCCCGCCGCCACCGCCCAAGATCAACGCGATTGCGCAGCAGAAGAACAAACCAGCAGCACCCAAGGAGCTGACGCCCGAAGAGAAGCGCGCCGCCGAGGTGGCCGCATTCAAGGCGCAGACCAAGAACCAGATGATGTTGTTGGGCGCAGGTGGTGCATTGATCCTTGGCATCGGCCTTATTCCGGGCATGCCAGCGAGCTTTATGCAGCATTTCATCGTGTTTGTGCTGAGCGTGTTCATCGGCTTCCAAGTTATCTGGAACGTCGCGCACTCGCTGCACACACCGCTGATGGCGGTGACCAATGCGATCTCCTCGATCATCATTCTGGGGGCGCTGATTCAGGTCGGCTCCAGCAGTTGGTTGATCACCCTCCTTGCGGGGCTGGGTATCTTTATGGCTTCCGTCAATATCTTTGGCGGCTTCCTTGTCACGCGGCGCATGCTCGCCATGTTCCAAAAATCCTGAGGGGCGCTTAGATGGAAAACGCATTCACAATCGCGGCCTATGTGGTCGCTGCTATTCTCTTTATCCTGTCTCTCGGCGGTCTGTCGGGTCAGGAAAGCGCCAAGCGTGCTGTGTGGTACGGGATCGTCGGTATGGCGATCGCGGTCATCGCCACGATGTTCGGACCGGGGTCGGGGCTTTGGTTTGCTTCGCTGGTCCTGATCGCCGGCGGTGCTGCCGTTGGTTATCAATTGGCGACCAAGGTCGAGATGACCCAGATGCCCGAGCTTGTGGCTATCATGCACAGCCTCGTGGGTCTTGCGGCGGTATTCGTGGGCTTTAACGCGGATATCATGATCAACTACATCGGTGACATCTATGCAGGGCAGGACCTTGTGATGGGTGAAACGGGTGCAGTGCTGTCCAAAGAGGTGTCCGAAGGGCTTTCCACCTTCGGTCAGCTGATCGCCAAGAAATCCAGCGTCGAGATCGGCATTCTGCGGGTCGAGCTGGTCTTGGGTATCTGGATCGGTGCTGTGACCTTCACAGGCTCCGTCATCGCATATGCCAAACTGGCGGGTAGCTCGTCCATGCTGCCTATCGACATTGACACAGGTGCAAACCAATTGCCCGGTGGTCACATGCTCAATGCGGCTGCGGCAGCGGCCTCCCTGCTACTGGCGATCATGTATCTGTCAGGTGCAGGAAGCTGGACATTGGTGCTGCTCACGCTGCTGGCGCTGTTCATCGGCTACCACCTGATTATGGGCATTGGCGGCGCGGATATGCCAGTTGTTGTCTCCATGCTGAACTCATATTCAGGTTGGGCTGCGGCGGCGATCGGCTTCTCGCTCGGCAATGATCTGTTGATCGTTGTGGGCGCGCTGGTCGGCTCCTCTGGTGCGATCCTGAGCTACATCATGTGTAAGGCGATGAACCGTTCCTTCGTAAGCGTGATCTTGGGCGGTTTTGGTGGTGCAGCCAAAGGCGAGCAGATGGCCGTCGAGGGCGAGCAGATCGCCATCGAGGCAGAAGGTGTTGCCGCGGCTTTGAATGAAGCGGATAGCGTCATCATCATTCCAGGCTACGGCATGGCGGTGGCACAGGCACAAGGCACGGTGAGCGAGCTCGTCAAAAAGCTGCGCGCCAAGGGCAAGAATGTGCGTTTCGCCATTCACCCCGTCGCGGGCCGTTTGCCCGGTCACATGAACGTGCTGCTGGCCGAGGCCAAAGTGCCTTACGATATCGTAATGGAGATGGACGAGATCAACGAGGATTTCCCCGAGACGGATGTTGCCATCGTGATCGGCTCCAACGACATCGTGAACCCTGCGGCGCAGGACGATCCCAACAGCCCCATCGCCGGTATGCCGGTTCTGGAATGCTGGAAGGCCAAGCAGGTGTTTGTCTCCAAGCGCGGTCAGGGTACGGGCTATTCCGGTATCGAGAACCCGCTGTTCTTCAAGGAGAACACGCGCATGTTCTATGGGGATGCCAAGGCGTCCTTGGACAAGCTGCTCCCGATGATTGATTGATGCACCTTTGGTGCGATGATCGACTGATCCACCTCAGGTGAATGATCAAAGTGACGCCCCGCAGGAAATTGCGGGGCGTTTTGCGTTTCCCACCCTATGTCATTCGCGCTGCGTGAGTGGTTTCACGCATCCAAGGGGGCTTTCGCGTATGCTGAGTAGCGTCGCGGGGGCGGGGATGGTTTGCACAGGCATCCCTTCTTCAGTCCAAGGAAACGCACTATGTCCGCTATCATCACTGAAACGCCCTTCTGGGTCTGGCCTCTCTTTCTACTCCTCCTCGCGGTCGGGCTGCGTGCGCGGCATGAGCGTTTCGTCCCTGTGGGTCTTTTCTACGGGTTGCCGCTGTTGGGGCTGTCCGCGCTTAACGCTGTGCTGGGGCTGTCGGCACCGCCGCTGATCTGGGCCATCTTTGCATTTGCTTATGCAGGAGGGGTTTATGGCGGCTACAGCATACAAGGTCGCTGGATACTGGGGCGGGACAACGCGCGCGTGCGCCTCGCAGGGGAGAGCCTCACCCTGACCATGATGATGTTGGTCTTCGGGGCTAACTTCGTGGGTGGGTTCTTGGAGGCAGTCTCACCGCAGGTCCACGGTGGCACGTTATTCCAAGTGGTGTTCGCTGCTGTTGTAGCGCTTAGCAGTGGGAGCTTTGCAGGCCGTGCCCTGCGGGTGTGGAGGATGACCTGACTTTCCGATAGGCGAAATTGTATGCCTACGTACGCCTAAGTTGCCTTTGACCTTAAATATTCTAAGTTGATTGGTGGTCCGGTACAGGCCACAAAGATCCAACACTGCCCCGAAGGATACGCCCCATGGCCCCGATTACCGACCATCCGTTGCGATATGCGCTGACGGGGGAGCTGCATGCGCGGCCGTTTCCGAATATCAAGGCACCGCAAATTGTCGCCTTCCTCGCGATCAAGCAGGCAGGAGATGCCGCTGCGCGTGATCGCGATCGCGGCGCGGATATGGAGCATCTGGTGGCCTTGCTCAATCATTATGGTGCCCCGCTCCCTGATAAAGACGCGACGCATTACTTTGGTGCGATGGGGAAGTACCATTTGAAGTGGGAGCAACACACGGAATTTGTGACCTATACCGCGTTCGGTGATGAGTTGAGCAATCGCCCGTTCGATCCTGCGGAATTTGACGTCTTTCCCGCGCATTGGCTGGAGGAAACTCCGGGACAGAGGCTGACGTCAAGTTTGCTGCGCCTTATGCCGATGCCGAAAAAGACCGATATGATTCTCGAAAGCCTGCGCGAGTGGTTTGTGCCTGAAAGCCTTGCCTGTGCGCATGTGCTGGATGGGGCTGCCGTTGTGGCCAGTGATTTCCGTATTGATCCTGCGGGTCACACGCGGTTTGCGGCCTTCGTACCTCCCAGTACCGGATCGCGGCGCGTGGGGCGGATCATCCAGCGTTTGTTGGAGATCGAGACGTATAAAACCATGTCCATGCTCGGCTTTGCGCTGACGCGCGAGATTGGCGGGCAGGTGGGCAAGATGGATCATCAGGTCTCGGACCTGATGGCAAAGATGAGCGCACAGGAGATGAAGCCCGAAGCGACGCTGAACGCGCTTCTGGATGTCTCTGTCGAGTTGGAGAATGTAGTGGCGCAGACCTCGTTCCGCTTTGCGGGAACAGCCGCCTATCAGGCGATTGTGCGGGAGCGGATCGAGGCCCTGCGCGAAACGCGGTTCGAGGGGCGGCAGGGGTTCGGCGAGTTCATGGCACGCCGCTATGAGCCTGCGATGCGCACCGTTGTCTCCATGGAGCGTCGTCTGGAGCGGATGTCGGCACGTGCATCGCGTGCGTCGGACTTGTTGCGGACACGTGTTGATGTTGAACGCTCTGCCCAGAACCAATCCATCCTTGAGAGTATGGACAAGCGTGCAGACCTACAGCTGCGCTTGCAGCGTACCGTAGAGGGGCTGTCAGTGGTCGCCATCAGCTATTATGCCGTATCTCTGGCAGGCTATGCGCTCTATCCGCTGGCTGGGTATCTGGGCGTGAGCAAAGGGCTACTGACAGCGTTGGTTACGCTGCCTGTGGTTCTGCTTGTGTGGGGCGCTGTGCGGAAGTTGCGCCAGCATCTCGAGTAGGGCGCGCCAGCAGCGCATGGGTGGCCCATGCGCCGAGCGCCATTGTCCCTAATGCGAGGATCGCCGCGACAGAAAGTGTCGGAATACCCGCAAGGCCTGCGCCAACGGTGCAACCACCTGCAAGAACGCCGCCAGCGCCCATCAGTACGGCACCGCTCATGTAGCGGCCCGTCTGGCCAGCGCTCTCAAAGCTTTGCCACTGGAAGCTGCGCGTCAGCAGGCTTGCCGCCAGCGCACCCAAGAGGACGCCACCGATCAGGCCCGTGCCAAAGTTCGGCGAAATAGACGTGCCTGCGATTGTCCAGAACAACGTGTCGGATGCGGGGCGCGTGAAGGAGAGGCTCTCTAACGGGATGACGTCGAAATCGTCATAGAAGATAAAGCCGGTCCCGACCCAAGCCAGCGGGACAAGCGCGCCAAGCAGACCAGCTGCCAAAAGCATTGGGGTACGCACGCCTGAACGCGCCGCGATAACAAGAGCCGCGATGATAATCAGTGCCGCAGGGAGCCAGCCGCCTGCGATTGCTGCGTACTCACCCAAGGGAACTGTGACGCTGCCCAAGGCGACCCGCAGGGGCGCGAGAAGGCCCTTCATCGTGGCATGTGCAACAATTGCGAAGACGATCATAACTGTCAGAGCGCGCAGGTTGCCCGAAGCCCCCAGCACAGTCAGGCGTGAGGCACAGCCCCGTGTCAGCACCATACCGGCGCCAAACATCAAGCCACCCAACCCGATTGCGACCCAAGGCAGATCCGCGGCCATGAAACGGTGGTCGGCAAAACTGATGTAGCCTGCGCTGACCGCAGCTTGGGTTCCCGCCACAGCCACGGCGAGGGCGGTGAACCAGACACCGGCAGAAGCGCGGCGGTTTTCGCCCACGACTACGCTTCGAAAGCAGAATTTGGTGATCTGGGCCAGCGCCCCAAAGGCCACCCCGATTGCGAGGGCAAAATAGACAACCGCTTGGGGTGCGGTGAGGGTCTCGAAGCCGAGCTCTTCAAACATGGGACAGCCTTTCTGTGTCGGAATACCCTCCTAATTGGCGTGGGGGCATAGGGACATCAAGGTTGCGCAGGTGTGATCCATGGTCTCAGCGCAGAACAGAATTCTGTTTAGGGTCAGGATGTCGGAGTGTCGTTCTCAAAAGAGAAAAGGCGCTGCACAGGTGTTCCGTGCAGCGCCTCAAACCAGACTGTCAGGTTTTATTTCGCCTCTAGCGGCCGCGAATGCGCGGATCAAGCGCGTCGCGCAGACCATCGCCGAGGTAGTTCACACCCAGCACCGTTACGGAGATCAGGACGCCCGGAAGGATCACACGCTCGGGATATTCCTGCATGCGCTGGACTGCATCGGCGAGTAGCTTGCCCCATGTGGGAAAGTCAGACGGGAAGCCCACGCCAAGGAAGGAAAGCGCGCTCTCTGTGATGATCGCCGTAGCGAGGCCGAGCGTGGCCGACACCATGATCGGCGAGATCACGTTGGGCAGCAGGTGTGAAAAGATGATCTTGCGCGGTGTGGAACCGATAGATCGGGCGGCGAGAATGAACTCGCGTTCTTTGAGCGCCAGAATATCACCGCGCACGATGCGGGCCGTCTGCATCCACGAGGTAAATGCAATGACAGAAACGATGAGCACGAACATACCTGCTTCGGGCGAGCCAAAGGCCTTGGTCAGAGGCTGGCGGAAGAGGGTCACCGCGAGCAATACGAGCGGCAGGATCGGCAAGCTGAGGAACAGGTCTGTGAGGCGCATCAAAACAAAATCCGCGCGTTTGAAATACCCGGAGGCCACGCCTACGGCGGTGCCGATGAGCAGCGACAGGATCATCGCGGCCCATCCCACGGCCATGGAGACGCGGCCGCCATAGATCATCTGGGCAAGGATATCACGGCCCAGTTGGTCAGTGCCGAAGGGATGCGCCCAGCCCGCCTTCGCCCCGCTGTCCCAGATCAGCGTATAGATCGGGCGCCAGTTTTTGTTGCGGATATCGAGCTTTGTCGGCTCAAGCTGCCATAGGTAGGGGCCCAGCAGCACGCCAAGCGTGATGAACAGCAGGAAACCACCGCCCCAGACCGCGCCCTTGTGTTTGCGGAATTGGTCCCAGACATCGCGCCATTGGCTGCGCGGGGGGGCGGAGGGCTCATTGTCTTTGAGAGCGCCGAACACTTCGATCTCTGGCGTTTGATCAGTCATAGCGGATCCTTGGGTCAAGCACGCCGTAGAGGATGTCGGCAATCAGGTTAAAGAGCACGATGAGAATGGCGAAGATGAACGTCAACGTCATCACCATCGGCAGGTCATTGGCGAACAGCGCAGTGAGCAGAAGCTGCCCGATGCCGTTCACCTTGAATACGTTCTCGGTAATGATCGCGCCGCCAAAGATGGCGGGCAAGCCAAGCGCAATTACCGTGACCACGGGGATCATGGAGTTGCGTAGCACGTGGACCATCACGACAACGCTTTCCTTCAGACCTTTGGCACGGGCCGTGCGCACATAGTCCTGGTTCAGGTTGTCGAGCATGGCAGAGCGCATATAGCGGCTGATCTGGGCTGTGGTTTGCAGGGCAAGCACCATAACGGGCATGATCATCTGCATGAACTGGATTTTGAAGCTTTCCCAATCCGTCACCACATGGGTGGTGTCATAGATTGACGGCAGCCAGCCGAGGGTGACAGAGAAAATCACGATGAGCAGGGGGCCTGTGAAGAAAGGCGGGATGGAAAAGCCGACCATGGTGATAAATGTGCCTGCTTGGTCGAAGACCGAATAGTGGCGGTAGGCCGAATAGATACCAATTGGGATCGCGATCAGGATGCCGACAACATAGCTGAGGCCAACAACCCAGAGCGTCTGGGGCATACGCTGCATCACGATATCCATGACGGGAGAGCGTGTCTGCCAGCTGATCACGCGCTGTTTTTCCACCAGCGCGCCTGTGACAGGATCGGTTGTCATGCTGAGTGTTGTATCTGGAAGCCAGCCCAGAAGACCCGAGCGGTTGGTCAGATAGTCGATGAACACCGACGGCTCGATCACGAAGAATTGGTAGAGCCATTTGAGGTATTGGACATGCACGGGCGCGCCGAGGCCCAAAGCTTCGCGCATCTTCTGCTTGACCTCTGGTGGCACGGTGAGCGGCACCTGCGCCATCGGATCACCGGGGGCGAGCTGTAGCAGCATAAAGATAACGAGGCTGATGAATAAAAGCGTCGGAATGGAAAGGAAGAGTCGTCGGATGGTGAAATTCAGCATCGGGCGGCGCCTTTATAGATCAGTCTGGAAGGGAAGGAGAGAAGGGGGCGAAAGATATCCCGCCCCCTAAAGGTCGATCTGTGGCGAGGCAATGCCCCGCCGCAGTATTTATTCCGCGATGCGGTACCAGTCGGCTGCATTCCACAGCTCTGAGTCCCATGTGTTCAACACAACGCCACCAAGTGAGTTGGAGTGCGCGGATACACGGGCGCGGTTAACCAGCGGCACGATTGTCATCGTGTCTTTGGTGATCATGTCGTTGAGTTTACGACCGATCTCGCCGCGCTTTTCCAGATCGCCAGTGGCTGCCAGCTCGTCGAGCAGGGCGTCATAGGCGGGATCGCAGAAGCGGTTGATGTTCTCGCCCTGCCACTGTGAAGATGGCTTTGGCTCGTTGCCACAACGATAGGCTGACAGGTAGGCCTGTGGGTCTGTACCGTTGAACGTGTTGGCATACATCTCGACGTCCGCATAGAACTTCTGGAATGTATCAGGCGAACCTGGGTCACCACCGAAGAAGACGGAACCGTCGAGGTTGCGCAATTCGGTCTCAACACCGATCTGGCTCCACCAGTCTTTGATCAGGGCTTGGAAGTCCTGACGTACAGCGTTTGTGGAGGTCTGGTAGAGGATGGAAAGCTTGACGCCGTCCTTCTCGCGCACACCGTCGCCGTCGCTGTCGACCCAGCCTGCTTCATCCAGCAGCGCCTTGGCGCCGTCGAGGTCCTGCGTCAGGCACTCTGTGTTGTCAGAGTTGTAGAGCGCGGGCGCTGGCACGAGGTTACAGGTCGGACGACCGGCCTTGCCGTAGCCTACTTCGGTCAGCAGTTCGCGGTCGATCGCCATGGAGAGCGCTTTACGCACGTTGAAATCCGACAGGAACGGGTGTGGCTCTGCTACGGTGGAGCGTGTCTCTGGTGGCAGATCGGCTGACGGGTTGGTCAAGTTCATCTCGAGACGCTCAACCAGTGGGCCGAAGCCTGCAATCGCAACACCTTTGCCAGCTTCTTCCATCTTGGCAATCACGTCGGGTGCCAGCTGAAGGTTCCACGCGTAGTCAAACTCGCCTGTTTCCAGAACCGCACGACCCGCAGCAGCCGCGTCGCCGCCGCCTTTGAACGTCATGGTGGCAAAGGCAGGCTTGCCTTCCATGCGGAAGTTCTCGTTCGCTGCCAGAGTGATCACGTCATTTGGACGGAATTCTGTGACGGTGAACGGGCCAGTGCCGATCGGGTTAAAGTTGGCTTCGGTACACTCGGGCGCTTTTGCACCGAGGCAGTCCGCGAACTGGGCCGCTTGGATGATGGGGCTCTCGCCGCCAACGAAGGGACCGTACGGGTTTGGCTTGGGCGAATCGAAGGTGACTTTGACAGTCAGATCGTCGATTGCTTCAACGCTTTTCACGCCGTCGAACTTCGCGCCCTGTGCGCAACCGCCTTCGGGGTGCATGCAGTATTCAGCGGTGAAACGTACGTCTTCAGAGGTGAAAGGTGTGCCGTCGGACCATGTAAGGCCTTCGGTAAGTTTCCATGTGATGGAGGTCAGATCCTCGCTCACGCCGCCGTTGGCGACGGTTGGTACTTCGTCCACGAGCCACGGCACCATCTCGCCGGTCTCTGTATAACGGGCAAGCGGTTCGATGATCAGCGAGGCCGATTCAATGTCCTTAGTGCCGCCGGACAGGAAGGGGTTAAGGATGGAAGGGGCCTGCCAATACAGCACTTTCACGTCGCCATCGCGGCCACGCTCGCCTGAGTGGCCGTCGGCAAATGCCATCGGCGCAAGAGCGGTCAGGCAGACGGCTCCCATAAGGGTGGATTTCAAAGTCATTAAGATACTCCATGTTGGACACGCGGATGCGTGCGGGTCTCGTCCGACTGATGCGGACGTATATTCGCTATGAGGCTAGGTAAAGATCGCGCTGTAATTATCTGTTTTTCAACGTCAAATTGCGATGTAATCTATGCCGCCCCCCAGAGCGCGTGATGGGATACAAGCACACCAGACGGAAAATGCAACCCTTCTGTCGCACGGCAATGATGAAAATGAAGGCGCTGCCGATTTTTTTGGCAGGAGGTGGAATTGATTGCATGGCACAGTGTTTGACGTCTGCGAGGCTTACGCATAGCGTGCTGTAGAAACGGTGCAGGGTGCGCCAGATTTGCGAAGGAATTGCCATGCTCGATCACACTGAAAAAGCGCCGATTGCGCGGATTGATGGCCTGCGCGTAGAGTTCCAGACCAAAGACGGCCCCGTTGTGGGGGTTGAGGACGTCTCCTTCGACATCCACCCCGGTGAGACGGTTTGTGTGGTGGGAGAATCAGGGTCGGGTAAGTCCGTCTCCTCACTCTCTCTGATGCGCTTGGTGGAGTTTGGCGGCGGCGAGATTGCAGGCGGCAAGCTCATGTTCAACCGTGGCAGCGGCGAGGATATTGATCTGGCCGACACTGCCCAAGACAAAATGCGCGGCATCCGCGGCAATGAGATCGGGATGATCTTTCAGGAGCCGATGACTGCGCTCAACCCTGTATTTACCGTTGGCAAGCAATTGACCGAAGGGCTGCGCCTGCACAAGAATATGAGCAAGGCACAGGCCGAGGCGCGCGCGCTGGAGCTGATGACCCAAGTGCGGATTCCAGAGCCTGAAAAGCGTCTGACGCAGTACCCGCATGAGCTGTCGGGTGGGATGCGCCAGCGGGTCGTGATCGCTATGGCGCTGGCCTGTGAGCCGCGTTTGCTTATTGCGGATGAACCTACGACTGCTTTGGACGTCACCATTCAGGCGGAAATATTGGCGCTGATGGACCGGTTAAAGCGTGAGACGGGCACGGCGGTGATGTTTATCACCCATGACATGGCCGTGGTGGCACAAATGGCCGACCGCGTGGTCGTGATGTTCCGCGGCAACAAGGTCGAGGAGGGCACGGTCGAGGAGATTTTCGAAAATCCTCAGCATCCCTATACCAAGGCGCTATTGGCTGCTGTGCCGAAGCTGGGCGAGATGACGGGCAAGGATTATCCCGAGCCGATGAAGCTGCTCGGTTCAGAGGACAAGCCCATCGTGCCGATCAAAGGCACCGACGAGGTGCTGTTGAGCGTCAAGAACCTGACCACGCGATTTAAGGTTACGGGCGGGCTGCTGCGCCGTGTGGTGGCCAATGTGCATGCGGTTGAAGACTTGAGCTTTGACATTAACAAAGGCCAGACGCTGAGCCTTGTGGGCGAGAGCGGCTGTGGCAAATCCACGGCGGGACGCTCAATCCTGCGGCTAGTCGATCCGCTAAGCGGGGAGGTCAATCTGGGCGGTACGGACATCATGGCGCTCAACCCGCATGATCTGCGCATGGCGCGCCTTGATATGCAGATGATTTTTCAGGACCCTTTTGCATCCTTGAACCCGCAGATGGGGCTGGCAGATCAGGTGGCCGAACCGATCCACAATTACGGCACGCTCAAAGGCAAAGCGCTGACAGAGCGGGTCGAGATGCTGTTTGACCGCGTCGAGCTGCCACGCAGTTTCATGCGCCGCTTCCCGCACGAGCTGTCTGGTGGACAGCGCCAGCGGGTGGCGATTGCGCGCGCGCTCGCGCTCAACCCCAAACTGATTATCGCCGATGAGGCAGTGTCGGCGCTGGATGTGTCCGTGCAGGCGCAGGTGCTGAATCTGATGCTGGAGTTGCAGGCGGAGATGGAGCTGAGCTTCCTCTTTATTTCCCACGACATGGCCGTGGTCGAGCGGGTGAGCCACCATGTCGGCGTCATGTATCTGGGCCGCATCGTAGAGCTGGGGCCGCGCCGCGAGGTATTCGAGAACCCGCAGCATCCCTATACCCAAGCCTTGATGAAGGCCGTCCCCATCGCCGATCCGCGCAAGCGCAAAGCGGAGAAGGACCTCAATTTCAAGCCGATCCCGTCGCCGATCCATCCTGTGAGCTACAATCCCGAGCCGAGCGTCTACCGCGATGTGGGCCACGGGCATAAGGTGCTGGTCACCGATAGTGGTTACTAGTGTTGGGCACGTCTGCGGGGCAGGTTGCGGTTGTAACGGGGGCCGCGCGCGGGATTGGTCGCGCGGTTGCGGATGCCCTGCGTGCTGAAGGGTATGCGGTTGCCATCACGTATCTGAAGACAGCGCCACAGGAAGGGTGCGATCTGGCGATAAAGGCGGATCTGCGCGACCCGCAGAGTTTCCATCAGATCATAGATAAGGTTATGGCCAAGTTCGGGCGT
This sequence comes from uncultured Sulfitobacter sp., assembly GCA_913060815.1. GTDB lineage: Bacteria > Pseudomonadota > Alphaproteobacteria > Rhodobacterales > Rhodobacteraceae > Sulfitobacter. The sequence goes on along the minus strand of CAJXSZ010000015.1, from coordinate 10,293 downwards.
CTTGATGTGATCGTGAATAACGCAGGCGATATCGCGGCCTCGCCGTTGGATGGCTATGACCATGACGCCCTGCGCGCTTTGTTGGACGTGAATTTGCTGGCGTCCCATGGCCTGCTGGCGGCGGCCTTGCCGCATCTGGAGCGCGATGCGCGGGTGATCGGCATATCGTCGGTCAATGCGGTGCTGCCGCCCAGAGGGGCTGCGATCTACGGCGCCAGCAAGGCAGCGCTTGATCTGTGGACGCGTGGTATGGCCAAGGATCTGGGACCGCGCGGCATCCGCGTCAATGCCGTTGCACCGGGGGCCGTGAACACGTCCGATGCGCCGCGTGATGCGGAGCTGACGCAAGCATTCGTCGATATGACAGCGCTTGGCGCATTGGCCGAGCCGTCGGATATCGCCGATGCCGTTTGTTTTTTAGCGAGCCACAAGGCGCGCGCTATTACGGGTGAAGTACTCACCGTTTCAGGAGGATACCGATTGTGACCGACCGTCTGACCCCGCTGGAGTTGATGACCAAACTCGTCAGCTTTCCCACCGTGTCGCGCGACACCAACATCCCGCTGATCGACTGGGTCGAGGAATACCTCAATTCCCATGGGATTACCGCGCACCGCTATATCGACCCCGATCAGCCCAAACATGCGCTGTTTGCCCATGTCGGGCCAGAGGTGGAAGGCGCGATTGTGCTGTCGGGGCATACCGATGTGGTGCCGATTGATGGTCAACCGTGGGATACGGACCCTTTCACCGTGGTCGAGAAGGATGGCAAATATTACGGGCGCGGCACCTGTGACATGAAGGGCTTTGACGCGCTGGCGATTTGGGCCTTGGTCGAGGCGCATCATGCTGGCGTCAAGCGGCCGCTCCAGATCGCGCTCAGCTTTGACGAAGAGGTGGGCTGTACCGGCGCGCCGCCGATGATCGAGGCGATGCAGGGCGTTGTGCCAAAGGGCAGTGCCGTCATCGTGGGCGAGCCGTCGACGATGCAGGCGGTCACGGGTCACAAAGGCGGCAGCGGCTTCAACACGCATGTTGTGGGTTTCGAGGTTCATTCCTCGCTCATGCACACAGGCGTGAATGCGATTATGGCGGGGGCCAAGCTGATTGAATGGGCGAACGATCAGAACACGCTCAACATGGAGATGAAGCCAAGCGATATGGCGGCAATGTTCGATCCGCCGTTTACCACCGTCCATGTAGGCATGATCGAGGGCGGTACGGCCCATAATATCACCGCCAAGGATTGCTTCTTTGCGATGGATTTCCGTGTCGTGCCGGGGGAAGACAAGGAAAAGTGGAAGATCGCCTATCTCGAAAAAGTTCGCGAGGTCGAGGCGCAGATGCAGGCGGTCGTGCCCGAGACGCGGATCGAGATCACGCCGCGCTTTGACGTGCCGCCCTTGCAGCCCGAGCAGGACGGTGAAGCAGAGACGCTGGTGCGTCAGATCACAGGCGACAATGCCAGCCATAAGGTGAGCTATGGCACCGAAGCAGGGCAGTTTCAGGACGCAGGCTATAGCGCTGTGATCTGTGGTCCGGGTGATATTGCTCAAGCCCACCAGCCCAACGAGTTTATCGAGGTGGACCAGTTCAACGCAGGCCATGCCTTTATGCAAAAGCTGTTGGAGCGGTTGTGCCTGTAGAGACCCTCGCCTGATGGGCGGCTTTCCGATCACAGCATCACAAGCGCCGCGTTACACAGGGCCATTGCCAGAGGCCGTGGACCTTGTGGTCATCGGCGCGGGCGTTATCGGCATTTGCACAGCGCTCCTTGCGGCGCGCCGCGGGGCGCGCGTTGTGGTGCTAGAGAAGGGCCTTGTTGCTGCCGAGCAATCGAGCCGCAATTGGGGCTGGATTCGTCAGCAGGGGCGGGACCCTGCGGAAATGCCCATCATGGCAGAGGCACAGCGCATCTGGCAGGACCTGAGCCGCGAGACCAACGCGCAGATCGGGCTGACCCAATCTGGCACCACTTATTTTGCGCGCAGCGAGAAGGCCGTGCGCGGCTACGAGAACTGGCTGCCCCATGCGGCGGCCAACGGGGTGGACAGTAAAATCCTGAGCCGCGCAGAGGTGCAAGCGCTCTATCCCGATCTGGCGCAGGTCCCGCAGGCGGCGCTGCACACGGCCACCGATTTTCGCGCCGAACCTTGGGTCGCCGTGCCCGCACTGGCCGAGATTGCGCTGCGCGAGGGCGTGCAGATCATTGAGCATTGCGCGGTGCGCTGTCTCGATATTACGGATGGCAAAGTAGCTGGCGTGGTGGCGGAAAAAGGCACAGTGCGCAGCCCCCGTGTGGTGCTGGCGGGGGGCGCTTGGTCGTCGCTCTTTTTGCGCAATCATGGCGTGGCGCTACCGCAGCTGAGTGTCCGCTCCCAAGTGGCGGCGACGGTGCCATTGCCCGATGTCGGCCAATGCGCGGCCTCGACACCGAATTTGGCGTTTCGCAGGCGCGCTGACGGTGGCTATACCCTCGCGCCGAATATGACATCAGAGCTTTTCGTCGGGCCAGATGCCTTTCGTGCGTTGCCCAAGTTTCTGGCGCAACTGCGGCTAGATCCCTTCGGCTGCAGGATCAAGCCCTATGGCCCAAAGGGATTTCCCGATGCGTGGGGAACGCGGCGGCGCTGGGCAGCGGATGAGGAGACACCGTTCGAGCGGATGCGCATCCTTGATCCCAAGCCTGTGCCGCGCATCATAGCCAAACTGGCGCGTGATTTTGCCACACTGTTTCCCAAGCTGGGTAAGGTAGAGTTAAAGGCGAGCTGGGCCGGAATGATTGATACGATGCCCGATATTGTTCCTGTTGTAGACCACACGCCCATCGAGGGGCTGATCGTGGGTACAGGGATGAGCGGACACGGGTTCGGCATTGGCCCTGCGATGGGGCGTGTCCTTGCCGATCTGGCCGCAGACAGACCCGCAGGCCATGACATGAGCCGCTTTCGCTTTGCCCGATTTACCGATGGCACGCCGATGGTGCCGGGACCGGATGTTTAGGAGAAGACAATGCCGATCAAGAACCGTTTTGCCGAAACCCACGCCGAGATCACCGCGTGGCGCAGGCATCTGCACCAATACCCCGAGCTACAGTTCGAGGTGCACGAGACGGCGAAATTTGTGGAAGACAAGCTGCGCAGCTTTGGCATCACCGACATTACCACAGGGATTGGTCAGACGGGCGTTGTAGCCGTGATCGAAGGACGCAGCAACGCGTCTGGGCGCACGGTGGGCCTGCGCGCGGACATGGACGCGCTACCGATCGAGGAAGCCACTGGGCTGGAGTATGCCTCGAAGAAGCCCGGCATGATGCATGCCTGCGGACATGACGGGCACACGGCCATCCTGCTGGGGGCAGCGCAATACTTGGCGGAAACGCGCAATTTTGACGGACGCGTCGTGCTTATTTTCCAACCCGCTGAAGAGGGCGGCGGTGGCGGCCGCGAGATGTGCAAAGACGGCCTGATGGAGCGCTGGTCGATTGACGAGGTATACGGCCTGCACAACATGCCCGGTGGTGACGTGGGCAGCTTTCATATTCGTGCGGGCGCCATGCTGGCTGCCACGGATGAATTCGACATCACGATTACAGGGCAGGGCGGACATGCCGCAGCACCGCATGAAGCCATTGATCCCAATCTTGCCGCGGCCCATGTGGTTGTCGCGTTGCAAAGTATCGCCAGCCGCAATGTCGATCCGCTCAAACAGGTGGTGGTATCGGTCTGTGTGATGCGATCAGACAATGAGGCGTTCAACATTATTCCGCACCGTGTGATGCTAAGAGGCACTGTGCGCACGCTGGATGCGGATGTGCGCACTCTGGCGGAGCAACGGTTGGGCGAGATTGCATCGCTCACGGCGCAGGCGCACGGCTGTGTAGCGGATGTTGATTATGTGCGCGGCTACCCTGCAACGGTCAACCACGCGGATGAAACGGGATATGCCGCTGATGCGGCAGAGGCCATCACACCCGGTGTGGAGCGCAACACGCCGCCTATCATGGCGGGGGAGGATTTCTCCTATATGCTCGAAGAGCGTCCGGGCGCGTACATCCAACTGGGCAACGGGGCAGGAGCCACGGTGCATCACCCCGAATACAACTTCAACGATGATGCGATCCCTGCGGGATGCTCATGGTTTGCCGAATTGGTGGAGCGGCGCATGCCAACGGCGTGATCGCTCTGGCGGAGGTCGAAGCCCTGCGTTAGCCTAATGCTATTCTGAAATCAAAGGACGCCTCCCATGCCCGTTAAGAACCGTTTCGCCGAAACCCATGCCGAGATCACCGCGTGGCGCCGTGATCTGCATGAGCACCCTGAAATCCTGTTCGAAACGCACCGCACCTCAGCCACCGTGGCCGAAAAGCTGCGTGCTTTTGGCTGTGACGAGGTGGCCGAGGGCATCGGGCGCACGGGTGTTGTTGGGGTGATCAAAGGGCGCTCGACTGCCTCCGGCAAGGTTGTGGGTCTGCGGGCAGATATGGATGCGCTTCCTATCCATGAGGAAACTGGGCTTGAGTATGCCTCCAAGACGGACGGCGCGATGCACGCCTGTGGCCATGACGGGCACACAGCCATGCTACTGGGCGCGGCCCAATACTTGGCAGAGACGCGCAATTTCGACGGCACGGCAGTGGTGATTTTCCAACCCGCCGAAGAGGGCGGCGGCGGCGCAAAAGTGATGTGTGACGACGGGTTGATGGAGCGTTGGGGCATTCAGGAAGTCTACGGCATGCACAACTGGCCCGGTATGGCGCCCGGGGAGTTCGCCATCCGCTCAGGGCCGTTCTTTGCGGCGACCGATTTGTTGGACATCGAGATCGAAGGGCTTGGCGGTCACGCGGCCAAACCCAACGAAACAGTAGATACCACCGTGGTCGCATCACAAATCGTCGGCGCGCTGCAAACCATCGTCAGCCGCAACGCCGACCCTGTGAAAACCATCGTTGTCTCGATCACCTCTTTCGAGACGTCATCGCATGCCTATAACGTCATCCCGCAGAAAGTCCGCCTTAAGGGCACAGTGCGCACCATGACGCCCGAGCTGCGCGATCTGGCCGACAAGCGCGTGAACGAGATTTGCACAGGGGTTGCAGCGGCCATGGGGGCGGTGGCGCGGGTCAACTATGAGCGCAACTACCCCGTGATGGTCAATCATCCCAATCAGACCGAATTTGCCGCTGAAGTGGCGCGCAGTGTCTCGGGCCAATGTGACGAGGCCCCGCTGGTCATGGGCGGCGAGGATTTTGCCTTCATGCTGGAGGAACGCCCCGGCGCCTATATCCTTGTCGGGAACGGCGATACGGCGATGGTGCATCACCCGCTTTATAACTTTAACGATGATGTGATCCCTGCGGGCTGTAGCTGGTGGGCGGGCATCGCGGAACAGCGGATGCCGATCACACATTAACCTTTCAGCACGGCCAGCAGCGCATCGTGGGTGGCCGTGCCTTCGGGCAGCGATAGCGGGGCAGGCCGCGGCTGTTGCCAAAGGTCGATTATGCGCTGGGCAAGCTCCTCTGGCCCTTGCACTGTTTGGTGGGGGATTTGGTCAAAGGCTGCGGTGTTATTGGCCGTGTCAGGCCCCGTGAGCACATGATTGCCCGCGCGCGCGGCCTCCCACGGGCTATGCCCGCCACGCGTGCCATTGCCGCCGCCCAGATAGGTCACGGGTGCTACTGCGTGTAGGCCAGCCATCTGGCCCAATGCATCCATCACAAAAATCTGCGTCTGCGCATCGGGCGCGCCGTCACTGGAGTGTTTGCGCGTGCTTAAATGGGCAGGGACATCAAGGGCCGCATCCATGTGGCGTGGCGCAAGGATCAAGAGTGCATCGGGATGATCGCGCAAGATGCTTTCATGTGCACCGACCACAGTCTCCATATCCTCGGGATGGGTCGAGGCAGCAAGCCAGACAGGGCGTTTTTCAACCGCTTTGACCCAAACCGGAAGCACAGCATTCTGCGCGCCTTGTGATTTCAGATCCTCCACGACATCAACGCGCAAACCCAATCCTTGCAACTCTTGCGCGACGGCTTTTGTGGATGCTGTGATCAGCGCGGCAGGCCCCAAGAGCTTTTCGACCGAGCGGGGGATGCGCGCCCGCGTCTTGGAGGCGCGAGCGGCGATCAGGGCAAAGGGAATGTTTTGCGCCGCGAGCGTCTGCATCATCACAGGCGGCATGTCGGATTCGACAAAAATAGCGATCCTTGGCTGCCATGTGCGCAAAAACTGCGCCACAGCGGCAGGGGTGTCGATCGGCGCAAGAGCGGATAGCGGCGACATTGCCGCAGCCTTTTGTGCGCCTGTGGTGGAATGGGCGGTGATCAGTACGTCACCAGCTTCACGCAGCGCTGGCAGCAGCGGCGCTAGCACATCCAGCTCTCCCACACTGGGAGCCTGACACCAGATCACGCCTTGTCGTGCCCTTTCGTGGAATCCCAACCGCTCTATCTGCTGATCTGCCGCCAGCCCGCGTGTCGCATGCCATTGATACAACGGGGCCAGTGCCGAGACGGCAACGCGGTAGGCCGCCAATGCCAGCGTCATGCGATCAGCCGCCCGTATGGCTCATGTGGCGGGGCATCTGTCCGTCGAGTTGCTGGCGGGAATAGTCGAAATCATGGCCCTTGGGTTTGAGGTTGATCGCCGCGCGAATGGCGTCCTCAAGGGGACCATTATCGTCAGGGTGGGCGCGAAGCGGTTCGCGTAGATCGGCGCTGTCCTCCTGACCAAGGCACAGGTAAATCTCGCCCGTACAAGTAATCCGCACGCGGTTGCAGCTTTCGCAGAAATTATGGCTCAGCGGTGTGATAAAGCCAATTTTCTGGCCCGTCTCCTCAAGCCGCACATAGCGTGCAGGTCCGCCCGTCTTCTCGGCCAGATCGGTGACGGTATAGTGCTTGGCATATTCTGCGCGCACATCCTTGAGCGACCAGTATTGTCCAATGCGGTCCTCATTGCCGATATCGCCCATGGGCATGACTTCGATCCATGTGAGGTCCATGTCGCGCTCGGCGCACCACTCGGTGATCTGTGCCAGCTCGGGCTCGTTAAAGCCTTTAAGCGCCACCGCATTGATCTTGACCCGCAGCCCTGCTGCTTGCGCCGCATCAATCCCGCGCAGTACCTGAGCGAGCCGCCCCCACCGCGTTACATCGGCAAATTTCTTCTCATCCAGCGTATCAAGCGAGATGTTCACCCGCCGCACGCCTGCCGCATAAAGATCCGCCGCGTATTTTTCCAACTGGCTGCCATTTGTCGTCAGCGTCAATTCCTTGAGCGCACCACTGTCCAGATGCCGCTTCATGCCATCGAAAAACGTCATGATGCCACGACGAACAAGCGGCTCTCCGCCGGTGATCCGCAGCTTTTGCACGCCCAGCCCGATAAAGGTCGAACACATGCGGTCAAGTTCCTCGAGGGTGAGCAGTTCCTTCTTTGGCAGGAAGGTCATGTTCTCGGACATGCAATACACACAGCGAAAATCGCAACGGTCTGTAACCGAGACGCGCAGGTATGTGATCGCACGGGCGAACGGGTCAATCAAAGGAGCATTCATAGCATAAGTGGTACAGAGGGACGCGCAGAGGGGCAAGCGCATTTGGAGGGTTGGCGCACGGCCTGTGCTGGATTACAAAGCGCGTATGAATTGCTTTGTAAAACCCGCCACCGCGATTGCCGCTCTTCTCTCTCTCAGCGCTTGTGCGCAACTCGGGATCGGGCAACCAAACGATGTGCAAATTCTTGAGCCTGAAGCGCAACAGCCGCTTGACGCTATGAACCCTGAGGCCGAGGCGACCGAGGCTGATGTTGCTGCAGTGCCCGCTGATCCGGTGCTGACCTCCGCACCCCCTCCACCGCCAGCGGCAAAGACAGCGCAGACGCTCGACACAACCACAGCAGAGCAGCGTAAAGAAGCGGCGGAACCCGTTACCCCCGCAACATCATCCAAATCCCTTGGCACAACGGTCGCCAGCCTCGGCAGCCCGACAGAGCCGGGGTTCTGGCTTAAAACGCCACTGGTCAAATCCGAGACATCGGGCCGCGTCACTAACAAGGCAAACGGTAAGTCCTCCGCCGTGACACTCATCCCGATTGACGGGCCTGCAACGGGCGGCAGCCGCATGTCACTGCCCGCCATGCGCTTGATCGAGGCCTCGCTCACAGATCTTACCGAGGTGGAAGTAACGCTGGGCAGCTAACACGCAGCCCCTTCTTCATTTTTCCCTTTAAACTCAAATCCGCCTCAGCCAGCATGAAGCGGCGTTTGCGTTCATCGCATCAGCCGCTGCGCTTCCTTGCGCGCAAAGGGCTTCATGGCGGCGCCATGCGTGTCAAGAAACGTCACCACACGCCGAGGGTCATGCTTGCTCAGATCACGCAGCCACCATGCGATGGCTTTCTGGATGAACCACTGGGGATCATTGGCATAGCTTGCCGCCCAACCAAGGATGCGCTCGCGGGCGTCCTGCTCGGCGGGTTTGGGCGTTTTGATCTTCGCCCAAGGGAGCGTCATCACAAGCGCTGCGCGCCGCGTCCACATATGCTCGGAGCGGGTCCAGCCCTCGACACGGTCCAGGCGCGAAGGATCGGCTACCAGCCGCTTCGCCCCCGCCGCACAGGCGTGATCAGCAATCGCCCAGCTGTCAAAATCGCGGTACCATTTCGCGATGAGCTGCCATGCGGCTTCCTCATCCTCGCGCAGGCGCGCTTGGGTCAGCAGCTTTGCGGCCGCGACGCGGGCCTCAAAAATGTCACTGCGCCAGAGGCCGTCGGCAATCTTGATGCGCGTGGCCACATCCAACGCGCCACGCCAGTCCTTGGTCAGCTCATTGATGATCTCGTTCGACACGCCGAGATAAACGCGATCGACCTTGTGGTAGGCGCGCATCTGGGAGGCGCGCTCTGCATCGGCGGCGGCTTCAAGCGCGGCAAGATACGGCTCATGCATCGGGATTGCCGTCGAGGATATGCGTGGGCATCCCGTCAATGGTGGCGCGGTTGCGTTCGTCCCAATAGGTTTCGATCCCGTCCTGACCTTTATCTTCAGCCCATTTGGCCAACACTTCGCGCGGGCCTTTATGCTCGTAGAACGGCACTGCATAGCCGCAGCTGGTCTGGAGCATGTCGACATGCACGTCATAGAACTGGCGCGTGCCCATCGCAGGCGGGAAATGGCTCGCGGCCTCCTCGAACCCTGCATCGCGAGGGTGGAGCGTGGTGGCGGTGCCGTAAGCGCGCATGATCATGGGGCGCGTTTCAAATCCGCACCACATCAGCGTCATGCGGTTGAGCCGCGCCAGATGTCCCGCTGTCTCGTTGCCCGACCCTGTGAGGTTGCGCCAGATAATGCGGTTGGGTCCGATCACACGCAGGCTATTCATCCCCTTGGGCGAGATATTGACCCGCCCGTCCTGTGCTGCCGAGCCACAAAAGAACATGTGCTGTGCCTCGATAAAGGCGCGGTGATCGTCTGCTATGGCGTCAAATTGCTTGGCCATTACTCAACCGTGACGGATTTGGCGAGGTTGCGGGGCTGGTCCACATCCGTGCCTTTGGCCACCGCTGTGTGATAGGCCAGCAGCTGCGCAGGGATCGCATAGAGAATAGGGGCCACTGCGTCCGAGACGTCGGGCATCTCGATTGTGTCCCACACGCCTTCGCTGGCCTCGGCGAGGCCTTCGCGGTCGGAGATTAGGATGACCTTGCCCTTGCGCGCCATCACCTCCTGCATGTTGCTCACTGTCTTGTCAAAGAGCGTATCACGGGGGGCAAAGACGACGACTGGCACTTCTTCATCCACAAGGGCGATCGGGCCATGCTTCAATTCGCCCGATGCATAAGCTTCGGCGTGTATATAGCTGATTTCTTTTAGTTTCAGCGCACCTTCGTGGGCGAGCGGGTAAAGCGGGCCACGGCCAAGAAACAGAACGTCGCGGGCGCTTGCCAGCTTGCGCGCTGTTGCGGCGATAGCGGTGCTTTGATCCAATGCTTCGGCCATTAGCGCGGGCAAGCGGCGCAATTGGGCGAGGTGATCCTGACGTTGCTCTTCTGTGATCTCGCCGCGGTCGGCGGCGGCTTTCAGTGTGAGCAAAAACAGCACTGTGAGCTGACAGGTAAAGGCCTTGGTCGAGGCTACGCCGATCTCGACACCTGCGTGGATCGGCAGGGTCAAATCGCTTTCGCGCGCGATAGAGCTTTCGGGTACGTTGACCACGGACATGATCTTGTCGGCCTTGCCTGCGCAGTAACTGTCTCTTATACACATCTGACGCTGCCGACGATCTAC
>CAJXSZ010000014.1 GCA_913060815.1 uncultured Sulfitobacter sp. | reverse complement strand
ACTCCCGACATCTTCGGTGTAAACGAAGCGCTCTACCAACTGAGCTAACGACCCGATGAGCGCGGTTTAGACAATGTCGCGGAGCATGGCAAGCCTCATTCGAGACGTTTTTGCACACCATTTAAAAGATGGTACACAACACCCTGTCCGCCGCCCATATCAGGCAGGCCCGAACGGCCCCTGCCCGTCACAATTGCACGCAACATTCGCGATGTAATTCCATGTGTTACAAGGACTGAAGGCCGCGTGAGCGAAGCCAGAAACTCCGCGCAGCGCTGCTCCAACGCGACGAATCCCTCACCCTCTGGTGCGTGCTCATAAAGCTCTAATGCGCCGTCAGGCCCGTCAACATAGTCGTGGCCCTGCGCCAAAGTGCTGCGCAACGCACCCGCCCAAGCGCCCACGCCGATCTCTCGCAAGCGATCATCCGTGCGCACATGCGACACCTGCCGCGCTAGCGCAATCGCTGCTGTCTCGAATGCGCGGCCTTGTGGGCTGCTCAGCACGTCAAATTCTGCCAGATCAATGGCAGACAGGATTTCAGCTTGCCGCGCTGCCTGCGCCTTGCCAGCGTCCGTCAAAGGAGAATTCAGGACGCCCTGCATACGCGCCTCAGCGTTCCAAAATGTCTCACCATGGCGCAGGATATAGAGCTCGGGAAAGTCGGCCATTTATCACTCTCAAAATCAGAGGCTTGAACAAAAAGATGCCACGCCTCTACGTGCGCGGCATCGGTTTGTGGAAACTGCTAACGAAATATCTACCACGAGGGCGTTTGAGCGTCCCTATTCCGCCGCTGTGGCGGGTTTTTCCTGCTCGGCCAACCCCATGCCCTGAGTCGCTTCGCTCAGCTTCGCAGACTTCTGGCGGAGCTTAAGGACGAGCGCACGCCCATCGTGCAATTCCTTGCCGCGCTGGACCTTCAACTTGCCAAGGGGCTGCAAATTCATCTCGCGTTGCTCGGCAAAAGCATCGCCCATCACGGCCAGCATGGCCTCGACAATCGGCTTAACATCCTTTTTCTTCCGACCCGAGCGCGCAACAACAAGGTCAAACAGCTCTTTTTTCTTAAGCTCGTTGCTCAGAACAACCGGCGCCAGCGTCTCTACAACCGAAGGAGCGGCAACAGCAGCTTCTGGCGCGCCCGAGGTGTCGACCTCTGTAACAGCCTCCGCAACGGGTGCGTCTACTTTTGTCTTGGCGGCCTTTTTGGACACGGACGCTTTAGGGGCTCTTTTGGATGATGTTGGCATGTGATGTCCTGCTCTGCTGCGCTCTAATTGTTATTTTCGACCTCTATACCACTATCGTAGTGGAAATGCTACATGGGGTTGACCGTATCAATATTTAGCGTGACATAACCGTACCAAACACATTCTGGGGGATTCCATGAAGTATTTTCTGACACTGGCCGCATTCGTTGCGTTCACATCAACTGCCACAGCAGGATCAATCGTTGATCCCGTGATCGAAGCACCCGTCATCGTACAGGACACAACAAGCTCCAGCAGCGGCAAAGCCACTGTTGCCCTGCTTGCTCTGCTGCTGATCATTCCGGTCATCACGGACTAATCCTGCATTCACTATCTGCTTTAGTGGCCTGATATAAAATAAAAAAACGCCCCGCAGTCATCTGCGGGGCGTTTTATCTTTAAGGCGGTAGAGTTCAGTGCGTTGTTGCGCTGTCTCCAACGGCGGCCTTCGCGGCCAGCGCCGCTGCGGCTGCTGCTTCTTCGGCCTCCTCGTCCCATTCGATCGCCTCGGGCTTGCGCACCAGCGCGTGCTCGAGCACTTCGGATACGTGGCTTACAGGGATAATCGTCAGCCCCTCTATCACGTTATCGGGGATGTCGGCCATGTCCTTCTCGTTTTCCTGCGGAATCAGGACTGTGGTGATACCGCCGCGCAGCGCCGCCAACAGCTTTTCCTTCAAGCCGCCGATAGGCATTGCATTACCGCGCAGAGACACCTCACCCGTCATGGCGATATCCTTGCGCACAGGGATCTTCGTCAGCACGGACACAATAGACGTGACCATAGCCAAACCCGCGCTCGGACCGTCCTTGGGCGTCGCCCCGTCAGGCACGTGCACGTGGATGTCGACCGTATCAAACTGCGGCGGCTTCACCCCGATCTTCGGGCTGATCGAGCGCACATAAGAGCTTGCTGCGTCGATGCTTTCCTTCATCACATCGCCGAGCTTACCCGTTGTTTTCATGCGACCTTTACCAGGAAGACGCAATGCTTCGATATGCAGCAATTCGCCCCCGACAGAGGTATAGGCAAGCCCAGTGACCACACCAATCTGGTCTTCCTTCTCGGCCAGACCATAGCGGTGCTTCTGTACCCCGAGGAATTCATCAAGGTTGTCACCTGTCACAGTGACGTTCTCGACCTCTTTGCGCACGATTTTGGTCAGCGACTTGCGCGCAACCTTGGCAATCTCGCGCTCGAGGTTCCGCACGCCCGCTTCACGGGTGTAATAGCGGATCATCCCTGTCAAAGCACTGTCCTCGATGGAAAATTCCTTAGCCTTGAGGCCGTGGTTCTTGACCTGTTTTGCCACCAGATGCTGCTTGGCAATCTCGCGCTTCTCGTCCTCGGTGTAGCCCGACAGCGGAATAATCTCCATGCGGTCCAAAAGTGGTCCAGGCATGTTGTAGCTGTTGGACGTCGTCAGGAACATCACATTCGAGAGGTCATATTCGACCTCGAGATAGTGATCCACAAACGTGGAATTCTGTTCAGGATCAAGCACTTCGAGCATGGCTGATGCGGGATCACCACGGAAGTCCTGCCCCATCTTGTCAATCTCATCGAGCAAAATCAGCGGATTAGTTGTCTTCGCTTTCTTCAGCGCCTGAATGATCTTGCCGGGCATGGAGCCGATGTACGTCCGACGGTGGCCGCGGATCTCGCTCTCGTCGCGCACACCCCCAAGGGAGATGCGGATGAACTCGCGCCCCGTGGCCTTCGCTACGGACTTACCAAGCGATGTTTTACCCACGCCCGGAGGACCGACAAGGCACATGATCGGGCCTTTGAGCTTGCTGCTGCGCTGCTGTACCGCGAGGTATTCGACGATACGCTCTTTTACCTTCTCAAGACCGTAGTGATCGGCATCGAGAACGGCCTCAGCCTTGCTCAAGTCCTTCTTAACGCGCGACTTGACACCCCACGGGATGGACAGCATCCAGTCGAGGTAATTGCGCACAACAGTGGCCTCTGCGCTCATCGGCGACATGTTCTTGAGCTTTTTGATCTCCGCATCCGCCTTCTCGCGGGCTTCTTTGCTCAGCTTGGTGGCGGCGACACGCTCTTCCAGCTCGGCGACTTCGTTCTTGCCGTCCTCGCCATCGCCCAGCTCGTTCTGAATGGCCTTCATTTGCTCGTTCAGGTAATACTCGCGCTGTGTTTTCTCCATCTGCGTTTTCACGCGGGTCTTGATCTTTTTCTCGACCTGCAAAACGGACAGTTCACCCTGCATCAGGCCATAGACCTTTTCCAGACGGTCAGACACGCTCAGCGTCTCCAGCAGGTCCTGTTTCTGGTCGACCTCTATCCCCAGATGTCCCGCAACCAGATCGGCGAGGCGCGCAGGGTCCGTGGCTTCACTCACGGCGGTAAGCGCTTCTTCGGGCACGTTTTTCTTGACCTTGGCATAGCGCGCGAATTCCTCACCAACCGAGCGCAACAGCGCCTCGGTCGTGGCCGCATCGCCCGGCATCTCGGTGAGATATTCGGCACGGGCCTCGAAGAAGTTGTCGTTCTCAAGGTATTCAGTGATGCGCACACGTGCTTGGCCCTCGACCAACACCTTTACGGTGCCATCGGGCAGTTTCAGCAGTTGCAGCACATTGGCCAGCACGCCAGCTTTAAAGATGCCGTCGCTGTCGGGATCATCGACGCCGGGGTCGATCTGGCTGCTCAGCAGAATCTGTTTGTCGTCAGCCATTACCTCTTCGAGGGCGCGAACGGATTTGTCGCGACCTACAAACAGGGGGACGATCATATGTGGGAAAACAACGATATCGCGCAACGGAAGTACGGGATAGCTGGCGTTAAGAGGCTCTTGCATGCTCAATTCCTTATAGTGGCAAAACGGCTTTTGTCCCTGCTATGAGGCAACGTGTGGGCCGTCTCCTGTGGGAAGGATGTGTGCACCCTGCCCGCCTGTTTCAATGGTGTACCCGTTCTCGGGTGCGTTTTCTCTAACATGGCGCGAAGCCCCCCCTTCGGCAACTGCGGATTGCGCGTTGTTTGAGGGAAATTTGACGCAGACATGCGGGGAGACACAATTACGTTACGGTATTTTCATTAGCGACACCGTCCGTGTAACATAAACATTGATCACGTGCGGAAGGGGCGCTATTCTAATGTCCAAAGACAATCGGGAGAATTATTATGCCAGACGCCTTCATCTGCGATGCCGTTCGCACCCCTATCGGGCGCTATGGTGGCGCGCTGTCCTCGGTGCGCGCCGATGACCTTGCCGCAGCACCCCTTGCGGCGCTCATGGCGCGCAATAGCGATGTCGACTGGACCCGTGTGGACGATGTGGTCATGGGCTGTGCCAATCAGGCAGGGGAAGACAATCGCAACGTGGCCCGTATGGCAGCCCTTCTGGCGGGCCTGCCCGTTGACGTGCCGGGTATTACACTCAACCGCCTGTGCGCCTCGGGCCTTGATGCGGTAGGTCAAGCAGCGCGTGCCATTCGCGCCGGCGACATGGACCTCGCAATCGCTGGAGGTGTCGAGAGCATGAGCCGCGCACCCTTCGTGATGCCCAAGGCCGAGACAGCGTTCGGCCGCGCAAATGCGGTCTATGACACGACCATCGGCTGGCGCTTTGTGAACAAGAAGATGGACGAGATGTACGGCACGGATTCGATGCCGCAAACCGCCGATAACGTGGCCGATGACCATGGGGTGAGCCGCGCGGATCAGGACGCTTTCGCCCTCCGCTCTCAAGAACGCTGGGCCGCTGCGGATGCGGCGGGTGTTTTCGCTGAAGAAATCGTGCCCGTGACGATCCCCCAGCGGCGCGGTGATCCCAAGGTAGTCGACAAAGACGAACACCCCCGCCCCCAAACCGATGAGGCCGGGCTGGCAAAGCTGCGCGGGATCAACGGCACCGACAAGACAGTGACAGCAGGTAATGCCTCTGGCGTGAACGATGGTGCGGCGGCGATGTTGATCGCTTCCGAGGCCGCGGCCAGCGAGCATGGGCTCAAGCCGATGGCGCGCGTTGTGGCGATGTCAGCGGCAGGTGTCGCGCCACGTGTGATGGGCATTGGCCCCATCCCTGCAGCAGAGAAAGTGCTCAAGCGCGCAGGTCTCACCATCGACCAGATGGACGTGATCGAGCTGAACGAGGCTTTCGCCTCCCAAGGCATCGCCACGCTGCGCGCCCTTGGTGTGGCCGATGATGCGCCGCATGTGAACGCCAACGGCGGCGCGATCGCCATCGGCCATCCGTTGGGCATGTCGGGGGCACGCCTTGTGCTTACCGCCGCCTACCAACTGCAACGGACCCAAGGACGCTATGCGCTTTGCACCATGTGTGTGGGCGTTGGTCAGGGAGTTGCTCTTATTCTGGAAAGGGTCTGACCAATGTACGCACAGATGATCAAATCAACGGGCAAGGGTGTCAAAACGCTTGACGAGATGGACCCGCAAGAGCGCGCCTTTCAGGAACGCATAGACGCAGGTGGCAAGATCGAGCCGCGCGACTGGATGCCCGCAGGCTACCGCAAGAACCTCATTCGCCAGATCGGCCAGCACGCACATTCCGAGATCGTGGGCCAGCTGCCCGAAGGCAATTGGATCACCCGTGCGCCCACCCTTGAGCGCAAGGCGATCCTGCTCGCCAAAGTGCAGGATGAGGCGGGGCATGGCTTATACCTCTATTGCGCGGCGGAAACGCTGGGCATCACCCGTGACGAGATGTTCGAAGCGCTGCACGAGGGTCGGATGAAGTATTCGTCGATCTTCAACTATCCCACGCTGACATGGGCCGATATGGGCGCTGTGGGCTGGCTGGTAGACGGTGCTGCGATCATGAACCAAGTGCCGCTACAGCGCACGTCATATGGCCCCTATGCCCGTGCTATGGTGCGGATTTGCAAAGAAGAATCCTTCCACCAGCGTCAGGGCTTCGACATCATGATGAAGATGTGCAACGGCACCGATGCGCAGAAAAAGATGGCTCAGGATGCGCTCAACCGCATGTGGTATCCGTCGCTGATGATGTTCGGACCCTCTGACAAGGACAGCGTACATTCCGAGCAGTCGATGGCGTGGAAGATCAAGATGAACACCAACGACGAGCTGCGCCAGAAATTCGTGGACCAGACCGTCCCGCAAGCCGAATACCTCGGCCTGACCGTGCCCGATGACAAGCTGTCGTGGAACGAAGAAAAAGGCGGCTATGACTTCTCCGAGCCTGACTGGTCGGAGTTTTTCGACGTGCTGGCGGGCAATGGCCCGTGCAATCAGGAACGCCTGCAAACCCGCAAGGACGCTTGGGAGAGCGGCCAATGGGTGCGCGACGGGATGCTGGCCCACGCGGCGAAGAAGCGTGCCGCGAAACTGGCGGCGGAGTAGAATTATGGCTGAACCAAAACGCACAGGTGAATGGCCCCTTTTCGAGGTTTTCATTCGCGGCCAGCACGGGCTGAGCCACCGCCACGTAGGCTCGTTGCACGCGCCAGACGCCGAGATGGCAGTCAAGAACGCGCGCGATGTCTATACGCGCCGCAATGAGGGCGTGAGCATTTGGGTCGTCGAGGCACAGGCCATTCACGCCTCTGCCCCCGGTGACAAAGAGGCGCTATATGATCCGTCCAACGACAAGGTCTACCGCCACCCGACTTTCTTTGATGTGCCCGACGAAGTGGGCCACATGTAATGAGTGCGGCCCTGTTTGAAACGCTGCTGCGCTTGGGCGACAACACGCTGGTGCTGGGCCACCGTGTGTCTGAATGGTGCGGCAAAGCGCCCGTGCTGGAGGAGGACATCGCGCTGGCCAACACCGCACTGGACCTCATCGGGCAGACGCAAATGTGGCTGAGCTATGCGGCGGAGGTCGAGGGCGCAGGCCGCAGCGCCGATGATCTTGCCATGCTGCGCGACGTCTGGGACTTCCGGAATATCCTGATGGTCGAGCGGCCAAATCTGGATTTCGGCCATACCATGATGCGCCAGTTCCTGTTTGACGCCTACCACCGCGCTTTGCTGTCGGGGCTTGCTGGGTCCGGTGATCCCCGCGTGGCAGAGATCGCCGCCAAGGCGGTCAAGGAAGCCACCTATCATCTGGACCGCTCTGCCGAGACGGTGATCGCCTTGGGCGACGGGACCGAGGTGAGCCACGCAAAGATGCAAACCGCGCTTGATCTGCTCTGGCCCTACACGGGCGAAATGTTTCACAGCGACGAGGCTGATGCGGAGATGGTCGCCGCGGGTGTGATCCCTGATCCCGAAGGGCTGCGACCTGCTTGGATGGACACGGTCACCGCAACCATGGCCGAAGCCACGCTCACCCTGCCCGACAGCAACTTTGCACATAAAGGCGGGCGCACGGGCAAGCAACACACAGAGCACTTGGGCCACATGCTGACACAGATGCAGTGGCTGCAACGCGCCTATCCGGATGCGACGTGGTGAGACCAGACGTGCAGACGATCTGGGGCTGGCTTGATGAGGTGCCCGACCCTGAAATTCCCGTCATCTCGGTAGTTGACCTCGGCATCATCCGTGATGTGGCTTGGGATGGCGACACGCTGGAGGTGGCGATCACTCCGACTTATTCAGGCTGTCCAGCCACGTCGATCATCAATCTGGATGTGGAGACGGCCCTGCGCGACCGCGGCCTCGACAATGTACGCCTCAAGCAGCAACTCTCCCCGCCGTGGACGACTGACTGGCTCAGCGCCAAGGGTGCGGCCAAGCTGGAGAACTACGGCATCGCCCCGCCCTCGCCTGCGGGCGGCCCCTCCAAATGCCCGCGCTGCGGGTCGGGAGACGTAGAGCGCGTGAGCCAGTTCGGCTCGACCCCCTGCAAGGCCCACTGGCGCTGCCTGAGCTGTCTTGAACCCTTCGACTATTTCAAATGTATCTGAGGCACCTATGGCCCGTTTTCACCCGCTGACTATCACCAACGTCCATAAGACCATCCGCGATGCGGTGGTGCTAAGCCTCGCCGCCCCTGAGGGCGCGGAGTTTGGCTTCATCCAAGGCCAATACCTGACCTTCCGCCGCGATTTCGATGGGGAGGAGCTGCGCCGCAGTTATTCCATCTGCGCAGGTCTCGACGATGGCACGCTACAGGTCGGTATCAAGAAGGTCGCCGGCGGTGCTTTCTCGACATGGGCCAATGAAGAGGTGCAGGTCGGCGATACAGTTGAGGCGATGCCGCCTATGGGGACGTTCCACACGGCTCTCGATGCCGGCGCGCAGCGTCACTATCTGGGCTTTGCGGGCGGCTCTGGCATCACGCCCGTGCTGTCCATCCTGCGCACGGTGCTGACGCGAGAGCCGCAGTCGCGTTTCACCCTTGTCTATGCCAACCGCGCGGTCAGCACGATCATGTTCCGCGACGAGCTGGAAGACCTCAAAAACACCTATATGGGCCGCGTGAATGTGATCCATATCCTTGAGGCTGATGCGCAAGATATTGACCTGTTCACAGGACGCGTGGACGAAGAAAAATGTGCGGCGCTTTTCGAGCGCTGGATTGATATTGCCTCTGTGGACACGGCCTTCATTTGCGGACCAGAACCGATGATGTTGGGGATTGCCAAGGCGCTGCGCGAGCACGGGTTGGAAGATAATCAAATCAAGTTCGAGTTATTCGGCGCATCTCAACAAGGCCGCGCCAAGCAACGTGCCATTGCAGCAGATGCCGCAGCAACAGGCGCAGTGACCCAAGCAACTGTGACGCTCGACGGTGCGACCCGTAACTTCGAGATGCCCCGCGACATGAGCCTGCTGGATGCCGCCATCGACAATGCGATGGACGCGCCCTTTGCGTGCAAAGCGGGGGTCTGCTCGACCTGCCGCGCAAAGGTAACCGAGGGCGAAGTCGAGATGCTTACAAACCACGCGCTTGAGGATAACGAGATCGCGGACGGGTTTGTTCTGACCTGTCAATGCTATCCGCTCACAGACACTGTGCGCTTTGACTATGACCAATAAGGACGCTGCTATGATTAATGTTTCCTCCTTCGCAGCGGGCCAGTGGGTTGCCCCCGACAGCGGCGCACGTTCCATTGCCTGCGCCATAACAGGGGATGTCATTGCACAAGCGGGCAATGCGGCCCTCGATGTGGTGGGAATGCATAGCTACGCGCGCGATGTGGGCGGCCCTGCCCTGCGCAAGCTCACCTTCCATGACCGCGCGCGCATGCTCAAAGCGCTGGCGCTTCATTTAAACACGCACAAACAACAGCTCTATGACCTGTCTTTTCATACAGGTGCCACGCAAAGCGACCACGCTTTTGACATCGACGGCGGCATCGGCACCATGTTCGTCTATGCCTCAAAAGGGCGGCGTGAGATGCCCGATGCGCAGATTTATCTGGATGGCGAGCTGGAACAGCTGGGCCGCACAGGTACCTTCCTCGGCCAGCATGTTTGCGTGCCCAAGCAAGGGGTTGGCATCCACATCAACGCCTATAACTTCCCTGTCTGGGGGATGCTGGAAAAGTTCGCACCCACCTTCCTTGCTGGCGTGCCCAGCATCGTAAAACCCGCGACGGCCTCATGCTATGTGACCCACCTCTGCGTTCAACTGATGCTCGACAGTGGTATTCTGCCAGAAGGCGCGTTGCAGCTGATTTCGGGCGGCGTCGGCGATCTGTTGCTGCACACGGACGCGCAGGATGTTATCAGCTTCACAGGCTCCGCGCAGACCGCCCTGATGCTGCGCTCCACCCCGCATCTACTTGAGAATGCAGTCCCCTTTGTCGCCGAGCAAGACAGCCTGAACGCCTCTGTGCTTGGCCCCGATGTGACGCCCGACAGTCCCGAGTTTGATCTGTTCATCAAGGAAGCCCATCGCGAGATGACGACCAAGGCTGGCCAGAAATGCACCGCCATACGCCGCATCATAGCGCCCGAGGCGCAGGTGGACGCAGTCATTGACGCGCTGAGCGCACGATTAACCAAAACTGTGGTCGGCGACCCGCGCGACAAGGCTACCCGCATGGGCGCATTGGTGAGCCGTAGCCAGCGCGATGATGTTCTTG
This sequence comes from uncultured Sulfitobacter sp., assembly GCA_913060815.1. Lineage (GTDB taxonomy): Bacteria > Pseudomonadota > Alphaproteobacteria > Rhodobacterales > Rhodobacteraceae > Sulfitobacter. The sequence continues at coordinate 77,090 of CAJXSZ010000014.1, read as the reverse complement.
AGAAAGCTCAAACCTTCGGCACGGAGGCAGAGCGCGTGTTTGGTGATCCCGAGAATTTCGACGTCCATGGAGCCGACCGAGACAAGGGCGCGTTTCTGCCGCCGATGCTGTTTCACTGTGCCGACCCTGATGCAGCCGAGCGTTTGCACGACACCGAGGCCTTCGGGCCTGTCAGCACCGTCATGCCGTATCGCGATGCCGATCATGCCATAGAGCTTCTCAACCGTGGCAAGGGGTCGCTCGTGGCTTCCGTCATTACCCGCGACGGCGATCTGGCGCGGCAGATGGTCATGGGCGCCGCCGCATGGCACGGACGGCTCTACTTTAACAACGCCGGCTCTATGGCAGAGTCCACAGGCCACGGCGCGCCCATGCCGCACATGGTCCACGGCGGTCCGGGACGTGCGGGCGGTGGAGAAGAGCTGGGTGGCGTGCGGGGTGTCATGCACTATATGCAGCGCACCGCTGTTCAGGGCAGCCCCGACATTCTGACCGCCATCGGGGAGCAATGGGTGCCCGGTGCGCAAGAACATACAGGCGGACCGCATCCTTTCACGCGCACCTTCCATGATCTGAAACTGGGCGAGACGCTCTATACCCCGTCGCGTAAGGTCACGCTGCAAGACATTGAAACTTTTGCCCATTTCACGGGCGACACTTTCTACGGCCACATGGATGAGGAAGCGGCAAAGGCCAACCCCTTCTTCCCTGGCCGTGTCGCGCATGGCTACCTCCTGCTAAGCTTTGCAGCGGGGCTGTTTGTGCAGCCTGACCCGGGCCCCGTGCTGGCCAACACGGGGTTGGCAAACCTTAACTTTATGAAACCTGTCTCGCCCGACGACGAGATCAAGGTGCGCCTGACGGTGAAGAAAAAGACTCCGCGCACGGATGAATATGGTCAGGTGCGCTGGCATGTGACAGTCACAAATCAGGATGACGAAGTAGTCGCGGAATACGAGCTTTTGACGATGAATGCCTATGTCTGAGCCGCGCATGAAGATGGTGCTGGTGACACCTGAAATCCCCTACAATACGGGCGCAATCGGGCGGACCTGCGTGGCGCTGAACCTTGAGTTGATCCTGATCAAACCCTACGGTTTCTCGCTGGATGAGAAGGCGGTGCGCCGCGCGGGGACGGATTATTGGAAGCACGTCAACCTGAGTGAATACGACAGTTGGGACGCCTTCATGGAAGCACGCAAGCCGCCGCGGGATCACCTCTATTTCTTTGAGGAGCACGGCGCACAGAGCATCTATGCGCCCGACTATCAAAAGGATGCCTATCTGGTTTTCGGTTGCGAATCTGCAGGGCTGCCCGACACCATCCTCGACGGGGCCGAGGACCGTGTGTTTCATTTGCCGATGCTGGACACCCGCGTACGCTCGCTCAACCTCGCCAATGTGGCCTGTGCAGTGATCTATCAAGCGATGCGGCCGCAGTTGGGTGGTTGAAACCTGACGGAGACAAACTAAGCTCCAATATTATGTCGATAGGAGCGCCTGATGCCCAAACTCATTCGATTCTATATCATCAACTGCGTGATCGGCTTTGCCGTGGCCGGCGTGTTCACGGCTCTGATCTTGTGGTTCAACGTTGCAAACATGTGGCATCTGGTCAGCGGCTCGGACATTGGGCTCATGGCCGTTGTGGTGTTCTGGGTGCTCAACGGGATCGTTTTTGCGGGCGTGCAGTTCGCTGTGGCGATCATGCTGATGGATGACAGCGATGACGACGACGATGAGCCGCGCGGTGGTATGATGATCCCCGTGCGTGCGGCTGCTCCGATGAAAATGCCCTCCCCGACCGAGCGGCGCTAAAGGGGATCAATATCGCCCTGTGCGCGTGTGCTGTGGAAGTCCGCCTGCCATTGGGTGAAGGTCCCTGCGGCAATAGCGTCCCGCATACCTGCCATAATATCCTGATAATACCGCAGATTATGCCATGTCAGGAGCATCGAGCTGATCATCTCCTGACTGCGGAATACGTGGTGCAGGTAAGCGCGGGAATAGTGTGAGCATGCAGGACAGCCGCAATTTTCATCAAGCGGGCGCGGATCATCCGCATGGCGTGCGTTCTTGATGTTGAGCACACCCATCCGTGTAAATACCTGCCCCGTGCGGCCAGAGCGTGAGGGCAGAACACAATCCATCATATCAATGCCCCGTGCCACGGCACCCACAATGTCGTCGGGCTTGCCCACCCCCATTAGATAGCGCGGCTTGTCCACGGGAAGCTGCTCTGGCGCGTAGTCGAGACAACCGAACATCGCCTCCTGCCCCTCGCCCACGGCCAGACCGCCAACGGCGTATCCGTCAAAGCCTATCTCGCGCAGGGCATCGGCGCTCTGCTTGCGAAGGTCTTCCTCCAACCCACCTTGCTGGATACCGAACAGCGCATGACCCGGCCGGTCGCCGAAGGCTTCTCTGGAGCGGGCCGCCCACCGCATCGACAGTTCCATACTCTGTGCAATGCGGTCACGGTCCGCTGGCAGCGCGGGGCATTCGTCAAAGCACATCACAATGTCAGAGCCGAGCAGCGCTTGGATCTCCATGGAACGCTCTGGCGTAATCTCGTGCTTGCTGCCGTCGATGTGGCTTTTGAACGTCACGCCGCGCTCGGTCAATTTGCGAAGGCTCGCGAGGCTCATCACCTGAAACCCGCCTGAATCCGTGAGGATCGGGCGGTCCCAATTCATGAACTTGTGCAACCCGCCAAGGCGGTCAATCCGCTCGGCTGTCGGGCGCAACATCAGGTGGTAGGTGTTGCCGAGCAAGATATCAGCACCTGTCTCGCGCACAGAGCTCGGCATCATCGCCTTCACTGTGGCTGCGGTGCCTACGGGCATGAAGGCAGGCGTACGGATTTCGCCGCGCGGCGTTGTAATCTTGCCCGTGCGTGCCCGCCCGTCGGTGGCGAATGTTTCATAGGAAAATGCGGTCATCTCGTGCCCTCGCGCTGGTTTGCTGCTGCCCTAACCCACTGCTGCCGATCTTGCAATTGGAGGCTTTTGAGCCCACATTATGTTAAGAGTTTTATAAGGAATACTGCGTTGAGCATTGAAGAAGTACTGTTGGGTCTTTTGGAAAACAATCTAGGCTGGCTGCTGTTGGCTGTTGTTTTGATCGTGGTCATCCTGAAAGGGGTAAAAATTGTTCCCCAATCGGAACAGCATGTTGTGGAACGGTTTGGCCGCCTCCGCTCCGTTCTTGGGCCAGGGATCAATCTGATTGTGCCGTTCTTCGACAAAGTCGCCCATCAGATCTCCATTCTGGAGCGGCAATTGCCCACAGCCTCGCAGGACGCGATCACCCGTGACAATGTGCTGGTGCAGGTAGAGACATCCGTCTTCTACCGCATCACCGAGCCTGAAAAAACGGTCTACCGCATCCGCGATGTGGACAGTGCGATTGCCACCACTGTGGCAGGCATTGTGCGGGCCGAGATCGGGATGATGGACCTTGATGAGGTGCAGGCCAACCGCTCTGCCCTGATCACAACGATCAAGCAGAACGTCGAGGAATCGGTGGAGAACTGGGGTATTGAAGTGACCCGCGCCGAGATTCTGGACGTAAACCTTGATGCCGCCACCCGCGCTGCGATGATGCAGCAGCTTAACGCCGAGCGTGCGCGCCGCGCGCAAGTGACCGAGGCGGAAGGCTCCAAACGTGCGGTAGAGCTTGCGGCGGATGCGGAACTTTATGCCTCGGAGCAGACGGCCAAAGCGCGCCGCGTACTCGCCGATGCCGAAGCCTACGCGACCCAAATCGTGGCCGTGGCCATCAACGAGAACGGGCTGGAGGCCGCGCAATACCAGATCGCCCTCAAGCAAGTCGAGGCTTTGGGTGTGATGAGCGCGGGTGATGGCAGCAGCACTATTGTTGTCCCCTCCGAAGCACTGGCCGCATTCGGCGACGCATTCAAGCTGTTGAAAGGGCGGGGATAATGGAGAGCTTGGCGCAAATCTGGTGGGTCTGGCTCTGTGCTGCCCTCGCGCTGGCGTTGATTGAGCTTATCGCGCCCGCGTCCATATTTCTGGGCTTTGCACTCGGCGCATTGGCGATGACGGGGATCGTCGCCTTTACCACAATCAGCAATACCTCCGCCCTGCTCGCGCTTTTTGCGGGGCTGTCGCTGATCGCATGGATCGTGCTCAAACTGGCCTTCAAAAGCCAGTCCAGTGGCGCGCGGATTGTCGAGCGTGACATAAACGAAAACTGATCCGGACCCCGCTCCCCCGTTCCTCAAGGGGGGAGGCAGGGCGCTTTTCTCCCTTTGTTGCTTTATCTGGCGACCCCTACGCTTTTGCAGCGGGACCACCCCGCCACATAAAATGCGACACATCTCAGGGAGAGAATTCATGCGTCAATATATAGCAGAAGCCATCGGCACCTTCGTCCTCGTCTTTTTTGGCGTGGGGTCTGCCGTGCTTGCGGGGGGCGGCATCGGGATCGCGGATTCGATTTCCATCACGGGCATCAGCCTCGCGTTCGGCATCTCGGTTGTGGCCATGGCCTATTCGATCGGTCAGATTTCAGGGGCTCATTTGAACCCCGCCGTCTCGATGGGGGCATTGGTCGCAGGGCGGATGACTCCGGGTGACTTTGTCGGATACGCGCTGTTCCAGACATTGGGCGCGATCCTCGCCGCTGGCGCGATCTTTGTTCTCGCGACCAATTCGGCTGGTGGATACGACATTGCCACCAACGGCTTGGGCCAGAACGGCTATGGCGCGGATTACGGAGGGGAGTTCTTTATGATCTCGGCCTTTCTGTTCGAAGTCATTGCCACCGCTGTCTTTATCGTTGTGATCCTTGGCGTCACATCCGAGAGCGGCAATGCCGCTATGGCGGGGCTGGTGATCGGTCTGACGCTCACAATGATCCACCTTGTCGGTATCACGGTCACGGGCACTTCGGTGAACCCTGCCCGCTCCATCGGGCCTGCGTTGTTTGTGGGCAGCACAGCACTGTCACAGCTTTGGGTGTTCATCGCTGCACCACTGATCGGCGGGGCCATTGGCGGTCTTTTGCACCGCACACGCATCACCGGTGCAGCCCCCGCAGACAGTGCGGCAACCACACCGCTCGCCTCACCCGATAGCTGAGCGCGGCAGGCTAAATCGTGTGATCGGGGGCCTGTCTGTCGAATGGAGAGATATCAGATGGGCTGGCCCCCTAGACGTGGGCACCTCTAAACCATATATAAATAGTCAAGTTTATAAATGAGGCGCAGATGAACGATTCAACACCCCCTCTTGAAGGCACCCCGCTGATCGCGCCGTCGAGCACGGATCACCCGCTTTACGAGCAGGTAGTCGAGGCTTGCCGCTCCGTCTATGACCCTGAAATTCCTGTGAATATCTATGAATTGGGTTTGATCTACACCATCGACATCAATGACGAAAACGCCGTGGCTATTAAAATGTCACTCACAGCCCCCGGCTGCCCTGTGGCAGGCGAGATGCCGGGATGGGTCGCCGATGCTGTTGAGCCGCTGGCGGGTGTCAAACAGGTTGACGTGGAGCTGGTCTGGGAGCCGCCATGGGGCATGGATATGATGTCCGACGAGGCGCGGCTCGAGCTGGGTTTCATGTAGGGACACGCCACCCTACCGCACAGATTACGGGCCGCCCTGACACAGGTGCGGCCCGTTTGCGTTGTTGCCCCTGACGCTTTGCCCTGTCAGACTGCTTAGCACCCACTTAGTCTTGCAAAGGCCCCACATGCAGAACCTTGCCGTATTTACCGGCGACATCGTCCGCTCCAGCGATCTGGACAGCCATGATTTGTCTGGCCTGTTCGACGCATTGCGCGCAGCCTGTGACACGGTTGGTCACTGGCCCGACGGAATGGCATTTTTCGAGCGGTTTCGCGGAGACGGCTGGCAGATGGCCCTGCCCGCGCGCTATGCCCTGCGCGCAGCCCTCGTGATGCGCGCCGCCGTGCGCACAACGGGCAAAGGGCGCAGCACGCGGATCGGGATCGGCATAGGCAGCGGTGAGATCAGCGGAAATGATCTTGCAGGAGCCGAAGGTCCTGCCTTTGTCCAGTCGGGTCATGCACTGGATCATATGAAGCGCAACATTCTGCTGTCCGCCCCCGACGGGTCTGCCACATTGCGCGTCTGCTTACCTATGGCTGACCGCATCGCCCAAGGCTGGACCCCGAAGCAGGCGCTGGTCGCCCAGCACATGCTGGTGCCCGCTCCTGCCACGCAAGAAGCCATTGCTGCTCAGCTCGGCCACAGCCGTCAGCTGTTGCAAAAACAGGCGACCGCTGCAGGTGTTTTCGCGCTGATAGAAAGCTGTGAGGCATATGAGGCAGAGTAGATCAATCCAAATTATGGTGCATTTATCAATTGCACCCTTTTCAGCATGACAATGCCCGTCATGCCCCTGCTCACGATCGAGCTGTTGATCGCGCTCGTTACTGCGCATCTATTGGCGGACTTTGTGTTCCAGACCACGCATATGGTGCTGAACAAACATCGCCCCCTGATCATGCTGATGCACGGACTCCACGTGTTTGCCCTCACCGCCCTCTTCTCAGGGGGCGCGATGATGCTGAGCCTTGGGATCGCACTCAGCCATGTGGCGATTGATCTGATCAAAATTCACCTCGCGCCCGATACTCTGCGCACCTATCTTGTGGATCAAGGCGCCCATTTCGCGGTGCTGTTGCTGGCGGTCATGTGGCTGCCCGATGCAGTACTGGCGCATTGGTGGCCACCCCTCTCGACCGACATGATCCAGATCGCGCTGGTGCTGAGCGGCTTTATCACGGCTACCATGGCGGGGGGTATCGCGGTGGGTCACCTTATGGCGAGGTTCAAAAGCGAGGCCCAGCCCGAAGGCTTAGAGTACGCAGGCCGCATGATCGGCCTGATGGAGCGCGGATTGATCTTTCTCATGGTTATGATCGGGGAGCCGTCAGGCATCGGTTTTCTCATCGCGGCCAAATCCATTCTGCGCTTCGACACCGTCAGCCGCGATCAAAAGATGAGTGAGTATGTCATCATAGGCACGCTGGCCTCCTTTGGCTGGGCTCTGGCAGCCAGCTTTGCCACAATGGCAACCCTGCGCGCGCTGGGCTACTAACCCCTTGAGATTGCGGCTGCGCCCCCTTATCTATGGATCAAAGGAGCACCAGCATGTTCGGAATTCCAGGTAAGCAAGCGGTCACCATGACCGATAAGGCAAGCGCGCAAATCATCAAACTGATGACTGCAAAGGGCCACGCAGGCCTGCGTATCGGCGTCAAGAAAGGCGGCTGTGCGGGCATGGAATACACCATGGAATATGTCGATGAGGCCGATCCCAATGACGAAGTGGTCGAGCAAGACGGCGCACGGGTGATGATTGCGCCAATGGCGCAGATGTTTCTGTTCGGCACGCAAATCGACTATGAAACGTCCCTGCTCGAGAGCGGGTTCAAGTTCAATAATCCCAACGTATCCGAGGCCTGCGGCTGCGGCGAGTCCATCAAATTCGATGAAAGCCTATTTGCAAAATAGGTGCGCCGCTATTTCTTGAGATGCAGATAGGTCTCGCCAAAACGCGCGGCCAGATGCTCTCCAGCCAGTATCACCTTATCCGACCCCAAAGGTGCCACGTTCGTGTCATGGGCCGGATTGAAAAACAGCGGCACTGATATCCGCTCTGCCAAACCACCCACAACGCGGTGCGGCGTGGCGCGCACAACCCCGTCGGTCCAGACCTCCATCATCTCGCCGAAGTTAATCACGAATGTGCCGGGTCCGGCGCTGATCGGAATCCATCCGCCGCCCCGCTTGCGCACCTCTAGACCAGGCGAGCCGTCGGTGGCCAAAAGCGTCAAACAGCCATAGTCGGTGTGCGTGGCAATGCCGAAATCATTGGCCCCCGCCCAATCAGGTCGCTGTGGATAGTAGTTCCCGCGCAGCAGCGCCATCGGCGTCTCGAACCCCGCATCAAAGGCATCACGCGGCGCACCAATGGATTGCGCCACCCCCCGCAAAACCGAAAGTGCCACTACACGCGCATCGTCGTAATAGGCACGTATCACCTGCTCGAACTCCTCAGGCACATCAGGCCAGATATTCGGCGCGTAAACAGGCATGGCGCGGCGCGGATCATCAGCGGGCAGATCAACGCCACTGTCATAATATTGTTTGTAGTCAGGATTGGCGTCAGGATCGACCTGCTCGGTCCCCGCCGCTCCCCAGCCGCGATTGGCGCCCGTCCCAGCCATGCTCACCGCCTGCTTCTCGGCCTCCGGGAGTTTGAAAAACGTGCGGTACGTCTCGATCACATGCGTAACACGGGCCGCCGAGAGATCGGTGTTGTAGACCGTGGCGAACCCCACGCCCGTCGCAGCCTCTTTCATCGCCGCAAGTTCATCTGCGTCTTGCGCCCGCAACCGGGCCAGATCAATTGACGGTATCATAGCAACGCTCCCCTTCTCTTTGACCTCTCCTAACCCTTTGTCGAAGCCTTTGCCATACATTGAACCTGTGCGCCGCGGGTGTTAGAAAAATCCAACTTAATACGAAGGATGGCACATGCGACGCAAACTGGCTGCTGGCAATTGGAAGATGAACGGCACCGCCGCCGACCTCGCAGAGCTCAATGTACTCGCCACCCTGATGCCCGCAGATGCCCCAGAGGTAATCATCTGCCCGCCTGCTCCACTTCTGTACCGCGCCAGCACCGTTGCGCAAGCAACTCCGATCAGCATCGGCGCTCAGGATTGCCACATGCAGGCCTCAGGTGCCTTCACCGGTGACATCTCCGCCGCCATGATCGCGGACACGGGCGCCGCCTACGTCATCGTGGGTCACTCGGAGCGTCGCGAAGCCCACGCAGAGCGCGACCGCGACATCCGCAAAAAAGCCAAAGCCGCGTGGGCGTCCAATCTCGCGGCCATCATCTGCATCGGCGAGACGCTCGAAGACCGCGAGGCCGACAACACCCTCGACATTATCGCAGGCCAGCTGGCGGGCTCTCTCCCCACTGCCGTGACTGCCGCAAATACAATTATCGCCTATGAGCCCATTTGGGCCATCGGCACAGGCAAAGTCCCGACACTCGATCAGATCGCCGAAGTGCATGACTTCATCCGCAGCAAGCTCGCCATCCGCTACGGCGCGGACATCGCCGACATGATCCCCCTGCTCTACGGCGGCTCGGTCAAACCCGACAATGCCGCGTTGATTTTCGAAGCCGGGAACGTCGATGGCGCGCTCGTCGGCGGCGCATCCCTTAAAGCGACCGATTTCGCCCCGATCATCTCGGCGCTCGCCCAGAGTTAGGGCACGTCCAAATTCTTCATTTTTCCCTTTAAACTCATTCCACAAATGCAAAGGGCGCACGAGCCATAAACTCCCGCGCCCAAAGCTGTCAAAGGGTCCTGCCTAGCGGACGATAATCTCTGGCCCCATCATCATTGTGGGCAACCATGTCGAGATCGCAGGGATATACGTCACCATAATCAGGAAGACGAAGAGCACGGCGAGGAACGGAAGTGCAGCGCGCACCACATTCATCATCGGCATATTCGCCACGCCCGAGGTCACAAAGAGGTTGAGACCCACAGGCGGCGTGATCATCCCGATCTCCATATTCACCACCATGATGATGCCAAGGTGAATAGGATCAATCCCCAGCTCGATCGCAATGGGAAACACAAGCGGCGCCACAATCACAAGCAGGCCCGACGGCTCCATAAACTGCCCACCGATCAGCAGGATTACGTTTACAATCACAAGGAACATCACAGGGCCAAAGCCCGCATTGAGCATCGCAGCCGAGATTTGCTGCGGGATCTGCTCATCGGTGAGCACATGCTTGAGGATCAGCGCATTGGCGATGATGAACATCAGCGTCACCGTCAGCTTGCCCGCCTCGAACAGCGTGTTGCGCGTGTCCTTGTGAAAGAAAATCGTCAGCAGCGCATGCGGTTTGCTCCAGAGCGCGAGGTTCTTGCCCTCTCCCGCCACGTGCAGCGGCCCCATATCGCGATAGACCAACGTCGAGATCAGGAAGGCATAGACCGCCGCCACCGCTGCCGCTTCTGTGGGGGTAAAGATACCACCGTAGATGCCGCCGAGAATAATGACGATCAGGAACAGGCCCCAGCCCGCCTCAAAACCAGAGGACCGCACCTCGCCCCAGCCTTTCCACTCACCTTTGGGCAGGTTGCGCACACGGGCGATGATATAGATCGTCACCATCAGCATCGTGCCTGCCAAGAGGCCTGGAATAACACCGGCAAGGAACATCCGCCCCACCGACACATCTGTGGCGGAGGCATAGACCACCATCACGATGCTGGGCGGGATCAAGATGCCCAGCGTACCAGCTACCGCAATCACACCAGCGGCAAAATCCTTGGTATAGCCGACCTCGCGCATGCCCACGATCACGATGGAGCCGATGGCCACAACGGTTGCAGGGCTTGAGCCCGAGAGCGCCGCAAAGAGCATACAGGCAAACACACCCGCAATCGCCAGACCACCCGGCAGATGGCCCACCAGCGCGATCGAGAAACGGATGATCCTGCGCGCCACGCCCCCCGTCGACATGAAGGAAGAGGCGAGGATGAAAAACGGAATGGCGAGCAGCGTGTAGTGCCCTGCCATCGCCTGAAACAACGTCTGCGCGATAGAGGCCAGCGAGGTATCCGACAGCACCAGCAGAAAGATAATCGAGGAGGTGCCCAGCGAGATCGCAATCGGCACACCGATCAGCATCAGGCCGATCACCATCGTAAAGAGTACAACAACTTCCATGACTTAGTTCCCCGCGTTCATATGTGCGACGTCTTTGACATCGTCTTCGGCTTCATGGCTTACGATCAGGCTGTTTGCCTCACCTATCCAGACGCGCACAAAGGCCTGAACAAAGCGGAAGAGCAGCAGTGCGACGCCGAAGGGCAGCATCGCATAGGGAATAAAGCGTGGCAGCTTCTCATAGGATTCCCCCTCGTTCATAATGGGTTCAATCCAGCGCAGCCATTCAGGGAAAGGAATGTCGATCACCTCATACCACGCCTGATCGCGGGAGTTCTCGAAGCCAGTCGGGAACCAGCGGCCCGAGGTAGCGTCAAGGCCGGCAAACGGCGCCCAATAGTCCCAGGCGCCTTTCAGCACCAATGCGGCATAGGCGATGCAAACCGCACCAGCGACCAAAGCCAGAATGCGTCGCGTGGCGGGGGAAAACAGATTAATCAGCGCATCCACGCCCAATTGCGCAGTGACTTTGACTGTGTAGCTGACGCCGAACAGCACCAGCCACGCAAACAGAAACGTCACCGCCTCCAGCCCCCAGATCAATCCGGTGTTAAAGCCGTAGCGCAGGACAACGTTGATAAATGTGATGATCGTCATCAGACCCAGAAGCACAGCTATCGCGGTCTCTTCGATCTCGTTAACGATACGGCCAACAGCCGTTTTGGCCTCATAAGCATGTGCCATTGGTACACTCCTGATGGGGGGGCGCAAAGAATGCGTGAAATCACCCCGCCCGTACATGCGGGCGGGGTGGTGTAACCTCGAAAGGTCTTAGTGCTTGGCGTTGATCGCCTGAGCTGCGTCGATGTTTTCCTGACCAACGTCTTCTTTGAACTGCTCCCAGACGGGCTTCATCGCGGCAACCCATGCTTCGCGCGCATCCGCGTCCAGCTCGCGTACAACGCCGCCTGCCTCGATGATGGAGGCTTTGGCCGCCGCGTTCACGTTTGTGGATTCAGCGTTACGCGCTGCGGTCACTTCGTCAACGATTGTGGTCAGCTGGGTGCGTACGTCCTCGGGCAGACCCTCGAACCAGTCTGTGGAGGTCACAAGCATGTAGTCGATGATGCCGTGGTTGGTCTCGGTAACGCCGTCCTGCACTTCAAAGAACTTCTGACCCCAGATGTTGGACCATGTGTTTTCCTGACCGTCCACAACACCTGTTTGCAGCGCGCCGTAGACTTCGGAGAAGGCCATTGGCTGGGGTGAACCACCCATCGCGGCCATCTGTGCCTTCAGCACGTCGGAGTTCTGTACGCGGAACTTGAGACCATCGGCGTCCGTGGGCAGGTTCAGCGCTTTATTCGCGGACATCTGCTTCATACCATTGTGCCAGAACGCCAGACCCAGCAGGCCGCGACGTGTCATGGATTGCTTCATCGCCTGACCAGTTTCGGAGTTCTGGAACTCGTCCACAGCGTTGATGTTTTTGAACATGAAGGGCAGATCGAAGATGCGGAACTGCTTTGTGAACTGCTCGAACTTGGACAAGGACGGTGCCGCCATCTGAACGTCGCCTTGCAGCAGCGCCTCAAGCACTTGGTCATCGTTATAGAGCGTGGACTGCGGGAAGACTTCCATGCAGGCTTTACCGTTCATCTCGTCGTTTACGCGCTGCTCGAGCAAGCTGGCTGCGATGCCTTTAGGGTGCTTGTCGGTGTTGGTCACGTGGCTCAGCTTGATGACGATCTCGCCGTCATCACAAGCCGCTGAAACGGCACCGGCAGAAAGGGAAATGGCCAGAACGGCCGCAGTTACGAATTTCATGATATCTCCTCCCAGAGAATTGCGTATCGGGCGGTATTCCGCCGTCTGCGCGACAGTCTGCGTTTCTGGAAATGGCATCGCAAGCGGTCATCGCGGCGAGACACACAATATCTATTTATAATTCAAATTCGGGCACTTACGGGAAACTTTCGAAACCGTTAGCGCCAACACAATTTTCGTCGAGTGCGAAAACCCGCACCTCAAAAACGCGCCTGTGCGAAAATCCGCACACTTCAGAATCACGATTCAGCTTCGAAAGTTCTCCGGCTTGATTCCGTACCGCGTGCATTTGTCGTAAAAAGTTTTACGTGGCAGTTTGAGTGCGCGAGCTGCCTCGGTCGCTTGTCCTTGGGCACGTCGTAGAGCGCCTTCAATGAGCGATTGTTCCACCTGCGCCATTTGCGCGGTAAGCCCGATGCCTGCATCTACGCTGCCAACAGTAGGCGTCAGATCGGTGACTCCCATCACAAACCGCATCGCCTCGGACATAAGCGCCCTCGCATTGCCCGGCCAGTCGCGCGCCATAAGAGTGGCCTCAAGATCGGCAGAGACAGGAGGAGCGGCTTGTCCGCTCTGCTCCGCGGCTTGGGCCACATAATGCCGAAAGAGCACGGGAATATCTTCTGGTCGCTCACTGAGCGCAGGCACGCGCACGGGCATCACCGTCAGGCGGTAATAAAGATCAGTGTTGAACCGCCCCTCCTGCATCTGCGCCTCCATATCGCGGGTGTCGCCCGCAATCAGTCGCGTGGACGCCCCTGTGTCCAGCACCTCGGCCAGTGCCAGTTGTGTCTGCGCAGGAAGCATCGTGATCTCGTCGATAAAGAGGCTTCCCCCCTCACCTGCGGCATACGCGTCGCCAAGAGCACTGGCATCCAAATCAGAGGCGGCACGTTTCAAAAAGGGCCGTTTGGACCGAAGCGAGCTGAGGTGAATTACCTCCGCGATTTTGGAGATGCCGGAGCCCTGCGCACCGCGCACCAGCACATCACCCTGCGCTTGGGCGACGCGGCGCACCTGATCGCGCAAGTCTTGCGCCATCTGGGAGCTGCCGAAAATCATGCGCGCCGCGGGGTCGCCGCTCTCGACCAATTGGCGCAGTGCACGGTTCTCCAGCACCAGTGTGCGCGTCTTGAGCGCACGCTCCACCACGGCCAGCAGGTCTTTTGCGGCACATGGTTTCTCAAGGAAATCGAACGCACCTTCACCCATCGCCTTTACGGCCATGGGGATGTCTCCCTCCCCTGTCAGTAGAATGACAGGCAGATCAGGATCGATGCCATGTGCCTGCGCCAGAAGATGAAACCCGTCACGCCCCGGCATTCGGATATCGCTGATGATAACCCCGTCGAAATCCGACCTGATGTGATCGGCGGCCACCACAAACGACCCCGCAGCGATACAATTGATATCGGCCAGCTCGAGCGTCTGGCCCAAAGCCTCGCGCACGGCGGCATCGTCATCGACAAGAAGGACTGTATTGCTCATGCGGCGTTTTCCTGTGCCATAGGGAGAAGTGTTACAGAGAAGCAAGCGCCCTGTGCAGTGTTCTGCGCCCTTATCTCGCCGCCCACGCTTTGCACGATGGCATAGCTTATGGACAGGCCGAGGCCTACACCTTTCGCGGCGCCCACTTCTTTAGTTGAGTAAAACGGGTCAAACACCTGATCAGGTGCTTGGATGCCTGCGCCTGTGTCTTTGATCTCGACGGTGGTGCTTGTGTCTTGGACAATCTCGATCGTGAGTATGCGCTTTTCGCGTCCTTCCATTGCGTCGATGGCATTTGTGATCAGGTTTATAAACACCTGACCCAAACGCACCTCGCCCCCGCGCACCCAAAGCGCCGATGCAGGCGGGGCATAGCGCAACGTGACACCGGACGCTTCGCGGCGTTGTGCCGTCATATCGAGCGCAGAGGCGATGACCGCCCCCAGATCGACCTGCACCTGCTGAACGCTCTCCTGTTTGGAAAAGGCGCGAAGATTCTTGATGATCCGCCCCATGCGATGGGCCATGTCAGAGATACGCGTGAGGTTCTCTGCGGCACGGTCGGGCTTGCCGCGCTCGATAAAGGCCACGCCATTCTCGGCAAAGGACTGCACGGCCATCAGCGGTTGGTTCAGCTCGTGACTGATGCCCGCGCTGAGCTGGCCCAAGGCGCTTAACTTGCTCACCTGCACCAGATCATCCTGCGCGCGCGCCAGTGCCAATTGCGCTTCGCTGCGCTCCGCCGCTTCGCGCCGCAACTCGTTATTGATGTCGCGCAACGCTTGGGTCCGTGCGCGCACGCGCGCTTCAAGCTGGGCATTGACGCGGGCCAAGGTACGCCGCCGCTCGGTCGCGAGAAACAAGAGAGCGCCAAACGCCAGACACAAGGCCGCTACAGCCGCCGCTTGGGAGGCGGCCAACCTACGCACCGGCGCCACATCCATGAGCACTTCGCCCGTCATGCCGATCACGGGTAATTCCTGTGTCAGATGCAGCGCCTCACGCGGTAGATAAGGCCCCCAACCGATTTGCCAGATTTCATGTCCGCCTATGTAGGAGGCTGCAAAATCAGGTGTGGCCCCCGAGGGCGGCTGCAATCCCGGTGCGCTGACTGGCCGTTGCCACAAGACAAGCTCGGAGCGGTTGGACACCTGCACCTGTCCGCTGCCGTCGGTAAAGAACACAGGCGGCGTATCGCCCCGCCATGCATAGTCCACCGAACTCAGGTCCGTCGAAACGACCAAGGCGCCCAGAACGGTGCCTTGAGCGCCAAAAACAGGTGCGGCATAGAAATAGCTGCGCCCTGCATTTGCCTCCGCACCATAACCGCGCCCCAGCGCACCGTTAAGTGCACGGCGCACGAAGGCGCGCGCATTGTTGCTGCCGGCGCCATCCTCAGCCGCAGCACGTACACGGCCTGTGCGGTCAATCACCATCACATCCAGCGCTGCCGCGCGGTCAGCCACGCTGCGCAGCAATTGGCGGTCCTGCGGGCGCGCATTGTCGGTCAGGACTTCCACGACCTGCGGATGCTTGGCCATCACGACAGCCAGATCGCGGTAGCGCTGAAGCTGACCCACCAAACGGTCACTTGCCAACGCCAGATCGGCATTCGCGCGCGCCGACAGCTGCGACATGCCCTGATGCGTCGCGTAGCGCCAGACACCAGAGGCCAGAAACGCCACGCACAGCAGAAAAATCAAGATACTCAGGCCGCGCCTGCCGAAAACATGTCTCATGGCGGCCAATTTATGCGGCCCTACTTGCATTGACCAGCACAACCGCGTTCTCATCGCGCGATGATCCGTGTCCAGCTATCCCCCCATGATCCCGCCTTTGTGCAGAACCCCTACCCGTTCTATGATCGCGCCCGAACGGCGGGGCCGATTGTATATTGGGAAGAATACGCGATGCCCTGCGCCTTTGATGCGGCCACGG
This sequence comes from uncultured Sulfitobacter sp., assembly GCA_913060815.1. GTDB lineage: Bacteria > Pseudomonadota > Alphaproteobacteria > Rhodobacterales > Rhodobacteraceae > Sulfitobacter. The sequence continues at coordinate 61,129 of CAJXSZ010000014.1, read as the reverse complement.
TGCAAGCGCTGTTGCGTGACCGCCGATTGGGCCGTGCGGTGCCAGAGGATCAACGCGCGCCTGTGCCTGATCACCTTGCGCCGTTCTACGCAATCGAGCAGCACTCCATGCTGGAGCTCGAGGCGCCAGATCATACGCGTTTGCGCGGTCTTGTGTTGCGGGCTTTCACCTCGCGGCGGATCAAGGCGCTGGCTCCTGATATTGAACAGATCACGGCGGAGTTGCTGGACGCCCTGCCCCAAGAGGTGCCCTTCGATCTCATCCCGTCATTTTGCACGCAACTGCCTGTGCGCATCATCGCCCGCCTCTTGGGCGTGCCCGAGGCGATGGCCCCCGACCTGCTCCGCTGGTCCAGCGCTATGGTCGCGATGTATCAGGCGGGGCGCAGCCGTGCGGTCGAGGATGCTGCCGCAACAGCCGCGACAGAATTTGCCGCGTTTCTCACCGCCTACATCGCGGAGCGCCGCAGCAGCCCAGCAGATGACCTGATCTCGGAGCTGATCGCCGCCGAGCAAGACGGCAACCGCCTCACTACGCCCGAGCTGATTGGCACCTGCGTGCTTTTGCTGAACGCCGGACATGAGGCAACCGTGCACAGCCTCGGCAACGCGGTGAAATGCCTGATCGAGCACGCGACACCGCGTTGCGCTTTGGCCCCTGACACAGTGGCCGCCACCTGCGAAGAATTGCTACGGTTCTCGCCGCCGCTGCATATGTTTGACCGCTATGTCTACGCCGACGTTGAAATTGCGGGTTTGACCCTGCCGAAGGGCAGCCGCGTCGGGCTTGTCCTCGCGGCGGCGGGGCGTGATCCCGCAGTCTATGCCCATGCGGAACAGTTTAGGCCCGACCGAAAACACAACCCGCACGCAGCATTCGGCGGCGGGGTTCACTTCTGCGTCGGTGCCCCCCTTGCGCGGATGGAAAAGCAGATTGCACTACCAGCGCTTTTGGGACGCTTCCCAAAGTTGGCTCTCTGCGAGCCGCCTGAATTCGCAGACAGCTACCACTTCCACAAACTCGACCGCCTTATGGTGAAGGTCTAAAGCGGCAGCATGGTTGTGGATTTAATCTGCTCCATCGACAAAAGCGCCGTCACATTATGTACGCGCACTTCCGAGATGAGCGCCTGATAGAAGCGATCATAGGCGCGGGCATTCTCTACGCGCACCTTCAGGATATAGTCGATGTCGCCCGCCAATCGGTGCGCCTCCTGAACCTCAGCGCGGTCTTGGAGTGCCTTTAGAAACTTCGCCTGCCAGTCTGCCTCATGCTCCGACGTGCGGATCAGGACGAAGAAACATGCCTCAAACCCCAGTGCTTCGGCATCGAGCACAACCGTTTGCTGCCCGATCACGCCAGCCTCGCGCATTTTGCGAATCCTGTTCCATACAGGTGTCTTGCTTGACCCTACTTCTTTGGCGATCTCATCCAGAGAGCGGCTGGCATCCGTTTGTAAGGCTGCGAGAATCTTCTTGTCTGTCTCATCTATTCGAACACTCATTCTGCTTTTCCCCTAAATCCAGACCGATCATTCCGTGTTGAGATTGATTTAGAACATGTGTCCTTATCCGTAAAGCAATATGGCGAAATATCAGAACAATATCCTATATTGAGCTTCACACAGCAGAGGACTTGCAGCCATGGACCACTTCCCGATCTTCCTTAGCACCAGCACGGCACGGATCATCGTCTCTGGCGGCGGTGATGCTGCCTTGGCAAAGCTGCGCCTTTTGATGAAGTCCTCCGCCAAGATCACGGTTTTTGCCGAAACCGCAGCGCCCGAGATCGCACAGTGGCACGATGCGGGCAGGCTCACACTGGTCCCTCGCGCGATGGACTATGGCGATGCTGTCTGTGCCAAGCTCTTTTACGGCGCCAATGAGGATGCGGAAGAAGATGCACGCACTGCGCATCTGGCGATGACCTGTGGTGCGCTGGTCAACATCGTCGACAACCTCCAAGACAGTCAGTTCATCACGCCCGCCATTGTGGACCGCGATCCTGTCACCATCGCCATCGGCACCGAAGGGGCTGCCCCCGTTCTGGCGCGCGCGATCAAGGCGGATCTCGAAGAGCGCCTGCCCCAAACGCTCGGCACGCTGGCGCGCATCGGCAAGACATTCCGCAACGCCTCCTACGCTTTGCCCTTTGGCCGTGCGCGGCGTGATTTCTGGCGCGCGTTCTATTTTGACGCTGGCCCCAAGGCGATTGCCGAAGGGGAAGACGCGGTGCGTCCCGCGCTGGACACGCTGCTCAAGACCCACCTCAACAAACCCGCGCGCGAAGGCCACATTGCCTTTGTCGGTGGCGGTCCGGGTGACCCGGAACTGCTGACGCTCAAGGCGCGTCGTGCTTTGGATGAAGCTGACGTAGTGATCTATGACCGCCTTATCACACCCGAGATTCTCGAACTGGCCCGCCGTGAGGCGGTGATGATCGATGTTGGCAAAGAAGGCTTTGGCCCCTCCACATCGCAGGACCATATCAACGCGCTGTTGGTCGAGCATGCACAGACAGGCGCACAGGTGGTGCGTTTGAAATCAGGTGATGCAACGGTCTTTGGCCGCTTGGACGAGGAGATCGACGCAGTGGATGCACACGGCATCGGCTGGCACATTGTTCCGGGGATCACGTCAGCTTCTGCCGCGGTGGCCACCATCGGGCAAAGCATGACAAAACGCGGGCGTAATGCTTCGGTGCGGTTTCTGACAGGGCACGACACCAAAGGTTTTGCCGATCACGACTGGCGCACACTGGCCCGCGAGGGAGAGGTCGCTGCGATCTATATGGGTAAGAAGTCCGCACGGTTTATCCAGGGGCGCTTGCTCATGCACGGTGCGGACCGCCACACACCAGTCACCCTGATCGAGAACGCCAGCCGCCCCGAGCAGCGCGTGATCGAGACAACGCTGGCCGCTCTCCCTGCGGCGCTGGAGGCTGCCAAATTGGACGGCCCCGCGCTGACATTCCTTGGCCTTGCACCCCGTGCAGCTATGGCCGTGGCCCCTACACTCAAGATCGAGGAATTCGCATAATGCCCAAGTCATTCCAACCTTCCGTCATTACCGCCAATGCCCTGCTCGAGGGCGATGTTGTCTATCTCAACGGCACCGATTGGGTGCGCGATCTTTCACAGGCCGAGGTGCTGTCTGACGAGGCGGACGCGCAGTTGCGCCTGATCGAGGCGTCCGCACGCAGCTCCGAGGTCGTGGGCGTCTATCTCAGCCCCGTCGACACCAGCAGTGGCATCGCCCCGACCCATTTCCGCGAGGCGTTCCGCGCCACCGGTCCGTCAAACTATTCCCACGGCAAGCAGGAGCGCATCTGATGTACGCCTATACAGATTTCGACGACAAATTTCTGGCCGAGCGCAATGCGCAGTTCCGCGCGCAGGTCGAGCGCCGCATTGACGGCAGCCTCACCGAAGATGAGTTCAAGCCCCTGCGCCTGATGAACGGGCTCTATCTTCAACTGCATGCCTATATGCTACGTGTGGCGATCCCGTATGGCACGCTGAACAGTGGCCAGATGAGCCAACTGGCGATGATCGCGGACAAGTGGGACAAAGGCTATGGCCATTTCACCACGCGCCAGAACATCCAGTACAACTGGCCCGAGCTGCGCGATGTGCCCGATATGCTTGACGCGCTGGCAGAGGTGAACATGCACGCCATTCAGACCAGCGGGAACACCATCCGCAATGTGACGGCTGACCATTTCGCGGGGGCTGCGGCAGACGAAATCGCCGATCCGCGCCCTGTGGCCGAGCTGATCCGTCAATGGTCCACCGACCATCCCGAATTCCAGTTCCTGCCGCGCAAGTTCAAGGTCGCCGTGTCGGGCGCTACCCACGACCGTGCGGTGCTCAAGGCCCATGACATCGGCCTGCAAATCGTCGAGCGTGACGGCGTGCAGGGCTTTGAAGTTATTGTCGGTGGTGGCCTTGGCCGCACACCAATGATCGGCAAGGTGCTATATGACTTCATCAGTGCCGAGGACCTATTGCCGACACTCGAAGCAATCGTCAGCGTCTATAACCTGTTGGGGCGGCGCGATAATAAATACAAGGCACGGATCAAGATCACCGTGCACGAGAACGGCATCGAGGACATCCGCGCCCGCGTCGATGCGCGCTATGCGCTGATCCGTCCGCAGTTTACAGGCGTGGACCAGCAGATGCTATCGCGGATCGAGGCGGATTTTGGCAAACCTGATTTTGTGACCAAATCGCTCGCCCCTTATGAGGCGGCCTACACCAATGATCCCGTGTTCCGCGCTTGGGCTGATACCAACCTGACGGATCATGCGCAGGCGGGCTATGCTATTGTATCGATCTCGCTCAAGGCACACGGTGCAACACCCGGCGACGCGACGAGCGACCAGATGCGGGTGATGGCCCGGATTGCCAAAGAATTTGGCCATGACGAGCTGCGCATCAGCCACGAGCAGAATGTGATCCTGCCCCATGTGCACCGTGCCGATCTGCCCGCCTTGCATAAACTGCTCAAAGAGGCAGGTCTGGGGACGGCCAACATCGGTCTGATCAGCGATATCATCGCCTGCCCCGGCATGGACTATTGCGCGCTGGCCACTGCACGCTCGATTCCGATCGCCCAAGAGATCGCCACACGGTTTGATGACCTCAAGCTCGAGCATGATGTAGGCCCGCTCAAGATCAAGATATCGGGCTGCATCAATGCCTGTGGCCACCACCACGTGGGTCACATCGGTATTCTCGGCCTCGACCGTGCGGGCGTGGAAAACTACCAGATCACGCTTGGTGGAGACGGCACAAACGATGCCGCAATTGGTGAGCGCGCGGGGCCGGGTTTCTCTGCTGAAGAGATCATCCCCGCCATCGAACGCCTCGTCATGGGATATCTTGATCTGCGCACTGACCGCAGCGAGACATTCCTCGAGACCTACCGCCGCTTGGGCCTCGCGCCCTTCAAGGCAGCTCTCTATCCTGAGGCAAAAGCTGATGCCGCTTGATAACCCCTTGGACCCCAAGGTCGACGCGCTTAACACGGCGCTCAAACATCACGCGGCGGTGGACATCCTGCGCCGCGCCTTTGATGCGGTGCCCAACCTCGCGCTCGTCTCGAGCTTTGGTGCCGAGAGCGTGGCACTACTGCATTTAGCCGCCCGTGTGAAACCCGATGTGCCGGTACTCTTTATCGACACGATGCTGCTGTTTCCCGAAACGCTAACCTATCAGCGGGAAGTAGCCCGAAAGCTGGGACTGCGGCGCGTGCGTGTGCTGCGCGCAGATACCAGCGTTGCGGACCCCGACGACACGCTGCACCAGCGTGATACGGACGCTTGCTGTGATCTGCGCAAGACGCAGACACTGAACGCAGCCCTCGAAGGATTTGACGGCTGGATCACGGGGCGTAAACGCTACCAGTCTGGCACACGCGCCGAACTGGCAGCCTTCGAGCTTGAGCAAGGCACAGGGCGCATGAAGGTCAATCCGCTGGCGCACTGGACCAGTGAGGATGTGCAGGACTACATGACCGAGAACGCGCTGCCGCGGCATCCGCTGGTCGCGCGCGGCTACCCCTCGATAGGCTGTGCGCCTTGCACGTCGCCTGTGGCCGAAGGCGAAGACCCGCGCGCAGGCCGTTGGCGTGGGCAGGAAAAAGATGAATGCGGCATCCATTTCGTGGATGGCAAGATGGTACGAACAGGAGCAAAGACATGAGTGTGATCGTAAATGACAGCGGTTTTCACGCCGATGATTGGACCAAAGGGTTCTGTGGCACGGGGGCAGCCAATGATTGCGCAGCGCTTGATCTACCCTCGGATGCGCAGCCTGAGGATATTACACTCGACCCCGCACTGAAGATGATCCGCATCGATTTCCCCTCCTCTGCGGACGGACGCGGTTTCACCATTGCACGGGCGCTGCGTCTGCGCGGCTACACCGGTCGCTTGCGCGCGCGGGGCCATGTGTTGGCCGATCAATATGCCATGGCCCGCCGCAGCGGTTTTGACGAGGTCGAGATTGACGAAGCTCTTGCGGCCCGCCAGCCCGAGGAGCAATGGGCCTTCCGTGCCGATTGGACCGCCCATAACTATCAGGCCCGCCTGCGCGGCTAATGCGCGCGCGCGCCCGCACAATTTGATCCAGCGCATTGTACGCGCCCTTCCCCCTGTCTAATAAAGGATCGTGGAGCATGGCTCTGCGAAGAAACCATGACCGAGCATAGACCTGTGACCACTGATACCGCCAAAGCCGTTCCCACCCTGCCCGATGCGCAAACCGTGACCGCCGTGACCCATTGGACAGATCGCTTGTTCTCGTTCCGCGTCACACGCCCGGCCTCGTTGCGCTTCCGCTCGGGCGAGTTTGTGATGATCGGCCTGATGGGAGAGCCGCACCCAGAAACCGGTAAGGCCAAGCCCTTGCTGCGTGCCTACTCTATCGCCTCTCCTGCATGGGATGACGAGTTGGAGTTCTATTCTATCAAAGTGCAGGACGGCCCGCTGACCTCTCGCCTGCAGCACATCAAGGTGGGTGACGAGATTATTCTGCGGCCCAAACCTGTGGGCACGCTGGTCCATGACGCGCTGCTGCCAGGTAAACGTATCTGGTTTTTTGCCACGGGCACGGGCTTTGCCCCCTTTGCCTCTCTGCTGCGCGAGCCAGAGACCTACGAGAAATTCGACGAAGTCATCATCACCCACACCTGCCGCGACGTGGCCGAGCTTGAGTATTCGCGCAAGCTGATCGCCGAATTGCAGGCGGACGAGCTGATGCAGGAACTCATCGGCGCAGAGAACCTTGCCAAAATACGCTATTATCCCACCACCACGCGGGAGCAATCGCCCAAGATGGGCCGCATTACCACCCTGCTGGAGGACGGCACGGTGTTCGCCGATCTGGGCATTGACGGCATCAGCGTGGACACAGACCGCGCAATGGTCTGCGGCTCCATGGGGCTGAACACGGACATCAAAGCGATCCTCGAAGGTTTTGGCCTTGAGGAAGGGGCAAATTCGGACCCCAAACATTACGTGATCGAAAAGGCGTTCGTCGGCTAAAGCCGTCCTGATCCCACACTCCGCGCGCTGTGAATTGACATTTGCAGCGCGCAAATGCGTTCTGGGGGCATGAGTTATCTTAGATCGCATTGGCAGCTTCTCGCCCTCACCGCACTCGTGTTCGCCCTTTGGCAGACGCCTGTGGTCGTTCCGCTCAAAATCCTAGTAGTTTTCTTGCATGAGATATCGCATGCGCTGGCCGCATGGCTAACGGGAGGCTCGGTCGAGCAAATTTCGATCTCGGCGCAGCAAGGCGGGTTTGCAGTGACGCGTGGCGGAAACCTGTTCGCCATTCTGTCAGCAGGCTACCTCGGCTCGCTTGCATTGGGTGCTGGGCTCTTGATGATCGCGTTGCACAGCACTGCTGACCGCGCTGTCACAGCGGCTCTCGGCGCAATGATGCTGTTGGTGACACTGCTTTACGTCCGCGATCTCTTTGCTGTTGTGTTTTGTGTTGTTGCAGGGCTGGTCTTGCTGGGGATGGCGCGGTTTCTGGGGCATGCGGCAAACGATATGGCACTGCGGGTGATTGGGCTGAGCAGCCTGATCTATGTGCCCTATGATATTTATGACGATACAATCAGACGTCCCTCCGTGCGTTCGGATGCCTATATGCTGGCAGAGGCGTTTGGCGGCACGGCGATGATCTGGGGCGCGATATGGCTGGTGCTGAGCGGTATCATCATTGTGTGGTGCTTGCGGCGCACGCTCAGCCAGTCCAGCAATCTGGCACGCGCCACGCGCTCATGAAAAAAGCCGCCCCCGAGGGAGCGGCTTTGATCTGTGTTATGTAGCTAGGCTTACATGCCGAGTGCTTCGCGAACCGAGTCCAGCACGGTCTTCAGCATTTCAGGGTTGTCCTGAGCAGCCTTAAGGCCTTTGGACAAAACTGTTTTCTGCAGGGTGCCAAGCTCTGATTCCTCAACCATCGTTGTAACTTTCTCGAGGTCGAAGCCGTCCACGGTCAGCAGGTCCGCCATTGAGGTCGTGCCCTCGGCTGCTGCCTCGGAGCCTTCGGCAACGGCTTCTGCTGCTTCGTCAGACGTCTCTGCTGTTGCATCTGCTGCTTCGGCTGTCGCCTCTTCAGTCGCTTCCGCTGCCTCGGCTGCTGTCTCTTCGGTTGCTTCTGCAGCCTCGGCCGCCGCTTCTTCAGTTGCCTCTGCAGCTTCGGTTGCTGTCTCGGTCGCCGCATCTGCAGCCTCGGTTGCCGCTTCTTCGGTTGCTTCGGCAGCCTCAGTGGCTGTCTCGGTCGCCGCGTCAGCAGCTTCTGATGCCGCTTCTTCTGTTGCTTCTGCAGCCTCAGTGGCTGTCTCGGTCGCAGCTTCAGCAGCCTCTGTTGCCGCTTCTTCGGTTGCCGCTGCAGCCTCGGTCGCTGTTTCGGCCGCCGCGTCAGCCGTGTCCGATGCCGCATCTGCTGTTGCTTCTGCAGCCTCGGTCGCTGTCTCGGTCGCCGCGTCAGCTGTTTCCGATGCCGCATCTGCTGTTGCTTCTGCTGCCTCGGACGCTGTTTCAGTCGCGCCGTCGGCTGCGTCGGCTACTGCATCTGCCGCTGCTTCAGCTGCTTCAGTCGCTGTATCAACCGCCTCTGCTGCTGTGTCTGCGACAGCTTCGGCTGCTTCAGTCGCGGCGTCTGCCGCTGCTGCTGCTGTATCCGTAACCGCATCCGTTGCAGCGGCTGCAGCTTCACCAGCTGTCTCAGCAGCTGTACTGGCCGTGTCTGCTACCGCGTCTGTCGCCGCTTCGGCCGTCTCGGCAACTGCATCGGCAGCATCGCTCGCTGCGGTTGTAGCTGCGCCGGCAGCATCGCTCGCGGCTTCGGTCACATCAGATGCCAGTTCCTGAACGCTACGGCCGGAGTAGAGCACATAGCCCCCGACTGCGATAATTGCTGCAACAACAATCCAAACCAGATTTTTCATAATATCTTCCCCTATTTTCGACACGATGTAATAATGTTGACGTAAACGCGCCGTTGCGGCTCAAATGCGCTTGCATTGCAGCGGGTTCAAGGGGAAAACGAGGAATATGGCACCAATCGGGCATGTTTTCGCCTTGAACGGGCCTGTTTGCAGGATTACCTTGCTCAACTCATAGACTTAACAATTCAAGGACGACCATCATCGCTCGCAGACCACATAACGCACCGCCGCAACGTGACACCGGCCCGCGCGTCAACGAAAATATCCGTTCCTCCGAAATCCGCCTGATTGGCGCCGATGGCGAAAACGAAGGGGTTGTGACCCCTGCCCGCGCCATGGTCATGGCCGATGAGGCAGGGCTTGACCTTGTAGAGATTTCGCCGAACGCAAATCCGCCTGTGTGCAAAATCATGGATTTCGGCAAGTTCAAATACGAGACGCAAAAGCGCGAAGCCGAGGCCCGCAAAAAGCAAAAGATCATCGAGATCAAAGAAGTCAAATTCCGCCCCAACACGGACAGCGGCGACTATGAGATCAAGATGCGCAACGTGTACAAGTTTCTTGGCAACGGCGATAAGGTTAAAATCACCCTGCGCTTCCGTGGCCGCGAGATGGCTCACCAGAATCTCGGCCGTGAGCTTTTGGAGCGCGTCGCCGAGGATGTGAAAGAGCACGGCAAAGTCGAAAACTTCCCGAAGATGGAAGGCCGCCAGATGGTTATGCTGATCGGTCCTTTGCCGAAATAGAGCCCAACCAGCTTGCTAAACTACAAAAGGCCCGCATCATGCGGGCCTTTCTTGTTCTGAGCAGCAGGGCGACCATAGGTGCCCCGCCGCAGAAGAGCCTTAGCCCATGGCCGCTACAGCCCGTTTGGTCATCACACCGACCAGATGCGCGCGGTAGGTGCCTGATCCGTGCAGATCGCTGATCATCTCTGACCCATCTGCCTTGAGCCCTGCTACGGCATCGGCACTGAAGTTCGCGCTCAACGCCTCTTCAGCCTCGGTCCAACGAAAAACGCCATTCTCGGATGCGCCCGTCACCGCAACCCGTACGCCATCTGCGAACTTGGCGACAAAAACAGCGACAAGCGGGAAGCGCGAGGCAGGCTGCAAGTGCTTTTCATAATGCGCAGCCTCTGGCACAGGGAATTTTACTTCTGTGACGATTTCGCCTTCTTCCAGCGCCGTGTCAAACATCCCCTGAAAATAATCGTCGGCTGCAATTTCACGACTGTTGGTCACAATCGTAGCGCCCGAGGCCAGCACACCTGCGGGGTAGCAGGCGGAGGGGTCGTTGTTCGCAATCGATCCGCCAATCGTCCCGCGGTTGCGCACCGCAGGATCCCCGATGCGGGCAGCCAGCGAGGCCAGCGCGGGATAATCCGCCGCAGCATCTGCCGCCACAGTCGCATGGGTTGTCGCCCCGCCGATACAGACCTGCCCCGCATCGTTTTTGCACACGCCCTTCATCTCGGGGATGCCATGCAGAGACACAAGCACCGAGGGCGCGGCCAGCCGTGCTTTAAGCGTCGGGATCAACGTCTGTCCCCCGCTCAGCGGTTGTGCTTCCTCACGTCCCAAAGCCGCGACCGCATCTGCAATCGTGGTGGGCATTTCAACATCAAAATTATACATTTTTCTTCCTCTCGGGCGGGAACTCGACCCCCGCGTCATTTTTCCTTTAAACTCAAAGGCGCGCAGCGCCCTCGACATCTCCATCGGGCAACAGCTGCGCAGGAAGGGGACAGACCCCTTCCCCGCTCTGTGTTATCCGTTCATCGCTTCCCAGACGCGGTTGGGCGAGACGGGCATGTCGATATGCTCGACATCCTTCCCACCCGAGCGCATGGCATCCAGCACCGCATTGACCACAGCCGCAGGAGAGCCGATAGCCCCCGCCTCACCGCAGCCCTTCACACCCAGCGGGTTGTGCGTACACGGTGTCTGGCAAGAATGATCCACGTCATAGAACGGCAGATCGGAGGCGCGCGGCATGGCGTAATCCATATAGCTGGCGCTCAGGAGCTGCCCGTCGCTGTCATAGGCGCAATTCTCGAGCAATGCCTGCCCGATGCCCTGTGCCAGACCGCCGTGGACCTGACCCGTCACAATCATCGGATTCACGATATTGCCGAAATCATCCGCCGCCGAGAACCGCTCGACCGTGACCTGACCTGTCTCGGGGTCCAGCTCGACTTCGCAGGCATAGGCGCCTGACGGATAGGTGAAGTTCGACGGATCATAGAAAGCCGTCTCTTCCAGACCGGGCTCGATCTCCTCAAGCGGATAGTTATGCGGCACGTAGGCAGCCAGCGTGACATCACCCCAAGCCACGGATTTATCCGTGCCAGCAACGGTGAAAGCACCGTCTTTCAGCTCCACATCGCTTTCGGAAGCCTCCAAAAGGTGGCTGGCAATCTTGGTGGCCTTGGCGATGATCTTCTCGGTGGCACGCACCATGGCAGAGCCACCTACCGCGAGGGAGCGGGAGCCGTAGGTGCCCATCCCCATTGGCGTGTTGGCGGTATCGCCATGCACGATCTCGACCATTTCTTCCGGAATGCCGATCATGTCCGCCACCACTTGGCTAAAGGACGTCTCATGCCCCTGCCCGTGGCTGTGCGAGCCCGTCATCACGACCAGACCGCCCGTGGCGTTGACCCGCACGGTGCAGCTCTCGAAGAGACCTGCGCGCGCGCCAAGCTGGCCCACAAGATTCGAGGGCGCGATGCCGCACGCCTCGATATAGCAGTTGACTCCAAAGCCGCGCAGCTTGCCCTTGGCCTCGGAAGCCTCGCGGCGTTTCTGGAAGCCTGCGATGTCGGCCATCTCCTCAAGCTTGTCCATCGTGGCCACATAATCGCCCGTGTCATATTCCACCGCCACTGGCGTGGCATAGGGGAACTCCATGACAAAGTTTTGACGGCGCAGCTTGATCGGATCAACCTTGAGCTCATGGGCGCATTTGTCGATCAAACGCTCCAACTGATAGGTCGCCTCGGGGCGGCCCGCGCCGCGGTAGGCATCAACCGGCACAGTGTTCGTAAACACCGCCTTCACGTTCACATAGATGAGCGGGGTCTTGTAGTTGCCCGCCATCAGCGTGCCGTGCAGCCATGTCGGCACTGAGGGCGCGAAGGTGCTCAGATAAGCACCCATATTGGCATAAGTGTCCGTGCGCAGGGCGGTGAAGTTGTTATCTTTATCCAGCGCCAGCTCGATCTTGGTCACGTGATCTCGACCATGAGCGTCAGACATGAACGCCTCTGAACGCGATGAAGTCCATTTGACCGCACGGTTGCAGGCTTTCGCCGCGAAGGTGACAAACGCCTCTTCCTGATAATGGAAGATCTTGGTGCCGAAGCCGCCGCCCACATCGGGGGCCACAACGCGCAATTTGTGCTCGGGTATGCCCAGCACGAATGCGCCCATCAACAGGCGGATCACATGCGGGTTCTGCGAGGTGGTGTAGAGCGTATGATCGCCTGTGCCACGGGCATAATCGCCCACCGCCACACGTGGCTCCATCGGGTTGGCGACGAGACGGTTGTTGACCAGCTCGAGCGTGGTGACATGCGCCGCCTCTTCGAATGCCGCATCCACAGCGCCCTTGTTCTCCTCGACAAAGCCCCAGTCGTAGCAAAGGTTCGAGGTCAGATCGTCGTGTACCTTGGGCGCATCGGCTTTGACCGCTTCTTTCATGTCTACGACGGCTGGCAAGTCAGTGATGTCTACAACGATGGCCTCGGCAGCGTCGCGCGCCTGCTCTAGCGTCTCGGCCACAACTGCGGCGATCGGCTCGCCCACATGGCGTACTTTGCCGTGGGCCAAAACAGGATGGCGCGGCTCTTGCATCGGCTCACCGTGTTTGTCCGTCACCTGCCAGCCGCAGGGAACAGAGCCTACGGCCTCGAAGTCAGCCCCTGTGAACACCTTTACCACACCGGGCATGCCCTCAGCGGCGGAAGTGTCCACGCTGTTGAGCGTTCCGTGCGCGATATCGGAGCGCAAGAAGAACACATGCGCCTGCCCGTTTACGTTAATATCGTCGGTGTAATTGCCTTCGCCCGTCAAAAAGCGGACGTCCTCGCGCCGCTTGCTGCTGGCGCCGATCCCATGATCCTTTGGCATTTCAATTCTCCCAATGTGGTGCGTCTGCGCACCCTAGCTATCTGTGCGGACAATACCGCCACCCTGCCCAGCGCCTCCCCGCGCGGGCAGAGCGTTATTTTACTCCGCCGCGATGGCGCTGACGTCCTGCCCCGAGGCGGCCATGATCGCCTTGACGATATTGTGGTAGCCTGTGCAGCGGCAGATGTTGCCGTCGAGATAGTGGCGTACATCCTCAACACTCGGCTTGGGGTTGTCTTTGAGCAAAGCAGCTGCAGACATCACCATACCTGGCGTGCAAAACCCGCACTGTAGACCGTGGTGGTCCTGGAACGCCTGCTGGATCGTGTTGAGCGTGCCATCGGGGGCGGCCTGCCCCTCGATTGTTGCCACGTCCGCGCCGCCCGCTTCGGCCGCAAGCATCGTGCAGGATTTGACCGCCTCGCCGTTCACATGGACCACACACGCGCCGCACTGGCTTGTGTCGCAGCCGACATGTGTGCCAGTCATGCCCAGATTCTCCCGCAAGAACTGCACCAACAGCGTGCGGCCCTCCACCTCACCGGATACGGCTTTGCCATTCACGGTCATATTTACCTGTGTCATTTACGTCCTCCCAGACTTCATTCTTTAGAATTGTGATGAGTTAAGCATGGCTTATGCGCCTTGAGAACCAAAAAGATTGCTTGACGCGCAATGTTGCAACTTTGGGCGTTTTGATCGCTCAGATTTTCGGACGGCGCGGTTGCGGTCGTGTCGGGATTTCCTTGAGCAGGCCGCCTACGCCCATCGCTCCGATGTCCTGCGTTGTCACCTCTACACCGCAGATCGCGCGCGCGAGCACCCAATCCGCCCCGTTGAGCGCGGGCGACCGTGCACAGCCCGGCAAGCCGATAATCATTTGCCCGCCCAGCGCGCCAAGAAACAACAGATTTCCGGGATCAACAGGCATTCCAAAACGCGTCACACGCCCCCCGCTTTGCACCAAGGCGGCTGGAGCAACATCGTTGATATCGGAGGTGGCAGACCCTGTAAGGACCAACACCAGAGGAGTGGCCGCTTGTGTGATGGCCGCACTCAGCGCGTCTTGTGTGTGCGGCACCACGACGACATCACTGAGCGCGGCGTCAAGTGCGCTCAGCCGCGCTTCAATCGCATCACGGCCCTTCTCGCCTGCGCCCCCCTGAATGTCGCTGATGATCAGGGTCGCGTCCGTCAGAACCGGCTGCGCAAGGCTGATGGCGTTTCGGGCTTGCGTCACTGCGCGCCCAAGTGCGGCTTCTGGCACGGCATAGGATATAATCTTGATCGTCGCGACCAAATCGCCTGCGCGCAACTGGTGGTGCTGCGGCACGGTGGCCACGGTGATCATCGGATCCCCCCCGTTCACCGCATGAAGTGCATCCACATCAAGCACCGCGACCCCTGCGCTGTCGGCAATCAGGTTTACCCGCCCTGTGAAAGCCGAACTACGCCGCAAACCCGTGCTCTGCGCCATAAGCGCGTCTGCGAGCTGGTCGGCGGCCGTGTTTTCATCCACGTCACCCTCTTCCAGCATCGCAACTGTTACCCGCTCTATCCCCGCAGTGCGCAGGGCAGCGATGGCATCACGGTCAAGTACCAGCCCCTTGCGCAGCCGCCCTTCGCCGAGTGCGACAGAATGGGCAAGGATATGGCCCAGCGCGTGATCCAGAGAAACCTCGCCAAATGTCATGGCTGGCGCAGGCTCTCGATGATCTGAGCAAGGATCGACACGGCAATCTCGGCAGGTCCGGACGCCCCGATATCAAGCCCCACGGGTCCGTTGATCCGCGCAATGGCGTGTGCGTTGAACCCTGCGTCTGTCATCCGCTCAACCCGCGCCGCATGGGTACGTGTGGAGCCGAGCGCTCCGATATAGAACGCGCCCGACTGAAGCCCGATGTGAAGAGCGGGATCATCGAGCTTGGGATCATGGGTAAGCAGAACAAGTGCGGTACGCGTATCCACCTCCACATCGCCCAGCGCCGCATCAGGCCAGTCGTTGATCACGCGCGCATCGGGGAAGCGCGCCTGAGAGCCGAAAGCCTGGCGCGGGTCAATTACATATGGGTCGAACCCCGCAATCTGCGCCATTGGAACGAGTGCTTGGGCAATATGCACGGCCCCCACCACCACAAGGCGCAGCGGCGGGTTGTGAATCGCAATAAATGTCTGGCCGTCCTCCTCGATGCCAGAGCGGTCCTTGCGAAAGCGGTCCTCATAGCCTGCTTGCACAAGCGACCGCGTGCTACCGTCAAGCGCGGTGACGTAGGCCACGGGCGTGCGGGCGCCGCGGGCCTCTACCAATGCCTCCAGCGTCTCGAGGGGCATGCCGCCCTTTCCAATCGGCTCTACCAGCACGCGGATGGTGCCGCCGCAAGCCAGCCCCACGGCAAAGGCGTCGCCATCGCTCACCCCGTATTCCAGCAGCTTGCTCTGCCCTTCCTCTAGCGCCTCCAACGCCTCAAGCACTACGGCCCCTTCAACACAGCCGCCCGAGACGGAGCCTTCCATCTTGCCATCCGAAGAGACAACCATCTGGGCGCCCACGCGCCGCGGGGCCGATCCCCATGTCTCCACCACTGTGGCCAAGGCCGCGCCCTGACCGTCACGTATCCAGGCCAATGCCTGTTCAGGTGCGCCTGTGAGGGTATGCATCGCGGATCTCCAATGTCAGCAAATCAGGCAGCTACCGTCCGATAATCGCCGCCGCTGTGCAAGGTGTCATTGTGCTCTCTTGCACGCAGGTCGCCCCCCTATTACATCTAAATCGAACATCACAGAACGGAGGCGTCCTATGCCCATGCAAGCCAATGAGATCGAAGACCTGCTGCGGATCACATTTCCAGACGCCCAGATCGTGGTTGAGGGCAATGACGGTGTGCACATGTCTGCCATGGTCGTCGACGAAAGCTTTCGCGGGAAAAATCGCGTGCAGCAACAGCGCGCCGTCTATGCCGCGCTAAAGGGCAAGATGGACGGCCCCGCGGGCGAATTGCATGCGCTTGCCCTGACCACCAAGGCGCCTGAATAGCCGTGGACTGGATGCTGGTTCTTGGTGCGACTGTTGCTTGCGTGATTGCGATCAGCGCCATGCAATACCGCAGCGCAAAGGGCCGGTACCGCCCCCTCGCCAGCCGCCAGCCCACGCGAACCGTAGAGCAAAAGCCCGAACTGGGGATGGAGGCGATTGATATGACCGAAATTCGCCGCACCCAACGCAGCAACGACAGCCTTGAGCGGGTTAACAATATTTGGACAAAGCGCGGCAGTATCACAAGCGACGTCAGCACCTCTGTTGATGCCATGCCCGACGATGAAACCTATGCGCGGCGCTACCACGCCGCCTTCCACAAAAAGAACAAGGATTAAACCAATGAGCGATGCGAACACCAAAATCAAAGAAACCGTCACAAACAACGATGTGGTCCTGTTTATGAAGGGCACAAAAGAGATGCCGCAATGTGGCTTCTCCTCCAAAGTGGCAGGTGTGTTGAACTATATGGGCGTCGAGTATTCAGACGTAAACGTGCTAGCCGATGAGGACATCCGTCAGGGCATCAAGGATTACTCCGACTGGCCCACGATCCCCCAGCTTTATGTAAAAGGCGAATTCGTTGGTGGCTGTGACATCATCACCGAAATGACGCTGTCGGGTGAGCTTGATACCTTTTTTGCCGAGAATGGCGTGGGTTTCGACAAAGAAGCCGCAGACAAAATCCGCGAAGCCAACGCGTAAATAACGCGCCTTACTGATTACCCAGAGAAAGCATGGCTCCTGAGGGGGCCGTGCTTTTTTTAATACCCTATCCCGTCAACCGACCCATACTTCAACCAAGTCTGGTCGCGGCCCTAGCTGCGATATTCTCTCGGTATCGCACAGTAAGGGCACTCTTCTCACGGTATAACGTCTTTCAGGAGTGATCGGCCTTTCCCGGCAGCCAAGCAAGTCATCCCCAATCACATCGTGGCCTTTCTTCACACGCACCCCGCATTGCATCCCGTGCCCAGTCCGCTATGTCGAACGCATATATGTTCACAGGAGCCTCACTATGACCCGCATCATCAACGCCCTTTCAGAGGTCTCTGCAGGTTACGACGCGCTCTTCGTTGATCTGTGGGGCTGTGTGCACAACGGGGTGGCAGCCATGCCCGCCGCCGTCGCAGCTTTGCAAGAGTACCGCAAGACGGGCGGCAAAGTCGTGCTGGTTACCAACTCTCCCCGCCCGCGCGCTGGTGTGTTCAAGCAACTGAAACACTTCGGCGTACCAGAGGATGCCTATGACGCGATCGCCACCTCGGGTGATTCTGCGCGCTCGGCCATGTACCGCGGTGTGGTGGGCGAGGCCGTCTGGCACCTCGGCCCCGTGACCGACAGCCGCTTTTTCGACCCGCTGGACATTCTTGAGAACCCTGTTGAGATTAACCGCGTGCCGCTGGCTGAGGCGACAGGCGTCGTCTGCACTGGCCCGTTTGATGCGCAGGCTGACCCCGAAACATGGCGCCCCGACCTTGAGATCGCTCTGCAAGCAAATCTCAAACTACTCTGCGCTAACCCCGACATCATCGTGGACCGGGGCGAGGTGCGGGAATGGTGCGCCGGCGCTGTGGCTGCAATGTACTCCGATATGGGTGGCGAGAGCCTCTACTTCGGCAAACCCCATGCACCCATTTATGATCTGGCCCGCCGCCGTCTGCACAAGCTGGACAATGAGATCACCGACAGCCGTATCCTTGCCATCGGCGACGGCATCGCGACGGACGTCAAAGGGGCAATCGATGAGGGCATTGATTCCCTCTTTATCTCCGGCGGGTTGGCCGCAGCGGAAACAAAAACTGAGACACAGCCGGACGCCGATGCTCTAACCGCCTACCTTACAACAGAAAAAACCGATCCGACCTTCACAATAGGTCATTTGCGCTGACATAAATAAAGCTTGCTTTTCTGCACCCGCGAAGTAATTAAGTTACCAACAGGCCTTCTGGCCCGAACTTTTATTACCGAAAGGTCAAGCATGTTGGACAATCTTCCGCGCGGCACCATCGTCATCGAAGACATCGAAATCGGCATGTTCCGCTACATCCGCAAACAGGTCACTGACGAGGATATCGAGATGTTCGCTACCATCTCGACCGACCGCAACCCTGTGCATCTCGACGATGACTATGCCCAAGACACCATCTTCCAAGGGCGCATCGCCCACGGCATGCTCACCGCGGGCCTCATCTCGGCCGTTATTGGCGAACAGCTGCCCGGCCATGGTACTGTCTATCTTGGCCAAACGATGAAATTCCTGCGTCCCGTGCGCCCCGGCGATACGGTCTATGCCGAGGTGAAAGTCACCGACATCGACCCCGCCAAGCGCATTGTGAAGATGGATTGCCACTGCTCGGTGGATGGCAAAAAGGTGCTCGTCGGCGAAGCAACTGTTCTGGCCCCCTCGCGCAAATTCGACTGATCCTAATCACCCGCGCGATGCGCGGCTAACTGGCCTTGCGCCAAGACGTGTAGGCGGCTACCAAACCGCCTATGCAGATCATTTCAGACTACCAATTCGTGCAAGACAGCGACCGTGGCGCCACCGCTGCGATCGGCAATTTTGACGGCGTGCACCTCGGCCACCTCTCGGTGATCGAAATGGCGCGTGCCGCCGCTCCTGACGCGCCCTTGGGGCTGGTCACTTTCGATCCGCACCCGCGCGCCTACTTTGCGCCAAAATCTGCGCCGTTTCGGTTGATGAGCAGCGCCGCCCGCGCCTCTCGCCTCGCAAAAGTCGGCGTGCAAAAGCTCTACCAGCTGCCGTTCAACACCGCGCTCGCCTCCCTCACCCCCTTTGAATTCGCGGACAAGGTCCTGCATCAAGGGCTGGACCTTAAACATGTCGTTGTCGGCGCTGATTTTTGCTTTGGCCAAGGGCGCAAAGGCACGGCGACTGACTTGGAAGACTTCGGCGCACAGCTTGGATTCGGCGTAACCATCGCCCCGCTGCTGGAGCAAACGGACCAGACAATCTCCTCAACCGCCATCAGACAAGCGCTCACCGATGCCCGACCCCGTGACGCTGCTGCGATGCTCGGCCACTGGCACCGCATCGAAGGCCCCGTGATTGGCGGGGAGCAGCGCGGCCGCGAGCTCGGTTATCCCACCGCCAATATGAGCATTGACGGGCTGCACCCGCCTGCCTTTGGCGTCTATGCCGTGCTCGCCGATGTCCTCGATGGCCCCCACGCGGGCAGCTACCACGGCGTTGCTTCCATGGGCGTGCGCCCGATGTTTGGCGAGAACAAACCGAATCTCGAGACTTTCATTTTCGATTTCAAAGGTGACCTTTACGGCGCCAATATCTCAATCGCGCTCGTCGAACACCTGCGCGGCGAGGAGAAATTCGACAGCCTTGATGCGCTCATCACCCAGATGGACGCCGACAGCGCGGCGGCGCGCAAAATTCTTGGTGCGCTGTGAGCGAAGAAGACCCCATCAACCGTCACGGCCTCTCTACCAAGTTCTGGGAGCGTAAGCCGCTCAAATCCCTGAACAATAAGGAATGGGAAGCCCTCTGTGACGGTTGCGGTAAATGCTGCCTTAACAAGCTGGAGGATGAGGACACAGGCGAGGTAGCGCTGACAAATGTGGCCTGCCGCCTGCTAGACGATGCGACCTGCCGCTGCGCGCAATACGACATCCGCCACCAGTTCGTGCCCGATTGTATCGTCATGACCCCCGACAATATCGACGATCACGCCTATTGGATGCCCGAAACTTGCGCCTACCGCCGCCTATGGAAGGGACAGTCCCTGCCCGACTGGCACCCCCTTATCACCGGCACTCCCGAGAGCGTGCACAAAGCGGGCGTGTCCATGCGCAATCGCACGGTCAGTGAATGGGAAACCGCATTCGAAGACTGGGAAGATCATATCATCGAGGAGCCCACATAGATGTTTTTCGCCTCTGACAACGCCGGTATCATCCACCCGCAGATCATGCAGGCCATGGTGGATGCCAACACTGGCTACGCCATGCCCTATGGCAAAGACCCGATCATGGACGAAGTGCGCGCCCGTATACGCGAGATTTTCGAGGCTCCAGAGGCCGCGGTCTATCTCGTCGCGACTGGCACCGCTGCTAACGCTTTGGCGTTGGCCTGCTACACCCAGCCATGGCAGACGGTATTTTGCGCACAATTCGCCCACATCGAAGAAGACGAGTGCAACGCGCCCGAGTTCTACATGGGCGGCGCCAAGCTCACTCTGATCCCGACAAAAGACAAAATGACGCCCGACGCGCTCGCCGCCGCCATCGCACGGCGTCCGAACGGCAATGTCCACATGGCCCAGGCGGGTGCCGTTTCAATTACCCAAGCGACCGAGGCTGGCACGGTCCACACGCTGGAGGAGCTGCGCGCGCTGACCGCCGTGGCCAAGGCGGCAAACCTCCCCGTGCACCTCGACGGCGCGCGCTTTGCAAATGCCCTTGTGACACTCGACTGTACTGCTGCCGAGATGACCTGGAAATCAGGCGTCGATGTAGTGAGCTTTGGCGGGACAAAGAACGGCTGCGCAGGCGTTGAGACGGTTGTGTTCTTTGACCCTGAGAAAGCTTGGGAGTTCGAGCTACGCCGCAAACGGGGCGCGCATCTCTTCTCCAAACACCGCTACCTTTCGGCGCAAATGCAAGGCTATCTCAAGGACGATCTGTGGCTGGACATGGCGCGCAAATCAAACGCCGCTTGCGCGCGCCTGACGGCTGGCCTGCGTGAAAAAGGCGCGCAATTCGTGCACTCGCCTCAGGCCAATATGATATTCGTTCGCCTGCCGCGCGCCACACACCAACGGCTGCACGCGGCGGGTGCTGTCTATTACGTCCTCGACGGGGATATGGACAATGGCCCCGCGGACGAGATTCTGCGCTCCCGCATGGTATGTGACTGGGCCATGAACGACGATTTGGTGGACCAGTTCCTCAGCCACCTTTAAAGCGTTTCTGGAGAGATCCAATAGCCTCCGATCGCCAATCCCCCGAGAACGCGTAGCGTGGCGGGGTAATGGCGATCCCTTTCCAGAACCGCTTAGCTACGCGCCAGCACCGCACGCACAGGCGTCACCAAACTCTCGGGATGTGTCAGCGGCAGCATATGGCCCGCGCCCTTGATCACCACCCGCTCGATATCAGGCAGACGCTTTTCAAGCGCGATGCTCACTTCGGCACTCATCGGAGGCGACTGATCCCCTTCGATGACCACAGCGGGCATTGCTGCGCGCTTTATGCGGTCTCCCTCAAGCAGCCCTGCGCTGTCGTGCAGTACAAAGGCGGAGCTGGCAGGCACATAATGCACCAAGCGCGCCATGTGATCTTGCATGCGCGCAGGAAGGTCGTCCCAATTTGTGCCGTCCCCCCAATCGCGGTGGAACACCCGCGCCGCCTCCCGCTCGTCCCCCGTCTCGAAGGCCGCATTCAGGGCAACACTATTCCGCTCGTAATCCTCCAGTAAGGCGGGCTTGTCGGCAAAGGCCGCAGCAAAATAAACAGGCTCGATCATGGTGAGACTGCGCACGAGTTCAGGGCTCTCAACCGCAATGCGCAGCGCGACCGTCGCCCCGAAGGAATGTCCGATCAGGTCAATAGGGGTTTCGAGCTCTTGGGCAATCACCCCGCGCACCATATCCGTGGCTACGTCATGCAGGTTTCCCGTGCGGTCCCAAACGCCAGACTTGCCGTGGCTCGGCAGATCAACGGCCAGCAGGCTCAGATCATCCTTGAGCGCCGCCGCAGCGCCGCGCCATGCGCCTGAATGACCAAGGGTGCAGTGAATGGCTACGGCACGCCGCGCCGCGCCTTCGAACAGTTGTGTATGCGTATGAAGTGTCACAGTTTTCCTTGCAGATGCAGATCAATATCCTCGATGCGGTCCTGCCCCCAGAACCGCTCGTCTCCGATGACATAGAACGGCGCGCCGAAGACGCCAGCTTCGACTGCCTCCTCCAGATTGCGGGCATAAGTCTCGGCCCCTTCCAGCAGACCACTGTCGGCAAGTGCGGGATCAAATCCCGCCGCCGTGAGGCACTCACGGATTACATCGTCTTGCGCGATGTCCTTTTCCTCTGCCCAGACTGCGCGCGTAATCCCATAGGCCAAGGCCCCAAGGTCCCCGCCTCCGGCATTCTGCGCAGCAATGAAGGCATACGCGGATGGCGCGCCATTGGTCGGCCAATGCGCAGGCTGCAAATTCAGCGGCATCCCAAGCTTGCGCGCCTGACGCGGCAGCTCTTGGGCGCGGTACTCAAGGCGGCTGGGATGACGGTCCTTGGGCGGGGTGCCCCCCGTACGCCCGAATCCCTGAATGATGTCGAAAGGTTTGTAGTTGATCGTCGCGCCATGCTTGGCCGCGACCTCCTCCAGCCGCGTCCCCGCCAGATAGCAATAGGGGGAGAGTGTCGCGAAATAGTAATCAATCTGGGTCATTTGGGCCTCCTGAGGGGTGTGCGTACTTTGCCTGACCCTAGGCGCATGTTAACCCGTGTGCCATAGACGATTCTGTCGCCCGCTGCCCACCGGAGCCTGCACCATGCCAAATACCCCCGAGCCAAAACTGATTTCTGGCAATGCCAACATGCCGCTGGCGACCGCCATTGCTCGGCGGATGTCGCTGCACCGCGGGGTCAATGTGGGGCTGGTCGATGCGCGGGTCGAACGGTTTAATGATGGCGAAATTTTCGTCGAGGTGTTCGAGAACGTGCGCGGCGAGGATATGTTCATTATCCAGCCCACCTCGAACCCTGCCAATGACAACCTGATGGAGCTGTTGATCATGGCCGATGCCCTGCGCCGCTCCTCCGCGCAGCGTGTGACTGCCGTACTGCCCTACTTCGGCTACGCACGCCAAGACCGCCGCACCAAGGCCCGCACGCCCATCACCGCCAAGCTGGTCGCCAACATGCTGGTTGGCACAGGGATCGAACGTATTCTTACAATGGACCTGCACGCCGCACAGATTCAGGGCTTCTTCGACATTCCCGTCGACAACCTCTACGCCTCCCCCGTGTTTGCGCTGGACATCAAACACGCATTCAAAGACCAGATGGACGACCTGCTGATCATCTCGCCCGATGTCGGCGGCGTGGCGCGCGCCCGTGAATTGGCCAAGCGTTTGAATGCACCGCTGGCCATTGTCGACAAACGCCGCGAGAAGGCGGGCGAAGTGAGCGAGATGACTGTGATCGGTAACGTGACGGGCAAGACCTGTATCATCGTCGATGACATGGTCGATACCGCAGGCACCCTGTGCAAGGCCGCCGAGGTCTTGTTGGAGAACGGCGCTAAAGAAGTGCACGCCTATATCACCCACGGTGTAATGTCTGGCCCCGCAGTCGAGCGTGTGACCAACTCCGTGATGAAGTCACTTGTGCTTACAGACACAATCGCACCGTCCGATGCGGTAAAGAAAGCGCCTAACATCCGCGTCGTGCCCACGGCTCCTGTGTTTGCTCAAGCGATCCTGAACATCTGGAACGGCACATCTGTGTCGTCCTTGTTCGAGCAGGACACGCTTGGTCCGATCTATGACGGAATGTATTCAGCGGACTGATCTGCTTTTCTGACCAAGCAGTCGTACAGCAAGGCTGGCAGCGCGGTGAACAACCAGTGAAAATGCGTTCAGCGCACCAGCATACGCATGGCGTTTGCCCTTCTTCGCGTGATTGCTCTTGATGCAAAGCCTTGTCATCACGGGAGAGGTTCCACTCGTTTGGCCTAGCCGCCAGAATGTTAGGTCGGGCCTGCATCACCTGCGCCTGTAGCGGGCCATGTCACAAACGGGCTGAGGCTGTTCCTTGTCCATTCGGATGGACTGGGGGTCGGATCGCAGCTTTGTCACGGGCAAGCGTTTTAGTCTCGGACCGTTGCAGCATCTCGAGCGCCTCATCAGGGCTCAGACCCTTTGCCTGCGCCCGCGCCCAGATTTTACGTGCCGATGCGGGTGACCATGGCAGGCACGCCTGTGAGAGCCATTGACGCAACGGGGTCGGCAGCGCGTCGTAGGTTTGCATCGGGTCGCGTGATCTGCGGCGTGCGCGCAGGCTTGTTTCACCAAGGTTACGTTTCATGCCGCCGCCTCCGCCTGTCGCCATAACGGAAATGGGTCTTTAAAATCGGGGAGAGCATCCACTGATGTTGCGATGGCCTCGGGGACGAGGCAGGCATCCAGCTTTGCCTTTATCGCAGGCCAGTTGATGCCCGCACCGATAAAGACAAGCTCTTGGCGGCGATCCCCCCAAGGCTCCTGCCAATGCTCCATCATATATCTGCGCGCAGTTGCGTCTTCGGGCCAACGGTCTTTAGGCACAGTCGCCCACCATGTGCCCAGAGGTTTGACACTGGACAAAGCCCCTGCAAGCGAGAATTCCGCCACCCACTCGGGCCGTGTCGCGATCCAGAAATGCCCTTTGGCACGGATCACGCCAGGAAGGTCACCGTTCAGAACCTCCAGAACCTTTTCGGGAATGAACGGCTGCCGTGCGCGATACACGAATGACGCCACTCCGTATTCTTCGGTCTCAGGGACGTGATCGGCAAAGCCGTAAAGCTCTTTCGCCCACATCGGATGCTCGTGGGCCTGCTCGAAATCAAACAGCCCTGTATCTAGAATTTCATTGCTGGCGACGTCTGAATGATCCGTCTCGATGATCTTTGCATCCGCATTCAGGCTGCGGATGATCTTGCGTGCTGCGTCAGCTTTTTCGGGGCCAGCATCTGTGATCTTGTTCAGGATAACGACATCCGCAAACTCAATCTGGTCTGTCAGCAGATGGACGAGCGTGCGCTCGTCTTCTTCGCCCATCGTCTCGCCACGGTCGCGCAAAAAGTCATGGCTTGAATAGTCTTTCAGCAGGTTCGCCGCATCCACAGCTGTCACCATTGTATCAAGCCGCGCTACATCTCCGAGGCTCTCGCCAAATTCGTCGCGGAAGTCGAATGTTGCCGCCACAGGAAGCGGCTCGGAAATCCCTGTGGATTCAATCAGCAAATAGTCAAAGCGCTTCTCGGCCGCGAGCTTGCGCACTTCGTCCAGAAGATCATCGCGCAATGTGCAGCAAATGCAGCCATTCGACATCTCGACCAGCGTTTCGTCTGTTCGGCTAAGCTCGGTATCCGCACGCACAAGGTCTGCGTCGATATTCACTTCGGACATATCGTTCACAATTACTGCAACGCGGCGGCCTTCGCGGTTATTGAGGACGCGGTTCAACAGCGTTGTTTTCCCCGCGCCCAAGAAACCCGAAAGCACCGTGACGGGAAGGCGTGTATCTGACATATTCGGCTCCATTCAGTGCGGCTCAAGTCAGGTAACTTACTTAGTTACTAGATTGATGCAACAACGAATGTTACGTGTGATGCTCTTGTTGGAGAAAACCTGCCCATGAAACGCAATTCGCGCCTTTCGCTTGCCCTACACACTCTCGGTCATATGGCGGGGGACCCCGATAGCATGCGTACCTCGGCAGATATTGCGGAGCATGCCGGAACGAACCCTGTGGTCGTGCGGCGTGTCCTTGGGAAGCTACGTGAGGCAGGGTTGCTGACGTCAGAGAAGGGACATGCTGGTGGATGGCGTCTGGCCCGTGCACCAGAGCTTATCACCCTTGCCGATGTCTATCTCGCGCTGGATGAAAGCCTCGTTGCCACAAACGGTGAAGAAACCGCGCCGTCCTGCTCAATCGAACATGTCTTACATAGAAAAGTAGCTTCCGTTCTCGAAGAGATCGAACACAGCCTCATTGAACGTTTGGCCGCAACCACCATCGCTGAGGTGCGTGAAAAAAGAGATCACCAGCACGATTGATCTGACAGGTCACGCGGCCCTACATCGGGCAGCCCGTGGGGAGCAGATGGGCTACTGAACAGTCGCTACATACGTCACTGGTCAAGAGCGGCGAATTTAATTTTCGCCACTATTTCCAAATTCTCAACTTTTTTTGAAACTATCCGACACTGCCTTTCGTGGGTCCAGACAGAGCGCATCCAGCGTGATGCGTCATTGGTACTTCTTGAAAGGAAAAACGATGAAAACCCGAGCTCTTGTCACATCCCTTATTGCTCTTACGGCCGGTCCAGCATTTGCTGCAGGTCACGCCTCTGTCTCTGGCTATGCCTTGGCCAACGACGGTGCGACGCTTGTCGTCATGAACGACGTAGGGGCGCCCGCAGATGTGATGACCTACGATCTGGCCTCGCCGTTGAGCGCGATCGCATGGCGTCCCGTGACAGGAGAGTTGCTTGGCTTTTCCGACGGGATGGTGGCAGTGATCGACCCGATGACGGGCAAGATGACTGACCTCAAAGCGTCATTTATGGACGACGCGATGATTGGCGATGGCAAAATGGTCGCGTTTGATTTCAACAACAAGATCGACGCCGTACGTGCGGTAACATCGGCGGGCGACAACCTCGTCTATTTCCCCGACGGCTTCGGCGATAACGATGAGCGTGCGGGATCTGTGCGCCGCTTCACTAACCTCGCCTATGCTGAAGGTGACGCTATGGCAGGCACAACACCGATGATATTTGCCAATGCCTATACCAACGCAATCAATGGCGAGACAGCCGGCGATACGTTCCAATACGCGCTTGATGCGGCCACCGACACGCTGGTGAGCCTGGCCAACAACGCAGGCACCTTGGAGACCATCGGCAAGATCACAGTCGACGGTACGGCTGTCGACCTCGCGCCGATGGGCGGCTTCGATATCGTGTCGGCCACAGAGGGCGAGAACATGGCGATGGCGATCCTGCAAATGGAAGGCGCCGAAACGGCTGGCCTCTATGAGATCGACCTCGAAACAGGTGCAGCCACCATGAAGGCCGATCTGGGAATGGGCGGGGTCACGGGCTTCGCGGCGTCACTCGGGATGTAGTCTGCCGCGTTGAGTTAACGAGTACTGTTGTACCAGTGCGAAATGGTCCCGGCGGCAAGAGATTGCTGTTCGGGGCCATTTCTGTCAGGCAAGTAATATAAGTAATTTGAGCCGCTCAATACACCCATGACAGACCGCAACGACATCGAAGAATTTATTGGCAAGGTGGCCCTTGGCGACAGGGCGGCGTTGGCCGCGCTTTATGATGCCACAAGCGGGAAACTTTTCGGCGTCTGCATACGTGTCTTAAAGAACCGGTCAGAGGCCGAAGACGCACTGCAGGATGTCTACATGCGGATTTGGGCCAAGGCGGATAGATATGCGGTGACAGGCCACTCCCCGATGACATGGCTCATCACGGTGGCGCGAAATCTGGCAATAGACCGGCTGCGCGCGAGGAGAAGCAATCATGCGGACCTCGACACTGTTGGTGAGCTTGTCGAGAAAAGCCCTGGGCCAGAGGCTGCCACAATCGCAGCGTCAGAGCAGCGGCGGATCAGTGCCTGCTTTGCGGAGCTGCCGCCAGATCGCGCAGATGCTGTTCGTGCTGCCTATCTCGAGGGGACGACCTACCAAGCGCTTGCGGACCGCTTTGACGTCCCGCTGAATACGATGCGAACATGGCTGCGACGCAGCCTGATATCTTTGAAGGAGTGCCTTTCGCGATGAGCGATCAACAGGACATATCGGAAGACGAGGCTCTGGCGGCCGAGTACGTCTTGCGCCTGCTGGACGCAGACGCAGAACGCGCGTTCGAGGCGCGACTTCTGGCCGAGCCTGCTTTGAGTGCGCATGTGCAATTCTGGGAGGCCGAAATGGCCATCTTGGCCGACGACGTGCCTGAGGAAACCCCCTCCCCCTCCGTCAGGGCGAAAATCATCGCTGAGTTGAGTAGTGGGAATTCAAGGCCTGTGCGCAGATGGGGATGGTCATGGGTGGGCTTCCCCGCATTGGCCGCTGTTGCTGTCGCAGCGTTCCTCGTGTTCAGCCCCATGCTGCGTGCTCCGATCTTCGATCCTTCGCTTCACGCCACGCTGATCTCCCAAGACGGTGCCCTGCATATCGAGGCAGGCTACGCGCCCGACGGTAATTTATTCAAAGTCATCCCTGAACAGGGCACCCCCGCCACGGGCCGTGATTTCGAACTTTGGGTGATCGGCGCACAAGCGCAGGCGCCCGTCTCCTTGGGCGTCATCCCAGCTGATCGGGAAAGCCTGTTCGAAATCACACCCGAGATCGCCGCGTTGATTGACGGTGGGACCCTCGCTGTCTCGGATGAACCGAAGGGCGGATCACCGACCGGTGCACCGACAGGTTCCATTCTCGCAGTCGATGAATTCTTCGACGCCGATTTATTTCGCTCCGGCTGAAACTGTCGACAGTTGAGTTTCGTGTTTCCCTCATAGCCGCAAGAGATTGCGGATAACCACGAGAGGAAACAACAATGAAAATCGCAACCAAACTTGCAACAGCCGCAACAGCGCTGACCCTTGCAACCGCAGCCTTTGCCGAAAACCCGATGGTCGGCGGCGCGGCAATGTTCGAGAATAAGAATATCGTGGAGAACGCGGTGAATTCGGCGGATCACACCACTCTTGTCGCCGCCGTTAAGGCCGCTGGCCTGGTTGAGACGCTGCAAAGCTCTGGACCTTTCACAGTCTTCGCTCCCGTAAACGATGCTTTTGCGGCACTCCCTGCGGGCACTGTCGACACGCTGCTCAAGCCTGAAAACAAGGACATGCTGGTCAAGGTGCTGACCGCGCATGTTGTGGCGGGTGATTGGTCTGCTGCGGATATCGCCCGCGAGGCGCGCGCCTCGTCCGATGGTTTCTATCACTTCAATGCGGTCTCGGGCGATGCCCTGTCGGCGCAGGTCAAAGGCAACAACGTCTACATCTATGATGAAAACGGCAATGCCAGCCGCGTAACCATTGCGGATGTCGATCAGTCGAATGGCGTGATCCACGTGGTAAACTCCGTCCTCGTTCCAAAATAAATCGAGCAGACAAACGGATGGGCGGGTCCTGCAAAGGTCCGCCCATCTGCGCACTCAGGCAAAAGGTAAAACTATGAAACGTCGAGCATTTCTGTTGACCACGGGCGCGGCCATATTGGCTCAACCATTGTCCGCACAGAGCTGCGGTTTCGAGATATGCCGCAGCGAAGCCGAATGGCGCGCGCGCTTGAACAAAGACGAATACCGCGTTCTGCGTGAGGAAGAGACCGAGCAACCCTATACCAGCCCGCTGAACGAAGAGACACGCGCTGGCACCTACGCGTGCCGAGGATGCGATCTGGCGCTCTACGGCGCGGACGCGAAATACGACAGCGGAACTGGCTGGCCGAGCTTTTTCGAGAGCCTCCCGAATGCGATCGGGACGAAAGAGGATCGCAAGTTCATTTTTCAGGTCCGGACCGAAGTACATTGCCGTCGTTGTGGCGGCCATCTGGGTCATATCTTTGATGACGGGCCAGAGCCAACGGGCAAGCGCCATTGTTTGAACGGTCTTAGCTTGGCCTTCGTACCCGCCGCATGACCGAGCGTTTTGAATGGACCATCGGGAGGTATCTCTTGGCCCTTCTGTTTCTGGCCGGCGCGTTGCAGAAAGCAATTGATCCTGCCCCGGCAGGAGCGCTTTTAGGTGGATTTGGGTTGCCCGAATGGCTTGTCTTGCCCGCCCTTGCGTTCAACGCGCTGGCTGCGGGCCTTCTGATAGCGGGCAGATTTTTAAAACCACTCGGGCGGGCACTCGCGACGTACTGCTTGTTTACCAGCGCGTTCCACTTTGTGCCGGATGATCCGTGGCAGATGTCGATTCTTATAAAGAACTGGGCTGTGGCGGGTGGCTGCCTGATATTGTCAGCGTCTTCAGGCCGATGGGCCTAGGCTTCACGCCCAGCAAGCTCGATTTCAGGAGCCGAAGGAAGGTCCGGTTCCAACCCTTCACCCGATCCTAGAATTCCGAAGTTGCTAGGCGCATTCGCACTTACAGATAGGCTAGCCGCCGACCTTCTCGTCCACTTCCGCTGCCAAGCTTTCGGCACGGGCAGCGATTTCTTGCAACGTGTCTGTAACCGACTGCGGCACCACAGGCACTTCGATGCGCTCTGGCTCCACCACAACATTGCGTAGACCTTCGAGCTCCGCCTCACGCTCGGCCAATTCGGCGCGTACCTCCAGGATTTTATCCTCAACGCTGGCGGTCTTGTCGGCCAACATCAGACCCGCCATCAGCAGCATCCGCGCTTCGGGCATACGCCCTACGGCATCGGCCAACACTTGGGCTTCGTCGTCAAGCATCTTGGCGGCGGAATGCAGATAGCTTTCCTCCCCCTCCTGACAGGCCACATCGAACTGGCGTCCACCGATTGAAATCTTGACCTCTGGCATTATGCGTCTCCCTGCGGGGTGGTGCCGTTTGCGGCGGCGGCCTCAACGAGAGGCTCGAGGCTGGCCAGTATTACGGCTGCTTCGGCGACATCTGCGGCACGGGCGGCACGCAAGGCTTCCAGTTCCGCCAGCATGGCCTTGTTGATCAAATGCGGCTCGCCCACCCCTTCGGCGTTGGCATCGCGCAAGGCAGCGCAGGCGTCCGTGAGCTGGCTGTTAGCGCGCCGCACACGCTGTAACTCGATATCGAGCTGGGCCATACGGGCATTGCCTTCTTCGACTTGCGTGCGCAGGCTAGAAATCTCTGTATCGTGTTTGACGCGCAAACCGCGCACACGCTCTTGCAGCTGGGCATTTGCAGTGCGCTCTTCCTCAAGCTTGGCCAGCGTATCGGGGTCAGGCCCCGCAGGTGCTGCTGCCGCCATCTTGTCCAATCCGAATGCGACCTGATCCATCGCGGCGGTGATCCGGCGCTGTAGTTCCTCGATATCGCTCATAGGCTTCTCTCGCTCATAATCTGCCAGCCCGACCCAGACGCAGCGCGAATCGGTCTTGCCGTTATTTTCATGCAATCCTAACCA
Source organism: uncultured Sulfitobacter sp. (assembly GCA_913060815.1). Classification (GTDB taxonomy): domain Bacteria; phylum Pseudomonadota; class Alphaproteobacteria; order Rhodobacterales; family Rhodobacteraceae; genus Sulfitobacter. The sequence goes on along the minus strand of CAJXSZ010000014.1, from coordinate 30,147 downwards.
AAGCGTAACGTAAATGCTGCCCCCCTTTCAGAACAGCATCTTGGCCACCATTCTTCATGCCCTGCGTGAGGAAACCACAGCTATGGTGCGCTTGATCTTTTGCCCTGCCCTGATATGGAGCGGCAACGTAGATACCCTTTGCAAAGGAACCCCACGCGTGGATCTCAAAGCTCTTCAAGCCGCCCATCCTGATCACTGGTCCAAGGCAACTGCCATTCGGGCGCTTGCACTCGATGCCGTTGCCGAGGCCAACTCCGGTCATTCCGGTATGCCCATCGGGATGGCCGATGCCGCGACCGTCTTGTTCCAGAACCATCTCAAGTTTGATGCGGCAAACCCGCAGTGGCCTGACCGTGACCGCTTTATCCTGTCTGCAGGCCACGGCTCGATGCTGATCTATGCGCTGCTGCACCTTGTGGGCGATGCGCAGTTCCCGATTGAAGAGATCAAAGCCTTCCGCCAGATGGGCCGCCGTACCGCAGGCCACCCCGAGAATTTCCTCGCCGACGCTATTGAGACGACCACAGGCCCGTTGGGTCAGGGGATCGCCAATTCCGTAGGCTTTGCCATGGCTGAGGAAATCCAGCGCGCAACCTACGGCGCCAAAGTTGTCGACCACCACACCTATGTCATCGCGGGCGACGGCTGCTTGATGGAAGGGGTGAGCCAGGAGGCGATCACCCTCGCGGGCCGTCACAAGCTGAGCAAACTCATTGTATTGTGGGACAACAACAATATCACCATCGACGGGCCTGTGACCCTGTCCGACACCACCGATCAGGTTGCGCGCTTCAAAGCCGCAGGTTGGGACGTGCAGGAAGTCGACGGGCACAACCCCGAGGAGGTCGACGCGGCCCTCACAGCCGCCAAGAAGACCGACACGCCCAGCATGATCGCCTGTAAGACGCACATCGCGTTGGGCCACGCGGCTCAGGACACCTCCAAAGGCCACGGCGCGCTGACCGATCCAGCGCAGATGGCCGCCGCCAAAGAGGCGTGGGGCTGGACCGCTGCCCCCTTCGACATTCCATCCGACATCAAATCCGCATGGGAGGCCATCGGCAGCCGTGGCGCAGACACGCGCCGCGCGTGGGAAGAGCGGTTCGACAAAATGCCCCGCGCCAAGCGCGAGACGTTCAACCGCGCGCTGGCAGGAGACGCACCCAAGAAACTGAGCGCCACAATCAAAGCGTTCAAAAAGCAGATCAGCGAGACTGCACCGAAACTGGCAACCCGTGCCTCCTCGGAAAAAGTGCTCGAGGTCTTGAACCCGATCCTGCCCGAAACCGTGGGCGGCTCTGCGGACCTCACAGGGTCAAACAACACCAAGACGGCCGATCTGGGCGTGTTCGATCTGGACAACCGCGGCGGTCGCTTTGTGCATTGGGGCATTCGCGAGCATGGTATGGCTTCGGCGATGAACGGTATGGCGCTGCACGGCGGTGTGCGCCCCTACTCCGGCACGTTCATGTGCTTTACCGACTATGCCCGCCCCGCCATGCGTTTGAGCGCGCTGATGCAGGTGCCCGTAGTCTATGTGATGACCCACGACAGCATCGGTCTGGGTGAAGACGGCCCGACCCACCAACCTGTCGAGCATCTGGCCATGTCACGCGCCACGCCCAACACGCTGGTCTTCCGCCCCGCCGATACCGTCGAGACGGCGGAAGCGTGGGAAGTGGCCTTCACCGAGACAGACCGCCCGTCTGTTCTGTCGCTAACGCGTCAAGGGCTCTCCACAGTGCGCCTTGAGCATAAAAACAAGAACATGACCGCCCTTGGGGCCTACACGCTGGCTGATGCCGAAGGCAAACGCCAGGTCATCCTGATCGCCACAGGCTCTGAAGTAGAGATTGCGCTGAAGGCCCGTGATCTGTTGCAGGCCGAGGGCATTGGCACGCGTGTCGTCTCCATGCCTTGTATGGAGCTGTTTGCGCAGCAAGACGAAGCCTACCGCAAGCGCGTGCTGCCCGGTGGTGCCGTGCGCGTGGGTGTCGAGGCTGGCGTGCGTCAGGGTTGGGATCAATGGCTGCTGGGCGAACGTGGCAAATGGGGCAAAGCCGACTTTGTCGGGATGGACCGCTTCGGTGCCTCCGCCCCTGCGGACGAACTGTTTGTGAAATTTGGCATTACTGCGGAGAACGTCGCAGAGAAAGCCAAGGCCCTACTTTAACTCGATATTAACACTTAAAGCTCAAGATAAGAGGCGGCGTTTTCATAAACGTCGCCTTTTTTGTTTCCAAAATGGAAGTTGTTTGGTTTTCTGTAGGGGGAATTTGAACGCAATTTCGTCACATTTGCGTCGAGGTTCGGTCACAAGAGAACCGTAAAACAATCAGTATTAGAGATAAAGCACCATTAAGCTCACGACCCGCTTTAAACGAAAACGGAGATTTTCATGGCCTACCTTCTGACAGCAGTAATGACCGGTGGCTTTGCGGCAATCTTGTCTTTGTTGGCAGGTGATACAGTGGGCCAGATTTTCCTCAACTACGTGATTTACGGTCACCTCGGCATGGCTGTCCTGCTGACCGCCTCTATCGCTGCAGGCCGATTGAAAGACGACGCTGACATCTGATCGAAACTCGGGCTGCCACCTCAGCGCGCAAACACAGCCCGCCAGATCGGTGTCACGACTTTCTCACCCAACGGGATCAGCAACAGCCCCAGACCAAGTCCGAGAATACCGTCTATCACCGCTTTCACGAGCCATTCCACAAATCCTGTGGCAGCTGGCACCGCGTGCCCCGCAACATCGGCAATATCGTGAATGAGGTGCGCAGGCGCGCCAAAGCCAATCTCTTCCAATCCATGAATAATAATTGAACCGCCGACCCAAAGCATGGCCGCTGTGCCGACCACGGTCAGCAGCTTGAGAAACTTGGGCATTCCACGCACAAGGCTCCGTCCCGCTGCTCGTGTGGCGGCAAGACGCCCGCCCTTGGCCATGGCGAGGCCGACATCATCCATTTTAACGATGAGTGCGACTGACCCATACACCGCGGCGGTAATTATCACGGCGACCGCAGCAAGCGTTGCCGCCTCCATCCAGAAGTTACTTTCCGGAATCGCGGCAAGCGAGATAGTCATAATTTCGGCTGACAGGATAAAATCGGTCTTGATCGCACCTTTGGCTTTTTCTTCCTCAAGAGCGGCAGGGTCGTCAATCGTGGTTTCCTTGTGGGGGTGATCTTCGTGCCCCTCGCTCCACCCCATGACATGGGCGACCTTTTCGGCCCCCTCGAAACAAAGGTAGGCCCCGCCGAGCATGAGCAGCGGCGCAATCGCCCAAGGGGCAAACGCCGACAGCGCCAAACCCGCGGGGAGCAGGAACAACAGCTTGTTCTTCAGACTGCCCTTTGTAATGCGCCAGATGATGGGCAGCTCCCGATCCGCCTTGAAGCCGGAAACGTACTTCGGGGTAACTGCGGCATCATCAATCACCGCACCCGCCGCTTTGGCAGAGGCTTTGGTCGCCTGCCCGATCACGTCATCCACAGAGGATGCAGCAACCTTTGCAATGGCTGCGACATCGTCAAAAAGGGCAATTAATCCGCTCATCGGGCTCTCCATCCTGCGTTTGGAACACAACTAAACCACGCCACGTTCGGTTCCAATAGAGCGGGCGGACACAGCGTTATCGCTAACGCAAACTTTTAACGCTAACATGCACGGCCCCCGCGCTATTGGCTCTGGCCCCTGCCTCCGCTTGCCGTCTATAGCAGGCGCACAAACGCCTAAAGGAGCACGCCATGACCATCAAAGTCGGCATCAACGGATTTGGCCGCATTGGCCGTTGCACATTGTCCCACATCGCGCGCTCGGGCCGTGATGATATCGAGGTGATCAAGCTCAACGCGACAGGCCCGGTCGAGACTGCGATGCATCTGCTGAAGTACGACTCTGTGCACGGGCGCTTTCCGAACGAGATCACCATTGGCGACGGCTTCGTCAATATCGGTCAGAACGATATCGAGATCATGTCCTCCTACGATCTCGACGCGCTGGACTGGTCAGGGTGTGACGTGGTGCTGGAATGTACAGGCCAGTTCAACGATGGTGAGAAAGCGGACGCGCATATCCGCAATGGCGCAAAGAAAGTTCTGCTGTCCGGACCGGGCGTGAATGTCGATCGCACGGTTGTCTTCGGCGTCAACGATCAAGAGATGTTGCCCAGTGATGTGATGATCTCCAACGGGTCCTGCACCACCAATTGCCTCGCACCGTTGGCGAAGGTCATGCATGAGGCCGTAGGCATCCAGAGCGGCATCATGACGACCATCCACAGCTATACAGGCGACCAATACACATTGGACAAGCGTCACAAAGACCTCTACCGCGCCCGCGCCGCCGCGATGGCAATCATCCCCACCTCGACCGGCGCTGCAAAAGCGCTGGGACAGGTGATGCCAGAACTTAATGGCATCCTTGACGGTACCTGCCTGCGCGTACCAACACCGAACGTCAGCGTCGTAGACCTCACATTCACCGCAAAGCGCGACACCAGCGTCGAAGAAATCAACGCCGCTGCAAAGGCCGCTGTCGAGGGGCATATGTCCCATGTGATGGATTATGATCCAGAGAAGAAAGTCTCCATCGACTTTAATCAGACCGAGCACAGCTCGATCTTTGCGCCCGACCAGACGATGGTCACTGGTGGGCGGACCGTGCGCGTGCTCGCATGGTATGACAACGAATGGGCGTTCTCCGTGCGCATGGCCGATGTAGCCGTGGCAATGGGTAAACTCGGCTAAGACTTGCCGCAAAACGCTGCCTGCCCTAAAAGGGGCAGGCAATAACAAAGGCATAGCGTCAATGACCAACCGGATCGCACTTGTGCTCGGCTTTCTGATCGTCGGTGCTGTTATCGTTGACTACTGGTTCTTTGGCGTCGAGCATACTGTCTTTCTCGCTAAGAAGATGTTCGAACTCCTCGAATGGCTCGCCTTCTGGCGCTAGCCCCCCTTCCCTTCAAACCCCGCTAAATGTCATGCTCTGGAACATGTTGACACGTCCATCTTGAGTTGTATGTTAGCGCAAACATTGTGGAGCGGAGCAGACAAATGTCAATCAAGGTCGGAATTAACGGATTTGGTCGGATCGGACGCAATGTACTGCGTGCGCTTGTGGAAAGCGGACGGGAGGATATCGAAGTCGTTGCCATCAACGATCTGGCCCCGCTTGCAACCAACGCCCATCTTTTCGAATTCGACAGTGTCCATGGTCGGTTTGCGGGCAATGTGAAAGTCACAGATGGTATGATGGACGTCGGCCGAGGCCCGATCCGCGTCACCAGCGAACGCTCCCCTGAAGATCTGCCATGGGCGGATGTAGACATCGTATTGGAATGTACGGGCATCTTTCGCAGCACCGAGACGGCAGGGCGGCATCTCGAAAACGGGTCTAAAAAGGTCCTGATCTCCGCTCCTGGGTCCGGAGAGATCAAAACCATTGTTTACGGCGTGAATGACCAGACACTCACTGCGCAAGATACGATCGTGTCAAACGCCTCCTGCACCACAAATTGCCTCGCCCCGCTGGCCCACGCATTACACGGTGCCTTTGGCATCACCCGCGGATATATGACCACCATCCATGCCTACACAGGCGACCAACCTGTCCATGACACGGTACACAGCGACCTTTACCGCGCCCGTGCTGCGGCCCTGTCGATGGTGCCCACGACAACTGGTGCGGCCACGGCGCTCGCACTGGTGCTGCCAGAATTGTCAGGCAAGATTTCAGGTACCGCCATTCGCGTACCGACGCCGAACGTCTCATGTGTTGATCTTACGGTCGAGCTTGACCGCAATGTCACGGCGGAAGACGTGAATGCCGCGGTGACCAAAGCCGCACAGGGTATGCACGGCGTGATGGCCGTGGAGAACCGTCCGCTGGTCTCCATTGATTTCAACCATAATCCGCACAGCACAATCGTCGCTTTGGACCAGACCGCCGTTCAAGACGGCAATATGGTACGCCTTCTGGCGTGGTACGACAACGAATGGGGCTTTTCCAACCGGATGCTGGACACCGCCGCCGCGATGGCCCGTGCCTAGGACTGTTTGGCCAAGCGTGCGATAAGCTCTGAATTGACGCGGGCGGTGACAAACTTACTGACGTCACCGTCCAGCCGCGCGATTTCCTTGACGAGCTTGCTCGCGATGGCCTGATGCTGGGCTTCGGCCATAAGGAAAACCGTCTCGATCTGATCATCAAGCTGTCGGTTCATACCAACCATCTGATATTCGTACTCGAAATCGGCAACAGCGCGCAGACCGCGAATAATCAGCGTGGCCTCCACATCGCGGGCACATTGGATCAGCAGGTTCTCGAAAGGATGCACCACGATCTCAATGCCCGTCTCATTGGACAGCGCGGCGACCTCATGCTCGATCATGGCCACACGCTCTTCAAGGTTGAACAATGGCCCTTTGTCGCGATTGATCGCAACCCCGATCACCAGCTTATCCACAAGCGAGGCCGCACGGCGGATAATGTCAATGTGCCCCAGTGTGATGGGATCGAAAGTGCCGGGATAGAGGCCAATGCGCATGGTCAGCGCTCCTTGGGTCAGAACAAATCAGAGGCCCAAGCAAACACGGGGGGCTGACAATTGCAAGACTGGCTAATGCCCTCTTATCATCCCTTCGAGGGCGTCTTTCTCCATCGCAAGCTCGGACAGTCGGGCCTTCACGACATCGCCCAATGTGATCATGCCCACAAGCACGCCATCCTGCAGTACAGGCATGTGGCGAAACCGCCCTTCAGTCATCTGTGCGAGAACCTCATCAGCACGCATGTCGCGGGTACAGGTCACCAGCTTGGACGTCATGATGCTGGTCACGCTCTCGCTCAGGCACGCCGCACCTGCGCGGCCCAATTGACGCACGATATCGCGCTCCGAGATGATTCCGTCTGCGACCTGACCATCACGCGAAATGATCAGTGTCCCGATCCGTCGCTCTGACAGAACCTTTGCCGCATCGGCAACGCTGCATGATGGAAGCGCGGTGATCACACTCTCGTCCGCTTTGAATTTCAGAATTTGCGATACAAGCATGCGATTTCCTTCCGTTATTTCCAATGTAGCTGTTTAATGGTGACGCGCCGAGGGGCGGTGTGTCAAGGATTGCGATGCCCCCGCGCCTGCGCTTCCAGCTTGGCAACTTCTTCGCGCAGCCCGCTTGTGAGCAGGTCGGCGAACCGCGCTAACCGCGCATTGCGCGCATCATCCGCATGCCGGATGAGGAAGAAAGCCCGCGTCAGACTCACCTCATCCGTTAAAATGCGGTGCACATCTGGCGCAAAAGGCAGGCTGAAATCATGCACCACACCGACACCCGCACCCTGCCGTAGCATGTTCACCTGAACCGAGACGGAATTGGAAGCTAATGCCACACGCCCCGCCCCCAGATCTGCAAGATAGTCCAGCTCTCGGTCAAAAATCATATCCGGAATGTAGCCCACCATTTTGTGGGACTTGAGGTCCTCGAGACGCTCGATAGGACCATGAGCGGCCAGATAGCTCTGCGATGCCGCGAGATGCAACTGATACTGTGTTACTTGCCTGACGACCAAACGGCCAGCGGTCGGCGCACTGACCCCGATCGCCATATCCGCCTCGCGGCGCGTGAGGTTGAATACGCGCGGCAAAGCAACGATCTGGATATCCAATGCAGGGTTGTCCCGCCCGATTGCCGCACAGACCTGCGGCAGCAAAAAGTTGGCACAGCCGTCGGGCGCTCCCAACCGGATCGCCCCGCTCAACGTCTCACTTTGTGCAATGCTGCCCACGGCCGCCGCGCGCATTGCCTGCTCGACACCGCCTGCACGCTCGAACAGTTCCTCGCCCGCCTGCGTAAGCGCATAGCCTTGCGGTGATTTCACAAATAACACGACCTGCATCGCCTTCTCGAGCCGGGACATTCGCCGCCCCAAAGTCGCAGGATCGAGCCGCAGTACTTTACCCGCCCCCGACAGGCTTTGCTCCCGTGCCACCGCCAGAAACAGTCGCAGATCATCCCAATTGCGCATACCCGCCCCTTCGTTTTGGCAATTAAACTGAAGCACGCCAGCTGCCCCAAGCGTACCGACAAAAATGCAAGACAGTTTTGGAATTCTGCCTCTACCACACAACTTTTTGCAAGACTATAGTACGGCCAAACCAATAGGAGAAACGCAATGCAAGAACTCACCCACTACATCAACGGCGAGCATGTCAAAGGCACCTCAGGGCGTTTTGCGGATGTGATGAACCCTGCCACGGGCGAAGTGCAGGCCAAATGCCCGCTGGCCAACAAGGCCGAAATGGACAAAGCCGTGGCAGTAGCCGCCGCTGCCCAGCCCGCATGGGCCGCCACGAACCCGCAGCGCCGCGCACGGGTTATGATGAAGTTTGTGGGCTTGCTCAATGACAATATGGACAAGCTCGCCGAAGCCCTCAGCCGCGAGCACGGTAAGACCCTGCCCGATGCGGCAGGCGATGTGCAACGCGGCCTTGAAGTCGTGGAATACTGCATCGGTGCGCCAGAATTGCTCAAGGGCGATTACACCGATTCCGCAGGTCCAGGCATCGACATGTACTCCATGCGTCAGGCGTTGGGGGTGACGGCAGGCATCACGCCGTTCAACTTCCCCGCCATGATCCCCATGTGGATGTTTGCGCCCGCGATTGCCTGCGGCAACGCCTTTATCCTCAAACCGTCCGAGCGTGATCCTTCCGTGCCGCTGATGCTGGCCGAGTTGATGGAAGAAGCAGGTCTGCCCAAGGGCATTTTGCAGGTCGTTAACGGCGACAAGGAAGCGGTGGATGCGATCCTGCACGACGAGATCATCCAATCCGTGGGCTTTGTCGGCTCCACACCGATTGCCGAATACATCTATGCCACCGGCTGTGCCAACGGTAAGCGCGTGCAGTGTTTTGGCGGTGCCAAGAACCACATGATCATCATGCCCGACGCCGATATGGCCCAAGCCGCCGATGCGCTGATCGGTGCAGGCTATGGCGCCGCGGGCGAGCGCTGCATGGCAATCTCGGTTGCAGTTCCAGTGGGTGAAGAAACCGCAGACCGTCTGATCGCAGAGTTGGTCCCGCGCATCGAGAGCCTCAAGGTCGGTCCTTACACCTCGGGTAAGGACGTGGATTACGGCCCTGTGGTCACAGCAGCGGCCAAGGCCAACATCGAGCGTTTGGTGCAAACGGGCATCGACCAAGGCGCCGAGCTGGTCGTTGACGGACGTGACTTCAAGCTTCAGGGCTATGAAAATGGCTTCTTTGTCGGTCCCCACCTCTTTGACCGCGCCACCAAGGATATGGACATCTACAAGCACGAGATCTTCGGCCCTGTCCTGACTTGTGTGCGTGCGCAAAGCTATGAAGAGGCGATTGGCCTTGCGATGGACCACGAATACGGCAATGGCACGGCGATCTTTACCCGTGACGGCGATGCGGCACGTGATTTTGCCAATCGTATCAATGTGGGTATGGTCGGCATCAACGTGCCGATCCCGGTACCACTGGCCTATCACACCTTTGGTGGATGGAAAAAATCTGTCTTTGGCGATTTGAACCAGCACGGCCCCGATGCCTTCAAATTCTATACCCGCACCAAAACTGTGACAGCCCGCTGGCCGTCAGGCATCAAAGAGGGCGGCGAGTTCTCTATTCCGGTTATGGAGTGATCCACGCCCTTCTGATTTCAGGGTCTGCTTACGCTGTAAGCGCGGATTTGAGTTTAAAGGAAAAATGACGAAAAGGGGCGCTGCTTGATACGGGTGGCGCCCTTTTCGGATGATTGTGCGTTTTGACAAATTGGTGAAAGAATTGCGCAATAGTCTAAGATTTGTGAGTTTTGGGAGAACGATATGGATTTTGCGCTAAGCGAAGAACAAACGGCAATTTTCGACATGGCCTTTGCATTTGGGCAGGAGCATATCGCGCCTCATGCGCAGGCTTGGGAAAAGGCGGAGACGATCCCGAAGGAACTTTGGCCGCAAATTGCCGAGCTCGGGTTTGGCGGGCTGTATGTCTCGGAGGATGCGGGCGGTACAGGCCTGTCGAGACTTGATGCGACATTGGTGTTTGAAGCGCTGTCCATGGCCTGCCCCTCTGTGGCGGCCTTTTTGTCGATCCACAACATGTGCGCCAAAATGCTGGACAGCTTTGCAGCGCCCGAGCTTAAGGCGCGGATCATGGATGATGTTTTGTCTATGAACACTGTGTTGAGCTATTGCTTGACGGAGCCAGGATCGGGGTCGGATGCGGCGGCGCTCAAGACCCGCGCAGAGCGCACCAACGAGGGCTACAGCCTTAACGGGACCAAAGCGTTCATTTCTGGTGGCGGATATTCGGACGCCTACGTCTGCATGGTGCGCACAGCTGATGGCGGTGCAGCAGGTGTGTCCACAGTATATGTGGAGGACGGCACATCGGGCCTCAGCTTTGGTGGATTGGAAGATAAAATGGGCTGGCGCAGCCAACCGACGGCTCAGGTGCAGTTTGACAATTGCAACATTCCAGCAGGAAATTTGATCGGCGAAGAAGGAAATGGTTTCAAATATGCGATGATGGGGCTTGATGGCGGGCGTTTGAACATCGCGGCGTGCTCACTGGGTGCTGCACAGACCGCATTGACCAAAACGCTCGATTACATGGGCGAGCGAAAAGCCTTTGGCAAACCGATTGACCAGTTTCAGGGACTTCAATTCCGCCTCGCCGATATGGAGATCGAATTGCAAGCCGCACGCACCTTTCTTCGCCAAGCCGCTTGGAAGCTCGATACGGGTGCGCCCGATGCGACCAAGTTCTGCGCCATGGCCAAGAAGTTCGTTACCGAGACAGGCAGCCGCGTTGTGGATCAATGCCTGCAACTGCACGGTGGATACGGCTATCTTGCGGATTACGGCATTGAAAAACTGGTCCGCGATTTGCGGGTTCACCAGATTCTGGAAGGCACGAACGAGATTATGCGCGTCATCGTCTCCCGTGATATGTTGAAGAACCGCGCATGAGCGACATTGATATTCGCATCAAAGGGCGTGCAGGACGCATTACCCTCACCCGCCCCAACGCATTGAATGCTCTGACCTATGAGATGTGTCTGGCTATCGAAGATGCGCTAGACCGCTGGGCTGATGATGACGCGGTAGCGCTTGTTGTGATAGATGCCGAGGGGCCGCGTGCATTTTGTTCAGGCGGCGATATAGCCGAGCTTTATGCGACGGGCTCACAGGGCAATTTCGCCTATGGCCAGAAATTCTGGGCCGATGAGTACCGCTTGAACTACGAGATTTTCAACTACCCAAAGCCCTTCGTGTCGTTCCTGCAAGGGTTCACGATGGGAGGTGGTGTTGGTGTCGGATGTCACGGATCGCACCGCATTGTCGGCGAGAGCAGCCAGATCGCGATGCCCGAGTGCGGCATCGGTCTGGTGCCTGATGTTGGTGGCTCACTTATGCTGGCTTTGGCAGAGGGCCGCCTTGGAGAATACTTGGGCACTACTGCGGCTCGTATGAATGCGGATGATGCAATTTACGCAGGCTTTGCTGATACTTACATTCCAGAGCTAATGTGGGCAGAACTGATTGAGCTGCTGGAAAACTCTGGTAGCCCAGATGCGATTGCGACACGGGCGGCCAAGGCTCCAGAGGGCACTTTGCGCGGGCTTCGGGGCCAGATCGACAAGCTTTTTGCGGGGGAATCCTTAGGCGATATACTTCGGATGCTGCGTGCGGATGAAAGTGATTTTGCTGCAGCAGCGCTCAAGCAGATCGAGCGCAATTCGCCTCTGTCCATGGCCTGCACAATCGAGATGATACACCGCTTGCGCGGCCCCTCGCTCAGCATGGAAAAAGCCCTCGATCTCGAGTACCGCTTTACGGCGCGCGCGATGGAGCACGCAGACCTGCTTGAGGGAATACGGGCAGCGATCATCGACAAGGACCGTTCACCGAAATGGCAATTTGCAGGGGTCAATGTGCCAGCGGCGGCTGTCTCCAAGATGCTGCAACCCTTGGGCGAAAACGCACTTAATTTGCAAAAGGAAGCTTAAGATGAGCACTTACAAAATCGGATTTATCGGGCTGGGTAATATGGGCGCCCCCATGGCACACAACCTTGCTGCTGCTGGCCACACAGTCACGGGATTTGATACCGCTGGAACGACGGCCGACGGTGTTGCAGTTGCCAGCACTGTTCAGGATGCCTGTGCGGGCGCCGATTTCGTGATTACGATGCTGCCGAACGGGGATATCCTGCGTGCTGTCGCAGCGGATGTTCTGCCCTCAATGAAGGCCGGTGCCACGCTCATCGATTGCTCGACTGTGGATGTGGAGAGTGCGCGGGATGTCGGCGCATCGGCTGCAAGCATGGGTCTTGGTTTTGTGGACGCCCCCGTTTCTGGCGGCGTTGGTGGCGCTGCGGGCGGCACGTTGACGTTCATGGCGGGCGGGAGTGAGCCATCATTCAACGCGGCGGCGCCCCTCTTTGACATCATGGGCCAAAAGACAGTGCATTGCGGTGATGCCGGCGCGGGTCAGGCGGCGAAAATCTGCAACAACATGATCCTCGGTGCGACGATGATCGCCACCTGCGAGGCCTTCGCTCTGGCCGACAAACTCGGGCTTGAGCGTCAGAAGATGTTTGACGTGGTCAGCACCTCCTCTGGCTATAGCTGGTCTATGAACGCCTACTGCCCCGCGCCGGGCGTCGGGCCGACCTCCCCTGCGGATAATGACTACACCCCCGGTTTTGCCGCCGAATTGATGCTTAAGGATCTGGGTCTGAGCCAACAGGCGGCCGAAGCTGTCGATGCGGACACGCCCATGGGCGCTCTGGCACGCGCGCTTTATGCACAGTTCGTCGAGGAAGAGGACGGCAGGGGCCGCGATTTTTCCGCCATGCTCCCTCGACTGGCGGCGCGCAGCCGCGGCAACTGATGTCGTAATCGGGCATTTTTGCGCACGTATGCAGCATAGGATGGAGGGGTAACAAGCCGAGGACCCTCCGATGCCCCTGCCCTTTGAAGCATTCGCCCGTAAGCTGACGTATGATGCCCTCCCGCAGGATGTCCTGTGGACGCTGCGCCGCTCCTTTACCGATACGATGGGCACTGCAGCGGTCGCCTCTACGACCGAGATGGCAGATATCGCGCGACGCGGTGCCTTGGCGCTTTTCGGTGCGGGGCATGCCGGCGGGGCGCGGATTATTCTCCATGGTGGCAAGGTCAGCCCAGTGGGTGCAGCCATGGCGGGCGCTTTCACAGTTGATGCGGTCGATGCACATGACACGACCTCGCCCGGCAAGGGCCACGCGGGATCGGCAGTCTTTCCCGCGCTTTTGGCCTTTGCCGATGCGGTGGAGCGGCCCGTCACGGGGCAGGAATTCGCCGTCTGGCTCGCGATTGCCTATGAGGTAAGCTACCGCGCGGGGCTCGCGCAGCACGCAACCTGCGCGGACTATCACACCTCGGGGGCTTGGACCTCCACAGGGGTCGCAGTGGCGATTGCCCGAGGGTTGGATCTGTCCGAGGCGCATATCCGCCACGCGGCGGGGATTGGCGAATTTCATGGCCCCCGCAGCCAGATGATGCGCTGCATTGACCACCCTACGATGCTGCGCGATGGGGTTGGATGGGGCGCGCCGTCAGGGGTTACAGCGGCCTATCTGGCGGCAGAAGGATTTACGGGCGCGCCTGCCCTGACCTGTGAGCAGGCGCCCGAATTCTGGGAAGACCTCGGATCGGCGTGGCGCACCGTTGAGGACACCAGCTATAAGCCCTACCCTTGCTGTCGTTGGGCGCATCCGTCGATTGATGCGGCCGCGGATCTCATGGCGGCGCATAATCTTGCGGCCCCGGATGTGACGCGCGTGGACATCAGGACCTTTCACCATGCGACGCGGCTGGCAGGCCACAGGCCCAAGACGCTGGACGAGTTCAGCTATTCCATCGCCTTTCCAGTTGCCTGTATGATTGTGCGGGGCCAGATTGGCGTGGCAGAACTGCAGCCCGAGACACTGCGTGACCCCGAGATTTTGCGGATCAGCACGGCGACGCAGTTGATAGACGATGACCACTATACAAGGATTTCAGTGGGCAAACGCTGGGCGGAAGTGACACTGCATACGACATACGGACAAGTGTTTACATCCGCGCCCCGATCACCGCGCGGTGACAGGGACGATCCCCTGAGCGATGCGCAAATATCGGACAAGTTTCACCTGTTTGCAGACCCCGTTCTGGGGGAGGCACGGGCAGCGGAACTGGAGGATTTGTCGGGCCGATTTGACACTTTGGACGCAGGCGATTTTAGCCGCCTGCTTACTCTGTGCCTAAGTGCGCCCTGACCCGCTATTTCCCGACGGTTATAAGCATTAGGCAGACAAAAATGATCGGCACCATGGTAAGTGCGACAAGGATGAGCGCTGGATAGCCGAAAGTAACAATCGCTGCCACCCACAGCATCAGAGCGGCCAAAATAACCGTCATTATTCGAAACTCGACCGTTTTTGTCTGCGCCTTGAAGCGCGTCGCAAGCTTGGCCGTCCACGTCAAGGAGCTTCGCTGCGTGGCGGAGTTGGTCGAATATGAGGTCATGTCAGCACCCTTCCTGAATTGGTTGAGATGTAAATAGGCATCCCGCGTCTTGGCGGGATGCGACATTCTGACCAAAGGGTTGGATTTAGCGAAATTGACGCCGCGTCCTATTCAGCCGCCACCTTGCGGGGCATCAGCATGGGTTTGAGGTATTTGCCTGTGTAGCTGCCCTCGACCTCCGCCACCTGCTCTGGAGTGCCTTTGGCGACCACCTGTCCGCCGCCATCGCCGCCCTCGGGGCCAATGTCGATGATGTGGTCGGCAGTTTTGACCACGTCGAGGTTATGCTCGATCACGATGACAGAATTGCCCTGATCAACCAATTCGTGAAGCACTTCCAACAACTTGCGCACATCCTCGAAATGCAGGCCCGTCGTCGGTTCATCAAGAATATAGAGCGTTCGACCTGTGGAGCGCTTGCTCAGCTCCTTGGAGAGCTTCACGCGCTGCGCCTCACCGCCTGACAGCGTCGTCGCCTGCTGGCCAACCTTGATATAGCCCAGCCCCACGCGCATCAGCGCATCCATTTTCTCACGGATCGAGGGAACAGCAGTAAAGAACGTCTGCGCATCCTCGACAGTCATATCGAGGACATCGGCGATGCTCTTGCCCTTGAATTTGATCTCAAGCGTCTCGCGGTTATAGCGCGCGCCCTTGCAGGTTTCACACTCGACATAAACGTCGGGGAGGAAGTGCATTTCGATTTTGATGACACCATCGCCCTGACAGGCCTCACAGCGCCCGCCTTTAACGTTAAAGCTGAAGCGGCCGGGCTTGTAGCCGCGCGCTTTGGCTTCGGGCAGCCCTGCGAACCAGTCGCGGATGGGGGTGAAGGCGCCTGTGTAAGTTGCGGGGTTGGAGCGCGGCGTGCGGCCGATGGGACGCTGATCAATGTCGATGACTTTGTCGAGATGCTCAAGACCCTTGATCGTTTCACAGGGGGCCGGTGTCTGACGCGCACCGTTGAGGTTCATCGAGGCGGTTTTGAACAAAGTCTCAATGGTGAGCGTGGATTTGCCCCCGCCCGACACGCCTGTCACGCAAACAAACTTGGCCAGTGGAAAGTCCACCGTCACGTTTTGCAGGTTGTTCCCTGTAGCTTTGACCACTTGAATCTTCTTCTTGTTCCCCTTGCGGCGTTTTGCAGGAACCTCAATCTCACGCTTTCCTGTCAGATACATCCCCGTGAGCGAGTTGGGATCGCTGGCGACATGCTCTGGTGTGCCGTGGCTCACAACTTGGCCCCCGTGCACCCCTGCGCCCGGTCCAATGTCAAAGACATAGTCGGCCTCGCGGATCGCTTCCTCGTCGTGTTCCACCACGATTACCGTATTACCTTGATCGCGCAGGTTCTTCAGCGTCAGCAGCAAACGGTCATTGTCACGCTGATGCAGACCAATGGAAGGCTCGTCGAGGACGTAAAGCACCCCTGTCAGACCAGAGCCGATTTGCGATGCCAATCGGATGCGCTGGCTCTCGCCGCCACTTAAAGTACCACTTGAACGTGCGAGTGTAAGATACTCTAATCCAACATTATTCAAGAACCCAAGACGCTCCCGAATTTCCTTCAGGATCGCCTTCGCAATCTCGTTCTTTTGGGGCGTCAGCGCATCGGGCACTTCATTTGTCCAGTCCCACGCTTCACGGATAGACATTTGCACAACTTGGCCCGCGTGCAGCAGATGATCGCCCTTGCCGATCTTCACAGCCAAAGCTTCTGGTCGCAGGCGGTAGCCCTCGCATGTCGCACAAGCGCGGTTGTTTTGGTAGCGTTCGAATTCTTCGCGGATCCAGTTGCTGTCCGTCTCGCGATAGCGGCGCTCCATGTTCGGGATCACGCCTTCGAACACACGGCTCACCTCATAGACGCGGCCGCCCTCGTCATAGCGGAATTTGATCTCTTCCTTGCCAGAGCCGTAGAGGAAGACCTTCTGAATTTTCGGGTCGATATCTTTCCATTTGGCGTTCTGGCTGAAACCGTAATGCTTCGCAATCGCCTCGATGGTCTGCTTGAAGTATGGGGACTTACCCTTGCGCCACGGCGCCAAAGCACCATCATAGATCTTCAGGTTCTGATCGGGCACCACGAGACGCTCGTCAAAGAACAGCTCCTTGCCCAGACCGTCACAGCTTGGGCAGGCCCCGAAAGGCGCGTTGAACGAGAACAAGCGCGGCTCGATCTCGGGGATAGTGAAGCCGCTGACGGGACAGGCGAACTTTTCAGAGAAGGTAAAGCGCTCAGGCTCCCCCTCGCTCGGTGCGGTCTCGAGAATGGCGATGCCGTCCGCAAGATCGAGTGCTGTGCGCAAGCTATCTGCGAGCCGCGTCTCGAGCCCCTCGCGCACAACGATACGGTCTACGACCACGTCGATGTCATGGCGGAATTTCTTGTCCAGCGTGGGCGGCTCGTCCAATTCATAGAACTCGCCGTTGACTTTGACCCGCTGAAAGCCGGTTTTGCGCAGCTCGAGAAACTCTTTTTTATACTCGCCCTTGCGGTCGCGGATGATCGGGGCCAGCAAATAAGCGCGCGTCCCCTCTTCCATCGCCATGATGCGGTCGACCATGTCCTGCACCTGTTGGGCATCAATGGGCAGCCCCGTTGCAGGGGAATACGGCGTGCCGACACGCGCAAACAGCAGGCGCATGTAGTCGTAGATTTCGGTCACAGTGCCTACGGTGGAGCGTGGGTTCTTCGAGGTAGTTTTCTGCTCGATCGAGATGGCAGGGCTAAGACCCGAGATGTGATCCACATCGGGTTTCTGCATCATATCAAGGAATTGGCGGGCATAGGCGCTGAGGCTTTCGACATAGCGGCGCTGCCCCTCGGCATAGATCGTATCGAAAGCGAGGCTCGACTTTCCAGAGCCTGACAGGCCTGTAATAACAACCAGCTGGTCGCGTGGAATATCCACGTCGATGCTTTTGAGATTATGTTCGCGCGCGCCGCGTACTTCGATATTCTTTAGCTCGGCCATAGTGCCACCCCCATAGTTCTCACAACACATAGGTGCGGTGTCGGGATTCTCCAATGGCTAATGGTGAACAAAGCATAAACATCACATCTTTCTGCGCAGCCTCGCAAGAAACAGGTGGGCGAGCAGCCCCAGTCCGAATGCGATACCCGCGATCAGCGGCATGGCGGGATACCCCCACCCCGTCAGAGCAAAGGCCATAGCCGGCGTACCCAGCGTATTCCCGAGATTGCCCAATTGCGCCATCGCACCGTTGGCCTCTGCTTGTGTCGTGCGGTCAGTGTTCAGCTCTGGCACAGCGGCAAAGCTGGCCCCTTGTATCAGACCCATCATGCCCGCGAGCGTTAGGCAGGCCAGCACGCCAGCCGGAACTGCCATGAGCCAGATCATGCATAGTGCACTGCCTGCAAACCCGATCATGATGACGGGCACCGCGCTCATTACTCTAAGCATGGCTACGCCTAGCGTCATGGACACTGCGATACTGATGATCGGCATTGCCCCGATCACAAGGCCGCGCTGCGCTGGATCAAGATAGGGCGGCAACACTGTCAGGATTGAGACAAAGCAGAAAGTATAGAACAGCCAGCCTACTGCTGGCGCCGCCAACCTTGCCGAGGAATAGATTGCGCGGTGGACGGCAACGATTGATGTCAGCGACAACGGCGGGGCTGCGTCCTGTGGCGGCAAACGGCGCAAACGCGCGCTGAGATAAAGCGCGCAAGCGGCCATGTAAGCGCCGTGGACCATGAACAACGCCGGAACACCCAGCACCACGGCAAAGGGCCGCCCGAACCATGCCATCACCGCGAAGGCCACACCAAAGAACGTCCCCCACAGGGTCAGCGCCAGCCCGCGCTGCGGTTCGGTGGCGATTTGCGCGATAAGTGTCGGGGCCGCGACCACAAGTGCGAGGTGCGAGACCCCTTCAACAAAGCGCAGCGCCAACATGACAGACAATGGCGGCAAAAACGCCTGGCCAAGTGACACCACAGCACCAAGCCAGAGGGCAGCAAGCAAGGCGCGGCGAAAGCGGATGCGCGCCACAATCATTGCGGCCACAGCGCCAAAGCCGATGCCGACAAATCCAATAAGGGAAACAAGCCAGCCCAAAACCGCGCCTGCCTCGGGGTAGATTCCTCCCAGCAAATCGTAAAGGACTGCAAACTTGGCATATTGCGCAGCCGCGCCCAACCCTGCGCCCCAAAGCGCTATGATCAGCGGCCATGACCCTGCCATCAGCTGCGCTCAGCCATGGCCCAAGCGCAGATGGGGAACATCGGGTCATCCTCGATGTCATCCTCGCCCTCGATATAATCAGGTGGCCAGTCCTCTTCCATGTTGCGCATCGCGACGTGGCGGTTGCCCCATTGGAAGGACTGGATCAAATGCTCCTCAAACCCGCATTCAATGAGCAGGTTCTTGAGACCCCGCGCGGACCAGCGGGAATTATCCATAGGCGCCGCATGAAACGGCACATAGAACGGCACCGCGACCCAGAACTTGCCCCCTTTTTTGAGCATCTGCCGCACATGTTTGGTGGCAAGATAGGGACGGTCGAGGTGTTCCCACACCTGATTGGCGAGGATGAGGTCGAATTTGCGCGGCTTTCCCGTCTCGGGGTCGATATAGGGGCCCGCGCAGATGTCATATTCGGGATAGCGGAACTGCTCATAGCTCTTGAATGCGAATTGGGTCCCGTAGTGGCCCGAAATCTCGGCCACTTTGAGGCGGTGCGGCTTGAGTTCCTGTATCATTTTGCGGGACGCAGGCCCCATGACGACGCGATTGATGCTTACCATGGGTTGAGTATGGCAGCGGGGCATAAGGCGGTCCAGCCCTGTCTGCAGCAAGTCAGGAAGACGGTTTGACTTGCGCGTGCCTTTGAGGTCGCTGCAGGTATACCGCGAAGGGGCTTGGGCCTGCAGCGGTCTGAAACAAAACAAAAATCATCAAAAGCATGCGCCAGCCACGCAGGCCAGTTGAGACAAGTGCAGGCCCGTCGGCAAGCAGGTCCGCGGCCTCCTGTGCATCTTTCTCCAGTACCTCCACCTTTGCGCCGCCAAAGGCAATGGCGCAATGGGAATGGTTGGTCGCCATGTGAAACATATCCACAGACGACCAAATGCCCGCGCCACCCAGCTTTGCCTGCACAAGTGCCGAGGCAAACGGCCCGTCCACACGCGCAACACAAATCAGACGCTGCATAGCGCCCACCTACATGTGGATGACTTTGTCATAGGCGTCGAGCACGCTCTCGTGCATCATTTCCGACAAGGTCGGATGCGGGAAGACGGTGTTCATCAGGTCTTCTTCGGTCGTCTCAAGCTGGCGGCCCACCACATATCCCTGAATAAGTTCGGTCACTTCCGCACCAATCATATGCGCGCCCAGAAGCTCGCCCGTTTTTGCATCAAAGACCGTTTTGATCATGCCGTTCTCTTCGCCAAGTGCGATGGCCTTGCCATTGCCGATGAAGGGAAAACGGCCGACCTTGACGTCAAAGCCCAACTCTTTGGCTTTGGCCTCCGTATAGCCCACAGAAGCCACCTGCGGGTGGCAGTAGGTGCAGCCTGCAATGCTTTCGGGTTTGACGGGGTGTGCGTGCTTGCCTGCGATGAGTTCGGCCACCATGACACCTTCATGGCTGGCCTTATGTGCAAGCCATGGCGCACCAGCGATGTCGCCGATCGCATAGAGACCATCGACACCCGTGCGGCAGTATTCATCCGTGACCACATGGGTACGGTCAATCGTGACGCCCAGCGCCTCAAGCCCGAGGTTTTCGACATTGCCGACAATGCCAACGGCGCTGATCACGGTGTCAAATTCATGCTTTTCTACCGACCCGCCCACTTCGATATGGGCCGTTACCTTGTCACCAGCGCGGTCGAGCTTTTTGACCATCCCCTTTTGCATAATCTTCATGCCCTGCTTCTCGAATGACTTCTTCGCGAAGGCGGAAATCTCTTCGTCCTCGACGGGCAGCACGCGGTCCATGACTTCAACCACAGTCGTGTCTGCTCCCAGCGTGTTGTAGAAGCTGGCGAATTCGATGCCGATGGCGCCCGATCCGATGACCAAGAGCTTTTTGGGCATATGTGCGGGCTGCAACGCATGGCGATAGGTCCAGACAAGCTTGCCGTCAGCCTCAAGCCCTGGAAGCTCGCGGGCGCGCGCGCCTGTCGCCAGCACGATATTTTTCGCGGTCAGGTCTTCGGTGCCTTTGTCGGTCTTGACGCTCACCTTGCCCTTGGCAGGGATCGTCGCTTCGCCCATCACTACAGTGATCTTGTTTTTCTTCATCAGATGGCCGATGCCCCCCGACAATTGCCCTGCAACTTTGCGGCTGCGCTTGACCACAGCGTCGAGGTCATAGTCGATCCCGTCCGCTTTCAGGCCGAACTCTTTGGCGCGGTGCATGAGGTGGAAAACTTCTGATGAGCGCAGCATCGCTTTGGTCGGAATACAACCCCAGTTGAGGCAGATGCCACCAAGATTTTCCCGCTCGATGATGCAGACTTTCATGCCCAGCTGTGCGGCGCGAATTGCGGCAACATAGCCGCCTGGCCCTGCTCCGATAACGATCAGATCAAAGGATGTTTCAGCCATGGTGCACCTCGCTTGCGACAGAATATAGTTTAGCCTTAAACTATCTCCAGTATTCCAGCAATGGCGCAGAGTGACCAGCAGCTATGCAAAAGCCGCTCTTTTCAGTTCCGCGAGCTATACCGCACGCTCAGGCGGCGATATCAGCCTGTAGCGCACGCAAAGTTGACCCATAACCGCCCTTCTCAGCATATGCAGTTTCTGCGCGTGTATCATCGCGAGACAGCGCTGCATTGCGGTAAGGGAAGCGGCCAAACTGTCGGATCACTTCGCGGTGGGCCTTTGCGTGTATCATGTTTCCTTCGCCCTGCTGGGGCATGCGCTCTACCAGCAGGCGGATACAGCGGTCCTGATCACACAGGCTTTCCGAGTGCATCAGCGGCAGGTAAAAGAACTGGCGCGCGGGGGCGTCGATCTTGAGGTCCCACCCTTTGCAGATTGCGCGTTTGGCAACAGCCAATGCAACTGGATCAAGGGCGAAGGCTTTCGCCTCTCCGCGAAACATGTTGCGCGAGAATTGATCCGTTAGGATGAGATAGGCCAGCGCACCTGAGGGATAGGTGAGCCACATGCTCAGGCCGCCGTCGCGTGCGGCCTGCCATGTAGACAAGAACCGTTCCGTGATCTGAGCATCAATGGCATCGTCGGCCTTGTACCAGCCACCCTCGCCCACGTGATCAAGCCAGAATTCCAAAACCTCTTGAGGATGCACCATTTTCTCGTCCTTAACAAAACTGTTACAATCAAGTTAAGGGTAGATTAACGCACTTTGATACACACAAATTGCAACAGAACCGACATGTTTAGCGCAACCATTTGGCTCACCTGAGGTAAAGTTTCCTTTAGGCGGCAAGAAATTGCCGCTTCACGGGGTCTGCAGGACAGCATCTTCCTCTTCCAGATCGGCTTCGATCGCATATTCCTGCGCGATCTCCATGGCCACACTCGTCGCGGTTGGACCCATTGGAACATACGATCCGGTCTCTTCCACGGGCAGTGTCGCGCGCACGGTGGAACGGTAGCCGGCATAGGCAATCATTGCGGCAAACAAGACGGCCGTGAACAAATAGAATCCTGCCGGCCCCAACGATGTGCCCATCATCCAACCCGTAATCATCGGCCCAAGAATGGCGCCTAATCCGTTGATAAAGATCAGCCCACCAGAGGCTGCCGCCATATCCTCATGCTCGAGAAAGTCATTGGTGTGCGCAATCAGCAGCGAATAAAGCGGGTTCGCCATCGCACCAATCACAAAGGCCGACAGCAGCAGCAGGGTAAAGACCTCCCCCATCAGCATTCCGATGATGCAGCCCCCAAAGCCAACGATTGAAACCACGATAATCAGGAAACGTCGGTCCACGCGGTCCGATAGCCATCCGATGGGATATTGCAGCACCACAGCCCCGATAAAGAAGGTGGCCACGAAGGTCGAGATTTGCGCAACACTCAAGCCCGCTTCGGCACCGTAGACCGAGGACATGCCGAATTGCGCCGAGAAAATGCCGCCCAAGATAAACATGCCGACACAGCCCAAGGGAGAAAAGCTCATCAGCTCTTTCAAGCTCATCGGTTTGGTGGTCTCGAAAGCAGGCGTGGGGCTAATCGACAAAAGGATCGGCGTGATCGCGATGCTCACCGCAACAGATGGGATCACAAAGAGGATAAAGCCATCAGGCTCCGCCACCAGCAGCATGGCTTGTGCGGCCACGATCCCGAGGGTTTGTATGATCATATAAAGCGAGAGCGCCTGCCCACGGTTTGAATTGTCGGCAGCATTGTTCAGCCAGCTTTCTGCCGTGACATACACCGCCGAGAAGCAAAAGCCGATCAGCACACGCCCCAATACCCAAAGCCAAATGTAAGGGAAGGTCGGATAGAGGATCATCACGACAGAAATGAGTGAGGCAAGGGCCGCAAACACACGTACGTGGCCTACCCGACGGATCATGCCCGGAGCGAGACGCGAGCCGCCCAGAAAGCCTACAAAATAGGCCGACATAACAATCGACATGGCAAAGGTATCAAAGCCCTCAAGCTCACCGCGAATACCAAGCAGCGTGCCTTGCATGCCGTTGCCGAGCATCAACAGGAACATACCGAATAACAGCGCCCAAGCGCTTATGAAGACCTGCCACATTGTTCCGAATCCTTACCTTATTTCTCAGCCCTAACAGCGCATTTGCCGCCCTGTCGGGTCTGCCTGCGACCCCGTTCAGTCGCTTTTGCGTGGCGGTATCAGCAGCGATGCGTCTCCGTAAGAGAAAAAGCGATATTTTTGGCTAATCGCATGGGCGTAAATATCGCGAATGGTCTGCGATCCCATCAAGGCCGAGACCAGCATCATCAACGTCGATTTGGGCAGATGAAAATTGGTCATCAGCGCGTCCGCCACATTGAAGGTGAACCCCGGTGTGATGAAGATATCGGTGTCACCTTCCCACGCGCTGATGGCCCCTTCCCGCCCTGCCGTCTCGATGAGGCGGAGCGCTGTTGTGCCGACAGGGATTACGCGCCCGCCCGCCGCTTTGGTTGCCGCAATCTCCGCGGCGGCGCCCTCGCTGACTTGCCCCCATTCCGAATGCATTTTGTGGTCCGAGATATCGTCAACCTTGACAGGCAAGAATGTCCCCGCCCCCACATGCAGCGTGACGTAGCTAATGCTTACACCAAGCTCTCGCAGCGCCTCAAGCAGTGGCGCGTCGAAATGCAACGACGCCGTGGGCGCTGCCACAGCACCTGCGGTTTTGGCCCAAACCGTCTGATAGTCCGTCTTATCCTGTGCATCGGCTGCCCGCTTTGCCGCAATGTAGGGCGGTAGTGGCATCGCGCCCGCTTCATTCAAGGCCGTGTCAAAGTCATCGCCCGTCAGGTTGAAGCGCAGGTAGGCTTGGCCGTCCGCCGCCCCTTCCATCACCGCACTTAGATCAGAGGAGAAGATGACCGTCTCGCCCATCTTGAGCTTGCGCAGGGGTTTGACGAGGGCCGACCAGACGCCCGCATCCGATTGCGGCTCCAACAGCGTGACCTCGATCTTGGCAACGACAGGTCCTTGCGCGCTATCACGGTGGCGGGCGCCAGACAGGCGCGCGGGAATGACACGCGTGTCATTGAGCACCAGACGGTCACCTGCCCTAAGCCATTGGGTTAGATCAGACACCTTCGCATCGCAGATCGTCTCCCCTTGCGCTACCAGCAAACGCGCAGAGGATCGCGGCTGTGCGGGGCGCACGGCGATGAGATTTTCGGGGAGGTCAAAGTCAAAATCACTGAGTTTCATGGCGTCGCCTTATCGCCCTTCGAAGTCACGTTCA
This sequence comes from uncultured Sulfitobacter sp., assembly GCA_913060815.1. GTDB lineage: Bacteria > Pseudomonadota > Alphaproteobacteria > Rhodobacterales > Rhodobacteraceae > Sulfitobacter. The sequence continues at coordinate 5,655 of CAJXSZ010000014.1, read as the reverse complement.
ACGGCTGTATTTGACGGCCTCTCGGCGGGCTGCGGCGTCTGGAGCGGGGGCTGCTCCCCCTCAACCTGGGGCGCTTGCGTTTTCGGGCCACGAAAGATGTCGCGCAGCCCACCGGGCGCGAGAACAGACAGCGGATTGATAGAGACTTCCGGCGATTTAGCAGGACCGCTCAGCTCATAATTAAATCCCAGGAACCCCTCACCTTTACGGGTTAGAACCGATCCGATCCCGTTGAGCAAATAGACAGGTGTCACCACACCCTGCATCGCGATCTGGCCTGTATCGGTGGCATAGACACCGTCCATTGACAGCCCCAGAGACGCCCCCACAGCACTGCCTTGGGTCAGCGTCATCCGGTCGGGGGTCAGACGAAATACGGCTTCCACCTCATCGAAAAAGATACCGTCACCGTTCATCTCGTTCACCAGCCCGACCACCGAGAGTGAATTGACCAAAGCGGCCATAGACGGCGCATCTTTGATCGAGACGCCGTTGACGGCCAGCTGCCCGTCGAACGCGCCGCCAGAGCCGACCGGTATCAGCGACAGATCAAGCCTGCCGCCCACAGCCTGTTGCAAAACTCCAGCCGAGCGTAGCACCCCTCCTGCATCCGCAGAGGTCAGCCTGATCGCAGAGCGCCCGTTTTGTGGCACCACGCGGCCCGAAATCCCTGTGCCACCGTTTACCCGTGCCTCGAACGGCCCATCAAGCCCGCTGGTGGTGCTGAATGTCCCCGCCAGCCCTTGCAGCCAGAGCGTATCTGTCACCTGCAAACGGTCCAATGTCACACGCATCGGCGGCGCTGGCGCAGTGGCTTGGCGTGTGTTTGCAACAGCACCTGCCTCTCCTGCGCCGCCAAATTGTGCGGTGCGCAGATCAATCCGCCCGTTTTGCACCACCACCTGCGGCGCGCGGCCCGCACCTTGGCCTACAAGAGCGGCCCGCACATCCAGCCAATCTCCCACTTGCAGCCGAGACAGAGCCAGTCGGTCCAGCCCGCCGCCTTGCGTCAGAGAAACAGAGCCTTCTGCTTGCAACCCTGCGCCACTTAGGCGCAACGCAGTGACTGCGGGGTTTGCGCCCAAACGGATGTCCATATCGAGCGCGCCTCGCGCGCCCGCCGCTTTGCGCCAACCCAATTGCGGGATCTGCAGCGCGGCACCCTGCAAATCCGACCTCAGGCTCATGCGCGGCGATTGTCCGCGCTCCAGATCAATGGCTATCTGTGCTTGGGTCGCTCCTGACAGCGTGCCAGGGGGCAAAGCCACGTTGAAGGCATCCAGCGCGCTTTGCGTGATCCGCGCGGTGCCGCTCACCGTGCTGGTCCCAAGACCGCCGCGCAGAGGCTGGTCAAATCGGCCGTCAAACGGCACCCCGTCAAGCGTGCCTTGCCCAGCGATCCGAACATTGGTGTTATTGGCCGTCACCCGCAGCCGGTCTGCCGCGAGCGTGCGCCCTTTGATCAGATCGCTGCTGGTCAAATTACGTACATCGCCTGTGACATCAAAAACCACCTCCGCAGGGCGGCCACCGCGCTTGAGCGGAAATGACAATGTGCCCGAGGCCGCCACCTCGCCCTGTCCCAATGTAACGGGCAACCCTGCGCGCTGCATCGCGCCAATGGGCGGTTGGTCCAACATCCAGAGTGCTGCTGGCAGTGAACCAGTCGTGTTAAGCCGTACGATCGCCGGCGTGCCGCCGCGCACCATCAGATCGGGCAGAATAAACGAAGAATCCGTGACGCGTATCGCGCCGCCTACGTCGGCCTCCACGATACCTTCGTCCAGCGCGACCACGAAACGCCCGTCATTGAGGCTGACATGTCCCCGCCCCTGCGTGATCGGCGGCAGGGTGCGCATAAATTTCACTGTGGCTTCTTGGTAATCGAAAGATAGAAAGGTCTCTGGCCGCTGACGGGGCTCAAGTCGCAAGGCGAAATCAGCATTGCTGATATCAGCTGCGATCAGATTGCTGGCCAGCCATGAGCGCGTGCGCGTGCGCACTGCGTCGGGCCAAAGCGCGATGATGCGCGCAGGGTCGATCGTATCGGTATAAGCATCAAGGGCCACTCGCCAGCCCTCGGGCTCGGCGCTTAATGTCCCCTTGGCATGGCGGGTCTGGCCCGCATCAAAGATATCGAGCCGCCCGATCTCAAGCTTGAAGGGCGCGGCCTGCAACCGGAAATCCAGTTCGGCCCCCTCGATGCTGACTGGCTCGGGGTAGAACTCCAAAGGATTGGCCTGAAATTGCGTCACCGCAAACTGCCCCACCAATGTCTCGAGCGCACCACTGCGCAATCCGGTCAGCGAGGCCGTCCCTTCTGCGCGCGCGGTAATCCATTTGCTGCGCACCGACATTTCGCTGAAATCAAGCAGCCCTTGAGCCGCGTCATAGGCGAAGTAGGCGCGCGCACCCTCAAAGGGGATCGGCAACGTCTCGGAGTTGGGTTGAACAGCCCCTTCCCCGATTTGCAGCGTAGCGTTCAAGGGGGCCAGCGTGCCATCGCCGCGCACCCCAGAGCGCACAGCGCCCGAAATCGGCGCCCGCAGCGCACCAAGCCAGGCAAAGGCCGGGCTTTGGGTGGCGATATCTTCTGCCGACGCGCCATCAATGCGAACACCGAATTGCGCTTCAGGCACACCAATCTCACTACTGTAGCTTGCTGCGAGGGTCGTCACGCTCCCCTGACTGCCCAAGACTGCCAGATCGGCACTCGCCGTCAGCATTCCCTGATCGCGCTCTGCGATCATGCGCCCGCCATCAAGAGTAAAGGCCCGCTTTGCCCTTCGGTCGACGAACTGCAGAGTGAGGCCACGGATTTCGGCATGATCAAGGCTGGCGAGGCCAGGTTGTTGCAATACTTCATCAATTCGGGTCACAAGGCGCCCGAGCGGTGGACCTTGCCGCGCACTACCCGTGCTGCCAAGCTGCTCGGGCTGTAGCGACAGGCTGCCGTCTTCGGCGCGGATCAGCGTGGCGAACACCCCCTCGAGCGCCACTTCGGCGGGTTGCGCCTGTCGAGATCGCAAACCGTCCAGCGAAAAGCGGACCCGCGCTTCGGCGACGCGTACCAGCTCTGCACCGTCGCTGTCTGTGACAGTCACGTTGCGCAAACGCACACGCGGCCGCCATCCTTCCTGCATAAGCAGACGGACCTCGTCAAAGCCGATAGCCACATCGGGAAATTCGGTGGCCAGACGCTTTTCTATGCGCGCTTCGGCCCAAGCAGGGATCACCACAGGGCGGTCATAGAGCAGGTAAACGGCCGCAACAGCCACGACCGTGACCAGAACCAGAAGCGCCCAAGCCGCGTTAAAAAGCCCGAGCAAAAGCAAGAACCAGCCCCGTTTGCGGCGCGGTGTCTTTGGCGGCTCTGGCGGGGTCGTCTCAACCATCAGGGATAGGTCACTCTTGAAAGGTGATGTATCGGACATGGCCAAGGTTGGACTTTTGGGCCACTGCCCTACTATGACAGAGCAGAGCGACCAGTCCAAGGTCGCACCACACGATATCACAAACCGGAGAATTGCCTGTGCCAGAGATTGCCGAAACCGCCCCCGATTTCACCCTACCCGTGACAGGCGGGGGCGAAGTAACCTTGAGTGCGTTGAAAGGATCAGCCGTGGTGCTGTTCTTTTACCCGCGCGATGACACACCGGGCTGTACCAAGGAAAACATCGGCTTTTCCGAGAACCTCGCCTCGTTCGAGGCCGCAGGCGCAAAGGTGTTCGGCATCTCCCGTGATACGATGGCAAAGCACGATAAGTTTGCCGCGAAATACGGGCTGACCGCACCGCTGTTGTCCGATGAAGAAGGCAGTGTGACCGAGAGTTACGGCGTGTGGGTCGAAAAGAACATGTATGGCAAGAAATCCATGGGGATCGAGCGCGCCACCTTTCTGATCGCCGCAGATGGCACGATTGCGCAGATATGGCGCAAGGTAAAAGTGCCTGGCCATGTTGAAGAAGTGCTGGAGGCTGTGCGCGCGTTATGATGCCTCTTGCCGAAATGGCCGAAGCGGTTCTGCGTACGGCGGACGGGCGCGAAAAGACCGCATTGTCGCACAAATACGCTGCGATGTGGCGTGCGGCGCGCGCGGATGGTGCCCATCCCGAGATCGGCACGGCCAATCCGCCGCTACATCCTGCGCGCCCCGCCGCACCAGAACTGCTCAGCCCGCGCGACGTGCCACATCGCAAACCAGGAACGCCTGAGGGGCGGATAGCCCTGATGCATGCCGTTGCCCACATCGAGCTGAACGCGGTTGATCTGCATTGGGACATTATTGCGCGCTTCACAGATGTGCCGATGCCCATCGGCTATTATGACGACTGGGTAAAAGCCGCTGATGAAGAATCCAAACATTTCAACCTGATGTGTGACTGCCTTGAAGCGGCAGGCAGCCACTATGGCGCGCTGCCCGCCCATGCAGGCATGTGGCGTGCAGCCGAGGACACGGTGGATGACTTCATGGGACGTTTGGCCGTTGTGCCCATGGTACTGGAAGCACGCGGGCTGGATGTGACACCAAATATGATCCGCGTGTTCAAGCAGGCCAAAGAGACCGACGCCGTTGCAGCCCTTGAGACGATCTATGCCGAGGAAGTGCATCATGTCGCCTATGGCTCAAAGTGGTTTCATTTCCTGTGCGGCCGCCACGAGCTTGATCCGACGCAGAAATTCCACGCACTGGTGCGGCAATACTTCCACGGGCAGCTCAAGCCGCCCTTTAACGAAGAGAAGCGTGCCGAAGCGGGCATACCGCCCGATTTCTACTGGCCCTTGGCCGAAGAAACGCAGGGTTCAAGGTAAGCCTCGGACGACAATCCGCTGAAATAGGCGGATTTTTGCCCAATTGCCACATAAACAGGCAGGGATCGGGCGTGGCAGACCAGAAGGGTTGCCCGCCCCCTCCTCAAAAGGGTATTGCGGGTGCGTTGATGGACCTGTGAGGGACACATTGGACCATGGCAGGTTAAAGAGGGAAAAAAAAGACGTGCGTACACAGCTCGCGATTAAAACTCATGCGTTTCTGGAAAAGCATTTTCCGGAGCGCCGCGTATTTCTGAAATCAGACAATGACACGCGTTTCATCCGCTTGCGCCCTGTCACCCAGCTTATTGCGATGGCCGGATGTTCGGCCCTTGTGGCGTGGGCGATCGTGGCGACTGCCATCATTTTGATGGACAGCATCGGCTCTGGCAACTTCCGTGAGCAGGCAAAGCGGGACCAGCGGACCTATCAGGCGCGTCTCAACGATTTGAGCGGCCAGCGCGACGCCCGTGCCGAGGAAGCGCTTGCCGCGCAAGAGCGTTTTAACGCGGCACTTGCCCAGATTTCGATCATGCAATCCGAACTGCTGTCCTCCGAGACACGCCGCCGCGAACTTGAGACAGGGATCGAAGTGATCCAGTCCACTCTGCGCGACACCATGAAAGACCGTGAGCAGGCCCGGACCCAAGTTGCCGCCCTGCAATCCGAGGACGGTGGCGCGGTGCAGGTCGCCGCGAGCACAGCCCCGATGGATTTTATGGCCGACGCGCTTGAGCGTACTGCCAAAGAGCGTGATCAGGTCGTACTGGATGCGCAAGACGCCCTGCTGCAGGCCTGTCTCTTATACACATCTCCGAGCCCACGAGACAGGCAGAAATCTCG